>CAWHTX010000023.1:0-30240 GCA_963832355.1 uncultured Bacteroidota bacterium | reverse complement strand
TGTGCTGAGCTGTGCGCCTTCAATTAAAGTAAGATTTTTTATACCGCGTGCATCGGCGCAGCTGCCGCAGATTTTTACTTTTCCGCCTTTATTTAAAACTGATTTTATCATTCGTTCGATATTATAATAACCGTTGGGGGTATTCTGATCCGGCAGTGCACAGAAGGCAGCATCAGCCATCAGGAATATTCGTACTTCGTTTTCAGGAAAATCTTTTTGGATCTGCATTGCAAGGCGCAGTGCATTGTATGCCTTTTCAGTACCGTAAGGTGCTTCGTTAATAATAATCAGGTATTTCATATTCTTCCCTGTTTTGTCCGGATATGAATTTTCAATTAACATACAAAATTAAAAATCAGCGGAACAAATATCCGCTTTTATCAGATTCAAAACACCAGGAAGTAATTGTGGTTCTAAGTTCTTTTTATAAGAATAAGGGTTGCATCATCATCCCTTGAGGGACAATAAGTGGAAAAGTCGGCCTTAATTCCATTAAATATCTCCCTGGCCGAAAGATGCTTGTAACGAATGAGCTGCTGTTCAAGTCTGTCTTTTATGTAATTCTGTTCGCCGTTGTTCTGTTCGGTAAAACCGTCGCTGAAAAGAAGAAGTAAATCACCCTTTCCCATAACATTGATGCTGTTAAGCGAATATTTTGTCTTGTATCCAAATATGCTTTTGGCATGAAGGTTGTCAATATCGGCTTCGGACGGAAGCGTTCCTATAGGAACAAAGTTGATAAAATTATGGCTATCGATATTAACGATTCTGTTAAATTCATTTGAAAATACTACCGGCAATGGATGGGCCGCAGAAATGAAATTGAACTTTCCGTCATTCTGTATTTCTCCGTATATAAGGGTTAAGAATTTATCAATACTGGATGACTGGTGAAACCTCTGGTTGATTGTTTCAAACAGGTCGATTGTTATTTCGCCGTACATTGTAAGTTCATAACTGGCTCCCACAAGGAAAGACTGGTGCAGCATTGCATTAAGAAGATGATCTGTTATGCTGTGACCCGAAACATCAGACAGCAATATGCCTGCTTTATTTTTTAGACCATTTAGCATATTAACTATATCTATTCGTCCTGCCGTTTCAGCCCTTCTGATTCTCTCCGGCAGATTAAATCTTTTTGCGAAATCAACATAAATTATATGGTCGCCGCATACCTCCCCGGACAAAGGGATTGTCTCACCGTATATATCAAGACCCTCAATTTCCGGAATCTCTCCCGGAGAAGGTATAATGTTCTTGGCAATTTTCTGAAAGTTTAATATTTCGCTGCTCTCATCAATAGTGCTCATATCTTACCGAAATTGTGAATATTAAAAATACGACTTTTACAGCTGATTCCAGCATTTAATTGATTATTAAATCATTAAATAAGATCCTGACTGGTATATACTTCCAAATGTACCTGTAAATCGCTGATTTTAGACTGTCTTTTACAGTTTATCTTTTTTCCGTAGACTTATAAATCCCCAGATGCCAAACCCCAGGCCTAACTTCAGAAAAATGATACCTATGAAAAGTATCGGCAGATACCAGAATAAAAGAGACTGATCGGGTTCACCAAGTCTTTCGATTACAGCTTTCATTATATACGTAATTGTAAGCAATACGCCTATTAATAACGAAATAATGCCAAATACTACTGCAAGCCGGTACTTTGTTTTATCTGATTTGAAAAGCATAAATAATTAATACTACTTCAACATTGGAAATATATTATTTTACAAACTTTCAGAGAAGACCTTATGAGAGAAATGACCCTGATCCTTATTTCAGCAGAAGAATTTTTTTGGTCTGGAAAAATCCACCTGCTTTAAGTCTGCAGAAATAAACCCCGCTGGAGACTGATCTGCCATGGTCATCTTTTCCATCCCATACTGCAGTATATATTCCACCCGACCTGAGATCATTATAAAGTGTTCGTACTCTAGTTCCAATTACATCATAGATCTCAAGATTTACCCTGCTTTGTTCCTTAATAATATACCTTATATTCGTCACAGAATTGAATGGATTGGGATAGTTCTGCATCAGTCTATATTCAAGCGGAATCTCCGGATCCTGTTTATTACCTATACCTGTCGAAACGTCGTAGAACGACTGGATAACCGCATAGGAAATGGCATAATTATAAATCCTGATATCATCCAGTACGCCGTTAAAGTTATACTGATTGTTGCCAGGAAGAACCTGTCCCATCATCAAATCAATATTAGTAGTCAGGATCTGTCCGGAAAATATCGAGAAGGCATCAAGTTCACCATTTAAGTAGATTTCATAATCACTGCCGTCATATAAAACTGTAACATTATAAAGGCTATCAGCGGCCAGTTCCGTTTCTGAATCAAGATCTTTTGTTCCTGTATTCGTCTTAACTGTCCATCTTATATGCTTATCCGTCAGAGAGATTTTCCATCTGTTTTCCCAATTGCCATGCGACAATGGGTACGATTCTCTTTCATAAAACTGTCCTACTCTGATCCAGAAATTAATGCTGACTGAATTTTGAAAGTTGAGACTTGAGCTGCTGGGAACCTGTATATAGTCATTGACTCCATCAAACTTGTAGGCGCTTGATGGATTGCCATGCCGGTCGGGTACGAGAACAGCGCCTGACACTGTACCGTTATTGTTAAATCCGCTCTCATCATCTGCATTACCGTTAAACGGATAATATGCTACAAGCTCGCCCGTCTGGTGTACAGAGGTATCTCGTACTGAAACGCCTATGCTGTCTATCGCTTCTCCTCCCCTACCGTCACTCACGAGACAGCCGATATAGTAATTGCCCTCAGTTATTGGAGCTGTCCAGGCCACTTCTGCCCCGATTCCATTAATTGTCCCGGAACCCGGATACCATGCATAGGTTAAACTATCCCCATCTGGATCAGAGGCATAACAGGTTATCTGAGAATCAGAGCCCGGATTAATTTTCCTGGGATGCGCTGTCATTCCCGTTATAACCGGATCGTAATTAATAAATTCAGTTACATCGATAAGAATAGAATCTGATGCAGTTCCATCCTGTCCGTCATTTACTGTGCAGATAATAAGGTATGTGCCTGCAGCGGCAGGTGCCTGCCAGTTTATTTCGGAACCGGATCCTGTATAACTTCCGCCGGATACCTGCCACTGATACGATAATGGATTACCGTCTATATCTTCAGCAGTACAGTAGATATTTGTTGAGTCGCCGAATACCAGCAGTGTATCTTCAGACGAGAGCGATTTTATCCTTGGCGGATAATTTGTGACAGGCTGGCCTGAGAGGTAATCGATAACAATGCCATTTACATATGCTTTATTAAGATCATAGGTTATTGTACTTCCGGAAGGTATAATTACTGCAATTACAGCACCATCTGCAGGAATAGTAATAGGCGTATTTCCGGTAGCTCCTCCGATTAATATTGAATTGGAGACAGCGTCATAAATATCATGTGAACCTGATCCGACGTCAATGGTGATCTGTTTGCCGGAAGTGTACGGATTATAGTAAAGAAAGCTTGGGTACGCATTCGAATGGAAGTAATCGGTCTTTAAGAGATCAAGCTGCAGAATCTTACTGACATCGGTCGTATCAATGATCCCGCCTGCAATACCGATATGCGAAGATCCGTAAAGTGCAAGGTTGGTTAATCCCCAACCGCCGCTGATCGCATCACCGGTTGCATAGGGACTGGCTCCGCCCTGTGACTGACGCAGTGCTTCGTGTCCTATATATGAATACGGATCATACTGATGAGCCCATTCTTCACTATCCTGATTCTGATCAGGAAGGTAATTCGGGTAAAACAATCTGGCGGCATTTGCAGCATTCAGCACCCATTTACCTATACCTCTGGCGAACCTGTCGTCATACCGTGTTAGTGGTACCAGCGCTCCGATCTGTTCAAATGTATTCATCAGGAAAGCATAATCGTTTGAACCATTTACTTCACCGATAAGACCATCCACATCATAACCGCCCCAGGTACCGACAATTGCTCCCCACTGCCTGAGCGGGCCTACATCAAAACACCAGTTTACCAGCTTAGTAATGTTGTAGTCTGTCCCGAGTTCAGCATTCATTCTGGCTGCAGCAAGTACCCCGTATGGCAGCTGAAGTTCATAAGAAGGATTAGAAATGAGTGAATTGAGAAATTCCAGACACCATTCCGCCCCAATCCTGTAATCCTCATTTCCTGTTTCCTTGTATGCATTGTATAAGATCCATGCGAGAGCTCCTGCGGCTTCAGGCTCGGGAACGCCTGAGGCATAAGGGGTCATGGTCATAAGGTTAAAAGCACGGTAATTCATATAAGGAACTTGCCAGGGAGTTGGACTCCCTCCCATTACTGTAACTGCTTCAAGCCAGAGGTCGGCTATACTGGTTAACTGGTAGGAAAATTCACCATAAGGCGGGTACAGATTATAAAGCTGGTAGAAAAATACATTCGGCATAATATCGTACCACCAGTCATCCCAATTGCTTCCGGTAGGATGGTTAAGGTAAACATCTGCACTGTTTTCCTTATTAAAATATTCCTCACTCATCAGCACAAAGTTATTCCCATTCTGATTGCTCTTATCGGTACCTGAAAGCGTAGCACCCGTTACCGCGGGTATCAGGTTGATTGCTTCGGAGGATGATGGGACGGTAGTTCCTACTACAGTATGGAGGCCAAAACTGTTATGTTCAGGATAATTGATCGTATTTGTGTTCAGCCAGATCAGCGGGAGATATTGCCCGGCCAGGTTAAAGTCGAAAACAAGACTATCATAGCCAGCAGCCGCCTGCTTCCAGTTCCGCATTTCATATGGCGTGGGCATATTCGGCATCAATTCCACACGGTTAATATTTATCTGCTGGGCAGAGACCTGACTTATTAGAAAAAGGGCTGCCAGTATGCTCCCTGGGAAGCTCAATGAATTAAATTGTAATTTCATATCACTGCCTCAGGTAATTATTTAAAGAATATATCCTGATATTCTCCCTGCCGATTCTTTTATTGCCTTTAATAATCTTCAGCTGTTTCTTTTCCCCGGGAAGCAGAATAAAACCCCTGTCGCTGAATGTAATACCGGGATGATAGACATCTACGAAGAATACAGTCCGGGTAGAAGTAAGCGTAATAAAGCCGGATCCGGAATTTTCGGGTAGTGAAATTTTAATTCCCGGATCAGCCAGACTGATATGTTTCCATTCTTTGTCGGCATAAAAGTTTCTGTGGATAATATTTCTATCCTTGTCGTATAGACTGGAAATAATAACCCCGTTTTCAGTATCTGAAAACTTCGAGGTATTTATTTTATCAGCTTCAAAATATTTTCCTTTAACCAAAGAGATTTTCTTCGATCTTTTGAAGATCATTTTTCCGGTAAGGGCATCGAGCATTTGTGTTTCAATAGTTAACCGTTCTATCCCTCCCTCATTTAAAACAAATATCTTCAATGTCGAACCTGATTCTCTGAATTGAATAACAGTATCCGAAAAGGCTTTTTTAACAAAATAGTAAGCCATTTTGGGAGTAGTTGAGGAATCAATCAACGACCAGCTCGTCACCGGCCAGCAGTCATTCAGCTGCCAGATAAGACTTCCGCCTGTCACTTTCCTGTTTCCTCTCCAGTGTTCAAGACATCTTTTAAGTGCTAACCCCTGGTTTAATTGTGCAAGGTAGATAAAATCATCCCAATTTGTCCTGATAGGGAGATGAGCGGCCAGAAAACGAATTACCCGTTCAGGACCTTCAATTTGTTTGTTGTAATACTCAAATGCCGGCGATTGAATTTTTCTTTTCCCGGCAGGAAGTATTTTATTAAAAGTATCCAGGCAGGCAGGACCCTGAAAGCCGAATTCAGTTACAAACAGACTATTGTCATTTGCCACTTGCGAGTAATCGATCCAGTTGCTCCAGATATCCCATTGATGTCTGTTGCCTGAAGTTTGTGAATTAGGATCCTCATCAATTCCGAAAGGTGAGGTAGGCCAGTATGGTGCATCAGTCTTGAGCGATTTCATCAAACCGGGTATCACCTTATGAAATAACTTATACCCCGGCATCTCTTGATATGAACCGGAGTGGGTACTATGCCAGATCCATTCATTCTCATTATTACCGCACCATAGTGCTATGCAGGGATGCGTCCGAAGTCGTTCCACGTTCTGAGTAACTTCTTTAGATACGGTTTTAAGGAATTCATCATATTCAGGATAATTTTCACAGGCAAACATAAAATCCTGCCATACAAGCAGACCCAGCTTATCGCATAGATCGTAAAAATCATCACTCTCATATATCCCTCCGCCCCATACCCGTATCATATTGGCATTTGCCTCTGCCGCAAGTTTTAAAAGTTCAGAATATTTCCTCTCATTCACGCGGGGCAGGAATGAGTCTGCAGGTATCCAGTTCATCCCCTTCATATAAATAATCTTGTTATTAACCCTGAAACGGAATACAGATTTATTTTTATCGCTGAGTTCAAGATCAATCTTTCGGATCCCGACCTTCTTTTTTTCTTCATAAATTAGTGTACCGGAAGCGTCACTCAGTCTGATTACCAGTTCATATAAATTCTGCTCACCGATGCCGTTGGGCCACCATAAAGAAGGATTTTCAATTTCAAATCTTATACCGTGCTGTTTTTTATTAACATTCCTTATTTTTTTATGATACAAATCATCATCATACCTGCTTAGAGTAATTTCCGCATTTATATGTTTTTTAGTATAGACTTCAGCTTCGAATCCAATTTTTACCCGGGCTTTACTGCGGGTAAGTTTCTCTGTATTGAAACTGACGGATCGTATAATGGCCTGTTCCACAGCTTTAAGATACACAGGGCGCCAGATACCGGTTGTCGGATAAGAAGGTCCCCAGTCCCACCCGAATGAATACTGAGCTTTGCGAATATGTGTTCTGAAGGAATCTTTCGCAGGAGAGAGTCTCCCGTATTTCTCTTCATGCTTTACTGCTCTTTCCAGCGGCGATTCAAATCTGAGCTCAAGTACGTTCCAGGCTGAATTCAAAACCTGGTCAACATTAAATTCATATTTAACAAACATATTTTCTGTGCGGCCGATTAGTTTATGATTGAGGAATATGTCTGCGACGGTATCAACGCCTTCAAAAACTAATTTTATTATAGAACTTCTGCTGAGCCCTTCGGGGTATTTGAATTCTGTTCTGTATGTCCAGCCGCTTCTGGTTATCCAGCGGTAATTGAATTCATTTCTTTCTTTAAAAGGATTATCAATAATTTCGGCATTCAACAGGTCAGTATGTATTGTTCCGGGAACTTCGGCAGGTATCCAGTTCTTCAATACTTTCCGGGGAATGTCCTTTTCGCCTTTCAGGTTAGATGTAAGTTTGACACTCCAGTTGTCATACAGATAATACTTTTTACTCATTCTAAAATTATTCAAACTCCATTCTGATTATTGCATCTGAATTCCTGAATGTAAATCCAAACCGTATAATACTTACTCCGTCGCTGTCTGTTACCTCAGGCTGTTCATTTAATTGTTGACCATCAATAAATACTTTAAAAGGTTTTGCAGGTGCGATTATGGTGACCATATCTGAATGACCGGGAAAACTATTCAGGCTCAGGTCCAGTATCCCCGAGCCGGCATCATACGCGGCTGATTGAAGTTGTGACCGGCAGTCAGCAAGGTAGGGTGATAAAGGAATGCCTGTCTCCATCACTATGCTGCCATACCCTACGCTGAATGGTATGACTGCAGTGGGCAGTTCTTTCCCGTCATATGATATTCGTTTTATATATTTTCCGCCGCCAAAGACAGTGATTTTAGCGAGTCTGCCGCCCGTGTAAAGATCCATCAATACGGGAGTACTTCCAGGATTATAAGGATCGAAGTGAATGTTCCATTCATTTTCCTGAACCGCAAAGAGATGGTACAATGAGTACAGGTACCAGCCGGCAGCCCAAAGAAACTGCGGTTTATCAACAGTACCGTACGCGGCGGGGTCGTGGTAATTTCCATCACGGACTTCATACATGGCCGGCTGTCCGTTAGGGCCTGCCATAATACCATCAATTGTCATGACATTTTTGATAAACGAAAAGGCTTCATCTTTTTTTCCATCCGCCATCAGCGCAAGTGCATACCATGCATTACCGTGCGGCCATATACCGCCGTTAGCATATAGGAACGGATCGCCTGCTTCATTACCAACAAAATTCAGGTAACTGCCCAGCTTTTCAAAGTCCATCGGAAAAACGTTATAGATACCCACTTTTTTATCAAGCAGTTTCCTGCCTGCAGTTTGAACCAGATCATCAATTCTTTCTTTATTTAACAGACCATAATGTGCAGCCAGCAGCGAGCCGATATAATAATGGTCATCTTTCTTGCCGGGCTCGTAATAATTTATGAGATATTTCAGGCTATCATCCCAGAGTTCTGCGTTCAGCTGATGCTGCATCCTTTCTGCCATGTGTTCGTAATCCAAAAGTTTTTCCGGATCTTTTCCCAGAACTGTCGATATAAAATTAAATTCTCTGATAGCCTTTACCGCAAGCACAGTCATATATGTCCTTGGGCCATACCTTTTACCAATATCCCACCAGTCGGGTCTCTCCGACCACATAAGATCATCATCCTCTTTGGTCATAAGTGCCTGCTTAAGACTCTTCTGTATATATGGATAGAGTGTTCTTACGAATGATGTATCTCCCGAATGACGAAGATAGCTCCCGGAAACAATAATAAGCCAGAAGTTATTCCAGTTATCATGTGCTGCATACTCGGTAACAAAGGCACTGTCTTTCCAGTAATATGCATGTGGGATAATTTTGTTTTCATCAGCATGCCTTTTAATAAAGTCAAGGTCTCTTTTAACCCTTGCGGTATCGAAGTTCACCGCAGCAAGATCAGTCTTCAGGACGTCGTGAGTAAAGTAAAAATTATACTCAGCCGGACATGGCATCGGGACAAACTCACCATCTATATAATGTGTGTTTACTTCGAGGATAGTTTTTGCCCAGGATACTGATCTGTCTATTACAGGGTCACCGGTTTTCAGCTCCGTCCCTTTATACACTTTTTTCAGAACCGCCTGTTCAAAATTATCTACCTCTTGTTGATAATTCATACTCAGATAACCCGCCAGCTCTTTTCCTTCGTACTGTCTGCACATCCCGATTACCTGGATCACGGTCATAGTTTCCCCTGGCTCAAGAATTTTGTGGTAGAGAAATTTGGCTGCAGGTCGGCTCTGGTTGTCACGGGATATAAGCCTGTTATCCAGATTTTCCGTAGTGAGCCACTCATTACCGGGATTGGTTATTCCTGTTAATCTGCTGGCTGTACTGAACGAGGATGGTTTTTCACCCGCATTAACAATAAAAATCTGAGCATTTTGCGTCTGAGGATCATCAAAATTTGTGTAGACTGCCGAAATACTGCTGTCGTATTCCGTCCATGCCTTATGAATAAAATTGAAAGAATGACTTGTCCTTATAGCTGTTTCCAGATCTGTATAGAATTCGAATGGAGTGACTTCTGCCCTTTTATTCTTAATTTCATACTTAACAACCAATGCGGGCTTTGAACCTGTGAAAGTATAGGATACAGCTAATGATTTATCAGCATCCTGTTTATGAAAAACGACCGAGTAGGGGGTCAGCGTAAATTCAAAAGGTTCCCGCCCGATGAATTCTTTTGGTCCATCACCGGATTTCAAACCAAGCTGCATAATAAAAGAAGTATCGCGTTTCCAGTAATCAGTACTTTCATCAAGACTATTTGCTACCGGATAAAAGAAACTGATCCTTTGAAGCAACGGTGAGCTATGGTGAATTTCAATACCCGCGTAGGGTCCTCCTACTTCAATTTTTGCGTTTCCCTTATAATCTATCTTCAATTTATCATCCGGTATTTGTCCCCAGCAGAAAGATGAGATAAACAATAAGAGCATAAATACCGGCAACAAGTTCTTTAGTAATTTCTTTAACATATTAAACTCTTTCAGATTTTAATTCATCTAACAGGGCTGACAGCCTGACTTTAGCAAAACTTCCTGCATAATCAGATACAGCATATGGAATAATTAATTCGTCATCCTTAACTATACTGCCGCACGTATAAACCACATTAGGTACATACCCCTCCCTTTCCTCTTCATCGGCACTTATAAGTGGAGCTTTGAGGCGTCCGATCACCTTTCCGGGATCATCAATATCAAGCAGCATTGCCCCTATACAGTATTTCCTAACTGGTCCAACTCCATGTGTGAGCACCAGCCATCCCTTGTCAGTTTCAACAGGCGAACCGCAGTTTCCCTGCTGCACCATTTCCCAGGTAAAGACAGGTTCGGATAATAACTTTTTTGAGTTCCAGAAAAGCAGATCATCTGAATACATTATATAATTATTCTCATTATCCTGCCTGGAAAGCATGACATACTTCCCGTTCACTTTCCTTGGGAATAACGCCATTCCTTTATTCCTTGCCTCCGTTCCGAAAATCTTATTTATCCTGAAACGCAGGAAATCTTTTGTTTCAAGCAGCTGCGACTGGATCCTCTGCCCGTTGTATGCTGTATAGGTAGCGTAGTACGATTTACTGCCATCTTCTTCACGAAATTCTACGAAGCGTGCATCTTCCACCCCGTTGGTTTCGGCAGGACTACCGGGAAAAATGATTCTTTCAGATAAAGGGGTTTCCGCATTGTAGAACATTTCATATTCCGAACGGTTAATTGAAAGAATATTTTCTGCAGTTATTCTGTTGTTTTTATTATCGTAATGAGGATCAGATAGAATCTGTTTAAATAAATTCTCAAGTTCATTTAATATAAAAGTATCCCCTAAATTCCCGGAAATCTTCTCTGAGAATTCATCCTTTAAACCCAGGGTCTCTATCTTTCTATTAAACAAATCCTTATTATATAAAGGGTAGGCTGTTGATACCGGTGAGGATACAAACCGGCCGGGATCGACAACAGTTATTTTATTACCGCTGTCCACAACACCGGTACGAAAAACGATTGACGAAATGTGACCTTCACCTACTGCCCGCAGGCTTAGTATAAATCTTTTGCTGCCTTCCGGGAGTCCTGACTGATCGGGATCCCACACAATTGATGGATTAAACAATGCTGCTGATTCAAGTGAATATTCCATCGAAAACAAAGCACCAATAAGTAGCTTTCTTTCCCTGCTGATTTCCTCTTCAGCAGGAATATATGGAGCAGCCTTGTTAAACCTTTTTAAGAAGAAATCTTCGCTGTTTCTGTGCCTTTTGTTGAATTCATTCCTCACCTTTTCCAATTCAGCTTGGACTTCTGCCTCCGTCAGTTTTAATATCCTTGAAATTATATTCATTTTCTGATTTTCTGAGGAAGGCTCCAATGGCCTGAGCAGTACTCTTTTAGGATCTGGTTTTAACAGTATGCGTGTTTTGTCTATCTTCATCTTCCCGCTAATCCATTCCCGGGTTCAAAATATCATTTTTAGTAATCCTGTAGTATTCGAGCATCTGCATCGAAAGCAGCGCCTCTATTGTTGACTCAGCCCCCGAATTTAAGTTAATTTCATCCCCGGAATTTATACCGTCATAACAGATTCCGTCTTCAGGATTATACATCCGGGCAACTGCCGGATTATTTCCAAAAAACCATCCGGCTATCTTAGCAGCTTTGGAAACAAAAGTTGAGTCGCCTGTTAAAGAGAATGCTTCGAGGCACGAGAAGATCATCGGTCTTATACCATATGCGATCTGTGAATAACGTTCTTCTGTGGAGAATTTGTATACACCGCCGTCCTTTGTTATTTCAAAGCTGCTGAGAAAATTCTTTTTCAGCAGGTAATCATAAAAGAAATTTATCTCCTTAATTGCAGCCGACTGAATGTCAGTCCTTTTTAAAATTCGTGAAGCTTTTAACAGTGCGTACGACTGACTGCTTCCATAGGCATGCCAGACATTCTGCCAGCAAAGAAAAGCCCCATAGGGAATCTCTTCGGAACCTCCTTTCTGCATCAGAAGTATGCCGTCACATAATTTGTCGACATACCGAAGAATAACTGTGTCCTTCGTCTGCTCAAAGACATTCACGAAAGCAAGTAAGAGGACTGCAGCCTGGTCCGAGGCACTTACATCCGGAAGCCATTCCGGTATCTCAACTCCCGCAATGTTTCCGGTTTTCTGTTCATCCGGAAAAGACTGTTCAGCTGCAGTTACCGATTTTTCTAAAGACACACCTATTCTGGCCGATAAATCCGGTTTAATATTTTTAAGTATTGTGCGCCCCTCCGATAAAGCCCACATCGCGCGCCAGCTCCACCAGCCTGCTATATTGATACTGTTCTTGTGACTTTTGTTTATTGAATGATCTTCAAATATAAAATTGTAGAAGAACCCGTTATCCGACTGCATATATAAAAGAAATTCTATGAGTTTCTCTGCTTTTAATAGGGCTGCCGTATCCTGTTTCGAATCATATTCATTAAGATAAAAAACCGTCGCACGGGCTGCATCGTCAACACAGGCAGCACCTTCATCATCGTCTGAGACCCATTTATAGCCGGGATAATCGCTGTAGATATGAATAATGCCCATCTGAGTGCCGTTTACAGTTATCTCTTCGTAAAGAGAATCAAGGTGTGCTGCGTTCACAAGTGGACCTTTTTCCTGCTGTTGTTTGTTTACAGATTGGCAGGAAGAAAACAGTAGTAGTACCGCGGCAGTTAAAAGTAATATTCTGACATTCTTTATTTCTAAATACATAGGGATACCAGGTATTCTTTGGATGTAAGAGCAAGACACACATTCGAATCTGCACCGGAGTAATAAATTTTAATTTCACCATCGGATTCCGGTACCCAGCCGTTTGAGAAAACAACATTCATTACATCTCCGGTTCTTTCATGATAATGATCCGGTACAAGGATAGGCTCCCGGGTCCTTCCTTTCACAATCCAGGGTTTTTCCAGATCAAGCAGGACGACTCCGAGCTTATATATTGAGCTGGCAGGAAATTCTCTAACTCCATGATAGAGCATAAGCCACCCATCTTCTGTTCGTAGAGGGTTGCTTGAAGAGCCAATTTTATCAGTTTCCCAGGTTCCGGGCAGCGGCTGCATCAATACACGCGGAGATCCCCAGTGAATAAGATCCGGACTTTTGCTTATCCATATATCTTTTCTGTTTCCGGCAGAAGGTCTGTCAACTTTCCAGTAATATTCTCCCAGCTTTTCAGGGAATAGAGAACAGTCTTTGTTCGACGGTTCGCTGATCGGCCCATGAATAATAAAATCTTTAAAATCCTTTGTTTCAGCGAGTATGACAAGAGGCTGATATTGTGAATACCCGGTGTAGGTTAAGAAATAGCTTCCGCCGATCGGCGTTATCCTGGGATCCTCAATACCCCACTCTACATACTCATAATAGTCTTTGTGATCCTTCGGCGTCAGACATGGTCTATCTGCAACAGTAAAATTTATTCCATCAGTACTTTCAGCAATAGTAAAAGAGGATCTTCCGTCAGGCATCTCTGTTCTGCAGAGAAGGATGTACCTGTCCCCTATTTTAACAGCGCCGGCATTAAAGATTGAATTAACCCTGAACGGTACATTTTCTTTCGTTAAAATAGGATTACCCTCAAACTTAACTATCTTATTCATTAATTTTACTCCTTGATTATCCTTTTTATTCTTTTGGGGCGCTTCAGATACGGGAATCTGAACTCCTGTCTTTGTATTCTTAAAACCCATAATTTCTTTATTCCTTTAGTCCTGTTGATGTCATACTCTGTATGAAATATTTTTGAAAGAAGAGATATGCCAATACGATCGGAAGTGCCAGCATTACAGCGGAAGCTAGTTTAACTCCAAGCTGCGAGTCCGCTCTGCCGCCTACAGAAAAGAGTGTAACCAGCTGCGGCATGGTCATTAAACTTTCGTCACGAATAACAATCAAAGGCCAGAGCACTTCATTCCATGATGCCATAAAAGTGATAATTGCTATTGTTATTATTGCCGGCATTGAATTTGGCCATAAAATTCTGAATATTATCTGGAGTTCATTACAGCCGTCTATTCTTGCCGCATCTATCAGACTATCGGAGATGGTTTTAAAATACTGTCGGAACATAATTATGCTCAGGGCATTGATAAGGTATGGGGCTATAAGTGCAAGATATGTATCAATCCATCCGAACTTTACCATAATTATGTACTGAGGTATAAGGGTGATCTGGAAGGGCAGTGTCATAGTAAAAATGATTATATAAAAAATCAACTCCCTTCCTCGGAAGGTAAGCTTTGCCAGAGCATACCCGATCATTGATCCAAAAACAAGCACCCCGATAGTAATAGACAGAGAAACGATCAGGCTGTTTATAAACGCTCCACCTATCGGGATCTTGTCAAACATCTGGGAATAACTGCTCAGAGAAAGCGAATCAGGCAGCAGCGTAAGACTTCCAATCTCATTTTCAGGCGCGAAAGAACCCATCACCATCCAGTAGAAAGGATAGACAAAAGTCAGCGCGCTGAGAGTCAGCGCGGTATAGAACAATATTTTTTTAAGATATTTCAATTGTTCCTCTCTATGAACTTTTTCTGAAGTACTACAACTGCAAGAATGATTAATGCAAAGAACAATCCCAGTGTTGCAGCATAACCCATATGGTAATAAAAGAAACCTTGTTTATAGATATACAGAACTGCCGATACGGTACTGTTCAGAGGTCCGCCACCCGTCATTATGTAAGGTTCAATAAATAATGAAAAGCCACCTATAGTTGAAAGGATCACCACCATAAATATCGTGGGATTTATCATAGGAAGGGTGATCTTAAAAAATTTCTGAAGATGAGACGCACCTTCAAGATCTGCAGCCTCATAATATTGTTCGGGAACTGTCTGGAGTCCTACCAGGAACAATATTATATAAAGTCCTACATTCTTCCATGTCGCCATAAGAGCAATCGACGGCATCGCAATTTTAGGGTCGATCAACCAGCCGACTTTTTCAAGGCCTACAGAGGTCAGGAGTCTGTTAAGCAGCCCGGTATCAAATCCATACAACTGCTGCCACAAAATTGAGACTACTACACCGGAAACAATCACCGGCAGGAAGAATGCCCCTCTGAACAGTCCTCTGAGCCTGATATTCTGGTTCAGTACTTCAGCCAGGAAAAGCGCAACAATAATCTGCAAAGGGATATGAATGACCAGGAATATCAGTGTGTTAAAGATTGATTTGAAAAATGTTTTATCGCTGAAGAGTTTCACGTAATTCGTAACCCCGGAGTACTCCATCGGTGAAATTATATTCCACTTATGGAAGGTGAGTATAATTGAAAAGATAACAGGAAATGAGACGAACAGCAGGAAGTGCACTATATAAGGTGAAACCAGCAGGTAAGGCAGTATTTTTTTTCTGTTACTCATTCCTGTTCATCTATTTAATAAACAATAAGTTGACTGCGTCAGCCGCATCTTTAACAGCCTGCTCGGGAGTCTTCTGGCCGTAGACGACACAGGCTTCATATTCCTGGGAAATCAAATCAAAAACTTCTTTAAGTACAGGCGATGCGTCTGTTCCCCGTACATATTTTGATTGTTTTGCAAATATCCTCATCTTTGGATTTTTGTTGAAGTAGCTTTTAAAGAAAGGATCGCTTTCCAGTTCTTTTCGTCTGGGGAGCTGGTTAGTCAATTCCACAAGCTTCAGATCCCCTTCCTTATTGATCAGTGTCTTAATATAATTCCAGGCAGCAACGGGGTCCTTACAACTTTTAAATATTACAATATTCTTCGGGTCACAATAAGTATAAACCGGACCATTATGATCGTCGGGCACAGGCATGGTTGTATAAGCGTACTTAAAACCTTTAGGTTTAAATTTTTCAGCGTGGGCGATTTCCCACGGGCCCGTAAATCTCGAAGCAATCACGCTTGACAAAAAAGGATCCTGTCTGGCTGATAACTGTTCTTTTGCAAAATATTTTTTTTTGTATAAGGTCTGAAGAAATCTGAATACCTCAACAGCATATCTATTATTAAAGACGGCACTATCATCTTTTATAAGGGGGGCTCCTCCTGAAGCTGCGAGATATAGTGGATAAAAATCGAAGAACCTCTGCCACCAGGTAACGAATACCTCCGAGTATCCGAACCACCTGTCAACATAACCGTCGCCGTTAATATCCTTCTGGAATTTCTTCGAGGCGTCAAAGAACTGATCATAGGTCCGGGGAGGATTTTTTAATCCCAGGTCATTAATAATATTAACATTATAGATCAGCATGATGGGATTTATTTTCCATGGAACCTGGTATATGTGTCCATCTTGAGAAGTGATTTCTTCAATCACCGAACTGTCGCACCTGGTGTACATAAAATTTATGAATCCGGGGAGGGTATCCAATGCTACAAGCACACCTGCCTGTGCATATGCCTCAACATCACCCTGCCACATATTTGAATAAATATCTGGTGTAGTATTGCCTACAACCGCAGCAAGTATAATTTCCTCACTCGAACGTCCCTCGGGAACAGGCTGGAATTTAACAGGAAGTTCAGGGTTGTTACTATTCCACCCGGCAGTTCTTATCTTTGCAAAAATTATCTCATCCGAGTTATTAGAGCACCAGTAGAGAAGTCTGTTTTCATTTTTTTTATCGCTGCTGCAGCTATTTAATGAGAGCAGAACAAGGCTGAAAATGATAATTAAGGGAGTTTTCATATATTATTCCCAGCTGATCCAGTCATTATCTATAGACGGAAACAGTGTCCTCGGTATCAGGTTGCCTCTTTTGACAAAATAAATATCGATAGCTTTTTTATCATTTTCAGAGGAGACTTTAATTTTATCAAGTATGTTTCTGTTTATAATAACTTTATGCTCCTGTCTGAGCTGAAGAACCTTGTGAAGTACCTTCTTAGAAAGCTCCTGACTCATAATATCTGATTCTGATCTCTTATTTTCTTTTACAAGCTTAATTTCATCTGAGGCAAGAATAATAGATTTTTCCAGCTTGTTCCGATAAGCGCTGTAAGCTATTTTATCTCTCCACCAGGCCGCCTGTTTTTCGACCCAGGCAGACCTGGTATAGCCTTTATTCTCCGCTGTCTTTCCCAGCATCCTGTCCCTCACCATGACCCAGATCAGATTCTCCAGAGAATGCGAGAAACTGTCTATGTCATCTTCAGAAAACTTAATATACTCTGATCTGTCCCTGTACCATTCTATAAAATCATCCAGCGAATATTTATAGACCGATCCGGCAACCAGTGTGATTCCCGGATATTTGTCGCCCCGTTTAAGACCCAATACCGATAATGCTGAATCCAGCTTAACCTCAAGTCCCCATTCATCATACTTCGAAGACGGCAGTACAAATTTTCCTAGGTATGCTCTCAATAGATTAAAAGCATCACGTTTAATAACCGGCTTTTCTTTATCAAAAAGACCTTTTATAAATTCATCCGACTTCATTCCCATTTTACTCTTTTTAATTCCTTCAATAGATTCCGCCCTTAGTTTATTCATTTCTGCTTCACCGGTGATCAGACTTCTTGTAACATTATCAACCTTTACGATATACCATCCGTCATCTGTATGAATCGGAGGAGGAATAATTCCGGCCTGCAGAGTGTCAAGAATACCGGCAAGAAGAGGATTCTTCATATATATATCATACAGCGTGCTGGTCATCTGCCTGTCGTTAATAAAAACGGAATCGTTGAGCTGTTCGTTGAATAATGAATCAAATGATACTCCTGCCTGTAATTTCTTCAGCAGAGCAATGGCGGAACCTTCATTACGGCTGTACAGCCACCTTATTTCATATTCAATAAGTTTTTTTTCAGTAACCCTGTCTATCTCGTCCTCAGTTATCTTCACATCAGGTAGTATCTCCTGTCTGAACATTTCTTCAGAAGCGAGATCTGACTTAAAGTCACTATATATACCCCGTACGTCACTATTCTCCATTACACCTGTTTTATATCCTTCCAAAGCAAGGAGTTTTTCATTTATCAGATATTTTAAATGGACTTCTTTCGAATCATTTTCTCTTTTAGGAAAGGCAGGTCCGAATTCGTATGAATAAAAAAATTCTTCCGCAGTAATTTTAATTGTGTCGACCTGTGCAACAACATCTTCTTTGCTGACACTATCCTGCTCCGATTCGAAGAATAAATCCTGTGAAAAGACATAAACGGAGTTAATAAGAAAAAACAGAAGTAAGAAAATTTTCGTTTTCATAGCAAGAACTTACGTGAAAATAGAATCCCGACTAAAATCTTATTCCGATTGAAAAATTATGTACATTATTAAGTCGTCCGAAATCCCTGAAAGCATAATCGAAATAAACAGTAGCTACACTTAAAAGCATCTGCGAATTCACTCCCAGTCCTAGTGATAAACCACCTTCCGCATCCTGAAGGAATAATGAATTATACCCGCCCCGCAGGGATAGAACATCCATGAAGGTAAATTCAGCACCGACATTCAGGCTTTGATAATCATTATTGGGAACAAGGGCATCGACTGAAACATACATTTTATAATCATCTTCATTAAATACGGGTGTAGAAACACCGATCTGGAAATACAGCGGAAGGTCCCATGAATCAAGATCGATATTAACGGGGATATTGTCGTTCGATCCCTGTTTTGTTTCATCAACCCTGATAAAATATCTTGCATCCCTGCCCTGCAGGCGCATTGGTGTTCCGAAGTTCGAAAATACTGCACCTATGGTAAGACCGCCGAGAAGATCGGTTCTGAAAACCGTTCCCGCATCTATCGCAAATGCTATAGCGTTCATATGCCAGATGGACTGCTGAATATATTTTGCAGTAAGACCAACGGAGAACCTGTCGGTCAGATATCTTGCATATGAAAGTCCAACTGCAATATCTCCTGCACTGAAATATTCACCTGTTCCCTCGGGCTGCTCTACAGTTCTAACCTTCATATCAGCCATTGATAAAGATGTAAAACTTAGCCCGATATTTCCGAATTCTCCGAGATTTAAGACTAAACCAGCAAAATCAAACCTGGTATCTGCAATCCAGTTTGTATGAACGAGCAGCACTTCATTACGCGAACGGGAGGCAATACCTCCCACATTCCAGTATAATGCAGAAGCGTCATCAGCACGGCCGACGAATGCACCCCCCATTCCGTTCGCAGCAGCGCCGACTCCTATCTCAAGGAATGAGCCTGCCGTTGTACCGGTCTTTGAGACGTTCTGAGAATAAGTTTCCTGATCTCTAAATAAAAAAATCAGTATTATTAAAATCATTATTGAATGAGATAGATTACGCATGGCATCCTCTTGCAATAAATTTGATAGATCTCATTATTTTATAACCGCAAACTTTCCGATGTACTCTCCGATTCCAGGTGCAGTTACATGAAATACATAAACTCCGAAGGCAATATCCATTCCGTCCTTCGATACAAGGTCCCAGCTTTCCTGTCCGTCTGAAATTGTACTGCTATGCTCGATTGTATTTACGAGTTTCCCGCTTATAGTATAAATTCTGATAGTACATTCCTGAGGCAGATGAATGAAGAAAATTCTTCTCTCCCCTCTTCCAACTTCTACAGTTGAAGGCTCCCAGGAAGCAGCTCCGACATACGGATTAGGAACTACGGCGATATCAGCCAGTTCTTTGGAAGCCAGGGATTTATCCAGTCCCTGAGCTTTAGTTTTGAATTCATAAAACTCACCTTCACGGAAAGGTTTTGCATTTACGAATTTGTAAACATCCCCAGGCTGCGGCGGTTTCTGGTCCTGTTCTGCAATAGAAGTATCCTTAAACAAGGTTACAGACCAGCTGACATGAAGATTGGGAAAGCCTGTTGCCGGTTTACCAAGCGAATCACCAAAGACAAAGAAAATGGCGTCGCCTTCATTGAAAAGTTCATCGTTATTTTCATCGCGAAAAATAAACTGGAAATGCTCATTGTTCTCAGTGACATTTTTTACAATAATGTTTGATTGTATCGGATTACTGAAGGCTGTGGCAGGAAACGAAAGATCTCCCTGTCCCGGTTCAGTAAAAGTGATCTCATAATCAGCGGGATAATTTATTTTCTTGCCCGAGTATGCAGAAGCAAAACGTGAATCAAATCCCAGCTGCACAACATAGTTGCTTTGCCCGTTTTCCCAGCCTGATTTATCGAAATCAATCGTAACAACAGTATCGCTTTTAATATCAATTGTATAACCGTCCAGCACAGGAGACTGTTCATTAATTCCTTTTATCGTCTTCTTGTTCAACAGCGTATCCCCGGTGAGAGAGTTGATAACCGAATACTCCGGATGTGCGGAATTGTGGTAAGGAGCATCGTCATAAAATTCCAGCCTGTACGTATTATTATTTTTTATAGAATCAGGATTTAGGATAGAAATGGATATCTGACCAGTACCCGGACCGCTGCCTTCAAAGGATTGTATTTCCGGAGCGATATAACCTGCTGCAGGAGCTCTCGGCGTTACCACGGCTGTGTTTATATCAGTAGTAATATTACCGCTTATATCCTTTTTCAGAATGGTGGTTGTTTCTGAAGGAGGTATACCTTCGAAGTTGCCTTCAATCGTAACCGTCTCGAATCCCTTATCGTACGCAGCAACAGCATAATAGTATGTCTGCCCGTTTTGAACAGTTGTATCAATAAATGAATGCTTTAACCCTGAATCATCCCCGAGGTAGAACTTTGCACCGTTAACATCTATTGGGTGAAGCCCTGTCACGCCGTCAACCAGGTCGAACTGAGCAATCGGCGAGCGGTATATTGGTTTACCGTATGCATCTGTAATGATCTTATCTTCCAGAAAATTTGGTTCCGTAGAGCGGTATACCCGGTAGCCTTCAAAATTTACACGCTGATAAAATTCATCAAAAGTATTCTCAGCACGGTCATCCCAGTACAAAGTAACCTTATGATCACCGGGAACTGCTGTAACTATTGGTTTTTCAGGAGGTTTTGCAAATCGATAATTTGCATTATATATCTGCTGAACTGTTTTCTTTCTCCGGAAAATATCACTGGTATTTATTCCGAAGATCATAGACATCGAGAATCTTTCAGTTTCACCGGCTTCCTCACTTTGACCGGTTATAGCTGAATAAGTATTACGGCCGTTCATACTGAACAGATAGCTTGAAAAATAGTTAGCCAGGTTCACATTTTCGAGAATCTGACCATGAGGTGACGGAAGAGCCGAGAGCACCTGCCAGTTTTCCTCATCATTATCCAGTTCATATTGATGGACAGCATAAATAGCGAAACCGGTTAGACCAAGCTGATCCGACTCATCCTTATCAAGAATTCCGAAATTTGGTTCGCCCTGGTCAGGTCTGCCGTTTCCTTCTGTCCCGTCAGGATCAGGTCCCGTATAGCCCTCATCGTATGGCCCGATACCGTCTGTCCCTACATCGTCCCTCAACTGTTCACCCTCATCCCAGACGCCGTTTTCATTTAAATCCAAAAATGATCTCCAGTTAGCATTCTCATCGGCATCCCAGTGAGGCCTCCATGAGTAGCCGTAGAAAGTTGCGAATTTTGTAGTATCCTGAAAAGGATTTCTTAAAAAAGGATCCTGGTCAGGTGAATTAATAAAATTGATCGGGAGGTTATCTCTCTTCTCATCCGTTGGACCGTCCTGATCGTTATCTATATTGTCATCAGGTACTCCAGGACTCTCGAGAAATGCGTAACCGGCATAACCTACAGGCGTCCAGTTGCCCGGACTTCCAAAGGGGACGGTTGACCAGGCATATGAGATATCCAGCAGTTCATTGTAATCACCAGCATTATTTGAAGAGTTATCGTGTCCTCCTATTCCCCAATCCACATACTGTGCAAATAATGTTTTCTGATAATCGTACGTACCCATATTAGTTATCTCATAATACCAGAAGATTGCATCTTCAGCCAGAACCTGCGACCACTGGAATCCTCTTGCTCTTACCTGCATCCCAAGTCCCCCTCTTGTCGGGTCATCGGCATCGGGGTGGAAATTATGTTCAAGTATATATTCACGGTCCTCGTCATCATCGAAGACAAAATATGTTTCTACATCTGCATTAAAGACTCCCTTGCCGAAGAATCCATTCCAGCTGTTGTTCCAGTCAGCGGGTCTGTCAGGCCATACAGTCGGCCAGGTAGAGGGATCATCGCTTCGTGCTGGTGAACTGTTAAAAGGATTCGAATAACCGGGAAGAGGCCACCACCCGTAAGTTACTCCTGTTGATGGATCATAGCGGGTAAACTCATAGTAATTTGTTTCCAGTGGATGAATGAGATTTCCGGCAGGATCCTCTGCTTCAGCCTGCACAATAATTGCAACTCCGTCAACATAGGTATGATTTGTTCCTTTAGGCCAGACGCCGCTTCTGCTCGGTTCATTTTCCCAGTCAGCTACTTCACCGAAATTATAATAAACGGTTGCAGCCAGGTTCCCATCCATAAATCCCTTTTTCGTCTGGTTGTGATCGCCTTTGTTTTTATCGACGATCCTCTGACCAAAAACAAGACAGGGATAGATAAGGAAAGCTGTCATCAGAATTATAAAACAGGTATTAATTCTTTTTAATAACATTCTTACTCCAATAAAAAATCGGCTAAAATGATACTTCTGCCCCGAGAACAATCTGCCGGGGGGCTGAATAAAAATCAGGTCTCGTAAAATATTCCTGGATAGTGTTAACACCTCTTGGAGGAGCCTGGTTTCTTGTAAGCTCCAGTGTATAACCTGCTCTTCCGGTATCACCAAAGACGTCATTCTCATTCAGTGTATCGAACAGGTTGTAAATTTTTGCAAATATTGAAAACTGCTGACCAGCGATATCGATGTATTTTGTCAGATATACATCAACGTCGTAATATGAAGGTTTGTTATCGCTGTTTTCCAGTCCCGTTCTTTGATTCTGCAGGGATGGCGTATAAGGCAGACCAGAACCGAGCCGGCCTATAAAGCTCGCAATGTAATCTCCGGGTGCACCGAGAGTTAATGTAAACCTGAGTGTATGTCTTCCATCCCAATCAAGCGGCACAAGCTGCTTGTTTTCTTCGATGGGGGGATTTGCCTGGGCATCATTAAAAGCAGCATTTGGATCAGATGCACTTCCTTTGGCAACCTGGAAAGTATAATCTATTGCGGCACCAATTCCTCCGCCGAATCTCTTCTCAAGGGAAAGAGTAATTCCTTTAACAGATCCATAATCCCTGTTAACCAGCTTACTGAATTTCCTGAATTCATTTTTTATATATATTTCTGTTCCAAGCAGGTTCCTGATATCTTTATAATAGCCCGTTATTGTCATCCCGATATCATTGGTCAAAGCCTGCTGTAATCCTATCTCATACATAATAGTCTGCTGTGGCTTCAGGTCGGCATTTCCTATTACATTACCGATATTTTCAGGAAAATCGCCGGTGAGAGGAATTCTGAAATTGGGATTTCTGTATAGATTTTCAAACGGCGGTATCTGGAAGAAATGACCGTATGAGATATGTATAGCCCCCTGGTCTGAGATAGGATAAGAAATTCCTATCCTGGGACTAAACTGATACTTGGTGGAAGCATTTATCATCAGAGAATCAGGGAACGGAGGCTGCAGTTCATCGAGTTCATTTATTTTGTTGGGATCTTTAAGGTATTGTCCATCAGGTTCAAAATAATCAAACCTGACTCCTGCATTAACTATTAGATAATCAATCTCTATTTTATCCTGGATGTAATAAGCAGCCTGGTAGGGATTTGCATGATAAGTGTTGTAATTAAAAGCTCCGGGTGATGGAAGCATAGGTTTGAAATTTGAAGTTGCGTCAATAATTATCTGAAAATCCTGGTACTTCAGATCATGACGAATAAACTCCACTCCGGTCTTGATCTGGTTGATATTATCAATCTGCCATGAAAAATCGATCTTCCCGGTAAGACTGGTTGTAGTATGATTAAAATGCCAGTTCTCGGTTCCTCCCGTATAAAAAGCATTTCCGCTTACATCCTTTTTTCTATCCGGATTAACGTAACGCGGGTCAAGAGGATTTTGATAAACATACTGTTTATACTCTGACTGCAGTCCTGAAGCAGAAAAATCTACAAATGCAGAATTGCTTAACAAAAGTGTATAGCTGGCTATACCCAGAATACTCTTCTGAAATTTTTTATAATCGCCGTCAGGATTCAGGCTGTATAGGTGATTATAATCTTTATACTGATTATCCTGGTAAAGTCCGGTTAATACAATTCCTCTTCCGCTGCCTACATTTATACTAAGTTTTCCCTGGAGAGAGAGTCTATGACTATAATTCATAGGAACGTAGGCTTTATCACCTGTAGCACCAACATACCAGTCGGCAGGGTCGTTTGCGGAAAAATTGGAGGAATCCTGCGGGTTAAATATCCTCTGTCCGTAAATATAACCCTGATCTCTGTTATATCTGCCTGAAACAAAGAACTTTAAAAGATTTCCAATAACCGGAATGGGACCGCTCAGATTACCTTCAATATCATAAACATCGTTAGGACTGATATGGTTTATATTCTGAAATATTCCGGTATGGGAACTGACGTAATCACCGGTGTAGGCAGAGAAGTTACCGGTCAGTTTATCCCCGGCAATCTTGGTCACCTGGTTAACTACCCCTGATTGTGCATCGCCGTATTCGGCATTAAAAGTACCGACAAGCACCTGCACTTCCTGGATACTGTTAACTTCCGCCGACAGTGAAGACTGTCCCGAATAAACATCATTCACCGGCACACCGTCAATCAGGTAACGAACTTCGTCACTCCTGCCGCCCCTGAAATGGCCGTTAATTACTCCTGCCTGAAGGTTAACAACAGATGCAACGTCTTCAAGAGGAAGCATTGAGATATCCTCACCGCTCACTGTCTGCTCAGTTGAAGTAAGATCTTTTCTGACAATCGGCTTTTTCGCAGTTACAACCACATTTTCGAGTTCAATTGATTCAGGGTTAAGTTCAAAATCTATTTTTGTCGTCTGATCAACTGATACTTTTACATGCTGGAAAGTGACTGATGAATAGCCAACCATAGAAGCTTTTACCTGGTATTCTCCGGGAGGTATATTAATAATAAAATAATTTCCATCAATGTCTGAAGAAGAACCCATCGAAGTACCCATAATCAGAACATTTGCACCGATAAGCGCTTCACCCGTACTTTTATCAATAATTTTTCCCGAAATTTTTCCGGTTGTTCCGGCATAAACCTGACTTTCCGTAATGCAGAGAAGCATAAACAGTACTAAGGCCAGGATTTTAATAAGGTTATTCTTAGTGAACATTACATCCACCTGTATTTTCCTGAATAAAAAAGATTATTTAACTAAATCGGATACAAAGATTAAGGGTGCTGAATAAACAGCACCCTTAACTGCATTTTACTATTTAATCAGGATCATCTTCTTCGTTTGTATGAAGTCACCTGCTTCAATCCTGTACAGATATATACCGCTGGAAACTTTAGTTCCATAGTTGTTATCTCCATTCCATTGTACACTATGGACACCATTATTCTGATCAGCACTGATCAGAGTTTTAACCTCACGACCCAGAATATCATAGATCTTCAGGGTAACGTGAGATACTTTAGGTATAGAATAGCTTATAATGGTAGTTGGATTGAACGGATTCGGATAATTCTGGAATAAATTATACGATACAGGCTGGAATTCTTTTTCAGAAATACCAACAGGCACCTTTGTTACTTCGAGCTTATCCATCCATACAGTGCCGGAAAACCGTCCAAGAGGATGTAATCTGACTGAAATTGCCTCGGCCGTCTCACCTGAAGGAGGATCAGGAATAATCAGATCAACATGGTACTGCATCCAGTCGAACTCTGTCGCATACGGGAACTCGAGCGGGATGTCATCACTAGCTGCATAATCTCCAAACCCTGCATTATTTCCTATAGTAGTATGGTAGATTGCTGTAAGTGAAACACTCCAAGCATCACCGACTGCTATGGCAGAATCGGGCTCCAGATTAGCGCCCTTAACCCATACACTTACTCTTATCGCATCTCCCGGCTGAATATCACCAAGCGCAAATTTTTTGGTCCCCACAAAGCCGTCATGCGACCCGACAGGGATATCAAATTTAAGCGAATAATTTCCGTCGTATGCATATTCATCAGTTACAACGGTATTTTCATATCCTGCATTTAATACTCCGTCATTTCCACCAACCGGCGGCAGCCAGTAGAACCAGCCTGTCGGTACTCCTACCGCTGTGTTCCAGTCCTGCCCTGCCCAGCCGTCTCTTCCTACAAAGATATAATCATCTGTCCATACTGTTCCTGTTGCATTTTTTCCGCCGACAAACCTGATGATTGTTTTCCACGAATCTTCCGGTAAACTTATCTCGCCTATATCAGTTGTATCTGCTACCCAGCCTCCTGTGCTGGCGACACTCTGATCCAGTTCAAACTTCTTTTCCCCTATCATAGCACCCGAGCTGTCATAGAAGGTATAAGTTACATACCATTTTTCATCTTCACTTACCGGGTTTGTGTTCACTCCCGATGTCATATAATACATCCCGAATTTAATATCCACGTTTGCGTAATGCCTCTGAGACCACAGATCCACCATATTATCTGATTCCCACATTGCTGAATCTGCTGTAGCTGTTTTCTCGATCTTAAGGGATTTTCCCATCGACCGGTATTCATCTGTTGCCCACGTTAGTGTTGCTCCTGTTGGAGCTGAGGTCATATTCCAATATGACGGCAGAGTCTGTTCGAAACTTCCGATTGCATTCAGATCCGGGAGATCCAGTTTTTCAACGCTCAGATCATCCATCCATACAGTGCCGGAGAACCTTCCAAGCGGATGTAATCTGACTGAAATTGCTCTTGCTGTCTCACCTGCAGGAGGATCAGGAATAGTCACATCTACAGAAAACTTTCTCCAGTCGAACTCAGTAGCATACGGGAACTGAAGCGGAATATCATTGCTTGCTGCATAATCTCCAAACCCTGCATTATTTCCTATAGTAGTATGATAGATTGCTGTAAGTGAAACACTCCAGGGATCACCTACTGCTATGGCGGAATCAGGCTCCAGGTTAGCACCTTTGATCCATACACTTATTCTCAGAACATCGCCTGGCTGTGCATCATCAAGTGCATATTTAATTGTTCCGACAAAGCCGTCATGCGAACCTTCAGGGATATCAAATTTAAGCGAATAATTTCCTGTATGTGCATACTCATCAGTTACAACGGTATTTTCATATCCTGCATTTAATACTCCGTCATTTCCACCAACCGGCGGCAGCCAGTAGAACCAGCCTGTCGGTACTCCTACTGCTGTGTTCCAGTCCTGCCCTGCCCAGCCGTCTCTTCCTACAAAGATATAATCATCTGTCCATACTGTTCCTGTTGCATTTTTTCCGCCGACAAACCTGATGATTGTTTTCCACGAATCTTCCGGTAAACTTATCTCGCCTATATCAGTTGTATCTGCTACCCAGCCTCCTGTGCTGGCGACACTCTGATCCAGTTCAAACTTCTTTTCCCCTATCATAGCACCCGAGCTGTCATAGAAGGTATAAGTTACATACCATTTTTCATCTTCACTTACCGGGTTTGTGTTCACTCCCGATGTCATATAATACATCCCGAATTTAATATCCACGTTTGCGTAATGCCTCTGAGACCACAGATCCACCATATTATCTGATTCCCACATTGCTGAATCTGCTGTAGTTGTTTTCTCGATCTTAAGGGATTTTCCCATCGACCGGTATTCATCTGTTGCCCACGTTAGTGTTGCTCCTGTTGGAGCTGAGGTCATATTCCAATATGACGGCAGAGTCTGTTCAAACCCGCCTATATCATTTATCCCGCTTTGAGCAAACATAGCTGATTGAAAAAATATGATGGACAGGATTCCCAGCCACCATTTTGTAACAGTACTGAAACCACTCATAGCACCTCCGGTAATTAATTATTAATTATTTGTTGTTTAATACTACTTTTCGAACTGTTATGAAAAATGCTGTTAATATCGTTTAATGTGATCCTCCCGGAAATAAGTTTCCGTACATTAACTTTTCCTGTTACCAATAGATCAATAGCAGGAGCGAAAGTAAAGGGATTCAGATAAGAATTAAAAATCGTTAATTCGTGCCTGAATAAGTTTTGCAGATTGAGTGTTATGTTGTGATCGGAGGGAGCTAATCCGAATATTACTATTTTAGTCCCCTTTCCTGCTAAATGAACTGCCTGTTCTACTGTTTCACTCTTTCCTACACATTCAATTATCACATCCGTCTGCCGGGGAAGGTTATCTTTTATTTTGAGCTCAAGGCCGGGTTCAAATGGATCGAATGCAAAATCTGCACCCAGTTCCATTCCTGTAAGGCGCTTTAAGGCATCAGGTTCTACTAGTGTAACATTGGCAGCACCTGCATTTTTAGCCAGTTGTATCATTAACAATCCTATCGTTCCGCCGCCGATAATAATAACCTTATTTCCCGGCCTGATACCAGCATGCTGTATTCCCCGTAGACAGCATGAGAGAGGTTCTGCAAACGAAGCAAGAGAAAGATCAAAGTCATCAGGGAGCATATAAACCTGGGATTTGGGAACAATCGCATATTCGGCAAATCCGCCATTTAAAGTAACTCCCAGTGCTTTGTGATTCTCACAAAATTGTACTTTTCCTTTTTTACAATAATCACAATACCCGCAATGGATATTCGGATTTACCGCTGCGCGGCTCCCGACAGGAAGGTCAGGCTCTTTCTTACTGCTGTCAGCAATGATTCCACTGAATTCATGACCAAGAATAACCGGTGTACTTGAAGGAGCTTTGCCTTCATAGATGTGCCTGTCAGTTCCGCATACACCGCAGCAGGCTACTTTAATAAGCAGCTCATCTTTTTGCAGAGAGCGAAGTGGATAATCACCTACAACTATGTTTTGATTGCCGGTAAATAATGCTGCCAGCATAATTTCTCATTAAGATTTAGAGAATGAAGTAGATTTTCTGATGGTTAATTCAACAGGGACTACAATTTTTTTAGGTAAAGTTTTTTTATTCTTTAAAGTATTAGCTAATAATTTTAGTGCTTCCACTCCCAGCTCTACTTTGGGAACACTAATAGTGGAAAGAGGAGGATCAAGTAAAAGGTCAGCTTCTATTCCATCGAATCCTATTACCGAAACATCATCGGGGATTCTGTAACCACTTGATTTAAGGTAATGCATTACACCAATAGCCAGTGCATCGTTACCTGCAAATATCGCCGTTACATTTTTATTTTTTGTGAATAGTTGTGAAGCAAGGTCTATACCTGCCTGTCTGCCCTCATAAACTGATCTGGTATAGATGAGATTTGATCTAACCGGCAAACCCGCATGTTCAAGAGCCTGCTTGTAACCAATCAACCTGTCGGCAAAGCTCGGATGTTCAACATCACTTGAAACAAAGGCTATATTTTTATGTCCCAATTGTATCAGGTGGTTTGTCGCCTGTAATCCGCCGTCGATATTATCGATCAGAACGAGGGGGTAACCGTTATGGGGAGGAATATAATCTACGAAAACTGTGGGGATCTTATAAGAAGCTAACCTGTCTATAAGAATATGAGGAATTTTCCCGGCAATTATGATTCCGTCAACACTTTTATTTTTAACGAAGCGCGGCAGGTTATCTTTCTTATCAAAATCTTTCTTGACTGAAGTAAGCAGTATATAATAACCTTCAAGCCTGCCTTCGAATTCCGTCCCCAAAAATATTTTAGTATAAAAAGGTTCTGTTCTGAGGAAATGGTCATCGGTTAGAATAAAACCTATATTTCCTGTCCTGCCGGTTACAAGGCTCCTGGCTGATTTTGAAGGCTGGTACCGAAGCGACTTAATAGTTTTTTCAACTCTCTCTTTAGTTTTTGGGGAAATGGTTTTTGTATTATTAATGACGTAGGAAACCGTGGCGATAGAAACACCTGCCTTTTCGGCTATGTCTTTTATTGTAGGCTTCATTTATAACTGGTTAAACGTTTAACCAGAACTTAGTCTATTTAACCTACTATGTCAAGCCCCATATAAAAAATCAGAGTTTTACTCAATCATTGGTCACTCAGAAATCCGGTCTATTTTTATATCTGATCTCTGTTTGACCTGATGAAGCGGCGCAAAAAGCTTTATATACGCAATAAATTCCTGATATTCACTTCAGTTCCTGCATTTTCAGGTTAGA
>CAWHTX010000022.1:0-105659 GCA_963832355.1 uncultured Bacteroidota bacterium | reverse complement strand
CCTATCATTGTTGTAACGGTTAATTATCATAATTTACTTAAATATGTGATCTGAGGATAATTAAATGGTGGTTAATCAGATCAGCCTCATAATATTTTGACAACCTCTTTACAATTCTATGACAAATTCCTGCCGTGGTACCGCTGCTGCTTAAAACCTAAAAATTAGTCCCAGACCAGATGCAAAATAATTCGAAAAATCTCCTTCAAGGATCAAGTCAAAGTTATTACTTAATGAAGCATTCATAGATACAATAGCTGCAATAACATTAGCAGTCTTTGAATAATTGCCTGTTTGATTATAATTATTGATTTCTTTATTCCCCTGAAGGTCAGTAACCGTTTCTTCAATTACAACCTCGTAATCGAGCTTATTAAATGAAGCAGTATATGAAGCACCGATATTAACATAAAATACAGGATTTAGATAAAATATCGGAACCATTAGCCTTGTAGATAAAGAATATGAAGAACTGCTTTTTTTATCGATGTAAGCCTGCGTATCTATATATTGGCCTGGTTTCACACCATGCTGTTCATAAAAAACAGTGTTAAGAGCTGGATCGAACCGTATATCATTGTACGACACCCCTAAACTGAAATCAATATAAGAGAGTGCTCCATATTCTTTCTCGAGACCAAACCGGTAGCCCAAAAATGCTTCGAACAGCTTTTTACTGTTTATATTGGTCTCCGTCTGCAGATTTCTTTCAAAACCCTCCGAGGTAACTGAAGTATAACCAGCTGAAATGGCAAGCTTTTCTACATCTTTGAAAACAAAATTCACCGGGTAATAAAAAACACCGAGGTTAAAATTTTTACTAATAATAAAATCATCTTTGTAGATATCCTCCGCAATATCAGCAGGATTGAAATTAATTTTCTCATCGAAGAAATTTTCATCCGGGTCGAAAAAATACCAGTAAGTATTCGTTTCATCCAGCAAGGTCAGCTTTTCATCTTTGTCCATATTTCCTAAGTTGTTGTATGCCGTATTAAAATATTTAATTTTCCTAACAGCTTCTCTCTGTATTCTTGATTTATAATCCTGTGTAGAATCGTATTTCTCGTACTGATTGATTAAAGCAATGAAAGTAAAATAATACTGCTTGTTCTTATCAATCTCAGGGTTTTGACTGCTGCCGACATTTTTGTCGAACTGTGTAGCAAATTCATCTAAACATGATAGCATTTTATTCTCTTTAACCCGTGGATAATTTTTGCTCTCTATCTGCCTCCTTTGATCTGCCAGAAAGTCATTTTTCATCTTCCCTAATTGGTTCCGTTTATCCGATAACGTCCTGGAAAAATTTAACTCAGGATCAATAATATTATGAGTTATTCTAAGATTCAGATATTCAAGGTAATAATAAATTAATGACGGGTGGATCAGCAGATTTTCTCTTAGATTTACCTCTACCTGCTTAATCCCCTGTGGGTTTTTGCTGAAACCTGTTGGTATAAAGTCCCGGTATAATTCGGTAAGATGTAATTCTTGTGGCAGAATCATTGTTGAGAAAAAAAGGGTAAACAGTAATACTTTCTTCATGACATTCCCTGGTTTTTGTATTAATAAGAGGATTAGTCCCCATTAGTTAAAAATGCTAGCGTATGAATTTCATGCGCAAAGGATCCCCATAGAATCCACCTGATATTTATCCGAAGCTGGTTCCGGTTACGTTCTTTTAGGAAGTTCCGGAGTATCAGCTAAATAAATTTATGATAATGAAAAAATATTATCAAGCTTTCTGGTTAATTATTGGGTTGGGATCGCAACTCCCGTAAGACGACCACCTTTTTCATTCGATTTTTCATTTTGATAAAAGAACCAGATGGCTGGTATATGGTTGATTTTCTTCTTCAGAGATTATTCTTAATCCCGCTTTGGAAGCAAGTTCTTTAATTCCGCCATTTGCCATGAAGTTCTTATAATTCCGGTAATGATCTCTCCCTGCAGCAAATTCCACTGCTTCGTTCAATGCATTCCAAAAACCGATTCTGTTTGGATATATATAATCACCAATAATAATTTTATCGGCTATTTCAGACATACCCTTTAGATGTTGAACTCTTTCAGATTCATCAATTTCATGCAGGACGTATGTCATAACTGCATAATCAAATATTTCCAACTTATCTGCTATTACCTGGTCCAGTGAAGTATGTCGAAAGGATACTCTATTATTATTATACCTCCCAAGGTTACGTTTTGCCCGAATAATATTCCTCTCCGAAATATCTATTCCTAAAACTGATTTACATTTATCAGCAATAAAGAAACAAAAACGTCCTGTTCCGCAGCCAACATCAATGATGGTAGAATCCGGTTCGATGAGAGTGCTTATCTGCCTGAAAAGTCTGTCCTGATTGGGAGCGATGAATATATCATAGAACCATCCGTCATACCAGTGATTTTTGTTCTCAATCATCTGAAGCACATTATTATCTGAAATGTATTAAAATTTGACATGATCCCTCTATTTCTTCTAATCTATAAGCAACCGCTTAATGTAAGTATTCCAGCAAGAAACAGTAAGTAAACCTTAAGAGTTAATCATCGATTAAATAATATGTGGTATTCTGTTCCGCATTCGTTGTTTAATTCAATAGTTCCTTTATGCTGATCAACAAGTGCGGTAACTATCTCTAACCCCAGCGTACCTGTATTTTGGATGTCAAAATTTGAAGGAAGACCGATACCATTATCTTTTATTATTAATTCAAGCTTATTGCTGCTGCTGGAATTTAATTTTATCTGTAATTCGCACTTTCCTCCATTTCTGCTTACGCCGTCGGGAAATGCATATTTGAAAGTATTAGAAATCAGTTCATTAATTATTAATCCTAAATTTAATGCCAGGTCTACATTTATTTTAATATCCTCGATGTTAATATCAAGATCAATATTATTTGAATTATATCTAAATGAGACTTAACAAACTCGAAACCAGTTCATGGATATATTCGGAAAAATTAATATGCGACAGGTCTTTTGACAGATAAAGTTTCTCGTGAATAAGCGCCATTGACTTAATCCGACTCTGACTCTCGTCAAACATTTTACGTGTTTCATCATCTTTAATATAAGACGATTGAAATCGCAGTAAACTTGAAATTACCTGTAAATTATTTTTGATACGATGATGAATTTCTTTTAATAATGTTACTTTTTCGGTTAGAGACAATTGCATTTGTTCACGAGCCAGTTTTTTTTCTGTAATATCTCTGGCGATGGCGCAGTAATAATTTTTCCCTTCATACTCCAGAAAATTAAATTCAACTTCCATAGGAATTTCATTGCTTTTCTTGGTTGAAAAGTAATGTTCTTCTGTAAATGTTTTATTTTTTGCTTCTTTAAATTTTACCAAGTCAAAATCCTTATCAACCTTTGAATAAGGAAATCCGACTATTTCATCTTTTGTATAATTCAGTTTCTTAACCGTTGTATCATTTACATCCGTTATATATCCCTTCAGTATTTATCCAGAGCATAAGGTCATCAGCACGGTCAACTGAAAATCTCGTTAACCTTAGAGCTTTTTCTTTTTGTCGCAATCTTCCAAACAGTAAATCGAAAGGGTTTTGCAAACCAACCACAATTATAGCTCTGTACATAAGATAGAAGGAAACAATTTTAAGTAAATGTCCTATCAGGTTGAATAATCCGACGGTTGATACATATAGTGTAAAACTCAGCTCGGAAACAATAGTTATAATTATTGAAGATAAGATTAAATGAAAGATATACCCATCGAAACTATTTTTCTTTTTTACAAGGTTATATATAGACAATAATAAAATCAGGGAGATAATGTATTCACTGACTTTCTTAAATGGAGTCAATCCATAGCCTTCTATGTAGCACAGGGGAAAAATTCTCCAGTAAAAAATAGAAATTACTATAATTACTGTAACCAGAGTATAAACATAAACTATATTGAATGTTTTGATTTTTTTATCGATAAAAAACGGGGCTGCCAGTAATGTTATGCTTTGCAGAAACCGGGAAGCAATCCAGATTTGGGTGGGCAGGTTTGCCGTATGACCTGGTATTATTTGTACTCCTGCATACGCGAAAGTATGGATTAAATCCAGGAAGGCAATAAATAAATAAGCGATTCCGATTACTATAAAAAAATTATTATCGATATAGCGGCGGGAGTTCCAGATGAACATGAATATACCGCAGGAAATAATTATACTGAAACTTTCCGCTAAGCTGTGGAATAACAAATAATCTTTAAGGCTTATCAGATAGAGGATTAATGCTGCAAGGATTCCAATTAGAGAGAATCTGGAAAAATTTATTTTAGAATAATTTTTGAATGACCCCGTGTCGAGTATATTTACACCGCCGTGTTCTTCTTCCCTCGACATTTTTATAATCAGATGTTCCTTATTGTGGAATGTTGAAAATAATTATCAAAATTTAATCTTTTTAGTTATATATAGCAATCAGGTACCCACAATATCCTTATTAACCAAACTATTGCTCTCTGTGACCCGCCCCCGAAAAAGTAATCCGACTAATATATTCAATATGACTAATTTCAAAATCTGATTTCTTCATTTGAACACGTCTTATATGTTTTATCCTAATCAACAGCGTGGACCAGACTGGTGGATGCGAAAATTGTCGGGTTAAAGCACGGGATATACACATCTATTTTAGCAACTGGTCTATTCCTTTCGAAATTGAGTAAGAGCCTCATTCAAAATACTATTAAACTTTTTGGGATTATCAGGTGTGAAAATTATTCGTCGGATTTGTCCTTTACTCTTGTCAAGCACGACGTGTTCTAAAAAGTTTGCCCAATCCAGCTTCAATGCGGGTCGGAAGTTTTTCAGGTGTAGATCTCCCTTTAGTAGTCATTTGACCTCAGACTCGGAAATATTGACTTGCTCAATCTGGTCGAAAGGGACTATCATCTTCACAAAGAAAGTGTCGAACTCTATACGATTGCAATATATAGAGTACTCTTGCCATAGGTGCCTTATTTGTTGTAGAAAAAGATATTGATGAAATACCTAAAGCTTACTTCTTAAGCAATAACTACCCCAATCCCTTCAATCCCAATACGAAAATAAAATACTCAGTTCCTCAATTATCTCAGGTTATAATTAAAGTCTTTGATATACTTGGGAATGAAATAGAAACTTTAGTGAACGAACAAAAACCAATTGGCAATTACGAGATAACCTGGTATGCAGCAAATCTGTCATGCGGAGTTTATTTCTATCAACTAAGGACCGCGCCTGACACCGGACAGGAAGGTAATCCTTCGACAGGCTCAGGACAGGATTTTGTTCAAACCAGGAAAATGATATTATTATAGTAATATTCGGGTTATAAGCTGAATTATCAGAAAGTTTAAACCGGCAGCATTACACTGCCGGTTTACCCGCCATTAGGGGGCGGTTTATTATTATCGGACTCTAATGATGTTCTATATAAATTCTAATCTTCTTCGTAAGCCATTTCTCCATGAAGCGAGCTGTCCAGACCAGCAGCTTCCTCCGCCTCTGATACTTTAACAGGAGTAATAAGGTTAATAATCTTCAGCATTATATATGTAAAGATGAAACAATATGCTCCTACTGCAACAACAGATATAAGCTCTTTGAGAAAGAATTCTCCGGAACCGCCGATGAACAATCCCTCAACCTGAACAGCGGGATTGGCAGTCCGGGAAGCAAATAACCCGAGCATAATTATTCCGATTGTTCCACCGACCCCGTGAACTCCCCAGACATCAAGAGCATCATCCCATTTGAGTTTATTCTTAAGAGAAACCGCGTAATAACATATTATACCTGAGACAATGCCGATAATTGCAGCAGAACCAATAGTTACATAACCTGCAGCGGGTGTAATAGTTGCCAGTCCCGCAACCGATCCTGTCAGCAGACCAATAAGCTTGGGTTTCTTTTCAAGTACCCAGGCAAGAAATAACCAGGTTACGGCAGCAAAGGAAGCAGCAACATCTGTATTTATAAATGCAGATGAAGCAATAAAATCAACTTTTAATTCACTTCCTGCATTAAAACCGTACCATCCGAACCACAGGAGTCCCGTTCCAATAGCAACCAGAGGCAGGCTGTGGGGACCTCTCTCAAATATCTTTCTTCGTCCGACATAGAAAACGGAAGCGAGAGCCGCCATTCCCGCACTTGCATGAACTACAATACCTCCGGCAAAGTCGAGAACTCCCCACTCTGCCAAAAGTCCGCCGCCCCAGATCATATGAACCAGCGGAAAGTATACAAATACAAGCCAGAATGTTAAGAATAATACATAGGCGGGAAATCTAACCCTGTTGGCAAATGCTCCGGTGATTAGAGCAGGAGTAATTATAGCAAACATCATTTGATAAGCAATGAATACAAATAGCGGTATCTGATTATTCCCGGTGAACATTGCCTGAATGCTTACACCTGAAAGGAAAGCCATATTCAGGTTGCCGATAACTGCGCCTTCTCCGCCGCTGAAGCATAATGAATATCCAAAAGCAAACCAGAGAACTGTTGTCCATCCCAGTGAAAAGAAACTCTGAATCATTATTGTTAAAACATTTTTCCTTCCGACCAGTCCTCCGTAAAAAAGAGCCAGACCGGGCGTCATCAGCATTACCAGACTGGCTGACACCAGCATAAATGCAGTACTACCTGTGTCGAACATGATAACCTCTTTGATTAGTTGGATTAAAATGAAATACCAAAAATTAAGTAAGATATTTCAGCCTGCGGATTAAGTATATATGAACAAAAAACAGGCAGCGAAAAATCTTCCGTAATCCTGATTTCTTTTGATGCGTTAATTCCCATATTTATTACATTAAACTTATCGGTGCCGTAGTAAGCGGGATTCTCTTCGCTTCCCAGAGCCGCACCCACAAAAAATCCCAGATCTACATCGCTCACATTTATTGAATAGTCAGCCTGCAGATAGACATTATTCCCTTCATCATTATAAATGTTCACATAGCCGCTTAATGATACAGGAAAAGATTCAGGTCCTGTTAAATTTAGTCCTGCTTCAAGAGTATGAGCACCGGGACCGTCAGGATTATCATAATTATTAAAGTTGCCGATCTTTATTCCTCCGTTAGGGAAATAGTAATCGGTAAATAAAACGCTTACACCCATTCCGTTGCTGAGATCAAATGAATAAGAAAGCCAGGTATCTATTTCCTGACTAACGGAGTAGTATTCATCGGATGAGTTTTGGTGAGTAAGTCCGTAGGAACCCCAGAATTCCAGTTGAAGACCTGAATAATTCAAACTGATTGACGGCTGAATATTAGGCTGATCATTTACATTTAATCCTCTCCAGATGTACCTGCTTACGAAATCAGCATTGGCGTTTAATGTGAGATCCTGTGCGTTCGTAACAGGAACAAGCAGCAGAGAGAGCAATAAAAAAATAATTTTAGGAATATTATTAAACTCCCCGTTCATATATCTCTCCTGTATATATTATTAAAATAAACATCAGAATTAAATAACAGCGAAAATCGCTCTATTAAAATTGGGCAATTTCGGGCGCATATCGTAAAAAATTGCAACGAGCGCAACATTTTTGTCTTTAGCGTAACAATAATTGCCTCATTAAATCATTCAGGGGTAAATGATGAACAAAGATTTGATGTTTTGATCCTGAAGGAATTCTCATCAATCTTTTTTATGTTTAGTTAATAAAGTCAGTGACATCTTGAAAAAAATCCTGTTAGTTAATACAGAAGAACATTTAGCGAATAAGATAGAAGCTGTAATTTCCTCTTCCGGTTCCAGGTTATTTATTGCCAGCGATTACAATGACGGATACCGGATTGCCGTCCGTTACCACCCCGATTTGATACTCTTATGTTCTGACAAGACCGGGGATTTGTACATGTATTTGAAAAGAATTGAAGAGAATGAAGTTTTGTCTGTAATTCCAATTATTGTAATCGCAAAAGAATTTTCAATTGAAGAACAGCGTGAGGTAATGGATAAGGGAGCGGACGATTATATCACTGAAAATTTCCTGGAAAACAGTCTCCTTATTTCGGTTAATAAACGTCTATCCAAAATTGCCGGTGTAAAACAGGCTGTGCAAAATTCAATAACTACATTTGATGAAAACAGCGAAAAAAACGAAAGTAATGATCACATTCTGGTTAAGATCGGTAATAAGCTGAAGCTGGTTGAGTATAACGAAATAGTCTGTATCACTGCCATGAAGGAATACTCGAAAATAATTACGAAGGATAATTACAAGATCATTATAAGAAAATCACTTAAAGCATGGGTAGAAATACTGCCGGCCAAAACGTTCCTCCGGATTCACAGGGCGACAATAATAAATATCAATTATATTGAAGAAATCACCCGGACAAATGAACGTACATATACTGTACATCTAAAGAACATTAAAGAAACATTTGACTGCAGCTACAGGTATGCCAATATAATGCGCCGCACTTTCCCGACCTGAAAGGGAACACCCGGACAACACTGAACGTTTCAGCTCTTCCAATACCCAGTACCATCCAGCATTCGGTATCCTCAATGCATCCCGCCTGATGTAGAGCAAAAGCGGGACACCCGGACGCCGCTGATTGCTTCTCCTTTCCGGTATCAGGAGCCCAGAACCATTGCACTGGCTTTTTTCAATTTGATAACTTACCAGATTATTCTTAAAATTGAATTACTATGAGCAGATTACCGGCCTGCCGTATAATGATTAATCAGGATCTTTATACAGGAACTAATTCGTGAAGAAATATTACGCCGACCTTATATACAACTTCTATAAGGACATAGAAGAAAAACGTTCACCAGGTAGTGTTTTGCTGGATATGAAAAGATCTATCCAGCTCGATGCATATTCCTGCGGTGCTCAATGTGTCTATGTCATACTGGAATATTATAAGATCCATAAAACACTCGATGAAATTCTGAAAGGGCTTAATACATCAAAAAGAGACGGGACCGATACAGAACCGATCCTTAATTATCTGAAATTTAACGGGCTTAAAGTATCAGTGAATACAAATTCAAGACTATCCAGCATACATTCAGCGATAAACAGTTTGAACCCTGGCCTGATATCAGTTGATGACGGAGAACACTGGGTAGTAATATACGGTTATAATAAAGAAGGGATATTTATACTTGATCCCTCGCAAAGGGAAGTTAAAAATTTCTGGGGGATGAAAAAATTTATGAGAAGATGGGATGATAACTGGATCGCTGTAATTAAAGGTGACTGACGAACTTCATGTAAATTGAAAATTTAGTGGCTGCTTTTATCTTGACCGGCGATGTTCGACAACCGGGGTTCCCATTAATGTAACAGCATCTTTAGTGGGTCATAGCAATATAAAAACTACGATGATTTACTACACAAAACTATCATCAAACCACCTTAAAAAGGAGCTTAAAAAATTGAAGTAACAGACTTTTTTGCTACCATTTTTGCTGCCTCGCAAAAATCATTTAAAACAACAAAGCCTGTAAGTCTTTATCTTACAGGCTTTTAACTAAGCGGGGCCGACGAGACTCGAACTCGCGACCTCCTGCGTGACAGGCAGGCGTTCTAACCAACTGAACTACGACCCCGAAAACTGTTTAAGAACTTTTTGAAAAAGAGATTCAAATATATGCCAACACTATTCTAAAATCAACTCTTAAATGCGGTAAAATCACTTTTTATTGCCCGAAAGATATACCGACCGACTTTGCAGCAAATACTGCCTGGTCATCCGGTTTTACCAGTTTTTGTCTTGCTATTGCATCCTCGATAAGTACATTTTTTATTTCATTACCTTTCAATGCTACCATCCTGCCGAATTTCTTCCTGCTTGCCAGATCGATTGCAAAAGCTCCGAATTTGGTTGAAAGTAAACGATCATATGGGGTAGGACTCCCGCCTCTCTGCAAGTGTCCCAATACAGTGACCCTGGTCTCTCTGCCTGTATCTTTCTCTATCTTTGCACCGACTACTTCACCTATACCGCCAAGCTGATTTGGATCATGTCTTTTTATATCCTGTCGTTTCGTTATTAACTCACCATCCTCAGCTCTGGCACCTTCAGCTACGCAAACAAGACTGAATTTCTTCCCGCGAAGCTCTCTTTCTTTAATTTTATTCGCAATCTTATCCCAGGAAAATTGTAATTCAGGTATAAGTATTATATCTGCACCACCCGATAATCCGCCGTTTAATGCTATCCAGCCTGCATATCTTCCCATTACTTCTACTACTATCACCCGGTGATGAGATGATGCAGTTGTGTGCAGCCTGTCAAGCGCCCACATTACAACGTATACAGCTGAATCGTGTCCAAATGTCATATCGGTCGCATCAAGATCATTGTCAATTGTTTTCGGAACTCCTATAATGTTTATACCCATCTTGGAGAGTTTGTTGCAGATGTGCATTGTTCCATCACCGCCGATTGCAATCAAGGCGTCAAGATTCCACGCCTGGTAGTTTTTGAGTGCGTCTTCAGATTTGTCGCGAATTTCTATTTTCCCATCCCTGTCAACCGGCCAGTGAAAGGGGTCGCCTTTGTTCGAGGAGCCAAGTATTGTTCCTCCTCTGGCAAGTATACCCGAGACGTCATCGTTCTTTAATTCTTTGGCTCTGCCATCAACCAGACCTTCGAATCCATCATTTATTCCGAATACAGTCATACCATAGTCCTGCGCGGGTTTTGTAACGCCGCGGATAACGGCATTAAGGCCGGGACAGTCACCTCCGCCGGTTAAAATTCCTATTCTTTTAACTTTAGCTGTCGGCATTTTTCTCCTCTATATAATACAATAAGATCCAAAACTAAAATTGATTAGCTTTAAATATAATAATTTTTTAGCGGATGAAGGGAATAAACGGGAAGAAATGAACGACTCCCTTTTATTGTTTGATAATTTCTACCCCGTTATCAAATAGAGAAATTTTCTCATAGAATTCATCGGAAAGAGGGGTTGATTTTTTTGTAACCGGATCCACGTGTACAAGAACTCCGCCGCCTTCAGCAAGGATATCACCGTTTCTTTTTCTTTCTACTATATGCTCAAATCCAAAGCTTGAATTTTTGATAAAAGAAATCCTTGTATAAATATTAATTTCATCATCAAAGAAAGCGGGTTTAAGATAGTTGATCTCATTTCTCGCCATATAAAACAAACGGTTATCGCTGAAAATTCCTCTCTCAGGTAAAAGACCCGCATCTTTTACATAATGAATTCTTGCCTGCTCAAAGAAATTAAAATAAACTGCATTGTTTAGAATGCTCAGCATATCAACTTCATTAAACCTGACCTTAACCGTATAAACATGCTTAAATTTTGATTTCTGAAACTGAGGTTTCATAACAGGTACACCTAACTTCCTTTTTTTGAGCGTATCATTGATTCTATAAAATCCCACATTTCTTCAGGCACAGCTTCTAACATATTGAACTGTCCTGCCCCCTTCAGCCATTCACCGCCGTCTATTGTTATTACTTCGCCGTTTATATAAGCCGAGAAATCCGATACAAGGAATGCCGCAAGATTTGCAAGTTCCTGATGTTCACCTACCCTCTTCAGCGGAACCTTGTTCTTAAAATCAAATTTTTCTTTCAAATCTCCCGGGAGTAATCTGTCCCAGGCGCCTTTAGTTGGAAAGGGTCCCGGCGCAACAGCGTTTGTTCTGATCCCGTATTTTGCCCACTCAACAGCCAGCGACCTGGTCAGTGCCAGCACTCCGGCTTTTGCACAGGCAGAGGGCACCACATAAGCTGAACCCGTCCACGCATACGTAGTGACAATATTTAATATCGTTCCCTCAGATTTTTTATCGATCCAGTGTTTTCCGAATGCCAGAGTGCAGTTATAGCTGCCTTTCAATACAATATTGATAATTATATCGAATGCACGGTTGGATAGTCTTTCGGTAGGACTAATGAAATTCCCTGCAGCATTATTTACCAGCACATCAACCTTTCCGTAGCTGTCAAGGACCTTACTTAATAAATTTTCAACCTGCTTATAGTCTGATACATCACATTCTACCGGAAGGACTTTTCCTTTTGTCGATTCTTCCAGTTCCCTGGCTGTTTCGGTAAGTATATCGATTTTTCTGCTGGCAATAACAACCTCAGATCCCAGTTCAAGAAAGTATTTGCTCATTGCTTTACCGAGTCCTGTTCCTCCGCCGGTAACAACAATTACTTTCCCTTTCAGGGAATCCTCCTTCATCATTGGCTGCGAATAATTTTTCATAATTTTTATTGAACGATTGTAGTTAAATATAAAAACAGGCTGCCCGAAAATAACAAAATCATCAAACAATGTTTTCGTTGACAGCCTGAAAATTATATGTGATATATTAAATCAGAAGCAAAAACTATTAGCCTCAATCAATTTGTCGGCAATATTTCTTCTCAGTTTAACAGTATTAACAGGTTCAAGTTTTGTAAATCGTTTTAGTCCCAGCAGGAGCATTTTCAGTTCATCGCCCTCTGCAAATGCTGCAATAGCATGCTTACCATAAAGACTGATCTTTTCAATTGCTTCATTAACATAAACCTTTGTCATATCCACGTATGGCAGGAGTTCTTCACCTTTCTTAGTTTTGGATAATTTCACAGCTCTCAGATAAGCTGATTCGCAGGCAAAAACTTCGATCATCATATCGGTTACATTCATTATTATTTCCTGTTCATCCTTCAGTTTCTGCATAAGCTTTTGTACTGCACTTCCGGCTATCATAAGAATTGCTTTCTTTGCATTATTAATCGCTTTCTTTTCAGCCGAAAGTAATTCATCCTCACCATTTTCAAATGAAGGAACCGACATTAATTCTTTTTGAATTGCCATTGCCGGACCCATCAGATCAATCCTCCCCTTCATAGATCTTTTAACAAGCATATCTACAGTGAGCAAACGGTTAATTTCATTTGTACCTTCAAATATCCTGTTAATCCTTGAATCCCGGTAAGCTCTCGCCGCGGGATACTCTTCAGAGTAACCGTAACCGCCGTGTACCTGGACTGTTTCGTCAACCACATAATCAAGCATCTCGGATCCGTATACTTTAAGCATGGCACATTCAATTGCATATTCTTCAGCTGCCTTCAGAGCTGCAGCCTCATATTTTTCTCCTTCGGCCTGCAGTTCTTTGATCTTACCATTTATAAGATCGCTAACCCGGTATGTTGCAGATTCAGCAACATAAATGCGTGTCGCCTGTTCTGCCAGTTTATGCTTGATTGCTCCGAAATTTGATATGGGCTGCTTGAACTGCTTTCTCTCGTTTGCGTATTTGATCCCGATAGAAGCTACTTTTTTTGCACTTCCCGTAGTCATAGCACAAAGTTTAAATCTGCCAACATTCAGAATGTTAAATGCTATATAGTGTCCTTTACCTATTTCCCCGAGAACATTTTCAACCGGCACCTTAACATTTTCCAGAAATATGGCCCGCGTGGAAGATCCTTTTATTCCCATTTTATTTTCTTCCTCGCCCCGGTTAAATCCTTCAGAATTTGAATCGATAATGAAGCATGTGAACTTATCCCCGTCAACCTGGGCAAAAGTGATCAGGATGTCTGCAAACCCACCGTTGGTAATCCACATTTTTTGTCCGTTCAGGATATAATATTTCTTATCATCTGAAAGCTTTGCCGTTGTTTTTGCGGATAATGCGTCAGATCCCGATGTCGGTTCCGTTAAACAGTATGCCGATTTAAGTTCACCGCTTGCAAGTTTAGGAAGATACTTCTGCTTCTGTTCTTCAGTTCCGTAATACAGGATGGGAAGAGTGCCTATCCCGGTGTGTGCGGCAAATGAAACCCCGAAAGAATGACCTTTACCCATCTCCATTGAAATTGCGGTGTTGGAATTAAAATCCTGACCTAATCCGCCGTACTCTTCGGGAATTGCCGTTCCGAGAAGACCCAGCTCACCGGCTTTTTCCATCAGGCTGGTTGTAAGGTTTGGTTCCTGCTTATCGATTGCATCCAGTTTCGGCCAGATCTCTTTATCCACAAATTCTTTTGCTGTATCAGCCATCATTCTCTGATCTTCCGATAAATCCTCCGGAATAAACATCGATTCCGGGTCAGTTTCCTTAATGATAAATTCCCCGCCTTTAAGGACTTCGGTTTTAGCTGTCATATTTTCCATTATACTTCTGATTATTTATTTATAAATATTTGTTTTCATAATTATAATTAGTTCAGCAGTTCATATACCGCTGCAACTCCCTGTCCGCCGCCGACACAGGCAGTTACCATTCCATATTTTTTCTTTCTGCGCCGGAGTTCATTAAACATCTGAATTGAAAGCTTTGCACCTGTACAACCCAGAGGATGTCCCAGGGCTATAGCCCCGCCGTTCACATTTAACTTTTCTGTATCGAGTCCTGCTTTTCTTATTACGGCAAGCGACTGCGATGCAAATGCCTCGTTTAACTCTATCAGGTCAATATCGTCCAGTTTCATATCAGCCTGTTTAAGTGCTTTGGGTATTGCGGCAACGGGACCAATTCCCATTATCCTGGGATCAACGCCTTCGACGGCATAAGACTTTAAGACTGCAATTGGTTTAAGATCCAGTTCTTTCATCATTTCTTCTGAGACTACCAGAACAAACGCCGCTCCGTCGGATGTCTGAGATGCATTTCCCGCCGTAACTGTGCCGCCTGCCGCAAAGACAGGTTTTAGTTTGGCAAGTGCTTCAAGAGTTGTATCCGGTCTGGGTCCTTCGTCCGTATCTACTGTATATTTTTTGCTCTTCTTTTTACCATTGTCGAGGAAGATCTCTTCGACCTCAACCGGAGCTATCTCCTCCTTAAAGTACCCGTTTTTAATTGCATTTACAGCTTTCATATGAGAATCGTATGCAAATTTATCCTGATCTTCACGGGAGATCTTGTAATCTCTTGCTACTTCTTCAGCAGTTAATCCCATTGCCAGGTAATACTCGGGGTGTTTCGTCGCAAATTTATAGTTCGGGGAAAGTTTCCATCCGGTTGTGGGAACAAGTGACATTGATTCGGTTCCTCCTGCAATAATACAATCCGCTAGTCCTGTACGGATCTTCGCTATTGCAATTGAAATTGTTTCCACTCCTGACGCGCAGTACCGGTTTACAGTCATTCCCGGAGTTCTCAGCGGCAGACACTGCAGGGCTATCATTCTGCCTATTTGCAATCCCTGCTCTGCTTCTGGTACTGCATTCCCTACGATCAGATCATCGATACGTTTGGGATCAAGCTGCGGGACTTTACTCAGCATGTAATTAATTACATCTGCTGCTAAATCGTCAGGACGATAATTCCTGAATACACCTTTTTTAGCTTTACCGACTGCCGATCTGTACCCGGCAACTATATATGCTTCTTTCATAATTGTACTTCTGTTTTAATAATTAAAAAAATCATTTTTAGTTTCTTAACGGTTTTCCGGTAGTAAGTATACTTTGGATCCGCTCCATTGATTTCTTTTCACCTATCAGGCTCAGAAATGCTTCCCTCTCGAGATCCAGCAGATATTGTTCGGAAACAAGAGCCGGAGCAGTTAAATCACCTCCGCACATTACATAAGCCAGTTTCTCCACAATTTTCTTGTCGTGTTCGCTGATATATCTGGCATTGTAGAAAGAATAAGCTCCGAGCAGCAGAGTTGAGAGAGCAGACCGTCCAAGAACTTTTATATCGTTTCGTTCCTGAGGCTGTACATAACCGTTGCCGCTTAATTCAAGGACAGCTTTTTTTGCTTCCAGAATAACTCTGTTGGGGTTTAGAATATATTTATCTCTACCTTTTTTAAATATTCCCAGTCCGAAGGCCTTCTCTGCAGAAGTGGCAACTTTGGCCATTGCAATGTTTATGAATTTTTCCTGCAGGATAGGTAATTCGACGAGACCTTCCTGATAACTGTCTGATGCACGGAGGGTCATTTCTTTAGTCCCGCCGCCTGCGGGTATAATACCTACGCCTACTTCTACAAGACCTATATAAGTTTCCGCTCCGGCAACTACTGTGTCAGAATGGAGACAAACCTCGCAGCCTCCTCCAAGGGTCATTCCATGAGGAGCAGCTACAACAGGTACTGCAGAATGGCGGATTCTCATAGTTGACTTCTGAAACATCCTTACCGCCATATCTATTTCATCGAACTCCTGCTCAGTCGCAAGCATAAACATCATAGCAAGGTTTGCTCCCGCAGAAAAGTTCTGTGCATCGTTTCCTATTACCAGTCCTTTGAAATCCTTTTCAACGATATCAATCGACTTCGTGATTGCTTCAAGGATCTCTGAACCGATCGAATTCATTTTTGTCTGGAACTCAAGGTTTAATACCCCGTCGCCGATATCATGGAGTGTTGCGCCAACATTTTTCCATACAGGTTTATTACAGCGGTAATTGTCGAGAATAATAAACTCTCCTTTTCCGGGGATATTTTTATAAGTACCTGCTCCGATATCGTAATATTGTCTTTTCCCGTTTTCAATTTTGTAGAATGAATTGATGCCTTTGCCGATCATATCATAAACCCATTGAGCGGGTTTTAGATCTGATTCTTCCATTGTTTTTATTGTGTTTTCAAGTCCAAGCACATCCCACGTTTCAAAAGGCCCCGCTTCCCATCCAAAGCCGGCACGTAAAGCATCGTCAATTTTATAAACCTCATCGGCAATCTCCGGGATCCTGTTGGATGAATACTGAAAGATCATAAAGTAAAGACTCCTGAGAAATTCTCCGGCTTTGTCTTTGGATAGTACGAGAGCTCTGAGTCTCTCATTCAGAGTATCCATTTGTTTTGCAGCTGTTACAGAAGCATGCTTAACTTTTGGGGAAGGCTGGTACTCAAATGTATCAACGTTCAGTTCAAGGATCTCTTTGTTGCCTTCTTTGTCTTTTGTTTTTTTATAAAATCCCTGACCTGTCTTGTCGCCCAGCCAGTTATTGGCTACAAGTTTGTTTACAAACTCCGGTATACGGAACAGCTCGCGGGCTTCATCATCAGGACAATCTTTATAAACATTGTCAGCTACCTTTACCAGTGTATCTATTCCTACTACATCAGCTGTTCTGAAGGTTGCCGATTTGGGCTTGCCGGTGAGAGGACCTGTAAGTGTGTCAATTTCCTTTATTCCCAGTCCGAGGTCTTTCATTAATTTGAATACAGCCATAATGCTGAATACCCCGATCCGGTTGGCTATAAATGCAGGCGTATCTTTACAAAGAACAGGAGTTTTACCCAGGTATACGTCACCATAATACATAAGGAAATCAATAACTTCCTGCTTTGTCTGAGGTGTCGGAATTATTTCCATTAACTGTAAATACCTGGGAGGATTGAAGAAATGAACCCCGCAGAAGTTATTCTGAAAATCCTCACTCCTGGCTTCAAGCATTGAGTGTATTGGAATACCCGATGTATTGGATGTTATCAGGGTTCCTTTTTTTCTGAAGTTTTCAACCTTGTCAAAAACAGATTTTTTTATCTGCAGATTTTCAATTACTGCTTCTATAATCCAGTCACAATCACTTAACCAGTCAAAATTATCTTCAAAATTTCCCATCTGAATTCTTGAAGCAAATGATTCATCATAGAGTGATTCCGGTTTTGCTTTCAGAACATTTTTTAAGTTGGAATTTACTATTCTGTTTCTGACGTCCGGGTTTTCAAGTGTTAATCCTTTGTTTTTCTCATCATCTGTCAGTTTGTCCGGAACAATATCCAGAAGAAAAACACTGCAGCCAATATTTGCAAAATGGCATGCAATCCGGGATCCCATTACTCCCGACCCCAGTACTGCAACTTTTTTGATTATCCGATTCATAAATGATCTCAGTTATTTTATTGAAAAACTATTATTTATTATCAATGTTTTAATCTCTTTTAACATCTTTATCAGGCTATCTCCATCTTTTCGTTCTTATTGTAGATTTCATCTATTATATCTTTGTATTTACTACTTACCACATCTCTTTTAACTTTCAGAGTTGGGGTAAGCTCACCATCTTCTATCGACCATACATCAGGTACAATGGCTATCTTTTTCACCTGCTGAATACGGCCGAATCGTCGGTTACACCTCTGTACTTCCTTCCAGATCCTCTCCTTAACGATGGATGATGAAGCAATTTCCTCATTCGTTTCCAGATTTATGTTCTTTTCTTTTGCCCATTTTCTCAGGAAATCAAATGAGGGTTGAATAATTGCTGCTGCAAATTTCTGATTTTCACCTATTATCATTATGTGTTCGATGAAAAAGGATTCTTTCATCTTGTTTTCTATGGGCTGAGGTACTATAAACTTACCGCCGCTTGTCTTAAATATCTCCTTGAGCCTTCCGGTTATTGTAAGATAGTACCCTTCTCTTATCTCGCCAATATCACCTGTATGAAACCAGCCTTCTTCATCGATAGCCTTTTTTGTTGCTTCCGGATCTTTATAATAACCCATCATTACATTAGGACCCCTGCCCAGTATCTCTCCGTTTTCAGCAATTTTTATTTCGACATCGGGAATAGGAAAACCTACAGTGCCGATATGATTTTCATCTTTTTCAAAACGGTTGCATGTTAAAACAGGAGAAGTTTCTGTAAGACCATAGCCCTCAATTACCTGGATTCCTGCCGCCGTAAACACTCGTGACAGTCTGGGCTGTAGGGCTGCCGCCCCGCTGATTATTCCTCGTATCTCACCCCCGAGAGCTTCAACCCATTTACTGAATACTATCTTCCTGGCAAAGAAAAGTCTGAATCTGTAAAACCAGTTATTTCTGCCCCAGTCATCGTAATGGAGACCAAGATTTACGGCCCATCCAAAGATTGCCCTCTTAATAATGTTAAGCTTAAAACCCTCAGCCATTATCTTCTCAAAGATCTTTTCAAGCAGTCTTGGAACAGTAATAAAATAATGTGGTTTCACTTCCTTTATATTCTCTCCCAGCTTGTCCATATTTTCCGGATAGTTGATCGACGCCCCAAGGATCATATAGAAATAGACTGCAGTGCGCTCGAAGATATGGCAGAGAGGAAGAAAGCTGATGGTCCTTTTGAAGTATTCGATGGGCATTGCCCGGGTTAAAGAATTAACATTTCCCATAATATTTCTGTGTGAAAGCATCACTCCCTTGGGGATCCCGGTGGTGCCCGATGTATAGATTATAGATGCAAGATCATTCTCCTTGATGCCTTCTCTGATCTCATCAAGTCTTTTCCTGTAACTTTCATCGGCCAGTTCCATTATTTGTTTCCAGTTCCTGGCATTCTTAACTTCATCGAAAGTATAGACTTCCTCAATCTTTACCTTTAATCTTTTATTTACCCTCTGCACTTTTTTATATAATTCTTCGTCCTCAACAAACACAAGCTTCACTTCGGCATCCTCAAATATATATACGTAGTTATCTTCGCTTGTATTAGGATACAACGGAACAACTATTCCCCCTATCTGCAGCACAGCAAGGTCAATAAAATTCCATTCAACACGATTTCTGGATATTATTCCTACTTTATTGCCGGGGTTACAGCATAGTTTCAGGAGGGCAAGACTAAGGTTATTTACTATTTTATTTACTTCCTCAGTACTGTAGCTTCTCCATACTCCCGTGACTTTATCACTTAAAGCCTTCGGATTCGGATAATGCTCCAACTGATAAGGAATTAAATCTATCAGCCTGTTTTTAGATAACTTCGGAAGTTCCATAACCTTTCCCCATTATCTATGGTTAATATTTGCATAAAAAAATAAGAAGAACGTATCAAATTAGCAAGCGAATATTCGCTGATAATGAATCTTTGCTATACATCTACTAAATTTTGTATATTTAATCAATAAAGCAGTGTGATATCAAATACTCCATGAAATTATCCGAAAATAATATCAGGTTAATATTCGGGTTGAAGCTGAAGCAGCTGAGACTTGATAAAGATCTGTCCCTTGCTGAACTGGCAAAGAGAACTTCCCTTTCATCATCTTATCTGAATGAAATCGAAAATGGGAAAAAATATCCCAAGTCTGATAAAATAGCAGTACTTGCAGATGCACTCGACGTATCATATGACAGGCTGGTTTCACTTAAGCTGACAAAGAATCTTGCCCCGGTCAGTGAACTGCTTGAATCCAATATTCTTGAGCAGCTTCCCCTGGACCATTACGGAATAGATATCAATAAACTTTTGCATCAGATATCTCTTGCCCCGCTTCAGCTCAGTGCCCTGGTTTCAACTTTAATTGAACTGGCAAAGGGTCTTGAAAATTCCCAGAATAATTTCAGCAAAACTGCTATAAGAACTTATAAGGAATTAAATGAGAATTATTTTCCCGAGCTTGAAGAAGCAGTTAATAAATTCCTGAAGAAAATAGGATTTACCTATAAGGCTCCGTTAAAGTTTAATACCCTGCGTAAAATAATTGAAGAGGAATTTCATTATGAAGTTAAGGAACGGGTCATATCCGAATCAGAGGAATTCAGTATTATAAGGGGGATCAATATTCAGAATGGAAAGAAGAAAAAGATCCTTCTGAATGAAAGGTTAACAGATTCACAGAAGGCTTTTATTTTAGGTAAAGAAATAGCATACAATCATCTTAACATTACCGAACGTGCTCACATTTATTCAAATCTCAGACTTGATTCCTTTGATCAGCTGCTGAACAATCTCAGAGCCTCATACTTTGCCACTGCATTGATCATAAATAAAGAAAATTTACTTGCTGATATGAAAAAGTTTTTCATCAATAATGATTTTGATGATAAATTTCTTTTGTCGCTTCTTCAGAAATATAATGCCTCAGCAGAAATGCTGATGCAGAGAATAACCAATCTGTTATCCAGGTATTTTAATATTAACACATTCTTCTTTCACAGGTTCAATTCAGAGAAGGGTTCCGATACATTTACTCTTTCAAAAGAAATAAGACTGAATACCAAGGAGAATCCCGGTGGTTACAATACTTCAGAGCATTACTGCAGAAGATGGCAGTCGGTAAACGTCATCAGGAAATTAGAAAAGAAGCAGTATAAAAGTAATAAGACAGGACAAACAGTGGCCGGCATTCAGAAATCTGTTTTTATTAACTCCGGCAATCAGTATCTGACCATATCTATCGCAAAGGATTCAACACTTCTGAAAAATACCAGTTACAGCGTTACGCTCGGCTTTCTGATGAACGAAGAACTAAGGCAGAGAATTTCATTTGCAGATGATCCGTCAATACCGGTTATAACCGTTAATGATACCTGTGAACGCTGCCAGATAATGGACTGCAGGGAAAGAATAGCCGAACCAACTGTGTATGAGAACAAAGTCCGTCTTATGAAACTTCAGGATACGTTAGATAAAATTAAAGATGAAGAATCTATATAATTCTTATACCTCTTTGTCACCGCTTTCGAACATTTCAATAATTGAACGATCTTTATCCGGAACAGGTATGGTTTTATTCGTTTTATAATCAAATGAAACCAGCTTGGTAAGTGCCCTTGCGGCAATTTTTCTGTTCTGCTTATCCACAATTACAATCAGGTGTTCAACATCGGAACTTTTATTACCTATCTTTCCTGTTCTTGTATAAACCTCCACTTTATCTCCAAGCCTGATCTGCTCCAGATAGTCTATCTCAATTCTGGCAACGACAGCATTAAATTCAAGCTTGTTAGTGTCTATGTTCAAAACGTGGTTATAATACGCAAGTCTTGCTTCTTCCAGGAATGATAAATAGGCAGCATTATTCACATGACCCATTGCATCCAGGTCGCTGAATCTTACCTTTATCGGAATTACGTGTTTAAATTTTTGTATATCCATAATTATCACTTAAAAACATTTCTGATTATTTCCTGTGCTTTTTCAATTTCTTCAAAACTTACATCAAGATGAGCAATTGCCCTGAGTGAATCGACTTTCCCCAGCGAGATCAGTAATCCTTTTTTTCTGCACTCTTCAATTGCTTTATCAACTGTCATCTTCAGAGGCTTGAATATCAGGATATTTGTCTGGACGGCATTCATATCTATCTCAAGAGAAGGAATTTCCGAGATTGTTTCTGCCAGGATCTTCGCTTTCCTGTGATCTTCTTCCAGTCGTTCTCTATTATTCTTCAGGGCGTAGAGACCTGCTGCTGCGATAATACCTACCTGCCTCATACCGCCGCCCCATGCTTTTCTTACACGGAAGGCTTCCTTAATGAATTCTTTTGTTCCGCCGATGATTGAGCCGACAGGCGCACCGAGTCCTTTTGAGAGACAACAGGAAATTGTGTCAAAGTGCTCCGCATAGTCCTTTACGGGAATACCCGTTGCAGCTGATGCATTCCATATCCTGGCACCATCCAGGTGAGAGTACAGGTTATATTTTTTGGCGAGCTTCCTCAGCGCAATAATATTATCAAGAGGCTGAACGGCACCGCTTGCCCTGTTATGAGTATTCTCCACTTCAATTACTTTTGTTTTCGCCATATAGTAAGCACTCGCAGGACGAATCCATGGTTCAACCAGCCCGGGAGTAATAACCCCGTTCTTACCTTCAATCGGAGAGATCTGTATTCCGCTTAACGCTGCGGGAGAGCCGGACTCATAGTTAAAAATATGTGCGTCTCTTTCGCATATTACTTCATCACCGGGATTTGTTAACACGTTAAGACAGATCTGGTTTCCCATCACTCCGCTTGGGACGAAAAGAGCGGCATCCTTGCCCAGGATTTCCGCAGCATATTCCTGCAGCTTATTAACCGATGGATCTTCCTGGAAGACATCGTCGCCTACTTCTGCCTCATACATTGCTTTCCTCATCCCTTCAGAGGGACGGGTTACCGTATCACTTCTTAAATCAATAAATTTGTCAGCCATTTTACTTCTGCTTTTTTCTGAATATTAGAACTTAAAGATTAAACTTTGTTTTTATTTTCTTCAAAATGAATATGCCCAGAACCCAAAGGGAGAACACCGAACATAGTACCGGGATAAGCGAGTGTGTTTTTGTATAAACTGTCTCTTCGGTTTCCAGCGGCACATCCTGTACTATAATATCTTTTGTGAACATTTCCGAATGTGCTTTTGTGATGCCCAGCGGGTTTATGAAGCAGCTTATTCCTCCGTTAGCCGCCCGAAGTACAGAGCGGCGGTTCTCTACGGCACGAAGGACCGATATTTCTTCATGCTGATAGGGACCGCTTGAATTGCCGTACCAGCTGTCGTTGGTTACAACAGTAATTAGCTGGGCTCCTTTCCTGACAAACGCCGACACGAAGTCAGGATAAATCGACTCGTAACAAACCAGCCCGTTTAATTTTAAGGTATCCTTTGCATTTTCGTTTTTGATCTTTAACGGAAGCTTGAATACAAGCGTATCCTTTCCAACATTCCAGCCTGAAATGCCCACACCCCACTGCAGAAGATCAGCCAGGAAAGGAAAAGTATCAACGTATGGAACGCGTTCGCCGAAAGGAACCAGCTTCATCTTCCCATAACGCTGAATATGCGTTGTGTATGGTGAGAAAAGGAAAATGGCGTTGTAAGTCCTATAATAATATTTCCCTATCTCGCTGTACTTTGCGTCCTCCGGAAGGTTTGGTCCTTTTTCATAATACCTGATATCCGGCATCCCTGTAAGTATCCAGACTTTCTCCGTCCGCGCAAAAGTATAAATTGAATCGAGTGAACTTCGGTACTGGCCGCTCAGTAGAAAAACAGGAAGTGCTGTTTCGGGCCAGACAACCAGTTCTGCTCCTTTGTTAACAGCTTCGCGCGACATATCAAGATACATATGCGTAAGCTGTTCTACACTTCCGCCGCTCCATTTTTCCCATGGATCAAGGTTTGGCTGTATCAGTCCTACCCGTACAGTCTTATCAGATATCTTAAATGTGTTTAACCTGTATGCCCCGTAACCTAAAATAATGATTATCAGCGCAGCCCCGATGCCGAAATGGATATACGAATATTTTCTTTTCAAGTGCGTAAAATGATATCCCTTTATAGAGGAGTACATTGATATAAGACAACCAGCAGGGATAAACCAAGCGTCCCAACAATATCGGAAATCTGGATAAATGTAATGAAATGCGGGAGTCCGTTTGCCAGCGTCAGCCAGGGGAAGCTCAGCTCAGTAAGCATATATAAATATTCATAGGTTACCCAGAAGAGCGGCAAAAGAAAGAGCGTCACCGATAACGGAAATATCTTTCTCGAAAAATACAAGAGTGTTGAAGGTATAAGGAAGAAGACAGGATTTACGAAGAGAAGCAGAATGCCCGAGATCATAAGGAAGGGATCTGCTTTCGGCTGCCAGCTGCCCACCCAGTAGATGGTTAGTAGTCCGAAAACAAACGCCATCAGGTATGTAGCTGAATTTATTTCGATCAGCCTGCCGCGACGTTCGATAACGATCAGATAAGGAACCAATCCAATAAGCATTAAAATTGTGAATGGAAAAGGAAACGGAGGAAATGATACCCCGAGAAAAATTCCACTGATAACCAGCAGAAGCCTGTCTTTTCTTTTAAGTTTCTTTTCTTCTTCAGAAATAAACGGCCGGTTTTTCCAGAAGAATAATTTCAATTCTGTATTTTCCTTTTCTTAAATATAAATCTCAGGGCTACGAACACCACTACAATGCCGGTTACAATCCAGGCTATATTACTATAAGTTGAGAGCCAATTGTCGATTGCCTCAATATTATGCCCGAATATAAGGCCAAGGTAAATAATAATCGCATTCCAGATGAAAGCGCTGATCCCAGCAAGAATTGCAGTTTTCCTGAAATCAAGTTCACTCAGTCCGGCAAAGAATGAAATGACCGATCGCGTGCCGGGAAGGAAACGGTTTGCGAGTATTATCCAGTAGCCCCATTTCTTAAACCACAGTTCCACCTTGGTCAGAGCCTCAATTGAAATAAATTTTATTTTCCCTGCCTGGATTACTTTCCGGTCGAGCTGAGTACCGATATAGAATAATGTCATAAACCCGATGACGCTGCCGATGGTAGTAATTATAAGTGTCGGAATAAAATGCAGTTCCCCTGTTCCTATCAAGGAACCCCCGACAACAATAACAAGGTCGCTCGGGGAAGGCGGAAATACATTCTCAACAAAAGAGAAGAAGAATAATGCTACATAGATCCAGAACGGAGTAAGCTGGGAGATGAATTCGAGGACATGTTCAATCATACTTAAATATCTTTAATTAAAAGCACGGTTGAAAAAACTGCAACTCCCTCTTCCCTGCCTACGAAACCCAGTTTTTCATTTGTGCCTGCCTTTACCGATACCTGGTTAAGTCCTACACCAAGTATCGAAGCTATATTTTCCCGCATCTTCATAATATACTTTGCAATCTTAGGCTGCTGAAGAGAGATCATTGCATCTATATTACCGAGAGAATAACCTTTCTGTTTTACCATCTTGTAAGTTAGTCTGAGGAACATCGAACTGTCAGCATCTTTGAATTCCGCATTTGTATCCGGGAAATGCTGCCCGATGTCGCCCAGGGCCAGAGCACCCAGCATTGCATCGGTAATGGAATGAAGAAGTGCATCCGCATCTGAATGACCAAGCAGTCCTTTGGAATGAGGAATATTTATTCCGCCAAGGATGAGCTTACGGCCTTCTGTAAGTTCGTGTACGTCAAAACCGAATCCGGTTCTGAATTGCTGGTTCAATACCTTATCTCGAAATGTGTAAATTCATTTTTACTTTCTCCCCAGTCGATCTTGCAGTTTCTCACCGAAGCGTGTGACGGACCAACTTTAATTCTGTTAAACAATTCCTCAATCTTAGCTCTGCTTCCCTCAACTACTGTAAGGACTTCACCGGAAAATAAATTTTTTGTATAACCAGTTAAACCAAGACTTTCGGCATTTTTAATGATAAAGTATCTGAACCCAACACCCTGCACAAGTCCATTCGCAATTATTTCCGCACGTTTCTCTTTATTACTCATACTGTTTCGTTTTTTTATCAATCACCTCAGAGACCAGAAGTCCTGAAAATATAAGTGCGCCTCCTATCAATCCAAAATTAGAAATTTTTTCTCTCAACACAAAGAACGCAACCAGGGCAGAAAAAATAGGTTCCAGCGCATAAATTATTCCTGCCCTGGCAGGTAAAATCAGCTTCTGGTACTTAGTCAGTATAATAGTAGTTAAGATGGTGGCAAGTATTGATGTATATCCCACGGCAAAAATTAAGTTGGCAGTTAATTGCAGGTGCGGCGTCTCCAGTCCGAAGAACGCCAGAGCGAACGCTGCCAGTATTCCGCACACACCTGTAACAGCGATCTGAAGGAACACAAGCGGTTTATAATCGAATTTCTTGCTTATAATATCAAGATAGACTACATAAAGAGAGAAGAAAAAAGCACATAATAAAGTGAAGAAGTCTCCTATATTAAAACCCTCACCGATTTCGGAGAAGACCGACAGTATTGATGTGCCTGTACTTGATAGAAGAATCAGTCCCATTACAGATAAAATAATTCCGATCACACTTCCTTTAGACGGGAGTCTTCTTTCAATTATTATCTGAAGCAGCGGGGTAAAAATAACGAACGTACCGGTGATGAATCCCGATTTTGTGGCGGAGGTATAATTTAATCCTATCGTCTGGGTTGAGAAGCCGAGGAAATAGAACAAGCCCAGGAGAATACCTCCAAGCAGTACCGGTTTTGTAATGCTTCTCAATGCTTTGAACATAAACGGAAGGAGGATCAGTGCTGCAAAAGTAAAACGAAGAGAGATAAACACCAGGGGAGAAGCATCATGCAGGGCAGTCTTGATGATTGTAAAAGTTGCTCCCCATATAATGGTAGCAGTAATTAGAGCAATTTCACCTTTGAATTTATTCATGGATACAGGGAGTAAATTCTATGATTTACCTTTCTCTTTTTCGTGTGAATAACCGAAATAACGAAGCATCTTTTCATCCGAACGCCAGTTTTTTCTTACCTTCACGCGAAGTTCAAGGTATACTTCCCTCCCCAGAAATTCTTCCACTGCCTTACGTGATTCCTCCCCAAGCTTTTTTATAGCGGCTCCCTGCTTACCGATTATTATTCCTTTCTGACTGTCTTTTTCTACAACGATCTCTGCATCTATATAATCTTTGTTAGCCTCTCTTTCTTTGAAGTCATTTATCAGCACTTCAACCGAATAAGGAATTTCCTCGCGGTAAAGATCAAGTATCTTCTCCCTGATAATTTCTGAGACAAAAAATCTTTCATTCGCATCAGCTACAATATCCTCAGGGTAGAACTTCGGGTTTTCGGGAAGGAGATCAACTATTTCTACAAGTACTTTCTGAACATTATAATTAACGCTTGCTGCAAGCGGGATTATACTTTTGAAGTTTCCTTTATTTTCAAACTTCGTCAGCATCACCGTAACAACTTCCTGCTGAATTTTGTCGACTTTGTTTAATACGAGGATAACCGGGACGTCAGAGTCAATGATCTTCCTTACTTCCGGTAGAGAAAGAAGTTTGTCGCCTTCAGGGTCATCACAGGCATCTATCATCAGGATGAATATGTCGGCGTCTTCAATGGAACGGTTCACATCGTCCATCATTTTTTCCTGAAGGAGATAGGCCGGCTTCAGAATGCCGGGGGTATCAAGAAAGATAATCTGGTAATTTTCTTCAGACAGGATCCCGAGAATTCTTTTGCGTGTTGTCTGCGGTTTCTCATTAACTATAGAGATCTTCTGGGCAAGAAGCGCATTAAGTAAGGTCGATTTCCCGACATTCGGCAATCCCAGTATCGCTACGTATCCCGCTTTTGTACTCATAACTTTTCTTTAACCTTTATTCAATAATTACAGCTGTACCGCTTGCACTTACCATCAGCATATTTCCGCTGCCTCCGCCTATAGTTTCATAATCAAGGTCGACACCTATAACAGCATTTGCTCCCATAGTCCCGGCGATTTCCATCATTTCTGCAACTGCTATATCCTTCGCCTTTCGCAGTTCTTTTTCATAAGAGGCCGAACGGCCGCCGACTATGTCCCTGATACCGGCAAATATATCCTTAAAAATGTTGGCGCCCATTATTGCTTCACCCGAAACGAGACCAAAGTACTGCGTAACTTTTCTTCCCTCAACAACGTTTGTTGTGGTTACAAGCATTTTCATCCTCATTTTTTTTAGAAAACATTATAAAAATAACAAAAAGGAGGGAATTGGCAATCAGGATTTAGCTTCACAACTTTGTGAGCTTGGCTTTCGCCTGCCGGTGACTGTCGAAGAAGAACCAGGCAGAGATTATTATAGCGAAAGAAAAGATAAAACCTATAATAGAAACATTTCCGGAAGTGAACAGTGTTTTTATTCCGGCAACCAGTTTTTCAACCAGAAAAATAAAACTATCCATTCCGGAGCTGCTTTCCTCAGCACTGCCTCCCAGTGACAGTATATAAGAAGTCAGGTAGCCGATAATGCCCAGACTGATAAGCACGAATACTGATGAGATAGAGAAGATAAAATATTTTTGTCCCTTTGGCGCAGTCCTCCTGACAATCTTCTTCATAAGCATTGAAGTAAAATCAGCCGAGGTTTTTCTTTCCGGATAATTTTTAAGTTCACTATGAACAAGCTGCATAGCAAGGAGTCGCCTTTTTGCATCTTCTGAATCTTTAATGATATCCTTAACCTCTTTCATTTCTGCAGAGCTCAGTTCACCGTCAATATATCTGTTCAATATCTCATCGGTTAGTCTTATCATAGCAGCTCCATTGTGTAACTATTCTTAAGGACGATATCCTTAAGCGCATTTCGTGACCTGTGCAGCAGCACTTTTACGTTTGAAACTGATCTGTTCGTAACTTCAGCAATCTCTTCGCAGGTCATTTCTTCAAGATAAAACATTGTAATTACGGATGCATAATTTGCGGGGAGTTTATCCAGCAGTTCATTTATCAATTTACTTAATTCCTTTTTTTCAGACTGTGCTGTATATGAATCATCTGCAATATTTAATTCTTCATCTATTGAAGTCATTTCTTTCTCAATTTTTCTCTTTTTAGTCGATAACCTTGTCAATGCCGTGTTATAGACTATCCGGTAAAACCATGTGGAGAATTTAGCTTCCTGCTTAAAATTTTTCAAACCATAATATGCCTTAAGAAAAGCATCCTGCAGAACCTCCTCCGCTTCCATCTGATCTTTAAGCATGCCGCATAACAGCGAAAACGCTTTGTTTTTGTATCTGTCTACCAGTATTTCAAAATCAGATTGATTTCCTTTCCTGACAGAATCGATAATCTCGGTATCGGTTAATTCTCTCATCTAAGCATTAGACCCGGTTATTTGAAATTTGGTTACAGACAGGAGAAATATATCATATAAAATAGTTAAAAAGAGAGATATATGGTTAAATTGTTTAACTGTTATATTGTTTGGCGGCCAAATTCATCCATAATTTATCACTTCTACACGTCCACCCATCAGATCATACACCCGTCCAAACCATACACGCTTCTGTCAATAAATCTATCCGTGCTTTGTGTAACCTTTCCCGCGAAGCATCAGTCAGAACCTTTAGAAGCAGGTAAAGTGCCTGTGTAACCTGGAACCGAATATTCCGGTCTTAACAGAAAAATAAAAAAGGTAACAAAATGGCTAGTGAAGTAATTGCAGTATTCATCCCGATAGTAATGACCCTTGTTGCGGGACTCGTGCTGGTAACTTATTTCTATCTGCGTTCAAGAGAGCGTCAGATGCTGATAGATAAAGGTTTAAGCGCAGATTCAATCAAGGAATTCTTCGAGAGTAAAAAAGATCCTTACAGATTAATGAAAATCGGTGTAATAACAGTTGCATTCGGTATATCTCTCGGTTTTGGTCTGTGGCTGCAGGATATAACCGATAAGGATTACTGGACACCTTTCTCAATATTTACAATTACGGGCTTTGGGTTCGTTGTAGCAAACATCCTTGCAAATAAGTACAGGAATAATAAGGCATAATGCCTGATCCGGTTCCTGGTAACTTATAGGAAGAGCTTTAGTAATGGTATTGTCAGCTTTTTAATGACAGGATGGAAAGTAATTATTCCTTTTAACCACGAATTTTGAGTTAGCTCCAAGATTAAAATAATAAGCCCTGGGATGCTTTAACCCGGGGTTTTTTTGTAATATCAGGAGTGTTTATTTTATCAGCAGTATGACAAAATGGCAGACATATTGTTACCCGTTTTAATACGGCCTTTTATCCGCCTTTTATCCGCCTTTTGAACTCAAAATGAGACAATAAAAAACAGCGAAAAACCGCAATTTTCCGCTGTTGAAAATTTATATAGTATGACAAAATGTCACATTCTATTTTAAGATTTTGCTGCCGCCATAGTCTCGGCTACTTCTGCTTCCTGGTTTTCAAGCCAGCGTTCTGCATCTATTGCAGCCATACAGCCTGAACCTGCAGCCGTGATTGCCTGCCTGTATGTTTTATCAGCAACGTCTCCTGCAGCAAATACACCCGGGATATTAGTGTAAGTAGAACCTTCCTGAACTTTCAGGTAGCCTGTTTCATCCATATCAAGGATACCTTTGAAAAGTTCTGTATTCGGTTTATGTCCAATACCTATGAACAATCCATCGGCTTCAAGTTCCATTGTTGAAAGGTCTTTGGTATCTTCAAGTATTACACCGGTCATCGACTTTTTACCGCCTTCAACTTTACCGACAACTTCTTTTACAACTTTATTCGTCATAAACTTGATCTTCGGGTTATTCATTGCCCTGTCGAGCATAATCTTGGAAGCACGGAACTCTTCTCTTCTATGAATAATTGTAACTTCGCTGGCAAACTTGGTAAGGAAATTAGCTTCTTCCATTGCAGTATCGCCGCCGCCGACAACCAGCACCTTCAGATCCTTGAAGAAGAATCCGTCGCAGGTTGCGCAGGCTGATACACCATAACCCATATAAGTTTTTTCACTATCAATACCGAGCAGCTTGGCGGATGCTCCGGTAGCTATTATTACTGCGTCTGCTGTATATACTTCATCGTACGACTTAAGCACAAACGGTCTGCGGGAAAAATCAACCTCGGTAATCTCTTTATAAAATGATTTAGCTCCAAAACGGTGAGCCTGGTTGCGCATTACATCCATCAGTTCGGGACCCATAATTCCTTTTTCAAATCCGGGATAATTCTCAACTTCTGTAGTAATCGTAAGCTGACCGCCGGGCTGCATACCTTCAAATATCACCGGGTTCAGGTCGGCTCTGGCATTATATAATGCGGCCGTGAAACCGGCAGGGCCGGAACCGATAATAATTATTTTATAGTGATTTTCATTTTTTTCTATATCGGACATTTTAGCTCCATAATATCAATAAATAAGAAGTATATATTAGATTACTTTCCGGTAGAAAAGTTTCGGAATTAAATATTCTATCTATAAATTTACAAATTCCTGATTTTAGAATTAAGGGTTTTTTTCAGCCAGAAGAAAATTTGCGTTCCTTTTTAATCCCTTCAATTTTGCCCTTTTAACGGGACTCTCAGCATATTTCTTCTTAAATGTTTCTTCATCCATTTCTTTTATATTTTTAAGTGAAATTTCTGTCTCTCCGTCCGCCGGTCTGAACTCATCAATATCACAAACCTCACTGAATCTGATATTCCAGGGGCAGACATCCTGACAGATATCACATCCGAATGCCCAGCCGTCGAATTTTCCCTTAAATTCTCCGGGAATTTCATTTTTGTTCTCTATCGTAAGATATGATATGCATTTATTTGAATCGACGATGTATTCATCGACAATAGCGTGAGTTGGACAGGCATCAATACAGGCTGTACACGACCCGCAGTGATCCGTTATTAACTCTGAATTCCCGAAGTCATAATTTGTTATGATATTTGCTATGAAGAACCAGCTGCCCAGGTTTGGATGAATGATGTTGGTATGCTTCCCCTGCCAGCCTAGTCCTGCTCTTACTGCCCATGCTTTATCCATTACCGGACCCGTATCAACGTAAGAAAGCGATTTGAATTCAGGGTCGATATTACTTAACTGAGTTTCAAGTGTTTTAAGTTTATCCCAGATTATAAGATGATAATCTTTCCCCCAGGCATAGCGTGAGATCTTACCTGCCGGCGAGCCGGACTGATCAGACGACCGGGAGACTTCACGATTAGATGAGCTGCTTTTACCTTCAAGGCGATCGCTTTCGGTCGCGGGTCTATCTTTTGATACTACATCGTTGTGCTGGTAAGGTGTATAATAATTAAGGGCGAGTGAAATTACACTTTTTGCTTCGGGAAATACCTTTCGTATATCTTTCCTCTTATCTATGTTCCTCTCCATATACTTCATCCCCGACTGGAACCCCCTCCCGAGCCATTCTTCCAGATGGTCAGCCTCTTTATCGAGGATATCTGCTTCAGCAAATCCTACAAGGTCAAATCCAAGCGCCTTCGCCTTCTCTTCAACTATTTCATTGGTTATCTTCATATCTCTACAATATTTGAACCTCTCCGGGGTTATCCCTTACCGGTTAAGATCATAAATAAGAGCAAATGCCTTATGAAGGTTTTAAGCTTCAGGTCACCAATTCAAAACTTTTTTATAAACCTTAACATATACGTCGCCGTTCTCTACTACAACCTCAAACGAATTCAAACCTTTCTGGCCTGTCGGGGTTTTGCCTGTTTCCAGGCTGAACATCCAGCCGTGGGCGGGACAAACAACACACCCGTCCTCCAGAAAGCCGTCGTATATAAGCGGTGAATGCTGGTGAGGGCAGACATTACTTAATGCATATATCTTTTCATCCACTTTGAATAACGCCACATCTACATCATCAACAATGAATCTTTTCCCGGCATTATTTACAAGGTCATTCACCCTGCAGACTTTGAAGAATCCTTCCATCAAAATCCGTTAAATTTTTCTTTAATGCGGATTCCTTTATCAGTCGACTTGATCGTGGCATACGCCGTATCAGGATCGTGTTCAAAGAATAATTTCCATTCTTCATCAAGTGCCTGCTTAAGAATTCTCTTTTTTTCATCAACCGTTACAAGAGGCTGCAAATCATAGCCCATAACATAGGGTAACGGGAGATGAGCGGTTGTAGGGAAAAGATCGCAGCAATAAAGGAAAGTATTAGATGAATCGGACAACTTTAATAATTGCTGTCCGAATGTATGACCATTTACAATAATAAAATCAATCTCGTCATCGAAGGGTTTCTCGCCTTCAATCTGCATCAGAACTCCCGCTTCTTTCAGCGGAACGAAATTATCCTTTATATAGCTGCCTCTGTCGCGTTCCGAAGGATCCACCGCCCACTGGTAATTTTCCCTTTGAACGTAATATGTTGCATGAGGGAACGCAGGTTCGAGTTTGCCGTTGTTATTCACAGTTGAACCGCCGGTATGATCAAAATGGAGATGGGTAAGGATCACATCTGTTATATCATCCGGCTTTAAGTTTAGCCCGGCAAGTGAGCTTTCAAGAGAAGTGGATTCCTGATCAACAGCATAGATCTCTTTATTCTTATCATTCCATTTAGATCCCATTCCGGTATCAACAAGTATCTTTTTTGAATCCGATACAAGAAGAAGATTCCTCGTAGCCAGCTTAATCCTGTTCATATCATCAGCGGGGTTCGTTCTTTCCCAGAGAGGTTTCGGAACAATTCCGAACATTGCCCCGCCGTCGAGGCCAAAGTATCCTGAGTCGATTATATGGACCGAATATTTTCCAATTTTCATAATATCCCGTGTTATTTGTTTATTCCTAAAGAATTTAAAGTTAAACAAGATTTGCTAAAGGTGAAAGGATATGCAGCAGACACATTCAGAACGCAGCTAAGCCCGCTAGAAGCGGTAAATCGACCCCATAAAAAGCCTGAATAAGTCTTACAGGCCTGCTCTCGGTTTGGCATAGACATCTGAGCACCAACCTTTGATGGCGAAGTATGATGTCTGAAGGTTTCGTGCCCTTGCCTGATAATTGTTAACCAGCTTATCTGAGCTATTGGGTTTTCGTCATTTCCTTTTTTTTGTTTGCTTTGAACCTTTCAATTGTTTATAAGTTGTTGCATATTAACAAATTAGAGGATTTCCAATGAATTTAAACAGAAAAAGGACACCATTTAGGTGTCCTTTTCTGTCCCCGTACATATCTTTTTTACCTGGTGCAACCCCCACAGCAAAACTCCCCTGAACTATTCCCCAAAGTTGAGTTTTTTCCAGTTCTCCCCTGGCCGTAAACTCCCCTGGGTCCCGTTGTGTTTCCAGTCTCCCCTGGCCACATCCCCAACGTTGTTTCCGCTACTCCCCTGCAGCAAAATTTTTAAGAACTAATTATTTTTTTTATTCTTCAATCTTTAATACACTGTCAACCGGACATACTGAAACGCACTGAGGTTCATCGTGGAAACCTTCGCATTCAGTACATTTATCAGGAACTATATAGAAATATTCGTCTGAGTAGAAGTCTGATTTACCTGATGGTGCAGCTGCGCCTTCTCCAAAAGTGCTGCCATCTAATTCCCATTCGTGTCCGCCTTCATAAATGGCATTATTCGGGCATTCCGGTTCGCAAGCTCCGCAGTTTATACATTCTTCATTGATCCTGTATGCCATTACTATCTCCTTTTGTCTCTTTTTGATGAATTACATTATCTTTAGTTGCCTATAGATAAACCAAAAGTATGCCACCTGAAAATCCGGGAATCAAAGGGGGATTTTCCTTTAATATTCTTATGAAATGGCTGAAAAATGTGTGTTCGGAGCTCAAAAGCAGCTATCTCATTTTCAGAAAAGAGAATGAGGCATAGCTGTTTCTCGGAATTGGTGAGAATTTGTGATAAGAGATACAAAAAAAAGGGGTGCTCAGCACCCCGAAAAATGATTTGCAGTCTGAACTTAGCGGCCCAGCTGATCCAGGTAGTCCTTTTTCTTCAGAAGGATTTCTTCATCTTCAACATGATTGGGATCGGGTATGCAGCAGTCAACGGGACAAACAGCAGCGCACTGTGGTTCATCGTGAAATCCTTTACATTCTGTACATTTGTCGGGCACAATATAGAAGAAATCATCAGAGTAAAATCCCTCAGCACCACTCGGAGCAGTTTCGTCTCCACTATAATTTTTGCCGGCAAGCTCCCACTGTGCAGCACCTTCATAAATCGCGGTGTTGGGACATTCAGGTTCGCAGGCTCCGCAGTTTATGCATTCTTCGGTTATCATTATTGCCATAATAATTTCTCCTGTTAAAAAACTAAAATTGGATTTCCATGGAATGTATTAATAAGTAAAATTTCTGAACTACATTCAAAAAATACAGGTGTAATTTTACTAAAAGAGTATACAAACATCAATGTAGATAATAATAATAGGAATTATTTTTACCAGCCTCCGCTTGCACCTCCGCCGCCGAACCCGCCGCCTCCGCCGCTGAAACCACCGAAAGATCCTCCTCCGAAAGAACCTCCTCCGCGGGAACCGCCGCCTAACCCGCCGCCTAGTCCGGCAAGTCCTCCCAGGAAGATAAAGCTTCCCAATCCTCTTCTGCCTCCTCTCAGGAAGAACATGATGATAAAGAAAATGATCATGAGAATTGTTCCGATAGGAGTTTTCTTCTTCTCATTTTCCGGCTTACGCTCCGCGGTGTATTCTCCTTTAATTGCAGAGATTATAGCACTAAGCCCTGCCTTCACACCGCCGTAATAGTCATCGTTCCTGAAGCGAGGTTTAACAACGTTCCTCACTATGGAACTCGCCAGTGCATCGGGCAGCGCGCCTTCCAGACCGTAACCTACTTCAATTCTCATCTTCCTGTCATTTTTTACTACAAGGAAGAGAACTCCGTTATCATGCTCCTTCGTTCCGATCTTATTTTTCTGAGCTACATCCATTGAGTAATATTCGAGGGGGTAGTTGTTGAGCGTGGAAATCATTAAGAAAACAACCTGATCGCTTGTGCTGTCCTGGAATGTTTTCAGCTGGTTGTTTAAGGTATTAAGCTGACCCTGACTAAGTGTATTAGTAAAATCATTTGCCCAGTATTTCAGCTGCGGTACTTCTGGCTGTGAGTACGCAGCTGAAATAAAAAGCAGAAAAAGAAATATTTTTTTCATCAAAACTCTACTTTAGGAGGCGTCTCGGCTCCGGGAGTTGACTGGAAATACTGCTTCTGCTGGAATCCGAATACCCCGGCGAATATCGTATTAGGAAATCTTTTTATGGTTGTGTTGTAGTTTTGGACAGTTTCATTGAATCTTCTTCTTTCTACCGAGATCCTGTTCTCTGTTCCTTCAAGCTGGGCCTGTAGCTGCTGGAAGTTTTCGCTGGCTTTTAGATCGGGATAATTTTCTACCGTTACCAGCAGTCGCGATAAAGCGCCCGATAACTCTCCCTGCGCTGACTGGAATCTCTGGAAAGCCTGAGGATCGTTCAGCACTTCCGGAGTGACAGTCATCTGACTAACCTTGGCCCTGGCTTCAGTTACATCAGTAAGTACTCCCCTTTCGAAATTCGCATAACCCTTTACGGTATTAACAAGATTCGGTATTAAGTCTGCCCTGCGCTGATACTGATTTTCAACCTGGCTCCAGCTCTGGTTAACAGCTTCATTTAAGGTTACCAGGTTGTTGTAAGCATTTATTCCCCATATCACCATTATAGCGATAATAACAAGAATAAATCCACCGACTGCGCAGCCGATTACCATACCTCTTTTCATTAAGGCCTCCATATGGTTGAATTTAAAGGGGAACTCTCTCCCCACGTGATTAAATCACATATTCAATTTAAAATGAATTTAGCTCAATATCCAATGGAAAGGTAAGAAGCCGTTATTAAATCAGGGTTTGAGACCGGTATATTTATACTGCAGGTAGTATAATGCGTGATTCTCTATTTTAATATTTTCGGTTTCTGCAAATTTTCCCGCATTCTGAATATTTCCCGAATAAAATCTCAACCACAGGAAATTTCCTACTACAATTCCGTCAAATATCCTGTCGTCTATAAAGGCTTTTACGGTTAGATATCCCCAAAGAACATTCCACCCGAGAGAGAGAATTCCGCTGAAATAATGACCTGTATAAAACTGTCCCGCTCCGGGAATTATATATGACAATATTTTCGCCGTGGTCACATTATACTGATCTGAGGATACATTCTCACAAAGATTTTTTAATGAATCATTCCCGATTGATTGGAAGGCTAAGGCAGCATCATCCCACCTGTTCTCAAAAATATAAGCCCATCCCCTCCAGTAAATAATATCCTGTTTTCTTTCCTTAAACCTTTCATCCCCTTCCATCCGGTCGAGAAGTCTCAGAGCTCCGGGTATGCTTCTCCGCAAAATATTTATCCTCACGGCATAGATCTTTGCCTCAAAAAGATCCGAATCATTTTCTGCAGTCATTTCAGCAAGAGTGAAATACTTAAGTGCCTCCGGAAACTTCCCTCCTTCTTTATATGATTTACCAATAAACATATTTGACTGATAGGCATATTCCTTTTTCTGATCAAAAAAGTTAAGCCTTTTAAATTCTGTAACAGCATCGAAATAATTTTCCTTATTATATAAGTCCAGAGCATCATTATACTGCTCCTGCAAAGTATGCTGCCCTTTCAGGAATGAGCTGAACAGCACTACAGCGAGGAGTCCATATTTAATACTTCGGGTTCTCATTTACAGAAATTGTAATCTCCTTTGTCGTAATGGAACAGGCCAAGAAAATTCTGTAACTGCGATTCAAAATCGAACCTTATTTTGGCGTTATAAATCTGCGCTGAAGCAGCAGAGCCATATATATTTCCTGTGTAGAAGAAGGCAGTAACTCCCGGTAAATATCCAGCCTCTTAACTTATGATCAGCTTTGAAATCGGTATACGCAATGTAACCGAATATCCCTGTAAGGAATGCTGCAAAAAAACCGTCGGAATAATTCTCGGTATAGACTTTACCGAGTCCGGGTACAATAGTAGAAAGTATTCCGGCAACCCATGGACTCTTATAAGGAGGATCTTTTTTCCATTCATAAAAGTTTTGGATATCTGCTTTCTGATCTTCAGGGAATACCGATAGGAAATTGTCTTTCGGAGGAAGGTTAGCATTTGTGTAGAAATATGAAATATTATTAAGCCTTCCCGCGAAAGGGAAAAAATCCTTCGAAGGATCTGATCTCGTAAAATAGCTGCGGAGAGAGGAATAATTCTTCTGCAGAAAAAGTGTTCTTGCGTACTCCTCCCTGCTTTCTGTATAAAAGGGAGAACTATATGGGATATTGTGGAAGCTGGTAAGCGCCTCATCATATGCACCTGTAAACTGCAGAGAAAGTCCCGATTTAAATTCCACAGAATCGTTATATGTTTTAGCAAGGTATGCTTTGTATTCATCGGAAGCACGGATGAAATCTTTCTGACAGAAAAGGTGGTCGGCAAATAATCTTATATTTGAAGGAGAATGAAAGTTAATGCTGTTCTGGGAATAGACCTGTCCCGAGAGCGCCAAAAAGATGATACCTGATATCAGAATTGGTTTTATCATTCATCATGTACTGATGCAAAGGGAGGATAATATTTTATTTCAGCCGGTCTGAGCTTATAATTTGAAGGTACATCGTACAACCTGCCGTTTGCCGCAAAGGGATAATGGTTCTGACGGTTAAAGAAATTTGTATCCCTCGTAAGTCTGTCGGCAAACATCAGTGTTCCCTGGAAGATATTCGTCTCTTTCACAGACTCAGCAAAGAATGATGAACAGGAAGGACTAAAAGGACAGTTATCCCCATCAACATCGGAAATAAATATCCAGTAAGCGTGCGTAAGTGAACTGACAAACATATCCGTCACCGAACCCTTTTCGATTCCGTAGCTTCTTTCATTATGAGGAGATTTTACCTGGTATGATACGTCTGCTTTACCCCATCGATGTGTTTCTGTTTGTGCGTAAAGCAAAACAGGTGCGAATATTAAAATGATTAAAAAGTATTTCATACTATCATTACGCCTGAGCATCCTGGCGGCAGTTATTCACCGCCGGGACGCACAGACGCTAAACATTTATTATTTCGAATCAAGCAGTGCACGTGCAATAACTACTTTCTGGATCTCTGAAGTACCTTCATAGATCTCGGTGATCTTTGCATCACGGAGATATCTTTCAACAAGATACTCTCTTACATACCCGTAACCGCCGTGTATCTGTATTGCATCCAGTGCATTTTCAACTGCGATAGTTGATGAGTACAGCTTGGCCATTGCGGCTTCCTTCCAGTAAGGTTTGCCTGCATCCTTCAGGGCTGCAGAACGGAAAGTCAGCATTTTAGCACTGTCTACTTTCATAGCCATATCTGCGAGCTTAAACTGGATAGCCTGAAATTTGGAAATCGGTTCTCCGAAAGCTTTTCTTTCCTGCGAGTATTTCAAAGCAGCTTCAAGCGAGGCTTCCGCGATTCCTATGGCCTGGGCAGCTATACCTATTCTGCCGCCGTTAAGGGTATTCATAGCAAAGTTAAAGCCTTTTCCTTCTTCCCAAATGAGATTCTCAGCAGGTACTCTGCAATTTTCAAATGTAAGTGAGCAGGTATCTGAGCTTCTGATACCCATTTTGTCTTCTTTTTTACCGTGATCATAACCGGGAGTCCCTTTCTCAATTAGGAAAGTTGAAATTCCTTTATGTCCTTTGGACTTATCCGTAGTGGCCATAACGAGTGCATAGTCTGAACTTACACCATTTGTAATCCAGTTTTTGATGCCGTTCAGAATGTAATGGTCGCCGTCCTTATCCGCAGTGGTCTTCTGTTTTGTAGCATCGCTGCCTGCTTCCGGTTCTGATAAAGCAAAACAACCAAGCTTTTCACCCTGTGCCAGCGGAACAAGATACTTTTCCTTAATGAAGTCTGAGCCATATTTTTCCAGTCCGTAACATACCAGCGAATTATTAACGGACATAATAACACCTACGCTGGCATCAACTTTCGAGACCTCTATCATTGCAAGTACATAGCTTAAAGTATCGAGTCCTGCTCCCCCATGTTCCGGTGGAACCATCATACCCATAAATCCCAGTTCACCGAGTTTCTTAACTATTTCGGCAGGATATTCTGCTTTGATATCCCTCTCAACTGCGGTTGGGGCTATTTCAGCCTGGGCGAATTCACGGGCTGATTCCATGATCATTTTTTGATCGTCGGTTAGATCGAAATTCATTATTTCTTCCCTGATTTTAGTGATGAGAATAAAGTATTATAAAATTTAATTTCCAAGATACTTTAATCCTGTTTTTATAGCAACGTACACCGAATTAATCCCCGGTTTTGTAAAGACCGCCCGGGCCGTATGATGTTAAGAGAAAAGTTCCTCAGAACGGAGTTACCGACTGATGTTTCTGCCGGGTGATTACACCTGTGCAACCAGTACCTGAAAACGCTCTGAAAACGTTCTGAAAACGATGTGAAAACATTCTGAAAACGTTGTGAAAACGTTGCAGCAGAATCCCCGGTAAAAGAACCTGCCGGGCACCATTACTCTCTGGATTATTACCAGCAGGGTGCCGTAATTGCAATTTTATGACAGGAATTGGATTTGTATATTTGTTAAATGTCGACAAAAAATGAAAATATTGAGCAGGTTAAGTCTGCCCGGAAAAAAACCAGACTTAAAGGACTGACACTTACCGAACTTCAGACATATTTTACGGAATCGGGACAGCCCAAATTCCGTGCAGAGCAGGTCTTCAACTGGATGTACAACCACCTGGCCGATGATTTCACGGAAATGAGGAACCTTCCCAAAAGTCTTCGTTCGGAGTTAAGTGAATCAGCGGAAATTGATACACTCTCCAATGAGGGATCAGAGGTATCGAAAGAAACCGGGACAAAAAAATACATCTTTAGTACCAGCGAAAATAATCTTATTGAGTCGGTTATAATCCCGGAAATGAAAAGAACAACCCTGTGTATTTCAACCCAGGTCGGCTGTCCCCTCGACTGTAAGTTCTGCGCCACGGGACTAATGGGCTACAAAAAGAACCTGTCCGCCGGTGAAATCTTCGATCAGTATAAACTGGCAGCAAAGGACTATGGAAAAGAGAACATTAGCAATATCGTCTACATGGGAATGGGCGAACCGCTGCTAAACTATAAAGAAACGATTAAATCTCTGGAGATATTCGGCGAAGATTTAACTACCGGGGTAAGTCTGAAAAAGATTACAGTATCGACGGCCGGAATTGCACCGAAAATAAGGGAACTGGCCGATACAGGATTTAATGTTAAGCTGGCATTTTCTCTTCATTCCTGTTTTGAAGATGTAAGATCGAAGATTATGCCCATTAACAATAAATATTCTCTCGCAGAGAACATAGATGCGATGAAATATTATGCGAAGAAAACCGGGACCAGGATAACTTTTGAATATGTGATGCTGAAAGGAATAAATGACAGGGATGAAGATCTTAATGCACTTGTAAAATTATGCAGTACAATTCCCTCCAAAGTGAATGTAATCCCGTTCAATTCGTTGAAGCATATGGATCCGGACGGTTTCTCTGCACAGCTGGAACCAACTCCCCGTAAACGGATTGAGGAATTCTGCCAGCGGTTAAAAGATAAGAATGTGACTGTCATAGTACGCTTTACGCAGGGGGAGGATATTGCGGCTGCATGCGGTCAGCTGGCGGTGAAGAGCAGTGCGCATAGTGCTAAGAGGAAGCTGTGAGAATATGAAGAAACTTACACACGATGAGATATCCGAAAAGAGATATACACTGGACAACCTTCATGATACACCTAAAATGCCCGTGTATGTTGTCCTGAACAGCATAAGAAGTAATTATAATGTAGGCTCCATCTTCAGGACTTCAGACGGAGCAATGATCGAAAAACTTTTCCTCTGCGGTTATACCCCCCATCCACCAATACCCGGTAAAGAAGGGAAAGAATCAGGCAAAAAGGAAATATTAAAGACTGCTCTCGGTTCAACGGAAAGCGTTTCTTGGGAATATGTGAAAGATCCTGCGGCGGTAATTAAGCAACTTAAGAAACAGGGAGTTAAGATCTGCGCACTTGAGCTGACTTCAAAAAGCAAACTTTACCACGAAGTACAAGGCAGTGACTTTCCGTTATGCCTGGTCGTCGGCAATGAAATAACAGGCGTAGCACAGGAACTAATAGATCTATGTGATTTCTCGATCGAGATCCCTCAGTACGGTATCAAGCAGTCGCTTAACGTAGCAGTAGCATATGGGGTTGCGGTATTCGAGCTGAGAAAGATTTTCGACGGGACAGGAGATCAGCAGGCTTTCAAATAATTGTAAAGTATTCCTCTCCGTTGTCTTTAGTATGAATCATAAGCAGGTTTGCTCTCACCATCTTAACCAGTGTTCTTGAAGCTCTTCTTTCAGAAATATTCACCATCTCGCTTAACTCTTTAACAGAAATAGTTTCATTCTTTTCCAGGTAATCAAATACATGCCTTTCGGTTGAGCCTATGGTATATTTAGTAAGACCCAGATCCTGGCTCTGTGCACGGAGTATCCTGATCATCTCTTTGCTTGCCTGCATGCTCTTATCATTTACCCGAACGAGTACAACTGATTTATTAAGGTCGAGTTCGTTAAGGTAATCCTGCAGCCTGTGCGGTTTATTCTCCGATTCAGGCACAGCAACAACCACGACTTCCTTCCCGTAGACTTCAAGAAATTCTATCTCATAATAAATCGATGGTTCGCAATAGTTGAGAGCGGCATCCTTAATAAGTTCAGCCTCTGATTTCTCACTTTCTACGCCCACCACCTGCTTATCATCGTCAATGCCGAATAGAAGGTAACCTCCGCGTGTATTTGCAAAAGCAATCATTTCACGGGCGATTTTCTCAGGTGTCGAGAATCTCCTTTTAAACTCGATCTGTAAACTTTCACCCTCTTCAATTAAATCAATTAGTTCTCTTCGCTTCATTTTTCATCAGGAAATAAAATGATATCGTTTAATCTGCCACGGATTATTGAAGACCGTCTTAAAACGTAACGGGAATTTTTATCAGGCGGATGAATAAGCGGTGAAGGAAGTACAGCTGCAAGGCGTGCGCATTCATTCGTGTTCAGCTGATCCGGTTCCTTATGAAAATATTCCTCCGCTGCCGCCTCTATACCGAATATACCATTCCCCCATTCAACAGCATTGATATATGCCTGGAGAATTGTTTTTTTACTAAGTTCTTTTTCCATTCTTAACGTAGTGATTAATTCCTTACCTTTCCTGAAAAATGACTTCTCTGTTGTAAAGAATAAATTTTTTGCAAGCTGCATTGTAAGAGTACTGCCTCCTCTGTATATCCTGCGTCTTCTTTTATTCTGTTTTAATGCCATATTTAGCTCTTTCCAGTCAATTCCTTTGTGAGAAAAGAATGCTCCATCCTCTATGGATATAATACCTTTAAGCAGGTTAGGGTTTACATCACTAATTGATGTCCATGACTGTTCAGGGTAATAAAGGAGGTAATGCTCCAGTGCTCTTTGCTCCATGAGGGAGGTTAGCCTGAAATGATAGTACTCAAAATAAGGTACCTGGAAGGCCGGAAGGCTGAAATAAAGAAGAAAAAGGATATAAATAACACCAGCTCTGAACTTATGAAGTTTTATTAATGGGACAAGCTTGTTGAAAGCTGTGCCAAGTTCATTTTCCGGGAATTGTAAAGGTGAAATCATAGTATTCCTGGAGCTGGTCGATATTAAGAACTTTTATTTTTTGATCAGACCGGGAGTAAGAGAATCAACCTCAGTCTCTGATTCTTTCCGCAGGTTTTCCAGATCACGATTGTTATTTCTCCTTATGCTGTCTATTACCTGTGGAACATCACCTCGCAGCGTATCTCCAACTCCGTTTCCAGCATTTATATCAGGTTCACCGGTCCTGCCGGGAGGCATATTCTTAAATTTAAGAGTGTCCTCAAGCTGAATTTTATTTCCAAGCGAGTCGACCTGCGACAATGAATCGAGCCTCATTGTCTCAATCTTCTTCAGAGAATCCTCACGTGCCTTTGCAATTCGTCTCTGTTCCTGGTCATATGTAACAACCTTCTGAGTTATTTTATTTGCATAAACAGTTTTTGGATACTTCATCTTAAGTGAATCATAAATTGCGGCGGCAGAATCAAGCTTATCAAGCTTATTCTCAAGGATCCAGCCTGAGGCGTATAGTGCCTTCGGTGCCAGTGGAGACGATGGATAATCCCTATAAATGAATTTCAATTTTACCAGCGATGAATCGTACTTATCGTCCATCATATTTTTTTCCGCCGCTGCATAAATATCCTCTGCAGGGTCGAAGTTCAGATCTTTCAGCGGCTTACCCAGCTTATTAGCAGCGGCATTAACAATATCCTGATCAGGATATTCTGTATATATAACATTGAAGAGACTGTCAGCTTTAACGCTGTCATTCTGAGTAAGATAGTAGCTGCCGAGCGAGTACAGTGTCCTTGCCCTGTATTTGGGTCCGGGGTTCAGATTGAGAATATCAGTATAATAAATGTAGGCAGAATCGGGTACATTAAATTCCGTAAAAAAGAGGTTGCCGAGTTCAAATTTCTCCCTTATTATCAGCGCCTGCAGGGAATCGAGAGGAAGGTCCGTCTTTTTCGGAGGTTCTTTACCATGCATCAGTTCTTTAACTCTTCTTTCGAAATTTGGCATCGCAATATCCGAAAGCAGGTTATTCTTTTGTTTAAGACTGTCGAGAGGGTTAACAATAACAGTATCCGGTATGGTGATTTTTTGCCCCTGCGAATTATAAACGATATTGCCGAACTGATCAAGACTATCTCTCTGAACAACAGTAGTGTCAATCCTCATACCGGTGGTATCCTGAACAAAGAGGGCCGAGTCCATTTTGGCTTTAACATCCGCAAATTCCTGTTCGGCAATCACCTGCTCTTCTACATCTTTTCTTTCCTCGTAATAGTCTATCGAATCTTTTGTGTACTGTTCCGGGTTTTCTGCATAGAAGCGTTTTTCAAGATTTTCGCTGAGTTTATTTCTTAACCCCAGGTATTTGGTAAACAAATTTGCTTTCTGACGTGCATTGGTCAAATATTCAGGAGGAATGGCTGAAGCGGCTGCCCTGGTATAATATGTACTGGCGCTGTCAAAATCCTTGTAATGATTTTCAAAGATAGTTCCCAGCTCATATCTTGCTATCCCGGCATTTACGGATGTTTTGTATGTGGTGTCAACTTTAATAAGAACATCTACTGCTTCGTCATACTGATCAAGTCGGGCGAGTGTTATTCCTTTTTCAAGGTTTATCTCATCATAATGATCAGAATACTTATCCTGTGTGCTCATATCGTCCAGGACTTCAAACGCCTCATCATCATGACCGGCCTGACGTAGGGCCTTACCGAGTTCAAGTCTTGCGCTGTACTGAGTTTCATAGGAAGGAGAATATTCGAACACCTCTCTGAAAGCAGTTATAGCATTTTCGAGATCATTAACTTTCTCATACAATTTACCTAGTTCGAATTCTATTTCGGCATTAATTTCATCGTCATCCGAAGATTTCAGAAAATCTTTGGATGAAGTAATTGCGCCGGCATAATCCTCCTGTGCCAGTTTGTACTTGATTTCCTCAAGGAATGCTTCGGTAAGATATTCATCCTCACCTTCCTCGGCAGATTTTTTCTTCACGGTTTCCAGTATCGACAAAGCATCGTCGTACTGTTTAAGCCTCATCTGAGTCTTCCCTATCCATAACTCTGTTTCAAGTATCAGATCGCTTTCCGGACGGGTAGCAATCAGTTCCTGAAATTTTCTTATTGCTTTAAGGTAGTTCCTCTGGTAATAAAATGCTTTGCCCAGCATAAGCAGAGCGTCATCAACGTATGACGATTGTGAATGGAACTGAAGGATTGTTGAGCACTTGTCTATTACCTTTGACAGCTGCTGGTTAACGCTTCCGGCAGCATTAGGCTCTTCAGTAGAAAAAATATCTTTACGTTGTGCTTTAATTGCATCCTCAGCACTTTGAAAGATGTCTTTAGCATCATAATAAAGATTAAAATAAGTGGTAAAGTCGCGCCATACGCCGCACCCGTTTAGGGAAAACAAAAGCAGAAAAGCGACAAACAATCCGGGAATAAATCTTCTGAAATGCATATTTCAAGCTATAAAAGAATAAAAAAAAGTAAAAGGTAAAAGATCCCGCCTTCCGCGGGTAAATTTATAAGGCTTCCTTGCCGGATTCTTCCGTCCTGATCCTTATTACATCCTGAACATCATAGATAAAAATCTTTCCGTCACCCACCTGCCCTGTTTTAGCTGTGCGGAGGATCGCTTCTATAACCTTTTCAGCCTTCTCTTTTTCGACGACGATCTCTATTTTGATCTTAGGAATAAACTCTATCCGGTATTCGCTTCCCCGATAGGTTTCGGTATGTCCTTTTTGTCTTCCGTAGCCACGGACTTCAGTAATCGTAAGTCCCCTTATCCCTTCCTCTACAAGGGCCTCCTTAACTTCATCCAGCTTAAAAGGTCGGATTATAGCCTCAATCTTTTTCATTGTGAAGCCCTTTATTTACCGTGACAATGTTTGTATTTCTTTCCGCTGCCGCAGGGACAGGGATCATTTCTTCCTACCTTTTCGCCTACCTGTACTGGCTGAGCCTTACCTCCCTGTTCAGGTGACGACTGACCAGCCTTCCTTTGCGGTGAAGCCATACCAATATTGTCAGCACTCTGCTTACTCTCGGTCATCCTGGCTGGCTGACGTCTTCTGCGGTTCTGTACTTCATCAGGAGCCTGCGGGAAGAATTTGAATGCAAATGAAACAACTTCGTTTCTTACATCTTCAAGGAGCGCAACAAATAACTTAAATGCCTCACCCTTGTATTCGATCAGGGGATCCTTCTGACCGTAAGCACGGAGTCCTATGCCTTCTTTCAGGTCATCCATTTCTCTCAGGTGCTCTTTCCATTTCTGGTCTATCACGCTTAACATCGCATAACGTTCCAGCCTGGCCATCAGTTCAGAACCAATCATCTCCTCTTTCTTCTTGTAGAAAGTCCTGGCACTCTCTATTATCCGTTCTTTAATCCCTTCCTCGCCGAGAGTTTCAAATTCCGTAGATTCAAGTTTAACTTCAACGAGAAGTTTCTGAAGAATTTCCTCCCTGATAGCCTCATCCTGAACTTCATTAAAGTTCTGGTTGACCACTTCCGAAACATATTCTTCGAGGTAATCAAATATTTCACTCTTCAGTCTGTCGCCTGCAAGTGCCCTTTGGCGGCGGGTATAAATAACTTCCCTCTGCTGGTTCATTGTATCATCGTATTCAAGAAGTCTTTTACGTATCGCGAAGTTATTTTCCTCGACTTTCTTCTGGGCTCTTTCAACCGACTTTGTAATCATCGGGTGCTGGATGACCTCACCTTCCTTAATACCTATTCTTCCCATAACGGATGAAATTCTGTCGCTTCCGAAAAGTCTCATCAGGTCGTCTTCCAGGGAAATAAAGAACTTGGTAGTACCCGGATCTCCCTGCCTTCCTGAACGTCCTCTTAACTGACGGTCAATTCGCCGCGACTCATGTCTCTCGGTTCCGAGAATAAATAATCCTCCCCGGTCCCGCACACCTGCGCCCAGCTTAATATCTGTACCACGACCAGCCATGTTGGTAGCGATAGTTACTGCACCGACTTCACCGGCATGGGCAACAATTTCAGCCTCACGCTGGTGCTGCTTTGCATTCAATACGTTATGAGGAATACCTTTTCTCTTTAACATTCTCGAGATAGTTTCAGACACTTCGACTGAAGTAGTACCTACCAGTACCGGTCTTCCTTCTTTCCTTAACTCTTCAATTTTTTCAATAACCGAATTATATTTCTCACGTTTTGTTCTATATACCGCATCATCCTGGTCATCTCTTACAACCGGCTTGTTTGTAGGTACAACCACGACTTCAAGTTTATATATTTCAAAAAACTCGCCTTCTTCGGTCTCTGCTGTACCTGTCATTCCGGCAAGCTTATTATACATTCTGAAATAATTCTGAAGGGTGATAGTAGCAAGCGTCTGACTGTCGCGTTCAACCTTAACGTTTTCCTTTGCTTCTATCGCCTGGTGGAGTCCGTCTGAATATCTTCTGCCCGGAAGAATACGACCGGTGAATTCATCAACAATTGCAATCTTCCCGTCTTCTGTAACCACATATTCATCATCCTTTTCAAAAAGCGTATAAGCTTTTAGGAGCTGATGGATAGTATGAATCCTGTCACTGCTCTCGGAATAATTATGATAAAGTATATCCTTCTGCTTTATTTTTTCCTCTTCCGACATCGATTCATCGTTTTCAAGTTTGCTCATCTCCGTACCGAGGTCGGGCAGAATGAAGAAGTCCTTTTCCATTCCGCTGCCTTTTGCAAGTTCTTCTCTTCCCTTCTCGGTGATGTCGATGGTATTATTTTTTTCATCGATGACGAAATAAAGTTCATCGTCGATAATGTGCATATTCTTGGCTTTCTCTCTCAGGAATTCCATTTCAGTCGACTGCAGAAGCTTTTTATTCTCAGGTTCACTTAACATTTTAGCAAGTTTGCTGTGTTTTGGCAGTCCCCTGCTTGCACGGAGAAGCTGTATACCAGCTTCAGATGCATTTACTTTTCCCGAAGCACCGTCGGCCAGATAATTTTCCGCTTCCTGAACTAATTTAGAAACGAGACTCGACTGCAGCCTGTATAACCGTTCAACCTTCGGCTTCATCTCATTGAATTTATGATCATCAACTTCAACAGGACCTGAAATGATAAGAGGAGTTCTTGCCTCGTCAATCAGAACAGAGTCGACCTCATCCACAATAGCGTAGTTATGAGGACGCTGAACCTGATATTCCTTATCAATTGACATATTATCACGGAGGTAATCGAAACCGAATTCATTGTTTGTACCATAAGTTATATCACAGGCATACATTTCCTGTCTTTGTTCGGAATTCATTGTATTGATGATACAGCCTACAGTAAGACCATGGAACCTGAAGATCTCTCCCATCCATTCGGAGTCACGTTTTGCCAGGTAATCATTAACCGTAACCAGGTGAACTCCGCGGCCTGTAAGCGCATTCAGGTAAAGAGGCAGGGTAGCTACGAGGGTTTTTCCTTCACCAGTTGCCATCTCTGCAATTTTACCCTGGTGAAGAACCACGCCTCCCATTAGCTGCACATCATATGGTACCATATCCCAGGTTGTTTTATTGCCGGCAACCATCCAGCTTTGGCCCAACAGCCGTTCGCAGGTGATTTTTACTACGGCAAAAGCTTCCGGGAGAAGCTGATCGAGGATTTCTTCGTATTTATCATTCAATTCCTCTTCAAGTGCATCCAGATCATCATAAGCTGAATTTCTGTCGAAATCCTCATCCGACTGAAGCTTGTGTCTTATTTCTTCAATTTTGGAACGGGTTTCGGAGGTGTACTGCTCAATTTTTTCTTTAAATTCGGGAGTTTTGGCCTTTAATGCCTCGTCAGACAGGCTTTTTATTTTCTCGTATTCCTGGTTAATTTCCTCAACTACTGGTGACAATATCTTAACATCTTTACTGTGTTTATCACCAAAAACCATCTTAATAATATTTACCATTTAATCATTTTCTCCGTTGGTGTTGAACATCAAAATTACACATTGGACATCTGAATTGCAATTTAGGAAGCTTTCCCCTCAGCTTACATCCGCACTTTCATTATAATACATATACCCTTCCGGAAAGTGAAAAGTTTCCAGCCATATTTTCTGCAATAATGTAAAAATCACATGTGGTCTTAACTGATTGACAATCCGGCCGGGTTTTATTTTATAGGGGGTGATGAAAAAGCAGTACTAATATCAATTAGCTGCCTGATAAAGCATACCGGGAAACCCGGTATGCTTTTTTTATTTTAAATCTAAAATGGATTTGTAGCCCATACCATGAATTCAGGTATAAACCCGCGATCGTCCATTTCCATCGAAGACACAATGGCATGTGCAATTTCTTCACCTCGGAGTCTGTTGCTGACTTCATCTGTTTCCCGGCCTCCGAATGAGGTCCTGACTTCGCTCGGGTTAATACACATAACTCTTACATTATATTTCCGCAGCTCCGCCTGCCAGCATAGCGTCATTCCTCTTAAAGCGAATTTCGAGGAGGCATAGACTGATCCGCCCGCATATCCTTTAACTCCGGCTGTAGAGCCTATGTTAATGATATTTCCATAATTCTGTTTTTTGAAAATTTCTGCGGCCTTCTGCGCCATCATCGCTGCACCGAATACATTTACAGAGTAAACCTTTTCAAAATCCTCGTATCTCAGCTTATCAACTTCCCCGCCGCCGGCAATCCCGGCATTATTGATCAGGCAGTCAAGCCGATCGAATTTTTTAAAAAATGTTTTATAGGTAGTCTCAACATCAGCCGGCTTCGAAACATCTGTATTTATTGGAATTGCCCCGATCTCATCGGCGGCTTTTATCAGCCTTTCTTTCCCGCGGGCGGTAATTGCTGCTTTCCCTCCCTTTTCAATTATCATTTTTGCGGCTGCTTTCCCTATACCTGAACTTCCGCCGGTAATTAAGAAAGTGGAATCTTTTATTTGCATTTAGATCTCCTTTTTATGATTTATTTATATAATGTAACGAATTAATACTTTGATCCCGGTGATTTAATTATAATTTAATAAATGGTCTCAATGTTTTAGATTAGAGGAATAAAATAATCTGATTTAATTTGCCCGTAAAAAAGAAAGAAATATTATCGCAGGATTTTATTCAGAAAATCATAGAATTTTCCGGTGGTTATTTTGATCAGAATAAGCTGGATGAACTTTTCTCACTTATCGAAAAAGAGACAAAGAAGCACTATTTCACTCATTCATCCGAATCCAACCTTCTCAGGTTTATCTCCGCGGTTTATGATAAGGTATCTTTTTTATCTGACTGCATTCAGTACCCCCACTACATTGATCTCCTGATCTCCCTGACAAGCAACAGTAATTATTTAACCGATATCCTGGTGCGAAACCCTGAATATTTTTACCTGGTTGCTAATCCTTCAGCAATTGACAGGATCTGCAATAAAGAAGAGTACAGTGAAGCAGCAGCTTCAGCTATGGGTTCATTTAAGAGTTTTGACTCTGCTGTAAATGCTTTAAGAAGATTCAAGAGGAAAGAACTTCTAAGGATAGGAACCAGGGATATATTTCTGAAGAAAGGTATAGAAGAGATTACCGGAGAATTGAGTGGTCTTGCCTCGGCCATAACCTCCAGGCTGTTCAGTATATGTTACCAGCGTATCCTTGATAAATACAAGCTTGTTTTTTCAGAGGAGAAATACTGTCTTGTTTCACTGGGTAAGCTGGGCGGTAATGAACTGAACTACAGCTCTGATATTGACCTGATGATTTTTTTTGATGAGAATAATACTCTTCCGGGAAATAAAGAGTACCAGGAAATTCTTACAGAGGCTGTATTGCTCTTCGTTGAGTCGGCCTCATCGCTCACAGAATTAGGATACATATACAGAGTAGATTTCCGGTTAAGACCTGATGGAAGGAACTCACCTCTCTGCAGGAGACTTATAGATTATCTTATGTATTATGAGAGCCGGGGAGAGGACTGGGAGCGTCAGATGCTTATTAAATGCGGCTTCGTGTCCGGGAATCATGAACTATTCAAAGAGTTTCAGAGATATCTTAATCCTTTTATCTATCCCTCATCATTTAAGGTCTCCCCGCTTGAACAGGTGAGAAGGTTAAAACAGAACATCGAGAAGAATCTGAAAAGTGAAGAAAATATAAAGCTGGTACCCGGAGGTATAAGGGATGTAGAGTTCTCAGTTCAGGCACTGCAGTTAATCAATGGCGGCAGGGTGGAATCTTTAAGGACAGGAAGCACTCTCGAAGCTTTAAGAGAGTTGAGGAAGAAGGAGTTGATCTCTGATAAAGAGGCATCTGTTCTGGAGGGATCATATATCTTCTACAGGAAGATAGAACACTACCTTCAGCTAATGAATGATACCCAAACTCACCTGGTTCCTTCAAAAGGTGAGATCAGAGATAAACTCAGTGTGTATCTTGGATTCGGGAATGCAGATGAATTCCAGGAAGAGGTGAAGAAGCGGAGGAGCGATGTACTGAAGGTTTATACTTCGGTTACCGGCAGCGGTAAAAGCGGAAATAAAAGTGAAGTCAGTAGTATTAACTTTCAAAATTCCGCCGCGGCTGAGCGGGATTTATTATACCTGAGGGAAGGTAAAGGACTTCTCGGAACTAAAGAATTCGACAAACAGTCAAGTGAGGCTTTCGATAAGATCAGCAGTATGTTGTATAATTATCTGAAAAAGTCTGAGGAGCCTGGGCTGGTGCTCAGCAACTTCGTAAGGGTAATAAGACAGGCAAAATTTCCTTCAATATGGTATGAGGAATTCAGAGACAAAAAGTTCTTTAATGCTTTCCTCACACTTTGTGAATATTCTCAGTGGAGTATAGATCTTTTTGCAGAAGATAAAACTCTCAGGGAAATATTTCTTTCAAAACAGATTTTTGGAAAGATTGATCTAACCGGTGTTCACTCCTACAAAGAATTTCTATTTATGATCCTTGCCGGGTTTGCACTGGGAATTATTAAATCCGGGGATATTTCCCGGCTCATGGCAGAGTACATTGCCGCGAAGATAAGTCGGATTTCTGCTGAGCTTGATAAAAATTCATTCCTTGAGGGACACTATATGATAGGGGCAATGGGAAGCCTGGGATCGGGTGAAATGACATTTGCTTCGGATATCGATCTTGTTTTTGTAACCGACAACCTGCAGGAGAATCCCCTTGAACAGAAGATATTCATAGAATTTCTTTCAAAACTTAGAGATGAGTTTAAACCGGCGGCTGTTGACTGCAGACTAAGACCGGAAGGTAAAAGCGGAATGCTTGTGTGGGAGGTTGATTCATACGCAGATTACATCATCTCCAGGTCACGTACCTGGGAACTTCAGGCATTTACTAAACTAAAATTTATTGCCGGGAACAGGAAACTTTTTAATAAGCTCACCAGGTCGGTTGTGAAAAGAATGAAGAATGAGGCTGCTGAAAAAATTAAGTCAGATCTCAAAGAAATGAGGAGGAAGCTGATGCCTGCGGGGGGCGGTATTCAGGATATGATAAACCTGAAAAAAAACAGCGGCGGGTTGACGGATATTGAATTTATTTCACAATATTTAATACTTTGCAATCCGCATTTATATAATAAAGTGCGATCAAAGAACGTTACTAAAATATTTAACATATTGTCGAAAGAAATGCCCGAGTATAATGATGATTTTAAGACGTTGTTAAATAACCATCTGTTTCTTAAATCGTTGATAATGAATTATCAGAATATATTTCACCGCACAAGCTCCATTATAACAAGGAATGATGCGAGGTTCGTGAAACTTGGAAGGAAAATGAACCTTAATCCGGACGCCGGTCTTGAGCACAAACTGCATAGTGCAATGAAAAAGAATTCCTCTCTGTACATAAAATTTTTTGGAAAATAATAATGATATTCCTAAAGAAATATTACGCATTACTTACTTCGGTCCTGGTTTTTATCCTATATATGGTAACCATCGCCCCGACAATCATACAGATTGACTCCGGTGAGCTGACAGCAGTTCAGGCTTTGTTAGGAATAGCTCACCCCACAGGATATCCCCTTTTCACTATGATAGGATTCCTCTTTTCGAAAGTGCCTTTACCATTTACCACAGCTTTTCAGCTTAATATTCTAGCCGCTTTGTGGTGCAGTTTGGGAGCAGGACTATTTGCCTATACATCCAAATTCATACTCGATAACCCCGATAAATTCCATGTCATTAAAAAACGCGGCAGTAAAAAAGCAGGTAAGACAAAAGGTAAAGAGAAAAACCGGCCAAAGGAAAAATCTGCAATTCTGCCCGACTCAATAAAATACATTGCTTCAGCCGGCGGAGGAATCCTGCTGGGATTAAGTAAAACGTTCTGGTTTCAGAGTACCTCTGTTGAAGTATACTCATTGCATATTTTTCTGATCAGTTTAATCATACTTACGCTTCTTAAAGCATATACTTACGAAGGAGATAAGAAGATCTTTTCACTGAAGAATCCCTGGATCATCCTCGCTATAGTACTCGCCCTGGGATTCAGCAACCATATGACCACACTTCTTATTCTGCCGGGAATTGCATATCTATATTTTTCCAGGGAGAAGTCGAATACCGCCAGTCTTAAGCAACTGGCAATGATGCTGCTTGTGTTTTTCCTTCTGCTGGTGGTTTTTTACAGCTATCTCCCCATCAGGGCTTCAATGAATCCTGCCATTAACTGGGGAAACCCGGTAGACTTCGAAAGGATAATGCGTCATATCAGCGGTAGGCAGTACCAGGTGTGGCTGTTCTCTTCCACTGAGGCTGCTGAAAAACAACTTGCCTATTTCGTGAACAATCTTCCTTCAGAATTTACATTTACCCTGATACTGAGTCTGATAGGACTATTCGTCACTATGTTAAGAGTGAGGAAATTAGCCTGGTTTCTGCTGGTTACCTTTGTTTTTACTGTTGCCTATTCAATTAATTATGATATCAATGATATTGATTCGTACTTCCTGCTGGCTTACATAATGCTGGCATATTTTGCAGTTTTCGGAATTGTTAAGATTTATGAGATCGTAAGTCAGGAAAAATATAAAACTGCAGCGGCGGCAGGACTGATAATTTTATTAGCGGCCGGAGAATTCTTCATTAATTTCAGGAATGTAAATCAGAGCGATACATATATCTTTGAGGATTACACAAAGGCTGTTATTTCCAGTACAGATAAGAATTCTATTATATTCAGCTATCTCTGGGATTACCTGGTATCACCGTCTTACTATTTCCAGTATGTTGAAGGATTCAGAAAAGATGCGGCAATAATCGACAAGGAACTACTGAGAAGGTCCTGGTATTTTAATCAGCTGGAAACCGATCACCCGGATGTACTGACAGGGTTAAAAACAGACATTAAATTGTTTAAGAATGCACTGGTGCCGTTTGAAAGAGATGAAGATTATAATTCAAATCTTCTTGAATCACTTTACCGCAAGCTTATGACCGACCTGGTTGCATCAAACATTGATAAGAGGAGTTTTTACTTTCCGCCTGAAATCGCCGAGAATGAATTGAGAAACGGACAATTCAAACTACCTGAAGGATATACCTATGTGCCCGATGTTCTTCTTTATAAAGTAGTTAAAACGAATGGATACGTCCCGGCAGCTGATCCTGATTTTCATTTCAGGTTTCCGGAAGACAGCAATCGTTACACAGATATGATCCAGAATCTTGCGGGTTCGGTGCTTGCCTCACGGGCTTTATATGAGCTCCGCTTTAACAAACCGGAGAGAGCAAGGATTTACGTGGATAAAATCAGGTCGGAATTCCCAAAATACATTATTCCTTCAAGTCTGCGGAACTTATAGAAGAAATTACTCTTTTTTGTAATCTTCTGCCGCTTTAAGAAGTTCCTGCTTCTTTTCTTTGCTAACTTCCGAACCGGTCATAAATGACTGCAGTAGGACGTCCATCTGCTGTATGAGGTTCCTCTTGTAATATTTTGGAGCATAAATTGATCCGTCGAGCATATAAAGTCTGTTGGTCTTCTCATCAAAAAATGTGTAGTTGATAAAAGGACCTCCCATTCCTTTAATATTCAGTTCCCAGAGTCCCTGCGTGAATATGGCATATTTTCCATGGAAATTAACTTCACTCGACATATAATAATCCGACGCAATCACCACGTAGGCACTGTCATCTGTAGTCCGATAAAATTTCTTAGTCATCCTGTTCCTGATCGCCCTTACCGAATCCTCGGTGAGATAAGCTGGAGAAGCATTATCTATCCAGTGAATAAACACCCAGCGTTCCATATCGCTGCCGGGAGATCTCCGGAGCCATACAAAATTATCCTGGGGAACATCCAGAGCAAGTTTGAAATCGGCCTGCACATAAATCAGCCAGCCGTATTCTTTCAGCAGCTTTCCTTCCAGTGGCTTTTGTTCATATTTGGCATTATAAAGACTCTGCTCCAGTCTCTTATCAGACACCTTCTGGAAAGCGTACAGAAGATTATCTTTATTGTTCAGAATATTGAATTCGAGATCCTGAATAGTTGGGGCTGTCAGGATCATTACGAGCTGATTCCTGGCCCACAAATTTTCTTTCTTAATTATAAAATCTTTCTTTTCTCTGATCTGCTCTATTGCGGCAGAATCCACAGATGCATGAATAAACTGTGAGGTTAGAGAACCGGAATTTAAAGGGGCTACAATCAGCAAATTTTTCTTATGACGGTATCTTTCAAGCTGGTTGGGGGAGATCCTTATCAATGTAAACAGCTTTTCAGGCTGGGGAGTATAAATGATCTTCTGGAATGCGGAATCAAGCGCAGGCGAGAGTTCGGCATATTCTGTGGAATCGGCCACCACGTAGATTTCGTCTTCCAGTCCCTGGGCAGGCTTATTCGAAGTCTCACAGGCAAGAAAGTAAAAAGCTGATGCTAATGCGATTACAGTTATTAAAAATTTTTTCATCCTCTACCTCGGTAGTATTGGCAGTACTATTTGCAGTTCCGGCAGAATTGCCATATATAAAAGCCACATTGTAAATCCTATTGAAATCGGAATTGCCAGGTTATCATCAGCAAATCCGAATGAGATATTTTCTACGATTGCTCCTACCGCCGCGGCAATAAGTCCGATTATATACTCGGCGGGCAGATTTTCCATTTTCGGAGTAAAAAAAACGACAATACTTGCACTTATAAAAAATGCCAAAGTTCCCTCGAGACTCTTGGAAAGGAACTTGTGTTTCCCGAATTTCCTCCCTATAAGGGCAGCCATCGTATCGCTTATTATGAGAATCGTAAATGCTGTAATAAAAAGCACTTTCGGGAACAGGATAACGCAGATTAAAGCTGAGATAAATACATATGTCGCTCCGTTCAGGTTCTTCTTGCTCGAGTCAATTTCGTGCTTTCTCAAAAGGAATCCGAAGATCTTATAAAACACCTTTCCAACCGATGGTGAGACATACCTCGACAGATCCAGGATCAGAGCCGCACCGGTAAGAATGCTGAGAATCAGAATTCCCTCACTTCGGGAAATAAAATAATAAATTATAGGGATAGAAAGAGAAAAGAGATGAATCAGTTTTCTGACTAATTCATCTCTGTAATGAATTGTTCCGTTATCAATTGGAGTCATCTTTTGGGGAAGATTCTTTCGGTTTTCTTTGCTCCATCAGTTTTTTAACATGTTCCGGAATAACCTCCGGGGCTGTTTCCGAACTTCCGTTCTTCTTAATAGGCGGAAGAGTTTCGCCTCTTATTATTGCATCTATTTCGTGCGAATCGAGGATCTCCCGCTCAAGGAGTTCCTGGGAAAGTTTGTGCAGCAGGTCTATATTATCCGTCAGGATCTTTTCAGCACGGACCATAGCCTCATTTACGAACCTTCTTACTTCCTCATCGATCTCTATTGCAGTTCTTTCACTGTAATCTCTGTGACTCTGAATTTCACGTCCAAGGAAAATCTCTTCTCTCTTTGCCCCGTAGCTTAGAGGACCGAGTTTATCGCTCATTCCCCACTCGCAGACCATCTTGCGTGCAATTCCTGTAGCTTTCTCAATGTCATTACCCGCACCTGTCGTGAAATGATTGAAAATAATCTTTTCAGCAGCCCTGCCGCCAAGCGCATAGGTTATGATTGCTTCAAGATATTCCCGGGAGTAAGTGTGCTTTTCATCGATCGGGAGATAGCTTGTAACACCTAAAGCCCTGCCCCGCGGTATTATAGTAACCTTGTGTACAGGGTCGGCATCCGGAAGCATCCGCGCGACAAGTACGTGTCCTATTTCATGATAAGCAGTGGTTTTCTTTTCTTCTTCAGAGATGATGAGGCTCTTCCTTTCCATTCCCATCATTACTTTATCCTTGGCTTCCTCAAAATCTATCATCTCAACGTTCTTCTTGTTTTTCCTGGCTGCGAGAAGTGCAGCTTCATTTACAAGATTGGCGAGTTCAGCACCTGCTAAACCGGGAGTTCCTTTTGCGAGCACATCAAGTTTAACATTGTTATCAAGAGGGATATTCCTGGTATGTACTTTAAGAATGCCTTCCCTACCCTTCACATCGGGACGGTCAACCACAACCTGGCGGTCGAACCTTCCGGGTCTCATCAGAGCCGGATCGAGTACATCGGGTCTGTTTGTAGCGGCTATTATTATTACACCGCTGTTCTGTTCAAATCCATCCATCTCAACGAGGAGCTGGTTAAGAGTCTGCTCCCTTTCATCGTGTCCGCCGCCGAGTCCTGCGCCTCTGTGTCTTCCTACGGCATCAATCTCATCGATGAATATAATACATGGGGCATTCTTCTTTCCCTGTTCAAAAAGATCTCTCACACGACTTGCACCGACACCAACAAACATCTCAACGAAATCGGCACCGCTTATCGAGAAGAAAGGAACACCGGCTTCTCCTGCTACGGCTCTTGCAAGAAGAGTTTTACCGGTTCCGGGAGGTCCTAATAAAAGCACTCCTCTCGGTATCTTTCCGCCAAGTTTCTGAAACTTGGTGGGTTCTTTCAAAAATTCTATTATTTCGTGCAGTTCAAGCTTCGCCTCATCGGCACCTGCGACATCACGGAAGGTGATTCTTTGTCCCGACTGTGTAATCAGCTTCGCTTTACTCTTTCCGAACGAGAATATGCCGCGCGTACCGCCGCTGCCACCCTGCATTCTTCTCATTATTATAATCCAGACGGCTATAATGATTATCCAGGGGAGAAATCCGAGTAGTACATTTAGCCATTCATTCGAATCTTTATCGAATGAATAGTCTATATTTTTCGCCTTCCATACTGCTTCCTGTTCCTTTATAACAGGTTCCGGCAGGTAAACCGATATATATTTAACTTTCTCAGTACGATCATTCACCCGCAGGCTTTGTTCTGAGGTTAACTCAGCTTTGAAATAGTAGTCATTTACATCCTGCTTGGTAATTGTAGCTGTATGAATTTTTCCCTGGTCCATCAGCTGTTCATACTGATTGTAAGTTATAGTTACATAGTTCTGCGTGCCGGTCTTAAATACCTGCATCACTATGACAGCCGCGACTATTACCGCACCCCATCCAAAAACTAACCTTATTACCTTTGACCAGTCAAAGTTGTCGTCCGGTTTATTGGGACCATTACCTTTTGGTTTTTGAAGTGGTCTGTTATTTTTATTATCTGCCATTTTCCATTTATTTGTTTTATAAAAAATCTAGTCTGTTTTATCATTCTCAAGAATATAAATTGATCTCAGGTTTCTGTATCTCTGAGCGTAATCCAATCCGTAGCCTATAACGAATTCACTTGGAATATCAAAGCCAATATAATCAATTTTCACATTATATTTAAGGCTTTTCGGTTTAACAAGGAGAGAGGCTACTCTCATACTTGCAGGGGTAAAATGTCCTATATGTTCCTCAATAAATTTGATAGACAGTCCTGAATCGACAATGTCCTCTACAATTATAATATCTCTACCATTTACATCACAATTAAGTTCCTTAATGAGGGTAACTTTTCCCGACGAAATTTTCGCATCACCATAACTGGAAAGTTTGAAGAAATCTATTTCACAGTCGATGGTAACATTTTTCACCAGGTCCGAAAGAAAGAGGAATGCACCGTTCAGAACCCCGATAAAAATGGGTGTTTTTCCCTGGTAATCCCGTGAGATTTCCTCACCTAGTTCTTTTATCCTTTCCTGAAGTTTTTTTTCTTCAATAAAAGGGACAAAAACATCATTTTCAATTAACAATTTGTCATTCTTCAGTTCAGGCATAATTCCAGTATTTTTTGTGTAGAAGAAGTTATCTTAAACCTGTCGTCAATCCTGAGTCCTATAACCCAGACAATTTTATTCCTGTTCAACAGTATTAGATGATCTTTTTTGCCGGAGGACTCAACTTTCTGCTCATTGAGAAAATCAGATATTTTTTTCGTTCCTTTTAGACCAAGAGGATGAAAGGAATCGCCCTCTTTCCATCTTCTTATTGTAAATTCATTACTTACCGAATCTGCTGAAATATACTCTTTATTTTTATTATTTGAATAAACAAGGGAACCTTTATCACAAATTTTTATAATCAGCTTTCCGCCGGGAATTTTTTTAGTTTGCCCTACCCGGATTTCAGCTTCAAAATTATCCTGAGACGCGGCACCTGAAATAAATTTAAGGTGTTCTCTTTCCCTGAACACGAGAATTCCTCCCGAAAGTTCAATTTTTTTTCCGGTTTGTGCTGATTCGAGCGACAGCACTTTTTTAATATCATAGGAATAAACCTGGATCCCCAGCTCTCTGCTTAGAATATTCTTCAGCAGCATCCCTTTCAGTGTCCTGTCAGCTTTCCTGAGATCCGCCACTGGTATAAGAAGGTTACCAGATGAGTCTCTTTCTATATTTTCGAATATTTTGATCTCATTAGCCAGAATGTAGTCTTTAATATTTCCGAAATTCTCCGAAGAGATCAGCAAAGCGTTATCGATTGAGGGGTTCAGTTTCTCACGGATAAGCGGAAGAACCCTGTTACGAAGGAAATTTCTGTCGAAATCCGATCCCTCATTTGATTTATCAATACAATACGGGATTTTGTTTGACTCCAGGTAGGCTAATATTTCATCTTTAGTACAGCAAAGGACAGGTCTAATAATATTATCTCTTCTGGCGGGGATCCCGGAAATACCATCGAGTCCCGTACCCTTTATTACATTCAGCAGAACCGTTTCAGTATTATCACCTGCATTATGGGCCGTAGCGATCTTATCCAGTTTTTTCTTTCTCAGAAACTTTTCGAATTCCCTGTACCTGGTGATCCTTCCGGCTTCCTCCAGGGAATACCCGTTTTTTACAGCAAATGATCTTACGTTTTTCTTTACTGCAGTAAACTCAATGTTTCTCTCTGAACAAAACTCCCTGCAGAATTTTTCATCTTCAGCTGCAGCGGTTCCCCTCAGACTATGATTTATATGCACAGCAGAGATTTCGACGCCCAGTCTTTTCTGAAACTTATGGAGAAGAAAGAGAAGAAAAACCGAATCAGGCCCCCCGCTGAACGCTGTGAGTATCTTATCACCGATATTAATCAGTTCCTTTTCATCAATAAACTTAAGAAATTTTTGTTCTGTCCGGTTCATTAAATATTTAACGGTTCCTTATTCTCCATTATTCTTTCAACATATTTCCCGAGGACATCGAATTCAAGATTGACGGTGCTGCCGGGTTTTCTTGTGGAAAATACTGTTTCCTCCCAGGTATGAGGAATGATCCCGACACCAAAAACATTATCCTTAAGTTCTGCTACAGTCATACTAACCCCGTCGATGGAAACAGATCCAACATAGATCAGATACTGCTTAAATTCTTCAGGGAAACGGATCTTCATAAAATGACTGGCAGACAATTCGTTTATTTCCACAACTTCACCCTTTGTATCGACATGTCCGAGTACGAAATGTCCCCCAAGTCTTGCATCAGCTTTCAGCGGCCGTTCAAGGTTGACGTGGTCGCCGATATTTAATTCGCCAAGATTCGTTTTCTTCAAAGTTTCTTCTATAGTATCCATAGCAACCGAATCATTCTTCTTTTCTACAACAGTAAGACAGCATCCGTTAACGCTGACACTGCTGCCGATCTGTGTATCCTCAAGTACCTTTTGAGCCTTAATTACAAGCCGGAAACCATCTCCGGTTTTAATTTTATTTATCAATGTTCCTTTTTCTTCTACCAGCCCCGTAAACATAGTATTTCTCCTGATTTTTTGAATTTTAAGCTACAAACTTACAAATTTGAATAGAGTGTTGAAATGTAAATCCCGACCAACAATTAAATTATTTTTCCAACTGAAGGAGCAGATCTTCACCGATGCGTTCGAAGTTCTTTATCTTTACGTTAAGAGTCCGTTTGATGCTTTTAACGCCGATATCTTCCACCACCGGAATACCCTGACCTGCAATTTTAGGAGAGATGAATAAATATATGTCATCATACAATTTGCTGCGGAGGAATGAAGAAAATACCCTGCTGCCTCCTTCAACCAGCACAGAAGCAATATTGTTTTTCGACAGCTGTTTTAAGACACTTCTTAAGTTGAGGTTGCCCGACTTGTCCTCTGCCGCAAAAATAACCTTTACTCCAAGTGACTCAAGCTTACGTACTTTTCTTCTGCCTTCATTGCATTTGGCAGTTACGAGGATGGTTTTGTGGTCGTTATTTCTGGTGAAAAGTTTCTTATCTGTTTTGAGGTTAAGTGAACTGTCAAGTATTATCCTGCGAGGGTTTCTTCCGTCCGTGAGTCTCACTGTTAGTGACGGATCATCTTTACCCACGGTTCCCGCACCTACAAGCACTGCATCATAATTAGCCCGCAGCTGATGCACAAATTTGCGCGACTGCATGGAGGAGATCCATTGTGAAGCACCTTTGGAATCGGCTATTCTTCCATCAAGTGTCTGAGCCGCCTTCAGAGAGATGTAAGGAATTTTCTTTGTAATATACTTGAAGAAAAATTTATTGAGGTTAATGCAGTCATTTTCAAGGACACCCACCCTTACATCAATACCGGCAGATTTCAGTTTCTTTACTCCACTGCCGCTCACAAGCGGGTTCATGTCGAGAGTCCCGATTACTACTTTTTTTATCTTGCTTTCTATAATGCGGTCGACGCACGGAGGGGTTTTGCCATGGTGACTACATGGCTCAAGGTTGATGAACAGCGTGCTTCCATCAACGGATTCTCTGGCATTTTCAATGGCGTTTACTTCAGCGTGGTTTGCTCCGAATTTTTGATGATAACCAGCTCCTATGATCCTGTCATTCTTTACGAGAATACATCCTACTAGAGGATTTGGACTAACTTCTCCTATTCCTTTTTTTGCGATCTCTAATGCTAACTGTATGTAGGATTCATCAGTCAATCTTTACAGACTGTTGAGATTTATTTAATGTTTAATATTTCAAACTCCAGCATACCTGCCGGCGCTTTAACTTTTACTTTGTCTCCGACTTTAGTACCCATTAGTCCCTGTCCAACCGGGGAGGTCACAGATATCTTTCCTGCCTGAAAATCTGCTTCTTCGGGAGAGACCAATGTATATTCTATCTTTTTCTTATTCTTAAGGTTAAAAATGCTTACCGTTGAAAGAATATGAACTTTATCATTCTCAAATTGATTGGGGTCTATGATTCTTGCCCTTGAAACAACGTCTTCAAGCTTACTTATTTTTAATTCGAAGAGGCCCTGCTCTTCTTTAGCCGCATCATACTCAGCATTTTCGGAAAGGTCGCCATGAGCCCGGGCTTCAGCTATTTTTTGTGCCATTTCCTTGCGTCCGCTGGTTTTTAATTCCCGAAGTTCTTTCTCTAATTCAACCAGTCGTTCCCTGGTTAAATAGACAAAATTTCCTTCTGCCATCTCTCTCTCTGATAATTGGTGAATTTAAAAAAAAATTGCCACCGCATTTCCGCAGTGGTCATCCCGAAAATAAATAATTAAACTTTCCTTGTCAAGAATAGATCAACCGGTGAATTGGAGAATAAGCGGATTAAGGTGGCAGCAGGTATTGATATTGGGGTAATTAAAATAAGAAATTGTTTCTTTCAAAGACTCACTGGCAATGAGAGTTAAAGAATTCGTTCATTCCAACTATTTCACCACCACCATTTTCTTTGAGGTGGTAAAGCCGGGTACAGTAAGGGTGTAATAGTAAATTCCGCTTGCTAAACCGGGCATATTCAGTTCAGCCTTGTGAATGCCGGCGGGTTTATCTCCATTAACCAGAACAGTTACCTGCTGCCCGAGAACATTATATACTGCTAATTTTACTGGAACGAATCCCTCCCGGGTTACCGGTATCTCGTACTGTATTGTTGTTGATGGATTGAACGGGTTTGGATAGTTCTGTTCAAGAATAAAAGTTTTTGGCTTTGTTATATCTGTTGAATCAGTAACCTGGACCTCTTTCATGATTTTATTGCCCGGGTCAAAAGAAAAGTATTCGGGTCTTCCACGAACATTAAATACAAAATCCTGCACAGACTGATCATTAAATATCGTAAAAATTGTATCCATCGAGGCTGTGTGAATTTTTATATCTATCGGCATTGTGAAAAAAGCCGGGTCATTATGGGGCGTCTGACTTAATTTCATACTGATTTCATATTGATTGGTGCCGGTTTTATTAAAGTTCCAGCTGTACCTGTACTTTGGATAATCCTTTCCGTATACCCACTCATTAAAAAAATAACCGAGGTCTTTCCCGTACACACTTTCAGCAACATTTCTGAAATCTGAAGTTGATGCATTATTATATCTTAGTGAAGGGTCGGCCGCATATGTTCTCATTATTTGAAAGAATGTTGAATCTCCCGTAATTCCCCGAAGCATATGAAGTACAATTGCACCTTTGGCGTAAGTGCTTGCGTAGTTGAAAATAGCATCCACCGAACTTATATCATCTACATACACTGAAGTCTTAGCGGACCTGGCATATGACATAAGTGACTCGATATAGGAGCTGTAGGAAGATTCATCGAGAGCTTCAAAATAAACTGCCTCTGAGTACGTTGCAAATCCTTCGTTAAGCCATATTTCATGCCAGTTCTTGCAGGTTATCATATCTCCGTACCACTGGTGGGCCAGCTCGTGGGCAATAATTGACTCGTTAAAAGTTCCGAGCGAAGTTATTGTCTGATGCTCCATTCCCCCTCCCCAGCCAAATTCTGCATGCCCGTATTTCTGATCGATAAATGGATAAAGTCCGTATTTTTCGGAAAAGATCTGAAGCATATTTACAGTTTTATCGAGCAGTGATTTAACGTTACCAAAATTCTCAGGGTAGATGTAGTGAGTAACAGGCATTGAGTCATTCGGAGCGTAATGAAAATAGTTTGTATAGACGGTATAATTTGTTATTGCCATTGAGATAAGGTAATTGGCTATGGGGTATTTATTGAACCAGTAATAAGTATGCGTTCCGTTCCCGTTATCGTTTACGGTCTGCAGTACGCCGTTTGAAACCGCAATTAAATTATCCGCACAGGTAAGGTTAACCTGCGATGAATCAGCTTTGTCGTCGGGATTATCTTTGCACGGCCACCAGTCGCGCGCACCGTATGGTTCGCTTAATGTCCATATCGCCGGATTCCCGCTGTGAAGTCCAAACTCAATACTTCCGAATCCGTTGGATTGCGGAACTCCCTGGTAATAAACTATTACACTGAACCTGTTCCCTATCCCATAGGTCTGCGGCATCTGGATATTAAGTTTATCACCCTGATGGGTATACGAAAGCGTGGTGCCCGCCCATACTACGGAATCCACAGAAAGACTATTGCTCAGATCCAGGAAAAAAGAGTTTATAGAAGAGACCGAAGGAACCGCATCAACCTGAACTTTCCCTCTCAGGTAGTTCGGGCTATAAGTCAATGTAAGGTCAAGTTTATAATATTTAACATCAATTGATGCATCACCGGGGTAAAGAACTTTTGAAAGGGTTTCTGAATTTCTGTGCTGCAGAAGTTCACTTTTTGCAATAGAAGGATCAGGAGTCTGGGCAGAGATAACTGATGAAAAGATCAGCAGGCACGATATAATAAATATTTTTCGCATAATCCGAAATATTAACATTTAATGTTAACCAGCAGGTGATTTAGAATCAATGCACATTCCTTCTCAACCTTTTCGGTTATCCAGCTTCCTGGATCCGGCAGATTGCCCTGAATCCGCAGTAGCGACAGGCCTTTTCCTCGCGCTTGTCAATCTGTGACAGCCGGAAGTCGCCGCTGCTTATCCCCTCCACGTAACCATTTATGGCTTTCAGACAAATATCGATGAGCTCATTGTATAACTCAGCTATTTCCTCCGCATCCTTGTTTTTTCCGAAACTAATTTCATTCCTGCCGAAATCCGATGCATTGTACTTCAGCGAATACAAAAGCGCTCCCGCAGGCTCATAATCCTCATTAAGTTCAGCTTTAATAATTTCTTTAGCGGCAAACAAATAAAGAGGCAGCTGGAGCTTTAACCCATCATACATGTCCTGCTTCTGAGGGTTTCCTTTTCCGGTTTTATAATCATAAACCTTATAAAGTTTATCTTCTTTGTTCAGATCGATCCTGTCGATTTTCCCCCTTACCCTCACTTCGCCGGCCTTCAGATCCTTTAAAAGCACCTCCTGTCCCTCTTCCTTCCTTACCCCGCCGAACCCGGTCTCAAAGTACTCAGGGATAAATCCTTCATTATTTTCTCTTTCCGAAGTGAGAAACTTATAAAGGATCGAATTCTTCCTGTCGCCTTCAACTCCGAATATCTTTTCCTTTTCAAAAAAAGAAAGAGGTGAATTGAAGTTTACATCCTTCACCATTTTTTCCGCGGTCTGAAACAGGATCTTTTCTGCCTTACGGAAAACAGGTTCGCTGCAGCCGCCCAGTTCAATGTTGTCCTCTTTTAACTTCGTATAAAATTTGAAGAGGATAGCATGAATAAGACTTCCGAGTTCAAGCGCCTCAATTTCCTCCGTCGGTTCTTCAAAGATATCCAGTTTGAGTACTCTCTCTGCAAAATACCGGAAGGGACACAAAGCATATGTTTCAAGCTGTGAAATTGAAAACTGCCTGTCTTTCATCTTATCGAGATTTGATTTTGCTGCTTCCGACAGGTCTTCTGCGATAAACCCGGTATAAACAGACTCACCGAAAGGATCAGTGCTTCTTAAACGGTCTATCTTCATTGCTTTATCTGTTTGTTCCCTGTTTATCCCTGCCTTATCAAGTGATACCAGCTGCTCTGCCTTTTCAATTCCCGATTTTCCAATGAATGTAAGCAGCTGCTCCTTAGTATAGATTATGTCCTTATAATCCTGCTCATCACCAGATCCGACCTCAAAATTATTCGTAAACTCACGCAGGAAATCCGACTGCACGAATTCCTTTCGGTCATCCCTCCTCGGGTACGTAAGGTACAGTTTCTTATTCCATGCGCAAAGCGACTGGTAGAAAAGATATCTTTCCTCAGTCAGATGGTTGATCTCACCTCTCTTTCCTGCCATTGTACCGGAAAAAAAGATCTCCGGGGAAAATCTTGTGGGAAAATCCCCGTCACATAGGCCGGAAATAAAGAGGGTATTAAATTTTAATCCCCTTATTTCATTCATTGTTGTAATCTGAACACCGTACCCGGGCTTCTCCCTCACATTAAACCTGGAGGAACTGACCGCCATCCGCAGGTTATGCAGAAAGAACTTCAGCGGATATTTTTCTTCCTTCCCGAACTGGTCTTCAAGCAGATTTAATATTTCATCAGCCGTTTCGATAAAGACATTTACCGATTTTATATTTAGTTCTGCATCCTCCGTCCCCGCTGAAAGCAGTCTTACCGGGATTTCAAGGACATTTATCACCCGGTATAATTTTTCACGGAAAGCCGGAATGGTTGACTTAACCAGGAACGGTTCAAGATAGCCGTGCAGTTTACCTAGGTCTTCAAGTGCCGCGGAACAGGACTCTTTTATTTCAGCAGCATCATAAACACTGTTCTCGTTTTCCTCTGCAGAAATGAGAGCTTCGCTTATAGTTCTCTGCCAGTTATCGTATCCCGATATAATTTTCAGTCTTGTTGAAATACGCATCAGGTTTGTAACATCAACATCTCCCGCGCTGATGATACCCCCGCTAAGTGCTCTGAAAATATTCTTATAGTAGAAATCATTTTCCGCGATCTCCAGGAAACTTATAAGTGCTACCACCGGGGATGCACCGTCAAGCGGGAACCTGTCGGTAAGGTTATACGGCAGTCCGTATAGTGGAAATATATCTCTTATTATTTCCGAGTAATTGGTTATAAGATTGAAAACAACACAGATCTCCTCGGGCTTTACATTTTCCTGGAGGGTAAGATGTTTAATCTCCGAGGCTATTGCCCTTATCTCATCCTCCCTTGTTGAGGCTGAAATGGTTTTAATCTGGTTCTTATAATCCTTTAAGGCCGAAACGCCTTTATTTCTGAAAAGATTTTCCCTGTTTTCATCCTGAAACTGCGTAAAAAGTGAGACTGATTTATCGGTTATCTGTGCGAAGCCCCTTCCAAGAAAATTTTCATAACAATTATCGAGGTGAGAGAAGATAAGCGGGTTATACCTGAAGTAGTCGAAGCTTATAAAAAGTTCAGATTTCTTTATAGACGACATCCTGTTTATAATTTCTATTTCAGGAAGAGTGAATTCATCAAATCCCTGTATTATAATAAGGTTAACAGCGGGGTAAAGGTTTAGAAAGTTGCTTAAGAATGAATCATCCGCGAGAGACAGGAGCTCACGGTAAATATCTCCGGTTTCCCGGCGGCCGGCAGTGCTCAGCTTCAACTGATATTTTTCGTAGACATTCGCGATATCCATGTGCCTTAATTTTTTCGGAGCCGGAAAGTGATTGTGCTTCCTCCCTTATTTTTTGCGGATGAATACCATGTTTCTTATACTCTCCTATAACATTCCGTATTCTCTCCAGCGTACCTTTAGGTATAACGCCGTTATAGTTTGAAAAGTAATATAGTTCTGTCTCGCTGAAACTCTGCTGAAGTATTACAGAGGCAGCGGCTTCGCTTATCACATTAGATTTAACCGAATCAGAATTGAAGAGAAGCTTTGCTGAAACTGAACCTATGGTTTCAAGGTTAAGCTTTCCGGATGCCTTTCCCGGTGAACGCGAAACCATTTCCCGTGTAAGGGCCCTTATGCGCCTGTTGGTGGGAACGATAAGGAGGAGTGAATCGAGACTATGGTCTTTAATCCTCTGATCGATTTCCAGATCTACATCAAAACTTTTCCTTTTTGTTTTGGTTAAGATCATCTAATGTCTTTCTCCAGCATCAGGTCACGGTACGATTTACGGATCTCACCTTCGGGATTCAGTTCAAGGACCTTTATAATATGACTGAACCTTTTCTCCGCATCATCTTTCCCGTTTATTACGAGAGTTTCCAGCTCGAGGAAAGAACCGAGTCCTTTTACGGTATCGAGATGTATCCTGGTATTATCGAATAAGTACAGATGCCTTGTTTTTTCAACTACCGTCTCGGTTTCCAGTATATCATCCAGGTACTCCCTTGCGTTATTATTCTCAAGGGAGATCAACTGGTAATCCGACCATCGGCTCCCTGTTTTCTCATTCCTGTTGTATTTAATCAGGGTCTGACTTCCATTTTCAGTGCGCAGCTTAAGGAGACCTTTTTTGTACTTATAGTAAACATCTGTCTGGTTAAGTTCCCCTTTGTAATCGGCATTGATCGCTTTTATATTATCCATTACGCGGGAGGGATTATTCGAGATGAATCTTTAATTCAAGGTTTGTCGGCATTTTTTTTCTGTAATTCCTTTTTAATGTAAACCTGCAGGACTTCCCTGCCCCGCCTTGGTTTTATTGAATTGATTTTTTTAGATGAAAATTTCAGCTGCAGATGCTCAGAAAATAACTCATAAAATTCTTTTACATCTACTGCATAAGGAGGACCGCCTTTTCTATCCTCAATTGGAAAAAGGATCGCAATCAACTTCCCCTCTTCCTTTAACAGCTTTCCGATTTTACCTGCGTATTCCTTTCTTCTTTCCGGCAGCAGTGAGCAGTATGTAACGTAATCGTATACATAATCGAAATGTTCTTTGTAAACCTGGTCAAGCTTAAAAATATCTTCATGGATCAGGTTAATTTTTACATTTTCCTTATCAGCAAGCTCCCGGGCAAGTTTGATTGCCTCTATTGAAAAGTCAACCGCATATACATCGTATCCTTTTTTTGCTGCCAGAACGGCATCGTGGCCTTTTCCGCATCCGGCTATAAGGATCTTCCCCGGCTTCATGAACTCACCCGCCTCAAGCAGGTCGTTCAACACCGGCGTGGGTGTCCTCATATCCCAGTGGGCCTCATTATTTATATACTTATCATCCCAGAATGATGCAGAATCAGGTTTTTGCATAAATATCTATTAAATAAGATGTTGATATTGACACAGACTTCATTAATTTTGAAGAAAAAAAAGATATTAATATGAAAAAGTTATTGTTTGCGGCAATAATAATTATTCCCCTGCTAAATGTAAATGCACAGGAGATTGGAGAGATTGCTCCCGAGAAGGAACCGGAAGTTTTTCCTGATAATGCATTGGGACTGGATATAATTTTCAGCGAAGGCGGATTCGGACTGGGAGGATTTTACAGAAGACAGTTCAGCGATAAGGTAACCGGGTTTGTTGATCTGTCGCTCTCTGAAGCTAAGGATGAACGCGAGATCGAGTATTATGATTTTTATACAAACACTACCTACACCATAGGCAAAAAGAACCGCATTTTTATCATCCCAGTTAATTTCGGTGCGCAGTACAGGCTGTTCGAGAGTGTAATTTACGATAACCTTCGTCCTTACATAAATGCCGGTGTGGGTCCCACAATGGTTATTACCACTCCTTACCGCGAAGAGTTCTTCAATTCATTTGCCTATGCACAGATGAGATTTGCTGCCGGCGGATATATTGGTTTCGGGGCTAACTTCGGACTCGATAAGAGCAGTCTTGTAGGACTAAATGTCAGGTATTACATCATACAGTTCTTTGATAAGGGCGTTGAAAGTCTTACCGGCCACTATAACAAAACTCTTGGCGGATTTTTCCTGACTATCAATATCGGTATGATGTATTGAGCGCAGCCTTACCTCCTTTTAATGGGTTTAATAAGGATATATTCACTTTCCTTGAAGAGCTGGAAAAAAACAATAACACAAAATGGTTTGATAAGAACAGGCAGCGCTATAAGGATAACATTGTGCTCCCTGCAAAATCTTTTGTTGCCTCGATAGGACAGTTCTTCACGCAGCTGAATCCCGCTATTCGTACTGAACCTAAGTTCAATAAAACAATAATGAGAATAAATAAGGATATGCGCTTCTCAAAAGATGCCCCTTATAAGAACTATTTCCTTATTCACTTCGGCCGGTTCAAGATGGACAGCGAGTTCTATCTGTATTTTGATAAGCAGGGTGCCGATTATGGAATTTTCCTGAATGGTGAACAGGGAGATGACTTACACTTCTCTCACAGCCTTGCCAGGCATACAAAGGATATCATCAAAACTTTTAATAAATATGATTTGAATGGACGGTATGACCTGCACGAGTTTAAGAAAACTCCACAGCTCGTTCAGAAAAATTTTGATGCAGAGAAGCATTTTGACCTGCTTCAGAAGAATAAATATATACTTTTAGAAAAAGAGATCCCCAAAAAGAGTAAGTCGCTTTATACTGCCGATATCCTGACCGACCTTGTAAAGAATTATGCTTCACTCTATCCCCTTTACTGCTTTGCAATCTCTCCCCGGCCTTTAAAGCTCATCGACAAATTCGAAGAAACAATGGGCGTACCTGTGTAAAACAGCTGCTGAGAAATTAAACAGGTATGACAAAATGTCATACTTTTGGTATCCGTTTTAATACGGCCTTTTATCCGCCTTTAGTCCGCCTTTTGAACTCAAAATGATACACTCCGCAAACTGCAAAAAACGTGATTTTCAACTGTTGAAAAAATATATAGTATGACAAAATGTCAGTGTACCATAATGGCAGTCGCCGCACTATATCACCTTATATACCTGCCCATCTTCCTCGCCGCTTTAGCGGCGACACATTAGTAGCAAACATACGAGGTGAGATATCATCGCCCACAGCCGCTTTAGCGGCGACACATTCGCACCCACCTATCCCGGCTTATACCCGGAGTTATCCCGCAGTTTGAGGCCGAGACGTAGGCCGGTTGTAGCCCAGGAACAGACAAAAATAAAATCTGGAAAATTCAGGTTTGTACTTCCCCAATACTACAAATTTCGAGTAAAATTTACCATATTTACGAAACAAAAAAACATTCGGGCGTTCTTTTTTCTGTTCCTCATAATTCTTATGCCAGTTATATTGATTGATCCATCGGGGATTCAGTTTGGATATATATTCTAAACAGCCTGGCAAATTACTTGGTATATTTAAGCGGTAATGGTTAAATTTTGATCAATATGATTAAATACTTTTTTCTAATCATTATTTTTAATTCCATTTTGATGGCACAATACCGGGACTTCACTACACAACTAAATAACTCGTACGAAAATTTCCATGAGAAATCTTTAACCAGCCGCCGCTTTAAGCATTCGGATATCAAGCCCCTTATAGAAAATCTTAAAAACGATTCTCTGTTTACTGTTAAACAGGCAGGTCTTTCTGCCCAAAACCGCGAGATATATCTGATCTCGATCGGTACGGGCAAAACAAAAGTCTTCCTCTGGTCGCAGATGCATGGTGATGAACCGACAGCAACTATGGCGCTCTTCGATATCTTCAACTTCTTCACACAGAGCGGACAGTTTGATAATTTCAAAAAAGAAGTTCTCGGGAAATTAACTATTTACTTTATGCCGATGGTCAATCCCGACGGAGCCGAAGTGTTTGAGAGAAGAAATTTTTACCAGATCGACCTGAACCGCGACGCGGTAAGAGAACAATCCCCCGAAGCAAGGATCCTTAAAGCGGCCTTCGATTCTATAAAAGCGGAATTCGGGTTCAACCTCCACGATCAGAGCATTTATTACAGCGCGGGACGAACTTTTAAATCAGCGGCGATCTCTTTCCTTGCCCCCGCTATGAATTATGAAAAGTCGGTTAACCCGGTGAGAAAGAAAGCGATACAGCTTATCGGCCAGCTCGACAAAGCATTGAATGATTACATCCCCGGCCATATCGGTAAGTATTCGGATGATTATGAACCGCGTGCTTTCGGCGATAACTTCCAGACCTGGGGAACCAGCACCATTCTTATAGAAACCGGCGGCTGGAAGGGCGATCCCGAAAAGCAGTTTCTGAGGAAAATGAACTTCATTGCCCTGCTCACGGCTTTCAAAAGCATCGCTGAAGAGGGTTATACACAGGAACCCCTTGATACTTATGAAGCTATCCCCTTCAATGAAAAAGATAACCTGATGGACCTCATCCTCAGGAACCTCGATTATACTGTTAACGGCCAGAAAATAAAAATCGATCTGGGAATAAACAGAACGGAAATTAACAGGGATTCCGCGAGGTCATACTATTCCGTAGGCAGAGTTGCTGATCTCGGTGATCTTTCAGTGTTCAGCGGGTATGAGGATTATGATATGTCGGGACTCGAAATACACCCGGGCAAAACATATCCGCAAAAGATATCTTCCTATGAGAAACTTTCGGGCCTCAATTTTAACGATCTGCATTCCCGGGGAATTACTAATGTGGAAGCAGATTTTCAACCGGAACAGGAGTACACGAAGTTCCCCGTAAATATCATAAAAAGCAGATTATGGCGATAAAATGATTAAGGTTGATGGTCCCGCAAACTTCTATATCACCAGCAAAGGGAAAGTTAAATACATAATTATCAATGGATTCTTTATTGAAAACGATAGTCCCCACACTGAAGGCGTGAACGGGGAAGTTATCCGCTGAATTTGATAAATAGTTTAATTTTGATATAATTGCTGATAACAAATGCGGTCATCTGATAATCAATAGCAAAATATGTTTCCATTTCCAATTATAATGGCAATAATTGATGATCAAAAACAGCTTTATGCTGAATTTGAGAAAGAAGCCGTACCCCATATGGACGCTCTTTTCAATTTTGCGCTAAGGATGACAGGCGACAGCGATGAGGCCGACGACCTGGTGCAGGAAACATACCTTAAAGCCTTCCGTTTCTTCGATAAGTTCGAAAAGGGAACTAATTGCAAAGCCTGGTTGTTCAGGATAATGAAGAATACCTTTATTAACTCCTACAGGAAATCTTCGAAAGAACCTGATAAGATTGATTATGAGGATGTGGAAAATTTCTATGAGAACATAAAACCTTCTTCAACCGACAGCGCTCACCTGGAGAAGGAGATGTACGATAATCTCCTCGACGATGAACTTTCAAATGCAATCGCCTCCCTTCCTGAAGATTTCAGGACAGTTATAATATTATGCGATATAGAAGGCTTTTCTTACGACGAAATAGCCGACTTTGTTGATGTTCCTGTGGGGACGGTAAGGTCGAGGCTGCACCGGGCAAGGAAAATGCTTTTTGCAAAACTTTACGATTATGCCGCAGATAAAGGTTATGTAGATAAACCGGAGACTCACGACTAATATTTTATGAAAGAAAACAGAGACTTATATTATATTGCGGCACTCGCGGACGGAGAGATTAAAGATCCGTCGCTTGAACAAAAACTGCGCGATGAGATCAGGAATAATCCCGATCTTCAGTTTGAGTACTTCGTGCAGACTTCCATCAAAAACCTGGTGTCAACAAGACTTAAAGTTGCACCGGCACCTGTTAAAGTAAGACAGCGCCTTGAAAGAAAAATATCTCCCAGATCTGAAAAAAGTTTAACCTCACGGCTGCTCCCGGAAATTTATTTTAGAAAACCTGCATTCGCCTGGGGCGGTACTCTTGTAGTGATCCTTGCAGTTGTACTTACCCTGCTTAACCTTCCCCCCGTACCTGAGTATAAGAACTTTGCTGTAGGAACAGCAGCGGAAACTCAAATATGTATGTACAGGCAAGGCATAACTTTGAGAACATCCTTGCGGGAAAACTCAAACCGCAGTTCACATCAGATAATCCTGAAAAAATCAGGCAATTCTTCACCCGGCAGGGAGTATTGTACAAAACCTATGTACCTGAGATAAAGAACTGGAAACTCGTAGGAGCCGTAGTATCAACCGACCATGGAGAAAAGTTCGCTCATCATGTTTATTCAACTCCCGACGGAAAGCTGGTGTACTTATTCCAGGTTGATGAAAACGAAATAAAGAAAAAGGATTTTTTGACGCTTACCGATGATCTTGTTTCATATCTTAATTCCGGCAACTGCTATGAATCTACGCAGGGAAGTTTTGTAACTCTCTTTACCAAAGTCAAGGAGAACATCTTCGCCGTAGTTTCAAACGGTTCACCCGATGAAATTGAAAACAATCTTTGTCAATTAAACTAAGTTGGAAATATGTTTAATATTAAAAACATCCTTCTGCCCACAGATTTCAGCAACCTTTCACTTTCAGCCGCTTCATACGCATTAGATATCGCAAAGCAGTACGGAGCAAAAGTCCATTTTCTGAACGTACTTGAAAAAACACCGCCCATTCTTGCTATCAGATCTCTGGATCTTTCCGAGGAAAAGATAGTAAAAACAATAGAGGAGGATGCAAAAAATTCTCTTAATAAGGCGCTGGAGAAGATCAATAAAGATAAATCAGTTGAAATCGTGCCTGTTATAAAAAAAGGTATCGATTTCGAGACAATTATTGATTACTGCGAATCCAATAAAATCGACCTGATAGTAATAGCAACTCATGGCAGAACAGGCATACTGCACACCTTATTAGGCAGTGTTGCCGAAAAAGTTATAAGATACGCCGCCTGCCCTGTTCTTGTTATTACTCCTTCAGAAAACGAGAAATAGGCAGGTATTATATTCTTGATTATCCTCACTTCTTTTGATATATTTAATGTCTGCAAGTTTATAAAGGTATTAAAATGGCTAGAGTTAAAAATGTAGAGGCTTATTGCGGAATTTGTAATGCAGAGAGAAAAATGGAATTGCTTGGTGAAGTCTCCTTAAGCGAAAATAGCGAAAATAAAAGATGGGCAAAATGTAAAAAGTGCAAGCAGACAATGATCATTGACCTGACTGAAGATGTTAAAGAAACAAAGCCCTCTTTAGAAGGAATTGAAAACGAAGATTGCACTGTTTATTCACCTACAAAGTCATTTACGGTAGGTGAATCAATTTATCACCAGAATTGGGATGATTTCGGAAAAGTTGTAAGTAAAGAAGTTATGTCGAACGGACAAAGCTCGATTACAGTTGAATTCCAGAAATCAGGCAACAAAAAATTAATTGAATCAATATCTCATTAAACCAACATTTAAAGCGAGGTGAAATAATTTGGTTGGTATCACAGTAGGCGAAAACGAATCGATAGATAAAGCATTAAGAAGGTTCAAAAAGAAATACGAAAGATCCGGAGTGCTGAAAGAGTTCAAGAAGAGAACCTTTTTTGTTAAACCTTCTATTAAGAAACGTATGGAACGTCTTAAAGCTGAAAGACGTGCACACAGATCAGATTCAAACAATTAAAATAATATCATTTTAGGGCTGTTTCTCATCCTGAACCTGTTTCGGGATCTGTAAGAAACAGCCTTTTTTTATGTCCTTCCTTTTTATCTCCTTATTGATTTTCACAATGCTGCGATGTTCTGCATTCCATCTTAAATCCTACTTCAACTGAATCTTCGGCTCCTGCTCCCTCTTCTCAGCTTCTTTCTTCAGGTAATACTTTTCAAAATGCCTGGTAATAAGATGGAATGCATCATCAACATTCTCGCAGAATGAAAAGAGATTCAGATCGGAAGGACTGATAACCGCGTTCGCAACCAGTCCGTCAAAGTTTATGATATTCTTCCAGTATTTTTCATCGTAAACAATTAAAAGCATCTTCTTCTTGATTTTATCCGTCTGCATTAATGTGATGATCTCGAAGAATTCATCCATCGTTCCAAAACCGCCCGGGAATACTATAAGAGCTTTTGCCAGGTATGCAAACCAGAATTTCCTCATAAAGAAGTAGTGAAATTCGAACCTGAGGTCGGGACTAACATATTTATTAACGAACTGCTCAAATGGTATGCTTATGTTCAATCCCAGGGAATACCCTCCTGCAAGCTTTGCTCCTTTATTTGCCGCTTCCATTATGCCGGGTCCCCCGCCTGTACAGATTATAAAGCGGTTTCCCGAGGTATCGAGGTTAAGCGACCATTCAGTTAACCTTTTTGAAAGTTCCACGGCATCTTCATAATATTTCGACATTTTAACCATATGCTGCGCGTTTCTGAGGGCTTCCGCCAGCTTATCATTAGATGTATCTTTGGGATCAATTGTTTTGAATTTATTCAGTGCCGCAGTTGATTTCTTTTTCGACATTAACCTGGCAGAGCCGAAAAATACAATGGTATCAACTATTTTATGTTTCCTGAATTTTGTTTTCGGTTCTAGGAATTCGGCAAGGATGCGAAGTATCCTTGCATCGGATGAATTTAGAAAATCGAGATCTTCGTAAGCTTTCAGTACAGGTTTGGATTTAGCCATGTTGTCCTTAAAAAATATTTAATAAGTGTAGATAGATTGCCTTTTAATTAATTTTAATTTACTCCATTTTTGCATTAAAAAAATAAGAACAAAATTAAAAATACATTAATTCGGCTATTTGATCATAAAAATAATATTACCTGCTAATTAAACAAATTCAGATTCAGTAAGTTTTTATAAGGACGGGCATGCTTAAGCGTACGATTTTTGTTCTCTTACTTTTTGTTTCAACTGTGTATCCCACTTCTAAAGACGAGATAATTTCGAGGATACACCATATACTATCAAAACTCCCCTCTTCAACCCATGCTGCTGTCCTGATATTTAATCCGTTAACACAGGATACGATATTTGCCCTTAACCCTGCCGCATCGATGATCCCCGCATCTAATACAAAATTATTCACAACGGCTACTGCCCTTTCGGAGCTGGGGGGAGATTTTGTTCTGAAAACCTCCCTGATGACAGATGACCGGAATATAAAGGACGGCGTTATAGACGGGAACCTTTATATAAAAGGATACGGCAACTCTCTTTTTTCGCAGGAGGATCTTGAAAAGTGCGTAACTGAATTGAAACAGAAGGGCATTAAAAAAGTTACGGGCAAAATTGTGGGCGACGACAGTTACTTTGATGATGTCTACACAAGGGATGACTGGATAAGGGACGAGGTAGCTAATGTTAAGCTTCCGCCGATATCAGCGCTGGTTCTCGACAGGAACCGGAAGGTTGTTTACAGGAAAAGAGGAAGGCACACAAGAAGGTACCTTATAAATATTAAAAACCCTCCTCTGAATGCTGCTGAAAGTCTTAGGAGCGAATTGTTAAGCCAGGGAATCCAGGTAGAATCAAAAGCAATCCAGGGAATTACTCCCGACGATGCCGTTGAGATCACCAACTCGGGAATTATATTAAGGAACCTGCTGCAGGATATAAATAAGCACAGTGATAATTTCCTTGCGGAATGTTTATTTAAGACTCTTGGAGCAGAGATCAGCGGCAAACAGGGGAACGCATTTTTCTCCACCCAGGCAATTCTTTCGTTCATAAAGGATAACGGTATTTTCTCTGACGGCTCTTCGATAGTTGATGGTTCTGGAATTTCACGATTTGATCAGATCACTGTGGGAGCTCTTGCGGGAGTGCTTGAAAAAATGTATTTCGACCTTGCACACTTTGATGACTTCTATAATTCGCTGAGTATAGCAGGTGTTGACGGGACACTGCATCACAGGATGAGAGGAACCCGTGCTGACAATAATTTCCATGGCAAAACAGGTACGCTGAACGGAGTTTCTTCGTTATCAGGATATGTAACTACTGCTGCAGGGGATGATCTTATCTTAAGTATAATATTTGAGTTTAATAGAAAAGGGGCCAGGTTTCACAGGAATCTGCAGGATGATATTGTAACTCTGCTGGCTGACTGGAAATAAAAATGATAAGATGAAAGCTGCTGTCGTCCCGCTCCCGAATAAAATTCGGGAGAGAGATCTTAAAAGATCTCTCCCCCGGAATGACATACTCAAATCTTATTTATTCTGCGGGGTCTGGTTTCCTTCAGTAGGAACATTAGGCGGCTGCTGAGGAGGCAGACTCGGAGTCTGCGGAACACTCTGCTGACCTGATCTCTGGATTATACTATCGCGCTGCTCGGTAGTTGATTGACCGGGCAGAAAGAATAAATTAATTATAATAGTAAGTACTGCAAGAGCACCGCCAAGCCACCATGATGCTTTACTCAGGAAGTCAGCTGTTCTTCTTGTTCCGAACATTGTGCCCATTCCGCCTGCACCGCCGAATGTACCGGCCAGGCCGCCGCCTTTACTTGACTGAAGAAGTACAATGATGATCAGTAATATTGCTACTGCTGTTGTTATAATTATTAACGTTCCGTACATAAATCTTTCTCCTGAAATTAGTAGCGGGGGAGGGATTCGAACCCCCGACACGTGGATTATGATTCCACTGCTCTAACCGACTGAGCTACCCCGCCAAACTTCATATTTTAGCCTGTAAATATAGAAATTAATAGATTTCTATCAAAATATAATTGGGGCAGAAATTGATCGATTTTATATAGATCCTTGTAGAGGATCCACAATTAATTGAATTTGCTGAGGACGTTCTGCTGGTACTCCTCGTGGTATATGCCCTCGCCGGTATCATTATAGTTTTTTATCTCGATATGCATATCCTGGAGTCTCTGTTTTGTACTGGCTATCCTGTCGATAGGATCGGGATGAGTCGACAGAAATGTTGCTACCTCATTTGCATTGGAACTTATCAGCCCATCATCCCTCATTTCCTCGAAGAAAAACATTACGCTGCCGGGATAAAATCTTGTATCATTCAGATACTTAACTGAATATTCATCAGCCTGGTCCTCATCAGACCTGCTGTTTGCCAGAAAGCCGAGTCCTACAAACAGGTTAGCCGCAATTTCCTCAATCTGCGATGGATTCTCTCCGAGCACAATATTCAAAAGAATTGAAACACCGTAATATGCGGTCATTCTCTGAGTAGCATGCCGCAGTTCAGCATGTGCTATTTCATGCCCCAGCACTCCCGCAAGTGCTCCGGACGATGTTAAATACCTGAGCAAGCCTGTATAAACATAAATGTACCCGCCGGGCAGTGCGAAAGCATTAAGAGTAGAATCGTCATCAATAATATTCATCTGGTAATTGAAAACATCTTTATGTTCTATCTGCGGTGAAGCAAGGATCTGGTTAAAGATTTGCGAAACAATGTAGCTCTTAATTGAAGGATCGCCTCGAAAAATAGGGTATTCCTGCGGATCGCTCTGTATCTGGGCATTTAATTCCTGGCCAAGCTGCACATCATCCTGAAGGGAGAAAATATTTATACCGGTATCGCAGGAATTAATAACAGGCAGAACAGCCAGAAACAGGACCAATAAACCTCTTGTAAGAATTATTTTCATTTACTCTCCTTCAGTTCTTAATGATGGCTAATATATTAATCTTCCTGGTTCTTTTCTTTCTGTATCATTTCCCAGGTAAGATCAAGAAATGAATCAATACCCGATCCTGTTGCTGCAGAGATTATGTGAATTTTTTTATCGAGCTTTTTAAGTCGTTTCTTCAGGAGTTTATTTATTTCAGATTCTTCAACCAGGTCGGATTTGGAAAGGACCAGCATTCCCGGTTTCTGAGCAAGTTTCTTACTATAACTTTTCAGCTCATTCTGCAGAACCTTGAAATCATTCTCATAGTTTTCGGAAGTAATATCTATAAGATAAACCAGCACCTTGGTTCTTTCAATATGGCGCAGGAACTTTAAACCAAGTCCTTTTCCCTCGTGGGCGCCTTCAATTATTCCCGGTATATCGGCTACAGTGAAGCTCTGGTAGTCCTTGTACTGAACAATCCCAAGGTTTGGTTCAAGTGTTGTGAAGGGATAATCGGCTATTTTGGGTCGTGCAGCAGATATCGCAGAAATTAAAGTCGACTTACCGGCATTAGGAAATCCTACCAGTCCTACATCTGCAATAAGCTTCAGTTCAAGTACTATCTTCATTTCCTCACCCGGCTTTCCCGGTTCGGCGAATCTCGGTGCCTGGTTGGTAGGGGTTGCAAAATTGCTGTTACCCTTGCCTCCTTTGCCTCCTTTGGCGGCCGCCACACGGGCACCCTCCTCATCAAGATCAAACAGTACCTTATCTGATTTTGCATCTTTAATTATCGTACCCACGGGAACTTTAATCACTACATCCTTGCCGTTCCTGCCGTCTTTACGTGAGTTTCCTCCCGGTTCACCGTTCCCGGCTTTGTATTTTTTCCTGTATCTGAAATCAAGAAGTGTGGCCAGGTTATGGTGTGCCTCGATAAAAACACTGCCGCCGTCCCCTCCATTGCCGCCGGAGGGACCGCCCTTGGGGACATACTTTTCCCTTCTGAAAGTTACTGCTCCGTCTCCCCCGCTTCCGGCGCTTATAAAGATTTCGGCAAAGTCAATAAACATCTGTTAGTCCTGGTTAAAATAATTGCTGACTGCATTTGTAAGCGTGACTGCATCCCTGGAGTAAGGACTAACCTTATAAGAAGAGAATACTGCTTTAAGAATTTCAGTTGCTTCATCATAACTGGCAGACTCTGAGATCTTCTCCATCGTATTAACAAAATCTTCTTCGTCTTCATTAAATACATTAGACACTATCTTTTCCATTTCCTTATTCGACATGAAACTCAGTATATCATTATTTTTCCTGACCGGTGCGGCTTTTGGTTCAGGCTGCTCCGCTTCAGTAATTTCATCATCGTCGAATGAAAGTTCCTCTTCTTCAATTATCAGTTCATCTGAACCTGGTTCTTCTTCATCAGAGACTGTATCCCGCGACGGGGCTGGCTCAGTTTCCTTATGTTCATCTTCCTCAGCCGTAGTTTTCTCAGCGGCCGGTTCATTTTTATCCTGTACTTCTGAAGCAGTTTCTTCCTCTGCCGGCTCGTTCTTTTCTTCAGCCTTCTCTTTCTCTTCTTCCTCTTCCTCTTCATCCAGTTCTTTAAAGGTCAGGTCATCTTCGGCGCTTAGGTCGTCAAGCTGCTGTTCAAGTTCTTCAAGTGATTTTAATTCCGACTTATACCTCGTAAGAAAATCATCAGGCGATTCCGGCAGTATCTCCTTATCCTTCTCTTCCTCAGCAGTTTCCCCTGAACCTTCTTCCGCGTCTTTCAATATCTCATCTCCTGTTAATTCAGGTTCTGTTTCATTCGGTTTCGGCTCATTTGATTCATTTTCATTCTGAGCTTTTTCTTCGGCTGCTGATGTTTCTTCCGTATCCGATTCCCCGGTCTTACTCAGGTCCGGATCTGATAGATCGACAGCGGCTCCAGTTTCCCCGGTCTCTTCAACTGCACGACTCTCTGTAGCTGTCTCTGAGTCTGCATCTGCAGCATTTTCTTCAGGCCGGTTCTCCCCCTTTCCTGGTTGAACCTTCACAGGTTCTTTTGAATACAGGATCCTCCTGATATCATCAATATCGTATTTTCTTTTATCATCAGCCGGTATCGAACGCCTCAGCTTAAACAGCGGCTCCATCAGATCTTTTTCTTTAAGGAACAGTTCAACTGTTTGGGTATCGATACGGGTTTTATTCACCCCGCCCTCATTGAAAAAATCACCAATCGAAACGAGTGCATTATCGACAAGATCACGGGTATGCTCATTAAACATCTGCCGGTCAATTTTTCCCAGGATCAGCCCGAATTCTGTTTCACTCAGTGAGAGTATTTTTCTTTTCGAGAAGTATCCGTTGAAAACGTTCTTTATATAATCGTAGTAGTAAAGATAGTTGAGGATCATTTTGATCTCATTAACGTTCCTCGTTTTTTTCTCATCGAATATCAGTTTTGATAAAGTCCAGTTTGGTCGTACGAGATAATTTATATTAAAGGTCACTGCGTGGGTAACGAGTGTTTTAACATCCTCAAATGCAAGACGCTTGTTCTTTTTTATTTCTTCGCCAATGAGATTAAAATAATTAGATATTTCACTGCCGGAATAATCAAAAGAGGAATTTTGAAGAAGTTTTTTGCGGTCTTCATAAATCAGGAAGTCGAGGTGTGCTGAAATATATGATAAGATCGCAGGGTGAATTTCAGCGGAAGCGAGCCTCTCAAACGGAAAAAATGACCCTAATTTATTAACACGGTTTAATGTAAAATCAATAATGAATTTAATTTCTTTTTCGAACATTCTGCCCTACTCTTATTTATTTCCTTTGAGAAAATATAAAAAATCCCGATTAAAGTGTTAACCGGGATTAAATATGATCAGCGAATTACGCGAATAATCAACCAGCAGGACTTTCCTGCTTCCGCGGGACTCTTAATGAGTCCGGGCTGACAGGATGAATCACCTTGTTCTTGATGGTAAATTCATAATTGAGGTCTGCTGTCAGGCTGTCAATCTGCCTTATCGATTCAATTTTATGCATCTGACCTCCAGATACAAGATCGATCTCGCGGCTAATTTTGTTCTTTCCAACACTGTAGAAAAGGGCGTAAACGATCACGGAAAGAACTAAAATTAAAAGTATTACTCCGAAAGCTTTTCTCACAACATTGTCCTGCTTATTTATTTACAGGTTAAAGTGCGGATTATTTTTCTTTTTTGCAAGAGGCTCTGTAATATTCTCTCCTGAGCTGTGCTATAGTATCCATTGAGATCTCTTTAGGACACTCGGCAGAGCAGGCCTCAGTATTGGTACAGGAACCGAATCCTTCGATTTCCATCTGTTTTACCATTGCCAGCACTCTCTTCTCTCTTTCAGGCTTACCCTGCGGGAGTCGTGCAAAATGAGAAACCTTAGCCGCAACAAACAGCATAGCAGAAGCATTCTTGCATGCTGCAACGCAGGCCCCGCATCCGATACACTGAGCGGCATCGAAAGCAGATTCCTGTTCATCCTTGAAAATCGGAATAGCATTCGCGTCAGGTGCACCGCCGGTATTTACTGATATAAATCCTCCGGCCATTACGATCCTGTCGAACGCCGATCTGTCGACCACAAGATCTTTAATAACAGGAAAAGCCTTTGCGCGCCACGGTTCTACTACAATAGTATCGCCGTCCTTGAATTTTCTCATATGAAGCTGGCAGGTAGCAATGCCTTCCTGTGGTCCATGAGGTCTTCCGTTTATGAACATCGAGCAGCTTCCGCATATTCCTTCACGACAGTCGTGATCAAAAGCTACCGGCTCTTCACCTTTTTTCACCAGGCTCTCATTCAATACATCCATCATTTCGAGGAAAGACATATCAGGAGAAATATCCTGTACTTCATAGCTGACTAATTGTCCTTTGGCGTTACGGTTTTTCTGACGCCATATTTTCAGGTGTAAATTCATTCCTTTTCCCATTATTTATAACTCCTTTGAGAAGGTTGGACGAACTCAAAATTCAGTTCTTCTTTATGCAGTTCGGCTTTGTTTTCTACGCCTTTGAACTCCCAGGCGGCCACATAAGCAAAGTTAACATCATCTCTCTTAGCTTCATTTTCCTCTGTCTGATGTTCTTCTCTGAAATGTCCTCCGCAGGATTCCTCCCTGTGAAGAGCATCTGCAGCCATCAGCTCACCAAGTTCGAGGAAGTCTGAAACGCGGCCCGCTTTTTCAAGCGACTGGTTCAATTCTTCATTTTCACCGGCTACAATTACATTCTTCCAGAAATCTTCTCTTATTTCTTTGATCCTGGAAATTGCTTTCTTTAATCCTTCAGCGTTTCGCGACATTCCGACATAATCCCACATTACCTGACCCAGTTCACGATGAAATTCGTCTACAGTCTTGGTTCCTTTAATTGCCAGGAGTTTAGCTATCTTATCTTTTATTTCTTTCTCAACCTTCTTGAACTCTTCGTGCTCTGTTGTAAGTTTATCCGTTTTATGCTGGGCAAGATAATCGCCGATAGTGTAAGGGATAACAAAGTATCCGTCGGCCAGTCCCTGCATAAGTGCACTTGCACCAAGCCTGTTAGCACCGTGGTCGGAGTAGTTGCATTCGCCAAGGGCATAAAGTCCCGGTACCGAAGTCATAAGATTGTAATCAACCCAGAGACCGCCCATTGTATAGTGAACAGCCGGGTAGATCCTCATAGGAACTTCGTATGGATCCTCTGCAGTTATAAGCTTATACATATCGAAGAGGTTTCCGTACTTATCTTTAATCTTATCTTTACCAAGGCGTTTGATTGCGTCTGCAAAGTCGAGGTAAACCGCATTCTGAGCGGGACCAACACCTTTACCTTCGTCAACCATTTCCTTGGCGTTTCTTGAAGCAACGTCCCTCGGAACGAGGTTCCCGAATGAAGGATATTTTCTTTCGAGATAATAATCTCTTTCCTCTTCGGGGATCTGTGAAGGAGGTCTCTTATCCTTAGGATCCTTTGGAACCCATACCCTTCCGTCGTTCCTTAAGCTTTCGCTCATAAGCGTCAGCTTAGATTGATAATGCCCTGTTACAGGTATGCAGGTCGGGTGGATCTGTGTAAAGCAGGGATTAGCAAAAAAGGCGCCCTTCTTATATGCTCTCCACGCTGCGGTAACGTTTGAACCTTTGGCATTTGTTGAGAGGTAGTAAACGTTTCCGTAACCGCCGGTTGCGAGAACAACTGCATCGGCAGCGTAAGATTCGATATCACCCGTTACCATATTCCTTGTAACAATACCTCTTGCCTTACCGTCTATTATAACAACGTCAAGCATTTCGTGACGGGGATACATCTTAACCTTACCCAAACCAACCTGGCGCATCAGAGCATTATATGCTCCAAGCAGAAGCTGCTGACCCGTCTGGCCTCTTGCATAGAAAGTACGCGAAACCTGTGCGCCGCCGAATGAACGGTTATCCAGGAGTCCGCCGTATTCACGTGCAAAAGGAACTCCCTGTGCTACACACTGGTCAATTATGTTCGCGCTTAATTCTGCAAGACGGTATACATTTCCCTCTCGTGATCTGTAATCGCCGCCTTTAATCGTATCATAGAATAAGCGGTAAACACTGTCACCGTCATTCTGATAATTCTTGGATGCGTTTATTCCGCCCTGTGCAGCAATACTATGCGCACGGCGTGCACTGTCCTGGAAACAGAAAGCGTCAACGTTATATCCAAGCTCTGCAAGTGACGCAGCGGCTGAACCGCCTGCTAGTCCTGTTCCCACAACAATAATATTATATTTTCTTTTATTTGCCGGGTTAACCAGCTTCATTTTGAACTTATGGTCTGTCCATTTCTGAGCTAATGGTCCGGCGGGTACTTTCGATTCTAATTTCATATTATTTCCCTCCTCCCAGGATGAAGTAAAAAGGAATTAACGCAAATCCGATACAAATCAGTATCGAGAAAGCAACGCCGAATCCTTTAATGAACGGTGTGTATTTATTATGTCTTAGTCCCAGCGTCTGGAACCCGCTCTGAAAAGCGTGAACGAGATGGAAGGCAAGGAGTATCATTGCAAAAATGTAAAAGATCGACCACCAGGTCTCATGGAATTTAGCCACTGCACTATCATACATCGTCATCTGCATGTAGCCCAGCCGGGATGGGATAAAGAAATCCAGTAAATGGATAACCAGGAAAATAAGTACAACAATTCCGCTCTGTATCATGAACCTCGAATAGAAAGTGCTGTTTGCAGCAGAATCTTTGGTTTTGTATTTGATACCGCGGGCCGAATTGTTTATAAACCAGAGTCTGATGCCGTTTATAATATGGTAGATAAAGGCAAGGAATAATACTATTTCAATGATCCTGACCGGGATATTAAGCGATGCAGCCATAAAATCCGCGTAGGCCTCGAAAGCATCTCCAGTGCTTCTCAGCAGCAGAAGGTTGGCAATGAGGTGGATGATCAGGTAGATGTATAAAAACAAGCCCGTAACAGCCATAATAAGCTTTTTCCCCAGGCTCGAATCGATGAACGAGGTGAACCAACCCATTAAATTTCTCCTTTATAAATACGATAACTTATTGGTAAGCTAGAACTGAATGTGTTTTGTGGTAACAATATTCTAAATACGACAATAAATAATTTCAGTTGGTACGGGGAAAATCCCCGCACATAAGTTTAACAAAATTATTTATATCGGCAACGAAAAGCAATTTAGAATTGAAGGAATGTGTCAAACCCGAGACAAAAATTATGATGAGGATCTTTAGCCATGGTTGCGGAGGTAAGGAAAATGCGATCGATTTAGAGGACAAAGTAAACCACATAATATTATTTGAAGCGAGGAATGAATAGGTGAATTTTGATTTATTGAATTTCTCTTCTATATTCAGATCGTTCTTTCAAATGATTACGGTGTCCCGGTTGGAACGGGAATTATAGGGAATCCGGTTAGATTCCGGAGCTGACGCGCAACTGTAAGGCTATACAAGCTGAGCCAGGAGACCTGCCGTATGGAATTAAATCAACCTTCGCGGGTGAGGTTAGATTACGAATAATCAATCAATTCGTTTAATCCCCCACGAAGTTACTTTATACCTTTTTACAGGAGTAACTTCATGTATTTTCAAAAGATCTTTCTTGCAGGGCTGCTGTTTGCGCTCTTCTCTCCTGTCATTTACTCTCAAAACAAAATTATAGAGAAAGAAGATTCAACAGGTATTTATAAAATGACTGATGTCGTTGTTACGGCAACAAGGACCCAAAAACCGTTAATTGAGCTGGCAAGTTCCGTAAGTGTGATTGATTCCGCTGAAATCGCAAACTCAAATTCTAACTCTGTATTTGATCTTCTCAAAAATGAAACAGGACTTAGTTTTTCAAGGCAGGGCGGCAGCGGAACTTTATCAAATATTTATGTGCGTGGGGCCAATGCTGACCAGGTTCTGGTCCTTATTGATGGCGTTGAAGTTAACCTGACAAATGATCCCTCGGGTGTATATGATTTTTCGGAATTGCCTCTCGATAACATTCAAAGAATTGAAGTGTTAAGAGGTCCGCAGTCAACTCTGTACGGATCGGACGCGCTGGCTGGTGTAATTAACATAATAACAAAAAAAGGCAGCGGACCTTCCCAATTCTCCATTTTAACAGAAGCCGGCTCATATAATACTTATAAGGCATTATTTGGTATTAACGGGCTGATTAACAGGTTCAATTATTCTTTAACTCTGAGCAGAACAGGCAGCGATGGCTTTTCAAATGCTTCATCAAAATACGGAAACACTGAAAAGGACGGATACAATTTTAATAACTTATCATCTGTTGTCGGTTATGATCTGAATGATTTTACACAAATAAATCTCTTTACAAGGTTTACAAAATCCAAATCTGATTATGATCAGTTTGGCGGTAAGTTTGGAGATGACCCGACATACGTGTTTAACCAGGAGGAATTTTCAATTCGCGGCGAAGGGATAATTAAGCTGCTCGAGGGAGACTGGAACCAGAAATTTGGTCTTAGCTTTATCAGAAACGTAAGGAAATATTCTTTTGACACGTCCGCATCAAGTCATTATTATCCTGAGTACATTTATAATTACTCCTGGAGCAGCTATGACGGCAGAAAATATAAATTCGACTGGCAGAATGATTTTAAAGTCGATAAAGTGAATCTCCTTACGTTAGGAGCTGAATATGAAGTTGAACAGTCCGCCGCTGAATATTATGCTCTTAACTATGTCCCCGATCCATTTTACCCGGATATTGCAAGTATAATACCCGAAAAAGAATCAGGGACTTTGGGAATATTCTTGCAGGATCAGATCAATTTTAACGACAGACTTTTTGCTTCTCTGGGTGCAAGATTAGATCATCATAATAAATTCGGTTCACAGTCTACTTATAGAATTTCTCCCGCGTACATGTTCTGGGAAACCGGGACCAAACTGAAAGGTACTCTAGGCACCGGATTCAAAGCTCCTTCTCTCTATTATTTATACGATCCTGCATACGGTAATGAAAATCTTAAACCGGAAAAAAGTTTTGGCTGGGAGTTAGGAATTGAACAATACTTTTTCGGACAGGGACTGTCAATAGGTGCTACATACTTCTATAATAAGTTTACTGATATGTTCGGATTTGACTATCAGACTTTTAAGACCATTAATATCAACGAAGCTCTGACAAAGGGCGTCGAACTTTACCTGGATGGTAAAATATCCGATGAATTGAATATTAAAATGAATTATACTTATACGGATGCCAGGGATATTAGTCCCGCATCAAGTAATTATAATATGAAATTAGTGCGCAGACCTGAAAACAAAGCGGGTTTGTTCGTCGATTATAATTTTAATACAAAAACCGATATTAATACCAGCATAACCTGGGTTGGCAGCCGGCAGGATATAAATTTTGCAACTTATGAAAGAATCACCCTGCAAGGATATTTTCTTGTAAATTTAGCAGGACATTACGACCTTTTTGATTTTCTGCAGTTAAATGCACGTTTGGAAAATTTGCTGAATACCGATTACGAAGAAGTCTATGGTTATGCAACACCGGGCTTTTCCGTTTATGGAGGATTTAAATTGAAATTATGATAAAGATCAGGTTTTTGATCTCCTGATGTTTTATTTTAACATTAATTAAAAAAAGAATCTGAATTTAAATTTTATTTCTGAAAGGAGTATTGAATGAATTCAAAGTTAATATCACCCAGGTTCCTCGTTCTCTGTGCGATGATTGCCGCCGCAGCTTTTACAAGGCTGATACCTCATCTTCCGAACTTTACTGCAATAGGTGCGATGGCACTTTTCGGCGGAGCATACTTCACAAATAAAAAACTGGCTTTTGCTGTTCCGCTGATAGCAATGTTCTTAACAGACCTCATCCTTGGATTCCATTCAACTATCCTGTCTGTTTATTTCGCCTTTGCCCTGATGGTGGTAATAGGAATGACAATGATCCAGAAGAAGAAAGCTTCTAATATTATCCTTGCTTCTGTTACAGCAGCTGTTCTGTTTTTCCTCATCACTAACTTCGCTTTCTGGATGACAGATGTTTTGTACCCGATGACGGCGGCAGGCCTGGCAGAATGTTACATCGCGGCTATTCCGTTCTTTGGTTACAATTTAGTCGGAAACCTCTTCTATGCAGGCGTTATGTTTGGATTATTCGAGCTTGCAAGGATGAAATTCCCTCAGCTTGCTCCGGTTAAATCGTAATACGCTGATTATACACTGGATTTTGTACCTGAGATCTTCGCGGTCTGAATTACCCGGCCGCGGAGACATCAGGATCAGACTTATACATTCAAATGAAAAACACAAAGCTCCCTGTATTAATTGATTTCGACGGTGTCATTAAGCTTGGTGATAAAATGGCTGATGATGCCCCCGCATTTTTTCAATTCCTTTCTGATAATGATATTCCGTTTTTCCTTATAAGCAATTCAACACTGCGTACATCCGATGAGATGCTGGAGTTCATCGGAAATGGCGGGATCGAGTCCGAAATTCCGGCAATGACCGCGGTAGATGCGACACTGAGCTATATAAAAGATAATTATAAAAGAGTATCTGTTTACTGCCGGCCGAATATTAAACCCCTCTTCTCGGAATTTGACGTTGATGAAGATCCCGAGGCTGTTGTATTAGGCGATATAGCTGACAGGTGGACTTACGAAACCATGAATGAGATATTCAGAAAAGTATGGAATGGTGCCGATATGATCGCCATGCATAAAAACAGGTACTGGGAACCGGACGGAAAAACGCTTACTATGGATGCAGGTGCATTTATAACCGCAATAGAATATGCATCATCTAAAGAAGCAGTTGTAATAGGCAAACCATCTCCCATATATTTTCAAACTGCATTAAAGCAGTTAGGATATAAACCGGATTCAGAATTTATAATGATCGGAGATGACCTTGAATCTGATATAGCAGCAGCCCGGGCAATCGGGGGTAAGGGAATCCTTATTTATACCGGCAAGACACAACCTCCACTACCTTCTGATTCTGTAAAACCGGATTTTGAAGCAAAGAACCTTACAGAAGTGGTAGAGATAATATCAAAAATATTAAAGGGCTGAAGCCCGGGGAGGTTCTATTTTTGATCAATTTACCGTCGGATAAATCCGATGGCAATAATAAACCCGACGGTAATGTTAATCAGGCAGTTATGAACTTTGCAGTAACTCTTTAATGTTCGAAGAAGCGGCCGAAGAAGGCGCCAGGACTCTCATACTTCGTTTCCCTTCCTTTGAAATCTTCAAAGTCCGGGTATTCTAATTCTGATTGCGCCAGTATTTTATCAAGTTCTGCCCTGTCAAGCCATACACCTTTACATTTAGGACAGGTGTTAACTTTTATATCATCTTTTTGTTTTAATTCTAATTCAGTTCCATCAACAGGACATTTCATTTCAATTCCTCCTTATTACTCAACATAACTTTGACTCACTTATATATTAACATTATAAGATTGAAATGAAATTGATAGGGTTACAATGGCTGTAAGATCAGACCTGCATCACATATTAATTGATAGAACCGGCCAGCTTCCCTCTTTGCTTTGCAAAACCAATAATCTTTTTAAGCGCGCTTACATAGCTGTATCCCGCGGCTTCAGCTGAACGCATAAATCCTGCACTTTCGGTAAGATCGGGATTCGGATTTACTTCAAGAACATAAAGCTTGTTATCGCTCGAAAGTCTCATATCTACCCTGGCATAATCACGGCAGCCCATTATCTTGAATGCATTTACTGCAATTTCCTTTGCCTCTTTCTCTATTCGCTTTGGCAGTTTGGCAGGACAGTTTGGTATAGTTTTATGATATGCCTCGTGGTTCGGGTCCCACTTCGCCTGGTAACTGACAATATTATAGAGATGATCGGGCATTTCGCTGAAATCAATTTCGCTTATCGGCAGTGCCTGTGGATCCTTATCGCCCATTACAGCAACATTCAGTTCCCTCCCCTCTATGAACTCTTCCACCAGTGCCGGCTGCTGAAAAATAGAGAGTACGTAATTTACCCTGTCTCTGAGACTCCTGGCGTCTTCAACAATAGAACTGTTCTCGATACCTACACTTGCATCTTCGAATGCAGGTTTAATAATCAGAGGATATTTCAGATCATGTTTGTAAATTTTTTGAATTTTCTTAAACATTATGAACCTGGCGGTCCTGATACCATAAGAATTCAAAATCCGTTTTGCCAGAACTTTACTCTGGCAGTTAGCCAGCGCCATTGGAGGAGCACCGGTATAGGGAATTCCAAGGAGTTCCAGCATTCCGACGATATTCATCTCCAGTCTGGAATTTTCCTGGTACAGTTCCATAAAATTGAAAATAACATCGGGCTTATTCGTATTTATATCTTTAAGGAGTATTTTAAGATCATCAAAAATGTTCAGCGGGTACGCTTCGAGTCCCCTCTTTGACAGTTTTTCGGCCATGATCTCGTATTCCTCTATCGGGGTAAGCTCTTCAACTTCAAAATACGGGATAAAATCGAGATCCTTGATTTCGTGTTCTACGGATTTAACGTAGAAATCGGGCTGAGGTTCATTAAATACAACAGCAACTTTTGTTTTTCTCTTACTCATAAAAATAAAAATAAAAAAAAATGACCTGCTCACAAAATTATAATAATGATTTAAAGTAATGTATTCATTAAATTTAACCGCAAAAATTACTAATGTATGAGCTTTTACCCCCAACCTTATAAATACCAATGTGGTCCTTTCGCCCTGAAATATGCCCTCGTAATGCTGGGCAGATTCGAAAATGAAAGAGAGATCGCTAAACGGGCAGGCAGCACCTGGTGGTACGGTACCGATGAAATAGGACTCGCCAAGGCTGCTAAAACGTACGACTGTAAAATGAAGTATTTCAGGCGTGAGACTCCCGACGAAGCAATTAAAGCCCTCAGCAATCATCTGAAGGCTGGTTATCCCTGCATCCTGAGTGTAGATAACTGGGAGCACTGGTTAACGGTTATAAACGAACAGCAGGGAAAGTTTATTGTTGTCGACAGCGGGTTAGATAAGGTTATCGTTATCTACTCTGCCCGGCAGCTAACAAAAAGATGGAAGTATATAGATGATGAAACGGGGTATACCAGCTACGATGGGTACGCTCTTTATTCGAAATTCAAGCCGCGCACCAAAGCAAGGTTTTCCCTTGAGAAGGCCCGTTATGTAATGCGCGACAGCAACAGGGTGCTGGCTGAAAAGTGGGATACATATTTCAATGATCTCATCACTATGTGCAGACCAAGGACTTCGCATACAACAAAATCTATCTCGTTCGCCGAGTTCCTCCGAAGACATGAAAAAATGCTTGTTGAAGAGGTGGCTAACTGGCATGGTCAGCCAAGTTACGAAGAACTCAAGAAAATACTTAAGAATATGAGGTTTGTTTCAGAAGTTTATAACCTTGTAATTCACACCGAAGATCAGAAAAAAACATTAGTCGATCTGTCTGCTTTACTTATGATGTATGCCTGCGGTAAGTATGGAATGGACCCAATTTATTAAATTATAAAGGTGCATTATGGAATCGACAATCAAATACAACGAAAAAATATTAAAAAGAGATACCTCCGCCCTGCTCCTTATAGATATCCAGGAAAAGATCTTACCAGTAATGGACAAACCTGCACAGGTAATAAATAACAGTCTGAAACTCATCAAGGGATTCAAGGTCCTTAATATTCCTATCTTTTATACTGAACAGTATCCAAAAGGACTCGGAAGCACATCAGCAACACTACTGAAGGAACTGGAGGGATTGAGCGCTATACAAAAAATGACATTCAGCTGCGCCGGTGCGGGAAACCTTTTTCCGCGGCTCAAAGATAACAATGCCCTGCAGGTGGTTGTTGCGGGAATAGAAGCGCACGTTTGCGTACAGCAGACCATTCTCGATCTTCTTGCCAACGGGTTCCAGGTAAATTTAGCTGCAGATGCAATATCATCCAGAAATGAATTTGATTACCGGACTGCACTTGACAGAATGAGACACCATGGGGCCGAGATCACCACTACTGAGGCGATTCTGTTCGAATTACTAAATGTCAGCGGCACTGACGAATTTAAGCAGATTTCAAAAATCGTTAAATAGTAAATTTAACTGTCGGTGCAAGTGCTTTATTAAACTGAAGTTATGCATATAACCTCATCCGGCCCTTTATTTACAGCCTCTGCTTCACCTCTCAAAAAAAATAATTGTTTCATTGCGCAACAGATCTCTCTTTTCATCTCAAAAAGCCACAGTAATAATTTCATAAAACCACTGTAATTGTTACCGAAGTTTTTATCACAAAAAATTCAGTAAGTAACTTTTACAAACACGCCGGTGGCATAATCATTGGCTTTCCGCATACAAATATCTCAATGAGAGAAACCAAAGTGAAAACAAAACATATAAAAATAATAGAAGGGCGAGAAAAAATGCGGAAGTTAACCTATCTAGCTGCTTTATTACTGCTTTCATTTGTTGGGTGTATGCAGGAAAGCAACGTAACCGGGCCTGTTAACGGAATTGATAATAACCAGGCTAAAACCATTATAATGCTTCCGGAAAGAGCGGATTTTGCAGTTGAAAGTGCCTTTACATCTTCAGCAACAATTGATGGAGTTTCAGGGGGTGAAATACACCTCGTCAAAAGCTACCTGTCATCAAACGGGAAAACAGTTAATATAGATTGCAGATTAACTGTACCGGCAAGCTATTCGTTTGCTGATTTCAGGGATATTACAATGCAGGTTAGCGACGAGGCAGGGGTAGATTTTTTCCCGTCAATGACCTTTGATGAACCGGTTATTCTTAACTATAAAATCACTGGTCTTAACCTGAACGGGATAAATCCGAATAACGTAGGTTTTTACTACGTGGATCCGAGCGGAAACCTGGTACCGACTGTTAATGACGGGGTAACAGTTGATATGGCAACAGGTACATTAAATGTGTACAATGCACAGCTTCCTCACTTCTCACGCTGGGCATACGCACGTTAATTAACATATTTGTTAACTGATGAAAGGATAACTTAAGTTATCCTTTCATATCTTTTAAATATTTTGAGACGGAAGACCGTGACAGCAAGACTAAATAAATATTTAACTCTTGAGGAAATCCTGGCCGGTTTCTTTTCCGACAACGAGATCTCGGACCTGAAAAAAAATATTTCAAGGAAAAAGCTCGGCAGAACAGGCAGCACGGAACTAAGTCGGACCGAGCGTAAACAGATCGAATTAGACCTCTCAGGATCATACCTTAAAGAATTTCAGTTCCAGCTAATAATCACACTTGCAGAACAAAAGCTTAAGAAAACAAGATACATTGAGTTTCTCCTGAACCTCGGCGATTACGCGATATCCCAGGGTGAATATGAATTTGCAATAGAGACTCATAAAAAAATTATCACTGAAAGCCGATCCGATTCCAACCTGGTAGGTCTTGCCGCTAATGCCAGTTATTCTATCGGGGAAATTTACAGCAGAGAAGCTAAATGGACAGAGTGCTTTGATTATATTAAAAAAGCATTCATTATGTTTAAGAACCAGAACGATCTTAAAGGCTGTGCCCGCTGCGAGAACCTGCTCGGTGCTATTTACGGTGAACGCGGTGATCTGCCGGAGGCTGCAAATCATTTTGAAGAAAGTCTTCGCTATCTGGATGAAAAACGCGACGCGGTTTTCATCGGCGAAATCGAAATAAATCTCGGTATCATAAACAACATATACAGTAACTACGACCAGGCCCTGTTTTACTATAACCGCGCCCTCGTCAACTTTCAGCGGCTTAATAATCATCATAAACTCGCGCAGATCAGGCATAACCTGGGTGTAACCTATCTTAAAAAGAAAGAATATGCAGCGGCCCTAAAAGAGCTTGATAAGAGTATTGCAGTATCGTTAAACGACAGCATCTATTCCGTTCTGGGGATCTCCTATATAACCAAAGCATTTATATACTCCCAGATGGCAGATGTTGAATTATCCAAAGCTTTTGCCGACAAAGCTATGGAGTTATGTTATAAGACGAATGATAAGCTGTCGGTTGCTGAGATTTATAAAGTTGAAGGCATTATCAAAAGAGTGCAGAAGAAATATTCTATCGCCGAAAACTTCCTGCTTACCAGTCTGCGGATGAATAAAGAATATAATAACGATCTGAATTACGCGGAAACATCCCTTGAACTCGGTATTCTCTATAAAGAATGGCAGAAATTCGAAAAAGCAAAAGAAAGTTTTGGACATGCATTGAAGTATTTCAAAAAAATCAGGGCTGTTCACGAAATAGAAAATATTGAAGCTTTTATAGCTGATTAACCCCCTTTTCCTGTATCTTATCTCATAAATTATTATTTTCCACTAAACATCTCCCGTTGCAAACTTTTATTACAAATGTGATAATTCCGTTACATTCTGTCGGTATTTTAAAAACAGAAAAAAGGAGATAGTAGTATCAATGAAAAAAGTTCTCGTAATAGAAGATGATAAATCGATCTCGGACCTTGTAAATATCCATTTAAAGGATATGGGGTGCGAAGTAACACGATGCTATGACGGAAAAGATGGATTAAAAGAAGCCGTCGATAATAGTTATGATCTTATTGTACTCGACATCATGCTCCCCAATATTGACGGTCTCGAGATATGCAAAGAGCTGAGGAAGCAGGAAAACTATACACCTGTCCTTATGCTTACGGCAAAGTCTGAGGAATTTGATAAGGTGCTGGGACTCGAACTCGGCGCCGATGATTATCTTACCAAACCTTTTGCTATCAGAGAATTTACTGCAAGAGTGAAGGCTATATTCCGCAGGATTGAAGCTTTGCAGAAAGACCAGGAGGAGAAAGATGATATTGAAGTCGGCGATCTGTTAATAGATGTCACCAAACGGAGAGTCACCCTTAGAGGTGAAAGGATAGATCTTACACCAAAAGAATTTGAACTCCTTCACCTGCTTGCTTCACATCCCGGAAAGACATACACACGCGAACAGCTTCTCAGTCTTCTCTGGGGTTATTCATATAATGGATATGAACATACAGTAAATTCCCATATCAACAGGCTCCGCGGAAAAATTGAAACCGACCTTTCCAATCCTACTTATATATTGACAACATGGGGGGTTGGCTACAGGTTCAACGACCTTGAAGAAATAATTAAGGAATGAAGGAATATAAATTTTGAAAACTAAGTTTTTTCACAGCCTCTTCTGGAAGATATCGGCGATATTCTTAATCGTCCTGGTAATACTCTCGGGAATCTATATGTACATATCGGTTTATACTGCTGAAATGTATTTCCAGGAAACAAACCAGAAGCTCGATGCAGAAATAGCACCTCATATTGCCGCCGAGAATCAATGTTTTGTTGACGGGAAAGCAAATACCGAAAACCTTAAAGATGTCTTTCATAATATCATGATCATCAATCCCAGCCTTGAGGTTTACCTCCTGGATAAAGACGGAAAGATACTGACCTATTTTGCTCCCAACAAAGTTGTAAGATTAAAATATGTTTCGCTTGAACCTATAAAGAAATTTGTTTCAAGCAAGGACGAGCCCTTTGTTCTTGGTCCTGATCCCCGTAATGCCGATCGTGAAAAAGCATTCTCGGCCGCAAAGGTTTATGAGGGAGATACGTTCCGCGGATATATTTATGTTATTTTGGGCGGCGAAGAGTATGAAAATGCCACGCAGCTTGTTTTCGGAAGTTATATTTTACGACTTGGAATGAGGTCGATGGGAATCACCCTTATCGGTGTTGCGATTATAAGTCTTATTGCACTTGGATTTATAACCAGGAATATGAGAAAAATTGTTACCGTGATAAGGGAATTTAAGAACGGAAACCTTAATGCAAGGATTAAACTTAAAGGCCGCGGAGAGTTCAATGAGTTTGCCGATTCATTTAATGAGATGGCAGATACTATTGTGCAGAATATAGAAGAGATGAAGACAATGGATAACCTGAGACGCGAGCTGGTTGCCAATGTGTCTCACGATCTCAGGACTCCGCTTGCGGCAGTTCAGGGTTATATCGAAACAATTCTTCTTAAGTCTGAAACACTTTCTGAAGAGGACCGCAAAAACTATATGCATACGATTCTCAGCAGTACTGAGAGACTTAAGAAACTTGTAGAGGAGTTGTTTGAACTTTCAAAACTTGAAGCAAGAGAAACAAAACCTGATCCCGAGGCATTCTCTGTTGCCGAACTTGCGCAGGATATTCAGCAGAAGAACCAGATAATTGCCGAAGGCAGAGATATTGATCTCAGACTGAACTTTGCTTATGACCTCCCGCTTGTCTATGCCGATATCGGTATGATGGAAAAAGTCCTTCAGAACCTGCTTGATAATGCATTCAAATTTACTCCCGCAGGCGGTTCTGTTACAATCCGGCTTCAGGAGGCCGGAGATAAGGTTATCACCTATGTTAAGGACAGCGGCAAAGGTATTAAGAAAGATGAGATGAGATATATATTTGACAGGTATCATAAGGGTACGGGAAAATCATCAGTCGAAGGACTTGGACTGGGACTTGCAATCGTTAAGAAAATTCTCGAAGTGCATAATATTAATATAAAAGTTGAAAGCACAGAGGGCGAAGGAACTACATTTTCTTTTGAAATACCTGTTTATAAAGGTAAATCACGTAAAGAGAAAGAAGTACTCGTTACCTGACGACATCGTAGATGTTCTATTATTGTAGACGATGGCACCCCGTAATCAGTTATAATCTTCGGTGGTTATAAGGTTGATCCTTAGCAGCTCCCTCATTACCAGCTCGGTCATATCGCTCTTAAACTGGAACTCGTACCGTATATCAATCACATATGCTTTCAGCCTCATCTTCAGGTACGCCCGCCTATCCTTGATCTCATTAAAAAATAAAACTGTAATTGGCTTATTCAGATATACATACCTTGAAACCTGTGCCGCCTCTGTTGCCAGCTGCCTGACTCTTTCCGTATCGATATCGATGGGAAGATAAATTTCCGCCACAACCTGGCAGTTTGGCTCTCCGTAATTTGTATTGGAAACCGACTTATTCATCAGCTCGCCGTTAGGAATGGTAACCGTTGAATCATCAGGCGTAACGATCTTTGTCGATCTTAACCCTATCTTCATAACCTCGCCGTAATACTCTCCCAGCTGAATTTTATCACCAACCTGGAAAGGACGGTCGAACAATATCATAATACCGCCGAAAATGTTTTTAAGAATATCCTGGGCCGCAAATCCCACAGCAATACCTACCGAAGCAGTCACAGCAATAACAGTGGACACAGGAGGACGGAAAATCCCGGCAATTACAATATATATTATTATCATCCACCCGAAGATCCTGACTATCGGGATAACACCCTTTATCGTGATCCTGTAATGTGTACTTCGTTCTGCTAAGATCTCCAGGATTTTGGTTAGTAACTTAATTACGTATAATCCCACAACGAAGAAGATTATCGCCCAGATAACCTTACCTACCGAAATGACCTCAAGGATGGATGGGGGCTGAAGCTGGTTAATTATGTTTAACGATGAATCCGTTCCGGAAAGAGCGCTGCCTGTATGGCGGGTGAGTGCAGAATCAGTTGAAACGACTGTTGAGTCAATTGATGCGGGAATGGAATCCTGCGCATATTCAGCAGGACACCAGGCCGACAGGAAAATTATAATAAATATAATCGCTTTAAGTTTCATTTTACTAATGCAAAATATTTTTTGTTTGCAGAAGACTGACTGTCTGTCTGTAAAGCAAAGGGTTAATAACAAATCTATCATTTGTTCTTATAATTATACCATCGTCTGCCAGCAGCAGCAAATTAAGCCTGCTTTTTTCTTCCGCCTGGTTAAAAATAACCGAATGCTGCTTCGTGGTCAGACCATCGTGGATCAGCAGTGCATAAAGACTGAAAATCTTTTCGTCTCCAAGTCCCTGCAGAAATGAAAAATCGAGTCCCTCCAGTGAACCGATAATAATAGTGTCGGTTTTCACTTCTCTTGTTGAGCTCATCCAGAAGAATAAGGATATACTCAGGTTGCTTCTTGCAAAATCATTTAACTCAGAGAAATATTTTTCTTTCAGGTATTTCTGTTTTTCGGTATCGCTCAGCTTCTGATAATTCCTGTTCTGCAGATCCTCCCCGGAAGGTTCAAATTTAATATTGTAACCGCTTACTCTGTGCCTCTTCATTATAATGTCAACAATCTGGTCATCCGTAAACGGCTGAAGCTTTACTATGTATGAAAAATAATCGCTTATACTAAGCACTCTGTCGAGGTAATTCCAGGCATATAAATTTGAACCGGCAATCCAGAAAACATTTTTATTCGTTGCAGAAACAATCTGGAAGAATTTCCGGAATGATTCAAAGCCCCCAATTTTACGATGGAAAAGGTGATGTATATTTTCAAGAATGATTATCCTTTTATAGCCCGTTGAATTCAGGAAGTGAGAAATTTCCCCCGCTTCGTGAAAATCCGATCTGAGCATTACACTAAAGAATTTTAGAAAACTTTCTTCACATTCTATAATTTTATCAAAGTCGGCTCTGATTAATTCCTCCTCTAAATTCATATTCTTCAACAGAAAGTTTACTGTTGTTGTAATACCGCTTCCTTTTTCACCGACGATCACTGCCGGTGCGTACCGGCCTTTCTTCCAGTTGTCGTATGCCAGCTTCAGCTTATCAATTTCAGCTGTGCGCTTCTCATAGAATTTCTCATCCTCAAGCGGTTCTATCCTGAAAAGTCTCTGGTATACATAAGGAAGCTTGTTTACGGCATTTTCTGTTTCCGTCAGAAAATCAGATATTTCAGTAGATATCTTCTCCTGCTTCGATTCCAGTCCGAACCTCTTCCTCAAATTTTTATAAAGACTGCCGGTGAGCGTAAAAGTCTCCTTTAAAAAGCTGAGTATACCGGGGATTAATCCTTTAATCGACTTTATTGTCGTTGTACGGAACTGAACAGTTTTTTCGATTGCTTTTGCTTTAGCAAGTCGTAGTCGTATTTCCAGAATATTATCAGAATCAGTAAGAGTTAATATTTGTTTATTGTATGAAGCAATTGATTCGGAGGAAGTCTTGATAATATTCTCATGTACTTCAAACAACTGAGATTTTATTTCATCAGATTTGGTTATAGCCCTTTTCAGTCCCTCTGAGGCTATGGATACCGGATCCATTCCTCCTTCTTTACCACCGGAAGTATCGGCAGAAGCGATGGCCGACTCCAGGTTAAAGTCTGCTATTTTATCAACGTCCCGTAAATTTTTCTGGATCTCATCCAGTTTTTCAATCACTGCCGTTTTCAGTTTTTGTGTTTCCTTCAGAAAGTCAGGCAGAATTTCAAATCTTATCAACTCATCCGGTTTGATATATTCAATTTCCGAATCCCTGATTTGACGATCATATACCGCAGTTTTTACGATAGCCCTTTTTTCCAAAGTCTTTTCAATATTACTTTTCAGGTTGAGTTCAAGTCCATCAATAATTTCGGGAATACCCTCATTCATTAGCAGCTCTGCAGCAGCGTCAATCAATCCATTGTTAAGCAGTTTGTACAAATCAGATTTTTCCCTCAGAAGTGCCTCCCTGAACCCGCCCGATTCCTTCTGCTGTTCCAGTCTGCTCCTGCTGCTCGACAAAACCCGCTTGATTTCATCCAGGGAAGGTATGGCGTTCCCCATGATCTTCTCTTTGATCTCCGACCGCAGGGAATATAATTCCTCTACTTCAAGGATTTCATTAAGATAAAGATCCTTATTTAATTTCCAGTCCTCCAGAAGAGCAAAAAACGTATTATTCCATCCCGCCGCAAGCTGACTGTATTTTTCTTCGACGTTTTTTTCTGAACTCATCACCTTCTTCCTGCTGTACCTTCGGGATGGATATTCCAGGGTTCCGGCTTTTTTGTATGCGTCGTCGAGCCGATCGAACACTTCATCAAGATATACTGCTGTGTTCGTTTTTATGCTTTCTTTCATCTTCTGCATCTGTTTCAGCAGTGAATTGAGATCTTTATCAAACAAACTTATTTCGTCATCGACGGGTATATATTCTCTGAGATCACCGAACTGAAGATCAACTGTAAAATGCTTGTTAATTTTCTCTTCACTTTTCCAGGCTGAGTGGCAGGTTGATGCAATCTCCCTTTCCATTTCATTTATAAGCTCAAAAGACTTAATTAAAAATGAATCCTTTATTATCAGCTGAATTAAATTGCGGAAGTAGACTTTTCTTTTCCACGATTTCAATGGCAGGGAAGGTTTGTGCAACAGCTTCCTGAAGAGGTTCATTGTCCTTCGCGGAGAGGTAGTAATAAAATACCCTGCTTTTTTAATTACTTTGATACCCTTTACACCGAATGTATCTCCTTCAAGAAACCTAAAGCGCTCACCATCCTGCTCCTCTGATCTTTTGCTGTCAGTCAGCTTAATAAATGCATCATAACTCTTAACCAGTCCGGAAAATTCTTCCTTGAACCCGGGTATCTCTCTGCCTGGTGTGCTCTTTTCAAGCAGCTTGAGGAGTGTTGAATTATATTCCTCTATTTTCTTATAGAAGAGGGGTTCGTTTTCCTTAAGATCTTTAAGGTCAATTATGTGAGTCTTAACCAGATCACTTACAGAATTGATGAAGTGAATTTGTTCGTCAATTCGCTCGTTTAATGGACGTACCAGTGAGGAATTGATAAATTCCTCGACATGGTCTCTTATTACGACAAATTCATCCTTCATTTAAGGTATTTTATTATTTGAGGTTAGGGGAATATAAATAATTTAAGTTAAACCCGGAAAAATCATTTTTCTGCGGATGTTAACCGGAACAATGAAACCGTGTAAAAGCCGTTCTATTCATTTCAACCGCTCACTCCGTATTCTCAGTCGGGTAACTGCAGCGCCGTTTGTTGCGGGAGCAGGAATTGCATTTGCCCCCGGGAAGATCGTAACCTGCGCTGCCGTCCGGCTTGCTGTTTCCGTCACTTCTTCAATACAACCTCGTAGAGGTCGCTTCTCCTGTCCTTCCAGTTAAGTGTGCTTCCGCTGAAACGGTGGCGTTTTACCAGTTCCATATCGATATCATGGATAATTACCGTTTCTATATTGGGAGTACATTCCGCGGCAACCGCATCACGTGAGAACTGAAAATCGGATGGTGTGTATATACCCGACTGTGCGTACTGGATATCCATATTTTCTACAAAGGGCAGATTACCTACATTACCTGCAATGGCAGCATAAACTCCATTCTCAATGCATCTTGCCTGTGCGCAGTAGCGTACACGCAGGTAGCCGTACCTTTCATCTGTACAGAACGGCACGAATATTAACTCGGCTCCCTTCTGAGTGGCAATCCTTGAGAGTTCCGGAAATTCAATATCATAACATATCTGAATATTTATCTTCCCCCTGTCGGTATCGAATACCTCAATCTTATCGCCGGGTTTCACTCCCCACCACTTTCTCTCATTTGGAGTAATATGAATTTTATACTGTTTCTCCATCGAACCGTCCCTCCTGAACAGGTAGGCGATATTATATATGTCATCTCCCTCCCGCGTATAGTGAGAGCCTCCGATAATATTAATGTTATGCTTAATAGAAAGCTTGTTGAAAAGATCGAGATACTTCGGCGTAAGGTCGGCCAGTGTTCTGACGGCGATGCCGGGCCTTTCATTCGGCAGGTATGAGAGCAGCTGAAGTGTGAAGATCTCAGGAAATAGTATGAAGTCGCTTTTGTATCCCGACGCAACATCAACAAAGTACTCACACTGTGTGGCGAATTCCTTAAAGTTTTTCAGACTCCTCATCTGGTACTGCACCACGCATATCCGTACTTTTTTTGATGTTACATACCTTTTAGCCTGCTTCGGAACATAATCGAGGTTCGGCCATTCAAGCAGGGTTGCGTGTCCCGCCGATTCAGTATCAGATTCAAGATACGTGGGCATTATCCTTTTCAGTACAAAGCCGTTCGAGAGCTGGGCTGTGAGCACCTGGTCATACAGTTCTTTGCTTATTACTTTATCCACATACTCCCTTGCTGTCATCTTCGGTTTTTGCTTATAATATCCGGGTATCCTGCCTCCTATTACAATGCTTCTGAGATTATACTTCCGGGCTATTTGCTTTCTTGCATCGTAAAGTCGGCGCGATAACCTCATTCCGCGGAAATCGGGATGGACCATTATCTCAATTCCATAAAGTGTATCCCCTTCGGGATTATGATTTGTAATATATCCGTTGTCGCTTATCCGCTGCCAGCTGTCGTAATCCTCGTGAATATCAAAATCAACTATCAGGCTGTTTGAAGAAGCAATGATCTCTCCGTCGTACTCGATGCAGATCTGCCCTTCAGGAAAAATTTCAAGCTGACTATCAAGCTGTTCACGGCTCCACGTAGGCATCCCCGGAAATGATAGTCTCTGTAGTTCTACCAGCTGATCATAATCTTCTGCCTTCAGCTGTCTTACGTTAATCTTCTTCGCAATTTTTTTAAGATCGATTTTCTTCATTAATAAAAGCTCCTTATTAGATGTACAATTCCTTACAGTTTGCCAAGGTTGATGTTTTGATTTGCTCTTTTGGGAATGAATTCTCTTATAAATACTAAAATATACGGTAAAAACAAAATCCCCTAATCACCTGTAATTTAAGAGCTTAGAAAGAATATTTCACCCTTACATATAGAGAACTGCCGTAATCACCGTACTGGGTAAGTGTATCACCGTTAAACAGGAGAGCAATTACATAGAGATCGAGATTGGTGATAACCGAATAGCTTGCCGAAGGAACTATAACGTATGATTTATCATCCGGATTAAAGATGCCGAAAAGACTGCCTCTGAGAAGCGGCGTTATATCATAAGAGAATTCCTGGTAAATCGACCACCTCGAGGGAGAAAGCATTCCCAGATCGAGCGCTTCCTGCTGATAGAGTCCTGTATACTCTGTCTTCCCTGCATTATAGTACATCACCTCTGTATGGATATAGAAGCTGTTGGGGAATGTGTAATCTCCCGATAAAACAAACGAAAAGACGGGATCTTTGAAAGATGAAATAGGTTCGTACACAGGTAATATAACGGAGAGATTTTTGTATTTCTGAATTGTCTCCGGTTTTTGTGTCACAGTAAATTCTCCCCGGAATCCGGCATCAAGGATATCGCCCGACCACCCCCCGCCAACTACCCAGCGGTTATCCTTTACCCCGCCTATCAGGTTAAAATCATAATCCCAATTATTGAAGGAGACAAGTCCTGCGGCAATCATCCTGTCCACTGTCTTTGCGGGACGAACAGCCGCTTCAACTTTTGTAACGGGACCCGTGTAATACTGGAACCTTAACGCATCGGTGCCCGGCAGTTCTTCGTAATCAAAATCGAGGGGCGACTGCGGATTAAAAAGATCAGTCGGGTTCCATACCCAGCTGGTTCCCCATGCTATACGCTGACGGCCGACGGTTACTTCAAATTTGTCCTTCACCCAGTCGAGCCACAGCCTGTCGGTTTCAAGATAACCGAGTGATTTTCCCTTATCCCACAGCACTGCGTCAAGGTCAGCAAATTGGTGATGCGATTTAATCTGGTCAAGGAAATTGGGAATCTTTTCAACACTCTCACCATAGTAGGCACGGAACCTGAACTCAAGCGCTGCCGTCAGTGAGCTGAGAGGATACCACCTTGTATTCAGGCGTGCGTGAATAAGGTGATCCACAAATCTCTCATTATAGAAAGGATATTTAGTGGTACCGAAAAGATACTTGGCATATCCGTAAACATCGGTAACAGGCAGCTGGGCAGATGCGCTGGCCGGGAGTGCTAACAAGAGTATCAGAAGTATTTTAGCCTTCATCCTTCTGCAGCACTTTCCGTTGTTCATCCGATTTTATTTTTCCGTCCTCCAGGGTCACCACGCGGTGAGCTCTTTTGATTACCTTG
>CAWHTX010000021.1:0-37747 GCA_963832355.1 uncultured Bacteroidota bacterium | reverse complement strand
AAGAAGGCCACACCTTATACGGTTTCCTTAATTATTGAGTTCAAATAGATTTTTAGGTAAGTTATGCGTGTAATTCGGGACACAGTTACTCAGGGAAATAGCACTCAAATAATATTAACCGGGGAAAATATGAAAACATCTTTCTTTTTTCTGTTCATATTAGCAGTATTAGTTTTATCAAATTCTGGGTTCAGCCAGAGCTTTCAGATCTCACACGTACCCGCCGCATCTTTCTCGTTGGATAAATTTACAAATAGTATTTATTATGCAGGTTTTACGAATTTATTTGTGAAGAGTTTAGAAGATTCTTCTGTAAAACTTTGCCCATTTCCTTCTCTTCCGATATTCGCAAACAAATCACATAAATGCGTGTACGGCGATGAAGATTCAATATTTGTATATGATTTTCAAACACATAAGACCATAAAAATATGTGAATCTGTCGGTGGTCCCTACGGGGAATTAGATTATGAATTTTCACCTAATGATGAATACGTTTTGTTCAGGGAACATTATTACTCATTTGCTGATAGCTCTCTTCACCTCATAGATTTTACTCCAGATCCTTACTTGCAGATGGAATGGGTGAATGAAACTGAAATTCTTTATCGTACACTTGGTGACGAAGATATAGTTCTATTTGACATTTTAAGCAATTCTGTGGACACCATTTTATATTTTAATTCAAATATTACTTATGAGGCTTTTGCTTATAATAAAAAGCAAAACCTGCTATATTATAGTCCATATCAAATCAACTATCCTAAAATCCACTCATATGATCTTACAACTCACCTTGATTCAGTTGTGTTTGATTCTGAAGCTGATACGAATGATACATGTTGGATGGATCTGAACAATATGCAGGAAATGGAATGGTCGCCGGATTCAAGCAGAATGGCTTTCTTCAGTTACATACTTGAAGCAGGCGGCACAATTTATACCTATGTGCCTACAGATAAACGGGTTTATAGATACACGGTATGTGGAGGGGAGGGATATGAATATCACCTGAAGTGGTTAAATAACGATACAATAGTTTATTTCAATGCTACGTTGGGATATATTTACGGACTTGCTCTCGATGATCCTCTGGCTGTGGATGAACCAGAAGTCAGTTTACTGCCTGTTTCTGTGGAATTATCCCAGAACTTCCCCAATCCCTTCAACCCGGCAACGACGATAAACTATCAGCTGCCGCAAGCAGGATTTGTTTCTCTTAAGGTTTATGATGTTCTGGGAAGAGAAGTTGCTGTTCTGGTCCGTGAAGAAAAACCTGCAGGCAGATATACCGTTAACTTTGAGGCACCTAATCTTGCCAGCGGAATTTACATATACCAGCTTCGGGTTAATGATTACGTGAGCTCGAAGAAGATGCTGCTGCTGAAGTAATGTGGGTCTTAATTTGGCTGTGAAATTCTGGAATCATTTGGTAAGAAAAAAACTAATATTATTGACCGGGGTAAATATGAAATATTTACACATCCTATTGTTCGTATTAATTTCTGGAACTTCTGTTGCACAAACCTTCGGAACTTGTCCACTTGACTCTGGAAACGTTTGGGTTTATGATTTTATCGGAGCCTATCAATACTGGAATTTACTCGATACCACCGCAACATATAATGATACATTGAATTATCAGATCCTTCACGGTAATTTATTAGGACAAATTTCAGAAGTGAAAGTTAGGTTACGTGATAATACCTATTATGTGCAAAGGATGCCGGACACGTATAACACTCCAAATCACGAAAGAATATATTACAAAATAGGAGCAAAAATTGGAGATAGATGGATACAGCCGGACCCGGGAGGGATAACGGATTCATTAGTGACTGAAGTGGTGGATACATTTCGTACGACAGTTTTTAATAAATGGGTAACTCTACGTTCGCTCCATATACATTACTCGTTAATCGATTACTATGAAACCTGGTCTGATGATTTTGGTTTAATGTCAGTCGATGATTACATGGGAACGGTTTATTATCTTTATTGCTGCATAATTGACGGAGCAGCATACGGGGATACTACAGTATTAGGTGTCGATGAAATACCTGAATCACCAGGCGAGTTTGTACTTGAGCAGAATTTTCCGAATCCCTTCAACCCTACAACGACGATAAACTATCAGCTCCCTCAGGCAGGGTTTGTTACACTTAAGGTTTATGATGTTCTGGGAAGGGAAGTTGCTAGTCCTGGTTACAGAAGAAAAATCTGCGGGCGGATACACCGTCAACTTTGAGGCACCCGACCTGGCCAGTGGAATTTACATCTACCAGCTCCGGGTTAATGATTATGTTAGCTCGAAGAAGATGCTGCTGCTGAAGTAATGTGGGTCTTAATTTGGCTGTGAAATTCTGGAATCATTTGGTAAGAAAAAAACTAATATTATTGACCGGGGTAAATATGAAATATTTACACATCCTATTGTTCGTATTAATTTCAGGAACTTCTGTTGCACAAACCTTCGGAACTTGTCCACTTGACTCTGGAAACGTTTGGGTTTATGATAATTTTGCAGCGTATAAATTTTGGAGTTTGCTTGATACCACAGTGATATTCAACGACACATTGAAATATCAGATTCTACAGGGGAACTATTTAGGCCAATTATCAGAGGTGAACGTTAGGTTACGTGACGATAACTACTTTGTGCAAAGGATGCCGGATTCGTATAACACTCCAAATCACGAAAGAATATATTACAAAATAGGAGCAAAAATTGGAGATAGCTGGATACAGCCGGACCCGGGGGGAATAACGGATTCATTGTTGACTGAAGTGGTGGATACATTTCGTACGTCAGTTTTTAATAAAGTGGTAACTCTACGTTCGCTCCATATACATTACTCGTTAATCGATTACTATGAAACCTGGTCTGATGATTTTGGGTTAATGTCTGTCGAAGATTATATGGGGACAGTTTATTATCTGTACGGATGCATAATTGACGGAACAGCCTATGGGGATACTACAGTATTAGGTGTCGATGAAATACCCGAATCACCAGACAAGTTTATACTTGAACAAAACTTCCCAAATCCCTTCAACCCAGCAACGAAGATAGATTATCAGATCCCTCAGGCAGGATTTGTTACACTTAAGGTTTATGATGTCCTGGGAAGGGAAGTTGCTGTCCTGGTAACTGAAGAAAAACCTGCCGGCAGATACACCGTCAACTTTGAGGCACCTAATCTTGCCAGCGGAATTTACATCTACCAGCTCCGGGTTAACGATTACATAAGCTCACGCAAGATGCTGCTGCTGAGGTAGTCAGGGCTCCTTTTTTTGTTCTGTTTATATTAACTATGGGGAGATTTTGAAACTAAAATATTTAGTAATCCAGTTTATAGCTGCAGCCCTACTGAGTGCAGGATTTTTCTCGCTACAGGCACAGAACAGTTTATACCTGGTTGGCACAATTACCGGAGAATCTTCTGAATTGGCGGTCAGAGCACCTCAAAGTATTGGTGATGTTAATGCGGACGGATACGATGATTTTGTGCTGACAAGAAAAACAAGCGTAGAGTTGGATCCAACTGTTGTTGACTTATATTTTGGTTCGCCGGATTATGATCTGAATCCCGACATAATTTTTCATTTCCCGGGTAATGATTACTACCACTATCTGAATGGCGGTTACGGTATCGGCGATGTCAATAATGATGGTTATGATGATTTTATACTTAGCAGTTCGATTGGACCGATAACTTCCTCAAAAGTCTATCTATATTATGGTGGAGAGACGATAGATACAATTCCGGTATTTGAATTTATCCCCATATATGCATACGAAAGATTTGGATCAATTGAGAGATTAGGGGATTTGAATAATGACGGTTATGATGATTTTGGCATTAGTTCTTTTAACTGGGATACCTATAAAGGAAACGTTTATTTATTGTGGGGAGGAGATTCAATATCCTGGGAGAATCGACTAACGCTTTCCAGTGATACCACAGAAGATTTCTTCGGTATTACTATGGCAAATATTGGAGATATAAATAACGATGACTATGATGATATTGCAGTAGGGGCACGAGATGCAATCACGGGTACAGGTACAGGGAAAGTCTACATTTATTTCGGCGGGCAGGATATGGACAATATTCCGGATACGACTCTTGTCGCTGAAGAGAATGAATTTGGCAGGATCATTAAAAATGCAGGCGATTTGAATTCAGACGGGAACACAGATTTTTGTATATGTGGTGGCTCAAAAATGTATATATATGTTAGCATTGATTCGACTATTACAATTGATTCTTACGAATTTGGCTACGGCGGTTATACAAATTTTGAAGGTAATTTTGATATCAATAATGATGGATATGGAGATTTTGTAATAGGTAACACCAATTATAGAACCGAAGATAGTATTATGACGGGGGGGTGTTTTATCTTTGAAGGCAATAACCCCATAAGCTTAGATTACAAGTATAAACTTGAAGGAGAAAATCAGTGGGGTGAGTTTTCAAGAATTATACACGAGGGAAATATTAATGGAGATGAATATGATGATTTGATAATTTTTTCTCCGGGTTATCCGGATTATAACAATCCTGTAGGAAAGTTATATATCTATTCATATATAAAACCAGCGGGAGTTGTGGGGCCAGAAGAAAGAGGTCCAAAAAATTATCATTTGTTTCAGAATTACCCGAATCCTTTTAACCCGACAACTACGATAAACTATCAGCTGCCGCAAGCAGGATTTGTTTCACTTAAGGTTTACGATGTCCTGGGGAGGGAAGTTGCTAGCCTGGTTACAGAAGAAAAACCCGCAGGCAGATACACCATTAACTTTGAGGCACCCGACCTTGCCAGCGGAATTTACATCTACCAGCTCCGGGTTAATGATTATGTAAGCTCGCGTAAGATGCTGCTACTGAAGTAGGGATGAATCTTTTTGTTCATATTTTAATTGGGAAATAAAGAGCCTGAAATCTTTCGCAATATAGGCTAAACCCAGAAAGATAACTAAATGAAAAATATTCTACTTGTCTTAATAATTATATTTAGTTCATCTGTTTATTCACAATCAGAAAGAATAAAGTATAATTACGACTATAGTGCTTCGAAATTTCTCCTGGCGAACAGTACAGACCACCCGCCCAGTTCTGATACAGGAATCTGGACCGAATTACATCCAAAAGTACCAAGAACAAATTACTTAGGCGTTTATTTCGTTAACACAGATACAGGTATTGCAACAGGAGAACATGGAGCAGTGATAAAGACAACCGATGGCGGGAATAACTGGTATAGCGTAGAAACAAGCTATAATAAAACTATCAGAACGATCGGAAGCTATTCGGGTGAAAAAATAATAGCTGCCGGTGACAGTGGACTTATAATAATGTCAACAGATTTTGGAGAAACGTGGACAACAATACAAAGCGGCACAGACGAAAAATTTTGGAAGGTACAATTTATTACCGAACAGATCGGCTGGCTTGTTGGTGAGGGATCTTCTGCTTTTAAGACAACAGACGGCGGTAATACATGGATTAACCAGCCAACACCTCTGAATGGGTACCCTTACTGGGATGTTTCTTTTCTCGATACATCTTTCGGATACATTTGCACAAATTTAGGCGGCATACTCAGAACAACTGATGGGGGACTAAGCTGGGATGTAACACAGGTAGGTGATAATTATGGGCTGTTTTCGATTTATGCAATTACCCGAATGAAAGCCGTATCGATGGGGTTTGCAGGTAAACACGCATATACTTCTGATGGAGGAGAAACGTGGCAATTTATTGGATATTGGGGTGATACTATCCAGGAAATAGTCTTTCTTGATACCTTAAATGGATTTGGGGTAGGTACCAGCAGCTATGAAACCACAGATGGAGGACTTACCTGGAACTGGCGGCAGGATATGGGACAATCACTTTTAGACATTACTTTTGTTGATAATAACATCGGTTATTGTTCAGGGGGAGGGTTCCCTGCAGGTGATGCATTAATATTAAAAAAGACAACTAATTCCGGGCTGACTTGGGACAAAGCTATCATAAACGATTCCTTCGCGGATGTTTTCTTCATAGATGAAAACAATGGTTGGTTCATTGGTAACCAAACTCTATATCAATCCACTGATGGAGGTGAAACATTAATTAAGAGAAATGATTTCCCAGGCAGTAGGCCATCCTCAGTTTATTTCTTAGATTCATTAACAGGTATAGTTGGTGCTAATAATAAAATTTATAAGACTACCGATAATGGGGTTACCTGGCAAGAAAAAAATATTAGTGGCATTACCGGAAATGCTGGTGAATTTATCAGGTTGTTTTTTGTTAACGAAAACATTGGTTGGGCAATAAGTTACGGGTTTGTATTAAAAACAACTGATGGAGGAGAAAACTGGTTTTTCCAATTAAACGAAGTCGGATTAAGGGGAATATATTTTAGTGATCCATTAAATGGCTGGGTAACTCCTAGTGGGAAACCTTATAAGACTTCAGATGGAGGAGAAACTTGGATAGAGCAATTAAATTACCCAACTAACAGTCCGGATGATGTGTTTTTTAATGACAGTCTTAACGGATTCATTGCGAGGACAAACCAACTTTATCGAACATCAGATGGTGGATTAAACTGGTCCTTAGTTCCTGAGGTAATAAATTTCGCTTACGGAAGGTTCAACAATTTCAGTAATAATTTATTCTTAGCAGGAGGACCTCGTACTTACCAATCTACTGACGGCGGCGGGAACTGGAATGAGGTTATAGAACTTAGAGATGAACTCATCGAGTTTATACGCCTCTACAGCATAAATAAGGGATTCGCTGTCGGAAGAACGGGATTAATACTTAAATATTATGATGAAAGTATTCCTGTCGAGCTTACTTCTTTTAATGCATCAATTCAAAATGAAAATGAAGTAAGACTAGAGTGGAGAACGGCTACTGAAAAGAATAACCGGGGATTTGAAATTGAGCGTTTTACACCGAGTGCAGAGCACAAAACGTGGGAAAAGATAGGTTTTGTAATTGGACACGGAACGACAACTGAATCTCAGTATTATTCATTCACAGATGAATCACTTCAGCCCGGGAAATATCAATTTAGATTAAAACAAATAGATTTTGATGGAACTTACGTATACAGCGATGCAATTAGTATCGAATTAAAATCTCCAATTCAGTTTAGATTAAACCAGAACTTCCCCAATCCCTTCAACCCTACAACGACGATAGATTATCAGATCCCGCAGGCAGGATTTGTTACACTTAAGGTTTATGATGTCCTGGGAAGGGAAGTAGCTGTACTGGTTACTGAAGAAAAACCTGCCGGCAGATACACCGTGAACTTTGATGCATCCAGCCTGGCCAGCGGAATTTACATCTACCAGCTCCGGGTTAACGATTACGTAAGCTCGCGTAAGATGCTGCTGTTAAAGTAACTTAAGGGAGAGAAAACAATTTATCTTCCTATGCAGTTGCAATGGGAATTCGTCCAAAATATAATTTACTGGAAGGCCATTATCGTATTTTCGTAAAAGTCGATAAGAAGTGTGCCTTTTGGGACAGCTCCTTCGTGCAAGATAGGCCGCCGTATTTTTACTAGAGTTTTTGGATGAGTCCCATTTTTGATTACATTTTAATACCGGTATTTATACTGATGCAATTTTCAGTGAAATATCATATACTAGGCTCTTGGTAGCGAAGATATAGGTTTATTAAATTTATCGGGAATTGACATAAGGGAGTCATTATGAATCTTAATAAAATTCTATTGTATCTTTTGATCTTGATTTCGTTCCCCGCTTCTGCACAATCCTATTATCCTTTAAGGGAAGGCAATCTATGGGTTTACCGCGACAGCTCATATGATAATTCGGGTTACTATGAGGTTGATACATCCATAGTTAAGGTTATGGGAGATACAGTACTGCCTAACGGTAAAAAATATGCGGTGTTGAATGGACAGGAATCAGTAGGGGCTGAATTTGTAAGAGAAGATTCAGCGGGGATTTATTATTATGATTCTGGTTACCAGGAGGAAACCTTATTTTACCGTTTTGATCTCCCGCTTTTTACTTCATATAATGTTCAGTTCGGTCCTTATTTCAGTGTTGCCAGACAATACGAAGGGCAGACATCATTATTCGGTAAGACAACAAACCACCATCAATTTTACCTTGATGGGCTGGCTGTCTGCAATGTGGTATTGGGAAGCGATTTTGGAATAATAGCCTCCCAGGATTTGTCTGACCCTCCCGGCTGGTATACCAGTGAGCGGTATTTGATAGGTGCAATTATATCTGATACAGTTTATGGTTATATACCGACAGCCGTCCAGGAAGATAATCCTCCCGAGTTCGGATTCAGACTTGATCAGAATTACCCGAATCCGTTTAATCCGACGACTACAATAACCTACAAGATTCCGAAGTTAAGTTTCGTTTCGCTTAAAGTTTACGATGTTCTGGGAAGGGAAGTTGCTGTTCTGGTTGGTGAAGAAAAACCTGCCGGCAGATACACCGTCAACTTTGATGCACCCAACCTGGCCAGCGGAATTTACATATACCAGCTCCGGGTTAACGATTACATAAGCTCACGCAAGATGCTGCTGTTGAGGTAGGTCTGAAAAAGCATTTAGATATATTCTTATTAATGAGGCTTTTGAAATGAAATATATTTTACCACTCTTATTCTATTTTTTGATTCTCTTCACCCATACTGCTTTCGGTCAGTATGAAGGAGCTGTGATAAAAGGAATTGTGACTGATTCGCGATTCCGGCGATCCGGTTATAGGGGCTTCGGTACGCTTCCTTGACAGCCGTAAGGCTACTTCTTCTGACGCAAACGGAGATTATATTCTTGCAGGTCTTTCACCCGGTACTTATGTCCTGGAGGCGCACTATATCAGCCTTAAGCAGTATATAGATACGGTTGTAATCAATGAACCCCACCAGATCATTGAGCATAATATTGTGCTTCAGTCTTTTGTAGTGGATCTGGAGGACGTTACTAACCCTCAGCTCGAAGCATATCATACCAGACTGCAGCAAATGAATGAAAAGATGCCGGTTATGCGGATCAATATAGATAGTTTGAAAGAATATACTCATCGTCTCAGCGCCTTCCTGTCTATTACAAATACTGTTAATGATTCATTTTATTTATTCAAAAGTTATCCCTGCTTTAATAAGATGATACCCGAAGTAAGTGATAGTGCCGGGGATAAAGTGAAGGCAAACCTTTTTATAATCGATTGCGTGGGTGAGAAAACCTGTCCCGATGAAAATGACCTGATCTTAATTCCACCTGGTGGAACAGTCATTTATCCGGCTGAATTATTTTTTTATAACTTCGAGCGGTTACCCAAGGGCAGATATTCAATCAGGATGAAATACGAGTTCCAAAAACCGGAAGAAATCAATACACTATTTTGCTGGGACGATTCGGCAATCGATGCACTTATTACAGGATTGAGAGGAGCATATATTTCAGACAACACTGTCACCTTTATTAACAAATAGTTAATGTTGCATCAAATAATTAGATATGAAATAAAGAGAACTTAATTACAAATTCTTTGGGGAGATTATGAAACTAAAATATTTAGTAATCCAGTTTATAGCTGCAGCCCTACTGAGTGCAGGATTTTTCTCGCTACAGGCACAGAACAGTTTATACCTGGTTGGCACAATTACCGGAGAATCTTCTGAATTGGCGGTCAGAGCACCTCAAAGTATTGGTGATGTTAATGGCGGACGGATACGATGATTTTGTGCTGACAAGAAAAACAAGCGTAGAGTTGGATCCAACTGTTGTTGACTTATATTTTGGTTCGCCGGATTATGATCTGAATCCCGACATAATTTTTCATTTCCCGGGTAATGATTACTACCACTATCTGAATGGCGGTTACGGTATCGGCGATGTCAATAATGATGGTTATGATGATTTTATACTTAGCAGTTCGATTGGACCGATAACTTCCTCAAAAGTCTATCTATATTATGGTGGAGAGACGATAGATACAATTCCGGTATTTGAATTTATCCCCATATATGCATACGAAAGATTTGGATCAATTGAGAGATTAGGGGATTTGAATAATGACGGTTATGATGATTTTGGCATTAGTTCTTTTAACTGGGATACCTATAAAGGAAACGTTTATTTATTGTGGGGAGGAGATTCAATAGCCTGGGAGAATCGACTGACGCTTTCCAGTGATACCACAGAAGATTTCTTCGGTATTACTATGGCAAATATTGGAGATATAAATAACGATGACTATGATGATATTGCAGTAGGGGCACGAGATGCAATCACAGGTACAGGTACAGGGAAAGTCTACATTTATTTCGGCGGGCAGGATATGGACAATATTCCGGATACGACTCTTGTCGCTGAAGAGAATGAATTTGGCAGGATCATTAAAAATGCAGGCGATTTGAATTCAGACGGGAACACAGATTTTTGTATAGCAGCTGATAATAAAATCCGTATTTACACTTCACAATTAGAAAATCCTCTTGAGATTGAGGGATATAGTATCGATGGAAATGGAGATATCAATAAGGATGGATATGACGATTTAATAGTAGGTGACGATTGGAAAGTGAAAATTTATCTTGGCGCTGGATCATTTGATACGGCATCTGATATGAGTATCGATGATCTTGATTCAGCGGGATTCACAGTCAATATATCTTTTGCCGGTGATATAAATAATGATGGCTATGATGAAATATTCGCTTTCGCATATTATTTTCCTGAGCCGGATTTAGGCAAGCTATATATTTACTCATATGTTAAACCTGACGGGATTGATGAATTAAATTCAAAATATCCGGGTAGTCTCCAATTATCCCAAAACTTCCCCAATCCTTTCAACCCGACAACGACGATAAACTATCAGCTCCCGCAAGCAGGATTTGTTTCTCTTAAGGTTTATGATGTTCTGGGAAGGGAAGTAGCTGTCCTGGTTACTGAAGAAAAACCTGCCGGCAGATACACCGTGAACTTTGATGCACCCGACCTGGCCAGTGGAATATACTTATACCAGCTGAAAGCAGGAGATTTCATACAGACAAAGAAGATGATTTTATTAAGGTAATAATTTAAGTGAAGTATTAAATACCGGTCCCTGATTTAAAATTAAAAGGAGGGCTTTTAATATCTTTTTCAGCCAACAATAGTAACTCGACAGGTAAATAACTAAATTTGTGATGTATCAGATTCAACTTATATAGAAGTTGTCTTAAGAATAATTTTAAATCTTTAGCTTTGCTAATCCATTCTTGTGTTTACAAATATCACTTACCTAAATATTATAACAGATAAATTATAGAGGAGGCTATAAATGAATATTCGTGGTTCTTTATTTTTATTATTTACGATGCTGGCTGTCAGTGTCTTTAGTCAAAACAATCCCGGGTATATTGTCGAAATTTCTCTTAAAAATGAAGCCGAACTGAATAAGCTTGAGGATCTTAATGTTCCTGTCTTACATTTTACGGATGCATCGCTAATTACGGAAATAAGAGAACCAGAACTTAATGAGGTTGAGGATATTAATCCGGATTTCAAAATATTAGATAAGAAACAAATTGATGATAAATATTATCTTGTTTCATTTTCAAACCAGGCTGATATAAATAGTGCACTGGAGGGAGAACATATTATATATAAAGATGAAGAAAATTTAATTGTAAAGAATTTGAAGAATAGCGTTTCTGAACTGGTAAGTAGTGGTATCCATGTTATTGAATTAAACGGAATAAAAAGATTTAAGAATGAAAGATATGTCCTGCCGTCATCTTCTTTCCAACCTAATGATTCTACAATTTATCAAATTGTTTCCGCCGTTAATCCGGACAGCATAAGATACACAATCCAAAGCTTACAGAACTTTCAAACACGGTTTCTACTGGCATCTACAAGAGATTCTGTAGCTGGATGGATAAAAGCACAGTTTTTGCGATGGGGTTATACAGATGTGGTTATTGATTCATTTGATTATAACGGAACCTGGCAGAAAAATGTTATTGCTACCTTACCCGGGATTTACAATCCGGATAAAATAAACATAGTTGGCGGACATCACGATTCCTATTCATCCGGAAATCCTATGGTACTTGCACCAGGGGCTGATGACAATGCCAGTGGAACATCTGCTGTGCTGGAAATAGCGCGTGTTTTAATGGAAAAGAACTACCAGCCGGAGTCAACTATAAAATTTATAACTTTTGCAGCAGAAGAATACGGTCTGTACGGTAGTGAAGACTATGCACTTAAAGCTTTTAATTCCGGTATGGACATTGGTATTATGATTAATCATGATATGATTAGTCATACATACAGTCCGGTTAATAGCAGCACTGTTAACATTAACTATTATTCAGGATTCGAATATTTGCGGGAACTTGCTAAATATTGCACCCAGACTTATTCAATTATAACTGCTCGAAACGGCAGTCCGAATAGCAGCGGTTCAGATAGCTACTCATTCTGGCAATTAGGTTTTCCATCAGTGTATTTTGAAGAAGGGGATTTTAGTCCTTACTATCATTCTCCGGCCGACACAATAGGAAATTACAATATGGATTATTGTGCTGAAGTGATTAAGTCATCGTGTGCAACCCTGCTTATGCACATGGTCTCACCCGCCCGGGTAAAGAATTATAAACTGGTTGACAGCGGTAGTGGTAATTCACTGGATTTAAGCTGGAGTCCAAATTCGGAGCCGGATTTAAATGGTTATAATATTTATGTTGGCACTTCATCAGGTGTTTATGACACTGTTTTCAGTACTTTAGATACTGTATACGTAGTTACAGGATTATCGGAAGGAGTAACATATTTTGTAGGTGTTTCAGCTTTCGATAATGAGGGATTCGAGAGTATAGTGGTTGAAAGAAATGCAACGCCGTTACTTTTGCCTCTGCCTCCGTCCGAATTTACAGCTTTACCAAAGTGGCACCAGGTTGAACTTAAATGGAATGCAAATAATGAAATAGATCTGATAGGCTATAACATTTATCGTTCAGAAATTGAGGGAGAATTAGGTGATAAGCAAAATACTGATGTTTATGCCGATACTGTTTACCTGGATAATTCTGCATCAAATGGAGTTTACTACTACTATACTGTAAAAGCAGTCGATGATCAGCTTAATGAAAGTGAAAATAATACAACTTTAAAGTCAAGGGTAGTTTCTCTGGATCAGGGAGTATTGATTGTTGATGAGACTGCAGATGGTGATGGTTCGCTGATGAATCCAACAGATGAACAGGTTGATAATTTTTACAATGAGCTGCTCCTGAATTTTCAATCCCGGCAATTCGATTTATCAGAGGAGGGGAGTATTAATCTGGCTGATCTTGGTGCGTTTTCAACTGTTGTATGGCATGGGAATGATTATGATTTAAATGTTTTCGATTATAAAGATTACCTCAAAGAATATCTGGATTATGGAGGAAACTTTCTCTACGCGGGATACAGACCCGGCAAAGCATTCGAGCATGTGTCGGGCAATCCGGTAACTTTTCAACAAGGTGATTTTATTTATGATTACTTAAAAATCAGCGAGGCAGCATATAAAGTAAATGTTTTATTTATTGGTGCAGGTCAGTTAGAAACGGGATATAATAGTATTTATATAGATTCTTCTAAGACAGATCCGGCTGATGAATATCATCTCAGGCATATTGAAAGTATAACTGCATCATCAAACGGAAATAACATATATTCTTTCGAAACACTATTTGATACTACAACTGTTCAGGGAAGTTTTTACGGAAGACCGGTAGGTGTAGAATATATCGGGAATGACTATAAAACTGTTACAATCAGTTTCCCGCTATATTATATGAAACAGGAACAGGCACAGGGATTAATAAATAATATTTTAATAAATAAGTTTAATGAAATTGTATCTGTTAAAACCGAAACGAATTCACTTCCGGAAGCTTATTCATTACAACAAAATTATCCGAATCCTTTCAATCCGGCAACAACGATAAAGTTTTCTATTCCAAAGGAAGACATGGTAAACCTGGTTATTTACGATATTCTTGGAGGACAGGTTAAAGAACTGAAAAACGAAGTTATGAAACCGGGATACTATGAGGTTGAGTTTAATGCATCGGCTTTCTCCTCTGGTGTATACTTTTACAGAATTAAAGCCGGTGATTTTGTGCAGACTAAAAAGATGATTCTTTTGAAATAGTATTGATGATGCGGCTTCAATTTCGCCATCTCCGCAAGTAATTGAGGCTGTCTTAAAAGTGATCAGATTCCGAAATAAATTCGGAATGACATAATTAAGGCGGCCTCCCGGCTGCGGTCCTCAAATCTATTTCTTCTCTATCCTGCCGGAGAGAAGGAAATATCCCACAATCCCGATAACGATTCCAAAAGGACAAAGAAAAACGGCCAGGAAGAAGAAAAACTCCTTTATGTCGTCAAAGAAGGTGTCCTGGTAGTAATCCCCAGGCAGGTTATTCAGCAGGATACTGACAATAATCATCCCGGTAGATATGATCGTAAGCAGCATATAAGAACTGCTTTTTAACCACTTATGGGTCATTGCAATCACAAAAATAACCGCGCCCAGGTAGCTGAATAAGATCCCGTAGGAGATCGTATGAGTAAGCTGAGATGATATTAGTACGGCAGCGATACTGAGGCCGATGTAGAAGGCAGATTTCCTATGGTCGAATAGAGGAAACATAATTTTATCCGGTAGATGCAACGTACTACTAATATTTGATAAAGGCAACTTACCGGAAGCCGGGAGAAAACAAAGGCATCCAGCGGTACACGCAGCCGTAGGATGATCCCGTTTACGAATGCATTTTCTTAAAATTATCGTAATCGGGGATCCTGATAGTAGAGCCGTCGAGTTCAATAAGACCCTTTTTACTCAGTGCATGAAGCACCCGCGAAACCGTTTCTCTTGACGTCCCTGCCATATTAGCTATTTCGTGCTGAAAGGGGAGATTCAGTTCCACAAATCCGTGTTTTCTTATACCCGAAATCTCCGCCAGCTCGATTACGGCAATAATTATCTTATCCCTTGCCTTACTGAGAGAAAGAGTTTTTATTTTATCATCCGCCGCACGGAGACGTTTTATAACCTCATCAAGGATAGCTTTCATTATCCGGGGATACGACTGGATGAGCGGAATAAATTCATCCCTTCCTATAAAGAACACCTCGGTATTCTCCGCCGCAACCACATTCGCGCTGGGATGCTGCCCATCAAAGAGCGACATCTCGCCGAAATAATCGAATTCATTAAGAATAGCGATAATTATTTCATTCCCTTTCGAATCATTACGGGTAACCTTCACAGAACCCTTTGTAATAATAAAAAGACCGCTGCTCTCCTCCTTTGACTCATCCAGTATCACCATGTTCTTCTCAAACCGTCTTACCATCCCGGTATTCTCTATTAGTCTGAGTTCATCATCACCGAGCTCATAAAATATTGGAACGTATCTCAACGAATCTTTTACTTCAATCATATTAGCCCTTATTGTACTGTCTACTGGTAAAAAGTAAACCTCAAAACCGACTAAAAGTGTGATATGAAGATTAATACAGAAAAATAATCACAAAGTAAATTGAGAGCTGTACACCGTATGCAGATCGGGATTTCAGTAAGAAAAAGTCTAACGGCGCAAAAGGATCCCGGAATATAACCAGGAACTTAAGAAGGAGAACCTGCCGGGGGAGAAGGCCTTTTCAGGAACCTTTCAAGAGAGAGAAGCAGTCTGCCGTCATCCGACAGAGGCTTCGTAATATAGTCGCAGCCGGGATCCCGGGGCAGGGGCTTACCGGCAAACCTTCCATTCCTGGTTAAAAAGATAACAGGGATATTGAATCTTGATCTAAGCAGTTGATACGAATTAAGGAGGCTGTCACGGTCGCTCACGTCAGCATCGGCAATAATAAGATCGGGGGGAGAAACATTCATTACTTCCTTCAGCAAATTCTCACAGGTAGAAAAAACCTTAAGTTTACTCAGTCCCGCATCCATTAGTACCCTTCTTATATCAGCAGCAGTGATGCCGTCGTCCAGCGCCAGGAATACCGATTTATTCTGCATAACAACCTCTAACTATTGAACACCCGGGGATTATTTTTTCCTGAAGGAAAAGGAGATGTAGATAAAATAATTTTTTGCTTAAATGATGTTAAAGAATAAACAGTTCAGAAACAACTATTAAATAGAAAAAAGCCTCATTTTAGAAGGGCAGAAAAAAGGGGCAATACATTAAAAAAACCCGGTATTCCGGGACGCAATATCGGGTTCCATCAAAGGAGTTGTAAAAAAAGATACGCGTAAAAATATAAAAACAGGAAATAAAATAAAACAGGGGGCCCATAAAAAAGCCCCCGCCCAAAAGCGGAGGCTGCAATTATCACTCACCAATTAACTTTTAACATCGTAGCTGCCCAAATATACCCAAAGCAGCCAAACCCGTGGTGATTCACAGCATCACGGCCTGCCCAAAAATCAGTGACCACAAGAAACAACCCCCTGAATAACTCCAGCCGGGAAGTAGTCCAGCCAACGACGCTACCCTGGGCAGACTTTGCATATTGTTTTTCAGAAAGTTTTCAGATGCTACTTACATCTTTGGATCAGTATTATTCGGTTTGTGATTTTCTTAATATGCATTGATATAAGAAAGAATTAACGCATCGAATTTTTGATAATAGAAATAAATTTTGTAAAATTGTCATGGAAAAATTTTTAAGGGAGATATAAGCAAAGATTTATAATAAATACTGAATTGATTGAAAAAATAAATCTTAATGGGAGTTAACAAGTCTTGATGTTCGTAACCAGATAATTAATAGCATTTTTGAGGGATTCCCTATTCGTTGTTGTATAGTTCTACGTCCCATAGGATTTAGGGAAAATATTAGTTTATAATCTCCTGCCAGTAAATTTTTATTAATTAAGAAGGCCCTGAAATGTTAATCCTGATAATATTTCCTCGTATATGTCAGAGCCTTTGGTTTATAGATAGAACCCGGGTAGACATGAATTGGAAATTAAAAGGGCACGTTGAGGGGCCGTTATATTGATTTCAAAATAATATACGTTTAATCACTTTATTTAATTGGCTTATAATAAAGCCCTTAAATCATGGGTAATTACCTACATTACATATTTCTGCAACTGACAGAAATCCGCTTCTTCGGACGACTGTCATACCAATCAATACACAATACACTAAAATCCAGGAGGAACTCTTGAGTATAAACTTATGTAAGTTTATTCATATTACTCTCCTCTTGTCATTTCTGCTTATTCCGGTTACAGGATATGCTCAGAAGGACAAAGCACAAAAAATGAACACTGCTATAATGCAAAACGAAACAGGCAGATCACCTGCTTCAGCAATGACAGTCTATTTGGAAGAGGACTTTTCAACTGCGTCGGGGGTTACACCACCGCCAGGCTGGACTCAGAATATTATAACAGGTGTGCAGGGAACTGACCTGTGGCATTTTGAACTTCCCGCTTCATTAACAATAAATCCGCCAATGTCGCTGCCTGTGGCCATATTTGATTGTTTTGATTATTCTCTAAACGGTCAGCCTGAAAATGTTGCACTTGAATCTCCTGCCTTCACCGCCGATATAGGGACAGGAATTATACTGGAATTAGATCAGTATTTCCTGGGCGGATACAATGCTGAAATTTTCATCGAGGTATGGGACGGTAATTCATGGATAACCGTTTTTAACTCAACCACAACTTCCCAGGGAAATCCCCAGCACAAGATCATTGATATTACCTCTGTAGCTTCAGGAGTCACTGATTCGCAAATCCGGTTCAGGTGGACAGGTAACGATTCATATCACTGGATCATAGATAATATTATTGTTTATAGTGCTGATCCCCCTCCGGATCCTGCGCTCCCGGTTTCTCCTTCTGACGGAGCTGTGGATATCGATATAAATAGCGGACTTACATGGCAGGCCGGTAATGGTGCCGCCCCAACGGGGTACAGACTCTATTTCGGAACCGATGGAGGAGGTATCACTCCGCCTATTAATATCGAGAATAATACCGATTTACAATTAACTACTAATTATACTCCCGACGCACCATTATCTTATAATACTACCTATTACTGGACGATAGTTCCTTATAATGAAACTGGAGATGCTTCAGGAGTTCCGATTTGGTCATTTACTGTAATGGAGGATCCTCCGGTTACAGTGTACCCTTATCTGGAAGATTTTGAAGGATCATTTCCGCCTCTGTATTACATAAGATATACAGGATTGCTGTCAGATCCGGTTACAGTCAACCCAACCAATACAGGGTGGGAACAGGCTGACTGGCGTAATTCCACATCTGCCTCGGGAATGGCTGCAAAACTAAACATATCAGGTACAACTGTGAATCACTGGCTGATGACAACACTTGCTGATCTCGGAAATGGTACTAATTATCGGCTGGAATTTGATCTTACATTAAATGCTGCCGGTACCTCAGATCCCCCGGAGCAAGGCGGCACTGATGACAGGTTCGCAGTAATTATATCCACAGATACTGGCGCTACCTGGTCCGAATCTAACATCCTCAGGGAATGGAATAATAGCGGTTCGCAGGATGTTTATGATGAGATCAGTTCTCTTGGTGAGCATATAATAATTGATCTCTCTGGTTATTCAGGGATGATTCAACTGGGATTTTATGGTGAATCGTCGGTTTCCAATGCAGATAACGATATAATGATTGATAATCTGGAAATAAAAAAGATCTTATTGCCTCCCGTCTTTTCTATAAATCCTGGTGAACTCGACTTTGGATCCGTAGGTGTCGGCAATTCCCGAACTCTCCAGGCCGTAATTAGTAATACAGGAGACGAGGATCTTGTTGTCAGCAATATAGTATCTGCCGCTGAAGAATATACTTTTGCGCCTGTTGTTTTTCCGATTACCATCAATCCGGGGAACAGTCAGACATTAGATATTACTTTTGCTCCAACAGGCGACGGATTGGTAGCATCTTCTCTTACAATTACTCATAATGCCCAGGGTTCACCGGTCACTTACAGCCTGACAGGAACAGGTTCTGACGAGGGCCCCTCATTTAATGTTTCCCCTGCTTCCCTGAATTTTGGTCTGGTAACTTTTGATGCCAGTAGAAATATGACTGTTACTGTAAGCAACAATGGACTATTAAACGAACTACAGATTACGGAAGCATCAATTGCAGATTCAGGCTTCACTGTAATACCTTCATCTGCCAATATACCCGCCGGAGAAAACCAGGTATTCACGGTAACATTCTCACCGTCATCGGCGGGAACATATTCAGGAAGTCTTAATTTCACTTCAAATGATCCCTCATCACCGCATACTGTTCCACTAACCGGCAAGGGAGCGGGGGAGAGTGGTCTGCTATTCCGACAGGATACAGTTTATCAACTGGATGATGATGTATATACAGCAGTTGTTCAGTTAAAAGGACTGGATCCGCTTGGTGAGAAAATTCAGGCAATTCAATTCAGATTAGCCGTCAACAAAGCTGTCGATGACAACACAATACTGACTTTCAGAAAAATCCGAAAGGGTTCGGATGTAGCAGATGAAAACTGGGTACTTGACTACAATCTGTTCAGAGGACCTATAACAGCCAACGGCGCATCTGTTGATTCAGTGTATGTTCTGCTATACAATCTTGAACAGAACAGCGGGCTGGATCCGTCATCAGATTATAGTAATCTTTTTACTATTGAGTACAGGATAGCAAATCTTCCTGCTCTGAATGATACTCTGAGATCTTCTTTTATCATTTCCAATGCTTCAGCAACCACAAACGATGGTTATCCTGTAGATATAAATTCAGTCGACAGTATACTAACCGTCAATGCTGTTAACAGAACCTCATCCAGGGGTGATGTTAACGGTGATGGATATATTGATATTCTCGATCTTATAATGGTAGTTGATCATATCGTAGGGAGAGATTCTCTGGCCGGTGAGTATTTTACCAGAGCAGATATTTCACCCTGGATTCCGGGTACAGATGAACCGGAACCTGATGGTATTGTCAACGTACAGGATTTGTCTCTGATTCAGAACATTATCCTAACCGGATTTTATCCCGACAATAATCCAATAAGGAAAAGATCAGGTATGCTGCCAAAGGTTACGGGTGATTTTGATGCAAGGGTGGAAGCTTATGTCACTGAGGATGGTATAACTTTATATGTAGACAGTAAGGTTGATATACGCGCAGCCCAGATCGAATTTCGAAATATAAATAACTCCACGAAAGCTCTAAAGATCAACACCGATCTTGGAGAGGGATATTTTATCAAGGTCGATTCGGTCTTCAGAGCGGTATTATATGACAGACTTGGAACTAAAAAAGTAAAACAGGGAGAACATCTATTAGCTGATATGCCATTTGAGATAACCGAACCGGAAAAGGTTGTACCCGGTCAGGTCCTTCTTGTTGATGCAGACAGACATCGGCTTGATAAAATAGAGATAGAAATAATTAATGAGAACGACCCCTCATTACCTCTTGAATATTTATTATATCAGAATTATCCGAATCCATTCAATCCTTCAACAGATATAAAATTCCAGGTCCCAACGTCGTGCTTTGTTACTCTGAAGATATATAATATGCTTGGTGAAGAAGTAAGAACATTATTTACAGGCGATGTTATGCGAGGCACTCATATTATTAACTGGGACGGTTCGAATAATAACGGGAAGCAGATTAAGTTCAGGTGCATACATATATCGTTTTACAGCCGAAGGTGAAGGAATGAATGCATTTGTAAGAGTTAGAAAAATGGTATTATTAAAATAATTTAAGGCATAATGCTTTTGAAGGGAGGTGATATAATATAAGAAATTGAAAATTATTCATTACGTAAAAAGTATATCCTAAGATGAAAAAACCCGGATTCCCTCATCCGGGTTTTTTTAATGCCATGGCGGATGGGTGTGTGAGGCGTCGGTACGTGCAACGGCTCTATCCGCTAGCTGGTGGTGATTTGTTCGGGTGTCTGCTGCCCGGCGGGAGTGCCGGCCATAGCTCTTACGGCTTTTACTACCTGCCTTACCATCTTCAGCGAGGGCCTTCCGTAATGGTGCCTGCTGAACAGTTCTTTTGCTATCCTCTTCGGCTGGGTGTAGTATTTTACGTACGCTTTCCTGCATAGTTTTTCGAGCTCGGCCGATTCGATCTTGTCGCCCCGGAAAACGGAGTGCATACAGTCGTACTTGTCCCAGTCGCTCGTGAATATCCTTTCGCTGTATTCCTGCCATAGCTCGGTGGAGGGGAAGGGGGTTAGGATGGAGAATTGCGCTACTCCTGTGTTGAGGAATTTGGCGTAGTCTATTGTTGCCCGGATGTCTTCCCGCGTTTCTGCCGGCTCGCCCATCATATATGCCCCCCAGGTTTCTATTCCCTCGTCTTTTAACAGCTTTACGGCGTTGATGGAGACTTCAGAGGATGCTTTGCCGCCTTTCCTGTATGCTTTTAGTATGCGCTTTTCGGGACTCTCGATGCCCATAAACATCAGCCGTACGCCCGCTTTCTGCATTTTCTCCGCGGTTTCGGGGTTCTGCAGCAGGTGGTCGGCTCTTCCCATTACCCACGACATTACCGGCAGGTGCCTTTCTATTAGCGCATCGCACAGCTCGGTTAGCCGCTTTGCGTTGAAGTTGATGATGTCGTCGAGGAACAGGATGTCTTCTTTTCCGTATTCGTTTACCAGGTATTCTACTTCGTCTATGATGTTCCTGATTGACCGCCGGCGGAATTTTTTGCCAGCTATTACGTTGACGTCGCAGAATTTGCATCCGTAGGGACAACCCCTGGTGGTGATCACCGGGTAGTCGATGTCGTTCTGTGATTGTATTCTTCCGCTCTTCCTCCAGCTTCCTTCTCTTAAGGGGAAGGGGATGGTGTCGAGTTCCTGTATGAAGGGACGGGGTTCGCTGTGCCTTATTATGCCGTCTTCTTTCCAGGAGAGTCCCGCTACTCTGGCGGGATCGAAATGCCGGGGGTCCTTCAGTCCTTCCAGCAGTTCTACGGCTGTTGTTTCTCCTTCGCCGCGGACAACGTAATCGACGTACCCGCTGTTAAGGGCGTCTTCGGGACGACTTGTTACATGTATGCCGCCCATAACGACGGTTTTGCCGGACTCTTTTGCTGCCCGTGCTACTTTTATGCCCGGCTTGAATTGTATTGTAAGGCAGGATATCCCCACAACGTCTGCGTCTTCAAAGTTTATTTTCGATTCGGGGTCTTCAAGTATTTCTATCTGTACTTCGTGTCCCGCCTGTCTTAGCGCCGCCCCTACGTACGAGATGCCGAGCGGCTGCATTGTTACTCCGCTGCTTTCGAAGATTGCGCCGCGGTACGGTGAAACCAGTATGATATTCATTTTGGTATTCCTGTTTGTACACCTTTTTATTTATTGCACAGGTTACCGGAAGGGCAGACGGATAAAAGTATTTTCCGCCTGCCCGGATCATTAAACCGCCTGTTTTTCTTTTAATCTTATATTTACCGACTGAAAGACGTTCCATAGAACGTTTGCTGATCCGGAAATCAGCGAATCTCTCATACTCATTGATTCCTCCATTCTGTTAGTTGTACATATTTGTCTAAAGCATTCTCAGGTTCATTCATATTATCTGCTGAATTATTAATACGTAACCTCGTAAGAGGAATAACAAATACTGCAGAACAATCTTTTCAAATTCCTGAAATACTGCTTCGGGAGAGTATTTTGATTTGCTGATGGTCAGTAACCCGTCTCTGACTTACCACCCTCTCGGAGTAGAGAACAACCAGGTGTAAAAGAACTATTAACATTCTCAATTGTTGTTCCGGATCTAATATATATTTTAACGAAATAAAGTCAACGGGGATTTATGTTTACGCTGCCTTTGATGACCTGAGTCATACAATTCGGCGGTTGTGTAGTGCATTATTGTGATCAGTAATATGAGAACGGGTTACCGGGGAGGGGGGCCGAAGATGAAGTTTGCTTGTCTTGCCTTTATGGCTTAATTTTACTGATTAAATTATAATATGTAACTGAGGAATTAATGTCAAGGTTTGAGGGTGTGGATTACTATAATATAGAATCTCTGTTATCTGAAGAAGAGATTATGATAAGGGATACAGTCCGTGAATTTGTTTCTAATGAAGTCATTCCCATTATTGAAGAGTATAACCGGAAGTCGGAATTCCCGATGAAGCTTATTCCCCTGATGGGTGAGCTGGGACTTTACGGTTCCAACTTTCCGCAGAAGTACGGGTGTGCGGAGATGAACAATGTTGCCTACGGTCTTGTTATGCAGGAGCTTGAAAGAGGTGACAGCGGGCTGAGAAGTTTTGTTTCTGTGCAGAGTGCTCTTGTAATGTATCCCATTTTTACTTTCGGGAACGATGAGCAGAAAGATCACTGGCTTCCGCTGCTTGCAAAGGGTGAAAAGATAGGATGCTTCGGACTTACAGAGCCCGATTACGGTTCTAACCCCGGCGGAATGGTTACCAAAGCTGAAAAAAAAGACGGCGGTTATGTGCTGAACGGGGCTAAGATGTGGATAACGAACGGGACTATAGCGGACGTGGCTGTTGTATGGGCGAAACTTGACGGCGTGGTAAGAGGTTTTCTTGTTGAGAAGTCTTTTGATGGTTTTACTGCCCCGGAAATGAAAGGGAAGCATTCGCTGAGGGCTTCGGTTACGTCAGAGCTTATTTTTGATAATGTTTTTGTACCGGAGAAAAATCTTCTTCCGGGAACGTCAGGACTGAAGAATGCGCTTATGTGTCTTAACCAGGCAAGGTACGGCATCGCCTGGGGCGTGGTTGGCTCTATGATGGCCTGCTATGACGCTGCTTTGAATTATGCAAAGTCGAGGGTGCAGTTCAGCAAGCCTATTGCTGCCTACCAGATGACGCAGGAAAAACTTGTATACATGGTTACGGAGATTACCAAAGCGCAGCTTCTGAATCTTCAGCTCGGCAGGATGAAGGACAAAGGAACAATGAAGCATACGCAGGTTTCGCTTGCCAAACGGAATAACTGTGAGAAGGCATTGGAGATTGCGCGTATTTCCAGGGAAATTTTCGGTGCGAACGGGATACTGGACGAATACCCGGTAATGAGGCACGCTGCCAACCTTGAATCGGTAAAGACTTATGAAGGAACGCACGAAATGCATACCCTGATAGTTGGTGAGGATATTACCGGTTTCCCGGCTTATGATTAATTAAACAACAGGAAAGATCTATGAAGCAGAACGAAATATTAATTAAGGAAGGTTTAACCTTTGATGATGTTCTTCTTATTCCGGGGAAATCTTCGGTCCTGCCGCGGGAGGTGGACCTCAGCACCTATTTAACTCCCGATATTGAATTGAATATTCCCATAATTTCGGCGGCGATGGATACTGTAACCGAGTCGGCACTTGCAATTGCCCTTGCTCGCCAGGGAGGTATTGGGATACTTCATAAGAATATGTCGATTGAAGATCAGAGTACGGAGGTTGACAGGGTTAAAAGATCTGAAAGCGGAATGATACAGAACCCCGTTACCCTGAGTCCCGATAAAACCATCGGTGAGGCCCTGGATATAATGAAGAAATTCAGGATTTCGGGAATTCCCATCGTTAATGAGAGCGGAAGACTTGTAGGTATTTTAACCAACCGCGATCTGAGGTTCGAACCAAACCGCAAAGTGATCGTTAAGGATCTTATGACTAAAGAGAACCTGATAACCGCTCCTGTTGGAACTACTCTTGAGAAGGCCGAAACACTGCTCCAACGATATAAGATTGAAAAGCTTCCGGTTGTTAATAAAGAAGGAATATTAAAAGGACTGATAACTTTTAAGGATATTCAGAAGAAGAAAAAGCATCCCAATGCCTGTAAGGATGAGCATGGGAGGCTTCGTGTGGGAGCAGCCGTTGGAATTACTCCCGATACAATGGAAAGGATAGAATCGCTGTTAAATGCCGGTGCCGATGCAATTGTTATTGACACAGCACATGGTCATTCAACCGGGGTGCTTAAAATGGTAAAAGAAGTTAGGAGAAAGTTTAAGTATGCCCAGCTAGTTGCAGGTAATATAGGTACTTATGAGGCTGCACTTGATCTGTTGGATTGCAAGGTTGATGCGGTTAAGGTGGGTATTGGACCGGGGTCAATCTGTACTACCAGGGTGGTTGCGGGAGTCGGCATTCCCCAGATAACTGCTATACAGGATGTATTCAGGGCTACGAAGTCCAGAGGTATTCCACTGATAGCGGATGGAGGTATAAAGCAGACGGGTGACGTGCCTAAAGCTCTTGCGGCGGGAGCAGACTCTGTGATGATAGGCGGGCTGTTCGCCGGCGTTGAGGAGAGTCCCGGGGAGACTATACTTTTTGAAGGAAGGAGCTTTAAGCATTACCGCGGTATGGGTTCTCTTGCGGCAATGAGAAAGGGCAGCAAGGACCGTTATTTCCAGGATACGGAAGATGATATTGCCAAGCTTGTTCCTGAAGGAGTTGAGGGAAGGGTTCCCTATAAAGGCTCGCTGGCGGAAACGGTACTTCAGTTTAACGGAGGATTGAGGGCAGCCATGGGTTATTGCGGCGTTAAGACCATAAAGCAGTTAAAGACAAAAACGAAATTTGTTAAGATAACTCTGGCCGGATTGAAGGAGAGTCATCCGCATGATGTTATAATAACCAAAGAAGCACCGAACTATCATTCGTAAGCATGATGTCACAATTTATTTTTATTTTTGGAGGTGTTATTTATAAGGGAGTTCTATGTTCAAAGTTCTCGTGATATCGTATTATTACCCTCCTTTAGGACTGAGCGGGGTTCAGCGGACACTTAAGTTTACGAAATATATGAAACAGTATAACTGGGAACCGACGGTTCTTACCACCGGGAATACTGCCTACTATGCTCACGACACTTCTCTGCTGACGGAAGCCGAACAGGCCGGCATAAGAATAATAAGAACAGAGGGAAAAGATATAAATTCGCGGCTTCGTAAGAAGGGAACGGTTAAGATACCTGCTGAATGGTTGAGGAAATTATTAAGCAGAGCGAGTGCTTCCTTATTTATTCCCGATAACAAGACGGGGTGGAGTTCTAAAGCACTGGTTACTGCCAGGAAGCTGCTTAATGAAGAGGAATTCGATATTATATATGTTACCGGTCCGCCGTTCTCCTCATTTAATATGGCTGTAAATCTTAAGAAAGAGTTCAGCCTGCCGCTTGTGGTTGACTACAGGGATCTGTGGTACGGAAATCATTTTGGATTTTATCCGACCCCTCTTCACAGTTACCTGCATAAATCAATGGAGTATGCGGCACTGAAGGCGGCCGACAGGATAATTGTGATAAACAGGAGGATGAAGGAAAGAATTATGGACCGGTACAGGTTCATAACCTTTGAAGATGTGTTTATCATTCCCCAGGGCTATGATCCCGAAGATTTTGAGAACCTTGCGCCGGAGAAAAAAAATAACAGGAAGATGAGACTGACATTCTCGGGTCTCTTCTACGAGTTCATTACCCCGAAATATTTCCTGCGTGCATTTAAGGAACTATCCCTGGAGCGACCCGATATTGCGGCCAATATTGAGCTTCATTTTATTGGATTTCTCCGGAATGAAAACAGAAAACTGATCCGTAAGCTTGATCTTCAGGATTTTGTAAAAGAGCACGGCTATCTTGATCATAGTGACGCATTATTAAAGATCATTTCCAGTGATGTTTTGTGGGTGATGGTCGGCCGGGGTAAGAACAGCGATACTATTTCAACCGGGAAGACTTTTGAATACCTGGGTACCCGCAAACCAATTATTGCCTGCGTACCGGATGGTGCGGTTAAAACCGCGATGGAGGAGTACGGCGCATCATTCATATCTCCCCCGGATGATGTTAATGCTATAAAGAAAATAATCAAACAAGTATATGAGCTTTATACCAATAATAAACTTCCTGTTCCCAATGATGAATTTATTGAGAAACACCGGAGAGATTTCCTTACAGAACAATTAACCAAGCAGTTCCAGTTTTTAATAAAAGCAGAAATATAATGAATGTACTTGTACTCGGGTCGGGCGGAAGGGAACATGCTATTGCCTGGAGAATATCCCGGAGTGATTCCGTAGATAAACTCTTTGTTAGTCCCGGTAATCCCGGTACGGCTTCGGTGGGTAAGAATGTGCTTATTGAAAAGGGTCATCAGAAGATAGCTGATTTCTGTCTTTCCGAAAATATTGACCTGGTGGTTATTGGTCCCGAGCAGCCCCTTGTTGAGGGTCTTGCAGATTTTCTCCGAAGCAGGAATGTGAAGGTATTCGGTCCCGACCAGAAGGCCGCGGAAATAGAAGGACATAAATCTTTTGCCAAGCAGCTGATGGTAAAGTATTCTGTACCTACTGCCGGATATATGGAGTTTGACAAAGAGCATTTCAACGATGCCTCTGAATACCTGGGAAATGTTAGTTACCCTGTTGTACTGAAGGCTGACGGTCTTGCTGCCGGTAAAGGCGTTATAATCTGCAGTAATAAAACGGAAGCCGATAATGCACTGAAAGAGATTTTCCTTGACAATGTATTCGGAGACGCCGGGAATAAAATAATTATTGAGGAATTCCTTGACGGCGAGGAAGCATCCATTCTTGCGGTGACCGACGGCGACGATTTTATTCTTCTTCCGTCATCCCAGGATCATAAAAGAATTGGGGAAAACGATACGGGAAAAAATACCGGCGGTATGGGAGCTTATTCTCCCGCACCAGTGATCGATAAGCAAATGCAGGAGAGGATAAGCCGCGAGGTAATTAGACCTGTACTTGACGGACTGAAGGAAGAAGGCAGGAAGTTTTCGGGATGTCTTTATGCGGGGTTAATGATAACCGCAGAGGGACCAAAGGTAGTTGAGTTCAACTGCAGGTTCGGCGACCCGGAGACCCAGGCAGTGCTTCCCCTGGTTAAAGGAGATTTCCTTAAACTGCTTTATTCCGCTGCTTCCGGGAAGCTGGATAAAGAGTCGGTAACCTTTTCGGAAGGAACGGCAGTCTGTGTGGTGGCCGCCTCTGGAGGATACCCGGGCAGTTATCCCAAAGGATTTGAGATATCGGGGTTAGGGGAATATGATTCCGGACAGATCATTATATTTCACGCGGGGACGTCGGAGAAGGATGGAAAGATAGTGACCGCCGGCGGGCGGGTACTCGGGGTTACTGCCGTGCTTGAGGAGAATGATCTGCAGAAGGCCAGGACACTTGCTTACGGCGCACTGAACAACATAAAATTTGAGGGGATCTATTTTCGCCGCGATATCGGTATGAAAGCGTTAAACAGGGCATAGCCGTTTTTCTTCATTCACTTTTTCATCTCTTTATTTTATTTTTCGAAAAAGACAGGAATAAATGATACCTCTCCACGTACATTCCAATTATACTTTGCTGAAAGGTACATCCCGGATAGGGGAGTTGATTGCAAAGGCAAAGGAGAATCAGCTTGCATCTCTGGCATTGACTGATACAAACGGGATGTACGGACTGATACCTTTTGCAAAGCAGGCAAAGGAGCAGGGTATTAAACCTATCCTTGGGTGCGTGATAAATCAGCCCGGCAATGAAGATACCTACGCAGTGCTGCTGGCAAAGAATAACCAGGGGTATTCAGATCTCTGTAAAATTATTACCTCGCGTAAGCTTAACGATGATTTTGATCTCTTCGCACTGGTAAGCAGACCTCTTGATAACCTGTTCATACTTACACCGTCGTTTCATTTACTTGAAAAGGCGGGCGGGAGGGAAAATGTGTATGCAGAACTTATTATAACTACGGATAACAAATTCAACGCGCGTAAGCTCTATACATATGCGAAGAAGAACGGGATTAAAATGGCCGCTTCCAATCCTGTCTTCTTCCTTAATAAGGATGATTATGAACTTCACAGGGTGGTTACCGCCATCGGGCTGAACAAGAATACGGATAATGTAACCAACAGAGAACTGGCTGACAGGGAGGCTTATTTCAGGGATGCCGCTGAGCTTGGAAAGATTTACAGCGGTGTACCGGAAGCAGTCTCAAATACGGAGTATATTGCCGCGAACTGTAATGTTGACCTGAAGCTGAATCAATATAAATTCCCCCGGTTCGACGTGCCGCCGGGAAAAGATTCTTATACGATGCTGTGGGAGAAATGCTATGAGGGTTTGAAGCGCAGGTATTCTCCTGCGATTGACGCGGCAGTTGACAGGCTGAAAATGGAACTCCAGGTGATAAGGGAAATGAACTTTACAGATTATTTCCTGGTAGTATGGGATATTTTAATGGAGGCGAAGAAAAGGGGAATGATAACAATAGGAAGGGGATCGGCGGCCAACAGTATCGTTTCCTACTGTTTGGGCATAACGGAAGTCGACCCGATTAAGTACAACCTTTACTTTGAGCGGTTCCTTAATAAGGGAAGAAGCAGTCCCCCGGATATCGATATCGATTTCTCCTGGAAGGAGCGGGATGAAATTGTAAAATACGTGTTTGATAAATACGGTTATGAAAATGTGGCGATGATATCAACTACCGTAACCTTCAGGGCAAGGTCTGCTTTCAGGGAGGTTGCAAAGGCATACGGACTAACCAACGCTGAGATATCAAAGTACAGCAAGTTCATTCCATGGACGGACGCAGGAAGCCTGTCTGAACTTTCAGAAAGATTCCCTGAAGCGAGGTCGCTTAACTTTAAGATTGAACCCTGGAAATCTATAGTAGCTGCAGCTGAAAGACTTGGCGGTTTCCCGAGGCATCTGAGTATCCATCCCAGCGGAATCCTCATAACCCCGGGTCCCATAACGGATTACACAGCACTTGAATACGCGAAGAACAAGGGGCTGGGACTAATAATAACGCAGCCGGATATGTATTCGGTTGAGGACCTGGGACTGATCAAAATAGATCTGCTGAGCCAGCGTTCGCTTGGTGTACTAAGGGATACAATGGATTCAATAGAGAGAAATGGTTAAAAAGGCACATTGGGATTATCTGCCGTTTTTTTTGATTTGGTAAGGGCGAGAAAATCAGAACCGAATACCGACAGCCAGACAAACCCGAGAAGGATCAATACATCTTCGATGATCTTAAGGATTCCTACTTTGCTGCCATCCCTTGTTCCGAAACATCCGCACTCGATATCAAGACCCCTGGCAACCGCAATAGCTACTGCTGCGATAAAGACGATCATTAATACGGTGCCAATCAGGGCACTTTCCCTGACATAGATACCGGCGATAAGCAGGACGCCGATTATTAATTCCAGCCAGGGTATAATTAGTGCAAAGAAGTTAAGGGAGTCTTCAGGAAGCAGTCTGTAATTATAAAGCGACTTAGCAAAGTAATCGAGATCGGTTATTTTGGTTACCGCCGAATAGATGAAAAGCGCTCCCAGTATAAGCCTTACAGCAAACAGCAAATATTTATTAGACAGAAAGGTAGTCATTTAATTCAGCTGAATATTTGTGCTTGATGTAATAACCGGGTAGTCGGCCTGTTTCCATTCCTCCCAGCCCCCGAAGAACACAAATACTTTCTTGAAACCCTTAGAGAACAGTTCATTTCCCAGCCTGATGCTCATGTCGCAGTCTGCACCCTCGCAATAGGTTACCAGCGGGGTGGTTTTACTTATAGAAGAAATCTGGTTCTTATATTCATCAAGCCGGAAAAGGGGCAGGTTTACGGCGCCGGCTATATGTCCATCTTCATATTCTTCAGGGTCCCTGGCGTCGACAAACAGTATTTTATCCCTGTAGAGTTGATAAGCCTGTGTAAGGGAAATCAGCCGGGGCTGATTGAAGACATCTTTTGTGAGATTTGATAATTCGGGTCCATTATCCTTATCAGCATTATAGTCTGATGCGATATTATTGCTGCTTAATGTCGTATCAGAATCAGTTTTATAATCATACTGGGGCAGGAGGTCCTCGTCAATCTGCACCCGATCTTTTTCCACTGCCATCTTGTTGAAATCTGTTTTTGTGGTATCCGGTTTGGTTTCTGCTGCCTGCTGCGGGGGAGGCTGATCAATTAATTTCTGATCAGTACGGAGTGCTGCATCTTTGTTAAACAAGGGCAGACCTTCGGGCTGCAGGTAATTAACAAGGAGTGCTGCGGCAATGGCAATTAACAGGATCAGCAGTATTTTGGTTAATGAAATACGCATAGTATGACTCACGGTTTATTTTATTCAAAAACCCCCGGAAATGATCATTAACAGCGATAAAATTAATTATAATCATTCTTAAATCAAATATAAAATAAATAACCCGCAAACTCCCGTAGGTTTTGAAGCCGGTATTCTTCTTTATTTTCCGCTGAGCCACTGTTCAAAACTTTTATTTATTTCCCCTTCAGAGTAAGTCCAGTCAGGTTTAAGATTAAGACCGCCATCACTTTTCCAGATAAAATCCATCGCATCATCCTGGTCAGACCGGCTTGTTATTTCAATGAGGAACAATTCTTTGTATTCAAGATCAGTTTTTTTTATTTCGCTGTTAATATCCTGTGCAAGCAGGGCTCTGTGTAAAATCTCAGCCTGCCTTATATCATAAGTAGCCCATACAATCCCGTTTTTACCTGAGAGGAAATCCTCTTCATTGTAGGAAACAATAAATTCAACCCGGCATCCATCGGGCAGTTCAGCAGGCTGAGTAAGAATAAGTCCCCTGCACTCAATAAAATCGTTTGTTTCGAACACGACCTTACCGTCATTGAAGCAGGTACCGTTCAATTTTATCCTTACCATACTTTTTCGGTTAAAATATTAGAGTGAATGATTTATCGTGATGGGTCTAAAGTAGGGCTAATTCCCGAAATTCTCTTGTACAATGTACGCAACAATTCGGATTTCCTGCTCAAATTCTGGATAAGCGGCGGTATTATCCTTCAATTAAGCGGTCTGTTAAAAGAACTGAAATAAGCCCAATCAGCCCTGGTTATCCTTCTTATATGCGGACGGGGAAATCCCGAACTGCCTTTTGAAAACTCTCCCGAAATAGCCCTGGTCATTAAAACCAACTTTGTAGCAGATCCCCGCAACAGTGTCGGCATTCTGCTTTAACAGATCAGCTGCCCGCTGGAGACGAAGCGAGCGGATCAACTTTCCTGCCGGCTGTGCTAAAAGTGCGTTCAGCTTTCTGTTCAACTGGGAAGTGCTCATATATAATACATCGGCAAGTTTTTCAACGCCGAACTGCGGGTCCCCAAAGTTCTGTTCAATAACTTTTATTGTCTTTTCCAGGAATTCCTGGTCCATAGAAACCGCGGTAACTTCCGAGGGCTTTATTACAGTCGATTTACTAAAACGCTTCCTCAGCTGTTTGCGCTGGTAAATCAAATTCCTTACCCGCACCCTGAGTTCTTTCGCACTGAAAGGCTTGGTAATATAAGCATCAATGCCGGTCTCCAGTCCCTCTATTTTATCATCCAGTCCTGCTTTTGCTGTAAGCATTATGATCGGAATATGACTCGTCTTCACGTCGCTTCTTATCTGCGTGCTGAACTGAAAACCATCCATTCCCGGCATCATCACGTCGGTAATTATCAGATCGGGAATTTCATCTTTTGCATTTGAGATTCCCTCCACGCCGTCCGCGGCTTCTATTACCCTGTAATCTTTTACAAGCAGACTGCTCACGTAACTCCTTACGTCAGAGTTATCTTCAACAACTAAAATGATCTCATGGTTATGGGTATCGGCAGGGGAGACGGCCGGTTTCGATTTTGTTTCTGCCGATCCGGATTCATTATAATTTTTCATCTGCAGAGATAGGTCCGGCTGCATCTTTATGAATTCTTCAGTTTCAATCTTATGATCGCCTTTCGGAAGCCGGATGATAAACTCGCTGCCTTCGCCTTCTTTGCTTTTAACCGAGATACTACCTTTATGAAGTTCAATTAATTCCTTTGTAAGCGCCAGTCCTATTCCCGTACCCTCATGCTTTCTTGATGCCGAACCGTCCACCTGGTAGAACCTGTCAAAAATGTGAGGAAGACGATCGGAGGGTATCCCGATACCGGTATCTTTAATCCTTATTTCGGCAGCACCATCAATAACAGTAAGACTAACTTTTATTTCACCGTTTGAAGAAACAAACTTGAAAGCATTCGAGATGAGATTATAAAATATCTTTTCCATTTTATCGGGATCAAAGAGGACGGGAATTTTTTCACACTCCGATTCGAACTTCAAAGTAATATTTTGTGATTCTGAAAGTGATTCAAATGAGTAGAACAGGCTTTTCAGAAACGGAACAATGTTATGCTGCTCCGCATTTAATTCCATGCTGCCTGCCTCAAGCTTTGATAGATCCAGCAGCTGGTTAATAAGTCCAAGGAGTCTCCTTGCATTCCTGTTTGCCACCTGCAGCTTCCCTTTTTCCTTAACATCAATATTTTCAGACATAACGCTGTCTATCTGTCCGAGAATAAGCGTCAGCGGCGTCCTGAATTCGTGAGAGATGTTTGCAAAGAACCGCGACTTCATCTGATCCAGTTCCTTCAGCTTTGCCTGCGCAATTTTCAATTCATTAAAAGTAATTTCTATTTCATTTTTTGCCTTCTCAAGATTCGTAAAATCCTCGTAACGGGCATAGGCAATTGAAAATGCTTCCGCAATTGACCTGACCACTTTAATTTTCTCTGCAGTAAGCTCAGCATCATTTCCCACATAAAGCATACCCTGTTCGAACGGAACAAAGTGCAGGAATAATGAGTCAGGCGGTGAAGAGGAACCCTGGTAAGTTTCGGCATCACGTACCTGGCCCAATTCTATCATAGAATTCGTCCAGTTCACGAAACCCTGCCTGTCCCAGTGATCACTGTAAACTTTCTTTTCCTTCCAGTGATCCAGGGTGGAGCGGGTCAGTTCATTAGCATCAAAAGGCAGGTTCAGAACACCCAGTGCCTTGCCGTCAGGGGTGGTTAAATATACCTGTATGTTCTCATCTTTTTCATCGATAATAAAGACGCCGCAGCGGGTGAAAGGTACCTCAAGAGAGATCAGCTCCCTCCAGATAATAGGGGTTATGCGGTTCAGGTCCTCCGTCGTCCTCATACTCGCTATCTCACCGCGTATTCTGTCAAGAGATGCCTGCTTCAACGCCTCCTTTGCGTGTTCCTCGGCTTTTTTGATATCAAGGAACCTTATATAGCTTCGCTCAAAAACTCTCGCGAACCTTTTCAGAATCTCATTATCCTTCTCAGAGAATTTGGTACCGTTATGGTTCACCACAAAAATAGTTGTGTAGTGATTTACAGCTGCAGCCCTGGTATAGCCGCCCTCACGTGACAGCACCTGCTCTTTCCATTCGGGGGTTGAAGCATTATAAGGCGGGTATTTAAATAAATGTTCAAAGAATTCAATTTTCTCTTCCCTTGTATATTCTTCGGTAAGGAATACATCTTTTTTTCTGACAGCTCCCGTCAGCACAGTATAAACAGGCCTGTTGAGGTAGGGGATAGCAGCCTTCTTCACATAATTTTCAGCTACACCCGACGATCCCCAGAAAGTGAACTCCTTATCTACATCCTGGTCATTGATGGCTATAAAGACTCCCGTTATATCCATTTCCATCTGGTAGAGCTGCTGTGCCACTAAATTAACAACCTCCTGCAGCTCAGAGGTATAGCGCATAGCCATAGCCCGGCCGGCCACTCTTTCCAGGGATGCCTCAAGTTTCAGTTCCCGGTTCTGATCTTTAACGGCTTTTATGAGAGTACTTTTCCGTTCAGCATCCGGAATATCAGACTGCTGAATGATCCTTAAAATATCTTCTAATCTGCTTTTCATTTAATTGCTGTTTGATACAGTATGAACAATAATTCCGCGGCTAAAACCCTCAGCCTCTTTTGCGGGGATCTTCATACTAGCACGTTGTTGAATCGAATTTATAAGAATTATCGGTAGAAGCAAATAGCAGGGATTATATTTATAGCTTTGGCAGGTTTTCAATATTGTAAAAAGGCACTAAGAAAAATAGACCATTTATTCCGCATTATGAACGAATATATCCACCTTGTATTAAAGGTCGTTACGAGGATGGAGTACCGAAGGCCGGATTCAATATTGATAATTTTTCAATTCCCGCAATATGTCTGTAATATCAATAAAGAGAATGACTTACTAAGCTTCCCTAATAAAATACTTTCCTATAAATTCCCGAATTTTCCCAACACTTCAGAAAAAATTTGACACGTATTTGTCACTTTTTCTATTCGTAAAAGTACCAAAGTGAGGTCATTTAAACAAGTTCATTTTTTCTTCACATGCTCCAAAAAATCATCAAGGTCCTTTCTTCTGAACTTACCACCTTTTAATGATCTTAATTTACCCTGTGATGCGTAATTCTGCAATGTTTTTTTAGATCTCCTTGTATAAACAGCGGCTTCATCAGCAGTTAATATATCTTTTCCCGTTGTCTCAGATTTTTTTGAGGTTAATATTGTCTCCTGGCTACTTGATAAGGCTCTTGTTACAAAATAATGTCTCCAGATTAAATCTTCTGGTTCGGCCTTTAATTTTGAATATACTCCCTCATTATCCTTTTCGATTGCTGCTTTAACGGAAATAGAATTCCTTTTTGTAGAATTATAGAAACTATATATCAAAGTATCCTTCGGTCCTATATAAATATCAACATCAATATCTTCAGGATTTACAATTAGTTGTTTTAGTTTATATCCTGGTCGAAGCTCAAGATAGTAAATGCCTTTCGGACCAACATCAGGAACTAACTTTCCTAGACCTTTCTCATTGAAAAGGGGAATGTCTGAAATCTCTGGTTTGTATTTACTGATTTGTGATTTATCCTGTGGAACTAATTCTTGTAGCATACCAGCAGCAAAAGGGAATTCAATCTCAATACTAAGGTCATAAGTATATGACTCATAACCCCAGTCCCAGTCACGCTGGAAGATTATTTTGTTGAGTTTGTAGGGCATTATTTATTTTAACTTACTTTTAATATATCCCCAATCAACGTCATTTAATTTATCGTAACCCATATCTATTTTATTTAACGTTTCTACTGAAGTTCTTTCCTGCAACTTACTCATAGCATCCCAGGCCTTGTCAGATGGCATGCGGATATTTATAGTTTCATTCTTACCATTTTGTAAATATTTTTCTCCACTTTTAATTATGTGAGCTTGGCTAATGATAGTATCTTTTCGACTACCAGTTTGAGGGAGTTTGTACTGAACTAGATCATCAAATGAAATATTTTTTACATCATCCCAGTCAAAATAGTTTAATGCTTTATTTTTCATTGCTTGTGCACCAGCATCAAAGGTAATTCTTTTCAATTCGTCCAGTTCAGGAACGCCACCATAAAAAGGCATTGCCATTACACGGACAAATATTCCTTCCTTGGATAATTTTTCTATTGTTCCAAGTCTTTTTTCTATCGTTGGAGTAAAAAGTTCCAAGTTACGCAGCTGATTTTCATAAGGAGTAGAAAAACTCATCTCTACCTGAATCATCTCCTTCATCTCTTTCAGCTTATCAATGTGTCTTTCTATCAGATGACTCTTCGTCAGAATATGCAGCATCCATTTATTCCCGTTGTTCCAATTGTTCTGGAATACTTCCAGTATTTCCATCATCACGTCCCTCTTCTGATTATCAAGCTCTGAAAGAACTTCACTCAAATAATAATCACTTGTTTCATTTATCTGAACCCGTTTTAAATGTTGTGGAAGAGATTTTAGTTTATTTAACTCTTTATTAAGTGATTCTGCTATATCCAATTTGATAGTTGATTCATTAAAAAAATGAGTTCTATTAGTTCTGACAAAATTTTTTCTATAGGTTAAGGGGGAATAGCAAAATTTACATGAAAAACTGCAACCCATTGTTGGATTAAGGGTAAATGGAAAACCATAAGGATAGATACTAGAAGGGGTTTGGGCGTTTAAAGCATTGACTGCGCCTGATCTTATTGATGTTTTATGTAATGGTGGCATTAAATATTTTTTAATTTAAAGAGGAGGTCGCACTTGAGTATTCCAAAGATGGTGCATGCTCAATCTTCAACAGATTAAAGGTGCATATATCCACCGATACTCATCTGGTTTGTAATAAATTACAACCATTCATCGCCATATCTGACAGATACGAACCTCCCTAAGTTTTTTTAGTCTTTCGTCTAATCCTAACTCTTAACGGGTTCTGATAGAACTCAACAATTTTAGCACGTCGGATTGTAGTTATTCTTTCCTCTCCAGTATTTTTATTATGCACATGCTTCACCAACCAAGCAATAGCCCTATCCCTATGCTTTCTATCTTCAATAAGAAAAACCTCAACGCTATCTATAAACCCATATTTTTTTGAATTCCAGCTCTTTTTTTGATAAATTCTTTTAGCATCTCTATGATACCATCTTAAATCGATGTTTGCATTTGTTACTCGGTAAATACCTAAGTCAAAATTAAATTCAAATTTCTTAATCATGTAAAAGAGTCTATTGAAAAAACTATACTCAAAATATTTTGGATGTCTGTTACAAAAATACAATACTAATACATAAAGATTGTATTAAATAATTTAGTTCTTTAAATATTATTTCCTCAGCACTTGACAACATGGTCAAGGATTAATATATTATAGACAGGACAGGGCTATTGACTTTGTTCTTTCTGGAAACTGAAATTTTGATCAAAATATCACATCGACAACTC
>CAWHTX010000020.1:0-15478 GCA_963832355.1 uncultured Bacteroidota bacterium | reverse complement strand
ATTTAACTCATCTGTATTCCGAGGCGGGAAAATATGAACCGGGTATCCCCCTCCTTAAAGAGGTGGTGAAAATCGATCCGCAGAATAAAGATGCTTTCCTGTTTATGGGATATCTTTACTACAAAACATTAAGCTTCGATTCATCGCAGGCAGCGTATCAAAAAGCACTTAGTCTGATGACAGAGAATGAGAGGGAAGCATTTCAGGACAGCACTTCTTTAATGCTGATGGGATCCGAAGAAAACAAGGTTGAAGATACTGACAGCTCTGTAAATCAGTTCTGGGAACATAAAGATCCTCTTTACCTTACAAGGTATAATGAAAGGCTGCTTGAACACTATTCAAGAGTTGCCTATTCAAACCTGATGTTCTCCGTTGCAAAGCAGAATGTTACAGGCTGGAAGTCCGATAGGGGAGAGATAATGTTAAGATACGGTGAACCGGAGAATCGTTTCAGACTAAGACCCTTTATTAATGCGGGGGGAAGAACCCAGATGATGATGAAAACCGATGTTTGGGTGTATAAAAACAAATCATTCGGATTCACAGATAATTACTGGAACAAAAACTTCCGCTTCAGCACCCCTACTCTTAACGGGCGTTACTACTCTCAGTTCGGACTGGATACCTATGCCGATGTGCAGTCGCTGCGACGCACAGATCCCGAAGAGTACGAGCCGAAGTTTAAAGGACCGGTGTTCACAATGCCTTACGCTGTTGCACAGTTTAAAGATCTGGACAATGAAGATGACCAGAATACACAGCTCTATATTAATTATGCGCTGGATATTTCGAAAGATTATGAGTACCTGAACAGGTACAATGTTCAGCATCAGTCGGGTTTGTTTTTATTCGACGGCAGCAATAAACAGATCGGTCAGAAAGTTGATGAATTCACCTACCTGGGAAAGGATAAAGTATTAAAGTTCAGTTCGGCTGAAAAATACTGGATAAATTCTCTCGAAACTGAAACCAAACCGGATTCGGTATCGCTGGCATTTGAAGTCATCAGGAAAAGAGATAGCGGTGTATCGACGAACCATTTCAAAATGCTGGTTAAAAATTATGATGACAATAATCTTGATCTGAGTGATGTCGTATTAGCTTCGGCAGTCGAAAAGAATTCACCAGGTAAATATTCTCTGACAAGAAATAATATTGGAATTCTGCCGAACCCGACGCGAACCTTTACCCGCAGCACTCCTGTATATATATATTATGAAGCCTATAACCTTCAGCAGGATAAGGATAGGAAAACGGATTTCGAACAGAAAATCACCCTGAAGAAAGTCGACGATAATTCCTTTATCGAAAACGTATTCTCATCACTGGTTCATTTATTCAGTACAAAAAATGAAGAGGTAACATTAACTACCGATTATCAGTCATTTGAAAAGAACACACAGGTCTACCTGCAGTTGGATATGAGCGGCTATAAGCCGGGAGATTATATTGTAACGGTAACCATAGAGGATAAGCTTGCGGGCACAAAAGCATCTTCTGAAACTTTGCTGAAATGGAGATGATTTAACTTGCTGAAGTATGACAAAACATATTACAGAAGGAACATACTTATCTCTATTATTATTAGTGAGATACTGGTTATCTCTGCTTTTGTATTATCTCCGCGGGAATCAACACACAATACAAAAATTATAATCAGTGATCCCGTTATTCTTTATGATGATATACCTCAGACAATTCAACGTTCAGCTGAACCAGCTCCACCTCCTCAAATACCTCCGATTAATATTACTGAAGAGATTGAAGCATATCAAACTCTCGACGATGTGGCTGTAATTCAAAGTGCCGCGGAAAATGGCGAAGAGTCTTCTGATGACCATCAGGGTGATAATCACTTTCAATATGTCAGGTCAGCTCCGCGCTTATTGTATGAGGTTGTTCCTGCCGGAGGAGAAGACGATTACCACGGCAGGCTTCAGCTCTCACTGAAGATCGATGAAGATGGCAGAGTTATAGATCATCGGATTCTTTATAACTCACTCGATTGTCCTGATTGCCTGAATAATCTTATTAAAGCAGCCTACAAATCAAAATGGGAACCTGCTGTCGTTAACGGCATCCGGGAAGACTACTGGGTCGTAAAATCCTACACATTCAATTAGGGTAAAAAAACTTGTACGACATATCAGGTGAATTCCTTTAACAAGGCTGAATTCGAACCCTTCGCAAAATAGCTAAAAACATATCTTTTTACGATTTGTAACAAAACAACAAAATGTTGAAACAAATCAGATAGCATACCCCCGCCTATTATTCTACCTTTGAAACAATCACAGACATTTGAAAATAACTCGAGCGGGGAAATACGAAGCAGATTCTAAAGGAAATGATCAGCCATGCGTAATTATGGCGCAAGGTTGAGAGAATTAATGATTAAACCAATTTAATTAATGAGGATATGTTATGAAACTAACCAGGGTATTTTTGATTTTAACATTACTAACCGCACACAATTTGTTTTCACAGGTTGTTGATAATAATAACGACCAAATTTCTGGTGAACTAACAGAAATAACCTTCGTCGGGGAAGCTGCCGGGGATCTTTTCGGCATACCGGGTTCATCTGCAGGAGATGTTAACGGGGACGGTTTTGATGATATACTGATTAGCGCAGATCAAAATGATGCTGCAGGAATGGATGCAGGAAAAGTATACATCTATTTTGGCGGCTCAGAAATGGACAGCATAGCTGATGTGATTCTGACAGGGGAAGCTGCGGATGATGTATTTGGAATATCTGCATCATCTGCCGGTGATGTAAACGCTGACGGATTCGGAGATATAGTTATCGGGGCATCTCAAAATGATGCCGGGGGTACAAATGCCGGTAGAGTATATATCTTTCTGGGAGGTACGTCAATGGATGATATAGCAGATGTAATTATAACGGGGACAGTCCCGAATAATTTATTTGGTAATGCGGTTGCAAATGCGGGAGATGTAAACGGTGATGGCTTTGACGATGTATTAGCTTCAGCCCCTTTTAATAATATTTCTACTGGTATTGCTTATGTCTATTTCGGAGGTTCAGCAATGGATACAATACCTGATGTTACCATGACAGGTGTAAATCCCGGAGATTCATTTGGAAGTTCAATTTCAAGTGCGGGAGATGTAAACGGAGATAACTTCGCAGACATACTGGTGGGTGCTTATGATGCATTCGGAAATACCTCAGGCAAGGCATACTTATATTTAGGAGGAACTTCAATTGACAGCGTTGCAGATGTTGTGATGAACGGAGAAGAAGTACCTGATTATTTCGGTATTTCTGTATCGTCCGCTGGAGATATTAACGACGACGGATATGATGATGTGATTATCGGATCTATTGGTAATGATGCCGGCGGCGTAGATGCTGGAAGAGCTTATGTTTTCTTAGGCGGTCCTTCAATGGACGATATACCTGATCTGGTTATGACCGGATCTGCCCCTGGTGATAATTTTGGTATTGTCTCCCATGCGGGTGATATAAATAATGATGGATACGATGATGTTATCGTTGGGGCCATTCGCAGCGATACCGGCGGGACTAATGCCGGCAGGGCTTATATTTATCTCGGTGGTGCAAACCCGGATAGTACTGCGGATCTGGTATTAACAGGCGAGTCTGAAGAAGATCTATTTGGTCTCTCAGTATCCGCAGCCGGTGACGTAAATGACGATGGTATTTCTGATTTTATTATCGGGGCACCATACAGTGATGCCGGAGGTACAGACGCGGGGAAAGCATATCTTTATTTATCTTCTCCCGTGATCCCGGTAGAACTCGTCTCTTTTCGTGCGGACTATCATGAAAACGAAATAGCTTTACAATGGATTACGGAAACAGAGGTTAATAATAAAGGATTTGAGTTAGAGAGAAGTATAAATAAAGGTGAATGGGAGAGTATCGGCTTCATTAAAGGAAATGGCAGCACTACTGTTCCCAGTGAATACAATTATATCGATAACGACCTGTTCGGGAGCGGAGCAGATTATCAATATCGACTAAAGCAGATTGACTATAGCGGTGCTTTCGAATACTCAGAGGTATTGGAAGTGATCATAATTCTTAAATATGATCTGGCACAGAATTATCCAAACCCGTTCAATCCTTCCACAACAATAGAATTTTCCATTCCTGAACAATCATTTGTCGAACTAAAGGTTTATGATGTACTCGGTAGTGAAGTCAGTACACTTGCAAATGATAATTATTCTGCCGGTAAATATAAAATGGTATTTAACGGCAACAATCTTCCAACGGGCTTTTACATAATAAGAATGACCGCAGGCAATTTTGTACAGACCAGGAAAATGATCTTACTCAAATAAAACAAGAGAGGCGCAAATTATGAGAGTGATGGTATGGGATCATCAAATACAGTACATCCCCTTTTTTATTGAAAACAATTATTTTTCTTGCCATACAGCATAATATCTTATATCTTCAGATTACCGGTAATCAGTGAATTTTCGTAATTCTATGGGAGTAGTCATGAAAAAATTTCTAACCGCTATTTTTCTCTTTTCGTTCGTTCTTCTCCTGCATATTGAATCAATCGCTCAAAATAACTCAAAAATTCATCCGTATTTGCAGGTGGTTTTAATTGATGCATCGAATAATGAAATGATCGATGTTTATGCCACGCTGAGTGAACAGTATTCACGCACTGACCTGAGAGAACAAACCACCTTTCTTCCAAAAAAGGAAAGACAGAAAGAGGTCGTGAGAATCCTGAAAGAATTCGCGAACCAGAAACAGGAAGCTGTCCGCACTTACCTTGAGAATGAAAAACAACAAAATCGTGTAAGCAGGATTGATATTCTCTGGGCAGCAAATACTATAGTTTTTTCAGCCGTTCCCGAGGTTATCTATAATATGGCAGAAAATTTTAATGAAATTTCGGAAATAAGATACAATCCCACATTTGATACTGGTCTTTTAAAGGATCCAACCGAACCGTCTCAAAACGTATTACCGGGGGATGTTGCTGTACCGCAGCCGGGTTTGGTATTAATTAACGCGCCGGCTGTCTGGGCTGCCGGAGACAGCGGTCAGGGAATTGTGGTTGCAAATATCGACACGGGCTGTGATTGGGACCATCCTGATTTAATCCATAATATCTGGAATAACCTCGGTGAGGATGCGGATAATGATGGACATACTATTGAATTTAACGGATCAATCTGGGTATTTGATCCGGGCGATATAAATGGTATTGATGATGATGGCAATGGGTATACTGACGATCTCATGGGCTGGAATTTTTCGAATAATACAAACAACATAAACGATCAGGATGGGCATGGCACTCACACTTCGGGAATAGTATGCGGCGATGGTACAAACGGAATGCAGACGGGAGTAGCCCCGCGGGCTAAACTAATGAATTTTGTACCTAACGGCGAAGCTGGTTACTGGCTGGCTCAACAATATGCTATTGATAAGGGGGTTGATGTTATAACAAGTTCCTATAGTTATAAATGGTATTTCAGTCCTCAACCTAACTATCCGATGTTCAGACAAATGACTGATATTGAACTTGCTGCAGGTATTGTCCATACTAACTCCACCAGTAATGATGGAAATAATTTGAGCGGTGCACCGATTCCTTATAACATATCAGCTCCGGGCAACTGTCCGCCTTCCTGGCTGCATCCTGATCAGACGCTTGTAGGAGGATTAAGCTCGGTTCTGGGTGTAGGCAACGTAAACGCCGGCACTGATATAATAGCAAGCAGTTCACCTTACGGTCCGGCTGCGTGGGAAGATATTCAATCGATTCATTCTGGTTATCCTTATCCTATGCCTCCTGAATACCAGGATTATTTTTATGAAACTTCACCGGGTTCAATAGGCCTTTTAAAACCTGATGTAAGTGCCCCGGGCAATGGTACAGTGTCTACTAATATTGGCGGAGGTTATTCGTCCTTCAGCGGTACATCCGGAGCTACTCCGCACGTCGGAGGAACTTCTGCACTGCTGCTTTCTGTAAATCCGTCGCTCACACCCGCAGATGTAAGTATGATTATGCAGACAACTGCGGTGGAAAAAGGAGCTCCCGGAAAAGATCCGAGATATGGTGCAGGCAGGATAGATGCTTATGAAGCATATTTGCTTGCTTTATCAATGATACCGGTAGAACTTTCATCTTTCACTGCAGCGGCTGATGAAAATTCAGTAACATTGAACTGGTCGACTGCATCGGAAACGAACAATTCCGGCTTTGCAGTAGAAAGAAAAACTTCTCTTGATGAAAGATGGAAAGAAATTGGATTTGTGCCCGGATTTGGGACAACAACTCAAAGAAAGAGCTATACTTTTTTAGATAAAAACCTGACAATGGGATCATACAGCTACAGAATTAAACAAACAGATCTTGACGGTACATTCGAGTACAGCAGCGCGGTTGTTGTTGAAGTTAACAGGCCTGAGAAATATACACTTGCACAAAATTTCCCGAATCCGTTTAATCCGGCTACAACAATTGAGTTTTCAATTCCACAGGTAAGCAATGTAGTAATTGATATTTATAATGTTATCGGTGAGCGTGTTGCGAGTCTTGTCAACAAAACTCTTGATGCCGGGTACCACAGGATCAATTTTGATGCAAAAAACCTTCCGTCAGGTACATATGTTTACCAGTTGAAAGCAGGCGGACAGGACGGGATCTTCACAGAAACAAAGAAAATGGTGCTGATGAAATAACGAATTTGCCCCTCAGAAAAGGTAAATTTATAGCAGCAAGGTTACTGGTGGAAAATTAAGTACTGATCCTGCTCGTATAGTAGTACGAGGATTTCCATAATAAGCTTCTTAAAATCTGAGCATCCCGGTGGGGAAATCAATTAAATTTCCTTTGTGGATTGAAATCATTAAAAATGTCGGTATTGGTTCCGCTATTAGCAAATAAAATAAAAAGATCAGTATATTAGTAACCGATCCCGATGTCACTCTTGCTGCATTCTGTAACCTCTGAAAAATAAGTCCATATTATGCAGGAAAATATATTCACTTTTGCATTAACAGTATTTACGGGATTCTTTGCGATAATGAATCCAATTGCCAACACACCTGTTTTTCTTGGACTCGTTGGCGATAAAAGTAAAACAGAGAGAAAATCAATAGCGAAAACCTCCTGTATTACTGCTTTCCTTATCGTTCTATTCTTTGTCATACTCGGAAAATATCTTTTTGAATTATTCGGCATTACAATTCCCGCTTTTAAGATTACCGGCGGGATACTCCTGTTTTATGTGGGCTTCGAAATGCTGCAGTCAAAAAAATCCAAAGTGCATCACCAGGAACAAATAGAACCTGACGACGGCGTTGCAATTTCCCCCCTTGCCATTCCTATCCTTGCGGGTCCCGGAACAATAGTAACTGCCATGAATTACATAACAAGCGGCAGTATCCTTAACCTCTCAATAATAATAGTGATATTTGCGCTGATGATCATTCTTACTTACCTGGCGTTCCTTGCGAGCGAACTGATAGTAAAGAAGATCGGCAATCATCTGATCATGGTAATAGGCAAAATAATGGGGTTAATCCTTGCCATTATGGGAACCGGAATGACCATAGAAGGAATAAAACTCTCATTTAATCTATAGCTATGATCTTCCTAATCCGATCTCTGACGCTGTACTCAGTAGAAATCTTTCCTTGGGTATCATTCGATACTGACTATAAGTAAAAGTTAATTCGGGAGATTTAGAAATGTCTTATCACACAGATGTTAAAAACATTTCATCACTCAAATGATGCCTTTTATCATCAATAACCTGAAATACATCATTTAAGAATGCTCTTGTATACCTCATTCTCCTAAGTTTTAGCAGATCAAATAACCTTTAATCCGAATCTTTCTTTAGGAGAACAAATGCGAACCCATACTAAATTATTTGTATTCTTCTTCTGCTGTTTTATTATCCTGGTTTCAAGGGTATATCCCCAGCAGGTTTTCGAAGTCGATCTCAATAACAGGGCAGATGATAAGTTCCACGTTACCCTGTATCCGGAAAAATTATCAGATGATAATAATATTTTCCAGTTCGCGGCTGCGGCTCCAGGAACTTATGAAACAATGGATATCGGCCGGTTCGTAAGTGATTTTAAGGCATTTGATTCAGATGGAAATGAAATCCCCGTCCTGCACAATTCAACCAATCAATACACTCTTTCCGATCCCGGATCTGTAAGTAAAATAACATATAAGGTTGCCGACATATGGGATTCACAGGTCAATGAGAACAGGGTTTACGAAATGTGCAGCTCAACCATTTCGGATGACTTTGTAATGATAAACGGACAGGCTGTCTTCGGGTATGTAAGCGGAATGCAGTCTACACCTGTCAAGATTAAAATCGACTATCCCGTAAAATGGGTTGTCGGCACATCACTCGTAAAAGATATCAATGGATATTACGAGGCCGAAAATTATGACAAGGTTGTCGATTCCCCGTTCTATCTCGGGAACCTTACCGAGGCTTCGCTTGAAGTAGGAGGTGCAGATGTCCGGGTTTATACATATTCGGAAAAAGGACTTATCACTTCTAAAGATGTTCTTGGAATACTGCACGATCTCCTTGATGCAGAATCTGATTTTACCAGGGGATTGCCGGTAGATCATTATACATTTCTTTTTCACTTTGGTAAGAATGGGGCCGGAGCATGGGAACATTCCTACAGCTCGGAATATGTTCTCCAGGAAGGGAAATTAAGCGGTCCCCAGGCTGCAGCACTTAAATCCATTGTGGCTCACGAGTTCTTTCACGTAAATCTGCCTCTTAATATTCATAGTGAACTGGTTGAAAAATTTAACTTTGCCGAACCTGTAATGTCGCAGCACCTCTGGTTATATGAGGGAGTTACCGAGTGGGCTGCGTATATTCTGCAGTTGCGCGACAGCCTGATGACTCTGAACGACTATCTTCAGGCCCTCAGCGGCAAACTAAGTATCAGTGATAATTTTGATAAAAATATAAGTCTTACCGACCTTGGAGTACATGCTCTTGAACTGCACGACCAGTATGCTGATATTTATATGAAGGGTGCTATTATAGCGGGATTGCTGGATCTGCGACTGCTGAAACTTTCAGGGGGCACACAAGGACTACGTGAATTAATCATCGAACTTTCTAAAAAATACGGACCCAAACATTCTTTCAGCGAGGATAATTTCTTCAATGAACTGGTAAGTATGACCTATCCTGAAATAGGTGACTTCATTGACCACTATATTAAAGGTACAGATAAACTTCCGCTGGAAGAATATTACAAATATGTCGGGATAACTTATAAGGAAAATGCCGGTTATGACAGCAGTAAAACATCTCTCGGATTAGCATTAGGTGCAGTTGACGGCAGCCTCGGGGTTATCAGCGTAAAGTATGATGATTCGCATTTTAAAGCGGGGGATATCGTCGAAAAAGTTAATGATGTTCCGCTGACTTTTCAGAATGTACGTGAAATATTCGACGGTTTTCGTAGCAAAAAAGTCGGAGACCAGATAAAATTCACCGTGAAAAGGCAGAACGAAGAAATCAGTTTTACAGAAACCCTTCGACCGGTACTTTTGAAACACACATTCACGGTCGATCCCGATCCGACCCCTGAGCAGTTAAAATTAAGGGATATATGGCTGAAAAATATGTAAAGGAGCAGGGATAAAAAGATTCCGGAAGGAATTTATGTTGAGATGGAATGGAAAGCATTCCATCTCTTATGATCTCCAGCGCGGTTGTCTGGAAGGCAAACCCATAACTACATTCGTTTGCTATTTTATTAAAATCATTTTTTTGACTTTGGTAAATTTGTCAGATTTTAATCTGTAGAAATATACGCCGCTGGAAAAATGTGATGCATCGAATCCCACTTCGTAATACCCCGGCGATTTTAGTTCATCAACAAGTGTTTCAATTTCACAACCCAACGTATTATATACTTTAAGTTCTACATATGCTGTCTTCGGAACCTGGTATTTTATTTTTGTGTATGGATTAAAGGGATTAGGATAGTTTTGGTAGACGGCATATACCGATGGTATTATTTGTATTTCATTGTTGATCCCAACAGGATATTCAGATTCATAGGCTCCCATATCAGGAGTACTTCCTGCCGGATCGGGTCTCGGATGCCCTTCAATATCAGTTGGAGGACAGTAATACCACACTCCGGCAATCTCTAGCGAATCGGCTCCGGCAGAAATACATGGACTTTGGTATCCCAGATGAAAATCATTGTTCAATGTATCACTAAATAATGGATAAGAATCCATATTACCATTACCCCAGTTAACAACTGAAAGTGAATCGGATACACGCACGGAATCAACTCCATACTGCATGTCACAATAATTAATTGTTACAATATTACCGTTTCCCCCCACGGTAATTAATGAAATAATATTATTCCCGTTATCCCAAAATACAGAGTTTGTAAGAACAGCTTCAGCATTATTTCTCAGGCTTAAGGCTCCGCTGGTGACACCGTTATTACCGAAAAAAGTACAGTTCATAAAATCGATCCTGGAATTTATATTGAGGGATACGGCTCTTGGATAATTCTTCGAAAAAAGCGAGTTAATCACTTTTACTTTTGCTCCCCGGTTAGCCGAGAATATTGAAGTGGATGATGCGGCAAAATTATTTGCAAAGATTGAGTTCGTCACTTCGATGTCATTTATATTTCCAATAAATCTGACTGCAGAATATGAATTAGCGCTATTAGACACGAATACATTCTTATTCAGTATAACACTGCACAGCGAAGTATCTGAATTTTCCTGCCTGATTTCTAATGCACCATACAGATTTGTGGATGAATTATCTGAAAATTCGGAATTTGCAATTTGTACGGACACTGCTCCGCTGAAATTCACTGTGTCAACTATACATTCTATTGCTCCAGCTTCACCTGATGCAGTATTCTGAGAAAACAAGCAGCTGTCGAGTGTCAGGCTGGTGTTTGTTGCACTTATTGCTCCTCCCCAGATAGAGGCATTCTGTTCGAATGATACTTTATTAATATTAAGATTACTGAACCCGATTGATACCGCACCACCATGTTCCGAAGTGTTTTCCGTAAACAAGCAATCCAGCAGGTCAATTTCACTTTTATTGCTGATTATCCCTCCTCCCCATACAGATGAGTTTTGGCTAAAGTTTGAATTGCTTAATTCCAACGAACCATTGTTAAAAGATATTGCACCCCCGTTAACTGCAGCTTTGTTTTGTGTAAAAGTTGTATTATTGATTATTAATGAGCTGGAATCAGAAGAAATTGCTCCCCCGCTTGAGGATGCCGAATCATTAATGAACTCACAATCATCAATCGTTAAATCACAATGCCACACAAATATCCCACCCCCGACTCCGCCATCAGGTCTGCCTCCTACAGTATCTCTTTCAAAAACAGTGTTGTTTATGTTTATTGTACTGTTATCGGAGTGAATTCCGCCTCCCAATATTCTTGAACTGTTATCGGTAAGATTTGAATTATTTAGAGTTAGTTCGGAAAAATATATTCCCATCGCCCCGCCGAAAATATATGCTGTGTCTCTTTCGAAAGTTGTTTCGTTTATATTAATTGTACAGGAATAAGCGTTTATGCCGCCGCCTATCCATGCTGAGGAGTTATCGGTTAGATTGCATCCGTACATCTGTAATTCACAGTCGGTTACAAATACAGCACCTCCGTAATACCCTGTATTATTATTGAGATGTACTGAATTAAGAACGATATTAGTCATTTGCCAGCATATTATACCGCCGCCGTTTCCGACTGCACTGTTGTCTGATATGATATCATTATTGAACACAGGGCTGGACTCTCCCCCGATCCACACTCCTCCCCCCGCTTCATTAGCAGTATTAAACCCGATCGTATTACCAGTAAATACCGGGTCTGATTCCCATATCTGAATTCCGCCTCCATTAACAGCTGTATTATGAGAAATTTCATTTTCAGTTATTATAATATCTGCAAATTGTAAGCATAATCCACCTCCCGATGGACTGTCTGAGCCTCCGGCACTATTATAACTGATAACACAATTGGAAATTATTACCTTGCTGAAATTGCGAATAAAAACAGCACCACCCAAACTACCCGGCTGGATCGTATCTACAGCTTTTCCATAATGCAATTCACAGAAAAACAGTTTTGAGGTATCATTATCAGGAGAGGTATCAATAAACCGGATTCCGTTCCAGCCGCCCAGAGTATCATCAGGATTATAAAAACCGGTGGTATCATTAACTGTAAAGGAAATATTTTGTGAGGAATCACCTACTGCCAGAAGTCTTCCCTGGACATCCAAAGAATAGTATCCCTGAAACTCAACTAAAACGCCAGGTTCAATTGTCAGAGTGGAATCGTTAGGAATGATGATATCCCCCTGAATAAGATACGGTGAACCCGATGTTCCCCAGTTTCCGTATACTTCTCCAGCTGAAATGTTTGTCTGTGCAAAAGCACCAGCCATAAGAAGTAACAATCCGATTACTGATATTTCTAAAAGTCTCATGTTTCCTCCCTCGTAATAATCTACCCTTCGAGGTACACAATTTTCCTATTTTAACAGCAGCATTTTCCTTGTAAAAATAAATTCACCTGCTTTTATTTGATAGAAATATACACCACTGCTATATAGAGTGGCATCGAAAATTGTTTCATGTTTCCCTGCATTCAGTTCTTTATTTACAAGGGTTGTAATCTCTCTTCCAAGTATATCGTAAATTTTTAAAGTTACTAATCCGGGCTTAGGCAGATTCCATCTAATGGTTGTAACCGGATTGAAGGGATTAGGAAAGTTTTGAAATACTTTATAATTATCCGGCTTCATGGAATAATCTGATCTTATATCGGTAGTTGCATCAAAATAAAGCTTTAATCCCCAGGCATTAAGTGTTCCACTATTACCGGAAACCATATCTATAATTTTTAATGTCCATATACCGTTGGGGTCAATTCCGTTGAATGCTGATAAAGGACTGTGCGGCTTATAAATTCCAGTAAATGGCGGTTCAGCTAAATCAATTAGTTCCGCGCTTGCATCGGATAATGTACAATTGATAAAATTTGATCCGATACTTTCAGGCTGCATAACTAACGTATCAGTTACGCCCTGATGAGTTAGTAAAATTACCAGATCATTCACATTAGAATGATAAAGCGTATCTAATATTACCGATACTCCTGATAAGCTATATCCATCTTTGAACTTCCCGTTTACTACTACATTCATCTCATCGGATGTTTCGCCGGGATCCGCAAGTGATAAATTCAGGAAGTTTCGCCAAAATGACTGATAAGCAAGATAGCCTCCTCCGTCTTCAGTATGTAGTACAGTGCCATACCATCCGCCTATCCACCCGGTTCCTGTTTCCGTAAAAGTAATTGAGTTCAACAGATTATTGGTTCCTGATTCCTGGAAATACCAGTCAACCCCACCGTTTGTTGTATGCAGTACCGTACCAGATGTACCTGCAAGCCAGCCAGTATTATTATCTACGAAATAAATTGAGTTTATTAATTCAAATGTGACATTGGGAGTTGTTTTTATCCAGTTATATCCACCATCAGTTGTACGATAAATAACTCCTCCCACCCCGGCAACCCAGCCATGCTGAGTGTCGGAGAAATATATTGATCTGAAGTTACTGGTATTGTCAGGATTCACTTCAAACCATTGTTCACCCCCATTTGTTGTTTTAAGAACTGTACCGCTTGAACCTGCTGCCCAGCCGATATTTTCTCCTTCAAAATCTATTGTCCACAAATCATAGCTTTGAGCATTTATTTTCTGAACCTCCCAGCTGCTCCCGGCATCAGTGGTACGCGCAATCAATCCGAATCTTCCTGTTACATATGTTTTGCCTAGCATCCGGTAACAATCATAAAGATGTGTGGCGAAGCTGACATTCGGAATCTGAAAGCTGACATCTATCCATGTAGAACCATAATCAGTAGTCCGGTATACTGTAAAATTTTGTCCATCAGCTTCTCCGACAACGTATCCTGAACCTGTTATGTCCTGCCATTTCTTAAAATCAATTGCAAACAGATCAAGCGATGAACCCACATTAAGTTCTTCCCAGGTGTCACCACCGTCCATCGTGCGATAAACAGTCCCTCCGGGACCGGAGGCATAGCCTATGGTATTCGTAACAAAGTCAAGATCGCTAATGTTGTCTGTAAATCCGGAGCACTCGAGTTCCCAGATATTTCCTCCATCGGTGGTATGCAATATTCTGCCGGCTTCACCAACCGCCCATTCACCAAATATTGCATTAAGATGACTGTAGGTAGGAGATGGTTCAGAATTCCAGTTGTCTCCCCAGTCACTGGTTGAAATTATTGTTCCGTTATATCCAACAGCCCAGCCGTTTCCGGATGCATCAAGGAAAACGTCCTTTAATTTTTCTGAAGTATTGGAATTGGCTAATTCCCAGTTTGTTCCACCATTAGTTGTCCTGAATATCCTTCCTTCGTCACCGACTGCACACCCGAAGTCAGGGCTGCCAAAATGAATAGAATTCATTCGGGTGGTTGGTATAAGTGAATTCTGCCATGTAATTCCACCATCAGTGGATTTCTTAATTATACCGGTTGTATTTCCTGCGCCGGCGAGCCAGCCATTATTCTCATCCAGGAAGAATACCTCGAAGTAATGCAATGATCCATTTGTATATATTGTCTGCCAGGTATTTCCCCCGTCAGTTGTTTTTAGAATGGTCTCAAGCTCACCTACGCTCCATCCGATATTCTCGTTAATGAAGAAGATGGAGCGAAGCTGTTTATCAACAGTAGTAGTCTGTGTTTCCCAGGATATACCGCTGCCATCACTGCTATGAATAATTGTTCCTTCAGTTCCCGAAGCCCAAATATGATTTCCGCTTATGCTGACAGAAAATAAAGCCTCAGTCGTACCTGCGTTTCTTAAATGGCCTCCGTTTTCATCAGCCGTTAATATTGTTCCATGAGCTCCAACTACCACTGTAAGATCGGATGAAGAATGGACACCATATAAAAAATTTCCCTGCGGAAGAGGGTTTATCCAGAACCAACCCTGCTGTGAGTATAAATTGTAGGAAAGAAATAGTAATAAAGTAACTGTTAAAAATTTCATTTTACTCTCCTTTTAATTCCTATTAGTACTATTTATGTATAGATCCGGGGGAATCAGAAGTACAGATTATTTTATTATCTGTTATAATGGTAAAATGAAATCGATATATAATTGTACGGGATGTATAATAGCTGCATATTCTCCCCAGGATTTATGAATACACTAAATCAAGTAGTATTGGAGAATTCTTAAGTTACTCGAAAGGATAAAAAAAGTCGGTTGCCGGATCTCATTATTCTCCGGGGTAGAGGAATAAGATATTTAAAAGTGCTAAATGTTCTTTTAAAAATCAAATGGATATCTAATTAAAAATATATTATTCGGATAACAGCGTG
>CAWHTX010000019.1:0-298274 GCA_963832355.1 uncultured Bacteroidota bacterium | reverse complement strand
TAAAAAACACTATCCCGATATGAATCTGTTGACTAAAGTCAACGGTAATGGCTGAAGCCAACCAACACTCTCAAAAAATCTTACTGAACTGGTTTCAGGATCCGGATTCCGAAATGAATTCGGAATGACATTTATGAATACCTGTTACAATTCCTTTGAAGGTGAGGATTTCGTGACCTTGGCGTTGTAGGTGCTGTCAGAGAGATGGATCTTGACCTTCGACTTGTCGAATACATCGTCGGATAGCTGCATCGCAAGGATCTCCGTGTAACTCTGGTACTGTTCGCTGTTGATCATCTCCGGAGGAACGCAAAGACATATTTCATATGTGCTGTCTGACTTTGTAAGTCTCGCCTTATGCACCTCATCATTGAAAATCGCGCACTGGTTTATATACTTGCCGAGGAGATCGACTTTATCAACCGAAACCGTATTATCGTAATAAAGCTCTCCTTTATCGAGCTGCTTTTTCTCGTATTTGTCGCTGCTGCAGCCGTATAAAAAAAGAAGAGAAAATAAAACCGTAACTGAGATAGAGAAATAAGTAGTAAAATTATTTTTCATTGCCTCCCTCTCAACGTTAATGATGGTTATAGAACTTAATAATAGAATACAGTATAGTCAACCGGCTGTGACTTGATATCACGCCTTAGATTCCGAAACAAGCTCGGAATGACAAATTGAACCATTCTGCGCAGCTTCAGTAAATAATTCAAAAAAAACTTGTTACTAAAGAGGTTCTTTTCGTATAATTCGAAAAGCAGATTTATAATGCTCGCATAGGAGAGAAAAAACATATCTTAATTCACCCTAAAGAATAACGGAGGCCAGATGTTTAAAGGACATCCAAAAGGACTATACGTACTCTTTTTTACAGAAATGTGGGAGCGGTTCGGTTTTTACACGATGCTCGCGATCTTTGTTTATTATTTAAGCGAAAATTTCGGGTGGGACGCCGCTACTGTTACTAACGTTTACGGTATCTTTATTGCTTTTGTGTATTTTACACCAATCCTGGGCGGCTGGATTGCCGATAACCTTCTCGGTTACGGTAAAACCATCATCATCGGCGCAATTACGATGTGTATCGGTTACGCATTGATGGCTGTTCCTACAGATACGCCCTTCCTGCTCTATATCGCCCTGGCTGTTGTCTGCATCGGCAACGGCATGTTCAAGGCAAACATTTCCGTGCTGGTCGGCAACCTGTATGCTCATACCTCCGGATCGCTGAAAGATGCGGGCTACAATATTTTTTATATGGGAATCAACATAGGCGCTTTCTATGCTCCTTTTGCAGCTGCCGGGGTAAGACAGTTCTTTATGGAGAATTTCGGAACGACCCTTGCGCATGGTTATAACGCCGTATTTGCCGTAGCATCTGCGGGAATGATCGTTTCGCTGCTGGTATTTACCATTTTCAGAAAATACTATGCTGATGCCGACTATCGTTCTAAAACACAGCCGAATTCAGAGAAGGATGCTACCCTTACCAAGAAACAGGAAAAAGACAGGGTTGTTGCTCTCCTTACTATCTTTGCAATCGTAATTTTCTTCTGGATGGCTTTCCATCAGAACGGCGCGGCCCTTTCTCTTTTCGCAAGGGACTATACTTTCAGCGCTGTACATAAATTTACTTATATCCTTTTTGATGTTGTTGGTCTCCATGCCGTCCTGGCGGTTATACTGGGAGGGGCGGTTGCTCTCAACAGGAAGACCTCGGTTAAAACGAAGGGTATCGGCAGTCTCTTTGTGCTGGTAGGACTGATTGTAATTATTTATAAACTGAACAGTCTTTCCGATATCAACTCGATTGCACCCGAACAGTTCCAGTCATTTAATCCTATGTTCATTGTTCTGCTGACCCCTGTAATAGTGGGATATTTTGCATGGCTCAACAAGAAGGGGAAGGAACCATCGTCGCCGGCAAAGATCGGGATAGGAATGCTGATAACAGCACTGGCTTATATGGTTATGGTGATTGCATCAACAGGACTTCCGCCCGTATATTCTATTAGCGGCGGCGTTTCTCCTGAAACAGTTTCTCCTTTCTGGCTGATAGGAACGTACTTTACGCTTACGCTGGCAGAGCTGCACTTAAGTCCTATGGGACTCTCGTTCGTCTCGAAGGTTGCCCCCGCAAAAATCAAAGGCCTGATGATGGGAGGCTGGTTCGGCGCCACAGCTGTTGGCAATTACCTGTCGGGTTTCGTCGGCCGGTTCTATCAGAACTGGGAGCTCTGGCAGTTCTTCCTGCTGCTGGTGGTTACGTCATTGATAGCGGCGGGACTTGTAGTGATATTCCTGAAAAGGCTAAAGGCGGCAACACAGTAAACTCTAAATCTTCTCAGGGTCGGGCACCGTCATTTCATTATTGACGTTGCCCGTATTCAGCGTGCCCGCAGGCTCAAACAGCATAAGGTGAACCTCTTCATCCGCCGCAGGCTTATGCTCAACCCCTTTAGGCACAATGAAGAACTCGCCCTCGTTCAGGTGAACCGTCTTCTCCTTAAGGTGAATTTTCAGCTTCCCTTTAACCACCAGGAATAACTCATCCTCATTATCGTGATGGTGCCAGACGAACGAACCCTTAAGCTTAGCGATCTTTACGTGCTGGCCGTTCAGCTCACCGACAATCTTCGGCTGCCAGTATTCCGTAACCGCCGAAAGCTTCTCCTCAAGGTTAACCTTATTCATTATTTGTTTCCTTCAATTAACCGTCTGTGATAGTTTATCTGTCCCAGGTGATAATCGAAATGGTTAGTGAGATGAATGAGCGTCATTCCGTATTCCAGTATCTTACCGCCGAGCTTATCGGGGAAAGGTTTATTAAGGTCCGCTTCATCCAGCTTCGGCAGCGACTTCTTAACAACCTCAGCCAGCGCATCTATCCTGTTATTTAATTCCTCTCTCGGAACATTCTTATCCGCAAATTCAGCCTGCCGGTCCCTCCGGTATCCCGTTCCGCCAATCAGATGCCCCACAAAATGATTTACGTTCCCCAAAAGATGCAGGCACAAGTTCCCCGCCGAATTAGAGATCTCTCCCTTTACAACCCACAGATCTGCCTCATCCCTGTAAAGGTTTATCTCGGTCTTCAGTTTATCTATCTGATGCTCAAAACTATCCATTATCCATCCGGAAAACATATAAAGCTCCTTTATTTTGTAATTGCGTAAAGACGGACGTCAATAAGATCTCCATCCTTTATATAGTATTTCTTCAGCGTACCCTCGTACTCAAAGCCGCACTTCTCAAGCACCCTGGCGGAACTGACATTATGTTCAAACACAGTAGCCTCAATCCTTCTAAGGTGAAGCGATTCGAACCCATACCGGCAGAAGCTCCTCAAAACCTTACTCATAATTCCCTTATTCCAGTAATCCCTTCCAAGCCAGTATCCCAGCTCATCTTTATGAGATGCAGGACCGTACTTCATATGGTAGCTGATCCCGCCGATCAGCTGCTTATTCTTCTTTCTTATTGCAAAGTTGAGGTCCATTCCCGACTTCTTTTTAGTTTCCTTAACGAACCTGATCCACCAGTCGGCATCTTTAGGAGTATAAGGAAAGGGAAGGCGAAGAGTATTGCTGTAGATCTCCCTGTCGGAAAGAAACCTTACCAGGCTATCCTTATCTCTCTTCGAAGGCTCATCGAGATAAATATCATCATCCACTAATATTTTCATAACCCGTACAGAATTCCTGAAAATGTCAGAGATTATCCGTTAATTTATTAAGAGGCGGATCAAAATTCTCATTAAAAAACTCGAAAGGTATCTCATCGCCTATCTTATCAACCACACCCGATTCCTCAATAGTATCCTGGTAAGTATCATAGCAGTTTAGCGAATCCTTCATAGCCTGCTTCATCTCCTCGTCCAGCTTTACAACACAGTCGATCAGCCCAGGGGGCGACTGTTTAAGGACGAACATATCGCCCTGCCATGGAGAAAATCCCCTGTCAACTATCGTATTAAACGCCAGTCTCTTCAGGTAATCGCACCCCGAATCCCTCATTTCGAGGAAAACCCTTTTAATAACAGCGTGCATAACAAGGTGATCGGGAAAGCCGCTTACGCCGTGCACAGGATAAGAAACGACGACATCGGGTTTTATCTCCTCAATATGGTCCCTCACCAGTTTCTCTATCTCACGGGGATCCATTTCAGGGAGACCGCTGTCGGGCAGATCAAGCACAAGCATTCCGTCAAGCTTAAGAGTTTCGCGAACCTTCAGCATCTCCTTAAACCTTATCGCGCCCATCTCGTCGATACTCTTTCCCAGTCTGAACCTCTGCTTTGTGGCTCCGCCGCGTGTAAGAGTAAGAAGATAAACCTGGTGACCCTCCCTTACCTGGTCGTACATTACAGCCGCGGGACCGAAAGACTCATCATCAGGATGGGGGTAGATGTATAATATTCTGTATTTTTTCATTTAATTCAGGTAGTCGATTTTCTTGATCTCAGTATCGTATATCTTCCACTCGCCGTTAGTTTTATGAAGAGTATGCACACCCTCAATCCTGTTATCCCTGAAAGTAGGGCCCTTTATTTTCTTTGTTATCTGTACAAACTGAACCTTTGCCTCGTCGTCCTTCAGCTCAATAACCTTCAGATCCTTCACCTGGTAATTAAGATCGTAAGTACTGAAAATCGTAGTCATCATATCCTGGAGATGGGCGTAGTTTTTATTCTCCTTATCCATCGTATTGATATAGGCCGCAACATCCTCATCATTGCCGGCCTCGGTATTTTTCATTATCACGTCCTTCACGGCCTGTTCCTCGCTGCTCCGGTCGCTGCCGCAGCCATTTATTATGAACAAAGATAAAATCAGAAGATACGCATATTTCATTTTAATTCTCCTTACAGGGATTTATTATATATACTTAGAGAATTAATTTAACACAAATAAAAAAAGCCGCAAAGTCTAAAATACTTTACGGCTTTTTCATGATTCCTATTTATCCGGACTTCCATAGTATCTCAGTCTGCTCACTCGAATCATCTGTTAACACATACAGCCAGGAACCACAAACCTGTCTTCATCATGTGGAAGAACCAAGGCACAAGGATAAAGCATATCAGCGGGACTTACAATGCCCGCCGTCAACTCACCGTTTAATATTTAGACGCTGTGACAGCGGGAAAGGTTTAAAAAGAAGTGCCGCTTATTTCAGCGGCTCTGGAAGGAATAATGACTCTGTGATTTAGCTATCATAAACACCTGTCGTTACACATTCACCTCAATCATCAACTTAAACATCGTCTCCAGAATCATTTTATATTTTGTTATCTGCTTTACACAATGCAACCGTTATGCCAGCCGTTCAGAACAGAAAAACGATGAATTATGGGGAGGTATGTGCTGAAATGTGACTCCTGAACGAAGCCGTTTCGCAGGGTATGAATAATTTGCCACACCCGATAAAAACCCAGAAATAAATTATTGAACAGCAGCTGTCTTAAACACTGAACAGCCCGGAGTGATGCAGAACAAATCCCGGTGAGCTAGAGTCTTCTTGCAGCGACCACAACGGTTTTTAGATTCTCCACAACTCCTGTGTTATCATTTAGAGCTTCGAGAAAAATTATGTAAATACCGATTCTTAGAGGAATTCCGCTGTCTTCCAATCCGTCGAAAATAACAGAACCCTGCGATGCTGAAGGAGTATTATTTTCCAGTGTACGGATTAGTCTGCCGCGGTTATCGAAAATTTTTATTCTTATCTGCGAGACCGGTTGTGAGAGAGAATAATTTATTATGCAGTAATCTTCGTACCCGTCATTGTCCGGTGAGAATGGATTAGGGGAGACAGAAATTCCAGCCTGCCTTTTATCATTTATTGTGTATATGCTATTCTGTCTGCCCGGAGTTGAGCCCTGATAACCAACAGACGTACTCCAGTTATTGGGATAGTTTCCGTCAAGTCCCGGGTTGATCCTCTCAAGCGATTTATCCTTAGTGATGTTTATATTCCTGTTGTGCCACTTTGAAGAATAAGCAAGTGAATCAATGATATTTCCGCCAACGTCTTTCAGCAGGATAATTTCACCTCCATTAGATAATGCGAGATCTTTGGTACCGGCCAGATTAAAGCTTCTCAATTCATCCGGTGCATAAATAGAGAAGACCGACGAATCTGCAGCCAGGAGATAGTAACCTGTCGGGGGAAGATTGAAGTATGAATCCGAAAGTCTATAAGATTTACCTCCCGATTCCTCCAGTGTCCAACCTCCTATATTAATTGTATCGATACTGTTATTATAGAATTCCACAAACTCACAGTTACCAATTCCGGGATCATACATTATTTCGTTTATTACCACCGAATTTCTTTCACCAGCAGGAATACCCGATAAAGAATTTGCTTTACCTGGAGTGCTTCGATCAGTACTAATTGAAGAAGCCCATTTGCCTGTGCCGCCCGTCGTATCATTAATATTAATCCTTTCTAGCGAGAAACCGTTTTTTCCACCCCACGAAGATCGGTAATGAATACTGTCAATCACTCCTCCTCTGAAGTCATAAAGAATAATGTAATCTTCTGTATTGCCAAGTGTACCGAAATCTGTCGCGAATACATCCTTAACTTCGGTATGAAACGAATTAAAAGAAGTATCTTTTGCAATAATTGCATAATGTCCCGGCAGCAGGAAGTAATTGCTGTCTGTAATTAAACTACCTGAAGATGCTTCGGGCTTATCTCCTGCCGACCAGTCTTTCAAATTTATACTGTCTGGGGAAATGTTTACAATCTCAAACCATTCAGGTTCAGCATCGGCCGGATCATACATGATTTCATTTATAAGTGCAGCATGGGTTCCATAGCCGGGACCAACAACTCTTTCACGGTAATTATTTAATGTATCTTCGTCTCCCGGCAGGGCTACCCTTACGGCAGTAAGCACTTCGCGTGATAAATTGTCGAAAGAAACCGCAGAAGTAATTAGTAAAGAATCGTCAGCGGCCAGCATTAGTTCTTCCTGCGACGAAATTAATTTATCAGCGGTATTATTCGAATCACTATCAATATAAAACTCTGCAGTAATTCCGGAAGCAATCAGACTCCCTTTATTTTTTATGATGGCGGTAATAAAAACATTCTCACCCTCGACAGGGAATTCAGGAATAGATGAGATCCGGGTTATGGTTATATCTTTATTCTTTGGTGTAATGCTGTTGATCCTCCCGGGCGTACCAAGTTCAATATCTTCGGATGAGGCCCAGTTTGACGAGAGATTGGTTGAAGCCGAAACCGAAACTCTCTCGAGTGAATGCCCCTGCTTTCCTCCCCAGTTGCTGTTGAAAAAAAGAGAATCCATTGTCTGGCCTCTCTCGTCCTTCAGAACAAAACCATCAGCATCATTATTCAATACAGGAAGATTTATTACTGAAAAGGGAGAAGGTATGAGGCGATGATATTCAAGAAGAGATGAATCTTTTGAGAGCACCATATAACTTCCGGGAAAGATCACCATGTCAGAATCTATCCTTGTACGGGATGGAGTAGTTATTACATCACTAATAATCCAGTTCTTTAATCTGATAGAATCAGCTGATTTATTAAACAGTTCTACCCATTCGGGCTCGCCTCCCTCAGGAGAATACATAACTTCATTAATAACTATAGTTGCCGGGGGATATCCAGGATAGATTTTCGAAACAACATAATTATTGCTTGTATCCATATCTCCCTGCATCACTGCTTCCGCAAAAAATATACGGACAGCAGAGAGACTATCGACGGTATACCCGGGATCTATTATTGTTGAATCACCGGGAGGAAGTATTAAACCATCGACAGAAGTCAGAAATCCATCGGGGATTGAATCAAGGTCAGTATCTTCATAGAATCTGAGAGAATACGAAGCTGCTGATAGTCCCGGATTTTTTATCTTCACCTCCAGGGATACATCATCTCCGAAAACAGGATAGGATGGTGATGAAATAATTCCTGTCGCACAGATATCTTTTTGTTTAGGGCTGACGGAATTTATATAGCCGGGGGTAGCCCTGTACCTGCTTATTGAACCGCTCCAGTTTTCAGGATCAGTCGAAGAGCTATCGGAATTAATTCTTTCAAGTGAAATGCCGTCACCGCCACCCCAGACCGGACTATATTCAAGTGAGTCGATAACCCTGTCCAGAGAATCGAGCAGTATTATTTTATCTCCCGAATTATTTAAGGCAGAGAAAGATTTAATAATGAGCGGGACATTTATATTATAGTAATCTCTTATTGTACTGTCTTCCGCGATTACCGCGAATTCTCCCGGAAACAATATGACATCCTCGGAAGAGATTGTGGTTGTATCCCTGGAATCTGCCAGCCGGTGATTTCTAAGGTCGACCGGGATAGTGCTTCTGTTCAGAATTTCAATCCATTCGGGCTGAGGACTCACAGGATCATACATGAATTCATTTATCACAAGATCATACCTGAACTCATAAACTTCAATTCCGCGAAAATCTGCAAAAGCAATATTATTGGTAGTATCATCATCCGGGGAAGCACTTATTTTCACTATAAAATAGTTCCAGTCTTCTTCAAAGCTCAATGTAGATAAGGAAAATTCAGTACTATCGCCGGAAAGCAATGGACCTGAGTCAGTCGATATTATGAGTTCAGAAGATTGTGTGATAGAATCTTTATTTACATCATGGTAAAGTGATAGATTAAAAGCGGGGGAGGTATTTAGTCCTGAGTTATTTACAATAATATCAAATTCTGCCGTTTCACCTATAACAGCATATTCTTCGGTTTCAAATTTCAAGATTTTAAGATCGTTCTGTTTGGGTGCTGCCGAGTTAATCTGTCCCGGTGTGGCTTTATAGATACTTTCACTTGTAACCCAGTTACCTTCATAAACACTGCTTTCATCAGCTGAAATTCGTTCAAGTGATCTTCCGGCATCTCCTCCCCAGTCAGGTGAGTAAATCAGACTATCGATGGTGAGTCCCAGTGAATCCTTTATTACAACCGCATCTCCGGTATTGTTCAGAGCAGGGAGACTAAACTTTATTATCGATGAGGGAACGTTGTAGAAGTTGAGTATGGATGAGTCCCTTGTAAGTACTATGAAGCTCCCCGGTAAAATAAAAATATCCCCATTTGTTATAATTCGTGATGAAGTTAAATCACAGAAGCCCCAACCGTTCAGGTTTATTTCCCCTGATGACCTGTTATAGATCTCAACCCATTCCGGTTCACCGGAAGAAGGGGCATACATTATTTCATTAATTACAATATCATTATAGCCAGTTCCGGGAGGATAGACAGTAAAATTTTTCAACGTAGTATTATCGGAAGGATCTTCATCAGGCTCATAGACAACTTTCGCAATAATATTATATAATCCCTGTACGGCCGAAATGATATCTGCATTGACAGTTAAAGAATCACCATGCTGCAGAATAATATATTCTTGTGAAAATATTTCTTCACCTGGCTGCGGAATTGAATCAAGGTTTGCATCATTATATATAAGTACAGAAAAATCATCTGCAGTGTTCTCCCCGGTGTTTTTTATTTTAGTGCTGATGAGAATATTGTCTCCTTCAAACGGAATTGCAGGAGATATTTTTATTGAATCAATTGCAAGATCATAATCTACAGGAGTGACAGAATTTCTAAATCCCGGTGTGCCATTGGCTGGAACCGAGTTTAACCAGTTCATCTGAGAGCTGTCGGCTTCTATAAGGATCTTCTCATCTGAATAAGCCTGCTGGTTATCTGTCGAGTACGTATAGACATCAAGTGTATCATCATCAGGCGAAAGCAGCCAGACAGGTCTGTCTGAGGTATTTGCCATCCCCGTAGATCCGAAATAATTATCAATGATTTTAAGTATTAAAACACCAGGGGGCACCAGGTCTTTATAAATTCCATTTTCAATATCATAATCCGCTTCAAATATTATGGCGTAACTTTGTGCAGGCAGGATCGTTCCATTTCCTGTACCTGCAATGAAATCGGGTGATGAATTATAATACTTTACACTATATCCGGTAAGATCAACGCTGGTTAAACTGTTATTATAAATCTCAATGAATTCGTTATTACCCGAAACAGGGTAGAACATTATTTCATTAAGCTTAAGTGAAGTTTGTGAGAAACAAATAGATGTGCCTATCAGAAAATAGAAGAAAACCCTGGCCATCTCCCCGGGAACCCTTTAATTTTTGTTTTGTACTCTTCGAAAATAAGAAAATTTTATTAATTTTTTTTCTTCAGGCCTTCGAGGTGCTTCGATCCGGTTGATTGTACGAACATTGTTCGATTTATAAAATAAGTGATTTAATATTATGTTCTTCTGAATTTCTATCAATAGAAATTGGCCTTGAATCAGGATTGAAAAATGGTATTTGAGGGTAAATATTTTAAGTTCATTTTTCTGTTTACTCCCTTATTTGATTTCAGAAATTTTATCATTGTATATTTTTTCCATCAAGGAACCTTCACTTCGAGTCTTAACTCTTTGCAAATAATCAATTTTATCTGATATTAAAGATATCCCGTCTAGTATACTTGTAATGTAATGCTTACATTTACCTGATCCTGGATATTCCTCGAGCATTTTCTTTTGAATCTGAGTCGATCTCACCGCATCGTGCAAGCTTATTTTGTATAAAGCAGATAGTTGAACAAGTATTACCGGAGAATAGACACTCGAGGGATTCCGTTGTACTAAACTTAGAAAATTATTACAGGCCGTTAAAACATCTTGTTTATTACGATAATTCAGGTTATTAGTAACTTGCAAAAATTTATTATAAACATTTAATTCACTTCCGGAGGGAGGGACAATTTCAATTGCAACCATATTGCTGGAAATGTTGAAACCCCCTGCTTTAAAAACGGCTTGTATACTATAATTTCCCGGTTCAATACTTCTATTTGGCAGTTCTGAACTATATGCATTACCGTATAATTCATCAAGCACAAATAATTGGTAATATTCTTCGTTCGGCTGCAGTTCCAAAACATTTTCACCTCCACAGGCAATATAACCGGTGAATGGAACAAGATTTCCTTTATCACTAATTATATTTAATTCGAGAGTGGATATCCCCGGATGTGGGATTTTTGTTTTGATAGTCTGATTGGTGTTATTCTTTAAGTTTATACCAACCTCGATTGGTTCAGCTGTTAAATATATTGTTTTAGAAACTGTAATATTCAACTCTAATTCAGCTGATGAAATAAAAGGTGTATAAAGGAAGAAAAGTACAATTATAGAAAATATTGTTTTCATTTTATCTCCTTTTTGTACCGCCATTTGTTTTTACCCGTTTTTATTTCGAGTTCCAAATATGTTAAATTTCAGCGTAAATTTAACAGCTTTTCAGGGGTCTGCTCATTCCATGAATTTTTCCAATTTTCTTCGGCCATCTATCGGCCAGCTGTTCGGCCATCTGTCGGCCTCAAACTACGGGATAACTACGGCCTTAAAGGCTTCATTTTACCAACTATAGCTGCTATTTCTTTTTCTTCAGGCCTTCGAGGTGCTTGCGGGCGAAGTATTCGAAGAGGGGGTCGGGTATTATGCCCAGCAGCCGGTTGCCGAGTACGGTGGGGAGGGGGAACTGGATGGTCCTCTTTTCTTTCTTTATGCCGTTGATGATTATCTGCGCTGCTTTCTCCGGCTCCATAAGGAAGGGCATATGGAATTCGTTCTTGTCGGTCATCGGGGTTCTTACAAATCCGGGCCGGACGGTGATTACCCTGATGTTGTGTGCTTTGAGTTCTATGCGGAGACTCTCAAGCAGCTTGCTGAAGCCTGCCTTGCTTGCATTGTAGAACCCGCTCCTGGGGTATCCCCTTGTGTCGGCAAGACTAGATACTCCCGCTATCATCCCGCTCTTCTTTTCTATGAAGTGCGGGATCAGTTTCTCAAGGAAATAAAAATTGGACGTGAGGTTAACTGAAATTATTTCTTCGCCTTTGTCTGCTGAAAAGTCTTCCGCGTCGGTGCGGGAGCTTGTTCCTGCGTTGAGTATGAGTACGTCGATGGTTCCGAACTTCTGCAGGACATTGTTTACTGCGGCGTTGACTTCTTCTTTACGGGAAACATCGCAGGTTATGGGTAGTATAGTGTTTTGAGGGGTGCTGTAAGTTTGGACAATTTCATTGAGCTTTTCGGTTCTCCTGGCCAGTATTGCAAGTTTGCAGTTTTCTTTGGCCAGTGCTGCGGCCAGCTGGTACCCGATTCCGCTTGATGCCCCTGTTAGTAATATCGTCTTCCCCGGTAATTTCATATTATTCCTTTTGAAGGTCTGTTCTAAACTAAGAAAAAGAGGTAAAAGATATTGTGAAGGGATTTTGCGGAGGTGAGGTTAATAAATAATTTTTAAACTTTTGAATTATCTGTCTAATTGTTATCTTGCAACAAAAATTATTCCAATGTTTTTCAATAGTAACATAGTTCCGGTAGAAGATGTTGAGGTAAGGAAAGAGGTGTTAAAAACACGCTTTTCGTGCGATTTGGAGAAATGTAAAGGTGCCTGCTGTACTTTTGAAAGTGAGTTCGGGGCGCCTCTGCACGAGGAGGAAGTGAAGATAATTGGTGAAATTTTACCGATGGTGATGCCTTATCTGCCGGAGGAACATCAAAAAGTGATAAAAAATGAGGGTTTTTACCGGTACAAAAGTAGAGAGTTAATGACCCACAGCCTGGATAATAAGGCTTGTGTTTTTGTTTACTATGAAAACGATATTGCGAAGTGCGGAATTGAGAGGGCATACTTCGATGGTAAAACTGAGTTCAGAAAGCCTATCTCATGTCATCTTTTCCCGGTAAGGATCTCGAAGTTCGGAGCCGACGTTCTGAGGTATGAAAAGTTCAGTGAATGCGGTCCGGCTCTTGAAAAAGGAAAGAAAGAAAATATAACTATAGCCGAGTTCTGCGGGGAGGCCCTGCAGAGAAAGTACGGCAGGAAATGGTATTCAGCTTTAAAGGACAAAATAGAATAAAACTATGTTATCACTCAGTCAGAAATTGTCGCAGCAGCAGAAGCTTTCGCCCCAGCAGATCCAGTATCAGAAACTTCTGCAGTTAAATACACTCGCCCTTGAGCAGAGAATTAAAACTGAACTGGAGATCAATCCTATACTTGAAGAGGTACTGGATGAGGAGATTGAGCTTTCCCAGGAGAAGGAGGAGAAGAAAGAGGACGAGGTTGAGGAATATGAAGACTACGATAAGGAGGAGTTTGAGCTTGAAGATTTTATGAATGATACGGACTTTGAGGGGGACAGGGTTAACAGGAGTAAGGATGATGAGATTTACCAGCCCCTGGCGCCTGCAAAGGAATCTTTAACCGAACATCTGCGTAATCAGCTTACGATGCTGAATCTTGAGGATGATCTTTTTATGCTGGGCGAGGAGATTATAGGGAACCTGGATATTGACGGGTACCTGAAAAGGAGTCTTGAGGATATTGTTAACGAGCTTGAAATGTTTGAGCACGTGAAGATATCTGCGGAGGAGGCCGAGAACCTGCTTAAGAAGATCCAGGGGTTCGATCCTATCGGTATTGCTTCAAGGAGTCTGCAGGAATGCCTGGTCGTTCAGCTTAAATATTCGGATCACGATCCGTATTTCACTTATCTTGCCACTATGCTGCTTGAGCAGTGCTATGATGATTTTACAAAGAGAAGATTCGATGCTATTAAGCAGAAATTGAATATGTCTGATGAGATGCTTAAGGTGACCCTCGACCTGATACAGAGCCTTAACCCGAAACCCGGGGAGGGGAATATTGAATCGGTTGAGATGAACCAGATCACTCCCGACTTTGTGATTGAAAAGGTGGATGACAATTTTGTTATTACTCTTAACGACAGGAGTATGCCTTCGGTTACTATCAGCAGAACGTACCTTGAGATGTTCGACGCCAACAAGAGATCGAAGAAGACACCGAGGGAGAAGGAGACTTACAAGTTCCTGCGTGAGAAGTTTGAATCGGCCAAGTGGTTTATTGCCTGCATCCAGCAGAGAAGAGAGACGCTGATGAAAATAATGCGGGCGATACTTGAAAGGCAGTATGAGTTTTTTGACAAGGGTCCCAAGTTTCTCAGGCCGATGATTTACAAAGACATCGCCGAAGAGATCAATATGGATATTTCTACCATCAGCCGCGTGGTTAACGGCAAGTATGTGCAGAGTCCCATGGGCATTCACGAGCTGAAGTATTTCTTCAGCGAAGGTTTGTCGACCGACAGCGGGGAAGAGGTATCAAACAAACATATTAAAGAGCGTTTGAAAGAGATTATTGAATCAGAGGATAAAAGCTCGCCGTACAGTGACGATAAGCTTGCGGAAATACTGAACGATGAGGGTGTGCATATCGCAAGGAGAACAGTAGCCAAATACCGTGAACAGCTGAGGATACCTATTGCGCGCCTGCGCAAGGCATTATGACCGTTGCCCTGGATATTCTGCTTATAATTTTCGCCTTCGCATTATTCGGTTTTCTCCATTCATATTTTGCTTCCACGCGATTTAAGAAGAAAATTGCAGAGAAGGCGGGATCTCTTATAGCTTTTTACAGGATAGTATACAACCTGTCATTCGTAGTGTTTTTTATAGTGATGTACGAATTGCTTCCTCATCCCGACACCAAATTATATGACCTGCCTACTCCATGGGACCTTATCATCCTGATACCCCAGTTTGCAAGTGTGGGCGGGATCCTATGGACCCTGAAATATTTCAGCGGCCAGGAGTTCCTCGGCATAAACCAGGTGATCAGGTATTTCAGGGGAGAATACAACACCGCGGAGCTTGATGAGAGGCTTACGCTGCATATTGAGGGTCCTTACAGGTTTTCACGGCACCCGCTGTATCTCTTCACTATACTTTTCCTGCTTTTCCGCCCGGTGATGGATATCTTTTACCTCACTTTTTTTCTATGCATAGTTGCTTATTTTTATGCAGGATCATTTTTCGAAGAGAAAAAGCTTATTGAAAAATTCGGTGAGGAATACGCAGAATACAGAAAATCCGTCCCCCGCATATTTCCCTTTAAGTTCTCCGGCAGGTGATTTATTACCCGTAAATTTGAACAGTTAATGCAGGCTGTTTAAATTGTAATGACATAATATTTTGAATAAGGAGCGATTGTTAGAATGGAACAAATGAAGGCCACAACAATATTAGGACTGGTGCACAAAGGAGTTGCTGCTCTCGGCGGCGACGGGCAGGTGTCGCTAGGCAATACTGTGATGAAACATAACGCAGTGAAGATTCGTAAAATTGCTGACGGAAAAGTGTTATGCGGATTTGCGGGCGCTTCGGCCGATGCTTTTACCCTTGTGGAACGTTTTGAGGACAAGCTTGAACAGTACAGGGGAAATGTGTCGCGCGCCGCGGTTGAGCTGGCGAAGGACTGGAGAACAGACAAGTTTTTGCGCAAGCTTGAGGCAATGCTGGCGGTAATTACGGAGGATACGGCGCTTGTTGTAAGCGGCAACGGCGACGTAATTGAACCTGATGATAACATAGTGGCAATAGGCTCCGGCGGAATGTACGCGCTTGCGGCAGCGAAAATGCTGAAGAAGTACAGTACTCTTTCTGCCGAAGAGATCGTAAGGGAAGCATTACTGACAGCTTCTGAGATCTGTATTTACACAAATGATAAAATTAACGTTGAAGTAATTGGAAGTAAGAAATGAGTAAGAAACTTAAAAAACATAACTCGGAATATACCCCGACACAAATAGTTACTGAACTGAACAGGTATATAATAGGACAGCATGACGCGAAGAGGGCTGTTGCGATTGCGCTGAGGAACAGGTGGAGACGGCAGCAGGTTGAGGATGCGATAAGGGAGGAAATTCTGCCGAACAATATAATTTTGATTGGTCCTACCGGTGTGGGTAAAACGGAAATTGCACGGCGGCTTGCGAAGCTTGCAAACGCTCCCTTTGTGAAGGTTGAGGCTTCAAAGTTTACGGAGGTAGGTTATGTGGGGCGCGATGTGGAGTCGATGATACGCGACCTGACAGACTACGCGGTTAATATGGTTAAGGCCGAGAAGACCGATGAGGTGCAGGAGAAAGCCGATGAGCTGGCCGACGAGAAGATCCTTGATATACTGATACCCCCGGTAAAGAAACCTGCGCACGCGGGGACGGGGAATGCTGAGGAGGAAGTTGATAACGATGCCTTTCAGAACCAGAAAACTCGTGAGTGGATGCGCGAGAAGCTGAAGAAAGGCGAGATGGACGACAAGATGATCGAGTTCGATGCATCGGCGAATTCGAATGTGGGACTGCAGGTACTGGGTCCTTTAGGACTTGATGACATGGGTATAAACTTCCAGGAGATAATGGGAAATATGATGCCCAAGAAGAGGAAGAAAAGGAAGACGAAGATATCAGAAGCCAAGAAGATAATTGCCCAGGAAGAAGCTCAGAAGCTGATCGATATGGAGAACGTACAGAAGGAAGCGATTGAGCGTGTTGAGAACTCGGGGATAGTGTTTGTGGACGAGATCGATAAAGTTGCAGGCGGCGGAGGAAAGGGCCAGGGTCCCGATGTATCCCGCGAAGGCGTGCAGCGCGATCTTCTGCCTATTGTTGAGGGCTCAAACGTGAATACCAAGTACGGTGCGGTGCGTACGGACCATATATTGTTTATTGCTTCGGGAGCTTTTCACGTATCGAAACCTTCCGACTTAATACCCGAGCTTCAGGGACGGTTCCCGATAAGGGTTGAGCTTAAGAGTCTTACTGAGGACGATTTCGTGCAGATACTCACCCAGCCGCAGAACGCGCTGCTGAAGCAGTACCAGGCAATGCTGAAAACGGAGGGAGTGGAACTTGAGTTTACGGATGACGCGATACGGGAAGTCGCAAGGATCGCCACAGAGGTTAACGACCAGGTTGAGAACATCGGCGCTCGTCGTCTTCACACGATACTTACAACACTGCTTGATGAGATACTGTTCGACGTACCCGACAAGCTGCCGAAGGATAAGGTTGTAATTTCCGGCAATGATGTAAAGGACCGCCTGGAATCAATCGTCAAAAACCGCGACCTCAGCAAGTACATACTTTAATTGTTTAATTGCTGAATTGCTGCTGACTGATTGGATAACCGTATTAATCCCGGATCTATTTCAGGTTCTTTTATATTATTCTGATAAACATCGTAGATGTTCCATTATTGTAGCCGCCAGCCAACCCCCAATCCCCCCGATCTTCGTAGAAGATTCACACCTCCCCCACACCTATCCTCCCCACCAACCGCTCATCCATAATTTCTCACCTCTCTGGAAAATTCCACCGTTAACCCTCCCGCAATACATAAGTTTGTACAGTAACTTTTTGTTATTCCTGTTAGTCTGAACTATCGATTGTCATCCTGAACTTGTTTCAGGATCCCTGCAACGAGTCATCCTGAATTCATTTCAGGATCTCACTGCTCCCCGGTCCCGAACCGGGAGATCATCTGGTTATTTGAAACTACTGTTATGTCCACTTTAGTGATCAGGTTCTTTTAACTCAACTGAAATAGACAACGAAACCGAAGCAATTGCTTCTGGCATTCTCCTTGGTTGCAGGAGGATGATAAACAATTAAACTTGAGGGTTAAGATGAAGATAAAATACTTACTGCCTGTTTTGTTCATTATACTTCTTTCAGTACCGGCGTTAGCGCAGGAAGAAACCGGCGAAGCTGATACGACCGACAGCTGGGACTGGAACGACTGGAAAGATTTCCACCACGAAATGGATGTACTTGATGTTGATTTTAAGGGCAGCCCGACAATTGTTCTTCGTTACGGAATGTCGGATATGAGTCTTGATAATTTCTCCGGTAAGTTTGCCGATCCCAACCTGCTTGAGTTAAAGCTCGGCTACACCGACGAGAAAGACTACAAGTGGGAGGAAAACATAATCGATTACGATTTCAAGTATCTCTATCTCTCGAATATTTCCACCGATATAAATAACAATACTGTCACCGCACCCGAACTGAAAAACAGCGCATGGAGATTCGGACTCGGAAAGGCTTCCGGCTACGGTTATAAGATAGGAAGCGGAGCCGTAATTCCTTACTACTCTTTCGATCTCTCCTGGTCGAAGCTTGATCTGCAGGATCAGACAGTTCCGACAGCAGATAAAACTTTACTCGATAACTTCGACGGGTCATTCAGGTTCGGAACCAATGCGGAAGGCGGGATAAAGCTGAAGGTAATACCGATGCTGACATTCGATGCATCATACGAAAGAGCGATTGTATTTCCGAGGCACCTGTTCTGGAAGTGGGCGGGAAGTGTTGCGATCGAAAGCATAGGACAGTTTATGGTTGACGGTTTCGTTAAAGAGATTATGCACTCATCCCCTTATGCCGGCCCGATTATGAGCTTCATCCTTAAGAACGCATTATCGTATGGTATTTATGAATTGAGGCAGGACAAAATGAACTGGCCATTCTCCAGCGCCGCCCCACTTGCCTACGATCAATTCAAATTCGGCTTCACCGTAAACTTCTGACACGAACTTAAATATGCCGGGCCCACAACCCGGCATATCTTAATTGCGAATCAACATTCAAATATTTGTTGCTCCTAATACCAAATTCACGTAATTTTAAATAAGTTATAATAAGACACCCGGGGTGAGTAATAAGACGGGACACTATCAGGGAGCTTCGATACCTCAGGAAAACAGTCCTTTAATAACATTCCATCCTTGAAGGAGGACTTATGAAATACAAAGTTTTAATTTCAACTATATTTATTGCAATCGCATTTAATCACACTAATGCCCAGTTAATTCGTTCCTATGGTATTAAAGCCGGGATGGTATATTCAGGACAAAACTGGGAGTATGCCAGAGGAAGTTACCTTTATGGCTTGAGCCTTTACGATAAAACTATTTTGGGTTATGATGTAGGCGGATATGCAGAGTGGTTCAATTTACCTGTTTTAAGCGCTGTTACCGGAATTCATTTCCTTCAAAAAGGGGCGCGAGATGAATTACCTGTTACTACGATGGACCAACCCGATGGCACAGGAGAGATGTTATCAATTAAACCGCGCCTAGATTACCTGTCCATTGAACTACTGGCAAAACTTCGCTATGAGACTTCCTTTGCAACACTATATGGGATTGCTGGTCCCAGAGTAGACTTTTTAATCGGTCGTAACAAGTATGCAGAAGGTGCAGTATTCGACGATTTCAGATCAACTGAATTTGGGATAAACATCGGCGGCGGAGTTGAATTTCCATTGATTGGTTTGTATAAAGTTGGAATTATTATCATTTACAATCATAGTCTGCAAAATACTTTTTCAAATCAGATATTAACTGTTAAAAGCCATTCAACCGAATTCCTTATAACTGTAGGGATTTAGTAAACAGGCGGGCATTGTTTTGAGGAATATGAAAATAAAGGCGGAGGATAATTGAAAACGTTATTACTAATCCTGACATTAATATTTTCTATCCAGAATATATACTCTCAGACTAACCTGAAGGAAAGATCTTATTTTGAGGACAGCGATAAGACGCTGAATGAGGTTTACCAGAGTCTCATTAACAAAAACAGATCCGATACTGTTTTCATAAAGAACCTCAGGATATCGCAGCGGGCATGGATGCAGTTCAGAGATGCACAGGTAACATTAATATTTCCCAACTATAATTCTCTTGAGGTAAAAGATTCACTCTCGCGGGACGAGTTCTCATATCTTGCCCATCTTACTGAGGAGCGTACAAAAATACTGCTTGAAATGCTAAAGCCGTCGACTGTAAAAAAGGTGTATGTCTCTGATCTGGAATTGATACATTCGGGTAACATAAATGTAGGCATCGGTTTAGATAAACCTTACTGGACAAATGAACTGGTTATATGCGGAATAAAATATGACAAGGGCGTTGTCATTCATCCAAAAAACGACGGGACAACGGCATATGCTGAATTTCTGATACCTGAAAAGGGAGGACACCTTCAAGGCGTAGCAGGATGGGCGGAGGGCTCATCTTATGCTAATTATCATGGTAAGATGAGATACCGGATATTTGTAGACGGCAGGTTAATATACGGGAATGAATTTTCTGGTAAAGAATGCAGAGGCATTGATCTGGATTTAGACTCCGGGAAAATCCTCAGGTTAGAAAGCGATGACGGAGGTGATGAAAACTATAATGATCATATGGCATTCGGGGATCTGCGGATTAGTTATTAGGGAATTGTCCGGACTGAGAAAATCTGTTTCAGAAAAGAGTACAAAATGAGAGTCATTTTATTATTTACTTTATTGCCAGTAATTCTTCTGAACCTGAGTTGCAGCAATTCTGTCGATTCAGGGCCATTGCCGGAATTGGGGCTTTCCGGAACAATAAAGGATACTCTTGGTAATCCTATACCAGATGTTAAAGTCTTTCTGATATTCCACTTTAATACTTATCCTCTTCCTGGTATAAATAACGGACATCCTGCTTTATCCGATTCATTACCTCAGGAATCTTCTTTGTCACTTATCTATCCTAATCCCTTCGTTGCACATATGTTCTTTGAATACCAGTTAAGAACAACATCAGATATCACTTTCAATATTTATGATTTTAATGATAATTTAGTCACGTCCGACTACCTAGTCCGAAATGATCAGCAGCAGGGTTACTATGGAGGCGTAATACAAGGCGAATATCCGAGCGGAGGATACAAGTTAAAAATGGAGGTAAAAGAACCCGGGAGTTCGGCATATGCATTTGAAAGTGAATTCTTAGTCTCAAACCCTGATCCTCCTGAAGCAGTCACGCACACCACTCCAAATGCAGTATCAACCGACAACGGCTTTACGATAAACTATGATAAAATTCCTTTTGGCAGACGTTATTATCATATCCCGAGATTCAGTTCGGATCCGGATTCTGTTTATGAGGTAAATAATACATTGACGATTGTATTGTACAGCTACTACCATCAGCTGGTGGTACAGGATGTGGTTATAGATCCACGATACAATAAGGAAATGGAATTTGAGATGATACCATATTAACTGTTGTTGCGAGGCTCAAACCGATATAAAGGAGAAATATTATGAAATTAAAATTCACACTCATTTTTGCTTTCATTTATTTTACCGCCTTAAATATTTACCCGCAATGGTACACACAACAGAGCGGAACGACGGATCTTCTATACTCGATCCAGTTTACGGATGCCGATAACGGCTGGGTAACAGACCTGAACGGGATAAAATTATTTCATACTACTAACGGCGGGATCGATTGGTTTGTTCAGAAAGATTTCGGTGTATCTACAATCTGGAACTTCACTTTTCTAAATAATAGTACCGGATATTTTTATTCCAGGGACCCGGGTAATTTGATGAAAACAACCGACGGCGGTTCAAACTGGCAATTGATTTATACATTTGGTCCAACGGTGGAAGATGTTAAATGGTATGACGAAAATACAGGGTGGTGCATTGTGCTTTCGCTTACAACCAGCCTGATCAAGACTACCGATGGAGGTGTTAACTGGCAGGGATTCGACTATTTTAATTCATTTGACGGGCTCCTGGGGAAAGTAGGTATAATAAATGAAAATACTGTTATTGTTACCGGAAGTCATTTTAACGGAGATCATGTCATCTTCAAGACTACCGACGGAGGCACCTCGTGGACTGAAATCCCTGTTGCGGCAAACTTACTGGGAGGAAGAATCCAATTTGTAAATGATAACATAGGCTGGATCGAATCATCCGGACTTAATAAAACTACGGATGGAGGAATGAATTGGGAACTTCAGGTATCCTCTGTTTATGATTTCTACTTTATAAACGAAAATGTCGGATGGTACATTTATGGCAATCAGATAAAAAAGACTACCGATGGAGGGCTTTCCTGGGTCCCTCAAAACTCCGGCACAAATAACACACTTTATACAATTGATTTTATTGATCAGGATAATGGATGGATTTCGGGAGACAGCGGGACCATTCTTCATACGATTAACGGCGGTACGCCTGTAGAATTAGTTTCTTTTAATGCAGACGTTTCCGGAAGTAATGTGCAGCTAAGCTGGATGACTGCAGCCGAAACGAATAACAAAGGATTTGAAATTCAAAGATCGGAACCAGATGTTCAAAATCCTGACTGGAAGACAATCTGTTTTATGAATGGAAATGGAACCACAACAGAACCGCATTCATATTCATTTACGGATGAACATCCAGCTCCGGGGAAATATAATTACCGCTTAAAGCAGATTGACTTTAACGGAAGTTTTGAGTACAGCAAAGTAATTGAAGCAGAGACTGAAAATCCGGATAAATTTGCACTCGAGCAGAATTATCCCAATCCTTTCAATCCGACGACAACAATAAATTACCAGCTGCCCAGGGCAGAATTTGTTACTATTAAGATTTATGATGTAATGGGAAGGGAAGTTAAGGTATTGGTAAATGAGCAGAAGGACCCGGGCAGCTATTCAATTGAATTCGATGCCTCGAAGCTGACCAGCGGGATATATGTATATCAGTTAACTGCGGGAAGCTTCTTATCATCAAGAAAATTACTCCTGTTGAAATAGTGAGAGTAATATTTCGTTACATCTGACAGTTCGTTACCGGCTCGGAAGTTGTTAACAGTCATCGCGCACTGTACCGCAATACCTAACTATTGTTTTAGTTGCGGGGGTTCATTAAGTTAACGTTAAAATAAGTGTGGGAGTAAGGTAAAATGAAAAGTAGAATTGTATTAGTTGGTATTCTGCTTTTTCTATCCTTTTTGATCCTTGCCTGTAATGATAAAATAACCGAACCGTCAGATGAGATAACAGCAAAGCCTGTTGTTATAAAAACCAGCATCAACTATAACCAGCAGAGTTTCAATACTTTATTCCCGGATACAGCCTCGCTGAATAACATAAGCAGAGCATATTCTAATAATTATTCCGAAGTATTGAAAAACAGAATATTAGACTATATGAAAGCGGAGGTTACAAGGCTTGGAGAAGATGTTAGTGTTTTTGACAGCATACTGGTTTTAACCGGGTGTAAATTATCCGGTGAATACGTATTACCTACATACGCAGAGAAAGCTCAATTTGAAAATCAGGATGCCTGGGTCTTCCAGTTTACATACGATACCGGAACTCCAATTTTTTTCGGAAATATGCAATGTATTGTGCTCAGCACCGCCGACTTCGATACTCTTGCTATTGATTACTTCAAGACGGGTAACCGGATACTATTTGAAATAAACTTTAAGATTAACGATTTCGGTTCGGCTGCCGGTGCGGACGGGAGGGCCCCAGGTGCCGACGCCGCAGGTGACATAATACTGCGTGTTTCCTTTCTTTAAGTAGCCCCAGTCTTTCTCATAGATCATCTGTGTAATGTAGTTCAGCGGCCACAACTGTGCGTGGTGCGTGTGTCCTGATAATTGAAGATCGACATTATTCTGCTCAGCTTCTTCGAGTCCGAACGGAGTGTGGTCCAGCAGGATCACCGGAAGATCCTCATTTTTTCCCTGCATTATCTCGTTCAGTGGTTTTCGCGGTTCGCCGGTGAACTGCTTCTTACTTCTGTCATCGCGGGCGGCAATGTAAAAAGCACTGTCGACCATAACCAATTCATCCTGAAGCAGCTTTATGTTGTGAGAGGTTATAAACTTCGCTGCGTCTTTTATTCCAACGATATATTCGTGGTTCCCGGTAGAGGCATATGTTCCATATTTTGCTTTTATCCTGAAGAATGACTTGCCGATCCCTCGTGAATCAAGCCAGTCGGATTTCTCATCAACAAAATCTCCCGGTATCAGCACGATGTCAGGATTGAGAGAATTTGTCCTGTCAATAATCCCGCTTAAGAACTTCTCGTTGTTCATTGCAGTAAGATGGATATCAGCGAAGGAAACTATTCGCAATTCTTTCAGCGGGGAGGAGCCCTTGTCTACAGAAATCTCCAGGTTCTTAACGGTCAGTATCCTTGTGTTGATATAACCTGCCGCAACTATTACGGATGCCAGCACGATCACTACTATGAACGTTCCGAACTTCCAGGCATCATAATTATTAACGAGCGATGCGGGGAAGATCGAAAAGAAATGATTTAGTAAACGGAGTATATCCAGAAGTACCAGGCTCAGCACAAAGTAGAGCATAAACGCAAACCAGAAGGAACCGATCCATTGCAGCGTGTCATACACAATGGCGGGAATGCGGTCAGTAAGGAATTTTGAAATTATGTATGATAAAGAGATAAAAAGAAAAACGATGAGGTAAACGATTTTAAGCTGCGGAACCAAAGTAAGCGCCTGCCAGCCGCGGATAAATATGTAATAGTTTATCGCAGCATAAACAGCAAAAAAGACCGAGAAGAATACTATCATTTTACTCCTGAAATTATGTTATTAGATGCCGAACCAAGCTCGGCATGACAGATTTGAGGTAAACTTTCCCGGCTTCTTTTTTCCATTTCCTTGTAATAATTACCTGTTGTTTTTATGTTAGCAGAAGGGAATTATTTTCAATTTCTCCTACAATGTTAAATGTGACAGGTGGCACCAAAATTGCACAATTTCTGTCGAACGTTCAAATTCAAAGGAGCCATAAATGGAATATATTGAAATAGGAGTAGTCCTCTATCTTTCTATTCTGGTAATTATTGCCCGCACAAACTCCAAAAAAGTTCAAAGGCAAATGAAAAAATTCAGCGTTGACAGGTAAATACCAGCTAAATTTTATCAAAATTTTCTTTTACAAATGGTGAGAGTGTTGAGGTCTCACCTTTTGTGTTTTAAAGAAGAATAACACCTCCGCCGAGACAAACATCCTCATCATAAAGAACCGCAAACTGACCGGGAGCGATCCCTCTATCGGATTTGTTGAGCGATATAACAGCCTCATCCTTTCCCTTGTAAACAATATTACATTTATAAAAGTTCGCTCCATGCCTGATTTTTACCAGGTATTCTTTCCCTTCAACCGGCGCCTCATTTATCCAGTTGAATTTCCCCGCCGTAAACTGATCGCGCGCACGGTTAGCTGTATTCTCGCGTGAAATATAAATCTTGTTTTCTTCGATGTCTTTTTTTACTACGTACCAGGGACCGCCGCCAAGTCCTAAACCCGACCGCTGTCCTATTGTATAATAATAATATCCGTCGTGCTCACCCATAACTTTACCGGTATCGATATCAACAATCTCGCCCTTCTTCACGCCAAGGTGATGCTTAATGAACTCGGCGAATTTTATTTGTCCCAGGAAGCAGATGCCCTGGCTGTCCTTTCTCGCTTTATTGGGAAGATCCGACTTCCCGGCAAGCTCTCTTATCTCTGATTTATTAAATCTGCCGATAGGGAATAAGGCGCGGCTCAGCTGCTGCTGTGTTAGGTATGCTAAAAAGTATGTCTGATCCTTCACCGGGTCGGGCGATCTCTTAAGTGCAAAGCTGCCGTTTTCTTCTACCCTGGCATAATGTCCGCTCGCTACCTTTTCGAAAGAGGGGTCGATCTTGCTGTAGAACTGGCCGAACTTGATAAGACTGTTGCAGAAGATATCGGGATTGGGAGTACGGCCTTCCTTGATTTCAGTTAAGGTATAGGTTACCACAGTGTCCCAGTATTCATTCTGGAGCGGAAGAACTTCCAGCGGAACACCAAGCTGTTTGCAGACACCGCGCGCGTATTCGAGGTCCTCTTCCCAGGGACATTCGCCGAGGAATGAGAACTCATCCTGCAGCCAGATCTTCAGGTAAAAAGCGGTGAGATCATGGCCTTCATCCTTAAGTAATTTAAGAGCGACAGAGCTGTCGACTCCGCCGGATAATAATACTGCTATTTTCATAAGTACATTTTTAGAGAAACCGTTAAAACGGTTTAAGTTCCTACATTGTCACCAATTATCCCCGGGAAATCCGGGGGCAAAGGATAAATACCTTGCAATGGATAAATCCGATGGCAAAGTTAAAATACCTGGCTAAGGATAAATCACTGAAATATAAATATCCTGTTAAAATACAGAAAGGGGCGTAAACTATTAAGTCAAAATGGGAGGTTATTTCTTCTTGCTGCCTTTATTGTCACCCTTTTTATCATCCTTTTTGGTCTTCAATCCGACCCGTTCAACCACATCATCATATACCGGACGCGGCACTTTGCTGAGAAGGATCGTCTGCAGTTTATCTGCATTTCGCAGTTTGTTAAAGAAACCAATGCAGACCTGGTTCTTCCTGTCGCAAACTTTCATTACTCCCGAAAGCCTGCCGGCGAATATCCCTCCTGTAAGCGATTCAATATCGCTGTAGTAAATGGTGAATTCCTTCTGTGAAAAGAGAAAATCGGTACAGACTATCTTCTCTTCGTCAGCTTCAATTTTATAGGGCACAATTTTATAAAGAAGCAGATACTGCCTGTTCAGGAGGTATATCATCAGCAGAAGCAGGATAACAGGGATAAGATAGATCAGGTTCTTGTCAATGTACACAACCGAAGGCACTAGGTAAATCGACAGGATGATTGTTACCGGAATATTCCCGTAACGGTATAGAAACTTGTGAAATGGCGGATAAGTGAATGTCTGCATCGTTAAGTCAATTAATTAAACAGTATAAAATAAGACTTTATAATGTTTAAATCTTTACCGACTTAAACAATGCAGACGGCAGGAATTTTGTCGAAAAGTGATCAATCAAACTTTATATTAACAGGATTATTAAGCTCAACCTTTACTCCCGGCAGATTCTCAACGATCTTCTTGATCTCCTCAAGGTTTTTGGGATTCTGCTGCTTGAACATTTTCAGTTTTTCAGGATTATCGAGAAGTTCGTTGAAATTTATATCGAACAGTGTAATGCTGGAACCATTGACATAACTTGCATTGGTCTGTGTAATATTTCCGTTTACATCCAGGTTAAGTGCGATCCTCATACCCTTCATCAGTTTGAGCAGCTCATCCATTCCTTCCGTTTCTGATGCAGATGTATCCTCCTGGGTAGTAACCTCGTTTGAAACATCCTGATCATTCATATCAGGCAGCTTAATTGTAAGCTCCGAAGGTTCACCAGGATGAAAATCGAAATGAAGGAATTCATGGGCGGTATCTTCTTCAAACTCCACACCTTCCATATCGATTTTGGAATTCGGGTTCTGGTTTATCTTCAGATCATTAATATTATTAAAAGCATAGGTAACATTATATCCTTCTTTCCCCTCCTTCTTTACTTCCTGGCCGCTCACGTATCTGACGCCGCTTCCATACTTAGCTGTATCAGCAATCAGCTGATCTTCTTTAAATAAACTGAAGGAAGATGAATCTGTTCCGGTGGAATCAAATGAGGCCGCGAATGCCGATATCATCTGAACAACCTGACTGCTCATTAAAACGGATTCTTCAAGTGTACCTGACCCGTCTTTGTTCAGGTGAATGGTGGTATTTACTTCGAGGCAGCCGGTGAATAAAACCGCAGTTAGCAGGAATAAAACAAATTTGGTAAAGGTTTTTTGCATAAATCTCTAAATATTTTGTGTGTAATAGTTTAAGATAATGAATGGAAGATTAAAATGGAATTGGTGACCCGCCCGAGGGGGTGAAATTGGCGGATTAAAGGAACTTGTCATCCCGAATTGATTTCGGGATCTGAAGATTGAATTGAGCGGATTAACGTATTTGCGAATGAAATCGCAGATTAAAATTCAATCAGCTTCGGAGCATAGGCCTGGTAACTAATTAATTTCTTCCCGTCAATATTGGATTTCCACGCGGCTTCATTGTGTGATAATTCAATAATATCAGAGGTCTTTTTGAACTTTAAATGATCAAGCACAATTTCCATTATACTCAATTCATCCTTTTCAAAAAGATCCTGCCTGAAGCTTTTGCAGGCAACAAATCTTTCGGCTTCCAAATTAGTATCAAGCTCTAAAGATATGATTTTAGATTCGGCCAGCAGGCTGAATTTATATTCATATTGATCCGGAACCGGACCATTAGGAATAGCTGCATATGCGGAACCCGAAATAGATCTGCCGAAATATTTGTAATAAGCAAAATCAGCATAAAACAGGAATTTGTTCAACCTGGTTTTGAATGAAGCATAATTTATAAAGAACAGAACCATATTTGCGAATTTTCCAAAATCAGGTAATCTGTAACCTGAAAAACGATCAGGAATTATTGAGTTCCCGAATAACTGTTTCTTCAGATCAAAGCGAACCCTTTTTTCCTCTTCGATTAACTTATCTAAATGAGAGATTATTTTTTCTGATGTTTTGATGATATCTTTTTTCCTATTGACAATATCCCTGAAATCCCTGGTAGTAATCACCAGGTTTAGCAGGGTGCCGTTACTCTCAGTAGGCATTTCATTGTTTTCATATAATCTATATTGGTTTGTTCCCAAACCTAATATCTCTGACATCTTACTGGCAGATAGTCCGTAATATTCTCTGGCATGAGTTAATTGTTCGGCGAAGGGAATGGAATACTTTTCCCTGTATTGGTTATAAACCTGGTTGACATTCACTTCATCAAGCTGCGTATTTGTGAACTCATTCCTGCATTTTGTACATCTGTAGAAATGCTCGAAGATTTCAAATTTTTGCCTGCGGAAAGTTCTGTTTTTTTTCTCAATAATTAATTCTGCTTTACCATTGCAGGTCGGGCAGTCTAAGGATTTCATTTTAATTCCAATTTATTTGAACTGATACTTTAGCGGAAATTCAGCCAGGTGAAATGAAATACATATAACACTTTTGTTTTCTTTATTTAAGGAGATCTTTATATAGACATCCTTATTTTTTATTGATTTACCGAATTCCCAGTAAGGAAATCTGAATTTATCATTCGTGTCGGCATTAGGACCGCTAATGTAATCTTCCACTAATAATGTTCTGAGATATTGCTTCCTCTTCACAGATGTTATTTCAAGATCAAGAAGTGCCTGAATATTCTTTTCCCGATTTTCGAATATTACATCAAAGATATCCATCTTGGTCCGGAATTCAGTTAGAAAGCTTTGAACCTCAGATTTTGCAATTTCTTCCATACAAAATTATTATTATGATTTATTAAAATCAACTAATAAGTTGAATTAAAGCGATTATATGATTAAAAAACGACTAATAAGTTGAAAAATAAAAAAGAAATATCCCTGTTATTCCCTATAAATTTCTAATTCATATCCCATACCGGGGACTATGTTGGTCCGATGGAGAAAACCTGTCCTGACTTTTTGACCGGACAGGAATCTCACTTCACGACTATACTTGACCGTCACCCTGAACTTGTTTCAGGGTCTCTTTTAATTCTATAATAGGTTCGCTGCAAGTTCTGCCAGTACTGATCTTTCGCCCTTCTCAAGGTTAACATGGGCGTATAATTTTTCTCCCATAAAATGATCTATCAGGTACGACAGGCCGTTCGACTGCGAATCAAGATAAGGATGGTCGATCTGGTATATATCTCCTGTGAATACGATCTTGGAACCCTCGCCAACGCGCGTGATGATAGTCTTTATTTCGTGGGGCGTAAGGTTCTGGGCCTCATCAACTATAAAAAATATCCTCTGCAGACTGCGTCCTCTTATATATGAAAGCGCCTCAATCACCAGCTTATTATCCTTAATCATACTGTTGATCGCCTGGTGCTGCTTATCTGTTTCAGAGAACTGATCCTGTATTACCCGAAGGTTATCCCACAGCGGCTGCATATAAGGTTCAATTTTACTCTGCACATCTCCCGGCAGGAAACCGATATCTTTATTGCTTAATGGAACAATCGGTCTGGCAACATATATCTGCCTGTAATTCTTCCTTACATTAAGGGCGCTTGCCAGCGCAAGCAGAGTTTTACCGGTTCCAGCCTTGCCGGTTAGTGAAACAAGAGGAATATCATTATTGGTGAGCGCCTCTACTGCAAAAGTCTGCTCCGCATTCCTCGGTTTGATTCCGTAGATAGTATTCTTATCAACCTTCCGGAAAAACTCCATCTCCTTATCGAGATATGCGAGCACCGAGCGGTTGGGGTTTCTGAAGATATAATATTTATTTGGAATGGGCTCTGTATGAAGTTTCTTAAGGATCTTCTTTGCTTCGATCTCGTACGGCGCCTGGAACAGTTTGATGATAAGGTCATCATCAAAATCCTCAACCACTTCTTTGCCGCTGTATAGTTCCTCAACGCTGCCGACACGGTCGGTTGTATAATCCTCTGCATGGATGCCGAGAGCCTTTGCCTTCATTCTCAGGTTCACATCCTTTGTAATCAGGATTACCGAAGCGGGGTCTTTCTTTTTCTTAACGGTATCCAGCGCCAGCGAAAGGATCCGGTGATCGGGATTATCCTCGGTAAAAAGTTCTTTTATCTCAGAACTTATGCCGCGCGAAAAACCTACACGTACTTTTCCTTTTCCTTTACCCAGCGAAACACCGCCGTTGAATATCGCTGTACCTGTAAGGGAATCGAGCGTCCGTGCAAATTCTCTTGCGTTAAGATTTATAACCTGGCTGCCCCTTTTAAAATGATCAAGCTCTTCTATTACGGTAAGAGGTATTACTACATCATTCTCCTGGAATTGAAGTATTGAAGTTGAGTCGTGCAGAATAACATTCGTGTCCAGGATAAAAGTCTTTGGAGCTTTCTTGTTTTTCATTGGCTGTAACGGGAGTTGTGTTTTTAATGATAAAATGAAGCTGGTTATTTAATGAGTTGAAGATCCCCAATGAAGTTTTTAGTTGAGAAAGATAGTTAATTATCAAAATTTTCTGTTTTGTTAAAACTAAAATAAATTACTTAAGTGAATTTATTTTTGACCAATATAATAATCAAATTATTAAATTGTAAAATTGATACTATAATCTCTTTGCTGTATATTAACAATTCAAATCGGAAAACAATTGACCAGCAAAAAATTAAAATTCATAAATATTTTCTGTTTAACTGAGTTTTTTAGCCGCTCATAGAGTGGCTATTTTTTTGTCCGGACGGCCGGTTCCTGCAAATCCTCTTAATCAGTACCCGAACGGCCGGCTTCTTTGAAGAACCAATAAGTAATCGAATAAGAAATACCCGGCTTACTGCGTCTGCTGTGAGACAGACCGCACTGAGCAGGGTCATCTAAGAAAATATATGAAAGGCTACGACTTAATGACAGGCACAAAAAACGCAAAACTGATACTTGAAGACGGTTCAGAATTTCCAGGAAAGAGTTTCGGATATGAAGGAAACACAAACGGCGAGGTGGTCTTTAATACGGGTATGGTTGGATATCCTGAAACAATGACCGATCCCTCTTACAGGGGTCAGATACTTGTGTGTACCTATCCATTAATAGGGAATTACGGCGTGCCGGGAGATGAAAAAGAAAACGGTATGCTGAAGAACTTCGAGTCTGATGCAATCCACTGCCGCGCCCTGGTGGTGGCGGATTATTCCGAAGAGTATTCACACTGGAATGCGAAGAGATCTTTGGGCGATTGGATGAAAGAGCAGAAGATCCCGGGGATATCAGGAATAGATACAAGGATGCTTACACGGAAGCTGAGAGACCAGGGAACGATGCTGGGCAAGATTATACTTGATGGCGGTTCTGATCCCGGATTCCAGGACATCAATAAACTTGATCTTGTCGGTGAGGTCTGTGTTAAGGAACCTGTTGAGTATAAGCGCAACGGGAAAAGAGTTGTGCTGGTTGACTGCGGCACAAAGAACAACGTGATACAGGCTTTCCTGGGAAGAAATATTTCTGTGCTTCGCGTACCATATGACTATGAATTTCAGAACGAGGTAATGGACGGGATTGTTTTATCCAATGGTCCCGGTGATCCCAAGATGTGTACTGCAACGATTGAGAATGCAAAGAAGGCGATGGAAAGAAATATTCCGATACTTGGTATATGCCTCGGGAGTCAGATACTGGGACTCGCGGCCGGCGCGAATACTTACAAATTAAAATACGGCCACAGGGGACATAATCAGCCGTGCAACGAGACCGGAACCAAAAGAACTTACATCACTTCTCAGAACCACGGGTATGCAGTGGAAACCGAAACTCTTCCGGAGGACTGGCGGGAGTGGTTCGTGAACGATAACGACGGTACTAACGAAGGAATTATTCATATATCCAAACCGTTCTTTGCCGCGCAGTTTCACCCGGAGGCTTCCCCCGGTCCCGACGACAGTGAATTCATCTTCGATATGTTTGTGAGGGCGCTATGATGCATAAAAGAGGAAAACCAAAGAAAGTTTTAATACTCGGGTCGGGTGCGCTGCAGATAGGGCAGGCGGGAGAGTTCGATTACTCGGGCAGCCAGGCGATAAAGGCGCTTAAGGAAGACGGTATCTCTACAGTGCTTATAAATCCCAACATCGCTACCATACAAACCTCCGAGGATTTTGCCGATAAAGTATACTTCCTTCCGATCCAGACAGGTTTTGTAGAAAAAATAATTCAGAAGGAACAGCCAGACAGCATACTGCTTCAGTTCGGGGGACAGACAGCACTCAATGTCGGTGTTGACTTATACGATAAAGGAATTTTAGAAAAGTATAGTATTAAAGTTCTCGGTACTCCCGTTGAAGCAATTAAGGATACTGAAGACCGTCTCCTCTTTGCCGACCGTGTGAGGGAAGTCGATCTGAAAGTTGCATTAAGTAAAACGGCACAGTCAGTTGATGAAGCAGTTGCCGCGGCTGAGGAGATTGGCTTCCCGGTGATGGTGCGGATTGCTTATGCACTGGGAGGACTGGGGTCAGGGATTGTAAATACAAAGGAAGAACTGGTGGAGAAAGCAAGGAGGGCATTTGCTTTCACGGGTCAGATACTAATTGAGGAATCATTGTATGGGTGGAAGGAAGTTGAGTATGAGATCGTACGCGACAGGTTTAACAACTGCATAACCGTCTGCTCAATGGAGAACATAGATCCTATGGGAATACATACGGGCGACAGTGTTGTAATCGCACCGGTACAGACACTATCGGCAAGAGAGAACTTTAAGCTTCGCTCTATTGGTATTAAGCTTATCCGGCACCTGGGAGTGGTAGGCGAGTGCAACATCCAGTATGCGCTTGATCCGAACTCGGATGACTACAGGATAATAGAAGTAAATGCACGCCTAAGCAGAAGCTCGGCACTGGCTTCCAAAGCAACCGGTTATCCGCTAGCCTTTATCGCCACAAAGCTTGCACTGGGATATGCACTTAATGAGGTGGAGAATATAATTACGCAGCAGACATCTGCCTGCTTTGAACCGGCACTGGATTATGTTGCATTAAAATTCCCGCGCTGGGATCTGCAGAAATTCAAGCTGGTTAATAATGAGCTGGGATCGGAGATGAAGTCGGTTGGTGAGGTAATGTCGCTCGGCAGAACCTTCGAGGAAGTACTTCAGAAAGCAATCAGGATGCTGGATCTCGGTTACCCGGGCTTTACGGGACATTCGCTTGAATTTGAAGACCTCGACCATGAACTTGCTCATCCATCAGATAAAAGAATCCTTGCAATTGCCGTCGCCTTAAAAAAGGGATACAGCATAGATAAACTTCATTCCCTTACTAAGATCAACAGCTGGTTTCTGTACAAGATGCAGAACATTATTGAAACGGAAAATAAACTGAATGGAAAAAAACTGACGCAGCTGGACGAATCTCTTATGCGTGAAGCAAAGATGAACGGCTTCTCTGATCTTCAGATATCGCGGCTGATAAATGATGAAGAGCTGAACGTAAGGGAGGTAAGAAAAAAACTGGGCGTGATCCCTGTGGTTAAGCAGATCGATACACTTGCCGCAGAATATCCTGCACAGACAAATTATCTCTACACAACTTATCACGGCAAAGAAGATGATATTGAAACCGGTGAACCGAACCAGATAATTGTGCTGGGAAGCGGGGCGTACAGGATCGGCTCGTCGGTTGAATTCGACTGGTGCTGTGTAAACGCGGTGATGGCACTGAATAAATCCGGAATGCGCACGATAATGATCAACTATAATCCGGAAACAGTAAGTACGGATTACGACATCTGCGATAAGCTCTACTTTGAACAGCTCACCTTTGAGCGGGTGATGGATATTTATGAAAAGGAAAACGCCGAAGGAATAATCGTCTCGATGGGCGGCCAGATACCCAACAACCTTGCAATGAAGCTTCACAGGGCGGGAGTAAAAATTTTAGGCACCTCACCTGAACAGATCGATAACGCCGAAAACAGGCACAAGTTCTCGCAGATACTTGACGATATCGATGTCGATCAGCCGGAATGGAAAGAACTCACCGACCTTGAAAATGCAAAACAGTTCGCTCAGAAAGTTGGATATCCTGTACTCATAAGACCAAGCTACGTTTTAAGCGGTGCGGCAATGAGTATAGTGCTCAACGATGAAGAGCTCGCGATCTATCTTAAAAAAGCGGCCGACATCAGCCGGGAACACCCTGTTGTAATCAGCAAATTCATTACTGAAGCAAGAGAGATTGAGGTTGATGCAGTAGCAGATGACGGAGACCTGTTCTGTTATGCAATTGCCGAGCATGTTGAAAATGCCGGTGTTCACTCGGGTGATGCGACAATAGTACTTCCTCCGCAGAGAACATACCTTGAAACTATGCGTCGTGTTAAGACAATAACAAAGAAGATAGCCAAATCACTGCAGATAACGGGACCGTTCAACATTCAGTTCATCGCGAAAGATAACGATGTGAAGGTTATCGAATGCAACCTCCGTGCATCACGGAGCTTCCCGTTTGTTTCAAAGACGCTGAAGATCAATTTTATAGAGATCGCAACAAAGCTGATGCTCGGTGAAAAAGTGCCGAAAATAGATAAATCATCCTTCGATCTAGATTATGTGGGCATCAAAGCTTCGCAGTTTTCGTTTACCAGGCTGAAAGGTTCTGATCCTGTTACAGGTGTTGAAATGTCATCTACAGGGGAAGTTGCATGTCTCGGCGATGATTTTAATGAAGCATTTCTGAAGAGTCTCTTATCAACGGGACACAAATTTCCGCGCAAAGCGGCACTGCTCTCAACCGGAACGTTGAAAAATAAAGCGGAGCTGCTGGAAGATCTTTTAACTTTGAAAAAAATGGGATTGAAGTTTTACGGAACGAAGGGAACGGCAGATTTTTACAAAGAGAACGGCATCGATGTAGAAGTACTTTACCGTCCTTTTGATAATGCTGAGCCGGGTATTCTCACATATCTTTCGGAAGGTAAGATCGATCTTGTTATCAACATCCCGAAATCAGCAGAAAAAGTAGAACTCGACAGTGATTATATTATCCGCCGTAAAGCTGTAGATCTGAACATCCCGTTATTCACAAATGTTCAGTTTATTAAGAGATTCATCAAGTCGATCGAGCACTACAGTCTCGACTCACTCCCCGTAAAAAGCTGGGACGAATACCAGTAAAATGCAAATACCGTCAGTACAACTGACGGAATTCACGTAAAATCCGTCAACACAACTGACTGAATTAACGTAAATACCGTCATTCAACTGACGGAATTAACATAAATATCTCAGTAGGGCACCAGGTTTATTGATTCTCTGTAGCTGGTTCTCTAAATTACATCTGCATTTACGATAAAAAGGTTTCGGGGATCCAAATGAGTGCAGCCTTCAGTCATAACCTTTCTTTCAGCAGGAGTATGTTTTGAGAAATTTGATACTCTTTGTATTCCTGATCTTTAGTATTTCTAATTACGCAGATGCCGAAGTCCGATACGTAAGCCATCAAGGCAGCAACACACCACCATACCTCAGCTGGGAGACAGCAGCAGACTCCATAATGAGTGCTATAAGCATCTCCTCTTTTGGTGACACAATATATGTGGCCAATGGAGTATACGAGGAGGTAGTGGATATGATTGATGGTCTAACACTTATCGGTGCCGGATCTGACAGTTGTATAATCGACACAAGAAATGTCCAAAATTATCCAGGCTATAGTATAGAGGTTGCTGATAGCTGTTTATTATCTAATTTTAATATTTATTCATTTAATAGTAGTACAGGTATGGGGATCTATGTTGGTGGAGGTAATAGAAACTCTACTGTTAATAATTGTAAAGTTCAAGCTGCAAACACAGGCATACAAGTATGGACAGCCTTTCAAAATAAGCCTCTTATTTATGAGAATATAGTTAGAAATACAGATACCGGGATCTCTAATTTTTTCTCGCAGGCAATTATCAAGGAAAATATTGTGTATGCAACTAATTATGGTTCCAGCGGCATTGGCGGCGGGACAAATTCCAGGGCTACATTTCTTAATAATATTGTTATATGTAATTCCTGCACCGATGCTTATGATGGAACGAATTCAATCTTAAAAAATAATTTGTTTTATGGCCAGGGTCATATTGCGATGTTCTCCTACTCCGATATCATCCAAAATAATGTCATTATAGGTAATAATGGAAATTGGGATGTCGGCATTATTGGAGCTGATCTGGATATAAGAAACAATCATATAGAAAATGCCCAAAATGGCATCCGTTTTGACCCAGGAGGAGGTTCTTTCATAACTGCTAAGTATAATAGCCTTTGGAATAATGAAATCAATTTTAGGAATTTCACGCCAGATACCACCAATATTATTGCAAACCCGATGTTCTATGACGCATCTAATCAGGATTTTCACCTCCAGATGTTCTCACCTCTTATTGATGCCGGGGACCCAGTGATATTAGATGTAGACGGAAGCAGGAGTGATATAGGGATTTACGGCGGTCCATTCGGTGAGCGTTATGCTTATAATGACCTGGCGCCGGCAATACCATTTAACTTCACCGCCGCACTGGATACCAATTATATTATTTTAAGTTGGAACAAAAACACCGAGGCTGATTTCAGTCATTACAATCTATACAGAGATACAGTTCAGGGATTTATAATAGATTCAACGAATTTAGCTGCCTCAGTGACTGATACATTTTACCTGAATATAGTCCTTCCTGGTATCTCAGATTATTACTTCAAGCTTACCGCAGTTGATAGCCAGGGGAATGAATCAAGTCCTTCGATTGAAAGGCACATAGTATTAACCAGTATCGACGGGGATAATTCTCAAGGATTTAGCGATTATCGTCTATACCAGAATTTTCCCAATCCGTTCAACCCAACCACAAAGATTTCTTACCAGTTAAAGGAAAGAGGATATGTTAAGCTGTATGTCTATGATGTAAAAGGGGAGCTAATTAAAACTTTAGTAAACCAATACCAGGAAGGAGGTTATTATGAGGTGGAATTCACCCCGGAGACTCACAGTGAAACTGGTTCTGGAAAATCCAGACTTGCATCAGGGATTTATATCTACCAGATAATGGTAAGAAGCGAAAACAACATCCCGGTTTTCTCGGATATAAATAAAATGATTTATTTGAAATAGTGCCAAATGGTACTATAGTAAATCGGATACTAATAAATAGTTTACGTTTGAGTGTGTTAGGTTAGGGTAAGAGGTCTTATACGGATTTTATTTTCGCTGGCAACAATAAAATGGTTTATTATTTTTTCCTGCGGCAAAGTTAGAATTGTTTTCAGCGCATTCTTTTTTAAGGTGATATCTTCCTCTTCAAATCTGAACAAAATAATAGAAACCGCAGGAAGTTGATATTTAAAAATTAAATAACCGAAATCTTTATCATTTGTAATTATAATCCTCTCCTCCTGTGCGGCTTTTTCGAGGATTAACTTATCTTCAAAAGACGGATAGAGTTGAGAGACTGATTTAACATCGTGTCCTTCCTTCTGAAGCATATCGAGGATTGAGAACCCCACATTTTCATCGATGAGAAATTTCATTACTTCTTGAAAACAGGATAAACTTCTTCATTACGAACCAGACTCTCTACGTAATACAATGCTTCCTTAATATCTTCTTTGTTGAGAGCAGGATATTCTTCAATAATCTGCTCATCAGTCCAACGTTGAGCGACAAGCTTAACAATTAGTTCTACCGGAATTCTGGTTCCTTTAATTACGGGTTTCCCGGTCAATACTTCTGGATTTATTTCTATTCTACTTAACTTTGTCATAAAGTTTATAGCCTTTTCTAATTGTATAAATATATGAAATTTTGGTTAAATAAGCATTCAACCTGACCTCGATGTTGAACACGATCGTGATAAAGAAAGAATCTAGATAATTGATGGTATAAGATCCGGCGAGAGTAAAATCTCCGAAAGACCATCCAAAGGTTGAGAGAGATGTTCTAAACAAAAATACCCCTGCGGAAGCTCAGGGGTATTTTTATGTTCAAAGTTGTGATTACATCGTGTCGATGATCTTGTTGAGGGTTTCGCTGGGACGCATAGCTGCTGCAGCTTTCTTATCGTCAGGGAGGTAGTAGCCGCCTACTTCGGTTGGGTTTCCCTGAATATCGATAAGATCTTTCGCGATCTTCTCTTCATTTGCTTTCAGTTCATTATAGATCTTCGTAAATCTTTCCTTCATTGCGGCATCTTTATCCTGTGCCGCAAGAGCTTCTGCCCAGTACATAGCCAGGTAGAATGAACTTCCGCGGTTATCGATTTCGCCGGCTTTCCTTGAAGGCATACGTCCGTTCTCAAGGTATTTGCCGATAGCGATATCAAGTGTTTCCGCTAATATTTTGACCTTGGCGTTTCCTGTTTTATCAGCGATCATTTCCAGGGAAGGCGCGAGGGCGCAGTACTCACCCAGTGAATCCCATCTCAGGTGATTTTCTTTTAAGAACTGCTGAACATGCTTGGGAGCGGAACCGCCGGCACCGGTTTCAAATAATCCGCCGCCTTTTAACAACGGAACGATCGACAGCATCCTTGCGCTGGTTCCGAGCTCAAGAATAGGGAAAAGATCGGTGAGGTAATCACGAAGAACGTTTCCGGTGACTGAGATTGTATCCAGTCCTTTTCTCGTTCTTTCAAGAGTATACTTCATTGCATCGACAGGTTTAAGGATCTTGATCTCAAGACCTTTTGTATCGTGTTCGGGAAGATATTTGTTAACCTTGGCGATGATCTCTTTGTCGTGACCTCTGTTATCATCCAGCCAGAATATAGCAGGAGTATTAGATGCGCGAGCGCGGTTAACTGCAAGTTTTATCCAGTCGCGTATAGGCTCATCTTTAGCCTGGCACATCCTGAAAATATCTCCTTTCTCAACCTGCTGTTCAAGGAGAGCTTTGCCTTCTGCATTAACAACGCGGATAGTGCCGTCACCCTGAGCTTCAAATGTTTTATCGTGCGAGCCGTACTCTTCTGCTTTCTGAGCCATAAGTCCCACATTAGAAACAGCGCCCATTGTTGAGGGATCGAACTGTCCTTTTTCCTTTGCGTCTTCGATTATCTGACCGTACATAGTTGCATAGCAGCGATCGGGGATCATAGCTATACAGTCTTCAAGTTCATCCTTAGCGTTCCACATCTTACCGCCGTCGCGCACAACGTTCGGCATTGAAGCATCGACAATGATATCATTCGGGACGTGAAGGTTTGTCTTGCCGATCCTTGAATCGACCATTGCGAGCTGGGGACGGGATTCATAAACTTTATTTATATCGGCTTCGATTTCTTTTCTTTTATCCTCAGGTAATTTCTTCAGTTTTTCCAGAATATCCATCAGTCCGTAATTAGGATTAGCGCCGATCTCCTTCAGTGTATCTGCATGTTTTTCAAGCGCGTCTTTATAATAAACCATAACAGCGTGGCCGAACATAATAGGATCGGACACCTTCATCATCGTCGCTTTCAGATGAAGTGAGAGAAGCACGTTTTCCTTCTTTGCTTCTTCAATTGTCTTTGCATAGAACTTCCGGAGTTCGCGAACATTCATAACAGCAGCGTCGATAACTTCACCGTTCTTCAGCTTAAGGTTCTCCTTAAGGACTTCTGTCTTTCCATCCTTGCCGACGTATTCGATCTTAACAACATCTTCTTTATTAAGAGTAACTGAACGTTCGGAGCCGTAAAAATCTTTCTGGTCCATATGAGCAACACGGCATTTTGAGCCCGACTCAGGCCAGGGTTTCATCATCCTGTGAGGATGTTTTTTAGCAAACTTCTTAACTGAAGCTGCGGCACGTCGGTCGGAGTTTCCTTCACGAAGAACCGGGTTCACAGCAGAGCCAAGCACCTTAGAAAATCTTTCCTTTAGTTTCTTTTCTTCTTCATTTTTAGGTTCATCAGGGTAATCAGGAATCTTATAACCTTTCGACTGCAGTTCTTTTATGGCAGCGTGAAGCTGTGGTATAGATGCACTGATATTAGGGAGTTTTATAATGTTAGCGCCGGGCGATTGAGTTAGTTCACCGAGCTGTGCAAGGTAATCGGGTAGCTTCTGTTCTTCAGTAAGGTTTTCGGGGAAGTTGGCAATAATTCTTCCTGCAAGGGAGATATCTTTTACTTCGATCTCTATTCCTGAGCCTTTAGTGAAGGATTGTACGATTGGCAGTAAACTATACGATGCTAATGCCGGGGCCTCATCAATTTTGGTCCATGTGATTTTTTTGTCCATTTATTTTTTCCCGCTAATTAAACGATATGAATATATTTTAAAGTAAAATTAAACATACTGAATCTTTGATAATTATTAAAGATTGTTATTTAGGGACATCGCCTCTTCAGCCAACCAAAAGTGCTGATCAGAATACAGGCTGTCTCCTTAATCTTCAATCTTTACAACTTTCAATTTCCTGTGAGAGACAAAAATAAGAAGCGTCATAAGGAGACAGGATACAGGAGATGCGGGCAGGGTTCCGAGATTAAAACCTCCTTTGGATACCGGTTTTGTATTTACGGGAGTAGTAATGCTGCACAACATCCGCTATTGTGTTCCCCTAAAACTTGAACGACAGCCCGAACTTAGTTACCGTATCCAGTTTTTTAATTGTATCGGGAGGGCGCGAATCGTAGCGGAGACTGACGCCGAACGTTATATCCAGCAGTGAACTCAGCTCCGAAACAAACGAGTTATCAGATATTGCCTTATGGTCGCTCCATTCGGTAATCTCCGGCTGGAAGTATGTAACGGAAACAAAATTAAATCCATCCTTAAGCAGCACGTCGAAGGTAATGTAGCTGCTTAGCCGGTTTGCATCTGTAAGTCTTCCGTGAGATGAGTTAGCGGGAAGGTCATATTTTTCGTGCTCGAACATATATGCGAGTCCGTACCTTATTTTTATACTCTTTTCCGTGATAAGCTTAAGGCGAACACCGGAACCTGCAAGCTCTCGTGAGAGAAGGAGCCGTTTTTTATTGTAATCGAACTGAAGAAAAAATTCCAGCTGGAGAAAATCACTCATAGACAATACGTGCCGCAGGTGAGCCAGGGCCTGGTTGGAAAATGCCTCCCTATCCTGCCAGCCGTACCCGGCACTGCCGACGAAGAATGTGTAGCTTTTTCCCCAGTTGTAGTTTAACCTGGTATCACCGTTTATGAGCTGGAAATCTGTATTCCCGGTAATTGCCGTAGCACTGATATCTACATTTCCGGAGAACCCGGTTGAATCATTGGTTTCTCTGTATTTTTCGGTATTGACCTGGGCGGAAACTGTATAACTGATTAAAGTAAAAAATAGTACGGATAGAATAGCTTTCATAATTTTATTGTTTGTTTAAGGAAAATCTAATCTAAGAATTAAGGGACATTTGTCAAAAATGCAAATATAAAGTGAAGCTGAGTGTGAGAGGGAAAGTATTTTCTTGTCCGTCGGTTAAAAACAACGGCAAAGCAGGTTAAAACCAAGGACAAAGCTGATTAAAAAAACGATGGCAAGGAGTGGATTTTTAAATAAGATCTTTTAAATTACTTCCTGGTTTTAAATCGGTACAACTCCGTAACCAATACTTTCTCCCGGCCATCTGTCGGCCTACATCCGGCCTACAAACGGCCTCCAACTACGGGATAACCCCGGGACTAATAAACTCTTCGGCCTCATCCCGGCCTCATCCCGGCCTCATCCCGGCCTCATCCCGGCCTCAAACTACGGCACAACCCCGTGACTACTACTATTAAAACAAAAACAAACGGGTTTGTAATGCTAAATTGTTGTGGGGGGAATAGCCTATGATCCGTCGGTTAAAACCGACAACAAAGTTGATTCAAACCGACGGCAATGCTGCTTAAAACCGACAGCAAAGCTGATTAAAAACAAACGACAATCTGGTTTACCATTTGCTGAAGGGATTTTTTACAAGGTTAGCATTCTTGTACCGCGAATCTTCGGTTACATCCTCCCCGACCCACCCTGGTTTTTCAAATTTCTGATCCACAGAATCAAGTTCTATTTCCGCCAGGCACAAGCCGAGGTTTGCGCCGAAGAATTCATCAACTTCCCAGGTATTCCCCTTATAATTTATTTTATATCTCATTTTTTCAATGAATGGCTTGAGGCATAGATGGTCTATCAGATATGCTGCTTCATCCCCGGGGATGTCGTACTCAAACTCATCTCCGGCCCCGTTCTTTTTCTGTCCTTTTATCGTAAGCTTTCCTTCCTCACCTTCCAGCCGGACTCTTACCGTTCTTCCGGGTTCTGTACTCAAATATGCCTGGCGGTAGAGAATTCCCTGGGAATTTCCTTTCCATTCATCACCGGTTATTAAAAATTTTCTCTCGATCTCTCTGTTCTGCTTAGCCATAAGTTCCTGATTTTTAGATACAAATCTAATGGTTTTGAAGTTAATCTTTTATTGTGTCCTTCACATAAGGACCGGGGGAATAGTGCAGCCTCTACGAGGTTGGTTGATGTGCAGGGGGTGCAGTCTACAATAATGTATCCTCTACGAGGATCGGGAGGGTAATATTTTATTCTACAATTTGGACCTTCTACGAAGGTCAGGAGAGTGGCCTATGAACAGCTTAATCAGGGATTCTGAAAGAGTAAAATGCAGGGGATTTTTGTGATGAATTTTTCAATAAAAATTATCTCAGATGTGAGAATTTAGCTGAAATACACATCTTTTGATTGTCAATACTGGTAATGGTTTTACTCATTTCTTTTCATTTTGAACCAAAATTGCTGGTATAAAAATTGGCTCAGTATGTATTCAACATTTTATGCGATTTTCTCAAAAAATTAATGGTAAGGAAAATGGAACGGAAAAAAGTAACAATTGATGGAAACGAAGCGGCTGCGTACGTTGCCTATCATACAAACGAAGTTATAGCGATTTATCCCATTACCCCTTCGTCAAATATGGGCGAATGGTGCGATGCATGGTCAGCAGTAGGAATGAAAAATATATGGGGACTAGTTCCCTCGGTGAGTGAGTTACAGAGTGAAGGCGGTGCGTCAGGAAGTGTTCACGGTGCTTTGCAGACAGGTGCTCTTACAACAACATTTACGGCCAGCCAGGGACTCCTTTTAATGATCCCGAATATGTTCAAGATAGCAGGCGAATTGACCTCCGCAGTATTCCACGTTTCGGCACGATCGGTTGCCGCACAGGCTCTGTCAATATTCGGCGACCATAGTGATGTTATGGCGACCCGTTCCACAGGCTTCGCGCTCCTTTCATCGAATTCTGTTCAGGAAGTTATGGATTTTGCCCTGATTGCACAGGCTTCTACGCTTGAGGCAAGAGTGCCTTTCGTTCACTTCTTTGATGGTTTCAGAACCTCGCACGAAGTAATGAAAGTTGAACAGCTTTCTCCTGCAGATATGCAGGCAATGATGAATGAAGACCTGGTGATCGCTCACAGGAAACGCGCTCTTTCCCCCGATAATCCCGTGCTTCGCGGAACTGCTCAGAATCCCGATGTATTTTTCCAGGCACGCGAAACAGTAAATCCGTTTTATATCGCCTGTCCGGGCATTGTTCAGAAACAGATGGATAAATTCGCAGAACTGACCGGAAGATCATACCACCTGTTTGATTATGTTGGTGCCCCTGATGCTGAGAGAATAGTGGTGATGATGGGATCAGGTGCAGAGGCTGCAGATGAAACAGTAAAATACCTGCAGTCGAAAGAGGAGAAAGTGGGACTGATAAAAGTCAGATTATATCGTCCGTTCTCCATCGAACATTTTATCAATGCTCTTCCTAAAACAACCAAATCCATAGCAGTACTCGACAGAACCAAAGAGCCGGGCGCACCGGGCGAACCTCTTTACCTCGATATAGTTAATGCAATCTCAGAAATGTATAATGAAGGCACCCTGCCGTTTGAGTATCCGAAAATAATCGGCGGACGCTACGGACTTTCATCCAAAGAATTTACACCCGGTATGGTTAAGGCTGTTCTTGATCAGCTTAAAGAAGCAAAACCGAAGAATCACTATACCGTTGGAATTATCGATGATGTAACCAATACCAGTCTTGACGTCGATCCTGCTTTCTCAGTTGAAGACGATGAAACTTTCAAAGGTAAGTTTTTCGGACTCGGCGCAGACGGTACCGTCGGTGCAAATAAAAACTCTATCAAGATTATCGGTGAAGGAACCGATTACTCGGCACAGGGTTATTTTGTTTATGATTCTAAAAAATCAGGTTCCGGAACAGTATCCCACCTTCGCTTCGGACCAAAGGAAATAAAGTCAACTTACCTTATTCATAAGGCTAATTTTGTTGCCTGCCACCAGCAGGTATTCCTTGAGAAAATGGATATGCTGGCAGACGCAGTTGAAGGCGCCACTTTCCTTTTGAATACGAAAGTTCCGAAGGAGCAGGTCTGGGATTCTCTTCCTGAAAAAGTTCAGAAAGACCTGATTGATAAGAAGATGAAGCTGTATGCCATCGACGCATACAAAGTAGCCGATGAAACAGGAATGGGCGTAAGGATTAACACCATTATGCAGACCTGCTTCTTTGCTATCTCAAATATCTTCCCGAAAGATGAAGCAATCGAGATGATCAAGAAATCGATCAAGAAGACATACGGTGCAAAAGGCGACAAGATAGTTGAGATGAACTTCAACGCTGTTGATCAGACCCTGTCAAACCTCTTTGAGATAGAAGTTCCCGATAAAGTTACAAGTAAAACTCAGCTTCAGCCTGCTGTTGCAGGTAATGTTCCTGAGTTCGTCAGGGAAGTAACTGCTGAGATCATTGCCGGTAACGGAGACCTTATCCCCGTAAGCAAGCTTCCTAATGACGGTACTTACCCAACAGGTACGGCACAGTATGAGAAGAGAAATATCGCGCTTGAAGTCCCGGTTTGGGATGAGGATATATGTATACAGTGCAACAAGTGTGTTATTGTCTGTCCTCATGCTACAATCCGCTCCAAGATATTTGAGGAAAGCGCTCTTAAGAATGCCCCGGCCGACTTCAAAGCTGTTAAATTCAGAGCAAAAGATTACGGCGAAGGATTATATTATTCACTGCAGGTAGCAGTAGAAGACTGTACAGGATGCTCGCTCTGCGTGGATGTTTGTCCTGTTAAGAATAAGAAAGAAGTGAAGCTGAAAGCAATCAATATGAAAGAACAGCTTCCGCTGAGAGAAACAGAAAGAGCTAACTGGGACTTCTTCCTTACTCTTCCTGATCTCGACAGAACCAAAATAAATGTCAGTAAAGTTAAAGATTCACAATTCCTGCAGCCCCTGTTTGAATTCTCGGGTGCCTGCTCTGGATGCGGCGAAACGCCTTATGTTAAGCTTGTAAGCCAGCTGTTCGGCGACCGTGCTGTAGTTGCAAACGCTACGGGATGTTCTTCGATTTACGGAGGCAACCTGCCTACAACTCCATGGGCACAGGATAAAGACGGAAGAGGACCTGCATGGTCAAACTCACTCTTCGAAGATAATGCTGAATTCGGATTCGGGTTCAGACTCGCGATAGATAAACACAATGATCAGGCTCAGATACTTCTCAGAAAATATACTGCAGAGCTCGGTGAAGAACTTGTAAACGGACTGCTTAATGCCGATCAGAAGGATGAAGCAGGAATATATGAACAGCGTGAAAGAGTTAATGCCCTTAGAGAAAAGCTGAAAGCTAAGATGAATAACGGACTTGGTTCAGAAGCCAGGAAAGACTTCGTTCACCTTGAGAGTCTTGCCGATTACCTTGTTAAGAAGTCGGTATGGATAATGGGCGGCGACGGATGGGCTTATGATATCGGCTACGGCGGACTTGATCATGTGCTCGCTTCAGGAAAGAATGTTAACGTTCTTGTACTTGATACCGAAGTTTACTCTAATACCGGCGGTCAGATGTCGAAATCTACTCCCCGCGGCGCTGTTGCTAAATTTGCCGCTGCAGGTAAACCGATGGCTAAGAAAGACCTGGGACTTATGGCAATGAGTTACGGAAATGTTTATGTTGCCAAGGTTGCAATGGGATCCAATGATACACAGACCCTCCGGGCTTTCCTTGAAGCTGAAGCTTATGACGGACCTTCCCTGATAATAGCATACAGTCACTGCATCGCGCACGGCATAGATATGGGCAGAGGAATGCAGAACCAGAAAGCTGCTGTTGATTCTGGTTACTGGCCGCTTTACAGGTATAACCCTGATGAAGTTGCTGCCGGTAAGAATCCCTTCAAGCTGGAATCAAAAGGACTGAAGATACCTCTGAGGGATTATGCATATCTTGAAACAAGGTATAAAATGCTTACGAAATCTCATCCGCAGGAAGCAGAGAAGCTTATGAAAGAGGCACAGGAAGACGTTGTCTCTACCTGGAAATTGTATGAGAAGATGGCCGAGGACAGAAAGCCTTAAAATAAAGAATAAGAATTATTGAAGAATAAAATTAAAGGAAACTAAAATGGATCTTTCAACAAACTATCTGGGTTTGCAGTTAAAAAATCCAATAGTCCCATCAGCGAGTCCATTATCAGAAGATATTTCGAATATTAAATTAATGGAAGATGCAGGAGCCGCAGCAGTGGTTCTTTATTCTCTCTTCGAGGAGCAGATAGAGCACGAATCACTCGAGCTGAATTATTTTACAACGGTTCATAATGAAAGCTATGCGGAAGCTACATCCTATTTCCCCGAGCCTTTCGAATTCAAGACGGGTCCCGAAGAGTACCTCGAGCATATTAAAAAAGCTAAAGAGGCAGTTGATATCCCCATCATCGCAAGTCTTAACGGCAAATCACTCGGCGGTTGGGTTGATTACGCGAAAAAGATAGAGTCGGCCGGAGCGGATGCTCTTGAACTGAACATCTACTTCCTGGCTGCAGATCCCGCAAAGAACAGTCCTGCAGTTGAGAAGGATTATATAGATATAGTGAAAACTGTTTCTTCCAGCATAAACATCCCTGTAGCTGTTAAGATGCATCCCTATTTCAGCTCTGTAGCCAATATGGCATCGCAGCTGGATAAAGCAGGTGCAAAAGGACTGGTGCTGTTCAACAGGTTTTATCAGCCCGATATAGACCTCGAAACACTTGAAGTTACTCCTAATGTTCTTTTAAGTACTCCGATGTCGATGAGACTGCCGCTGAGATGGATTGCGATGCTGTACAAGAAAGTTAACGCTGATATGGCAGCAACCAGCGGTATTTATTCAGAAACTGATGTAATTAAAATGTTAATGGTGGGTGCAAAAGTAACTCAGATGCTCTCATGTCTCCTGAAATACGGAATTGGACATATATCTGATGTACTGACCAAGCTGAAATTCTGGATGGAAGTTAATGAGTATGAATCAGTTGAGATGATGCGCGGAAGTATGAGCTATATGAATGTTGCCGATCCTTCTGTATTTGAGCGTGCTAACTATATGAAGCTGCTTCACTCATACAACAAATAATTATTAGAATTCATTTCTTTGATTATAGAAACGCCCCCGCCGGGGCGTTTCTGCTTTTAGATCTCTCCCTCGCCGCGCAGGATCGGGGCTGGCCGTTCAGGAGTGACCATTCTGCATGAGATGACATAAACCGATCAAAGCACTTTTTATTCATCAACAAATGATGGTCCGGATGTCACACCAAGTTCATTATCCACAAATTTCGCTCCTCCCTGGTAAGCTTCAAGTGTCGCAGTTGATTTCTCCAGCCGGGTAGCTACAAACCCCGTCAGTGTAACATCACCGTCCTCAACATTAACGTGAATATTCCTTGTATTGGTTACCGGGTCCCAGTGCAGCTGTTCTTCAATGCTCTTTTTGATCTCTTCATCGGATCTCGCCTCCACCTGGGGTTCCTGGTAAACAATATCATTCTGTACCGCGGTAACTCCTTTAACTGATGAGGCTGCTTTTCCTGCTGCGTCTTTCTCGAATTTGTTATCGACAGTTCCTGTCAAAAAGATCTTGCCCTTTTGTGCGGATACTTCTATTTTGAATTTATCCACATCAGGATTGTGCATTAATTCCCGCTTTACCCTGTTCTCCAGTTCCACTCTTTCGGGAATTGACCGGGGCTCTACTTTCAGATCATTGAGTACCTGGAAAACCCCGATAGTACGGCGGGCATCTTCTTCAGCAGCTTCCTTTGCCTGGAGATCGGTTACCGTACCGCGGAGAGTTACCGTTCCTTTATTAACATTTATGTTCACGCGGTCCGACATAATTTTAGGATCCAGTATATATGCCTGCTCCAGCGCAGCCTTTACCTCCTTATTTCTTAAAATTATGTTCTCCTGATGCGCCTGCGGAGAACTGTTCTCCCACCACTGGACCTTAAGATCGTTATCATTAACCGATTTAACACCGTTTACCCATGCATCCTCATACGCCCATTCTTTTTCTGCTGCACTTGCTACAGTTCCGCTTAATGAAACTTCGCCGTCATCAACCGATACATTAATAAACTGCTGGTTTACATAAATATCCCATTTTAACCTGCTGAGTATGTCAGCTTTAATATCCTTGTCGCTCCTGAATGCGATGTAATTTATCTTTATGTTATTTGTTACATCACGGACACCTCTTACACTTTCCGCAATTCTCCTGCAAAGTTCCTTTTCCTGCCAGCTCTGAACCTGGCCAGACAATACAACATTACCGTTATTTACTTCAGTATTTACCTCGAATGCATCTGTTGCAGGATTATTTGCCAGAGCGGTTATAATATCATCCTTTATTTTAGCATCATTTCTCAGTGCCTTTGTTACCTCAATATTATTATTTACGGCCAGTACTCCCATAACTGATTCTGCGATCTTAGCAGCTCTTTCTTTCGTAAGAATATTGTCTGTTCTGCCTGAAAGAGTGACTGTCCCGTTATCCACACTTATCTTCAGAGAATCGGGATTTATATTCGGAGCGATCAGCAGCTCAGTTTTTACGGCTCTTAATATATCCTGATCATTTAGTTTATGGTTAACTGCAGTTTCTGTGGAATCACTGTATCGTGGGTTTGCCCGTGTAGAAATAAACATAGAGCATAACCCCATCAGAACTATAACTAAAATTAAATTTCCTTTTATCGTTTTCATCACTAACCTCCGCACTTTTATAGTGTTAATTACTCATAAAGGCACCGGCTAGTTTGTTAACGTTGTCACAGTAATATCTTTTTGTGAATGGAATAACACCCAGATCATTCTGAGGGAAAGCTAATCTTCGTAGTTTTAACGCTATAAGAGATTCTAAAATAAGGACTTAATACATGCATCCCATTAAAGATTATTACATGACGGGCGACCTTCATTCAGCAGCCCTCATTTCAAAAAGCGGCTCGGTTGACTGGTTGTGTTTTCCGAATTTTGATTCACCAAGTGTCTTCGGTTTGCTGCTGGATAAAAGCGGCGGAACATTCAAGGTTGAGATGCCCGATTTTACTGTAGGGAGTAATTATGTTGAGAATACAGGAATTGTAGAATTCAGGTTTAAGAGAAACAAAGAGGAATTTCATATACACGATTTTATGGTTCCCCAGGAAGTGAAAGAATGTAATAATCATTTTTTCGTAAGGAAGCTGGTTGGTGTTAAGGGAAGCAGTAAAGTAAAACTGCTGTATGAACCTAAACCCGATTATGCGAGGAGAAATGCTGATTTCCGTGTAAAAGGGACAACTATACAGGTAAGAGAGCAAGGCAACACTCTAATGCTCCATTTTCCGGAAAATACCGCCATTGAAAAGAACGGGATGGCATATGAACTAACGGTTCCGTTAGAAGAAGGTGAAGAAAAAAATTTGATTCTTGAATATATACTTAAAAACCATAACTCATCCTATAAAGGACAGGATCTCGAAAAATCTACCAGAAGTTTCTGGGAAGAATGGGTTTCCAAAGGACACTTCTTCGATTATTACAAAGAACAGCTCATAAGATCTCTTATAACATTAAAGATGATGCTGTTTTATCCGACCGGAGCCATAGTAGCCGCCCCGACAACCTCTTTACCGGAAGAGATCGGCGGAATAAGGAACTGGGATTACAGGTATGTCTGGGTGCGCGATGCAACATTTACTCTGTATGCTTTTCATATCGCAGATTATACAGAGGAAGCCGAGAGCTTCTTCAAATTTGTCCAGGATATTGCACTGAGACATAAAGAAGAGAACTTTGATATAAATACGATGTATACCATTTGGGGTGACCGTGCTCCAACAGAAGTGGAACTGAAGATGAAAGGGTATAAGAATTCTGCTCCGGTGAGGATCGGAAACAATGCAACCAACCAGCTGCAGCTCGATGTTTACGGATCACTGATTGACGCTCATTATTTTATGGCGAAGAATCAGAAGGATAATATTATATTAGATAAAGATTCGATATTGGCGCTTGTTGAAAAGATCAGGACGAAATGGAAAGACGTTGACAGCGGGATCTGGGAGGTAAGGGGACACCAGTACCACTATACTTACAGTAAAGTTATGTGCTGGGTAGGAATAGACAGAACATTAAGAATGAAGGATGACCTGGGACTCACAAAAGCCGAAACCGATGATCTTAAAGAACTTCGCAGTGAAATATATAACTGGATATGGGAAAACTGCTACGATGCAAAAAAAGAAAACCTGGTGCAGTATGCCGGAGGCGAAAATGTGGATGCTACAAATTTCCTGTTTGTGCTTGTGCAGTTCCTTGACAGGAATGAAGATATTACGAAGAAAATTATGGATAATACATTTAAGGAACTGGGTAAAAACAAGATTTTCATATTTCGTTACCGTTCGGATGACGGGCTGGCCGGAGATGAGAGTACCTTTATCCTTTGTATTTACTGGTACATTTCTGCCCTGGCGATAATGAACCAGGTAGAAAAATCTTCTTCAATTTTCAAATCCTTTGAACGATATATGAGTGATACAGGTCTTATCTCAGAAGAAATTGACGCAGATTCGGGTGAATATCTCGGAAATTGTCCCCAGGCCTTTTCTCATCTTGGACTGGTAATGTCGGCTTATTACCTCGACAGATATGGAAATAAGGGCTGATTTCAATGCATAGGGGAACTTTCCGAAAGCCGGAATTGTTAAAATTAGTAACCTGGATAGGAGGGTTGACTAAAAACCACTAAATATTAGGAATTTTTCCAAATACTTGTTTTTATTTGCCGATGTAATTACTTTTACAGGGCGCATATTACCCCCTAGACAGACATAATAAAAAACGATAATAATTAATTGTTGATGAGCACTATGCCCAAGATAAATCTAACTAACAAACCGACCTCAGAGCAGGTGAGAATACTCAAGGATTACCTTAGTAGAAGATCACAGCATGATGGTCAGGGGGATATAAAATTGAGCCAGGTCGTTAAAAGATTTAAACATAAATCTTTGATGTCTGATAAAGACAAAATGGCTCACTTCAGAAAGCTTTTAAGATTGGCTTCTGATGCAAATAAGACCAAAAAGGAAGAGAAAAAGGAAGGAATGTAGGGGAACGCATTCCTGTTATTCCCGGAAAATGTTAAGCTGGATTTCTTTTAGTGATTTTAAATCCTCATATGGATTCAGCATTTTATTATCCTTTCTGGTTTTAAACACAGGGAATAATTAAATACTTCCTGATTCCGTTTTCCGGAATTAATATATGTCTGCTGCATTATTACTACACCTTCTGCTTATTCTGATCTATTCTTTTTCGCGGGGCTGTAGAAGTTTTGCAATGAGACCGGTCCAGCCGGTCTGATGTGACGCCCCGAGCCCTTCACCCGTATCTCCGTTAAAATATTCATAGAACAGTAAATAATCCTTAAAATGAGGATCAGTCTGAAATTTATCATTCTGTCCAAAAACAGGTCTTTTCCCCCCGGGATCCCTTGTAAATATTTTTATCAGCCTTTCCGTCAGCTTATCAGCTATTTCCTGCAGGGTAAAATAATGATTTGACCCGGTAGGGTATTCTACAGTGAATTCATCACCGTAATAATGATGAAAACGCTGAAGCGATTCAATTATAAGAAAATTCGCCGGGAACCAGATCGGACCTCTCCAGTTAGAGTTGCCGCCGAATAGTCCGGTTTGCGCCTCCGCCGGTTCATAGTTGATTGTATAATCATTGTCTCCCAGGTTCATAGAATATGGGTGTTCCAGGTAATATTTGGAAAGTGACCTTACTCCATAATCAGAAAGAAACTCAGTTTCGTCAAGCATCCTGTATAGAAGCCGCTTCATTCTGTGCCCCCTCAGCAGCGAAAGTAAACGTCGCTCACCTTTGCCGGGAATATGCCATCGGGAAACAAGCGAGGCCAGGTCCTTACGATAGTTCAGAAACCAGGAGAGTCTTTCTGAAAATTCCGGCAGTGAGCTTACAAGATCAGGTTCAAGAACCTCGACCGCAAATAACGGGATAAGACCCACCATTGACCTGATCCTGATCTGTTTGTCGTATTTCTGATCAAGGGTCAGAACATCGTAAAAGAATTCGTCTTCTTCGTTCCAGAGATTTATTCCCCGGTGAGCAATATTTGTCATTGCTCCTGCGATATAAAGGAAATGCTGAAAGAACTTTGAAGCCATATCCTGGTAAGACGGATTGCTTTCTGCCAGTTCAATAGATATTCTCATTAGATTAAGACAGTACATAGCCATCCAGCTGGTAGCATCTGCCTGCTCTACCCGTCCATATCCCGGGAGTCCCGTACTCCTGTCGAAAATCCCGATATTATCTAATCCTAAAAAACCTCCCTGGAAAATATTCCGGTTCTGAGTATCCTTCCGGTTAACCCACCAGGTAAAATTAAGCAGCAGTTTATGAAATACCGATTCAAGGAATGCAATATCCTTTTTACCGCTTGCCTTCTCATCAATTTTATATACACGCCAGGCGGCGTAAGCGTGAAGGGGAGGATTAGCATCAGAAAAATTCCATTCATATGCAGGGAGTTCACCATTAGGGTGCATATACCATTCGCGGGTAAGCAGTATCAGCTGTCTTTTTGCCAGGTCAGGATCAACAAGTGCAATAGGTATGCAGTGAAACGCAAGGTCCCACGCTGCGTACCACGGGTATTCCCATTTATCGGGCATAGAAATAACATCTTCATTATTCAGATGGATCCAGTCGCTATTTCTTCCCTCTAACCTGTCTGCCGGGGGCGAAGGCTGTTCCGGATCTCCACTGAGCCATCTTGAGATATCGTAATGATAGTATTGCTTGTTCCAGAGCATGCCGGCAAATGCCTGTCGCTGAATTTCCTTTTTCTCTTTATCATTAAGATTTTTCTGGATATCATTATAAAAGTTATCGGCCTCGTTTTTCCGTTCAAGGAATACAGCATCAAATCCGGAAAGAAAATCCGCCTGCTTCTCAGCAGTTAATCTCAGACGAATAACTTCATTTGATTTACCTTTTATTTTAGTCTTATAGCTTATTGCAGCTTTTGTACCTTCGTTTTCCGGGTTAAGTCCTGTGTCATCACCATTAACAACAAAATCGTTTATCCCGTCTTTAACTTTCCCTTTGTTAGCAATGCCGTACAGTCTTTCTGTATTTGTTTCGTTTTCACAAAAAAGAAGTTCACCCTTTTCCGAATAGAGAAAATAACGTCCCAGTTTTTTGTGATCAGCTTCGATCAAACGTCTGCCGGTTTCCGTCAGGTACGGTTTATCATCATCATATCCCCAGGCCCAGGTATTTCTAAACCATAGCTGGGGGATAATATGGAGTTCAGCTGATTTGTGTCCCCGGTTATGCGCTGTAATTTTAATTAGTATATCCCCGGGACCATTCTTTGCATACTCAATGAAAATATCAAAATACCTGTCATCAGAAAAAATCCCGGTATCAATGAGTTCATATTCCCGATCATTTTTGTTTCTTTTATTGTTTTCATCAACCAGGTCCTTGTATGGATAAGCGTCCTGAGGGTATTTATAAAGCATCTTCATGTAGGAATGTGTCGGCAGGTTATCCAGGTAATAAAAATATTCTTTAACATCTTCGCCATGGTTACCCTGCGGGCCTGATAATCCGAAAAAGGTTTCCTTTATAATCGGATCCTTTCCGTTCCAGAAGGCGACGGAAAAGCAAAGGATCTGCTTTCGGTCGCATATTCCTGCAATACCCTCCTCGCTCCACCGGTATGCCATGCTTCTTGATTTATCGTGCGTCGAATAATTCCATGCATCACCGTCAGCACTATAGTCTTCCCTTACTGTTCCCCATTGTCTTTCGCTCATGTATGGTCCCCACAATTTCCAGTCCTTCTCCCGCTTCGAATGTTCCTCGAGTCGTTTTTTTTCACTGTTCATCAGCCGATAACCTGCATATAATTCTTTTATTTATTATAAGTAAAGACACTTAATTTAAATTTCAGATTTAATTACATTTAATACTATGTTTTTCAGCAACTAATCCTGCTGGGACGGTAAATTTTTGAAAATGTTTTAACCCTTATCTCTCTGGTGAAATATGCACAAAATATTCTCATTTTTTCTTACAGTACTTTTATCGGTAACTTTTGTATCCTGCGGCGGTAATGAAGGTAATCCCGGCAAAAATACAAAGACAATAGGTGTAAGTCTCTTAACGCGGGGACATATTTTCTACCGCGACCTTGAGGAAGGACTAAAGAAAGAGGCCGACAAGTACGGTTATAAGCTTATTATTACTTCAGCCGACTGGGACCTTGGCAAGCAGATATCACAGATAGAGGATTTTATCTCACGTAAGGTTGATGCTATTATCGTATCGCCGGTAGATTCGAAAGGAATAGGCCCAGGTATAGCCGAAGCCAATAAAGCCGGTATCCCGGTATTTACTGCAGATATTGCTGCAGAGGAAGGAAAAGTTGTTTCGCATATCGCTTCTGATAATGTACAGGGCGGCAGACTTGCAGGTGAATATCTTGCGAAGTTATTAAACGGGAAGGGGAAGGTTGCTATAATAAATCAGCCGGCAATAACTTCGGTGCTCGACAGAGTTGCAGGCTTCAGAGAAGCAATTGACAAATACCCCGATATAACCGTTGCGGCAGATGTTAACGGTCAGGGTGTACGCGACAGATCGCTTCAGGTAACCGCGGATGTTCTTCAGGCAAATCCGCAGCTGGACGGAATATTCGGAATAAATGATGATACAGCCCTCGGGGCGCTCGATGCGGTAAAACAGTTTAACAGAAAAGGAATTTACATAATCGGTTATGATGCTACGCCGCCTGCAGTTGATGCTATAATGAAAGGCTCGCCTCTTAAAGCAGATGTTGTTCAATATCCCAAAAAGATCGGTGTTAAAACGATTGATATAATTAATGATTACTTTGGTGGTAAGATAGTACCTAAGAACGTTCCGGTTGAAGTGGGAATAGTCGATAAAGAATCTCTTCAGAATCAGAAAAATCCTCAATGAGCAATCTCCTGGAGATGCGGGATATTGTTAAACAGTATCCCGGTGTACTCGCATTAGATAAAGTTTCGATTGACCTGAAGCCGGGCGAGGTTCATTGCCTTATAGGGGAAAACGGGGCCGGCAAATCCACATTGATGAAAGTTTTATCAGGCGCAATCAGGAAGGATAAAGGAGAAATATTAGTAAATGGTTTGCCCGTAGAGTACAACTCTCCATCTGAATCTCAGTTACTTGGAATCAGTATTATCTACCAGGATTTTAAGCTGGTTCCCGAACTTTCCGCTGCCTCAAATATTTTCCTTGGAAGGGAGATAAAGGATGCTCTCTTCCTTAATGAAAAAGAAATGAAGATTAAAGCTGAAGAAGTATTATCACAGCTGGGAGAATCAATTAATGTGAGCATGCCGGTGTACAGACTAAGTACTGCCGAACGTCAAATGGTTGAGATAGCCAAAGCTATTGTCGGCAACGTTAAGATCCTTGCCATGGATGAACCCACAGCCCCGTTGACAAGTAAAGAAATTAAAAATCTTTTCGGGATAATAAACCGACTGAAAGATAAGGGCGTAGGGATAATTTATATATCGCACAGGCTTGAGGAAATATTTGAGATCGGCGACAGGGTAACGGTGCTTCGTGATGGTAAATTTATTCACTCGGCTGATATGAAAGATGTTGATAAGAACTTTCTCATAAAGCTTATGGTAGGTCGCGAACTTGCGGATGAATACCCTGAGAACAGGGCAGTAAAGGGTGAAGAAATTCTACGTGTTGAAAATTTAAGTTCCGACAGGGTAAGTGACGTTTCTTTCAGTCTCAGGAGAGGCGAGATTCTCGGACTTGCAGGTTTAGTAGGTGCAGGCAGAAGTGAGCTTGTGCGTGCTGTGTTCGGAGCCGATAAAAAAACCGGCGGCAGGATATTTATTAAAAACAGGGAGGCTGAGATAAGGTCTCCCCGTGACGCAATAAAAAAAGGACTTGGGACTGCTGACGGAGGACAGAAACCTGCTGGGACTCTTTATGAATCTCAGCATTCGTGAAAATATCGCTGTGTCAAGTCTCGATAATATGAAAGGTTTACTATTCATTCATAAAGAGAAAGAGATCTCTGAATCGCAGAAACAGTTCGATCAGCTGAAGATTAAAGCTCCATCTATTGAAACCGGTGTTGAGGCACTAAGCGGCGGCAACCGCCAGAAAGTAGTGCTGGCCCGCTGGCTCGAAACCAATTCTGATATCCTCATTTTTGATGAACCCACATCGGGAATTGATGTAGGTGTTAAATTTGAGATCTATAATTTGATCAATAAACTTGCAGAACAGGGAAAGGGTATCATCGTAATCTCTTCTGAACTTCCTGAGCTTATGGGGATATCTGACAGGATCATGGTGATGTGCGAAGGGAGAATAACAGGAATGCTTTCACGTGAGGAAGTTACCCAGGAAAAGATCCTGGATCTGGCAACAAAATTTTCGTCAAAGGTAAAAGATGCAGGCTGACCTCAAAAGAGCAAGACTGGTTGAAATAATAAGCGAATTCAGTATAGGCCTTGCCTTAATTGCTGAAATTATTTTATTCTCGCAGTTTTCGCAGTATTTCTTTACTACAGAAAACCTTCTTAATATTTCCCTCCAGGCTTCAATCACAGCAATAATCGCTGCAGGAATGACATTCGTAATTCTGACTGCCGGAATTGATTTATCCGTCGGCTCACTGGTGGCATTTGCTGGAATACTTGCCACAAGTGTTATTAAAATTGATATGCCTGTTTATGTGAGTCTCACCCTTGGTATACTTGCGGGATTGTTGTTCGGAGTTTTCTCTGGTTATATAGCAGGCATTTTTGTCACAAGGTTTAAGATAACTCCTTTCATAGTTACCCTGGCCTTAATGACGATCTGGCGCGGGGCCTCTTTTGTTTATACTGAAGGAAGACCCATCTGGGAGCTGCCTGATGTATTCGCCTATCTCGGAGGGGGAAGGATTATTGGTATCCCGGTTCCGACTATTATAATGGTAATCGTCTTTATTGTATCACATATTGTTTTAACCAGAACAAGATTTGGAAGATATGTTTATGCGGTAGGGGGAAATGTTGAGGCAGCCCGTCTTGCCGGTATTAAAACGAACAGGATACTGATTTCTGTATATGTTATATCGGGAGTATTATCTGCGCTGGCGGGTATTCTGCTGGCATCAAGGATAAACTCGGGTCAGCCGAATGCGGGACTAATGTATGAACTCGATGTGATTGCTGCAGTTGTTGTAGGGGGGACAAGTTTGTTTGGGGGCAGGGGAACAATCATCGGAACATTCCTCGGGGCTATGCTGATCGCTGTTTTACGGAACGGGTTAAATCTCTTAAATGTAGGAAGCTACGTTCAGCAGGTAATTGTGGGTGTGGTAATTCTTCTCGCCGTTCTACTGGATCAGCTAAGGAAAAACTAAAACCATATTGCTCTACGGGGAAAATTGATAATTAATGTTCCAGCCGATAAAGTAACCGACGACCGGTCCGATCAGCAATCCCGTGAACGCACCTATAAATGTTGCACTCGCCTGATCAAACTGTTCGGTCATACCGCCGTCCATAGGGTGGAAAACCCACCCTGTTGTTCCCACAATACCGCCGAGTAATATTCCGGCGAGAGCTCCGGTCACCGCTGCTCTCCAGTGATTTTTATAGCTTACCACTTTAAGTTCATCGACGGGCACGAGCGGTATTTTGCCAAGCCATTCCCTGGTTCCTATAAAGCTGATGGAATCAGCAGAGACAACGATTGATCCGGCTTTTAGTTTCAGGCCATTATCCAGTATTATATTCGCTTTCTTTTGTTTGTAAGCATTGTAATGGATGCTCCGTATACCGCTGCTGGGCAGATTGTATTTCTTTTCCTCCGATTCAGTTTTAAAGTAGTATAGTGTGTCATTTCTTATCACTGAATGGTTATCAAAGTACATTACGCTGTCATTCGACAGAACCACTTCGATATCCGTCTTGCCTGCGAATCTATTATAATGTTCGTAAAATTGTTTACTGGATTTGTAATATTTCAGGTAGTGAGTAGTTGAGCAGCCGGCAAAACTTAATAAAGCCATCAAAAAAATTATGAGAGATTTCATTTGTAATCCCTTAGATAGTTCCACCTTCTATAATTTATATATGTATTTACGGATAATTCAGAAATTATTCAATTAAGATTTTAATTATGAAGAAAGAGAAACCTTACCTGATATTAAAAATAATTAGTGATTTATGTAGATTTGTACTAATGAAAACAAGAACCAGCATATCCCTTCAACAAATCCCGTAGCAAAATGAATAATTCAAATTATAAAGCAGTCATCTTTTTCTTCATAATATTTTCGGTTATGAGTATGGCACAGACCAACGTTGATAAATTATCTGATGCTCTTGATTCGCTTACCGCGAACAGTTTTAACAACTGGAGGATAAGTCCCGACCTGGCAAAACCGATCGAAGGCGACCCTGCCTCTGCAGGTTTCGATGATTCATCATGGGGTATTCTGAGAGTGGATGAAAAGAACTACGAAGATTCCTGCTGGCTGAGGAAAGAGATCATACTTCCGGAAACCATACTCGGGAAGCCCGTAGAAGGGAAGATCACTTTTCTTGTATCGGTTGATGATTACGGCTACTTCTATGTGAACGGAGAGAATAAGGGTTACTTTCCGTGGGATGGTGAATTTACGTTAACAGAGAATGCGAAACCGGGGGATAAATTTCTTATTGCAATAAAAGCGATCAATACCGGGGGACCGCTGCGTCTTCTCCGGGCAAGGATTGATATGGCCGGTACCAAAGACCTGAGGCAGTCTATTCTGGATTTCTCTTTAAGTATGAAAGTTGGTCAGAAACTGCTGAGCTTTGATACTTACCAGACAAATGCACGTGTAAGGACCGATCCGGGAACAGATAAATCGAAACAGAACAAAGAGGAAAAAGCAAGACTTAATAAACTGCTGCAGAAACTTGCCGCCGAAGTCGATATAGATGCCCTTGGAAACGGGGATATTCAGAAGTTTAAGACCTCAATGGACGAGGTCCGGTCGCAGCTTCAGCCAATAAAGGAATATGCTAAAAAGTTTACTCTCTTCTTCGATTCCAACGCGCATATAGATGCTGCCTGGCTGTGGAGGGAGAAGGAAACTATTGCTGTCTGCAAAAATACCTTCAGTTCAGTCTTCCATATGATGGATGAGAAACCGGAATTCACCTATACACAGAGTGCGGCACAGTATTATAAGTGGATGGAAGATTACTACCCTGATGTATTCAGCGGGATTAAACAAAAAATGGCTGCCGGAAGATGGGAAGCTATCGGCGGGATGTGGATTGAGCCCGACTGCAATCTTATCGACGGTCCTTCCTGGATGCGGCAGATACTCTATGCAAAAAAATATTTTAAGAAGGAACTTGGAGCCGATATTCACATCGGATGGAATCCCGATTCTTTCGGCTATAACTGGAATATGCCGATGTTTTATCAGAATGCCGGCATCGATGCCTTCGTTACTCAGAAAATCGGCTGGAACGATACAAATGTTTTTCCTTACCGTGTTTTCTGGTGGGAGTCACCCGACGGTTCAAAGATCCTATCATATTTCCCCTTCGATTATGTGAATACGATAACCCAGGCATACGGACTGGTCGACTGGCTGCGGCAGTTTGAAGCAAACACCGGCTTTACCAATATGCTCGTGCTGTTCGGCGTCGGGGATCATGGCGGCGGACCCTCCATAGAGATGATCGACAGAATACAGCATTTAAGAACACTTGATATATACCCAAACGTGGTGTACGGAACTACTAAGGAGTATCTTGACTGGCTGAAGAAGCAGGACCTTTCAGATGTACCTGTATGGGATGATGAGCTTTACCTTGAGTATCACCGCGGCACTTATACAACCCAGGCTAAAATGAAAAAATATAACCGCCTGAGTGAAATAAAACTGACGAATACCGAAAAGTTATCCTCTCTTTCCAATCTCTTGTTTAATGGAAAATACAGAAGCAGTGATCTTGAGGAGGCATGGCAGGGAGTGATGCTTAACCAGTTCCATGATCTGCTGCCCGGTTCCGGTATAAGGGAGATATATATAGATGCAATGAAAACATATAAACACTCACTTGATATCGCGGACTATAATACAGACGAAGCTCTTAAAAATATTACCAATAATATTAATACCTCATTTGTTAAAGACGGGAAACCCCTGGTTGTGTTCAATCCTCTTTCCTGGGAACGTAAAGATGTGGTGCAGTTTGAGCTTCCGGAAGGTGACTTAACTTCTTATGCTGTTTATGACAAGGATGGTAAAGTAATCCCTTCACAATTAATTAAAGAAGATACTTATAAGGATAAGATCATTTTTATAGCCGATGGTGTGCCTTCCTACGGGTATAAGGTTTACTACCTGAAGCAGAGATCCGGTAATGACCTGCCGGGAAATAAAATTGCTTCCAATAATACAATTGAAAATGAATATTATAAGGTGACAGTGGATCCCGACAGCGGCTGGATAAAAAGTATTTACGATAAGAAGAATAAAAAGGAAGTGCTGGCGGGTGAAGGCAACCGGCTTCAGCTGCTTGAAGACAAACCAACTGCGTGGGATGCGTGGAATATCGGGTGGACAGGGTTGGAGTATCCCGTGAATTTTAAGAAGATCGAACTTAAAGAGGATGGTCCTGTCAGAACTGTGCTGAGTGTTTACCATGATTACCTTCAGCCCGGTGTGGTAAAAGATTTTCCAACTCCCAACTTTCCTTCTTCGTTCTTCCGGCAGGATATAATTTTATATAAAGGCATCGACAGAATTGATTTTCTTACTGATGCTGACTGGTGGGAGGAAAAAACGATGCTTAAGGTGGAATTTCCGCTGGCCGTCCAGGATACCGAAGCAACTTACGAAATACCATATGGATATATACAGCGTTCAACACAAAGGAACACTCCCTGGAATAAGGCAAGGTTTGAGGTTCCGGCTATCCGCTGGGCTGATGTATCGGACAACGGCTATGGAGTAAGTCTGCTTAACAATTCTAAATACGGTTACGATGTTAAAGATAATATAATGAGACTTTCGCTGCTGCGTTCACCCGACTGGCCTGATCCGACTGCCGACAGAGGAGAGCATGAGATAGAGTATTCATTATATCCGCATAAGGGAAGCTGGCGGGATGGAAATACTGTTAATAAAGGGTACGACTTTAACTACAGGCTGATACCATTTTTAACCGGCGTTCACAACGGATCGCTGCCGGCAGAATATTCGTTTGTCAAAATAAATGCTCCAAACCTGGTACTTACTACATGTAAGAAAGCTGAGGATGAAGACGCTTATATTTTCCAGTGGTATGAGAGTGAGGGAAAAGACACCAGGGCGGAGGTTGAATTTCCTCAGGTTCCTGTTAAAGTTGTTGAGTCAAACTTTATGGAAGAAACCGGTAAACCCCTGGAATTTGAAGGGAAGAAGCTGACGTTGATGACACCTAAAAATTCTGTCATAACAGTTAAAGCATACTTTAAATAAATTCTAAGTTAGTTATCCTGTACCCCGGGATAAATCCCGGGGCAAATTTCCGGAATTATACACACTTTTTTTACTGGTTCCTGCCGTTCATAATCTTTTAAAACCATTCATATAAACTTCACAAAAACTAAGTAACATTTCCTTTTCTTTGCAGTCTAAAAGGGCAAAAGGAATCATTTTATTGAGTGGAGGTTATGAAAAAATTACTGCTTCTTACATTATTCTCAACCCTGTTATTTGCTGCCCCGAGCAAGAATCAGAATAAAATCATGCTCTTAAAAGAAATGGATACCGGGATAAAAATTGACGGTATAATCGATGCGGAATGGAGTAAAGTTGATTCCGTGAGCGACTTCTTTCAGCTTCAGCCCTATTTCGGGCAGCAGCCTTCACGCAGGACCATAGCAAAAGTTTTAACTACGCAGGATGCGTTGTACTGCCTGATGGTCTGCTACGACAATAAAAATGATATCCAGGCCAGTACCGGTTCAATTGATAACTTTGACGGGGATGTGGTTTCGATAATGCTCGATTCTTTCAATGATGAAAAGACAGCTTACAAGTTTGCTGTCTCTGCCTCCGGTGTGCAGGCCGACTGTCGTCTGCTGGATGATGCACGGAACAGGGATTACAGCTGGGATGGTATATGGTTTGCCGATTCGAAGGTTTATGACTGGGGCTATGTTGTGGAAATGAAAATCCCTTACAAGTCCTTTCAGTATGATGATAAGGCGAACTCATGGGGACTGGATTTCGACAGGTGGATTCCCAAGCAGGCAGAGGATCTGTACTGGTGCAGCTACGAACAGAATGAAGGTCAGCGTATTTCTAAGTTCGGAAAGCTGGTTTTTGAAAACTTCAAACCACAGGTTCAGGGAGTAAATCTTGAAGCTTATCCTGTCGGGATATCAAAAGCGACTTTAAACGAAAATGACAAGTATGATGTTAAAGGTAAACTGGGACTGGATCTGCTGTATAACCCTTCTCCCAAATTAAAGTTTCAGCTGACTGCAAATCCCGACTTCGCCCAGATAGAAGCCGATCCTTATTCATTCAATATATCCAGGTATGAGTCTTACTTCTCAGAGAGAAGACCATTCTTTACTGAAGGTAATGAAATATTTATGGCTTCGGGAAGACAGTCGAACACGGGATTTTACAGACCCCTTGAATTATTCTATTCCCGCAGGATTGGTAAAAAACTGCCCGATGGTTCAGAAGTTCCCTTATACGCCGGAGCAAAAGCCTTTGGAAGGCTGGGTGACTGGGAGTATGGAGGCTTTGTTGCGATGACCGGGGAAAAGAATTATACAGATGACGGAGAACATCTGACAGAGGACCAGGCATACTTCGGATCAGTAAGATTAAAGAAGCAGATTTTCGGCAACTCGCAGGCCGGGATCTTATTTGTCGGGAAACAGACAAAAGACAGTACTTACGGTGTTATTGATATAGACGGCGCATTCAGACAGTCAGAGTGGCAGCTGTCTTACCAGATTGCCAGATCAATTAAAAACTCTGACGGCGATTTTGCCTTTTCCACCGGGTTCACCAGTGTAACTAATAATTGGCTGGCATACGCACGGAGCAGGTATATAGGTGAGAAGTTTGATATCAGCGAAGTTGGTTATGTTCCGTGGACAGGAACAGGAGAATTTACTGCCATCACCGGACCCGTTTTTAATTATGAAACCGGTTACATTAGCCAGATGCTGATTTACGCGGGACCGTATTTAAATTATGAAAAAGCAGATAACTTTACTGATTATATGGGGTTGATCGGGTTTAATATGCAGCTGAGGGATAACTGGGGATATGAAATAAATACCCAGTACGGGAAGGCAAAAGATGAAGGGCTGGAGTATACGACATATGCAATTTCTCTCAGCTCCTGGTATCACATAAGTCCTAAATGGAACGGGAATTTATACGGAGGATATGAAAGGACGTATAATTTCTCACGCGAATACCTGGCCCCCTATTCATGGGCCGGCATTAACTTTAACTGGAAAGCTGCTGATATTCTTGATCTCGGAACTTCGTACGATATGTATGTTGAAGGGAATCCTGAAGGACACGTAGAAGATATAACCTATAACGCACGCCCTTACTTCTCATTAACCCCCATTAATAATTTAAATGTAAGGGTGTATGTGGACAACGTTTTTGTTAAATCTGTTGACAGGCTTGATCATGTTATTGCGGGATTCCTTTTCTCATACAATTTTTCTCCGAAGTCGTGGATCTACTTTGCTTTCAACGAGGTAAGAGACAGGAGCGATCAGTTTGATCAGTCAGGCAACCTGCTTCCCCACAGGATGCATACCGTAGAGAGAGCCGGAGTGGCCAAGATTAAATATCTGTATTATTTTTAGAATCCCGGGTCGATCAGAGCTATTCTGAATTGATGAAGAGGGTTGTGTGAACCCATCATTCCGGGCAGGCCTGCTGGTTGATGATAAGCAGGCCATATAGTATATTCCACCATCACTTGAGGATCATTTTGCTGATCTCACCCCGGGATCTCCGGTTTCTGTATTGATTTATAAAGGGTCCTTCAGCGCCTCACAAACACTTAAAACAGGCTCCACAAACGTCTCACAAACGTTTCTAATACGGTCCTAACCCGGGAACACTCCGTCCCGAAACAATTATAAATCACCCTTTTATGAAAAACATAATCGGGTGATCTGAAAAAATTGGTAAGGCAGAAAAAGAGGGAAGGGGAGCATTATTTCACATAAAGTCCCGCCGAAAGAAATCCGCACCAGTGCTCAAGGGAAAAAGGAGCGGTTGTGCCCATATGCGTTCCATAAACGGGAAGAGGTTTCTCCGTCCACGTGTCCGAGTATTTCAGAAGCTTTCCGTTAAGTCCTTCCAGGTTCAACTTATCTGCAATATGATAAATAGAAAGTAGACCGAACGGAACTGAGAATTTACCGCACCACAGTGGAACGGGAGTCTTAATTTCCGGACTGCCCCACAGCTCTTTCGTTAATCCCTGGATATCATCATACGTCAACGCCGAGTTGATATACGTACCGGCAATTCTTCTGTCATTATCGGTTGCTTCTTTGTGGGCTTTTTCATCTTTCCCGAAGGGGGAATTATTAAAATCGTCACCATAGTGATCGGCATCGGTTGAGATCAGGAAGAATATATCTTTTCCCGGCGTCAGGTTATTCGATTTGATATAATCCTGAATTATTCCCGATAAATCATTTGAGATCGAATCCATTCTGTCAAACGACATCTGGGTGACCATAATGGGGGTTATCTTTACATCCCTGTTATAATACTGCAGGAACGGAACAAGTGCCTCTATCGAATGCTCAATATCCTGTGCCTTATCACTCACCATATAATAATTTTTATCCAGCTTTGATTTTATCATTTCCCTGAGGGGGGATATTTCAACATCTTTATACGGACCCTTCCAGAATTTATAATCATCGAGTATGAGTACGTTCTGAGGATCGTTCATCGCTTTACGGACGGTTCCATGCGTAACGCCGAAGATCACCACTTCCTTTGCTTTGATGAGCGGATAGAGGGGGTAGTAAACTCTGCCGGCATATAGATAATCGTCATGAGGCGAGATACCGCCGATTAAAAGTCCGTTCTCAGGTGATTTAACTTCCGAATTTTCCGAAAGATAATTCATCAGGGTATCCATTTCGGAAGCACGCCAGCAGAACCCGACATTATCTCTGACCGGCCTTACGTTGTTTTCCTGTGCTGATGTCATGTTATTAAATAAAAATATTGTGAGTATAGTTAAGTGAATTAAAAAGTTTTTCATTTTTTATTACTTCCCGGATAAATAAACAATGAGGTATTCATTAAGCAAAATTTTCTTAATTTTCTAATGAACAAAAATATGATAAAAAATAAAAGAAAATATCTACTTTTCTACCTCAAAACCGGAGGAGGACATTTTGCGCCCGCTTCGTCACTTGCAAATTATTTTAAGCGACATCATGCCTCTGAGATTGAGCCGGTTCTCATCGACGGTTTTGGCAGGACCAACAGGCTAGTGAAGAACCTTATTGAGGATGGATACCGGCGGCTTCAGTCAAAGGCCAAATGGGCTTATGAAGCTTTGTACGCATTCAACAAAATCTCTTTATTTGCAAGAATCTCGTGTTATATTGTCTCAAAGTCATCAGTAAAATTTATCAAAGAAAAAATTGAGCTGGAAAAACCCGAAAAAATTGTGGTTCTTCATTTCTTTTTAATTGAACCGGTTTACGAAGCGGTAAAAAAATTAAATCTGAACATTCCTGTCTTTACTTTAGTCACCGATCCATACACAGCACATCCCATGTGGTTTCTGAAAAAGGACCAGAGATTTATCATTTTCAGTGAGAAACTGAAACAATCACTTTCCCGCAGGATATCTCCGGATCATCTGCATGTATTTCCTTTCATTCTTGAGGAAAAATTCTCACAGCCGATTCCTTCTTCAGCGATAAGGAGTCTTAAGGTTGAAATGGGATTTGATCCGGGGAATAAAATTATTCTGATCCTTGGAGGAGGGGACGGAATCCCTCACGGAAGAACAATTCTGGAGAGGATTATTGCTTCAAAACCAGGAGCCGCAATTGCAGTAGTGGCGGGCAAAAATAAATCATTTTACTCAGCTGCGAATAAACTAAAAGAGAGAAACCCGGATGTGCCCGTAAAAGTATATGAATTTATAAGTTTTGTTTATGAACTGCTGAACATCTCTGATGTAGTAATTACCAAATGCGGTGCTTCGACCATAATGGAGATACTTATTTTGAACAAGGTACCGGTCGTAAATAATTTTATATGGGAACAGGAGAAGGGGAATATTGAATTCGTTCAGGAGAATGAGCTCGGTATATATGAAAGAGAAATTTCAGCAATACCTGAAGCCGTGGGCAGACTGATAAATGATGACGAGTATTATGCAAAATTTACCAATAACATAAGACGTCTTGGTATGAAAAATGGCGTTGAAGACGTAGCTGAGTTCTTACTTAAGGCCGACTAACAAAATTATTTGGATGCCGGCTGTCTTAATTCCTTGATAATTTTCTGTATCACTGTTCTTCTGGATTTCAACTTTTCCCGGAAATCCATACTGTCGGTGTCGGTAATCTCCATGCCGAGATCTGACAGATGGCTGTCCAGTACCTCAGCCAGGATTTCTTTTTCTGAATCGGACAATGTTATTGTTGTATCAGGCATCATTTCCCCGGACTATTTATAAATAATTTATACATTTGATCAATCATCACCAGAATAATAGTAGTAGTGATAGAGTTTTTTAATTATTAAAAACTAGTTAAGCAAAATTTAAGTTAGATTCAATCTTCAAAAATCTGAGATCACATCTCATTATTTATACTTTTTCCGATAGTTTCACCTCTGCCTGGAAAATTATTTTGGAGGTAGATTTATTTGAACCTTCAATTAAAAAAGAATTACCCGTCTCTCCGGCAGATCTGTGTACTTCAATAGAATCGTCATACTTAGATTCCGAAACAAAATTCACCCTGATGTTTTCGACCATAAATTTTTCATGTTTCTCTTTTGTGAAACTGTCCGTTATCATTTCTATGTATTTGATATTGTTCACATGCTGATTCAAATCTATATCAGTATATCTCATCTGCCGGGTATACAGGAATTCACGATCTTTCATTTCTGAAATTTTTTCCGGCAGAGAATCTATTGCAGATACCTTTTCCTGGTAATTTATCGGCGCCGGAAGACTTGAATTATCTATAATACGTTTGGATGTAAGATTAATAGGGAGCCATGCGGATGTTGCCTTTATAATAATCTCTTCTTCCTGATTATATACCAAAAAATCTCTTAACGAATACAGTTTATATTTTTTCTTGGGCCAGGTTTTAATCCTGATTTCCTCACCGAACCCCGGCAGTGAAGCAATCTCCACCTTTGACCAGGACAATACCCAGGCAAAATTGTGTTTAATCAATGCAGTGTACCCCAGGTCTAATTTATCCGCATGGGCTGCGGCTGTATCCTGAAGATAAATGAAAAGTGAATCAAGTCTCAGCCGGTTGGTGAAATCGGCATCGTGCGCCTGTATGATCTTGCTGTTCTCAAAAAATTCCAACAAGGAAATATTCCTTCAGAAAATGAATGTTCTGTGAATTCTGTCCCCCAAAATAAAGCTCTCATTCCCCAAAACGATACCGGAAAGTTAACAAATATTTTGAAATGCAGGAGCTATGATGTGCAGATCATCAATCAGGCAAACTGCTTCATTATAAGCTTTATTCCCTGTATCGGGATGATTACCCAGTCGGGACGATTATTCAACTCATATTCAATTTCATAAACAGATTTATCAAGAAGGAAAACGTTCAGCAGTATATTTAACTGTTCCTGCTCTGAGGGTACAAACGGGTATCCTTCCGTAGTTTCTCTGTATGCATTAAGGAAGGCTCCGCTCACATAATAAAACCATGGTTCAATCCATTGCTCCATTATTTCAGCATCTTCCGGCCTGACTTTAGTACGCTGAAAATACACACTGTACACTGCGTAATGAAAAGATCTCAGCATACCACCCACATCGCGGAAGGCGGAGTATTTCAGCCGGCGTTCTCCGGGTGAGCGTACCGGCTCTCCTTCAAAATCTATAATCATAAAATCATCCCCGGTGCTCAGAACCTGTCCCAGGTGATAATCACCGTGAATCCTGATTTTTTGTGCAGAAATCTTCTTTTTCAGTACTTTTTTGTGTTGCGCTAAAATTTTGTCACGCAATGCAAGTATTTCTTCAGCTTCCTTCTTAATCGGCTGCGGCAGTTTTGAAAGGTTGCCGGCAAAGAAATTTAATCCTTTCTTTGCATTGGAATACAGCGTCTGGTAAAGGGCTTTCTGGTAAAGAGTAGAAAATGATTCAGGAGCGAAAGCGTCATTCTCTGTTGACGCAAGTTTAATGTGCATTTCTCCTGTTCTCTTTCCCAGAAGTCTTGCTTTTTCAAAAAAGGCAGCTCCAATGTAATCCTGCAGTACCGGAGGGACATCATCAAAATGGATATCAAAGATTGTATCCAGATCGGGATCTTTTACCGGGCACTCTTCTTTTTCCGCCATTACCCGTTCAAAATATCTTCCCACAGCATCCAGTGTAACCGTCCATGCATCACCCTGGTTGGGAGTAAATTTTTGAAGAAGCGCAAGAACACGGGGATCGGAACCCGAATTCTGGTACTCAAGACTTCCGGCAAAAGCAGGCACATTGGTAAAGTTCTGTTCTTCGCTCAGGAACCTGATCACTTCCGGATCCGGGTTAATTCCTTCTTCAACTCTCCGGTAAAATTTTAAGAAAAATGTTTCCCCGTAGAGAACTGAGGAATTACTCTGTTCTGCTTTTAATACTCTCGATGATTCGGGGAGCTCACCTGATTCTCCCAGCAACGACTTAAATTTTTTACTCTTTATTGAAGCGAGTGTGCCGTTTTTCCCTTTAATCTTTCTCTTCTTATTGATCATATTCAGGATCTGCGTCCTGAATTTCTCACCATAAACAGCGTCGTAGAGAAAACCCTCTTCATCGGGCATATGAAGTCTTGAAATAATGCTCTGCGGGGAATCCTTCAACAGTTTTTCACCCCTCCCCTCGGGAATGAAAGAAACTACCAGTACGTAGTTCTCAGGTGCTCCAATGGCGTAATTGACCTGGAGTAATAATAGTGAAGCCGTTTCTTTATCAAACTGGATCGGAAGACTTTCTCTTATGGTAATATTTTTAAGCTGACGGGCTTTACCGCCAAACCATCTGCAGGTTTTCAGATATCGGGGCAGAACCCGTTTTTCAAGCTGAGCTTTATTTTCTCCTATAAATATCTCGCTCCACTGCTTTTTAACTTTCACTTCAGGGAGAGTCTTTTCATCGAGGTCTCCCTGGTATTCCTTTTCCTTTACCAATCTGAACCAGTAGTGATCATAAGGTCCCAGGGTAATGACATAAGGTTTATCTGTTATATGGGGAAAAGTATTCTGGCTGAACATTTCTTCGGGCGTGTATCCTTCAAGCTCTTCCGTGTTCAAACGAACAACCTGCGCAAACCGCGACAGGTTGATCACTACAAGTATAATCTCTTCCTCATTGCTGCGTATAAAAGACAATATCTTAGGATTATCGGATGTTATAAACTTCAGATCTCCGCGGCTGAGAGCTTTCGACTGTTTCCTCATTGCAATAAGGCGTTTCATCCACCACAGAGGCGATGAAAGATTTCTTTCCTGTATTTCAACGTTGATAGACTGGTAAAGATATTCTGAATCTATTATAACCGGCAGATAAAGTTTCTGAGGATTGGCTTTTGAGAATCCGGCGTTCCTGTCAGCCGTCCACTGCATAGGTGTTCTAACGCCGTCCCTGTCTCCAAGGTAATAGTTGTCTCCCATTCCGATCTCATCTCCGTAATAAATAACCGGGGTACCCGGAAGTGAAAACAGCAGAATATTAATCAATTCAATCTTCTTTTTATTGTTTTCAAGCAGGGGGGATAGTCTCCTCCTTATTCCCAGGTTCAGTCTTGCACGCGGATCCTGGGCGAAGATCCTGTACATATAATCACGCTCTTCATCAGTTACCATCTCAAGGGTCAGCTCATCGTGGTTACGGAGGAACATAACCCACTGGCAGTTATCGGGTATCTCCGGTGTCTGTTCCAGTATGTTGATCACAGGGAAACGGTCTTCCATCCGCAGTGCCATAAATAATCTCGGCATAACCGGAAAATGAAACGCCATATGAGATTCATCTCCCTCTCCAAAATAGGCAACCGAATCTTCAGGCCACTGATTTGCTTCAGCCAGCAGCATTTTATTCTTAAAATTTTTATCCACGTGTGCCCGCAGTTTTTTCAGGAAATCATGTGTTTCAGGAAGATTTTCACAGTTGGTTCCTTCGCGTTCATAAAGGTAGGGAACAGCGTCGAGTCTCATGCCGTCGACTCCCATTCCAAACCAATAGTCCAATACCTTAAAAATTTCTTCCTGAACTTTCGGGTTATCGTAATTAAGATCGGGCTGGTGTGAATAGAACCGGTGCCAGTAGTATGAGTCGGCTATTGGGTCATAAGTCCAGTTGCTTGTCTCGAAATCCTGAAAAATTATCCTTGCCTCACTGTACCTTGAAGGATCATCGCTCCACACATAATACTCACGGTATAAACTACCCGGTTTTGCCTTACGCGCTCTCTGAAACCACTTATGCTGATCAGAAGTGTGGTTAACCACGAGCTCGGTAATAATCCGCAGCCCTCTTTTGTGAGCTTCCTTTAATAGTCTTTTGAAATCGCGCAGTGTTCCGTAATCGGGATGTATATGAAAATAGTCTGCTATGTCATAACCATCATCTTTTAACGGAGAAGGATAAAACGGCAGCAGCCATATTGCGGTAACGCCAAGGTTCTCAAGGTAATCTAACTTTTCTACCAGTCCATTTATATCACCTATACCGTCCCCGTTGCTGTCGTAAAAAGATTTTATGTGAAGTTCGTAAATGACCGCATCCTTATACCATAGCGGATCATCTGTAAGTTTGAGTATATTTTCTGTCATATAGAAATTTTTAATTTGTTACATAAAGTAGTCAAAGTCGTTTTCGCGTCTTAGTCTCCTGTGGATCTTGAAAATAAATGCAGGCGACTCCTCGGGATCAAGCTCGACAATATTTTCGCCTCCCATCCACATGAATTTATTATCGTGAAGGAGTTCGTGAACCAGGTACGACTGCCGTTCAGGGATGCCGTAACTTTCGATGGGTATCTGTACACTTCCTCTTTGTTTATGGTAGTAATCGAGGTTAACCACTACCAGCAAAATATTCGAGAGATCGTCGGTAACCTTTCCGTAGCAGAGCAGGTATTTATTATCGGTGTGGTAGAATTCTATATTGTATGTAGTGTGCAGTGCTTCGTTCTCCCTCCGGATCCGGTTAATTTGTTTCACTATATCTGTAATATTACCGGGTTTATTATAGTCCCAGTCTTTTATCTCATACTTTTCGGAGTTTATATATTCTTCCTTGCCCGATATGGCCTCGTTATCGCAGAGTTCGTAAGCAGGACCATAAATACCATAGTTTGAGGAAAGAGTAGCTGCAAGCACAAGCCGCGTTATGAAGGCAGGCCTGCCGCCGTACTGGAGATTTTCAGGGAGAATATCCGGAGTATTTGTCCAGAAATTAGGTCTGTAGAATTCACGCGCTTCTCTTTTAGTAAGCTCCGTAAGATAATCTATAAATTCATCCTGTGTGTTCCTCCAGGTGAAATATGTATACGACTGAGTAAATCCAACCTTCCCCAGCCTGTACATAACTTTAGGCCTGGTAAAAGCCTCGGCAAGGAAGATCACTTCGGGATTGATTTGTTTTATTTCTTTTATCAGCCACTCCCAGAACGGGAACGGTTTAGTGTGAGGATTATCCACACGGAAAATTTTAATTCCCTTACCAATCCAGAATTCTACTACACTTTTCAGCTCCTCCCACAGTTCTTTCCAGTTCTCAGTTTCAAAATTAAGTGGAAGTACATCCTGGTATTTCTTGGGAGGGTTTTCAGCATATTGAACTGTGCCGTCGGGACGCCACCGGAACCAATCCGGATGTTCGTTTACATAAGGATGGTCAGGCGAACACTGATAGGCAAGATCAATGGCAGTCTCAATTCCCAATGATTCTGCCTTCTTTACGAACGAAACGAAATCTTCCATTGTGCCCAGATCGGGATTGACAGCCTTATGACCGCCTGCCGAAGAACCTATTGCCCAGGGACTGCCGGGATCTCCCTTCTTTGCATTGGTGGAATTATTCTTTCCCTTCCTGTTCGTCTGTCCTATCGGGTGTATCGGGGGAAGGTAGATTACATCAAATCCCAGTTCAGCAATATGAGGCAGCAGCTTTTCAGCATCTTTAAAAGTACCATGACTCCCATTCTTACCGGTTGAACGGGGAAAGAATTCATACCAGGAGCTAAACAGTGCTCTTTTTCTTTCCACCCAGATGTCATATTCCTGATTAAAAACTGTTGCGATACTGCGGTCAGTATGTTTGAACATAAGCTGCGTCATAGATTCACTCAATGCCAGATCAGTTGCTGTCTCCATTTCGTCCGGATCCTTCATTTTTTTAACTACGGTCATCATCCTTTCTTCATCATCCTTAGAGCCGGCATGTGCCGCAGTTTTCTCAATCATCTCTGCCCCTATCAGAAGTTCTACTGTAATATCGTGGTCTGCTTCAATTCTTTTCATTAAATCCTTCTGCCAGGTTAAAAAATGATCAACCCAGGCACGAAGGGTATAATAGTAGGTGCCTACATCCTCAACAGTAAATATTCCCTGCCATCTGTCGTTATCCGCGTGCAGCATTCGCACAGAAGTCCAGTTTTTTTCATCGGATTTTCTGTAAAGCAGCTCGGCGGAAATCGTATCATGGCCGTCGCTTATAATATCCGCAGTAACCAGTACCTGTTCTCCCGTCACTCTCTTTACCGGCAGTTCACCGCAGTTTACATTAGGCTTAACGTTTTGAATCTCTACTCTTTTTCTTCCGTCGTCTTTAATTGCTGTTCTCCTTAAGGTTGGTATTATCGTTATCATAAAGAAAAAGTAGTTCGTTATGTATGATCTGAATCAAAAAAACACAGATGCATCCTTTTATAGGATATCCGGTCAATTACAATGATGGGAGAATTGAAGAATTGGGACAATGAGAGTAGTTTTCAGTAACCATTTTTGACATAGCTGAGTCTAATACATAAAACAATTGGACATATAAAATGAAAAAATTAAATGCCTTATTATTATTCGCCCTTTTAATAGCTGCAACCGGCACTATATCAGCTTGCCGTGTTGAGGTAGGATCGGATTTTGGGGGCGACCTTGAAACTATACACGAGAAGACTTTCACCATTCAACCGGGTAAGAACTTAAGTGTTGAAACCTCGAGCGGAGATGTCACTGTAACTACCTGGGATAAATCCGAAGTCTATATTAAAGTTCTCGGCAATGATAAAGCCAGGGACAAAGTAGATTTTTCCTTCAGGAATGATGATGATGAAGTTTCAGTTAAAGCTAAAAGAGAGGGATCATTCTTCAACTGGTTCTCAAGCGGAATAAAGCTGAAATTTGAAATCAAGGTTCCTGCTGAATTCAACACAAATATTAATACTTCCGGCGGCGACATTATGATTGGAGAGATCCGCGGCAATAACAAACTGAGAACATCAGGAGGAGATGTATGGGTAAAGAATACGGATGGTGTTCTGAAAGTTGCTACTTCCGGCGGTGAAATAAATCTTGATTCCAACAGCGGACAAATGGACGTCTCAACCTCGGGCGGCGATATAAAAGCAAGAGACTTCAAAGGTGATCTTTCTGCATCAACTTCGGGCGGTGATATTTACCTGAAGGGAAGCGATTCTAAAATTTTTGCGGAGACTTCCGGCGGCGATATCACTCTCGATTATGCCGGTATCAATAAAGGAATAGATCTTGAAACATCAGGCGGCGATATCAATATGAAACTGCCTTCAGATTTCAATGCCTCGGCTTCTATGCACACTTCCGGCGGAGATATAGAATGCGATCTGACGGCAAACAGGGCTAAGAAAATTTCCTCCACCAGGTTTGAGGCTGATCTGAATAACGGCGGCAAATCTCTCATTGCAAAGACATCGGGAGGCGATATTTCTGTCAGAAAACAGTAATATCTTTCAAATATTTATCTTAAATGCGCAGGGCCATTATACATATGTATCTGCGCATTTTTATTTGATATAATTGGATCACTTTAATAGTTTTAAGGAAACCAATTAGTGAAGTATGAAAACTCCTTTGATATATAAATTCCTTAATGATGATGAACTCCTAAGGATCTCGAACAAGATTAAAGCTGAAGAGAAAAAGACCGCAGGAGAGATATGTGTAAGCATTAAAGAGCATCGTTCTTTTATGCAAAAAAAGAAATCGGTTGAGGATCTGGCCCGTGAGGAATTCTTTAAACTCGGAATAGATAACACCAGGGATAAAACAGGCATTATAATTTTTATGCTTCTGGAGGCCCGTCAATTTCATATTCTTGCGGATGAGGGTATTAATAAGAAAGTTCCGGAAAACACCTGGGATTCGATCAAAGATGAAATGCAGGATCATTTTATTGAAGGCAGATTTTCTGAAGGAATAATCCACGGGATCGAACGCGTAGGTAAGATCTTAAGCGAACACTTTCCTATTAAACCCGATGATACTAACGAGATATCGAACCGGGTTATCCTGGAATAAATACAGAAGCAGAGTCATGGCCCGTGATTATAGGCGCATCCGGTCATTATTTATAACTTTAGCTCTTCTTTTTAAGCTCTTTTTCAATGGCGGAAGTTATTTCGTCGCTTTCAGGAGTTACTTTACTTCGGAACCTGGCAACAATTTCTCCATCCCTTGAGATCAGAAATTTCTCAAAGTTCCATTTTACATCGCCCTGCTCGGTATTTGTATTGGTTGTAAGTGCAGCATACAGCGGCGACCGGTTCTTTCCGTTAACTTCAATCTTATCAAATAGCTTAAATGTGACATCGTACTTAGATGTACAGAAATTCTTTATTTCCTCATTTGTGCCCGGCTCCTGTCCGCCAAACTGGTTGCAGGGGAACCCCAGTATCTCAAATCCCTGGTCTTTATATTTCTTATATATTTTTTCCAGACCCTCGTACTGCGGAGTAAATCCGCATTTACTTGCCACGTTAACAATCAGCAGAACTTTTCCTTTATAATCTGAAAGGTTGACATCTTTACCGTTCATATCCTTCACAGTAATATTACTTATGTTATTATCCGATTTGCCCCCGGAAGTACTTCCTGCGATTGAAAAAACTGACAAAAATAAGACTGACAAAAATGCTGATATATGAAACATCGTGAACTCCTTTTTTTAAGTACTAACAGATCATCACAAAAAATAGTTCAGATTTAATTTAAAGACCTTATTATATCGCACACCATGCACGAAGTTAAGGGATATATAAGCCTGTTTTTTCTGTAATTAAAGAAATATTTTCCGAAGAGCTGACCCCCGAAAAAGGCTGCAATAAGGATAGGGTAGGTAACAAGCTGAAAGCCGAGTCCCGACATCAACCTGACGGCGATTACAAAAGGAACCGGAAGATGGATGGCAAGAATCCACTGGATAGAATATTTTTTAACATTTGCCCTCCAGTATCCGAAGGGCAAATTCAGAATCAAAACAGAAACAGCCGCAAATAATAAATTCATATTACCTTAAATTACGGCTAACTCATCAATGCCGCAATGGCAGAAGTGTTCACTATATCATCAACACTGCATCCGCGGCTCAGATCGAAGAAGGGCCTTTTTAGTCCCTGCACAACAGGACCGATAGCGTCTGCTTTTCCAAGTCTCTGTGCTATTTTATATCCTATATTTCCGGCATTAAGATCGGGGAAAATCAGGACGTTTGCTCTGCCGGCAACGCTGCTCCCGGGTGCTTTTCTCCGACCGATCGAATCAATAACAGCAGCATCAAACTGAAGCTCTCCGTCAATATTTAATTCGGGATGTTTTTTCTTTGCCAGCTCAGTGGCCTGGATTACCTTATCGATCGCTTCGTGTTCTGCACTTCCCTTTGTGGAAAAGGAGAGCATTGCAATATAGGGCTCTTCACCCGTCAGTTTCTGATGGTTTACTGCAGTGGTTACGGCAATATCGGCCAGCTGCTCAACATCCGGTGCCGGTACAACCGCACAATCGGCAAAACTGTATGTTTTCTCCGGCATCACCATGAGAAAGAAGCTGGAAACTGTGGAAATACCCTCAGGCATGCCAATACACTGTAAACCTGCCCTTAAAACATCGCCAGTCGAAGCAGTTGAGCCAGCCACACTGCCGTCCGCCATCGATTCCTTAACCATCATCGCCCCGAAAAACAGGTCCTTTTTCATAGCCTCCCTTGCAGCTTCGATGGTAATTCCTTTTTTCTTTCTGAGATTGAAATAGATGTTTGTAAAGTCGCTGAGCTTGTCCGATTTCTCAGGATCGATTATTCTTACGCCTGACAGGTCACAACCGAGTTCTTTTGCCTTTGAAAGTACTTTTTCCTCGTTTCCTATTGTAATCACAGACGCAATTCTTCTTTTTGATAAAATCTCTGCAGCCTTAATCACCCTGTCATCATGTGATTCAGGCAAAACTATAGTTCTTTTGCGTGCGGAAGCCTTGCTGATTATATCTTCCATTAATTTGTTGCTCATTATTTTTCTCCGTTTTCTAAAAAAGACGACGTTCAAAATTACGAAATTAGGATCAGAATTATGACAGGGAATAAAATAGTGATTCCTTAAGCGTAATTTCTTTGACTTATTAACTATTATTTTTATTATAACAGACTGTTATTTAATAATAGTTCAGATATGCCTGATACAGGCTTATTATCGTTGATTTTTCTCTAAAAAAAGGATAGATTCACACTCTTAATTTTGTCATGATTGCTGAAAATCTTAAATCACTGCAGAATAAAATTGAACAAAAATGTTCCGAGGTTAACAGGGAGAGCAGTGAAATAAAACTGATAGCCGTTTCAAAGACATTCGGCGTTGAAGATATCGAAAAGGTATATAAAGAAGGACAAAGAGATTTTGGTGAGAATAAGGCTCAGGAATTATCAGCAAAATACGAAATACTTGGCGACAAGATAACCTGGCATTTTATCGGTCACCTGCAGCGCAACAAGGTGCGCAATGTGGTTCCTGCTGCTGCTTATATTCATTCTGTAGATTCTCTTCAGCTTGCCTCTGAAATAAATAAGCACGCAGGCAAGAACAATAAGGTTCAAAAAATTCTTCTGCAGTTAAAGACATCTGAAGAAGAATCGAAGTTCGGTATTGAAAACAGGAGTGAACTGATCGACCTGGCCGGTTACTGCAGGGAATATTCTAATATTCAGCTGGAAGGATTGATGACGATTGCACCTCTTACAGAGGATGAAAAACTTATAAGGCAAAGTTTCAGGCAATTGCGTAAATTGAAAGATGAATTAAATGCACAAGGTTTTCATCTTAAGGAACTCTCGATGGGTATGACATCAGATTTTGAGATAGCAATTGAAGAGGGGGCGACAATGCTGAGGATCGGCTCGGCTATTTTTGGTGAAAGAGATTATTCAACAGATTGGAAAGATTCATGAAAGTTTCTCCGATCAATATAAAGAAACAGGAATTCAGTAAATCATTCAGGGGATATGATCCTGAAGAAGTCCAGGCGTTCCTTGAGAAGCTTGCCGACGAATTCGATGACCTTCAAAGGGAGAACGAGCAATTTAAAGAAGAGCTTGAAAATGCTAATGCGCACCTGGTTGAGTTCCGGAGAATAGAGAAAAATCTTCAGGATACGCTGCTCAAAGCTCAGGAATCCTCTTCAAAAGCTATCGACTCCGTTAAGAAGCAGACGAACCTTATGGTTAAAGAGGCTGAGATCAAAGCTAACCAGATACTTGAGAAAGCCAGGGAGAATGCGAACGATATCAGGGATGCGGTAATAAAGCTCAGGGAAGAGCGTGATCTGCTGATATCTAAATTAAAGGCAATGATAGATTCTCAATCTCATTTGTTTGAAGTGAAAGTAAAAGAGGCCGGTGAGGAAAACCCGGTTGCGAAAAAGCCTGAGCAGGCCAGTAAAGTTGATATAAATGTAGACGATATTGTAAATAAAATTCTTTAATGAGTGAACTAATAAATAAAATAAACGAAACCCTTGCGGTCATTCGAAAAGTTACTACTGAGAATTACCCGGTTGGTATAATTCTCGGCACAGGTTTGGGCGGACTGGTAAGGGATATAGATATCGCACATGAGATCAGCTACGGCGATCTTCCGCATTTCCCCCTCTCAACAGTTGAATCCCACGAAGGCAAGCTGATCTTCGGGAAGATAAACGGGAAAAATGTAGTAGCAATGCAGGGACGCTTTCATTATTATGAAGGCTATACAATGCAGCAGATAACATACCCGGTGCGCGTAATGAAATACCTGGAAGTTGAAACGCTGCTGGTTTCGAACGCCTGCGGAGGAATGAACCCGCAGTACCGCCGGGGTGACATTATGCTTATGGCCGATCATATCAACCTCCTTGGCGACAACCCGCTTATTGGTAAGAATGAAGATGAACTGGGTCCCAGGTTTCCTGATATGAGTGAACCATATAACAACAAACTGATTTCACTTGCAGAAACAATTGCTCTTGAAAATAAAATTAAGCTCCAGAAGGGAGTTTATATAGCGGTTCCCGGTCCTAATCTTGAAACAAGAGCCGAATACCGTTTCCTCAGATCCACCGGTGCTGATGTGGTCGGGATGTCGACAATCCCCGAAAATATTGTGGCCAACCATATGGGAATGAAAGTGCTGGGCATCAGCATTATTACTGATGAATGCTTCCCCGATTCCCTTAAACCGGTAAATGTTGACGAAATAATAGCAGCTGCCATGGAAGCTGAACCGAAAATGACCTTAATAATGAAAGAGGTTATAAAAAAATTATAATGGAGAAAAGACCATTACATAATTACGCAACTCCGGTGCTTCTGGGTGTATTAATGTTCGCATCGAATTTTATAAACACCGGAATATTCCGGTTTGGCGGAAATGACTTTGCTGTCTGGTTTGTTATTTCACTGCTCTGTTTCGCCTGCGGATATTACATAAATAAGGTTTTCGGCTGGCATACAGGAGGCAAAGTGATTTTCGCAATCATAATTGCAGCCACTGTAATAAGCATACTGGTAATTACATTTTTCAGGGATTATTTTGCCGCAAATGAATTGTTAACCGAAAACCTGATCCTTTACAGTCTGAGGAATATTACTTTAGGAGCTATGGCTCTGTTCGGAATGGCAGTTGATGAAGTTCTTCACCGTGAAAGGGAAGCTTCACTGCTGAATCAAAAGCTTAAGATGTACGAGGAACAGCTTCAGAATGCACGGAAAGATGCGGAGATTGAATTACGTGAGGCAAAAGTACAGGCTGAAAAAATAGTTAATGATGCGCAGCTCGCCGCAAAAAATATTATCCTTAAGAAAGAAAGAATTGAGAGTGAACTCAAAGAGTTCATCCAGGCTGAAAAAGAATTGATTAAAAGATACGAGGAATCCTGATAAGATCATGTTCAAACAGTATTCTGAAAAAATAAATTATCCGGATCTTGAAAAGAATATACTTGAGTTCTGGGAAAAGAATAAGATTTTTGAGAAAAGTATTTCTTCAAGGAATGCATCAAAATCATTCACATTTTATGAAGGACCCCCAACCGCAAACGGAAAGCCCGGAATTCACCATGTAATGTCGCGTGCCCTCAAGGACCTCGTATGCCGTTATAAGACTCTCCAGGGTTACCGTGTAGAAAGAAAAGGCGGGTGGGATACTCATGGCCTCCCTGTTGAAATTGAAGTCGAAAAGAGACTCGGTATCAAGCATAAAAGTGAAGTTCTTGAATACGGTGTTGAAAAATATAACCGGGCCTGCCGGGAATCTGTTTTTACTTACCTCGATCTATGGGAAAAAATGACCACCCGTATGGGCTACTGGGTCGATCTTGGTTCGGCTTACATTACTCTTAAAAATGATTACATTGAGTCAGTATGGTGGGCCTTAAAGACCTTATTCGATAAAGGACTGATATATAAAGATTATAAAATCGTTCCGCAGGATCCGAAATCTGAAACGGTTCTTTCCTCACACGAACTGGCCCTGGGGTATCGTGAAACCAAAGATCCTTCAGTATATGTGCTTTTCAGGATAAAGGATTCGGATGATCATTTCCTGGTATGGACAACTACACCATGGACTCTCATCTCCAACGTTGCTCTAGCTGTGGGTCCCGATATCAACTACGTTAAGATAAAACATAACGATAAGAAGATCATACTTGCAAAGGAAAGATTAAATGTTATCGACGGTGAATATGAAGTGCTTGATGAATTTAAAGGCAGCACGCTTGAGAAAACTGAGTACGAACAGCTGCTTCCTTATGTGAAAGTAGAGAAAAAAGCTTTCTTCGTTGTAACAGGAGATTTTGTAAGCACCGAGGATGGTTCCGGAATTGTGCATATTGCCCCCGCATTCGGTGCGGATGATTATGAAGTGTCGAAGAAATATGATCTCCCGATGGTTCAACCGGTTACCCGCGGCGGATTGTTTACGGAGGAAGTTACTGATTTCAAAGGCGAGTTCGTAAAGGATGCAGACCCGGGAATCATTAAGAAGCTGAGGGAGGAAGGTAAGCTCTACCGGAAAGAAACTATTGTGCACTCCTATCCGTTCAGCTGGCGTCATGAGAATGTTCCGGTAATTTACTATGCGAGGGAAAGCTGGTTTATCCGTACCACCTCTATAGCCGACAGGATGGTTGAGCTTAATAAAACCATAAACTGGCAGCCTCCTGAAGTTGGTTCGGGAAGGTTCGGAAACTGGCTGGAAGAGAATAAGGATTGGGCTCTTTCGCGCGACCGTTTCTGGGCCACACCGCTTCCAATCTGGGTAAGTGACGGTGATATGTTTGCTGTCGGCAGTATCGAAGAGCTGAAAAAAGGATTTATAGAAGAAGACGGCAGGAGAATTCCTGTCAGTGAAATAGAGGATATAGATCTTCACAAACCCTTCGTCGACAAAATTATGTTTGAAAAAGACGGGAAGATCTATAAAAGAACGCCGGAATTAATAGACGTATGGTTTGACTCGGGTTCTATGCCGTTTGCCCAGTATCATTACCCTTTCGAGAATAAAGAATTATTCGAAAAGAATAATTTCCCCGCAGATTTTATCTGTGAAGGAATTGATCAGACAAGAGGATGGTTCTATACACTGCACGCTATTGCAACAATGCTTTTTGATAATGTCGCGTATAAGAATGTGATTGTTAATGAACTTATCCTTGATAAGAATGGACTGAAAATGTCCAAATCAAAAGGCAACACCGTTGATCCCTTTGTTCTGTTTGATAAGTATGGAGCGGATACTACACGCTGGTATCTTGTTACGAACAGTCCTCCCTGGAGACCGACACTCTTCGATGAAGAAGGGCTCGTTGAGGTGCAGCGTAAGTTTTTTGGAACATTGATGAACACTTACGCATTCTTTGCTCTCTATGCCAACATAGATAAATTTACCTTTAAAGAAGAGCTGATTCCCTACAAGGAAAGACCGGAAATAGACAGATGGATCATTTCCGTTCTTGGTTCGCTGGTTGATGAATACAGATCCTATATGGATGAATATGATGTAACCAAAGCGGCGAGAGCTGTATCCTCATTCACCATAGATCAGCTTTCGAACTGGTATGTCAGAAGATGCAGAAGACGTTTCTGGAAATCGGAAATGAACAGAAATAAATTGTCTGCCTACCAGACATTGTATGAATGTCTGATTACAGTAGCAAAGCTGACATCGCCATTTGCTCCTTTTGTATCCGAAGAGATCTTTACAAGTCTTAATTCGGTAACAGGTAAAGATAAATTCGAGTCTGTCCATATCTCCGATTTCCCGACGGTTTCGTATAAGAACAGGGAACTTGAGGAGAAAATGGAAATTGCCCAGAAAGTGGTATATCTTACCCGGGCAATGAGAGCTAAGAATAACCTGAAAGTAAGACAGCCGCTGAAGAAAATTATGGTTGTAGTTGATAGTTCCAGGCGGTCGTCACTTGATGAAATGAAGGATGTAATCCTTGAAGAGGTAAATATAAAGGAACTCATAATTCTCAAAGATGATGCGGATATCGTTAGCAAATCAGCTAAACCGAACTTCAAATCAATCGGCCCGAAGTTTGGTAAAAATGTAAACAAAGCGGCAGGAAAGATAAAAGAATTTGGCAAGGAAGAAATTACAAAAATAGAGAATGGTGAAGAAGTTAAGATTGATGTCAACGGGGAGAAACTTTCAATAAAATCCGAAGATGTTGAAATTATCAGTACCGAAATTGAAGGATGGCTGGTTGAAAATGAAGAAGGTGTAACTGTTGCCCTTGATACGGAACTTGACGATACTCTTATTTCAGAGGGGTTAGCACGCGAATTCGTAAACAGGGTGCAGAATATGAGGAAAGATTCAGGCTTCGAGGTTACTGATAAAATTAAAATTGAATTTGACGGCAGCGGTAAACTTGTGGATGCAGTTAATGCTTTTAAAGATTATATTTCAAACGAAACACTAGCTGAAGAATTAAATAGAAAGGATTCTGTAAACGGCGAAGCCGGACAGAATTGGGAGATCGGGGAGTATTCGTGCTCCGTCCGGATCACAAAGGTCAATTAAATTAGGAGTGTGTTATGGCTAAGAAAACCACTACGAAGAAATCGTCTTCAAAAAAGACCGCTAAAACAAGCAAAACCAGGTCTGCAGCGGTAAAAAAGAAAACGACTCGTAAAGCTACGGCGGCAGCAAAATCATCTGCGAAGAAAACAGTTTCAAAAAAATCGGCTTCTAAGAAAGCGCCGACTAAGAAAACCACGAGTAAGAAAAAAAGTGTAACTAAAGCTAAGAAAACAACAAAACCCAAAACTACAGTAAAACCAAAGGAAAAGAAGAGTACTATGCCGAGAAAGAAGAAAGAGACGAAGAAAGAGATGAAAAAGCAACAGCAGTCCGATTTTTCACAGGCCGACAAGCAGGCAGAAGAACGCGCTAAAGCGATGCAGAAAATAAAAGGCTACAGCAAAAAAGATCTTGAACATTTTAAGCAAATTATTCTTGATAAACGTGATGAGATAATAGAGCAGCTTCAGAACCTTAAGGAACAGATGCTTGATCCGACTACAGGTGAATATATTAATGAGAATTCTCCTTATTCACTTCACATGGCGGAACAGGGTACGGATGCTATGGAGAGAGAAAAAACATTTCTCTATGCACAAAGAGAAAATAAGTTCCTGGGCTATCTTGAAGACGCATTAAAAAGAATTGAAGCGGGAACTTATGGTATATGTATTGAGTGTATTGAAGAACCGCAGCATTTGTGCGAAACCTGCCCTCTAATACCGAAAGCACGACTTGAAGCCGTTCCGCACAGCCAGCTGTGTGTGCCGATTAAACAGAGACAGGAAAAAAGATAATTTAACGGCCTGAATTGTACAGGTGAGGTATTGAAGTGAGATTATTATTTGTTTCAGCTTTTATAATAATTTTTGACCAGGTTACGAAATTATTAGTGAAGGGACTTCCGGCATTAAAGCTGGCGGGTCTGCAGCCCGGACATAAAGTACCATTACTGGGAAATATTTTCAGTATTACGCTTGTAGAAAATCCCGGTATCGCATTTGGGATAAACTTCGGACCCCAATTTAAGCTTGTTATCTCTGTTTTTACTCTAATAGCAAGCATAGGCTTATTAATATTTTTATTCAGGATCAGGAATAAAAGCTTCGGATTTAGATTTTCCATCGCTTTAATTCTCGGTGGAGCAATCGGAAATTTAATAGACCGCCTTTTCTATGGCCTTATTTACGGGTATGCCCCGTTATTCCATGGAAAAGTAGTTGATTTCTTTAATATCCAGCTTTTTAATTTGTACCTGTTCAATAACACTGTTGGTAATTATATTTTTAATGCTGCGGATCTTTCTGTTACGGTTGGAATGGTGTGTTTGCTTTTTGCCATCAGGAAACAGCATAAGGAACAGGAAGCCGGCGATCATGCTGTTGAAAACTTATTGATTAAAGGCAAGGAGTAGTTTGAGAGTTTTATTTGTCTCAGTATTAATCGTAGTTATCGATCAGGTTACCAAGCTTCTTGTAAAAGGGTTTTCGATTCCTTTCCTCCACTTCAGATATTCCGGTATGTATGAAGGAGAAAAAATACCTGTAATAGGGAATTTCTTCAGAATAACATTTATTGAAAATCCCGGTATGGCTTTCGGGTTTGACCCGGGTATAAATTTTAAGCTGTGGATATCGATATTCTCTCTTGCAGCCAGCGTGGGTTTAATAATTTATATCTACTATGTGCGCAGCCAGAGATTAAGTCTGCGTTTAGCCCTGGCCTTTATATTAGGCGGTGCCGTGGGCAACCTTATCGACAGGATGTTCTATGGTATTTTTTATGGTTATGCCCCGGTTTTTTATGGCAGGGTAGTGGATTTTTTTGATGTCGACTTTTTTGACTTCTCTATATTCGGAAGAAGTTACGACAGGTGGCCGATATTTAATGTAGCTGACGCAGCTGTTACAATTGGTGTTCTTATTTTGATTATATTTTATAAGAAAAACACTGAAGAAAATGTATCCCCCGAACCTGTTTTAACTGATCCGGAAGGATCAGCTTTTAATCCGGGTAATGATGAGGACGGGGAGCAGGAACCGCAGAATAATTCAACTGCAGAGTCATCCGGAGAAAACAGAAAAGAAGATGGCGAAACTGATCAGGGAAAAGAAATACCGCTTTGAAGTCCCGCCGGGAAAAAAGAAAGAACGCCTCGATCTCTATCTATCAAATTCTATCGAAAACGCCACCCGTTCTAAAGTCCAGAAATTAATAGAAGCAGGATTAGTACGGGTAAACGGCAGGGTAGTGAAGTCAAGCTATCTTGTCCAGCCCGAAGATGTAATTGAAGCATCCCACCCGATCACTCCCCGCCCCGAGAAAGCCGAACCGGAAGAGATCTCACTGGATATCGTTTTTGAAGATGAATACCTGCTTGTAGTTAATAAACCAGCCGGCATGGTGGCTCACCCGGCATATTCGAATTATACAGGTACTCTCGTTAATGCCCTTCTGCATCACTCGTCAAAACTGAGTAATGTAAATGAGCCGGGAAGACCGGGAATTGTTCATCGTATAGATAAAAATACAAGCGGACTCCTTGTTGTTGCAAAAGACGACTGGACGCACGCACAGCTTGCAAAGCAATTCTCCAAACATACTATTGAACGTGAATACCAGGCTATTGTCTGGGGGATATTTAAGAAGAAAAAGGGAGAGATTTCTTATAATATAGCCCGCAGCAAATCGGACAGAAAAAAATTTGCTGTATCTGAAACTGAAGGAAAGAATGCTCTTACATTTTATGAAGTTATTGAGGAATTTGAGTTTTTATCTCTTCTCAAACTAAACCTGAAGACAGGAAGAACTCACCAGATAAGGGTCCATCTCTCCGCGATTAACCACCCGGTTTTCGGTGACGAAACTTATGGTGGAACCAAAATTGTTTATGGCTCATCCCTTCCTAAAATTAAAAGCCGGGTCGAAAACCTGTTGAAGCTTATTCCGCGCCAGGCACTTCATGCCAAAACTCTTGGCTTTGTACATCCCCACACAAAGGAATTTGTGCGTTATGATTCAGAACTGCCCGCTGATATGACTGTTGTTCTGGAAAAATTGAAATTAAATTTTTAATCTCTTAAACTTCACTATCGGCTTTTTAATTTCTTGCACAATAAAGAGGAGAAAACTATGCCTTCCGGGATACCAAAGACATTAGTAGTTGGTGTTGTCACCACAGTTATAATCCTTTTCATAATTTATATCTTTACCCAGCTCCCTTCCGGGGGTGAACCCGGTACAAAGCAGGTAAGTGTTAACCTTGCCGATAAATGTTCAACCTGCCACAAAAGAGTTTCTCCCGATATTGTAAACCAGTTTGCAAGAAGTACTATGGCGAGGTCAGGAGTAAAATGCGTCGACTGCCATGTGGTTGACCGCGATAATCCTATGGGCAAAGAACATGAAGGATTCTTTATAACCAATTCTCCTACACCAAAACAGTGCGGCAAATGTCACCCGGCTGAAACAAGGCAGTTCGATCACAGCCGCCACGGTGCCCCGGCCTGGATGGCACTTAACGGGTTTGCCGATTTTACAGCCGAGCAGCAGAAGTGGGTAAATGAAAATATTCCCGAAGCTAACCGTGGTCCAAACGGAATAATAACTGCCACACGGAATTCATTATTTGATATTGAAGGACCGAGGGTTACTCCTCTTGCCTGCCAGAGCTGTCATTCTATAGGTAAGCCTAATGCTGACGGCAGTATCGGCAACTGCAACAAATGTCACCTGCGGCATGAGTTTTCTCTGGGTCAGGTAAGAAAACCGGAGATATGCGGACAGTGCCATCTTGGTCCCGATCATCCCCAGATTGAGATTTATAATGAATCAGCTCACGGTGTAATGTACCAGACGCAGGGTGATAAATGGAACTGGGATCAGAAACCCGGCCGGCTTACAACTGCAGATATGCCTGCACCAACCTGTGCAACCTGCCATATGAGCGGATTCGGTACGCAGGGAACTACTCACGATGTAGGGGAGAGACTCTCTAAGTTCTTATTTGCTGCTGTAACTAAAAACAGGCCCAATTATGTCAGCGGCAGGGAAGCCATGAAATCGATATGTACAAACTGTCATTCACCTGAATTTGTGAATGATCTGTACACCAAAGCCGATAGTGTAACCGCATTCGTTAATGAAAAAGTTAAAGAAGCCACAGATATAATAAATGGTCTTATCAAAGACGGTATAATCACTTCCGAACCTTTTGCAACACAGATAAGCTTTGATGCATTCGATTTGTGGCACTATGACGGAAGAACAGCAAAGTTCGGAGCCTATATGCAGGGACCTGATTTCGTTCAGTGGCATGGTGCTTATCCTCTGCTGCGTCAGTTGAATAAAATGAAAGAAGATGCTGCGAGACTTAGAAAAGAACATGGGAGGAGATAGCCATGGATAATGTTGAGATATTCCACCTCGCAAATATCAGACTTCCGATGGAGAAGAATCGGCTTCTCCTTATATTCGTGGGAATTAATCTCTTCTTTACAGGACTGGATGTAGCGCTGGCGCATTCCATAAATTACTTTATACCTGTATATGAATGGATCCCTATTTTTTATTTCCCGTTCGGAGCTATTTCCTGCTTTATAATTTCATTCCAGCCGTCACCAAAAAAGTGGGCGGCTCTTGCTCATATCACCTTGATGTCAATTGGAATACTGGTGGGTGTATTAGGTACGGCATTCCACCTCAATGCAATACTTAATCCGCTGGGAAGTCTTACCTGGACCTGGGTGGTTTTTGGATCTCCCGTGCTGGCGCCCCTGGCGTTCGCAGGTATTTCACTGTTGGGACTATATGCAATAACAGAAGAAGTAGAAGGAAAAAAAGGAATGCTCAGGGTTCCCGCACTTGGGACATTCCATGCTCCTATATCGCGAAACCAGCATTTCCTCTGGCTGGTAGGACTTGGCTTCGGAGCTAGTGCATTAACTTCAGTAATTGACCATGCTCAGTACGGCTATACACCATATAAGATGATAGCAATAGTATTCGGTCTTTTCGCCACTGCTGTTGTGGTTACTATAGCAGTATCAAAAACCTGGACCAAAAGAGATGAGTTTGTATACTTCTGGACGATGATTGCGGCTATAGTTGTTGGAGTGATGGGATTCGGTTTTCATTTATCAGCAGACCTTGCCGGAACAGGGCAGCTGAGTATGGAACGGATGCTCGCATTTGCACCTGTTTTCGCCCCGCTTTTATACGGCGATCTTGGTATGCTTGGACTACTGGTTGTAGCAGATCAAAGAAAAGTAAATTAAAATAGAAGCAGGAGTTGAGTCAGAATTCAAAAATGTATTTCAGGCCTGCTGTAAAAAAGAGACCTGTTTTGAAATTATTATTTTTTTCAGAACTCTGAGTCATATAAGCAATTTCGAAATACTCCTGAAATTGTTCTCCAATGACGAGTCCAACGAAGGGGTATAAAAATACTTTATTCCTGACAGAGGAACTCTTCGTGGAATCGTAGGTGTTTACACTTTCCTCATTTGAATAAAGATAGTTAACCTTAAGACCAGCGTAAATACTTTTCAGGTTCTCAAAGAAGCTGACAGAATAATCATTAAATTTTTTTGGTTTATTGTTTATCAAGTAGGAAAATATTATACCAGGAGAAATTCCAAACGCAGAATATTTATCTGTCTCCAGTGTGCCAGGAGCCTCAAAAAAAGATGTTATTCCATATGAGGCATTATAGCCGAAAACATTTGTTATTAATGACCAGGTAGATTTCGAATTCTTATCAGTGAGCCTGTGTTTCAGACTGAGTTTTACACCGATATCCCTGTCTTCATGCTTCGGATTGAAAATATTATAGCTCCAAACTGAAATACCCGCATCAGTATTTTCGGAAAGGGGGAACTGAAACCTTCCTTCAGGAGGCAGAGATCCAAAAGTAAGGGCTGCATTGCCTCCACCGAGTGTTTCAGCATCCTGGTATTCGTTATAGCTGATTCCCGAACAGGATATAAAGAGGAAGGAAAAAAGCAGAGGTAAATATTTTTTGCCCATAAACACCCTTTGAATTTTTTATGAACTTACCATAAAATAATTGTTTAATTATTGAAATAACAGTGACTCACTGAAATAAATGATCGTTTTGTGCATCACAATATTGGGGGTAATTGACTTTTTAATTTTGTTTTATAAAATGGTTATCTTTTGATAAGCTATTTATAAAGAAAAGAGACATGCAGATTTATAACACTCTTACTAAGAAAAAGGAAGAATTTAAACCGATTGATCCGCCAAACGTCAGAATGTACGTGTGCGGACCCACAGTATACGACTATTTCCATATCGGAAATGCACGGTCTTTTGTTATGGCAGACGTTATCCGGAAATACCTGCTTTATAAAGGCTTTAAGGTTTTATACGCAATGAACCTGACCGATGTTGATGATAAGATCATTAAAAAATCGAACGAGCAGAAGAAGAATGCGTCCCAGGTGGCCGAACAGTACATCAATTCCTTCTTTGAGGATATCGACAGGCTCAAAATTATGCGGGCCGATATATACCCTAAAGCTACTGCTCATATGAACGATATTATTTCAATGATCAAAAAGCTTGAGGATAAGGGAATTGCATATAATGTGAATGGTAACGTTTTTTATGATGTTTCGAAGTTCAAAGGATATGGCAAACTAAGCGGTAAAAAAACCGACGAGCTTGAGTCGGGTGCGAGAATTGAGATTAATGAAGAAAAAAAGAATCCCCTGGATTTTTCTTTGTGGAAAAAGGCTAAGGAAGGTGAGCCTTACTGGGAAAGTCCCTGGGGTAACGGGCGTCCCGGCTGGCATATTGAATGCTCTGCAATGAGCTGCAAACACCTCGGCGATAATTTTGATATTCACGCGGGAGGAAATGATCTTATTTTTCCTCACCACGAAAACGAGATTGCACAGAGCGAAGGTGCAAATGGAACGAAGTTCGTTAACTACTGGATCCATTTCGGCTTCCTTAATATAAATGAAGAGAAAATGTCGAAGTCGCTTGGTAATTTCTTTACCGCGCGCGATGTGCTTGATAAGTACCCGGCGGAGGCTTTAAGACTTTTATATACCCAGGCTCATTACGGCGGTCCGCTTAATTTTACCGAAGAGCTGCTGGCCGGTGCACAGAAGGGACTGGAAAAGCTTAATAATCTCAGAGATAAAATTAATCTGGAAATAAGTTCGTCCGAAGGAAAAAATAACCCTGTGTTCGATTTCAATAAGTACTTTAAGACTTTTGAAGAAGCAATGGATGATGATTTCAATACGCCCCAGGCCGTTGCGGTAATATTTGATTTTACCAGGGAGGTAAACCGGATTATTGCCGAAAACGAAAACATCAGTATAGACTTCTATACCCGGGTGAAGGAATTTCTTCAAAAAACAGCTGTTAATGTGCTGGGCATTGTTGATTTTGAAGCCGGGAAAACGGAAAGCGACGGTAAGCTTGAAGGTGAGCTTATAGAACTTCTGATAAAAATACGCCAGGAAGCGAAGAACGATAAGAACTTTAAACTCGCCGATTCAATCAGGGATGAACTTAAAGATCTCGGTATACAGCTGCAGGACAGCAAAGATAAGACAACGTATAAAAAGATTAACTAATAGTCAGGATCCGGAGCTGAATGAATAAGAAAAAGGTTAGCTATGCTAAGCTGTATATAGACGATACCGAGCTGACCTACCGCGTAAGATACAGTCAAAAAGCAAAATACCTGAGACTGCAGATAAATCCATCCACAGGACTCGAAGTGATTATCCCCCGGCGATGCAAATCTGAAGATGCCGAGAAGTTCATCTATAAAAAGAAGGACTGGATATTTAAACATCTTAATACAATTCCGGTTAATGAGGAATTCAGCTTCCTTGGAAACAGGATTGAGATAAAACAGACGTTTGATCTATTTCTTGAAAAACATAAGGTGAGTTTTAACAGTGGATCTTTGGTAATTGAAAGTCCTTCGGGCTCTTCAGAAACTATTGAAGCAATTTATAACACCTGGCTCAGACACCGCGCTAAGAAATACCTGCCTGAAAGAACAGGAATGCTTGCCGAACAATATGGTTTTACCTGTAAACGTATTTCTATAAGAAGTCAGAAAACAAGGTGGGGGAGCTGCTCGACTTCAGGGAATATATCGCTTAATTACAAATTGATGAAATACAGTCCCCGTGTAATCAATTATGTAATCATACATGAACTCTGTCATACAAAACAGATGAACCATTCGAAGAAGTTCTGGAAACTCGTAGAGTCGATCGTCCCAAACTATAAAGAATTAAAACGCGAGCTCAAATCTCACCCCTGAGTTACAGGTAAATTTTCTGCCAGATCTTCAACAGTTAGTCCCCTTTCGCATCCGGTCTTAACCCTGCCCTTATCCGACTCACATACGCTTCACAACCGCTCCACCTCCGCTTCACCTCCGCTGTTATGTTAAATTTCAAGGGGTATTAATAAAAGTTCATCCTCTCCGTAATATTTTTTACCTTTTTATGTTCTGTCTGGAGATTCTTTTACTATAAATCAAGCTGTTATGAACGATCATCCTGTTAATCAAAAATCATTAACGGAGTCGCAAGATAAAACATTAAATAAAAGGTATCGCCGCAAACTTCACAGAACAAAGTTTTCCTTTGCAAGCGGTGGACAACGGTCGATACTTGGTTCTAATTTTATAGAGAAGATCTCCGGATACTATTTATTCGGTTTTATTAGGCCAATGAAAAAACGTAATCTTCCTTTTGCTTCCATACGTGCATTATTCGCTTAAGTAATTTTTTCGCTATTCTGATTATTGCTTCCTGTTTCTTCATTCGTCTGGTTAATCTTCCGAATGTCATTGTCAAAACCGGGTCCATTCTTGCTGCTACCCAGCTGGCCTCTATCAACATATTCCTCAGAGTTGTGTTTTGCCTCTGGGAAAGCCCAATGACCAGATCTTTCTCTCCTGATGAATATGTTGAGGGAGCTAATCCTACATAGCTGCTTAAATGATCAAAACTTCTAAATCTGTTTATATCCATTAATTCTGTATAAAGACTTACCGCTGTTATAAAACCAATCCCCGGGATTGTCATCAGTTGAGCAATTGTCTTTCGCTTTACCTCATCCTGATTTATCATATTCCTTAACAGGTTGACTACATTACTCAACTGTTCTCTCAATGCTGAGAGTTCTTTAAGATGCTCTTCTAACGTCTGTTTTATCTCCTTCTGTTCAAAATTCAGACTGTGCAAATAATTAATAAACATTCCGCTCCAATATTTTAATTCGATATTCTCAGGCATCTGAACACCTATAAAGCTTAAGAGGGATTTAATTCTATTTTTGACTCTCGCCTGATCTTTTGTTAACTGTCCCCTTAGCCTGCTTAATGTTCTTGCTGCCTCCTGCTCTTTAGTGGGAACATATATGCCTGTCAGGTTATCCGCTGATAGTTCTCTAGCTAGTTTTCGGGAGTCTACCCTGTCTGTTTTTCTTGACTTTTCTTTGTTGCTGGTTGGTACGTCACCAGGGTTGACCACGATGTTTTCAATATCCATTGATTGCAACTGCCGGTCTATCCAGTAACCACAAAATCCTGCCTCATAAACACTGCGGTATTGGCCGCCGGGATAGTTTTTTCTTAGATACCTGTTTAGTTCTTCCGGATTTGGGTTCATACTAAATGTTTTTATTTGCTGCCCGTTAAGATTTATTGTTACTGACCATCGCTTCTTGTGAACATCCATCCCCACAAATACTGATTGATTTGTAAAATCCAGTTTGTTATTTTTCTTTTCCATAAAGGCATCCTTTACTGTTTTATTTATTAATTAGATGATTTCAATTAATATAATTTAATTTGCAGAAAGGATGCCTTGTTTATTATTTAAACATATTATCTTCACCATCCGCTTCACCTCCGCTTCAAAGCCGTATCTTCAACTGAGCAGGAGAGAGTCTTACAGGTTTCAATTTAGGGTAATATTACAGGTTGAAGAGAGTACCCTGCCCGAGGATGAGGTTAGGATCGAGGATCTTTTTAATCTCTGCCATCTTTTTAATGTTCTCTTTACCGTACATCATTTCCAGGTATTCGGTCTTTAATTTTCCCACACCATGTTCGGCTGAAATTGTACCCCCCGCATTTACAGCTTTTTCACAGATTATCCGGTATATTTCCTTTCCACGAATATATTCTGCTTCATCCGACGGCAGCATATTCAGGTGCAGATGCGAATTACCGAAATGTCCGTAAGCTATAAACTTTAAACCTGATTCAATTACCAGGCTTTTACATTCCTTATAAAACTTTTTGAACTTATTATCCGGCACCGCAACATCCGTTCCGAGTTTCTTAACATTTTTACGGGCAATAAATTCATTAGCTTTTGCTGAAACAGAATGGCGGAATTCCTCCAGGTTTCTTTTATCCTTTTCCGAGAAAGCGAACCACGCTGTTTCCGTATTGCCTTTATGCTTCGCAATCAGGGACGCCCAGTCATTAAAGAGCTTTTCATCATTCCTTTCAGTGGTTTCCTGCTCGAACCATACAGAAGCTTTGGCTTGTGCGGGAATCTGGGGATAATCATCTTTCAGGAAACCGAGACAATTCTCGTCCATAAACTCAAGGGCCAGCGCATCGATAGAATCGCTGTTTTCAGCCCTGGTTTTATATGATATTCCTCTTGCTTCTTCAATAAAGGCGATAGCATCATCTTCAGAGTCAAAGAAGATAACAGATGATAAAATATTCTCCGGGAGGTCGACCAGGCGTAGTTTCATTTTTGTGACTATCCCGAGCGTTCCTTCCGATCCAATAAAAAGATCTATTGCATCCATTCCTTCTTTAAGGTAATACCCCGAAGCATTTTTTACCTCAGGCATATTTATTTCAGGTATTCCAATCTCTAATTCTTTCCCTGATCTTGTAACCATCTTAAGTTTATTCTCCGGAAGCCTTATTCTTATCCCGTCTTCAGATCAATAATTTCCCCTGTTGCGAGGATGACTTCCAGTTCTTCCACAAAGTTTCTTGTTGGTCCGTATTTAAATGTCTTTTCCCCTGAAGCATTTGTTGCAATTGTTCCGCCGATAAAGCAGTTCCATTCAGTAGGATCCGGAGGGTAAAGAAGTTTCCGTGAGTTCACCTCTTTCTGCAGCGTATCAAGAATTACTCCCGGTTCAGTGATTAGATATCTCTTTTCAGTGTTGATCTCAATAATCCGGTTCAGTTTTTCAGTAGAGATAAGAATACCACTTAATGGAACCCTCGCGCCTGTTAGTCCCGTGCCGTTTCCTGAAATAGTAACCGAGGTCTTTCCCGCATTAGCCTTTTTAAGGATCGCGGGGATCTCATCTGATGATTCGGGAATGTAAACAGCTTCGCAGGTGCCCCTGAAATTGGAAGCATCGCTTAAATAATTTTCTATTTCGTCAGCGGAAGTTTTTATTATCATAAGTTTTATCTGGTATTAAATTGTTCATTACCCGAATAAGGGAGCAAAAAGATTAAGTGTGTCTTAATATATCCAGGTAATCTCTCCGAATATTTATTTCCGGGATATCCCGGCCTTCTCTTTCTGGTTTCCAGGGAAGATTGAGATTATCAAACATTTTATCAAGAGCATCGAACATATTAATCTCGGGAAAGCCATTGTCTCTCATATGGTGGATGAATTTTAATGTAAGGAATCCGTCAAACCATCTGGATTTCTGCAGCTGGAGCTGTTCTTCCGTTCTGGAGTTTTTTATAATATTAACCATATCAGGTTCGAAGTTGTGATAGTAAAGAAAGCGTAAAAGTTCCGGGTTGATTTCTTTTGCGCTGTTTAGATAATATTCTATACGCGTCTTACCTGGTTTATTGAAAACTTCAAGCCAGCTTTTTAACACAGTAAACGATTCCGGATCGTAGAGGGTATATTCATTCTGGATTCCCGACAGAAAACGATTTACACGCTGACCGGTTCCGAAAGGTACCCTCCAGGAACCTCTTCCCGAGGGATATACAGTTGTAGAATTTAATGTTTCAATCTTTACATTCTTTGCAAGTTTTTCCAGGAAATAGAAATCCTCTGCAGCCTTGCGCTTATTCATACCTTCAACCTTAATGTAGCTCTCATAGTCGCAGACCATCGTAGACCCGATGGTATGGAATGCATACGGTGAGCCTGCGTATTTCAAGCCCATGACATAATACCTTAGGAAGATTTCATAACATATTATTGCCTCGGCAAGGATATCATTGCCCGAAACGTCGTGTCTGAAATCCACTACTGCTGCTGACAGGTCTCTTTTATTGAAATTATTAATTACTTCTGTAAGGTAGTTTGGCGCGAGAGTGCTGTCGGCATCCGTAGTAAGAATTATTTTTTTATTCTTCGAAACAAAATCAAAAACATTCAGTGCTGCATCCATACCTATCTTCCTGGCAAGACCCACCCCGCCGTCCTTTTCAGGCATGGTTTTCCGCGGAGAAGCGGCATCAATAATTCCAAGGTTGATGTCCTTATCAAGCAGCCCCCGTCCTGTTTCATCTTCGGGATTACCTGTCATGATTCCGCGCAGGTACATAAGTGTCAACTGGTTATCAAGCTTTATTTCGTCTGAGGAAGTATTAGTATTGTTTATCACAAACAAAAGAAGGGTGGAATCCACATAAGTATGGTCAAGATTAATGTAAGAGGTCAGAAATCTTTTAATATTTTCCAGCTCGGCGATCGCCGGAACAACAACTACATTGGTAATACCTGAAGTTATCGGGGTTTCGATATTCCAGTAGCTCAACCCGTACTTTTTAAGGTAATCTTCCACCTGCTTTGGAACACTAAGCATATATACTATCCTGTATGATCTTCTTTGCTTTTGAATATTCCGTCTGCTCAATCCAGTGGATCTTAACTCCCTCTCTCTCCATCTTCCTGAACCAGGTCATTTGTCTTTTTGCAAATTTGTGGATAGCGCTGTTAAGCTTTTGAAACATATCGTTATAGCTTATGTCTCCCTTCAGGTATTGACTGATGTATCTGTACTCAAGTCCGAAAGAATCCAGTCTTTCATAAGAGACACCGGAACTAATTAGGTTTTTCACTTCCTCCACCATACCAGCTTCCAGCCTTTTTTTCAGCCTTTCTGTAATTCGCTTTCTAATTGTATCTCTGTCAGCCTTTATTCCAAGTACAACAGAATTTATTTCGGGGAGATTTACGCCGAGTCCAGCTTCTGATTCCGCTATAAGTATAGCTTTAATTAGTCTTTCTTTGTCTTTCAGATCGGTTTTATTATGAATGTCAGTTTTTTTCGAAAGCAAGATCTGTCTTAAACTTTCGATATCATAATGATTTAATTCTTCGGCCCGGGGTGAGGTAAAATCTGCTTTGTTTAGACTGTATTTCTGAATAACTGCACTGAGATACAACCCTGTTCCGCCGACAAGAAAGGGGAGCTTCCGTCTTGCAGTTATATCTTCAAAAGCTTTGTAAAAATAATTTAAGAACTCAAAGAGATTAAATTCTTTATCGGGACTAACAATATCTATCATGTGATAGGGGATCTGCACACCATTGACTTTGTAATCTTCAAGATCTTTTCCTGTCCCGATATCCATTCTTTTGTATACCTGGCGCGAATCGGCAGAAATTATTTCACCATCGAATTCAAAAGCAAGTCTCGCGGCAAGCCCTGTTTTTCCTGAAGCTGTGGGCCCAAGTATGGCAACCAGGTTAACAGGCATAAGGACTAGTATTCATCAAAAACAGGAAGAGATATGATAAAAGTTGCACCCTTTTCCGGACTACTTTCCACTGTTAACTCACCGCCATGATCTCTTATGATCTTTTGGGCAATAGTTAATCCCAGTCCGGTTCCTTTATCCTTTTTAAAAGATTTGAAGGGTCGAAAGATCTGAGCTTTATGTTCTTCAGGAATACCGGGACCTGTGTCACGGAATTCAATATTTACCAGATCACCCGACTGTTTTGCAGTAATGTAGATATTTCCGCTTTCATCCATTGCATCGCAAGCATTTTTTGCTATCTGGTGGCAGGCCTGGTAAAAGGCTCTCTTATCAAGTTTAACCTTGATGCTGCTCTCAACTTTCTTATAAAGTCCTACATTACGTGATTCAACATATTCTGCCAGGAGTCCCAGTGCATCATCCATAACCTCCTGCAAGCTGAATGCTTCAATTTTAAGAGAATTCCGGTTTTCAGTAAATGCAAGTGTAGTGTGCAGAAAATCTACAACAGAATCAGCCTGGTCCATTAGTACACTTAAAACCGTTCTCACTTCCTGTGGTACATCTTTCTTTTTAATCTGAGAAGCATAATACTTCATAGTAACGACAGGAGTCTGAATATTGTCGGTAATAAACTTGGTTAATGTTGAAAGATATATATCCTTATTTTCATCCAGCATTCTGTCAATCCCGTCGAGGCATAACAGAGCCTGGGAAATATGAGTTGCCAGAGTTGATATTTTCTCCTCATCCGAAATTGAAAACTTCCCGGAACTGCTGTTGGCCAGACTTATAACGGCTATTGTTTCATTCTTTCCGTTTTTTACAGGAACGCACATGATACTAGATCCTGCAAGTCCACTTATACTATCCACATCTTCTGAATAGCGGAAGTCCTTAGCTGGTTCCCTTACATTTATAATCTCACCGGTTTCAGCTGCCAGTCCCGTTAACCCGTCTGAAATAGAATAAACAGCTTCAACCAGTCCATCTTCCGTCTCTATTTCAGTAACCAGCTGGTTTTTAACGGGATCAACACGATAAAGTATTCCTGCCTGTGCTTCGGTAAGCTTCACCGATTCACGAACGATACCCGAATAAACACTTTTTTTATCAAGTGAAGAATTTATCTTTTTTATGGCGTTGAGGATTCTTTCCGAGTTTATCTCTGTATCATCATACTTCAATTTTTCTTCCTCCGCTTCATATCGAAGTTTTTCCTCTTCCGAAAGATCATCAGGAATTTCATCGTGTGTTTCCACAGGATTAAGATTAATCCATTTCGTGTCCTCTTCCTGATCCGGAACCCGGGGTTCAAAAGTTGTCTCAGTTTCAAGGTCATTCAACTCTTCCTCTTCCCGGATCTCCTCCTGAATCCTGCCAGCAACATCATTTGCGGATTCAACCGGTTCATTCAAAGCGCTGTCATATTCAGGACTTAAGTTTTCTGTCTTAATATCCCCGACTTCCTCATCGGTTGTTTCATACTCATCGGCTGATTCAAATTCTATATCTCCCTGAGTTACACTCTCACTTGAGGTTTCCTGTGTCAGGTCATCTTCAACAGGCAGAGTTTCATCTAATCCGGCAGACTTTTCTTCTTCAAACTCCGGTGAGTCGTCTCCCGGAGGTATGTCTTCTACAGGTCTTTCTTCTTCTGCAAGAGCTTCTGCTTCTTCACCGGGATTTTTGTCCTCAGGTAATTCTTCCTCAACCTGGCTGGCACTCTCTTCTATTTCCGGTTCTTCCAATTCGGAAAAATTATTTTCTGTCTCTGTTATTTCACCAGCTGGTTCTGTTTCAGAATAATATTCGGGTTCCAAATTTTCCTGCATAATTGTTTCGTCATCAGGTGGTAAATTCTCTTCTGCTGTAAATTCATCATTTACGGTATCATCAATTTGGAAGTCATTTTCACCTGTCTCTTCTTGTAAATTCTCGTCTTCCGGGAAGTCATCTTCAGCGTCTTCCTCTTCATCCCCGTTTATTTCAAGAATCATTTCGGCAGTTTTTTCAATCTCCCGTCTCTTATTATCCAGTTCATTTCTTTCCTGCCCCCCGGTATCTTCAGGCTGGCTGTCTATGTGATGATTTTCAGGCAGAGGTGTGACATAGAGTTTGTCTGTGTCTTCTTTAAGCAGTCTTTGATTTATTGTTAATTGAAGCTCGGGAATCTCCACTTTATTATAGGCTATGATATTGTCGTTAATCTCAGGATTTTCGGTCAGTAATGCCCTTAAGTCACTCTTGGTTAATACATACAGAATGCAATCGGTATTAGCAACTGCAGCTGAGCGCCGGTATGTATCCTCTAGTACCTCGATCTCTCCAAAAAAGTCATTTATTGTTTTATTCAGTTTGACGGATTTATTCTCTATATAGACCTTAATTTTTACGCGGCCGGCTATAATGAGGAAAGTATCAAGACTTTTATCCCCTTTTTGAAAGACTATCTCTCCCTCTTTTCGCCTGAGAATTTGTTCGCTTCTGAATGTAAATTTCAGATCCTGGGGAGGGATTCCATCGAACAATTTATTATTTTTGATGACTTCTTGATAATTATTATCAGACATAAAAATTACTCTTGTTCTGTCCCTTATTTAAAAACAATTGTAATAATAATGATTTTCCTGAGAAATAGAAAAAGGTATATGCATATTTATAAGAATGATCCGTCACTTGCAAGAATAACAGATATTTCGACTCAATGCAACTTTATTCCGAAAATTGAGTTAAACCGGAATGACGATCGGGTTATATCGATTTTCTTGAAAATTATGAATTTTTACATTGGTATGAAACCTCAATAAAAGAATTGCATCTCACAATATGGAAGAAACAGAATTAATAGCGGAAGCTAAAAAAGGAAACAAAAAAGCTTTAGCAGAGATTGTCAAAAAATACGAGCAGACAATCTATAATTTTTCGTTCAAAATATGCCGGGATCCTGAGAAGGCTGAAAATATAATGCAGGAGACCTTCTACAGCATGGTAAAATCTATCGGTCAGTTTGACGGGAATTCTAAACTCTCGACATGGCTTTACAGGATTGTTGCCAACCACTGCCTGATGAATGCAAGGAAAGAAAAAAGAAGAAGCTATGTTTCGCTTGAGAATGATGAAGATCTTTATTCGGAAAGACATATTGCAGACTGGACAGCTTTGCCGTACAAAACTACTGAAAACAGTGAGCTAAGAGTAATCCTCGACAAAGCTATCAGGAAATTATCTCCGGATTACAGGATTATTTTTTTACTGCGCGACGTTGAAGGATTATCAACTGAGGAAACAGCCGAGGCTGCTAATATTTCAGTTCCAGCTGTAAAATCGAGGCTGCACCGGGCGCGGGCATTTTTAAGAAAAGAAATAGATGAGGCATTTCAAAAATGAGTAAAGAAATAAAAGTTACCTGTCTCGAAGTAATGAGTCACATCTGCGACAGTCTTGGTGAAGATCTTGATTCTGAAAGATGTAAGGATATTAAGTATCATCTCGAAAAGTGCCCCGAGTGCACAAATTATCTGAAGTCTGTCGAGATGACGATTGATTACTATAAAAAATATAATGTTGACCTTCCCGCTAATGCTCACAACAGACTGATGTCATTTCTTGACCTCGATGAGGATGAGGAATCCTGACGCAGGTTACAAATACTTTCTTCAAAATGTTATAACATTCAATAAAAAAATTTAGAGAGATCATGGATAACGTTCATTATTATAATATAAATGTAAAATGGGATGAAGGCAGGATCGGAACTCTTTCATCAGAATCCCTGCCGGATATAAAAGTAGCTACTCCCCCTGAATTTCCCAAAGGTGTTGCGGGGATATGGTCGCCCGAGCATATGTTTGTTTCGTCAGTTGCCTTGTGCTTAATGACCACATTCCTGGCTATCGCTGAAAATTCATCTCTTCCTTTCAACTCCTTCAGCTGCGATGCGGAGGGAAAGCTTGAAAAAGTTGACGGCAATTTTATGATTTCAGAGATTGAGCTTAAACCGGAGATAATTGTACCAGAAGAAAAATACAAGGAAAAGGCCGGCAGAATCGTTGAAAAATCTGATAAGATGTGTCTTATTTCGAATTCTGTCAAAACCAAAATTATCTTAAGTCCCGAAATTAAAGTCGCCGGGTAGAATAATCAGAATAAAATCAGAACAGGTTAATAATAATCAGGAGAAATATATGAAGAGACTTATCGGCTTTTTCGTTTTAGCTCTAATCTTGTCGAATTTTGTAGCTTGTGCACAGAGTGTCCCGCCTCAGAACAGCATCACTGTTCAGGAACTTAAAAATCAGATAAAAAACGATTCGGATCTTGTAATACTGGATGTTCGCACGCCTAAAGAACTTACGGGTCCCCTTGGTCATATTGACGGCGTTATAAATATACCTGTACAGCAGCTCGAAAGTCGTGTAGACGAGCTCGATAAGTACAAAGACAGGGAAATTGCAGTCATATGCAGAACCGGTCACAGATCAGGCATTGGAACCAAAATTCTGCTTAAACATGGATTCACGAAAGTGGAGAACGTTGAGGGCGGAATGACTGCTTACAGAGCGGCAGGGGATTAGCCGTCTACCCGGGATTCTCTAATCTTTTCTTTGCTTTTTTAATTGCGAACTTATCCCTGAAATTCTTTTTGGGATAAGTTATTAATTCCTCAAGAAGCTTCTTTTCTTCATCAGTTTTACCCATAGCCTTGTAGGTTAATGCCAGCTGGAATGAAGCTACTATTGTTCGCGGCTTTATATCTAGCGCCTTTTTGAACATCTCAACTGATTGATCAAAAGTACCTTCAGGTACATCACCGAAAAATGTATTGGCAAAAATTCTCTCAAACCAGCTGAGATCTGCAATCTGGCGATAATAAATTCCGAGTATGACATATGAAATGTACAAGTTAGGATTTATCTGTAATGATTTCTTTGCATTGTCTTCGATCTTATGTGCGAGTTTAATTTTGGTTTTTCCACCTTCATATAATGCCTGATTTCCGTACGACATTGCAAGGTATGCATATGATACCGCACTGTCAGGATAATTTTTCTCCAGTTTTTCTGAGAATTCTATAGCCTTCTTTATCATTGCTTCGGAACTATCTTCCATTCTATACTCATAATACTCTTCTCCGAGATCGTTATACGAACGTGCAAGCCTGTACAGCACATCATAGTTGTCTGAATCAAGTTTGTAAGCTTCAAGATAATTAATAAGCGCTGAATGATTATCAAATGAAGAGAAAGACTCATCCCCCCGTTGAATGTAATCGTCAAAATTATTCGGAAGAATTGTGACGAGAGGTATCAGAAGCATTGTGATAAATAAAAAAACAGCTTTCATCCTTATAATTCCTCTTTTTGCGCCCGGGGATTTAATTGTTGAGAGATTATTTTTGTCCCGCTTTTAGATTAGTATTCAGGAAATTGTAGATTTCCGTCCAGGCTTTATTTGCTGCTTCCTTGTTATATACTTTTATGTTCGCGGGATTCATGAAGGCATGATTTGCATCAGGATAAATTGTTATATGGTTTTCAACGCCTGCCTTATTTAGTGCTTCCTCAAATTCTTTTACGTCAGCCGGAGTAATATTTTGATCATTTTCTCCGAAGATCCCCAGCACGGGACAGGTTATCCGTTTTAATGTTTCCGGGTCTTTATTCAATCTTCCATAGCAGATAACACAGGCCCGCAGGTCTTTAATACCGAGAGCCGCTTGCAGGGAGTATCCTCCGCCCATGCACCAGCCGATTGAACCAATGAGGTCATGATTCACATCAGATCTGGTTCGCAGGTAATCGAACGCTGATCTTAAGTCAGTTGCGGCCCTTTCCTGCGGAACGCTGCCGGAAAGTTTCCGGGCCTCTTCCGGAGATGAGGTAGATTTACCGTGGTAAAGATCTATTGCAAGGGCGACATAACCGCTGTCAGCAAAATCATCAGCATCTTTCTTTATCCAGTCGTTTAGTCCCCACCATTCGTGTATTACAATTAAAGCAGGGAAGGGCCCGCTGCCTTCAGGTACTGCCAGGTAGGCCGATACAGTGTCCTCACCACTTAAATATTTAATCATTTCACTGTGTCTTGTTTCCAATTTTACTTCCTCTTCTTCCTTTGTTCCGACATCTTCTGCAAGAGTTGCAGAAGCTAATACTGTAAATAAAATTACTGACGAAAGAGCTATAAAAAAGTTAAAACTCTTCATAACAATTCCTGAAGTTTATTGATTAAGTAATTAAATATTAATATAGGATTGTCAGTGATATTTACATCACATAATGTGGAAGGAAAGAAAAAATGCCCCTTTTAACCTAATCAGGTTAAACTGCAATATTTCTTGGTTTCATACGGATGAGGAGGGAAAGATCTCTGGAAGCAATGATTTTCTTTCCCTGGCATTTATATATAAGAACAAGTGCCTCATCGTAAGGGGACCCGTCATTCTTAAAGACAGGTAGTATATTATTTAAGGGAACAACTTCTTTTTGTATCTGAACAAAATTTTTAGCTTCAAGGTAATCGAGCAGATTCACAAACTTTTTTATCTTTTCGAAAAACCTGTTCTCTTCGACAGGAACGATAATCTCATCAGTATTAAATACCACATTAAAATACCAGAAATGATTTATCTTGTAATGAACCCGCATATACGAGCAGCATTCTTTTATAAAAGACTCAACATCGGTTATCTTTCCATCAGAAATTTTCTGGATTGTGGATTTGTCTTCCTCATCAAAATACATTAATGCCGCCTCTCTTTTTTACCCGGTAAATGCAATAGAAATGCCAAAGGGATTTCTCTTCATTCACTGCAAAATAGAAAGCATCCTGCTTCAAAGGTTGACGCCAATGTCATAATTGACGCAAAAGATAATGTGAATTCCGACCTTGAAACAGAAAAAGGATACGGTATGAAATATGAGTTATTTTATCCAAAGAGGTATAAGAATATGAAAAAGTTCAGAATAGCACTTGGAATTATTATTTCCGATTTAGGCGGGATAGCAGCCGCATTCATTCCCCTGGTGGTTTTTCTTTCATTCACCAATTTTTTTGTAAGTGCCTCAGGTATTCAGCCCATAATGGCCGCTTTTCTGCTGCTGGTACTGCTTTCATTTTTTATTCTTCCATTCCGCCTGATGCTTATAGGGGCGGAGCTGCTGGGGATTGAGCTTGATCAATACGGTAGATTATCTGTGGCAATTATCGGGGGACTAACGGGCGGTTGCCTTTTTTATTTCCTTGTGCTATCCCGTTTTTCATTGAACTGGTTCAATATATTTGACTATGCATTGATCGGGGTAATGCAAAGCATTGTAGTACAGGTGATATACAATTTTATCCCCGAAGCCTGGAAAGTACAGCCGGCGGAATGATACTTTTCGTTTATTTACGGTTCTGAATTTTGAGACGGAAGTTAAACCTCGATTCTTTCCATTTTCCGGTTTTGGTATCGAGTGATCTTTCAACAAATAATACTTCATCGACACTATTCACCATTAAAACCGTAGATGATCTCGTTCCATATCTGTCGCTCTTTATGAAAACCGGCGATATTGCTTTCTCCAGCTCCCTGCTTAGACCTGTATCAGGAAGCTGATCATCCGGAGCCTCCCGGTCATCCGATAATATATGGAACAGATCCTCCTCTGATACCATGTCCTTTGATACAGCATCTATGAAAGCTTCCTTGCTTCTAACCACTTTCGGCCAGGGAGTATCAAGAAGGTGATTGCTCAATCCGTACACGCCGGCGGGAAGTTTATTTAATTCCTTCGTTTGATTAGAGAAATAAAAGAGGTTTTCCATATCGGAAAAAAGCAGGTTATAGCCGTTATACTGGTCAGACTTTGGAATCAGGCTATTCCCGTACCTGAATCCTGAGTCTTCAGAGGTCAGGAAGTTCAGAGTTAATAATCCCCTGGTTGGTGCATTTTCCTTAATGGTGCGCATATCTCTGTAGTTGGTTATAGCTGCGAACCTGCCCGACTTTGTGATTCCCAGCCATGTCCCTCCGGCTTCAATGTCTTTTCCCGCAAGCAGATCAGGATGTTCTTTCCAGAAATGTGCTTTTTCTGTTGGTCTCATGTAAAACTCATCGCGGTTTGCAGCCACTACGAAAGGATATTCCGGGTTAGTATTATATGAAATAAGAAGAAGACACATAATCAGGTAAAAAGGAAAAAGTATAAAGTAAGTTTCAGCGAAAAAGTAACAAGAAAAAGTTAAAGGGAAAAGTAATTATATAAGAAAAGCCCGCAGGCTTGCTTTAATCTGCGGGCTTTATATAATCCTCCTCATCTTCATCACCATCATCATCTTCGTCTTCTTCAGGATTCCATACCTTATCATTCACATCATCAGGATCAGGATCGAATTCACTGTCATCGGAGGGGTCATACTCATCAGTTAAACTTATGTATTCTTTATCCTCTGATTTTTTTTCTTTGTTGGATTCTTCCTCCCTGTGCTCTTTCTTTACCTTATTTATCTTTTCGCCTCTTTCAAACCTTCCTTTTTTTGCTCTTTCATCTCTTTCACGCGAATCCATATTCCCTCCGTATTACTTAGTTACTTATTCTCTGAAAAGATATTTTCAAATATCATAAGATCAAAATAATTCGGTTTGAGATATAGCACAGTTTGATGAGGTACAGGATGAATTATTGTATGGCAATTCCAGGAGAAAATGCTATGAAACCTTTAATATTCAGGTCTTCTTTTTTAACATCAGGATAATACCAGGCTCCGTTCCAGTTGATGGCATTACCAACCCTGATATTATAGAAATTAGCGGTTCCAAGGTCGGCATCTATATGTTTGGTGTAGCTTTTTTGAAGATATTCTTTTTTGACTGAATTCGGCGGAAAGTAGATATAACCATTAACTTCTTTAGCTTTTTTACTCTCAGCGATTATTTCGCCGTTCCAGACTGCTTTTGCCATATTTTTCCTCCATTAATTAATTGACAAAATTAACTTTAAAAATATAATATCCATTTTCTATGCTTTTACTCACATTAGTATAATGTTCAACTAATTTCAATCCCCTAAATTTTCGCTTTTTTATAGAGTGTTTTGTTAGTTGATTTTATTCACATATTAGGTATTTTAGTCAAGGAAAATTTTGAGTTTTATATAACAAAACGAGGATTCTTATAGAATTTTTTACTCTTCATTTCTGATTCTATAAAACTGCACAAATTATTTAGCCCAATTTATACTTTTGCGTGGAGGATTAGATGAGATTATCTCTACAATCTGCGATCTCTATTTTTCTGTTCTTTTTTATAACCAATGCCTTATTCGCCCAGACAGGAAAAATTGCAGGTAAAATTACAGATGCTTCAACGGGGGAGGCACTTCCATTCGTGAACGTCATTGTTGAAGCAACCGCTACAGGTGCTGCTACTGATATTGACGGTAACTACTTTATAATAAACTTATCTCCCGGAACTTACTCAGTAAAAGCTTCGGCTATAGGATATAATCCTGTGGTGGTTACTGATGTTAAAGTAGCATCCGGATTCACATCTAATGTGGATTTCAGTCTTAAGCCTACTTCAGTTGAATTAAACCAGGAGGTTGTAGTCATTGCTGAAAGGCCTTTAATAAGAAAGGATATTACAGCTTCAACCGCAGTGGTTGGGGATGATATTATATCCCAGCTTCCTGTTACCGAGGTAAGGGATGTACTGCAATTACAGGCGGGTGTTGTTACCTCGGGGAATGATATTCACATAAGAGGGGGCAGAAGCGGTCAGATTGCATTTCAGGTTGATGGTGTTCCTATGACGGATGCCTACGACGGTAGCACGGTTGTAGAAGTAAATGCCAGTGCCGTAAAAGAGCTTCAGGTTATATCGGGTGCTTTTAACGCAGAATATGGCCAGGCGATGTCGGGTGTGGTAAATATTGTCACGAAGGATGGAAGCAATGATTTTAATGGCAACATCACTACTTATGCAGGTGATTATGTCTCTAATAAGACAAATAAGTTCTGGGATATAAATTCTATCAGTCCAACCGCAATCAGAAATATTGAAGGAAGCCTGAGCGGCCCGGTTGTAAGAGACAATCTTTTCTTTTATTTGAACGGAAGGTATTATTACAATAACGGATATTTATATGGTAAGAGAACTTTCCTGACCACAGACCGTGCAACTGAAGTTCCGGGTTCCGGTGGTAAAGATTATTTTGTACAGCAGAGCGGGGATAATTCATTTGTATCGATGAATCCTGATGAAAGAATTTACGCACAGGGCAAATTAACTTACAGGCTCTTCCAGGGGATGAAATTAAATTTTAACTATATCATTGATAAGCAGGAATACCAGGACTATAATCACGGGAATAAGCTTACTCCTGATAATAACCTGCACCGGTTCAGGAATGGCATCACAAACATTTTTACTATTAACCATGCCCTATCTGCTTCCAGCTTCTACATTCTGAACCTTTCATATTTCTTCAAAGACTATCAGCATTATCTCTATAAAGATATTTATACAGGCGATCCCCAGCATCCGACTCAATACGTCGATAATACAATTCATCAAACCCCTCCTTATAGTTTCAATATCGGCGGAACTGATTACAGTCGGTTTTACAGGAGTACAGGAACTTACGATGCTAAGCTAGACTGGACCACTCAGCTGAACCAGGAAATAAGTATCCAGTTTGGCGGAGATTTCAAACAGCACCAGATCTTTATGCATGAAATTACTTTGACCCCTATATATGATAATGGGATCCAGACTGTTAACATTCCGGAAAGAGCAACTAATCTTAATAATATGTATTTGCATAAACCTCAGGAAATATCCGGTTATGTTCAGTCAAAACTTGAGGCATTTAATTTGATCTTCAATATCGGTGCGCGCATTGATGTATTCAACCCTGATGGTGTTGTACTGAATGATCCTTCCGATCCGAATATTAATAATCCTTTAAGACCAAATAATAAATTCTTTGACTACAATGGGAATGGTGTTCAGGATGAAGGCGAGCCTACAAAAACAGTTGCACAGAGATTAGCAAGTAATGCATCAGGGCAGCCATGGTATAAAGACGCTTCAATTAAATACCAGGTCAGTCCCAGGATCGGACTTGCATTCCCGATTACAGATAAAGGTGTAATTCACTTTTCATACGGTCACTTTCTCCAACTGCCTAATTATGAATATCTATACACCAACCCCGAATTTGAACTTGGCGTAGGTTCAGGAAACCAGGGAATTATAGGAAACGCCGATCTTAAACCTCAGACAACAGTAAAAGGTGAGATTGGTCTGCAGCAGCAAATAGGAGACGATATTGCGGTCGACTTTACTGTCTTTTTCGAAGATTTCAGAGATCTTACAGGTACACAAACAGATGAAATCCTGGTTTTCGGAAGAGGTTCAAGCTACAGCCAGTACGCTAACTCTGATTTCGGCTTCTCCAAGGGTTTCATTATAAAATTCCAGAAAAGATTTTCCGGAGGTTTAGCCACAAGTCTTGACTATACTTATTCCATCACTAAAGGAAACGCTTCTAATCCTGCCGATGCACGTAATGCTCTTGCAGGGGGAGCTCTTCCCGAGACCTTCATAGCGCCTCTTGACTGGAATCAGACACATACACTGAATGTTTCTGTAGCTTACAGTCAGAAACGGGACTGGGGCTTTTCGCTCATAGGCAATTTCTATACAGGTCAGCCGTACACTCCGCAGGTTAATAAAAACACCCTGGTAACACAAAATGCATTTCCGAGAAACAGCGAGACCAAGCCCTCTATCTTTAACGTGGATTTGAGATTATACAAAGATTTCCCGTTTGGTCCTACGACGTTATCTGTATTTATGAAAGTATTCAATCTCCTGGATCTTGACAACCCAAGAACTGTTTACGGTAACTCAGGAGATCCGATCTTTACTTTTGATGAACTTGATGCAGAAAACATAAACCCTACAATGTATTATAATTCGCTCGATGAGCTTTATACCAACCCGGGTTTCTTCTCGGAGCCGAGACGTGTAGAATTTGGAATTACATACAATTTTTAATATGAGGAAAGTTACTCAAATGCGAACCAATTTATATATAATTATTCTTATACTGGCAATAAGCTTCAGTGCCTTTGCTCAGTATGGAGATCCAAGTCTTTTGACTGTGGGTACCCATACAGGAAACCGGGTAGGTATCTCTTTCCATAACGACGGTCAGATAGCAGGAATTTTGCCTGGGGTTGATATAAGAGGTGAATGGCCGCTGGGATCAGGTGAAAACTATATTGGTGATCTTGACCCACTGATTGGTGTTGAATTTATTAATTTTCTCGGGGATACACTTCATTCAGTTATAATATCCCGTGGTCCACGAAACAGGCAGTCTGAAGAGAGAAGTCCGGCTGATGGACATTTCTGGGGCTGGAACCCAATCCCGGGATTCCGCAACCCTAATTACGAATCCGTCGCTATGAGCCACCTCCCGGATTCCTGGCCTATAGAGGGCTGGAATGATCCTGTGGCACATAACTGGTTTGATTCACTCGGACACACGCAATGGTTCGGATACTTTGGGCGTGATATTAAGAATGCCGACCAGGAATCACTTTTTGATGCAGACGACCAGAAGGACGACCAGTTTAATTTCAATGATTATGTAAATCCGGTTAACCCTATCTTCCTTCCGGACAGCACCAATCCTGTAAGACACGGTATGGGGCTAAGAATGAGGGTAAGAGGCTTCCAGTGGTCAAACTTCCTTGCGGAGGATGTAATCTTCTGGTTATATGATATTATCAACGAAGGAACTACAATATACAGGAAAGCAGATTTCGGTACTGTGGTCGGTACACTTGCTGGTGGCGACGGTGACAGCAATGACGACCTTGGTTATTTTGATGTAAATAACTGGATTACTTATTCGTGGGATAGTGATGGTATAGGCAACAAAGGTCAAAGGGTTGGCTATGTAGGTTATGCATTTCTTGAATCACCCGGTAATCCATATGACGGAATTGATAATGACAACGATGATACAGACAGCGTACGGAACTATACGCCTACCGCACCGAGATTCGTTGCATCCGACTTTGATTCTGTTACATATGGTGTAGGTGATGTTGTGGTTCTTATAAATCCGGCGAATTATGAAAGGTCACTCCATACTATCAGTTCTCTTCCGGATACAGTTAATTCTCTCGGTGTGCAATTCATTATCTCAGCAGGAAAATATTTCCGTGAGGGTAATATTGCAAGAATTGTAAGCGGTATTTCATATCCCGATACATCTGCTTTCGACGGTATCGATAACGACCTGGACGGACTTATAGATGAAAACGAAGCTATCCATTATTTAACCAGAGTAAACAGTGGTCTGTTAGGACTGCGTTATAAAAATTATGTAACAGGAGACGGCGTAAATGATCTTCTAATAGATGAGAGAAGAGATAATAATATTGATGAGGACGGCGACTGGAATCCCCAGCGGGATGACGTTGGAAAGGATGGTCTTGGTCCAAACGATAATAATTATCCGGGTCCCGACGAGGGTGAAGGAAACGGTATTCCCGACCAGGGCGAGCCTAATTTCGGCAGAACTGATCCTGATGAATCGGACCAGATCGGATTGACCGGGTTTAATTTCTTTAATCAGACAGCATCTCCGGATATGTCTGATGATGAACTTCTCTGGAGCAGGATGACGCCGGGAAGATTTGATGTTATTCCCCCAACCCCTCAGGATGGCGACTTTATATACTCTTCCGGTTACTTCCCGATGCTGCCCAGCAATGGAAATCCTGATATAAAAGAAAGATTTTCAATTGCCATTTTATTTGGTGAGAATTATGACGATATAGTAAATAACAAGCAGATTGTTCAGCAGATTTACGATGCAGGATATAAGTTCCCACAGCCTCCGCAGAAACCAACCATAACCCTGACACAGCAGGACGGCAAGGTGGTTATTTACTGGGATGGTAAGGCTACTGAAAATGATATAGATTTCATTACCAAGGAAAAAGACTTCCAGGGATATAAGATCTACAGATCGACCGATGCAAACTTCACGGATTCCCGTACAATAACCAACGGACGGGGAATACTTTCATTTGATGAACCGATAGCCCAGTATGATAAAGTCGACTCAATAAGCGGTTTCTTCTATCCTTCCCCTAAACTTCTGCAGCAGGCAGGCGGTGTAAGCTTTTACCTGGGTGATAATACCGGGGTAGTAAACAAGTATGTCGATTCAACTGTAGTACTTGGTCAGACATACTACTATGCCGTCTGTGCATATGACAGAGGCGATGAAACTCAGGACATCTTCCCGACCGAGAACTCCAAATTTATAAGAAGGACTTCTTCGGGAGAAATAATACTTGATAAGAATACCGGGGTTATTACTCCCGGCAGGAGACCGGCAGGTTATGATCCTGCGGCTATTCAGGATTATACCAAATCCGAAGGTTTCAGGGGCACAGGACAGATCAATATTGAAGTAGTAGATGATAAAAGCGTTAAGGGAGGCAATTCCTATAAGATTGCATTTACTGATACTGGAGCTGCAGAAGCTACTGCATACTGGTCACTGATCAATTTAACCTCCAATGACACGGTTGTTAATCATTCATCAGTCTTTACCGGAAATACCCCGATTGAAGAAGGATTCAGAGTTCAGATCCATAACGATGCTGAGGTTAAGATGGATACCTCCAAATCAGGACTTGAAGGAGGTTCAACTGACCCGCAGAGCATCACTTTCAGTGTGTTTTATCTGCAGAATCAGCCCGCGCATATAAATGGTGTTAAACTGCCAAATGATTATCAGATTGAGTTTTATCCTGATATTGTGGGAAATTCAATCGCTGATACTCTGGTACCACCGACACCATCAAATATTATCACTTCCAAACCGGTGAATTTTAAGATCAAGAATCTTACAAAGAATGAATATATTGATTTCGCTTATTATAAAACCGGGAGTATATCAACAACACATAATATTATCTTTAAAGAAACAGTTGGCGGCGGAGAATACAGGCATACATGGAGAGTTAATATAACCTACAACGGCGGTAACAATGTTCCTCTGGAAACCAGCGGTATCCTTTCACTTTACACACTAAAACCATTCGGAAGTAATGATGAAGTAACTTTCAGGATGAAGGGGGCAAACATCGATGATGCGGCTGCCAAAGACCAGATGAATAAAATAAAGGTTGTTCCTAATCCCTATGTTGTAACTCATGAAGCAGAAGCAAGACTTCTGAGTTCACAGGTAAGCGGAAGAGGGGAAAGGGAAATAAGGTTTACTTATATCCCGCCGGGTGCAACAATCTCGATTTATACTGTTCGGGGTGAAAAAATTAAGACACTCAGACAGGATGATCTCTTCCTGGGAGATGTTTACTGGAATCTCAGGACAGAGGAAAATCTTGATGTGGCCTATGGAGTTTATGTATTTGTCGTGGAAGCTCCGGGTATCGGTACTAAAATCGGCAAGTTTGCCCTTATTAAATAACGGAGATAATATGAAAAAGTTTATAGTAATCTTAATACTCTCAGCCGGATTTATTATGGGACAGACAAAAACCGGTTCAACAGCGGCCCCTTTTCTTAATATCGGTATTGGTCCCAGGGCTGTTTCAATGGGCGGCGCTTTTGTAGCTACCGCAAATGATATTACCTCACTTTACTGGAATCCGGCCGGTGCCTCCAGACTTGGAGGCAACAGCGCAATGTTTTCATATGCCCAGTGGTTTGCAGATATAAGCTATAACTGGGCCGGTGCTATGCTTACATTGGGAGATGCAGGTACAGTAGGACTCAGCGTAACCTATCTCGATTACGGAAGTCTTGAAGTTACTACTCTCCGCGAACCTGACGGGACCGGTGAGACTTTTAATCCTAAAGATATGGCCATTGCCCTTACTTATGCATACAACCTGACAGAACAGTTCTCAATAGGAGGAAATGTTAAGTATATTAATCAGAAAATATGGAACAGCAGTGCCAGTGCTGTTGCTGCCGACCTGGGTGTATTGTTTCTGTCAGACATTTATGGATTAAGGATCGGTGCTTCCATATCCAATTTCGGAACTGATATGACAATGGATGGTAAGGACCTTTACGTTCAGCATGATATAAACGGCCAGATATTCGGGAACAATGATCAGATCCTTGCTAAACTGGAAACAGAGGCATTCCCCCTTCCCCTGGTATTCAGGGTTGGACTTGCGATAGATCCGGTTTCAACCGAGGATCATAAATTTACAATAGGAGTTGATGCTACACACCCTAATGATAACGATGAATCTCTGAACATCGGGGGTGAATACACGTTCATGAACCTCATTTCATTAAGAGGCGGGTATAAAAACCTGTTTCTTAATAATTCTGAAGAAGGTTTAACCCTTGGATTTGGACTAAAATACAGTTTTGCCCCGTCTCTGGGAGTATTCGTTGATTACGCTTACCAGGATTTCGGCAAGCTTAAATATACGCAGCAGTTCTCATTTGGAGTGAACTTTTAGCGTGTTTATTTGAATAAAAATAATTATAATTGGTTCGTTCATTAAAAAAGGAGATCGTAAATGAGAAAATTGTTCTACATTTTATTTGCATTGATCATTGCAAATATGGCTTATGCTCAGACTGTGGAGTTCCAGGTCGATATGAGCATAAAAACTCTGAAGGGTACATTCAACCCCTCTTCAGATACTATGAATCTTGCGGGCACATTCAACAACTGGACAGTTGGTGCTACACCAATGGCCGGTCCGAATGCTGATACTGTTTATACGGTTACGATTGATACATTTGCTGTTGGCGATGAAATTGCATTCAAATTTGTCATTAACAGCACCGGATGGGAATCAGTACCTGATAGACCGTATACTGTTCCATCGGGTAATAGTGTTTACTTTGCTTATTTCGACAATGACAGTATCTTTGTTCCTCTTGATCCAGTACCAATTTCAATATCATTCAGCTGCAACATGGAATTTGAATCTGTTTCAGGCCGTTTTGATCCCTCTCAGGATACTGTAACTGTAAGAGGAACAATGAATGGTTGGGGTTCAGATGACATCATGTCTACAGGTTTGGATCCTAACATTTATGAAGCAACCGTTATGGATTCACTGACTGTGGGCGATAATGTGAATTATAAATTTGTATATGTGCATGAAGGTGTTATTAACTGGGAATCGGGCAGCGACAGGGTATATACCATTACCCAGGATGACTATAATAATGGATTTGCAATTGTACCGGAAAGAACATTCAATGATCTGACACTTGCTACTATTACAAACGCTCCGTGTCAAGTCACATTTGTTACCTATATGGAAGGAGCCGTTGATGCCAATACAGGAGAACCTTTCCCATCAATTGACAATGTTGTACTCTGCGGAGCCAATCCTCCGTTACACTGGCCTTCTTCAGGGTGGCCGAATTCAGACAGTACTTTAGTTTACTTTATGTATGACGATGGTACACACGGAGATGTAACAGCAGGAGATAATTACTGGTCGCGTTCAATTACATTCCCGATATTTTCTGCCCTGGATATAGAATATAAACATGGAGGAAACTGGGGTGAAACTTTATTAAACGATAATGAAGGCGGAGTAGGTACGAATCATCATATCGTTCTCAATCCCCGTGCAGTAGAGGCAATGGTTATAGATACCTTCGGAGTTAACATAGGTTATCATGAACTCGAATCTCAGGTTCTGGGAATAAAGGAACTCTCTTCGGTTGTTCCTGAGAGCTATAGTCTTTCACAGAATTATCCAAACCCCTTCAACCCGACCACTATGATCCGTTTCAGCCTTAAGGAACAGGGAAATGTTTCTCTTAAGGTTTATAACGTTATCGGTCAGCTGGTTACAACTCTTGTTAACGACCAGAAACCTGCCGGTACATATGAGTATAATTTCGATGCTTCTAACTTATCAAGCGGCATCTACTTCTACACAATTAAAGCCGGTGATTTCACAGCTACCCGTAAGATGATTCTGATGAAATAATTCAGAGTTGAATATTAAAAAAGCCGGACTGAACAAGCCCGGCTTTTTTATTTTAATGAGGAATTATCAGTGATTAAGGATATCGGTTAACTGTTGCTTCAGCCCGGCTGCACCCGGAAACCGGGGATCAACCTCAATACACCTGTTAATTATTTCATATGCACTGCTGAATTTGTTCTGTAATGCGTATGCGCCGGCAAGATTAAACAGTACCTGGGGATCATCGCTCTTGTAATTCATACTTTCATTAAGAAAATTTACTGCCTTATCAAGATTTTTGCGTGACAGATCTATTATCCCTATCCACTTTGTACAGAATGCATCAGGTTTATGTGCGTATTGTTTTTCCAGTATCCTGAAGGCCAGATCATATTTCTTCTTTTCTATTAATATTTCTGCAGGAGGTTTATAGTAATTGTCAAATATGGGGAATTGATCAATAAGATCGAGCATTTCCTCAGTATAGGAATGGTAGTTACCTTCCTTTAAGTACTTGGCCGCCATTATTCTATGTGCCTGTTCCCAGGGTATCTGCGACTCAATGACCTTCATTGCCAGCGTATCCATTTCTGTGCTCATATTGAGCTGCTGAAGAACGTAGCTTCTGGGTTTGGGTTCAGTAAAAGGCCAGTCGTTTTTGAGCAGAATTATCCGGTATTTTCCTATTGTTGAATCCAGCGGAGTGAAGTGAAACTCATAGTCAACTTTTTTATCGAGGTAGATAACCCAAACATGCAGTCCGTTAGGGATTATTTTATGCTTTTCCATAGTCTCATAAAAAGCCTTTGCCATAATTTTATAACCTGCCAGTACAGGATGCAGGTGGTCTGTTATCAGACTATTTCCGGTGATACTGTCGGGGCTGTTTACTTCAAAGACGGAATCTATATTTACAACAGGGTATTTATATTTTTCACCGAAGGATTTGAGCATCGCATTAAATTCTTCAGGTGCCCTGAATCTTAACGCATCAAGGTCTTTGGCGTACCTGAAGAGTGAATCTGCGTCTTTTATATCTCCCGACCTTAAGGTCCTTTCTGCTTCCTTATAAACTGTGTCGGCGGGTGGATATTTACTGTTCTTTACAGACACAAAAGGAGCTTGATCCTTAAGATTGCATGTCAGCGTACTAAGAATAACAGGTACCCCGGCTTTCTTAGTCATATCCAGTATATCCTCCATATTTCCCCTGAACTGGTCAACTCCTTCCTGATAGACGTCCGAATTATATTCTATAAGCTGATCCTTTGCCATTCGCGACATCAGGGTGCCTGAAGCTTTCTGAGGAGAAGAGAAAAGCCCTGACCCCCATTTCATTATGTTTCTTACCAGTTGTGTTATCTTAAAGTCATTCAGCTTCAGAACAAAATTTACAATCCACCTGTTCGTGCCGAGAGACTCCATCGAACCCACCCCCAAAGCACCGTAGTATTCATTATGACCCGCGTAAATAATTATAAGATCCGGTTTCTGCTCAAGCACTCCCGGCATCAGGTCCCGGATGGTATAGCTGTTAACAGCAGTAATAGCAAGATTGATAACTTCAATTTTGTTCCGGGGATAAACTGACTCCAGGTATTTTTTGAGGTACCTGCCGAAATCACCGTTAGGTGTGAAAGGGTATCCCGCCGCACTGCTGCCGCCAAGGATGAACACCCGGAAAGCATTTTTCTTCTTCTCAATATCGAATACATTTCCATTAGAAAAGGGAACTTTCCCGGTTGTGAAGAAATAACGGTGTGTAAAATCCGGATTCAGTACATATTTGGTATCCGTAGCTTTTATCCACTGGGTAAAATCGTAGCCATAATTGAATATTCTGAGTCCTGCTTCAAGCAGAACAAGGAAGATGATGGGAATCAGGATCAGAACCAGGTAAAACCATACAGGGACCTTTGTCTGTTCTTTCTTCTTTTTAGTAGCAGGCTTTGTATTCTTTTTTGTCTTTTTCAATTTCTGTGTATTCCGGGGGATGAGTTTATCCTAATCTTTTTGCTTTGAATTTTCGCGGTCAGGGAAGTATTTTTATTCTTTTATTTCGAAAGAAAATCAATGTTCAGGGCCGCATTATTACTGATTACAATTCCGTTATTTTTAGTATTTCCTCAACAAAGTGATTCAATCGTTGCAAAGATAGGAAATATTGAAATATCGAAACAGGAATTTCAGAAGAGGTATGAATTAACCCCTTTCCAGGGAAAAGAAATCAAATCTGATATCGCCTCATTGAAGAAAAAGGTACTCTATTCGCTCATTGCTGAGAAGCTTTTCTCTCTTAAAGCCCGGGAAATGAATATTGACACATCGGAAATAGTTGCCCGTACTCTTGCCGGTTATAAGAAAATGTTCGTAAGGGATGCGCTTTATAAAAAGGTAATCAGACAAAGGGCGGCTAAAACTGCCGATAGTCTTCTCACGCTGTATTTAGGAAAAGCCTCCGAAATCTGGTTTACTTATATATCGGCACAGGATAAACAGCAGATAAATAATATATATGCTCTCCTTAAAAAAGGCGTCCCCTTTGATTCTGTCTATAATGCGTTTGCTTCAATAAAAGATACACTAAAGACAAGGATAGGAGATCATGACCCGGCTGTTGAAGATGAAATCTTTAGTCTGCGGGAACAGGAATTTTCCAAACCTCTTCTGATGGATAACAATTGGTATATTTTGAAAATTGTAAAAAGGATAAATCCCGTACTTACACAAATGAACGGATGGGAAGAAGATTATAAGCGCCTTAAACAGACAGCACAGGAAAGAGCTGAAGGGATCTATTATAAAGAGTTTATGGTTAATTTCTTTAAGGACAAAAAGATCAGGGCCGACGGGAACCTGCTGAAACTGTTCGCAGATAAGGTTAGTAATATATTAAAAGAAAAAGCCCAAACCAGGAAATCTGATACTGATAAGGTTTACATCAATAACATTGACCTGATTGAAATCGAAAATGAAATTGGTCCCGAAAAATTAAATTCTGTTTATATCGATCTCAACAGCAGGCCCGTAACGTTGAAGGACTTTATTTTACATTTCCGTTTTGAACCGATAGGAGCCGCTCAGGTCGATGCTGAATCAGTATTTAATCTGCTTAATTCAAAAACCCGGCAATTTATTGAACAGGAACTTCTGGCTGAAGAGGGTTTCAAAGAAGGACTGGATAAACTTCCTTCCGTTGAATACTCTTATAAAATGTGGAGAGACAATTATTATTTCTACCTTATTGAGAATATGTTTAATGATTCCACTGCCGTCAGCGATAAAGAGGTACTTGATTATTATGCGGCCGAAGGAAAAAAAGACAATTTAGGGGAAGAGATCAAAATTTCCAGGATATCGGTTGACAGTCTTGAAACTATAGAAAAGATCCTCGATGAAATTGATGATGGAAACAGTTTTGAGTTGCTCGCGGAAAAATATTCCGGTGAGAATAGTACTGAGGGATATGCCCCTGCGGCATCATTCGGGGAGATCGGAAGGATCTCTGAATCAATGAAGCCGGGTGAAGTTTACGGACCAATTAAAACGGGTGACAAATACATACTATTTAAACTGCTCGAAAGGAGAAACAAAGAAAAACAGGGTTCATTTGAATCGGAAAAAGAGAACATCAGGAAGACACTTGAACAGGTGAAATTCAGGGATAAGCTTGTCAATTTCACAACATCGCTCGCAATGAAATACGGTTTCTCAATTAACCAGGAAGCTTTATCTGATATTTCTGTAACCAGTATAAATTCAATGGTGTACCAGATGCTGGGATTCGGGGGTAAGATTCCCGCTGTCCCGCTTTCACTGCCTGCTATTCAATGGTACAATAACTGGAAAGAAAAGCACGATATAATCCAATAGTATTGAAAGCAATTATGAGTAGAAACTTCAGGCTGTAACGTTATAGATCAAATAAATTCCACCAAGTATAACCAGTATACCGCAGATTCTTCTGATCCAAAGAATAGTTCCTGATCCTTCAGACCAATTAAGATATTTCTGAACTTTCCCGGTTAATGTACCTGCACCTACAATTACGCTGCAGTGTCCGATCCCAAATGCAGCCAGGAGAATAATTGCAAAGATGTAATCTGTTTGTGCAGTTTGAAAAACGACTCCCAGTACCGGGGCCATATACGCAAATGTGCAGGGTCCAAGCGCTAACCCAAAGAGCAAACCAAGTACCAGTGCCGCTAACAACCCTTTTGTTTTAGTCTGCTTCAAAGCGAAATTATTCCAATCAATCTTAATAACATCCAGCAGATATAATCCAACGATAAAGAAAATAAGAGCGACAAAATAATTTCCCGCAGCACCCAGATCTCCCATTAATCTTCCCAGCGATACGGTTATTACACCTACCAGGGCTATCGTAATCAATATTCCAAGAGAAAAAACAACTGAAATTTTGAATGTACTTTTGACTGTCATCCTGCCCTGGGAACTTATAAAGCCGACAATCAGGGGAATACTTGAAAGGTGACAGGGTGAAAGCAGGATACTTAATATTCCCCAGCCGAGTGAGGCAAGCACCGCGGCCCAGGCGGCGCCCATTAAAGCTTCGTACAATGTTGTAAAAATTCCCTCAAACATTTTTAGCTTTCCCGGTCATCAGGTGTAAGACCTTTTGATTTAAGAAGCTTATCTATCTCTGATTCGGGATAAAATCCTTCATGCCGGAAAAACTCTTTACCGTTTTCATCAAGAAAGACCTGTGTCGGTATCAGTTTTATTCCGTATTGTGCTGCATATTTTTTCTGATCAGGTTTCCAGACATCATGAAAGATTACTTTAACCTGATCTCCGTACTTTTGTTCAATGGATTTCATAACAGGCTGCATCTGCCTGCAGGGGATACAATTCACTGACCCAAGTTCCACAAAAGTTACTTTTGGCTTTAATTCTTTAGATTGTGGAAAAAGAGTCGAAGAAATTATGATCATTAAGATAATAGGGATATACTTCTTCATATTAATTCCCGTTCAGCCAGTTTAACAGCTGCTCGTCTTTGGGGATAACTCCGAAGCTTTTTACCTCTTCATTTATCACAAGACCGGGAGTCATCATAATATTGTAGTTCAGCATTTCCCCGATATCCGTAACCTTTTCGATGGCTGCATCTATGTTGTTGGCTGCCACGAGATCTCTAATTTTTGCTTCCAGCGTCTGGCATTTTTTACATCCGGTGCCCAGGACTTTTACTGATATCATTTTTTACTCCGAATTTATTTATAAACATTATTTAAGTTTAATTACATTTCTTTCCGCCTCTGAATCAAGATATTTAGTGAGATTGTCAATCATTTTTTCATCATATTCAATTTTATTGAGTAATATGTTTTTATTATTGAGGATTAATACCGAGGGACTGAAAAATTCTTCATATTTAATCTGAAGCTCATTATTCCAGTACGAATCAATTACCCAGTAATCGTAGTCGTCCTGTTTATCAGACATAAATTTTATTAAATCTACTGTCTGATCTCTGCTCATTTTGAGTGTGCACGCGCAGGACATTGAAGTGCTGAATAAAATTATTTTCGGCTTGTCCGATGAAAAACATTTATTCTTTTCATATTCATAAAATACGTTCTGAAAATGGAGGTACCATTCATTGAAAAGAACGAAAGCGGAATCTGTTGGAATTTTTATGATTTGTGATTCAAGTTCAGATAAGTGATTTGCCAGACTATCGATAACCTGTTTACCTATCAGGGGACTATAATCGGCCAGATCGTCTGTACCAACTGACGAGACCAATTCACGTAATAAACTGATTGATGATTGATCAACCGGCTTATTATCCGAAAGCGATACTAATATTCTTTCTGCATCATGATCAATTAACTCAAAAGACTGGGCATAATTTGTCCCGCTGATGCATATCAGCAGAAACAAATGCAATATTATTTTTTTTAACATAATCTCCCCTGAGAGATTTATGATGAATAATTAAGCTGCAGGTTCAGTATAATATTTTTTCCTGAACCATAATGATACGTTTACAAGACTTATCAGGACAGGTACTTCTACCAGAGGCCCGATAACAGCTGCAAATGCCTCTCCGCTATTAATTCCAAATACAGCTATTGCAACTGCGATTGCAAGTTCAAAATTGTTGCTGGCTGCTGTAAATGATAATGTTGCGGACTTTTTGTAGTCAGCCCCGATTTTCCTGCTCATATAAAACGACAGGAAGAACATAACAACAAAATATATAAGTAAGGGTATAGCAACCCTGACAACATCCAGTGGGAGGGCTACTATATACTCACCTTTGAGTGAAAACATTACGATTATCGTAAAGAGCAGTGCAATCAGAGTTATGGGGCTGATCCGGGGAACGAATTTTGTGTGATACCAGGTCCTGTTTTTTAGTTTAACCAGGATTAACTGCGTTATAATACCTGCAAGAAAAGGAATTCCCAGGTAGATGAAAACGCTCTCCGCGATCTGGCCTATGGTAACCTCAACAGTTGTTCCCTTAAGTCCGAACCATTCAGGTAATATTGTAATAAATATATAAGCATATATTGAGAAAAAGAGAACCTGGAATATTGAGTTGAAGGCAACTAACCCGGCAGCGTATTCAGAATCTCCCTTTGCTAGTTCATTCCATACAATTACCATTGCAATGCACCTTGCAAGTCCTATCATTATCAATCCGTACATATAACCCGGAAGATCACCCAGAAGAGTGATCGCCAAGAAGAACATTAACACCGGTCCTATGATCCAGTTTTGTACAAGGGACAGCAGCAAGACTTTCCAGTCGCGGAAAATTTTTCCAAGCTCCTCGTATTTAACCTTTGCCAGAGGCGGATACATCATCAAAATCAATCCTATGGCGATCGGAATATTTGTTGTACCCGACTGAAATGTATTCCAGAAACCTACAATGGAAGGGAAAAGATAACCCGAAAAAACTCCGACGAACATCGCAAGGAATATCCAGAGTGTAAGAAAACGGTCTAAAAATTTTAATCTTGCCGTTCCGGGCATTTTATAACTGTTCCTGTTTCATTTCAAAAATAAATCACTGAACGGGCTGATTTTTATCTACTTCCAGAAGCCAGTGAGTTAAAGTACTTTTTGTCGGTATTTTCCCGCTCGATAAAAGTTTTCCATTTACAATCAACCCTGGTGTAATCCATACCCCGAGTTCTGTGAATTTCTCTTTATCGGTTATTTTCTGAATATCTGCTTCAATATTATTTTCTGCAGTAACATCTGCGCATAATTGGTACAGATTTTCACAATTTTTACACCCTGAACCGACAATTTGAATTGTTAGCATTTTATTCCTCCCTGAGTTCCTGTTTGTAAAGTTCATAAAATTCTTTTTTGATCTCATCCCTTACCCTGCGGTAAACCGGCATCACTTCTTCTTCTGTCCCGGCCGCATCCGCCGGATCATCAAAACCGATGTGCAGGCGGTGTTTAACATTTCCCATAAATACAGGGCAGGTTTCTTTTGCATTGTCGCATACGGTAATTACGTAATCGAATGATTGCGAAATATATTTATCAACATTTTCGGCCAGGCCGCCGCTTATATCAATACCTGTTTCCTTCATTGCCTTTATCGCAAAAGGATTCACTCTTTCAGCAGGCTTTGTTCCTGCGGAATATACTTCAAGATTATCATCGAAGGATTTAAGAAATCCTTCAGCCATCTGGCTGCGGCAGGAGTTACCCGTGCAGAGTATGAGAATTCTTTTCTTCATTTAGTATTTCTCTTAATTAAAACCATGCTCCGTAAATCAATCCGCTTATTGTTGCCATTATAACCACCAGGGTTACATAGACTACTGTTTTCTGTGTACCGATAACGCTTCTTATTACAAGCATATTCGGCAGCGATAAGGCCGGGCCAGCAAGCAGAAGTGCTAGTGCGGGTCCCTTACCCATGCCGCTGTTTATTAGTCCCTGCAGAATCGGTATCTCTGTCAGGGTGGCGAAATACATAAAAGCACCTGTGATTGATGCAAATAAATTAGAGAACAAAGAATTGCCGCCAACCAGGCTCGATATCCATTCATCCGGAATAATTCCTCTGCCGCCAGTCGGAGATCCGAGTAAAAAACCAGCCGCAAGAACCCCGATTGCCAGCAAAGGCATAATTTGTTTTGTAAAGCCCCAGGTTTCGTTCATCCACTCATTTGTTTCTCCGGCTGAAAGGGAAAGGATAACACTAAGTGAAATCACAGCAACGGTGAAAGGAACAAGGGGTTCAGGATAGACTAAATAAGAGAGTAACGTTATTCCGGCGCCCGACAAAACATAAACCGGCTTCAGCTTCAGAATATAAATCAGGGAAAATATTAATCCGACAGCAAGTATTGAAGTAATAATCCATTTGTTTGCAAACATGAAATACCAGAAACCTTCCTGCTCAGCAGGTTTTCCCCAGTTCACAAACACCAGTATTGCAACCAGAATAAAAAAGTGTAATGCTGTCTGCCGTAAAGGCCTCACTTCTTCGGCAGCGGGCATAGCTAATTGACTATCAGCTTTAACCTTTTCCTCTTTTCTGTAGATGAAAGCCATTATAAGTCCAATTATAATGCTAAACGAGACTGCCCCGACCACCCTTGCAACCCCGAGTTCAATGCCCAGAACCTTTGCAGTCAAAATGATTGCAAGAATATTTATTGCAGGACCCGAATAAAGAAAAGCGATTGCCGGTCCTAATCCCGCACCACGTTTATGGATTCCTGAAAAGAGAGGAAGTACGGTACAGGAACAAACTGCAAGTATCGTCCCTGAAACAGATGCGACAGAGTAGGCAAGCCACTTTTTTGCACTTGCACCAAAATATTTTATTACCGATGCCTGACTTATGAAAACGGATATTACCCCCGCTATAAAAAATGCCGGAATAAGGCAAAGGAGAACATGTTCCTGAGCATACCACTTTGCTAATGATAACGCTGAAGTAACCGATTCTTTAAACACCCCTGAATTCACAGGTAAAAAATAGACAAGAAGGAAAACTATTATGATCAGGCCAAGTTTTTTATATTCGGTACTCCAGATGGAGTCTGAGATTTTCCCAATTAGATGTTTCGCTAATTGTCGAATCATTTACTAAAACTTTTTTAACGGCTGCAGACTTCATAACGGTTTACCTTTTGAACTTTTTGTTTATCGCTGATAATAGTCTGATCATCAGCAATCCAGAAATCGAGTGTGGTAAGGATCGATGAGATTCTATTGTCTGACGGGAATGGATTTATTTTATAATTAACCCATTTACCCTCCTTTTCCTCAATAATAAAGCCGGTATCTCTGAGAATACTTAAATGTTTTGATACTGTGGAAGTTGCCAGCTGAAGAACTTCTGTCATCTCGCAGACGCACAAAGGTTTAGTCTGCAGCATCTTAAGAATTCTTAACCTGTTCGAATCTGACAGTGCTTTGAATAACTTTGTTTTTTCCATGATTGCATAAACTCATTTCGTCAACTAACGAAATATAAAAACGTAAAAAATGGGATGCAAATCGTTTTTACATCCCATTCAATAATTAATCTTTGTAGCCGACAACCGTAATACTGAATATTCCTTTAAGATTATCCCTGTACCCTGTTAAGCCGTCTTCTGAAAGATATTGCTTTAATAATTCATCAGGAAGTTCAATAATTTTCGATTTTTTTATCTCGACATTTTTGAATCCGGCTTTTTCGATTATACTCAGATATTCATTCTGTTTCAATGCACCCGCTACACATCCGGCATACATCTCAGCTGATCTTTTTAACTCTTCAGGCATTTCCCCCTGGATAACAATATCAGAGACGCAAAAGTGAGCCCCGGGTTTTAATATCCTGTGGATTTCCGTGAAAGCCATTTGTTTATCAGGTACGAGATTCAAAACACAGTTGCTTACAACAACATCGGCGATATCATTTTTGATAGGCATATTTTCGATGTCACCCAGTTGAAACTCAACATTACTGTATCCCAGTTTTGCCTTATTTGAATTTGCTGTTTCTATCATTGCTTCGGTCATATCAAGACCAATGACCTTACCTTCATGCCCGACAATAGCTCTTGCAACAAAAACATCATTGCCGGCACCGCTGCCTAAATCGACAACCGTATCACCTTTTTTTATTCCTGCTAATTCAGTCGGTAAGCCGCATCCGAGTCCAAGATCGGCTTCCGGAACATATCCCTCAATATGATCATACTCATCCTGCATTATAGTATAACCGACTATTTTGTTATCTGCTGTACCGCAGCAGGTCGGACCGCAACAGCCCGAATTTTGAGATGCTTTTGCAATATCACCGTATTTTTCTTTTACTACTGCCTTTAAATCATATGCGGTTTTCATATTGTATTTTCCTTTTTATTGATCTTTTGATTATACGAATCACCGCAGTGTGTCGTACTGCAGCAAGTTAAGTTGCCACCGGTATTCGATGTCCGGACCTTTTTACCGGGGACTTCCTTCTTTCCAGACTTTAGATCTTTCATTTAATTCCTATCCGCATTTTGTTTAACAGCAGCCGATCTTGGAGAACATTTTATCCAGGGCAGCTTTTGCTTTAAGGAGATTTTTATTATTAACACAGTAACATACCCTGAGGCCGTCAATTTCGCCTTCTATAAGTCCCACCCGTTTTAATTCTTTTAAATGCTGAGAGACAGTTGCCTGGGCCAGCGGCAGCTGATCCACTATATTTCCTACCATGCATGAACTCATATTAGTAAGAATCTTCAATATTTTAATCCGGGCAGGATGAGAGAGTGCTTTAGCGATATCTGCAAGCCAGATATCGTCACGGGAAAATTCATCTTTTTTTGAAACCGACATTTTATTTGTCTCCATAACGTATATCGTAAATATACGATAACGTCCTAATCCTGTCAAGTCTTTTTATTGAATACCAGGGTCGTTTCGGTATAGAAAAATTGCGGGATTATTCCAAATTGAAGTAAGAAGTGAGGGAATCAGCTAAAGCTCGTTGTTTGATTTTTTCGGGTTTCCATATAGTGAATCTCTGTGCCGGCAGGAAAAATTATCCGGGGGTCACTTCTCGTGAAGGAGCTGTTTTTTACTGCTTTCCAGATTTGCAAGCTGCTCATCCGACAAAACGGGGTACGACATTTTTATTCCATCCAGGGTTTCCACAATAACCTGCGAAACTGCATACCTCATATACCACTTGTGATCCGCAGGAATAATATACCAGGGGGCATGTTTTTGAGATGTAGCAGATATTGCTTCGGCATATGCCTGCTGGTATTTATCCCAATACTTTCGCTCGTCAATATCAGATGAGGAAAATTTCCAGTTCTTTTCGGGGGTATCGATCCGCTTCAGGAATCTTTTTTTCTGTTCGTCTTTCGAAATGTGCAGGAAAAATTTAAGTATGATAGTCCCGTTTTCATACAGGTATTTCTCAAAATCGTTTATTTCCCTGCAGCGCACATCCCAGATATCTTTTTTTACCAGTTGCGGCGGAAGCTTTTGATTTTTTATCAGGTCATGTACCCTCACAACAAGGACATCTTCGTAGTGCGACCTGTTGAAGATGCCTATCCTCCCTCTCTCGGGAACGTGTTTATGGATCCTCCAGAGATAATCGTGATCAAGCTCTTCCGGTGAAGGCTGTTTAAAGCTGAAAACCTGTGTGCCCTGGGGATTAAGTCCCGACATAACATGTTTAATAGTTCCGTCTTTTCCGGCAGCATCCATTGCCTGGAAAATTATAAGCACAGAATACTTATCATAAGCGTACAAAACATTCTGGAGTGAGAACATTTTTTTAATATTCTTCCGAAGAATATCTTTGGCTTCACCTTTGGATTTGAAGTCACCGGTATCTGATGTGCTGAATTCATCCAGGGAGACTTTAATGCCAGGATTAACCAGGTAAGCCTTCTTGTTCAATTTTCTTTTTTCTCCGGGATGTTAAACTTATCCGTTTTGTTATGAACAGGCGGAACAGTCTTGAGATATTCATAGATTGCGCCAAGATCCTGTTCAGTCATTCCCGCAAATAATGTCCAGGGCATGGGAGTATTGAATTCACCATGCTTAACCTTTATCACTTTCTTATCATATTGTTTAAAGCGTAAAAGGAAATCATCTTTAGTCCATCTTCCGATTCCTGTTTCAATATCGGGAGTTATGTTAGCCGAACTTGCTACTCCTCCGTTAACAGAGAATAAAGTTCCTCCGGCAAAATCAAGATCTTCCACGAACCGGCCTTCATGCATTGGTGTATGACAATTTCTGCATCCGGCTATAGTCACAAGATATTTACCGTAAGTGATTGTGTTTGACCTGTCTACAGAAGTAACCGGAATGTATTTTTCGGGTGGAATTGTTTTAACAATAAGATTCATAGGGAAGTCGATTGAACTCTGGGGTACTTCATGTACAATAGGCTTAAGAGTTCTGATATATGAAATAATCGAATAGAGATCTTCCATTCCCAGCTGATGATATTCGGGATACGGCATAACAGGGAAAAGCACCCTGTTGTCTTTTGTAACTCCAGTAGTAATTGCTCTTAAGACCTCGCCGTTAGTCCACTCTCCAATACCGGATGGGGTGATATTTCCGGCATAAATTGTTCCCGGCACATCCTCTTCAAACTTAGCTCCTCCCATACCTTCAGTTCCGGGAATAACAGGACCCGAAAATACTGTCCAGTCCCGATGTGAATGACACGGCAGACATACCGTAACATGATTAACCAGATACTGCCCTCTATCGATTCGACTTTGTGTAGGGTAAATTTCTACTTCTGTAGCAGGCCTGGTTATAGGGTAGGTCAGATTAAAGTAAATATATCCCCCGATGATCAGAACGACTATAGTCAGAAAAAGATATTTAAGGAATTTCAGAAATCTCTTTCTGCTCCTTCTCTTACTCATTTAATTATACCGGTAATAGAAATTATTAAAGAATAGGCTAAACCTAAGGAAAAAAAAGTAATGTCGAAAGAATAAAGTTATATAACAGGAGGCTGTCTGCAATCACATTAACAGATAATTCAGACAGCCTCTCTAACTAATTCCCATATCCTGGCAGGCGTATAATGTATAACAAAGTTGTGCACTGGTTTAACGGTTCTCAGGTCAATACCACATGTGTAAAATAATTGCCATTCCTGCGGCAGGTAAATGTATTTGTAGAATTTCAATTTTAGTTTTAATTTAGGAAGAAACCGGAGAATTATATGATAAGTAAAGAGCTGCTGGATATACTATGCTGCCCCGAAACAAAGGCAGATTTAGTTCTGGAGGGAGGAACACTTGTTTCCACTGATAAAAATACCCGCCGGCGCTACCGTATAGAGGATGACATTCCCATTATGCTTATAGACGAATCCGAGCAGCTGAGCATGGAGGAATGGACGGAAATTATGAAAAAGCATGGCAGGAAAACTGACTGAATTTCTTCGTAATTTTCGGTATGTCTGATTTACTATTCACAAACTCTCACTTTTATGGATCCAATTAATATTTTAATAGGACTTAATGTTGTTGCAACTTTCGGAGCACATTATTCCGGTGCAAAAAGAGGCTTCAGGGCCAAGGTGGGTGCTGCCAGGGAAAAACCCAAAAGTTATCTGCAGAATGTTCCGGTGTATTTATCTACATTAACCCTTATAGGAATTATACTCGGGGTATTCCAGGTTGGCACTCTCGATTATCTTCCTTCATATGAACCAATCAGGATAATAGGACTGTTCTTTTTCCTGGTTTTCTCATGGATACAGATCCTGTCTGTTAAAACTCTTGCTGAAAGTTATTCCCAGGAAGTTTTGATCCATAAAGATCATGTGCTGATCACAAAAGGGATATTCAGGCTAGTCAGGCATCCCCAGTACCTGGCCCAGATGTTAATGGATCTGGGAGCTGCAGCAGCTTTGTTGAGTTATATTGTTCTTCCTTTTGCGGTGATTGAGATACCCTTACTTGTTATGCGGGCTGTGATGGAAGAAAAACTCCTTGAAAAATACTTCAAAGATGATTATAAAGAGTATAAAAAGAAGAGCGGTTTTTTTATCCCGTTTATCGGTTAGCTTAAGATCTTGAATATGCGGAAGTCAGTTTATTTAATAGTTAGTTATTTAATATTATTACAGGGGTTAGTAATTGCACAGAACGCAGATGAGATAGTCCTTAATACCTCGAAAGGAACCAGCTATATTCCGGTTTATGAACGCCAGGGGATAATCTATTTTTCTGTAAATCATTTCGCTGATGCAACCTCAGCATCCTATTATATCAACGACGAAACAAAGAAAATCGAGTTAAAATATCCTGAACACAATCTTAAAATAACAGGGCAGAATCCCTTTCTTGTTCTTACATCTAAGGATAATAAAACCGAAAGGATATATCAGCTTCCGACTTCCACATATTTATTAAATAATAATATTTACATCCCGCTGCGTTATTCGATTGATATTCTAAGGAGGGCGTCGGGACAGGATATAGTGATAGAAAGCGACAGGAGGATTGCTATCAGAGGGAAACTGTCGGATGAGATCCCCGATGAAACAACTGCCAAATTAAATATCACGGATCTTCGAATTGAGCAGAAAGCAAACGGAACCCTTGTCAGGGTTAAAACCAACAAACGGATACCCTCTTATTACAGCAGTTATAAAAACGGACTCCTGACGATAATTTTCCGCAAGGTTAATGCGGACCTGAACAGGCTGGGATCGATTGACGGGAAAGGGCTCGTAAAGGATATTAACGTCAGGAATATCGGGCCCGATACAGAGTTCGAATTCTCCGTAGGAAAGGATTATTCAACCAGTGAAGTGCTGAATGTTGATGGAAGCAAGGACATCCTGATAGCAATTCATAATAAGGTGTTTTCAAACACGGTCGATAATGATAAAAATAAGGACAAGTGGAAGTTTGATGTTATAGTTCTGGATGCCGGGCATGGCGGTAAAGATGCCGGTGCGATCGGTGTGAACGGTGTAAAGGAAAAAGATATAAATCTGGGAGTAACCCTTGCACTGGGTAAACTCATTGAAAAAAATATGAAGGATGTTAAGGTAGTTTATACAAGGAAAAATGATACTTTTGTTGAACTCTACCGCCGTGGGAAAATCGCTAACGAGAATAACGGCAAACTATTTATCTCAATTCACTGTAATTCCACGCCTAAGAAACCCACTGATGCAAGCGGATTTGAAGTATACCTGCTGCGCCCCGGAAGAACGAAAGAGGCAATATCAATAGCCGAAAGGGAAAACAGCGTTATTCAATATGAAGAGAATCCTAAGAGGTATGAGAAACTTACTGATGAAAATTTCATACTGGTGAGTATGGCGCACTCGGCTTATATGAGATACTCGGAAAGGTTTTCGGAACTGGTTGATAAGAGTTATGCATTGCAGACAGACATTCCATCCCGCGGTGTAAAACAGGCGGGGTTTTATGTCCTCGTCGGTGCTTCAATGCCCAGTGTGCTGGTTGAAACCGGGTTTATTTCGAACCGGCACGATGCAAAGTATCTCTCAACTAAAAGGGGGCAGCAGAAAATTGCCGAGGCTGTGTTCAATGCAATAAAGAGCTATAAGAAATTCTACGAGTCCTCTTTAGAAAATGAATAACCTTTGTGGTTGACTTAATCCGCTCATATTCTGCCGTTCTGCGGCAGGGGAGTTATGGAGTCGTCACGTTTTGCTGCTAATATCCTCCCTTTATGCGGGAAGGTAAATAGAGCGGCGATACGTGAATAGCTGGTGGATCCTGGGGAATTACAGCCTGCCCATAATTTGATCCAAATCACACAATAAATAACCATTCATCAGAATTAATTTGGAATTTATCTTCTCATAACATACATTTGGAAACCGAAAAAACAAAATGAGTTTCCTTCGGAGCCAAACAGATAAAATATCTGTTTTTTTTGAGACTGATAGGAAACTGAATAAACTAATTCAGTGTTTAGCAGGAAAAAGGAGATACAGAGAGATGCACGAAGAAAAAGAGATAAAAGAGAGAATATTGAAGCAGGCCGAGCAGATGTTCATTCAATTCGGCTATTCTAAAGTTACGATGGATGAGATAGCTGCAAGTCTGGGAATGAGCAAAAAGACCCTCTATAAATTCTTTCCGGGCAAGGAAGCGTTAGTCAAAGAGATGATAACATCTATGAAGTGTTCGATTGATGATCATATAGAGTACGTCTGGAATAATCAAGAAATGGATTTTATGGACAAGCTTAAATCTGTAATGAATTTTATAGGGAAGCAGACCACAAAACTTCACGGCCCGCTGCTCGAGGATCTTCACAAAAATATCCCGGAAGTCTGGCAGGAGATACATGATTTCCGTAAAGCCAATGCTGTGAAAAGGTTTACCGTCTTCATCAATGAGGGAGTTGAGAAGGGTGTCTTCCGAAAAGATATAGACAGGCAGTTAATAGTTCTTTTTTATTTACACGCAATCCAGGGGTTGATAAATCCTGAAACATTAAGTCAGCTTCCATATTCGGCTAACCAGGTTTTTGATGCAGTTATCAGGATAATTTTTGAGGGAATATTGACCGAAGAGGGGCGCCAGGAGTATTTATCGTATAACACTGAAGAAATAAGTAAAGGAGAAAACGAATAATGAAATCCGGAATGACAGGGATTTTAATATTTCTCTTATCAGGAATTCTATCTGTTAATTCATTTGGTCAGGAATCACGCAATCTTTCCCTGGAAGAGAGTATTCAAATCGGACTAAAAAACAGTGAGTTAATTCATGCATCACAGATGAAAGTGAATTATGCCGAAGCGAAGTGGAGTGAAGTAAATACATACAGGCTTCCCTCCTTAAAATTAAATGCTGCTTATACAAGGTTAAGTGAAATTACACCATTTGTATTAACTACACCATTCGGCACTTTTGACCTTCAGCCTTCAATTGTTAATACCTATAACATTAAGCTGTCGCTTCAGCAGCCTATTTTTACGGGATTTAAGTTAGCGAGCAGTTCCAATATTGCCGAGTATACATACGAAGCCCAGAAACAGGAATATACAAAAGATGAGCAGCAGCTTATATACAATATAAAATATGCTTATTGGGGATTGTTTAAGGTAACTAAAGTGAAGAGTGTTGTTGATGAGAACATTGACCTCATTAAAGCTCATCTTTCTGATGTGAAGAATTTCTATGAGAACGGTATCTCAACAAAGAATGACGTACTTAAAGTGCAGGTCCAGCTCGCTGAAGCACAGCTTCGTAAGATCGATGCCGATAATGGAGTAAAGCTTGCAAGTAGTAATCTGAACAATGTCATAGGTCTGCCGTTATCTACAGATATAAAGGTGCAGACTGAAGTTATGCTGGAAGATGATAATACTCCGGATCTTGATCAGCTCATCCAGGAAGCGATGGATAACAGACCCGAGTTAAAGGCAATGGATTTCCGGCTGAAGGCAGGTGAGAGTGGAGTTACAATGGCTGAATCGGGCTGGTATCCCCAGATATACCTGGCCGGCAATTATTATTACGCCAGGCCTAACCAACGCATCTTTCCTGCAGAAGATAAATTCAATGGTACCTGGGATGTGAGTGTCGGGCTTTCATGGGATATCTGGAACTGGCTGGCAACAAGCGATCAGACAAATCAGGCGGAAGCTCAGCTGGAGCAGGTGAAGGACGGATATAAAAGTCTGAAAGACGGTATTAGTCTTGAAGTAACTCAAAATTACCTCAACCTGCTGAAAGCAAAGGAAAAGGTCATTGCTTCGGATCAGAGCGTTCGCCAGGCAGAGGAGAATTACCGTGTTACAAATGAAACATTTAAGAATGGTCTTGCATTGAACTCAGATTTGCTGGATGCGGAGTTTGCCCTTCTACAGGCAAAGACAAATTATATACAGGCGCTGGCGGATTATGAGCTTGCAAAAGCAGGTTTAGAAAAATCAATTGGTAAATAAATATAGAGGGCATATAATATGAAAAAGCTAAAGTATTACGTTATATCGTTTATTCTTTTTGCAGCATTAATACTGGTACTGCTTAATAATCGTGCTCAGCTTGAAGCAAAAGCCAAGAACGATAAGATCAGTGCTTATCCTGTAACGGTTTCCACGGTTGAGAGGAAAGCAGTATCGAACAATATAGAACTGGTAGGGACGATAGTGGGAGAAAATGATGTGCAGGTTATATCCGAGGCACAGGGAAAGGTAACAGGGATATATGCCAATGTGGGAGATTATAAATCAGCAGGTTCCGTGATCGCACAGCTTGATGATGAACTGAAGGAAAGTGCATACCAGACTGCACAGGTCAACTTCGAAAAATCAAAAAAAGATTTTGAGAGGTACGACGCATTATATAAAAATAAATCGGTATCTGATGTTCAGTATGAACAGGCAAAGCTGGCTTACTATAATGCTCAATCGATGTATGTCGCCGCAAAGAAGGATTATGAGAATACAAAAATCACTGCTCCTATTTCAGGCATCATTACCGCAAGGAATATTGACATGGGTACCTTTGTAAATAGAAATATGCCGGTCGCTAATATTGTTGATATATCGAGGCTTAAGGTAAAAGTAGGCGTGGCGGAAATGGATGTATTTTCACTTAAGAAAGGCGATAAGGTTACTGTTACAACGGATGTTTATCCGGGTGTTAAATTTTCCGGTAGTATCTCTACTATCAGCGACAAAGGAGACCAGGCTCATAATTACCCGGTTGAGATCTCACTGGTTAACAGTAAAGAACACCCTCTTAAATCGGGAATGTTCGGCAAGGTTACTTTTATATCCGGAACAACTGAGCCCAAATTAATTGTATCACGCGATGCATTACTCGGAAGTATTAAGAATCCCCAGGTATTTGTAGTGGAGAACGGTCTCGTTCACCTGAAGGATGTCACTGTCGGTAGCACTTACGACAATAACCTGGAAGTAATAAAGGGATTGAAGGCCGGGGATAAAGTAGTTGTGAACGGACAGAACAATCTTGAAGAGAATACTGCAGTTTATGTTATAAACCAGGATTAGGAGACTAAGAAAATGACAATAACCGAATTAGCTATAAAACGACCTACGCTGATTGTTGTAATATTTGCTGCATTAACGGTACTTGGTCTATACAGTTATACACAGCTCGATTATGAGCTGCTTCCCAAAATAACACCTCCTGTCATCACGATTGCAACCGTCTATCCAGGTGCATCGCCTAATGAAGTTGAAACTTCTGTAACCAAGCCTATTGAGGATGCAATTTCGACTCTCGACGAAATTGATGCTGTAAACTCCACTTCGTCAGAAGGTGTCTCGTTCGTTATGATCCAGTTTAATCAGTCGGCTGATGTCGATATCGCTCTCCAGAACGCCCAGAGGAAGGTGAATGAAGTACTTACGAAACTTCCTGTGGATGCTAAGCCTCCTACGATATCAAAATTTGCGCTCGATGAAATTCCGGTTTTAAGGATGGGCGTTACAAGTAAAATGCCGTCAACGGAGTTCTACCAGTTTATAAAAGACAGGATACAACCAAGACTGGCAAAAATACCGGGGGTAGGACAAATTACCCTGGTTGGCGGAGATGAGAGAGAGATAAGAGTTAACCTTAGTGCGGATAAGCTTAAGGGATATGGACTATCAATACTCCAGGTAACCCAGGCAATAAAATCCTCCAATCTTGATTTCCCTACCGGCAAAGTGGAGGACAGCAAGGAACAGCTGATTGTAAGAATAGCAGGAAAGTTCAGCTCTATTGATGCATTAAAAAACCTGGTTGTTGCGCGTACAAGAGATGGCAGCGATATTCATCTTGACGACGTTGCCGAAGTTTATGACGGTACAAAAGATATGACGATGCTTAACAGAATAAACAACGTTCCTTCTGTCGGCGTGCTTGTTCAGAAGCAGACGGATGCAAACGCTGTTGAAGTGAGTAAACTTGTTCGTGCTGAAGTAGCAAAGATGGAATCTGATTATAAGGCGCAGGGCGTATCATTCAACATAGCACAGGATGGTTCGCAGTTTACAATAGACGCTGCCAATGGCGTTAAGTTCGACCTTGCCCTCGCAATTGTGCTGGTGGCCATCGTGATGCTTTTATTCCTCCATAGTATCCGTGATTCATTTATTGTAATGCTTGCAATACCCGCTTCGATGATTTCTACTTTTATAGTGATGTATGCGTTCGGGTTTACACTGAACCTGATGACACTGCTGGGATTATCACTGATTGTGGGAATCCTTGTGGATGACTCGATTGTGGTGCTTGAAAATATTCATCACCATCTCGAGAAAGGTGAAAAGAAACGAGACGCCGCACTTAAAGGAAGAAATGAGATAGGGTTCGCGGCCCTGGCAATAACTATGGTAGACGTCGTTGTATTCGTACCGCTTGCGTTAACAGGCGGACTGGTAGGCAATATTATCCGTCAGTTTGCTGTAGTGGTTGTTATTGCGACACTCCTGTCACTTTTCGTCTCTTTTACCGTAACCCCGCTGCTGGCCTCGAGGATAGGAAGGCTTGAAAAACTGACAAAGCGTACCATCATCGGACGATTTGCGATATGGTTTGAAAATACATTTAATAAAGTTGTTGAACACTACCTGAGAGTTCTAAAATGGGCGCTGCACAGCAGGTGGAAGGTGATTACTCTTACCATAGTATTATTCTTTGCCTCCTTTACGCTTATCCCGGCAGGATTTATAGGGAGTGAGTTCATCACACAATCGGATCGCGGTGAATTTGCGGTTATCCTCGAAATGCCGTCGGGTTCTTCCATAGAAAATACTAACTATGTTACCCAGAAAGTTGAAAGATATATCAACAATCTTCCCGAGGTAAAGAATACTTTTGTTACTGTCGGAGCCTCAAATGAAGGACTGCTGGGACAATCATCAAACAATGCTTCTGAAATCGACGTTGCTCTTGTACCGAAAGACAGGAGAGATAAAAGTACCGATGATATTGGCGACATTATTAAAAGAGAAGCGATGAAGATCCCCGGTGTTAAGGCGAGGGTTAACCCGATTGGAATTTTTGGTACGGCCAACCAGACGCCGATTCAGCTCATAGTTTCCGGTCCCAACAGGGAACTGGTTAAACAGGGAGCTGATAAGCTGGTATCAGCATTGAAAAAAATCCCGGGAACCGCTGATGTTAGGTTATCCTCGGAAGACGGCAAGCCCGAAACGAGGATAGATGTTGACAGGGCTAAAATGGCTGAGCTGGGTTTAAATGTTGCTGAAGTTGGTTCCGCGTTAAGAGTAGCGCTTAGCGGTGATGATGATTCCAAGTTCCGGGACGGTGATGATGATTATGACCTGCGGATTGCACTGGATAAGTTCGACCGTTCAAAAATATCCGATGTGAAAAACCTGACTTTTATGAATAACAGGGGAGAACTTATTCAGCTTCAGCAGTTTGCCGATATTTACCAGACAACAGGCCCTACCAAACTTCAGCGAAGAAACAGAATAAACTCAATTACTGTATTCTCACAGGTTAACGGAAGACCAAGCGGAAGTATAGGACAGGATATACAGAAAGAAATAAATGCCGGTTTACTGCCGGCTGGTGTGGATGTTGCGTATGAAGGCGATCTTAAGAACCAGTCGGAATCCTTCGGCGACCTCGGACTTGCAATGCTTGCTGCAATTCTCTTCGTCTATATGGTAATGATTGCACTCTACGATTCATACCTTTATCCGTTTGTGGTTCTGTTCTCAATACCTGTGGCAATGGTAGGGGCACTGCTCGCACTGGCTCTGACTATGAAGTCGCTGAATATTTTCTCTATCTTGGGAATAATAATGCTCATAGGACTGGTCGGGAAAAACGCTATCCTGCTGGTTGATCGAGCTAACCAGAAGAGAAGAGAAGACGGAATGAGTCCTTTCGACGCATTAATTGAAGCAGGAAAGAGCAGAATAAGGCCGATTCTTATGACCACCACAGCGATGGTTATCGGTATGCTTCCCCTGGCAATAGCCACTGATTCAGGATCTGAGTGGAAATCAGGACTTGCCTGGGCCATCATCGGAGGTCTGATAAGCTCAATGTTCCTTACACTCGTTCTGGTTCCCGTAATTTATATGAGAGCCGAAATGTGGAAAGAGAACATTTCTGCATTCTTCAGGAAGGTTTTCAGACGGAATAAAGACTCACATGAAATTCCTGGTTCCCGGGAACTTCAGCCTGAAGAAAACTAATCTTTTTTGTATCTTTCAGGGTCAGAAATTAAAGTTCTGACCCTGTGGTTCCTTTATCATATCTCTTGCTTTAAAATCGTCCATCTCTTTCGGCCTTCTCTCGGCCTACATCCGGCCTACAATCGGCCTCAAACTCCGAGACTACCCCGGCCCATCCCCGATCCAGATAAATTTCATTTTCTCGGTCAATAAGCTTAATTTTGATTAGCTAATTATTGAAATAATGTTAAAACCCCTCCGTTCGGAGTTATTCAGGGAGAGATAAAAATGAAAAACCACTCAAAACAGGATTTCCAGACCAAATGCGTCCATGCAGGAATAGATGAATATGAATTTGGTTCTGTAGTTCCGCCAATTTATCAGACATCAACCTTTAAATTTGAATCAGCAGAACATGGTGCTTCTTTATTTGCAGGAGAACAAAAAGGCTACATATACACCAGGATGCTTAATCCGACCGTTGAAGCGATGGAAAATGCCATAGCAGAGCTTGAAGGAGGACATAAAGCACTTGGCTGCGGAAGCGGAATGGCTGCTGTTCATACAATTTTTGCCAGTCTTACCCAGGCCGGTGATCATGTAGTATGTTCATCTTCAGTATACGGACCTACTACTACATTGCTCAATACTATAATGAAAAAGTTCGGTGTTGAGACAACTTTTGTCGATACTTCAAATCCGGAAAATGTACTGAATGCGATGAAGAAAAATACAAAGGTTGTATATGTAGAAACCCCGGGCAACCCAACACTATGTATTACTGATCTGCAGGAAGTATCAAAAATTGCCCATTCTCATAATGCTAAAGTTGTTGTCGACAATACTTTTATGAGTCCTGCTCTTCAGAACCCTCTTGCACTAGGTGCCGATGTAGTTATGCACAGCCTCACCAAGTTCTTAAATGGTCATGCAGATGTTGTAGGAGGAATTGTCGTTGTAAAGGATGAGGAAACTTATAAGCAGTTTCGCAAAACTTTAAACCAGACCGGCGGCGTGATAGATCCATTTAATTCATTCCTTGTTCACAGGGGATTGAAAACACTTTCCATCAGGATGGAACGTCACTGCAGCAATGCACAGAAAATGGCCGAATGGCTTGAGAAACATCCCGCTATAAAATGGATAAAATATCCTGGTTTAAAAAGCCATCCGCAGTACGAAACGGGACAGAAACAGCACAAAGGTCCCGGCGGAATGATCACCTTTGAACTTAAAGGCGGACTTGAAGCCGGAAAAGTACTAATGAATTCTGTGAAACTCTGCCAGCTGGCTGTAAGCCTTGGCGGTGTTGAAAGTCTTATTCAGCATCCGGCCAGTATGACTCATTTCTCAATGGGAAAAGAGGCGAGGGAAGCAGCAGAGATAACAGACGGACTTGTAAGATTGTCTGTGGGTATTGAAAATGTTGACGATCTCATAGATGATCTGAAGCAGGCACTGGAAAAAGTAATGCAGTCTGAAAGCGTTAATGTAGAAATGTAAATTGAGAAAGGGCTGTCCCAAAAGACAGCCCTTTTTTGTATCGTTCTTTTTATATACTTGATATTAGCAGATATTACGCTATATATCAACAGATGATTTTATGCAGGTTAGTTCCCGCCACGATATTTAAATAACTTTCATTCATAAATTTCCGGGGAGATTATGAAAAAAATTTACATTCTTCTAGTTCTCATCTTTACATTTACTCTAATAGCTGATTCACAGGCTTATGCACCTGAAGGTATATCTTTAGTTAAGAATTCTAATGGGTATACAATAAATTTTGAGCTGCCGTCATATCAGCTCAATACTGTAACAGTGAATAATGAAAATTACTACACTATAGAAATTCCGGAATACGGGGTGGTTAACGAGGTGGGATTACCGGCTTTACCGCAATTATCCTTCGATATGTTCATTCCATACGGAGAAAATAATCCTTCAGTCAGTATTGACAGGGTGGTTTCTGAAATACAGGAACTGAAACAGAATATTTATCCCTTCCAGGAATCGTGGGAGAAAAACAGTCCCTTATCAGACCGGCCCTTTACAATTAACAGGAACTATTATAATTCCACAGGTAAAATATACGACCCTATTAATATTTCTGAACCTTTTATCATAAACGGAGTTAAGGGAGTTACTGTAACGATACATCCGTTTAACTATAATCCGGCAGAGAAAAAACTTACTCTCATTAGTTCAGCTCAATTTAAACTGAACCTTAACGGCACTGTTCTGCCTGTTACCGGTAAATCTGCTGTATTTAATAACTTCTTTAAGAATATCTTTGTCAACTATGAATTTGACGCACAGAGAAGTGATGAAAACTACCTGATAATAACTGCCCCTGCTTATGAAGCAGCCCTTACACCATTTGTAGAATTTAAGAGCAGTAAAGGATTTACGGTAGACGTTTTTAATACCGGTACAACAGGTACAACCAACACTGCGATCAAAGACTTTATTCAGCAGAGATACGATAATACTGCCACACGTCCTGAGTACATTCTGCTTGTAGGGGATGTCGCTAATATACCGGCCTGGACAGGCTCAGGCACCGGTACGCCAACAACAGATCTTAAATACGTCCAGCTTGAAGGCGGAGATCAATTCCCTGACGCATTCATTGGAAGATTTTCGGTTGCGAATACCACTCAGCTCGGTAATGCTATCAATAAATCTATTAATACCGAATCCTATATCGGTACTATGGATATGAAGAATGTTTTTATGGCATCAAGCGATAATTACGCCATAACTGAAGGAACACACAATTATGTTATAGATACATACTTTGATCCGGCCGGCTACACCAGTCTTAAACTTTATACTCATACATACGGAGCAACAACGACGCAGTTAATAAATGCCCTGAATGACAACCAGATCTTTGCGATTTATTCTGGACATGGTTCAGAAACCTCCTGGGCCGACGGTCCTCCTCTGAACCAGTCGCAGGTTTCAGCTCTCACCAATACCTGGTATCCTTATGTTTATTCATTCGCATGCCTTACCGGTTCCTTCTCAACCAGTGAATGCTTTGGTGAAACATGGCTGAGAACAGAGCATGGCGCTGCATCTTTTTATGGTTCTTCGGTTAATTCATACTGGGACGAAGATGATATACTTGAGCGCAGGATAATTAAAGCAATGTATGAAGATGAACTGACACGTGTAACCCCGATGTTTGTGCAGGGAATGATATACCTGGTTGATTATTTCGGGGGGATCAACGGAACCACGCTGCGATATATGGAAATGTATAATCTGATGGGAGATCCTTCGCTGCCTGTTGTCGAGATACTGCCGCCATGTCCTGTTGCAGAAGCTTCGAATCCGATTCCGGAAACGGGTGCAGTTGATGTACCGATTAATCTTTCAGAACTTACATGGACAAACGGACCCGATGCTGTTTCCAATGAATTGTATTTCGGCAGCAGTCCTTCTACAATGACATTGGTACAATCAGGTTCTCTTGCAGATAGCTGGACAATAGATCCTTCATACCTGCCTTTTGATTACTACACAAATTACTTCTGGAAAGTTGTGGAGATCGGTGATACCTGCAGTTCCCCGGTTACATTCAGCTTCAGAACAGTACAGGATCCCAACCTGGTTATAGTTACGGATTCACTCTATCCGCAGAGTATCGATTACTGGACCGGCACATGTAATTCTACTTCAAAAACTGATGTGAGCGAAATAAGAACTGTCTTACCAGAAATAGGATGGATGACATTCGATATCAGCTCGATACCGGAAAATGCTGAAATCATTTCAATTGATTTCAACGGTTACGTGAACGCTACTAACTATCCTTACTGGAGCGCCACGCCAATGGGAAGTGTAGACCCTCTTACGGCTAGTGCGTCTGCTATTTATGCCCAGGTTAGCGGAAACACCGGTCAGAGCGAAGCATATATTTACTCTGATGAATCCTCTTCCTTCGGAACAGGCTGGCATACATACGAAATGGGTAACGGGGCTGTAACCGATCTTCAGAATGCCATAAGCCAGGGATGGTTCTCTATCGGTATCGATGACAGGGATGGCTCCACAACGTATTATATAAACTTTGACGGCTGGAACGAGGATAACCCTCCGTTCCTTGTTGTGAACTATCAGTATGTCACACCTGTTGAACTCAGTTCTTTCTCTGCATCCTCTACAGACGGGAATGTTACTTTAAGCTGGTCCACCGCTTCGGAAACCAACAACCGTGGTTTTGATATCGAACGCAAATCAACGCGGGATGAATTTGTTAAAGTAGGATTCGCCGCAGGTTCAGGAACAACTACCAAATCGAGGAGCTATACATATACAGATGAAAACCCGGGCTCGGGTACATATGTGTACAGACTGAAACAGGTTGACTTCAGTGGAAGCTGTTCTTATTCTGATGAGGTAACAGTTAATGTAACTTCACCAATTAAGTACACACTTGAACAGAATTATCCTAATCCCTTTAATCCTTCTACAAAGATTAAATATTCGATCCCGGAAGATGGGTTTGTTAAACTGAAGATATATAATCTTCTCGGTGAAGAAGTATTTACACTGGTAAATGCTGTTCAGAAAACAGGAAGGTATGAAGTTGTATTTGATGCTTCAAGGCTGGCGAGCGGTGTTTACTACTACCGCCTCGAAACGCAGAAATATACTTCTGTGAAGAAGATGATCCTGATGAAGTAATAAAAGATTGGGTTACTTTTAAGAGGCTGTCTCATAAGTATCATTCCGAATTTATTTCGGAATCAGAACCTGAAACAAGTTCAGGTTGACAATTCAGACTAATGAGACAGCCTCTTTATTATTGCAAAGAATGACTAAGGTTTAACTCCCTCTGCTTCCAGCCTCACCATCTTTATATGAACCCTTCCTTCATCCCCGCAGCCTACTCTGCCAGAAGCTGTTTCAATGCAGCCAGGTTTTCTTTACGTGTTTCTCCGAATTTTCTTTTCGCATATTCTGTATGAAACGAATTAGATTCCAGGAACCGAATGTTTTCCTTAAACCACTCAGTGTCCGAATATTCTCTTTGCATCGTCTCCTTCCATTCCTGTCGGAGGAGATTTATCCTGCTCATAAAATCCTTTTTGCCAATGTAAGCAATGTCGGCGTCGCACATTATATTTTCGAGTTTGTTTACCGGATTCTGAGGAACCTTTGTTGAGAGTATCAGTTTTTTCACAGCATCAGTTTTTTCCGCAGGATAATCTTTCTTTCTGAGGAATTCTTCAGCTATTTCAGCACTTCTTTCCTCATGTAATGGAATTGTTTCAGGATACCCGGCGTCGTGAAACCACGCTGCGATTATGAGTAATTCAACGTCATCACTGTTTAGACCGGACTTTTCAGCCAGGTCTTTGACAATGTCTACCACTTCCCTGGTGTGGTGCAGGTTATGGTATTTAAAGATAGCAGGATGAGCTTTAAATAAATTTACAACGAATTGTGAGACTTCTTCGACTAACTTATTCATCTCTATCTGGTTCTGAATGGATTAATTTTTAATATAAAGAATAAACGGCAAAAATGTATTGATGTATCAGATAGTCACCTTAGTACCCCGGATTCTACAGACTGCTGTCCACGCAGAATAAGCTCCGAAGCTACCGGTGTCCATAATTCAAAAAAAATTCTGATAAAGTCGGAGTTTTCTGGAAAATTGGGTGTTAAAATACTACTTTTATAATTAAGTCCTATCACAAAAAGTACAGCTATGTTACAGGACATAAATTCCTGGCTTAATGATAATCCTTTAATAAATAACAACCTTAAATTTGTAGGCATACTGCTGCTGGCCTTCGTTCTTTATTTTATTACGAAGAAGGTAGTTATAAAAGGAATAAGGATACTGGTTAAACGAACTCCCACCAGCTACGACGATCTTCTGCTGAATGAGAAGCTTATGCGCCGTGCATCCCTTATAGTTCCGCTGCTTGTTCTCCGTCAGTTTACCTATCTGCTGCCGTCCGCCGAATTATATATCGGAAGATTTTTTGATGCTTTTGTGGTGATTGTAGTACTGCTTACACTGGGTACGCTTATCTCCACATTTAATGATCTTTATGAGACGACGGCAAAGGGGAAGGAAAGACCTGTAAAAGGATATCTGCAGGTAGTTAAGATCATTTTATATATCATCGGCGGTATTGTTATTATCGGGATTTTTACCGGCCAGGAACCATGGACACTTATAACAGGGATTGGTGCATTGACAGCCGTGATAATATTAATCTTCCGCGATACAATACTCTCATTCGTTGCCAGCATTCAGATAAATTCATACGATCTTGTCAGGATAAACGACTGGATTGAAATGCCTAAATTCGGTGCCGATGGCGATGTAATAGATATCGCTCTCAATGTAGTAAAGGTTCAGAATTTTGATAAGACAATAGTGGTTATCCCAACCTATAAGCTTATCGAAGAATCATTCAAGAACTGGCGCGGTATGAAGCAGACCGGCGGAAGGAGAATTAAAAGAGCAGTATATATAGACATAACCAGTATTAAATTTCTCGACGATGAAATGCTCGATCATTTTGCAAAATTCCGGATACTTTCTGATTATATAGGAAAAAAAAGGAAAGAACTGAAAGAATACAATGCACAGCTTGATATTAAGCCCGATGAAATTTTCAATAAAAGAAGACTAACTAATATTGGTACGTTCCGCGAATATCTAAAAATTTATCTAAAACAAAGAGAAGACGTAAATGAGAATCTGACCTTCCTGATCAGGCAGCTTGAACCGGGACCACAGGGACTCCCTCTTGAAATATATGTTTTTGCTAATACAACTGACTGGGCAGAGTACGAAGATGTACAGTCGAACATATTCGATCATATACTGGCTATACTTCCGCAATTCGGCCTACGGGTGTATCAGACGCCCACCAGTAATGATATTCAATCACTAAGTAAACTTACGGGGGATAAATAAACTTGTCGAAATATCCTGAATAATTCCTTATTTTTACACCCAATTAAAAATTATAGTTTTTGAGGAAAATATGGCGGATGAAACAATCACACCTGAAAAAGAAGAAGAAACTGTACTTAAGCAAACCGTAAATGAAATAACTCAGCCTTTTAAGGACCTGGTACGTGCATCAAGGTTATTATGGGGCGTCAATGTTTCCTATTTCCTAGAGGGATTAGTTTACTTCGGAATGCTCGGGCTTCTGGCTATTTATTTTAACAGGTACGCGGGACTGAATGATATACATGCGGACCAGATGGTTGGTATTCTGACTGCCGGTATCACGTTAAGTATGCTTTTCCTGGGTGCTACTGTCGATATCATAGGAGTAAGAAAATCCTTCTTAATATCTCTTTCCCTTATGCTGATTGGAAGAGTACTGATTACTATTAGTCCTGATATTCTTCCATCCAGCGGTATGTGGTCAGGTGTTCACGCCCTTGCAATGTTTGGAATTCTATGGATAGTGCTGGGCTACGGAATTTATCAGCCGGCAGCTTACGCGGCAATAAAAAGATTTACGACTGAGAAAAATGCGGCAATGGGTTATGCAATGCTGTATGCCCTGATGAACCTTGGTGGATTTTTGCCCGGACTTATTTCACCGCCTGTCAGAAAAGCCTACGGCATTACAGGTGTATTTTGGGTTTATGATGCACTTACGGTTGTCGGTATCATCGTTGTTGCTGTTGTACTTTCTAAAAAAACAATTAAGCAAGCTACCTCAAAACTTTCTGCTGAAAAGAAGCAGGAGATGGATGAGGAAACAGATAAACCTTTCAAAGAGAAAATTAAATATTATATTAAAAATTTCCCTCTTAAAGACCTCCGGTTTATGTATTTCATATTTATCCTTATCCCGGTTCAGACATTATTTGCTCATAACTGGCTGACTCTGCCTCAATATACAAGTCGCGCGTTTACCGGATTTGTAAAGGATAATTTTGAATTTTTCGTGAACTTTAATCCAATTCTCATCTTCATACTCACGCCGATGATAGCTGCCTTAACCGCTAAAAAAGATGCCTACAAGATGACAATACTTGGAACCCTGGTAATGGCTTCACCTACTTTCATTTTAGCCCTTGGTCCGAATATTATCACACTTTTTGCTTTTATTATCATTATGACAATCGGCGAGGCAATGTGGCAGCCGCGGTTTCTGCAGTGGGTTGCTGAGATTGCCCCTAAAGGAATGACAGGAATATATATGGGTATCGGTCAGTTCCCATGGTTTCTGACAAAAGTAGTTACATCTTTGTATGCAGGGTGGTTCCTTATGAAATATTGTCCCGAGGGTGTTCCTCCCTCACAAATGAATACAGAAACTATGTGGTTTATTTATGGCCTGATAGCGATCATAAGTCCTATCGGACTCTGGCTGTCGAAGAACTGGATGCTCAAAGCCTTTAAAACCAAAGCGGAGTAGATATTACGGATCATTATGCGAATGGCGGCTTCCTTCATGGGAAAGCCGCCATTCTACTTTGAAACACAATATTACTCAATTCCTCCTTTATTAACACCTTTCCCTTTTTTTTTCATACCCCTTTCTCTAATTTTGTACAGTTACTTTAATCATTTATGACCGCTAATTGAAAAATCAGGAGAAAAAATGACAACTATAATAGATATACTGGGAAGAGAGATACTTGACTCGAGAGGCAACCCCACCGTTGAAGTTGAAGTGCAATTGGAATCAGGAGTTATAGGAAGAGCCGCGGTTCCCAGCGGAGCTTCTACCGGGGAACACGAAGCAGTAGAATTAAGAGACGGTGACAAATCCCGTTACAATGGAAAAGGAGTTCTTAAGGCAGTAGAAAATGTAAATGAAAAGATCGCTGATGAACTGATCGACTTTGATGCTGCTGATCAGGCTGAAATTGATAATATGTTAATTTCCCTCGATGGAACTGAAAATAAATCATCATTAGGTGCCAATGCAATACTGGGTGTTTCCCTCGCCTGTGCGAAAGCTGTGGCTAGAAACAATGGGACTTCCATTATACAGATACATCGGCGGTACGAATGCAAGGACTCTGCCTGTTCCGATGATGAACATATTAAACGGAGGTAAACACGCAGATAATAATGTTGACTTCCAGGAATTTATGGTAGTGCCTTTCGGTGCCCCGAGCTTTTCGGAAGCACTAAGGATGGGTGTTGAGACATTTCATTCATTAAAATCTGTATTATCTAAAAAAGGATATAACACTGCTGTAGGAGATGAGGGCGGATTTGCTCCCAACCTTAAAACAAATGAGGAAGCCATAGAAGTAATACTTGAAGCAATCGAAAAAGCAGGTTATAAAGTGGGAACTGATATTGGAATTGCTCTGGATCCGGCTGCCAGTGAATTTTTCCTTAAGGAGAAAAATGCATATCATTTATTCAAATCTGCACCGAACAAAGAAATTCCGATTGAAAAGATGGTCGATTACTGGGCCGAGTGGGCTAAAAAATATCCCATTGTTTCGCTTGAAGACGGACTCGCCGAAGATGACTGGGATGGATGGCAGATCCTTACTGAGAAACTGGGAGATAAGATTCAGCTCGTAGGCGATGATATATTTGTTACAAATACTGAAAGATTGACTGAAGGAATAGATAAAGGTATAGCAAATTCAATCCTTATTAAAGTAAACCAGATAGGAACTCTTACTGAAACGCTCGATGCAATTGAAATGGCCAAAAAGGCAGGCTATACGAATGTTATTAGTCACCGTTCGGGAGAAACCGAAGATACAACGATAGCTGACATCGCAGTGGCAACTAACGCCGGCCAGATAAAAACCGGATCGCTGTCAAGAACAGACAGAATTGCAAAATACAATCAGTTATTAAGGATAGAGCAGGAGCTGGATACTGTTGCGGTGTTCCCTGGATTATCTGCATTAAACTACACTGAATAATTTTTTCAAACCCGGGGCCGGGAGTTTTCCCGGCCCTCTAAATTTAGACGGGGAAAGATATGCCTGTAAATGATCTTCAAAAATGTAAAACCCTTATTAAACAAAGCAAAATAGAAGTAATTGATCTGAAAGCGATAGATCTGACCGGAAGACTGCACCATATATCGCTTCCTGTTTGTGATAACATTCTTGATAAAATGATCAAGGAAGGAGTTGGGTTCGACGGCTCCAGCTACGGCTTCAGGAAAGTTGAGAACAGCGATATGGTTCTTATTCCCGATCTGAAGACAGCTGTTATCGATCCGTTTCGTGAAGCACCTACTTTAAGCTTTTATGCTCACATTGCACTAACAGATGAGAAACGGACCCCCTTCAGCCAGGATGGAAGATACCTGGCCAAACAGGTTAAAGCTCTTTTAAAGAAAACAACAGGTGCCGACTCATCATGGTGGAGCTCTGAATTTGAGTTCTACATTTTCTCCAATGTTGAATATGATACGAGGACTTCCTCATCATATTACAAGGTAGAGCATGCAGAAGAGTTTTATAAAAAGGCTTATCATGCTGCAAACCCATGGGATGAATACGACGATTTTAGGGACGAAGCCAGTAAGCTACTGCAGAAATTCGGAATAAAGGTTAAGTATCACCACCATGAAGTAGGCGAGAGGGGACAGCAGGAGATTGAGACTTATTTTTCAGATCTTCTTGCAACCGCCGATAATATAATAACCGCTAAATATATACTCTTTAACTTTGCCCGGAAAAAAGATCTGTTTATTACTTTCATGCCAAAGCCAATGTATCACCAGGCCGGCAACGGTATGCACCTTCATTTCTACCTGACGAAAAACGGTAAGAATGCCTTTTATAAAAAGGGCGAGTACGGAAATATGAATGAACTGGGACGTTTCTTTATAGGAGGTATGCTTAAGCATGGTCCTGCTTTATCTGCTTTTACTAATCCAAGCACAAATTCCTATAAAAGACTGGTGCCCGGATTTGAAGCACCTGTCGCCTTAACATACGGTCAGGGAAACAGGGCTTCAGCCATCAGGATTCCAAAGTATGTATCAAACCCCGACGAAACACGTTTTGAATACCGTCCACCTGATGCAACAGCCAATCCATATCTTTGTCTGATTGCAATGCTGCTTGCCGGGATGGATGGAGTAGTTAATAAAATAGATCCGGTAAAAGAAGGCTTTGGTCCATATGATAAGAACTTCCTTGAAGATCCTGGGAGCGCCAAATTCCAGTTCCTTCCCCGGAACCTTGCTGAAGCATTAGACGCATTAGCTGCAGATAATGATTTCCTGCACCGCGGCGGGATCTTTACCGATGAACTCCTTGACCAGTGGACAAAAATAAAGCTGGAGGAAATTCATTCGATAGGTACGATGCCTCACCCGTTCGAATACAAAATGTACTTTAATCTTTAAGCAAAACCGGCCGTCGGAAGGCGGCCCGCTATTTTAGCAGGATCATCTTCCTTACCTGAATATAGGTACGTTCCTGACTCCCGACTGGTAGAACCTCAAGGCGATAAAAATAAACACCGCTGCTCAGAAGATAATTATCGAATGACAGGTAGATGCTGTGACTGCCTTCAGTTTGAAATCCCCGGTAAAGCACCCGGACCCGCTCGCCCAGTGAATTGAAAAGCTCGATCTTAACGTCTGAAGGACTGCCAAGCGAATAGCTGATTGTTGTGGAAGGATTGAAAGGATTGGGATAATTCTGATTAAGAATAAAATCTCTATTATCCTGGATTACAGTATCTTTTTCTAAACCTCTGTTATATCTCTTTAATTAAATTCATCAACTTAGGATCCTGAACCTCATTAAATGCATAACTGTCTGCAATATTCATTAGTTCAGGAGGAACATACTGCCATATTATTGCAGAACGCGATGGGGTATTTCGTATAGATTCGAGATATATCTGATAATTAGTCATCCTGTTATTAATAACCCCGAATTCACCTAACAGGGAAGGTGTATTATAATTTTCTGAAATCCTTATGTGGTCGTTTATCCAGGTATTGCCGGCCAGAGGTTCGCAGCCCCAATTCTCAGGATATAAATGAAACGAAGAATAGTCAATATTATCTATTGAACTGTTTTCGAAGAAACTGCTCCCTTTATAACCGTCGAAAAGGAATCGGGTATTATTATAAAATAATTCAACGTCAGAATAATAATCCTGATAAATGTCGTAACCAATCTCTCCGGTAGTCAGAAGATGATTATGATCTATACTCTTAAAGTAATAAGCCATTTCCTGGTACCAGTTTTTTAGGATCTCAACAGGCTCACCAGTATTATCGGCTTCATTGATTAATTCAAAGCTGAAAATTGCCGGTTCGTTTTTGTACCGGATGCCGGTATAAGTATTCACCCTGTTAAGAATTGAATTCATATAAAACCAGTACCAGCTTTTTATATGAATCATCGGTAAAGAAATCACTATGGCTGTAACTCTTTGAAGTAACCGGACGTAGGTACTGATCCGCCCATTCTGTGTAAATATTTATACCGCCGAAGTCGTCGAAGTTGTTCTCGAATGTTAAAACAAGATTTATATCATATTGCTTTGCTTTGTAAATAACATAGTCAAGAGCTCTTAGTCCGTTCTCCTTAAGCCCATACGGTGAATACCTGATACAGGAAGCTTTTGAGGAATCGGTGTTTGAATTAAATGCCCAGGTCCTGATCACCCTGATCCCGTTTTCCCTGGCCGCGTTTAATACTTTGTCTACCAGGTACTTTTTAGATGAATCAGAAGAGATCCATTGTAAATAATACGCACTGAATCCGAGAAAAGAGAAAGATGAATCGCCCCTGTAGAATTTTTCTTCTCTTAGTGGTGAAAATAGCTTCTGTGAGAAAGTCTGGAGACTGATAAGAGATATCAGCAATATTAAAAGAGATAATTTCATCCGGATATTTATTATCGTCATCTGGGTGAAATTAATTTAATCTATTTTTTAGATTAAAACATGGCGGGCTGCTCAGATAGAAAGAGCAGTCTGACAGCGGGGAGAAAACTGCCAGACTGCAAGGGAGTTTGACGAAATTACACTAAGCTGTTTCTTTTGTTTTTTGATTTGTTCTCATTCTTGTATACATAACTGATATTATCAGGAGTATAATGCTTACGGCGAGGAATGAGATAATTTTATAAGTGATATCATCCGATGTTATACCGAATGCTGCCAGGTAAAGGGAAGTCAATATCAGGGTTGATACTGCCATCATTCTGTATTTTTTGTTATTAAGAAGTTTACTCATCAGGTAATAGAGCAATGCAAGTCCTGCCCACGACAGCCCGACAAAGCTTGAGGGCAATACTTCAAAGAGAACATAAGGGAGAATGAAAAAGGCCATAATAAGGTAGGCAAGCCTTATATTATCAGTAGTTAATTCAAGCCTTGTTTTCTGCCAGTTTAGAATACGGGCACTCACCAGGGCTGCCAGTCCGAAACTGACTCCTTCTATTCCAACAGAACTCACATTTAGGAGGTAAGTAACCAGTAGTCCGGCGAAAATAAATGTATTCGCCACGATTATAAATTTGGACCTGAACCACAAAGCTGTTGAAATTACAATGATACTCTGCCAGCAGAGCAGAATGTAGAAGGCAGGTTCACTGTACGATGCAATTATAGCTGAGCTAAGGGCCGCGTATGCTGACATTGCATATATAAATGATCCGTATTTGCTTCTTTCTCTTGTCCAGAACAAAATTGCCAGTGCCATCAAAATAACAAAGGCACCGAGGTGGACTATACCAAGGTTTTGAACGCCGCTCATGATTGAGATAAGGAGGAATAAACCGTATCCCAGAGATGCATTCATTATCGTCATAAATAATTCATCCAGTTCCTTTTTTCTCCCTTTTATAAGCATAAGGCTGCCGATCCCATAAATTGAAAGGTAAGCAAGCAGAAAGATAAGGTTGTAATTAAAACCTGTTGTTATCTGAAGATCGTGTCCAAGAAGGGGATTGTTGATAAACCAGAAGCAGTGAGCCAGGCAGGTAAATATTATCCCGAACACCATAAGATTGGATGAGCTGAATTTTAGTGAAAGGACCACTACAGAAACACTGGTCAATGTCAGCAGAATAAATATAAGAAGCGGAATCTCAGTTACCAGTGCTGTCATCATGAAGAAAAGTTCTGCGAGTGCAATTAAATAAACAGATTGACGTCTGAATGCAACCCAGGATGCAAATCCACCGACGATCAGCAGCAGTATTACCAGGAAAAACCTGCTGGAAACGACAGGTTCCACCCCGAAGAAATGCAGCCGGAGTGTTGTAAGATAAAGAAGTGCTGCTCCGCCGCCTATCAGGAAACCTGAAATATATTTGAATGATTTAAGCCATATCTCAGGTATGATTATGAGGGATAAGCTAACCAGATAACCGACAGCAATCGGAAGAAGAGGCGGGTAATTATCGAGGGGCTGCGTTAACAGAAAAAACATCCCCAGAATAAATGCCAGAATACCTATCTTCGCAAACCAGTATTCTCCTATAGTCAGTTCTAATGAGTCATCATCGTCCCTGTTCTGAGGCTTCGGTTTTAGAACAGGCTGAGCTGAAAGTTCTGCTTCTTTTTTAATGTTCAAAGCTGCTTCTACATCAGTCAGTCTTTTCTCAATTCGGTCGATGCTCCTGACCAGATCTTCAATCAGAGTATTTGATAATTCACTACTCATAATACCTCCGGTTATTTAATCCTTCAATGGATTTTGTTTTTCTATTTTCCTGATGTAGAAGAAAAGTATTACGATCAGAAAACTTATTATTAAGACTGATACACCTAATCCGATCCTCCTGAAATAATATTCATCAATAGCTCCGTTTGCCTCTGCAATTACATTCTTTGATGATGCGAATCCTTTTTTTACAACTGCTTTGAATTTGTCCTTATTGAATGAGTGCAATACTGTTCTGCTTTCAATACGTGCCTGGTTAATATTCCTTAACTCAAATTTTGCCTCCTCAACTTCCATCCCTTTCTGTTCTGCTTCGTGTACCAGTTTTTTCGCAAGTGTATCCTGCTGAGCAAGACTATCAAGCCAGCCCTTCATTTCCGAAGCAACCATATACCCTTTACGGTTGTTTGAAGGTGAATGACATTTAATACAGACTGCTCCCTTTGAGACGCCGAGCAGGTCATCATTCACAGGTAATATTTCATGATTTCCATGACAGGTTTCACATTCAGGATAATTATTTTCATCGAATGCTTTTTTATGGGGACTGGCGGCAAAAAGTTCAGAGTTTAAGACATGGCAGGTGCCGCAGACTTTAGATATTGAAGTGATCCCCGGAGGAACCGCCGCATGATTTCCATGACAACTGTTGCATACCGGAGCACTTAAATCATTTTTAACCAGTAAAGCCTTTCCGTGAGCACTTTTTACATACTTGTCGTACTGATCAGTAGGGATGCCGTAATCTTTCATATATTCCTTATTACTGTGGCAGTGGGCGCACGTTTGGGGAATATTAGTGGGATATACGGAAGATCGTACATCTTTGGTAGACAGGATATTATGACTTCCGTGGCAGCTTACACATTCAGCGGGTTTGGGGTCTCCTTTTGCATTAAGTATACCATGTTCACTTGTTAAGTACTTTTCATACTGATCAACAGCTATTTCCGGATTATATGAACGCATAAACTTTACATCACCGTGACACTTATTACAGGTCCTGGGTACATTAGTGGGATAAACAGGAGACGCAGGATTTTTAACAGAAACGATCCCATGAGCATTATGGCAGGTTATACACTGTACAATCCTGTCTGTACCGTTAAGACTAAGTTTCCCGTGCACACTGTTCTTAAGTAATGACATCTGATTTGTTGAAAGCCCCTTGTCATACTTTGAGATGAATAAAGAATCAGAATGGCATTTTGAGCAGACATCTGATATCTGGTTTCCCTTCGGAACGCCGATAAAACCTTTCGCCTTATCCATTGCTGCTTCCATATCCTCGCTGTTGCGATCTCCTCCATGGCAGTCAGCACAGCTGAGTCCTGCAAGATGATGGACATCATTTTTGAATAACTCAGCCGGAGAACTTCCGAGATCGGAGTGACAGGAAAAACAGTTATCTTCTGCCGCGTATACAGAGGAGAGGCTGGCAATAAAGAGGAATGATATTATTAAACATATTCTTAATATAATTTTCACGACAGCCACCCGAGAGAAGTTAAAAGAATAATAAACATTACGGCAAATAGTCCCATATAATTTATCTTCACATTACGTTCGCCTTTTGAGCTTTTGCGGTCCCAGAAAGGAACCAATAGCCAGAGGATCCCTGCCAATCCGAACAGCAGTATACCCACCACTTCGCCTTCAAAGGCAAAAATATGCGACGGAAAATATTTTAAAGTCTGGAACATGAACAGGAAGTACCATTCCGGTTTAATACCGGCGGGAGCGCTACCGAAAAGATTCGCTTTATTGCCTAGCTCAGCAGGGAAGAAAACTGCGAGTACAGCAAGCAGGTTAAGAACAAGCAGCCAGAGTAAAAGATCGCGAAGAAAGAAGTTCGGAAAGAAAGGCATCTTTTTGAGTGGAGTCTTTTTTTCTTTTGCCTCAATAGGTTCGCTCATTCCCTGTCGCTGAACAAGTATCAGGTGTACAGCAAGAAGTATTGTAAATATTCCCGGAAGGAATGCAACGTGAAATCCAAAAAACCTGGAGAGAGTTGCCCCGGTAACCTCGTCGCCGCCCCGTAAAAATACTTTTATGGGCTCTCCTATAACCGGGACAGCTCCCGCTATATCGGTACCCACTTTAGTTGCAAAGAAAGCAAGTTCATTCCATGGCAGAAGGTAGCCGCTGAAACCGAAGAACAGCGCCAGGAAAAACATAAACATACCGGTCAGCCACGTTAATTCTCTCGGCTTCCTGTAGGCTTTTTCAAAATAAACACTGAACATGTGAATGAACAGGGAAAGAATAAAAAGGTTAGCTGACCAGGCGTGGATAGATCTGACAAGCCAGCCGAATTGTACTTTTGACATTATAAACTGGATACTTTCGTATGCGAGATCTGCACTTCCTTTATAATAGAAAAGAAGAAGAATTCCGGTAACAACCTGTATCGTGAAGAGAAAAACTGAGACTCCTCCGAAGTAATACCAGACTGAATGCCGGTGAACAGGAACATATTTTTTGCTGAAGAACCTGACAAGATCTCCAAGCTGTACCCGTTCATCTAACCAACCGTAAAGTTTTAAGAATGTATTTTTCATAATGGTGTTATGTGGTTTTTGCAATCATTAGTTCGTCCCCTTTGATTATGGTTTTGAATTTAGTGAGCGGCCTGGGGGGAGGCCCGGAAATATTCCTGCCAGTCAGATCGTATTTCCCGTTGTGGCAGGCGCACCAGATTACATTTTTATCTTTTACATACTGTACAGTGCAATCGAGGTGAGTGCACCTTGCCGATAAAGCAATAAATTTATTATTGGAAGGAATAACAATAACCGGTTCATTCCCGAAACGGACTATTTTGAAGTCTACCTTCTTTAAATCGGATACTTTCCCGGCAGTTACCATCGAAACTTCAACTTCTCGCTGTTCGGGAGGTCGAAGAAAAGAGAATACCGGGTATAATACCGAAGCAGAAAAAGCTGTTATACCGGTCAGGCCGAGAATCTTTAAAAAGCTTCTTCGCGAAGTCGGTTTATTTTTAGGATCAGGTGTTTCCATAGTAAGAATACTTTGTTTGTTACTGTTGTTTATAAAACGGAATCGCCGCAGTTATAATTTCTTTAATGATATTATTATCTAATGGTTTTTCAGTAAGGTTGAATATTCCTTCCTGGTAGAGAATTCCTCCTTCTGAGGGACTGGTTCTTTCGTTTACAATGATCAGAGGTGTTTTGGGATTTATCCGCTTGATTATTTTTACCCAGTTATGACAGGCAGAGAAACTTTCAATACAGTCGACTATAATCATATCGTAGTCGTCCTCCTGTATGTCGAGGATGAATCCCGCAAATTCTTTTTTCCTTACGAGAGCGATACCAACTTCAGAACAAATTTCGAGGCACTGTGATATTATGGTTTCATCGCTGCTAAGTATTATCCCTCTGAACTTCATAAGCGATACCTTTAATGTCGTGAGGCACTAATGACATTTATTGTACCAGAGGCTCCCCATTCTTCAAATCTGTGATTCCGGTAAAAATTTGGAAGATATGACTAAAACATAGAATGGATGATAAATCCGGAGAGACTAAAAAGTGTATCCCTGATGTCCCACTTTCCAGATCGTTAATTGCTGACTTCTGATTATTTTCTATACTGCTGCGGATCGAGATCGTATTTTTTAAGTATGCGGTGTATATGTCTCCTGGTCATACCTGCTTCTTCGGAAATCCGTGTAATATTTCCATTGTGTTTTGTCAGGAGAAACAGGAAATATTTTTTTTCTACTTCCTCAACAGCCTTATTTCTTACATCAGAAAGGGATTTTTTAGGAAAACCTGCAGTTGCTTTCCTTCCGGATGCAAACTGAGGGGGAAGTTCATTTAGAGTTATCTTTTCTCCTTTTGCCAGTGCCACAGCACGTTCAACAACATTTTCCATCTCCCTTACGTTGCCCGGCCAGTCGTACGCCTCGAATAAATCAATAACGGATTCATCAAATCCTTTAATATTCTTGGGAGACGATTTTACGGTCTTTACCAGGAAGTGTTCTGCAAGCAGTCGTATATCTTCTTTCCTCTCTTTAAGGGGAGGAACCTGGATATTAATTACATTAAGCCTGTAATAGAAATCTTTTCTCATCGTTTCATTCTCAAGAGCTTTATTAACATCCTGGTTTGTTGCGGAAATCAGTCGTATATCAGCCTGGATAAGCTCATTGCCTCCGAGTCTTCTCAGCTGCTGATCCTGCAGTGTTCTAAGAAGCTTGATCTGGAGATTAACAGGAAGTTCGCAGACTTCATCGAGAAAAAACGAACCGCCGTTGGCATATTCCAGCAGCCCTATTTTTCTGTGGGAGGCCCCGGTAAAAGCACCTTTTTCGTATCCGAATAATTCCGCTTCAAACAGGTTTTCAGGAAATGCACCGCAGTTTACCGGAACGAAAGGTTTAATTTTTCTACGGCTTCGGGCATGAATACTGCGGGCTATAAGTTCTTTACCCGTCCCGCTTTCCCCGGTTATCAGAACGTTAGCATCGGAATCTGCAACACTTTCAATCATTTCAAAGACTTTCCTGATAGATTCGCTATTCCCAATTATGTTATCAAACCTGTATTTATCCTCGAGTTGTTTAAGAAGGCTGACTCTCTCTTTATAAAGCGCTCTTTGTCTCAATCCCTTTTCTACAAGAATTCTCAGGTTTTCAGGCTCAAATGGCTTCTCGATAAAATCAAACGCCCCGGCTTTCATTGCGGCAACAGCCCGGTCAATAGTTCCGTATGCTGAAAATATGATGAAAGGAGTGTCAGGAGCCAGTCTCTGAACCGCTTCAAGTACCTGCATTCCGTCAAAATCAGGCATTAGCAGATCGCAGAAAACAAGGTCAAAATCCTCTTCCTGCAGCATTCTGATCGCTTTTCTCCCGTCAGGTACAGCATAAGGATCATTTCCTAATGCTGATAATATTCTGGAGCAGCCTCTGAGCATATCAGGCTCATCGTCTATGATAAGAATTTTCGGTTTCTGGTTCATAGTTTGATTCCTTCAGTACTGTACGGGAGAGTGATAATAAACCGTGTATATTTACCCTCCTCACTTTCAACATCAAGCCTGCCGCGATACCTTTGAATGATCGTTCGGGATATTGATAATCCGAGTCCCGTTCCATGAGCATCAAGTTTAGTTGAAAAGAAAGGATTAAATATTTTACCCAGGTTCTCTTTTTTAATTCCAACACCGTTATCTTCAATTGAAATAAAGATACCTTTTATTTTTTTGTTCCCATCGGTATCAGGCTGTAATGAATTTTTACCGGTCTTTATTTTTATTTCACCGCCTTCAGGCAAAGCATCAACAGCATTATTTAAAATATTCATGAGAACCTGTTCCATTTGCCGCTTATCTGCCAGAATGAGAGGAAGAGAGGGATTATAAGTTTTTACCAGGTTAAGTTTTTTTGTTTTAAGCCGGTGACCTATCAGATAGGTACATTCATCAATAAGATCCTCTACACGGATTGCCTCCGGTTTAAAAGGCATCAGTCGTGAGTAGGTTAGTAAAGTCCTTGTATAATCACTTATTCTGCGTGTCTGGTTGCGGATAATGTTCAGCTCTTCTTTCATTTCATTATCCGCTTTATTTTCAAGCAGGATAGCATCAGTATGTGCGGCAATTATCCCTGCCGGGGTGTTTATTTCATGGGCCACGCTGTCGACAAGTTCGCCAATTGACGCAAGTTTTGAAGCCTGGTTAAGCTGTTCCTGGTACTGGTGAAGTTCCTCGAGGTTCCGGTTAACCTCTTCAGCGCGGATCCTTCTGAGATTTAAAAAGTAAGTGAGCAGGCCAAGGGTAAGTATGACTGCAAGGATGATTAATCCCAGTATAAAGAACAGCTGAAAACGGCTTCTTAATCCCGTGGTAACTTTCGGAAGGAAAGTACTTATAGCAATTATCCATGTCTGGTTCTGGAGCTTCACCGGCACATAAGCCATAATTTTATCGGGTTCATTACCCATTACATAATATTCGTCAACGGATGGAATGCCTGACCTGATCATTTTTTTCTGAGTATTAAAATTGATATGGCAGTGGCTGCATTCATCACTTGTTTTCAGAATAGATTTGAACAGCATTTCGTGGTGACGCGGATGATAAATCAGTCTTCCATCCCCGTCCAGGACCCAGGCAAAATCGTCACTGCTTAACTTCAGCGGCTGAATAAATCTTTTAATAAGTATATCGAAATCAACCAGATAACCAATAAAAAAATCAGAAGGGGATGATTCATTTTCAGGGAGTCTGATAATCATAAGGAATGATTCCGGACTATTTTTATCATTCGGTCTGTCAGGCATTACGTCTGAAAATACGTATTCAAGTCTGTTTTTATTTATTTCAGTTACCAGGGGATGAATCGACTTGTATGACCAGCCGGGCAGACTCGTTCCTGTTGTGAAGCGGATGGCCCCGGTAGAGTCTGATAGAAAAATTGTCCTGATTATAGTACTGTCGTAGTTTTCTTTAAAAGAACTTAAGAGAAGCAAATTCGTGCCCGTTCGGTACCTTAAGCAAATCCGGGTTATGGGTAAGGAGATTCATGTCTCTGACAAGATGCTCAATAAAGAAATTTATTCCCTGAGCAACCGATTTCGCCATCTCAAGCTGCTGAAGCTGGTGGTTTTTTTTCGCATCTTCAAGCGTATTTGTATAAATTCTGTTAACAAGGAATAGGAAAAGGACTGTAAGTAGAATTACTCCTGTAATAACCAGATATTTCCCTCTGTTTCTTTTCATTCTGTCGGATTCATATCCCCGAAATAATTAAAATTAAGCCTGCAAAGAATGTACTACCGGAAAGCTCCCCAAAAGAAGTGTTCCGGCACCTGTTTCCAACTTTAACTTTAATATGGTAATCTTAAATGTCATACTGTGACATTTTTAGTCACAGTGACGTTACGTTATTTTTGGATTAAAAACAATATAATTTTGCTTAGATGGGTGATAATCCTAAAAAATTTAGAATTAGCAAATATTTTAGTTTGTAAATAAAATAAGTGTAATCCCCGAACATAAGAGACCAGAGAAATTTTCAAATTGAGACACTGACATTTTGTCATACTGTAGATTATTTCAACAGCCGAAAATTGCGTTTTTTCGCAATTTTTAAATTCCTTCAAAAGGCGGACAAAAGGCGGATAAAGAGCGGAATAACAACGGATAAAAAAGAGTCTGACAATTTGTCATACATGTTGAATATTTAATCAGAATGACACACTCCTTTCAGCAGGAAATGCTTCACCAACGGGGCGACTTTTTATGTAAAAACGGAACTTTCCCTTATCTTTGTTCTTTTAATTTTTATATAAATTTACTTTTTCCTTTTTACTTGAACCATGCCCTACATCGGTGAAATCAGTGCTCTTGTTACAGCCTGCCTCTGGTCCGTCACCTCTTTTCTTTTTGCCTTCGCTTCCGAAAAGGTTGGATCCGTCCAGGTTAACATTAACAGGATAATACTTGCGGCAATTATCCTTTTCCTCATAATTATTGCTTCAGGAATTGACTACTCGCTCTCTTCGGCGCAGGTGATGTATCTTATTATCAGCGGAGTTGTGGGACTTGTATTAGGTGATTCTTTTCTTTTCAAAAGTTATCAGCTGATCGGGGCGCGGCTTGGTATGATCCTGATGTCGCTTGTGCCTGCAATCAGTGCAATTCTTGCCTGGGTATTTCTTGATGAGTTTATTACATCTCTCGGGATACTTGGAATGGTTGTTACTATTTCGGGAGTAATACTTGTTGTTACTGAGAAGGCGCAGGGAGCAATTAAGAAAAACTTTAATAAAATCGGGATACTGTATGGATTCTTAGGGGCTGCGGGGCAGGCAGGGGGACTGATCCTTGCTAAGTTCGCATTTGAGGAAAGTTATGTAAATGGTTTTGTTGCTAGTTTTACACGCTTATCCAGCGCAGGGATAATAATCCTTGCAGGGGGATTGTTATTAAGGAGATATAAAAATCCAGTTAAGACCTTTCGAAATGAAATGCCTGCTCTGAAGGCTACTATTGCTGCTACAATATTAGCTCCGGTTCTTGGAGTTACATTAAGTCTTGTAGCTATAGAATTCACAAAGGTAGGAATCGCTTCTACCCTGATGGCTCTAGTTCCAATAATTATGCTGCCGATTTCCAAATATTACTACAAAGAAAAATTATCATTACGTGCAATCATAGGTGCATTTATCGCCGTTTCCGGTGTTGTAGTATTATTCTTAAGATAAATCCTATCTCAGGAGCAGCATCTTCCTTGTTAATACTTTATTCCCCGAGGTCAACCGGTAAATATAGACCCCGCTGGCTACCTTTTCGCCGTTAAAATCTACACTGTAATTTCCCGGCAGCTGTATCTCATCAACAACAGTAGATACCTTCTGTCCCAGCATATTGTAGATAATCATACTTACATCGGATTTTTCCGATATCGAATAATTAATCCTGGTTACCGGGTTAAAAGGATTAGGGTAATTCTGAGAAAGGGAAAATTTGGCAGGTGCCAATTCTATTTTAATTTCATCAGAATAAGTAAATGAACCATCAAGATCAACTTGTTTCAGCCTGTAATAAGCTTTACCCGAAAGGCGGGAAGAATCCACAAATGAATAGTTGTGGGGTATCGTGCCTGTACCATAGCCTCCTACAAATCCTATGTTCTGCCATTTTATTTTATCTATTGAGCGTTCAATATTAAAACCGTAATTATTATGCTCAGTTGCAGTCGTCCAATCCAATAATACATTTTTACCACTAGTTTTTGCCTGGAAAGAAATAAGTTCTACAGGAGTTATGTCTCCTTCCAGTTTTACAAGGAGTATGTTATCATCCTGATCGTCCTGGGACCAACCTGTACATATTAAGCTGTTATCACCTGTAACCATAAACTCATAGTCAATATAATCGCTGTTACCAAGAATTTCCTTGGACCATATACTATTGAAAATCCGATCCGTTTTTTGAACAATTATTGAAAGGTGATTATTACTGCCAAAGATCGTCGTATACATAAAGATATAATTTGAATCTGCAGTTTGAAGTATTCGTGGTGAATTCATATCGTTTGAAAGAATCAGAGAGTCAACGATCTGGCCTTCAGAATTTATCTTTAAATATGATACTGTTCCAATCAGTTCCTCAGCAAGAATAAAATCTCCACTGAAAGTCTGTTTTATATTCCCATCATTAAAAAAATAGTTACTATTAGAGAAATTATATACTGTGTCGAATTCAAGGTTTCCTTCCCGGTCAGTTTTCAGCAGCCATGGTTCAGTATGATATGGTGGGTTAGGTGGGGTTGCTCCTCCCAAAACCATTAAACTGCTGTCAGTTGTACAAGTAATGTCATAACCAAAACAATCATAAAAAATCTCGTGGGCATAATAATTAAGCCACAATAATCCACCCTGAGAATCGAATCTGGCAATGAATAACTTATTCCTGCCATTAATAATATCTCCACCGGTAGCTGCGATACCGCCATCGGGAGTCAAACAAATGGATTTTATCCTTGCTGAATCGAGTAAAGTTTTAGACCATACTGAATCACCATCTTCATTTATCTTGAACAGCCATGCATCAAAATAATAGATTAAAGAATCTACGTGCATACCTCCGATAACATATCCATCTCCGGTTTTCAGTATTTTCATTCCATAGTCACTGCCAAGCATCGTTCCATATTGTTTTGTCCATACCGTATCACCTGTTCCATTAGTTCTTATAAGAAACAAATCCTGGAGTGTCTGCTGTGTAGATCTGTAGGCGCAGACAATAAATCCATTATTATCATTGGTTTCTGTAACTGATATACCTTTTTCGTCCAGAGAGCCGGTATCATACTCTTTGATCCAGGAAATTTCCGGCTGAGAAAAAAGAAGTGAATTTGTTAATAAGAGAAGTACCCAAAGTGAATGATTTCATAAAAATCCCCGATTTTTTTACGCACTTAAAAATACAATAAATGTGCCTGAGATTTAAATAAATTTTCTTTCAGTTTTGAAGTATTTTCCAACGAAATTGGGAATAATAAGATCAGGAATTCGTGAAATATTTGAAATGTATGGGGAATCTATCCGTTATTTTTACCGTCTTCCAGAATTGAATTGTATGTTGAATACGTCTCGTCATCGAATGCAACAAATACTACTTTCTCAAGATCATCATTTTTGCTTAGGAAATTTTGTACTTCTCTTACGGCAATTTCTGCGGCCCTTTTAAGCGGGAAATGGTAAGCCCCGGTACTTATTGAAGGAAATGCGATTGTCTTTACATCATTTTCAACAGCCATTTCGAGTGAATTCTGGTAGCAATTTGCCAGCAATTCATCCTCGTCGTGGTTACCGTCTTTCCAGATAGGTCCAACCGTAGATATTACATATTTAGCCGGTAATTTAAAGCCGGGGGAAATTTTTGCTTCACCGGTCTGGCAGCCTCCAAGCCTTCTGTTATATTCGACCAGTTCAGGTCCCGCTGCTCTGTGAATGGCTCCGTCAACGCCGCCGCCGCCAAGAAGCGAATTATTGGCTGCATTTACAATTGCATCAACTTTTTGTCTTGTTATGTCACCTTTTTCAACAAAGATCCTGTCTATCATAATTTGCCCTGAGTTATGTTCCGTTATTAATATATAATAATTATTCAATTTATCCTGTCTCTTTGAAATAGTAGCAACCGAAAAGTGATGATCATCTAATCCATTCCGCCCAAAGTGCTATTGGGACACAGCTTGTCCCATAAATAATACAAAAAAGGAGGAATAAAACTAATTCCGTTGCAAGTGGGGCGCATTTTTAGGAATTTTAATTCCGTAATTTTAATCACTGGAAGTAATGAACGGAATTATTTTCGATATCAAAAAATTTGCACTTCATGATGGTCCGGGAATCCGTATGACAATATTTCTTAAGGGATGCCCTCTTGACTGCTGGTGGTGCCATAATCCGGAAAGCATCCGTAAGCTTCCTGAGAAAATAGATGTCATCCCGATAACTAACGCGGGAAAAGTATGCGAGCAGGAATCAGAACTATTTGGAAAAAGTTATTCCGTTGAAGAGCTCTTTACCGAAATAAGGAAAGATCAGCTGTTTTATGATGAATCGGGAGGTGGGGTAACATTTTCGGGAGGAGAACCATTAATCCAGAATGAATTCCTTGTGGAAATCCTCAATAAATGCAGGCAAGCGGAGATCCATACAGCAGTAGATACATCCGGGTATGCAGGGAAACAACTCTTCGCCAGGATATACGAAATAACAGATATCTTTCTTTTTGATTTGAAGATAATTGATGAAGAACTCCACCGGAAATTTACTGGTGTTTCAAATAAAGTGATTTTAGAAAATCTGATGAATCTTACGGAAAAGGGAAATAAGGTTATAGTCAGAATACCGCTGATCCCGGGAGTGACAGATACCGAAAAAAATCTCTCTGATCTTTCAGCTTTTTTAATGACGCTTGATAATATAAGAAAAATTGATCTCCTGCCGTATAATGAAATTGCGGAGTCGAAATATAAAAGATTTAATAAACCTTCACGTCTCGGAAATCTTAAAACACAGGATGAAGCTAAATTGAACGAAATAAAAAGTTACTTCGGAGACTCTCGTTTTGAAGTCTCTTTAAGAGGATAAAATGAACGAAAGAATTATAGCACTTCGTGAAAAGACACTATGCACACAGCCTTCAATATCTATTGAAAGAGCCGTACTGCTTACCGAATTTTATAAGAGCGGAGAATCTGAAAGAGTTTCTATCCCTGTCGGCAGGGCGCTTGCTTTCAAATACCTGCTTGAACATAAAACACTCTGCGTCAATGAAGGTGAGCTTATTGTCGGTGAAAGAGGCCCCGGACCTCATCAGACACCAACTTACCCTGAGATATGTACACATTCTCTTCAGGATTTTGAGATCCTTGACACGCGTGAAAAGATTTCCTTCAAGGTAGATGATGATACGACCAAAATTCAGAAAGAAAGCATAATTCCATTCTGGAAAGGACGCTCGCTCCGTGACCGGATTTTCAATGAAGTCGACAAAGAATGGATCGACTGCTACGAAGCGGGAATGTTTACAGAGTTTATGGAGCAGAGAGCTCCCGGGCATACGGTTCTTGATAATAAAATATATAAGAAAGGTTTTAAAGACTTTATATGGAATATTGATGAAAGTATAAGCGGACTTGATTTTTATGATGATCCTCATGCATTTGATAGAAGAGAAGAACTGAAGGCAATGAAAATTGCCGCAGAAGCTCTGATCAGCTTCGCGCATCGTTATTCTGAATATCTTTCAGAGCTGGCTGAAAAAGAAGAGGACGTACAGAGGAAAGCTGAACTGGATTTACTTTCGGGGATCTGCCTCAGGGTGCCTGAAAATCAGCCGCGGACTTTCCACGAAGCTCTGCAGTATTACTGGTTTGTTCATACCGGGGTTATCACAGAACTTAATACCTGGGATTCATTTAATCCCGGCAGGCTCGATCAGCATCTATACCCATTCTACAAAAATGATCTGGCAAATGGGATCCTTACAAAAGAAAATGCTAAAGAACTACTTGAATCATTCTGGGTGAAGTTCCATAATCAGCCGGCTCCTCCCAAGGTAGGCGTTACTGCTCAGGAAAGTAATACCTATACCGATTTCTGCCTGATTAACCTGGGCGGACTAACAGAGGAAGGGAATGATGCGGTAAATGAGCTGACTTATCTGATACTCGATGTGATAGAGGAAATGAGAATTCTTCAGCCTAGTTCCATGATACAGGTTAGTAAAAAAAATCCAGATCAGATTCTCAGGCGTGCGTTGAATATAATAAAAACCGGCTTTGGACAGCCGTCTGTCTTTAACACCGACTCAATAATCCAGGAACTTCTGCGGCAGGGTAAATCTATTGTAGATGCAAGGAACGGCGGCGCCAGCGGGTGTGTGGAGACAGGCGCGTTCGGAAAAGAAAGCTACATACTAACCGGCTATTTTAATATACCTAAAGTACTTGAAGTAACTCTTAATAATGGCATTGATCCGCGGACAGGGAAGCAGCTTGGACTTAAAACCGGTCATCCTGAAGAGTTCAGATCTTATGAACAGCTTTTCGATGCCTTCAGGGAACAGCTCGATTATTTCATAGACATCAAGATTAAGGGTAATCTGATTATTGAAAAACTATGGGCGGAATATCTTCCTTCACCGTTCCTTTCTATTCTGATCGACGACTGTATTAAGAACGGCAGGGATTATAATGCAGGCGGTGCAAGGTACAATTCTTCTTATATACAGGGGGTAGGTATGGGAACAATAACCGATTGTCTTGCATCTATCAGGTATAATGTATTCGATAAAAAGAAGTTTACAATGAAGGAACTCTTATCTGCTCTTGAGAAAAATTATGAGGGCTTTGAAGGCATAAGAAAATTTGTAATGAATGAGACTCCAAGATATGGTAATGACGACGATTATGCAGATGAGATACTAAAGAATGTTTTTGAAAGTTATTTTGAATCAATAGACGGAAGGCCGAATACAAAAGGCGGACACTTCAGGATAAATCTTCTACCGACAACCTGTCACGTTTATTTTGGAAGTGTGCTCGGAGCTACTCCCGACGGAAGGCTGGCAAAGAAACCGGTATCAGAGGGTATTTCGCCGGTGCAGGGAGCAGACAGAAAAGGCCCGACTGCAGTATTAAAATCGGCAGCGAAGATTGATCACCTGAGAACAGGCGGGACGCTACTTAACCAGAAGTTTACCCCTCAAATTTTAGGTGACGATTCAGGTATAGAAAAAGTACTTCATCTTATCCGTGCATATTTCAAAATGGACGGACATCATATACAGTTTAACGTTGTCAGTGCTGATACTTTAAGGAAAGCACAGAAAGAACCGGAAAACTACCGGGATTTGATTGTTCGCGTAGCAGGGTATAGTGATTATTTTGTAAATCTTGTTCCTGATCTTCAGGATGAAATAATAAGAAGAACTGAGCACGCAGAGGCCTAGTGCCGGATTTTGTTAAGAACAATGCTGCATCTTATCTGATTATTACTTTTTATTCAGAAAATCCTCAAGGATCTTAAAGAACTTTTCCTGTTCCTCTACGTAAGGGTTGTGTCCGCTCTTTTCAAACATTACAAACTCAGCCTGTGGAGCATACAATTTATATTTAACGGCAAATCTTGGATCTGATATTCTGTCATACCTTCCGGCAGTAATAAGAATGGGCATTCTAAGGTTCTTAAGATCTCTCCTGAAATCCAGTTTGCCGATATCTCCGCCGATAATAAAATCACCGTCAACGCCCACTATCTGGTAATACACATCTGTATTCCAGCTTAAAGAATCACTTCGCATTTTTAATTTGTTTTCTGGATTATACCAGTAAAGAAGTCCCGAAGGAATTTTGTACACTTTAATGTGTTCAGGTGAACTTGAAAGATAACCTTCCTCCCTTACTTTTATTAACTCGCTCCACTTTTCAGGACACTGAGTTTTCATCACATAATTTGAATTATTGTCGTTCTCCTGCCACATTTCAGCATCATAGAAAGTATCTGCCAGAATTAATTTATCAACGGAAGCAGGGTGCTGGATCGCATAAGCCTGGGCTACCATTCCGCCATATGAATGTCCCAGCACACTCCATTTTTCAAACCCGAGAGCCTTACGTAATCCTTCAAGATCATCAACATCACGCTGAAAAGAATATTCTTCTTTATTTTTAGCTCTTGATGATTTCCCTCTGCCGAAGGCGTCGAAATAAATTACCTTATGATCTTTTGCCAGTTCATCAAACCAGGGTGTAAAATAAAGATGAGAATCTCCGGGTCCTCCGGGTATTAAAACTATCGGATCGCCTTCTCCTTTTACCTGGTACCATATCTTTTCCCCGTTTACTGTTGCATATGTATCATTTTCCTGTGCGAAGCTTAGGGATTGATTTATGAAAAGCAGTATTGCTAAGAAGAAAACTGTGAGTAATGTTTTGCTGATGAATTTCATAAATAACCTTTATTAAAATTTCAAGTACCTATATGGAATCAGTGATTTATTTTATTCCTTTAAAAATTCACGAATTCAGGCAGTTCATTTCAGCAAGATCATTTTTTTTACGCTGGAATAGCTGCCCGACTCAATCCTGTAAAAATAAATTCCGCTCGATAACCCTGTACCGTCAAATTTTACAGTGTGGCTACCAGCCGGTTTATACGCATTCATAAGTGTTGCAATTTCACTTCCGACTGCGTTATATATTTTTACAATCTGATGACCTTCAACGGGGGAATACCAGCTAATGTTGGTGGAAGGATTGAAAGGATTAGGATAATTCTGGTAAACAGTGAAGTCAGTTACAGCAGTGTTGACGCCATCATCAGTAATACCAGTAGGAGAACCTCCTGCGTTTATCCATTCGGTATAAATTACACAAGCGATCCTATAAGATGCTTTTTGAAAAAGTCTGATTGTAAAATCTCCGGCTATCTCCCAGAACTTATTATAGTAAGTAGTACTGTTATGATTACCAGCAAAAGCCTGGGCTACAGAGTCGGCATACAGCACGGAATCTACGTACTGATAATTATCATAGAGCATATTAAAGACAAAATCCTGAACATTCTCAATATACTGAAGACTGTCACCCTGGTACAATATCTGGCTCTGAAAGCTTCCAATTAAATCTGATTCGTAGCGTGAATGAACACCGTTTTGACCCGTATACTGTCCGTTATAATTTTTTGTAATATGCAGCGGCATATGTGAATCGGCTATATAATGACCCAGATCTGCTGATAACAGCATTGCCTTATGCATATCCTCCTGCTCAAAGGCAGTTTCGATTGAATCCGCGGTATTTATAATAGCCCAGGGTAAAATGCCCTGATCCATAACAAATGAATACCCGTGAATCGCCACAAGTGAATCAAAATTCTGTGAAATGTAACCATTGGCTACAAATTCAGGATAGTTATCTATGTCAATATAATGTTTAGCACCTTCGGTCGGATCCCAGTCTTTTCTGTAATCAGCATCCGAAGCATGGGCAGCAAGGGAATCCGCCCAGGTATTGAAAAATTCCATATGAGGAAGAGCCGACATTATAGTATTATAATTTATGATATGGTGACCTACAGATCCCCACCCGACGAAAAGAAAAGAAATTATGGTAATTATGGTGAAAAGTGTTCCTGCCCTTAAAAAACTCTTTATTTTGTCTGTAATCCGCAGCATCAGCAATCCTTAATTATATATATGAGAACATTAAGTTAAAGTTACGAACACCGGCGGACTTCATCAATAATAATATTTTATCAGCTACGAAGGATTATATCACAGATTTAAAAATATTAGAGTGTTGTGATAACGTCGTGATATCCTATGGTCAAATTCAGGACGTATTTATTTATTAATTAAAAGGAGAATCTTTATGAGATACACAAAGTTTCTTGGAGCAGCACTTTTTGTTCTGGTAATTACTTTTGCCGGATGCAAAAAAAATATGGATATTCCTACAGCAGTAGGTTCCGATGACCAGATCTCACTTAATCGTGCCGGAGGAAATGCTAACTCATTTGTAGTCGCGACAGAGTCGAATTCAGATATGGGAAATGAAGTCGTAATGTACAGCAGGGGACACGATGGAAGTCTGTCGTTAATGGGTTCTTATTCAACAGGTGGGACAGGTACAGGAAGTGGTCTTGGATCACAGGGTGCTGTAGTCCTTAAAGGAGGTTACATATACGCAGTTAATGCAGGAAGTAATGATATTTCTGTTATGAGTATGGATGGAACGATAGTCGATCAGGAATCGTCCGGCGGAGAGCAGCCAATAAGTCTGACTATCCATCATAACCTGCTGTATGTATTAAATGCCGGAGGTGACGGAAACATTACCGGTTTCAGAATTAACAGGGGAAACGGTTCACTTACACAGATACAGGGTTCAACGATGCCTCTGAGCGGCTCAGGTGTTGGTCCTGCCCAGGTAGAATTCTCCCCGAATGGTCGTATGCTGGTGGTAACTGAAAAAGCTACAAATATGATTGATACATATGTAATTAATTCAGATGGAACAGCATCAGGCCCGAACGTTCAGCCATCCGCCGGTAATACACCATTTGGATTTGAATTTGATAATAAGGGACACCTGATAGTATCTGATGCGTATGGCGGAAATGCGGGTGCAGGAGCTATGTCATCGTACAATGTCAGCGCAGGCGGTATAAATCTCATCAGCGGACCTGTAGCCAATCAGCAGACAGCACCATGCTGGGTCGTAGTTACGAATGACGGAAGATATACATACACTACTAATACAGGAACATCAAATATCTCAGGATATTATGTTAAAGCTGATGGAAGTATAACCTTATTTGATGATGGAGGAAATACAGCAAGTACCGGAGAAGGTTCGTCTCCCATTGATATGGCTTTAAATAATAATTCTGAATATTTATATGCACTCAGCGGCGGAACACATACAATAAGTATTTTCAGAATTAACCGTCGCACCGGCGGACTCACCTCAGTACAGACGGTAACAGGACTGCCTGATCACGCAGTAGGACTGGCAGCTAACTAATTTATAAAAAAAGATGACACCTTTACAGGTGTCATCTTTTAAATAATTATTTAATAGGACCTAACTTACTTTGCCAACAACATTTTTCTTATATGAATATTCGACCCTGCTTTCAATCTATAGAAATAAACACCGCTTGCCAGGTTTGAACCATCAAACATTATCTCATAATTTCCTGCCTCCTGTCTGTCATTGACCGGGGCCGCAATCTCCTTGCCAAGTATGTCGTATATCTTAAGTGAAACAAATTCACTCTGTGGAATCGAATATTTTATGGTTGTTGAGGGGTTGAAGGGATTCGGATAATTTTGATCCAAAGAAAAAGTTAGCGGAACGTCAACATTAACTTCTAAGATATCCGAGAATTCGAATGAACCGTCAAAATCAATCTGCCTCAGCCGGTAGAGGTATTTGCCCGATAGAACGTCTCTATCCGTAAAAGAATAAGTGTGAGATTCAATAGAAGATCCTCGTCCTTCTACAAATCCGATGGAATTCCAATCATCGCTCTTTCTTTGAACTTCAAATCCTGAGTTATTTGTTTCAGTTGCGGTTTTCCATATCAATTTAACTTTACCATTATTTACTTCTGCATTTAATGACGTAATCTCTACAGGTATAACCTGGGGATTTTGTAATATCTGTAAACCGGCTTGTGCATCCGATATAAATATCAGTCCGCCATCAACAGCTGAATCATATGCAAAATCGGGCATTCTGTATTCTTCGAGATAAGCAATTGCGGATGGATTCGAAATATCCAGTACATGCAGAACTTCAGCATCGGTTATATACGCATAATCTCCTTCAACCTTTACGGTAAAAGGTGTAAAACCGTTTGCAGCATATACATCAAGTTCAATTGGATTCTCAGGGTTTGTTATATCTACAGTGTAAAATCCTCCATCAACCGAACCGATGCCGGGAGCGCAAACGTAGAGTATGTTTCCCTTTATATATACATCGAAAGCATCTGGATAATTCAAGAAAGCAACTTCAACCGGAGATGCCGGATTGCTTACATCAATTATTCTCAATCCATTTTCATAATCAGCAACATACAGATATCCTCCATTGTACAATACCTCATAAATGATTGATGGAAATTGCGTGCTGCTGACTTCAACAGGATTTGAAGGATTTGAGATATCATAGATATGTAAATAACTATCAGCATTAGGTATAGGTTCTACAACATAGGCATAACTACCTCCGACATCTAGTTTCCACACATTATAGGAATCATCAACTGCCAGTTCAACCGGAGCAGCGGGGTTTGATACATCGACAATTCTGAAGCCGCTTGTCCAGCAGACCGTATAAGCTATATCATTCCTTACTTCAACCTGGTACATAAATCCACCCGGAATCGGATACTGACCCAGCAGATCAGGATTATCAAGATTTGTGTTATCTATAATCAACAACCCGTCTTCTGCGTCAGCCAGGTATGTCAGGTTTCCGGTATTAAATAATCCAAGTGCTACACTATAGGTGTCAAAAGTTCCCATCGGGGAGGGATTTGCAGCATCCGTTATATCAAAAATCTGCAAACCCTTCGGGCCGTGACTTATATAAGCATAGTTTCCCGAAATAAATATGTCTTTATAATCGAAGGCTTCAGGGATTGAACTCATCAATACTGGATTTTGTACATTTGATACATCCCAAATCTGAAATCCATCATCATTGACAATGTAAGCGTAGTCATTTCTTACCTCAATGTCTCCTATCCCTCCCACATTTGTAATACTCCATGCCGGAAAGCCGGGAAGCAGAAGATCCAATATGTACATGCTTCCGCTATAACTGACGAAGGCTATATTATCTTCGCCAAATACGGCACCGGCTCCGTAAATGAATTCCTTAGCTCCCAAAGTGGAAATTTGTCCTGAATTATCAATTCCAAGTATAGCATAATATTGCTGTCCGGTAGCGTGAATCCTGCCCTGTGTATCAAGGTGAATGTTATATGCCGGATTTCCAACAATACCGTTAAAGGCAACCTGGAAAGGATTATACGGGTCAGAAACATCAACAGTATGTATATAACCCCATGCACACTCCAGAACGGCAATATTTTGTTTCACCTGCACGTGACCTACAGGTGTCTCCACACCGAAATATAATATTTCCATTCTGCTCATATTCACCGGATTCGATGGTGATTGAACATCCCATATCTCAAAACCTCCATCACTGCAGGCAAGATACAATCTCTGGAGTTGATCATCATAATAAATATCCTCTACAAGTCCGTAGGATCTTATACCATTTGTTATCAGGGCAGGATTATTTTTATCACTTCCATCTAAAACGAGTACTGCTCCTCCGCTGCCGAGAAATATCAGGTCTCTTAAGCTGTCAACGGCTATTGCAACTGATGAACCATACGGCCAGGCTCCTCTTCTTTCCAGGTATGTGTTTTGAATCTGGTCACCCTGATGAGTTTTATCTGGAATTCTAAAACCCTGATATGGATTAAAAGTTTGTGCTATCGACAGAGTCGTCAATGAAGTCAACAAGACGAGTAAAAAAGTAGAAAACCTTTTCATTTTTCTCCCATGTTTTTTTGATAAAGAAAGGTTATAAAACCAAATTTTAAAATTGCATTTTCCGACAGCAGCTGATCTTAATTAAAGTATATCACCTCCTTTAAACGATATTAAGCATTTATTAATTGTCATATTATTTCAGTAGGATCATTTTCTTAGTAAAATTAAAACCATCTGACTCAAGGCGATAATAGTAGACGCCGCTTGCCAGCTCACTGGCGTTAAATCTGATCTCATGGTTTCCTGCAGTCTTAAATTCATTTGTCAATGTGGATATTTCCTCTCCTGCGGAATTATATATTTTCAGCTTAACATTTCCATCAGAAGGAATTGAATATTTGATAGAAGTTGAGGGATTAAACGGATTCGGATAATTCTGCTCAAGTGAAAATTTTATCGGCACGTCAACTTTGATTTCAACCTCATCTGAGTACTTGAACGATCCGTCATAATCTATTTGTTTTAACCTGTATAAATAAGCGCCGGAGAGATCTTCATTGTCGGTAAATGAATAGGTGTGATATTCAGTGGTCGTTCCAAACCCTTCGACAAATCCGATGCTTTCCCATTCGTGTATTTGATTTGCTTGTTCCATTTCTTTTCGATGTATCTCAAAGCCGTTGTTATTTGTTTCTGTCGCTGTCTTCCAGTTAAGCCTGACTTTGTCACCAACAAGATCAGCATTGAATGATACAAGTTCAACCGGTACTCCGGGACGAAGTCTTCTCCAGACCCCATTGTAATCCGTCCCTGCGAACATAAATGTGTCGTTAACAGTAAAAAATTCAGTTACTGCATTAGGTCCAAGTCCTTCACTGTAAGGAGTGAAGTAACTGCCTCCGTCAGTTGATTTATAAATATATTGTAATGCTCCATCGGTTCCCGCAAGTACAGTATTATCATCAATCGGACAAAAGCCGAAAACAGCTGATTCCGGAGGGAACCCATAACTTTGAAACCAGGAATTTCCATAGTTAGGTGAGTATATTGAAGCTTCAAAGAATGACCCAACATATACGTGACTATTATATGCAGCCATTGAAATATGGTCAGCAACTGCAACAAGAACCAGATACCAGTTTACACCATCATCGTCTGAACGGTAGATACCTACAAATTGACGGATCGCATACATGTGTCCATCGCTTGCTGACATATCTTCTACAAAATCGGGAGGAAACCCTGAGAGATACCAGTTATCTCCATTATCAGGAGAATAATATATACCTACATCGGTTGCTGCAACAACGTTGTTTCCACTGGATGCCATTGCATTAATAAATGTAAGGTCAGTTGGCAGACCATTACCGCTTCTTATCCAGGTATCTCCCTGGTTGGTTGATTTATAGACTGTTGAATTAAACTGGAATGTGATCCCTGCATAGACAGTTCCATCCTGTTCGCAAAGTCCCCTGACAGTACCATAGTTAATAGTATCATTGGTGCCTGTTAACTCAGTCCAGGTTTCACCGTTATCAGAGGATCGATACACCCCGTCACGTGTTCCCGCATAAACATTTCTTCCGTTAAAGAGCATAGAAGTAATTGATGATCCTGCAGGAAATCCATTCATTGATTTATTCCAGGTATCGCCCAGATCATCTGACCGGTAAATTCCCACATAATGAGATCCGGCAATAAGGCTTGATGAATTGGCTGTTATAGCCCTCACATCTTTGGGACCCATACCGTTGTTCGCAATGCTCCAGGTAGTTCCCCAATCGGTCGATCTCAGGATTCCATAATATGAGGTCCCGGCAAACAGATCCGTTCCGGCCGAAGCCAGTGAGTAAACATTAGTTATCGTGTACGGAAGACCCAGACTATATTCATAGAAAGTATTCCCCCCATTGGTAGAACGGTATATTTCATTAACACAGCCGGCAATTATGGTATCACCCAAAGTGATAAAACTCCATGGAGCTGCTCCCTCTAGTGATGAAACGTGGGACCAATTATCACCGTTATCTGTGGTGACAAAAGTGTAACCGTAAGTAGATGCAAAAATCTTTTCATTCACTGAGCCCATCGAGAGTATTCCATAAATTCCGAATAATTGGGTCCAGGTTTCTCCGGAATCAGAAGAGCGGTAAACGCCATCGGAATTGGTTCCTGCAAATATATAATTATCGGTTACTACTATTGAAGTCACAAACAGGTTGTTATAATTAGAGGGAGGTAGCCAGGTTTGTCCTCCGTCAGAAGAACGAAGTACACCCTTTCCGAATGTTCCTGCAAACAGGTATCCCTGGCCATTTTTGATATCATTAATGTCCTGATTTTCAATCCCGCTATTGGCTGCTGTCCAGCTGATACCATCATCAGTTGAAACATATATTCCATCAGTTGCGGTACCGGCAAAAATCTTTCCATCAATAGCTGCGAGAGAACCAATCGATATTCCTTCGGGACCATTTGTCCTGATCCATTGTGCATATGTTGAAAAAGATAAGAGATATGCAATGGCAATTACTTTAAATTTCCACATTATCTCCACCGTATATTTATTGATCTGTTTTAATTACTATGTTACTTCAATAAAATCATCTTCTTTGTTGCATTAAAATGTTTGGCCTCAAGTCTGTAATAATAGACACCGCTTGCAAGATTACCTGCATTGAAGTTTATCTCGTGACTCCCCCCGGTCTTAAATTCATCTACAAGTGTAGTAATTTCCTCTCCTGCGGAATTATATATTTTCAGCTTAACATTCCCATCAGAAGGAATTGAATATTTGATAGAGGTTGAGGGATTAAAAGGATTTGGATAATTCTGAGAGAGTTCATAATCTTCCGGTGTACTCCCTTTAATTTCTACAGTAACAGTTTGAGATTTATGCCTCGTTCCATCCAAATCAACCTGTACAAGACGATAGGTGTAGGTACCCGGCGAAAGATTTTTATCAGTGTATGAATATTTTTTTGATTCTGTTGTTGTCCCGGATCCATGAACAAATCCTATCTGCACATAATTATTTTTAACTGCGCGTTGTATTTCAAACCCTGAATTATTTGTTTCAGTTGATGTTTGCCAAATCAGACTAACATTGTTCTGTGTCACCGCAGCATTGAATGAAGTAAGTTCAACCGGTACAACGAATTGAGTATGCACAATTGTTCCATCAAAGCCCACGGCCCATCCATTGATACCATCCGGAAAATGTACCGAACTAAGGAAATTATTAGTTCCCGGATCCTGATAGGTCCAGTTGGTTCCTCCATCGCTGGTATACAGAATATATGCATTATCATTATCGCCGCCGATAACCCATCCGGTAGATTCGTTAATGAAATGAACCCCCTGGAACGATTGGCCGGAAGGAAATGTCTGGAAATCCCAGTTAGCACCACCATCTGTTGTTTTAAATATTACAGCAAAGTGATCTAATGACAGGTCTTCACCAACCACCCAGCCTGTATTTTCGTTAATGAAAAAAACATCGCCGAACTGATACCCAGGACCAGACATTTGAAAGCTCCAGCTGGTGCCGCCGTTCGTTGTATGCATTATCGTACTTGAGCTTCCGACCGCCCAGCCATTTTGACCATCTATAAAGTAAACAGAAGCGAGCGGTTCCTCATTGCTGCCCGAATACTGGAGAGACCAGGTGCTGCCACCATCAGTAGTATGCATTATTTCCTTTATCGGATCTGTAAAAGTCCTTGGTTTCCCGCCGACTGTCCAGCCTGTGCTTCCATCAGTAAAAAAGATATCCGAGATACCGTAATCAGTCGGGGTACTTTGCAGGCTCCAGTTAGTTCCGCCGTCGGAAGTGTGGATGATCCTTGAAGCATATCCGGCGGCCCATCCGATTCTGGTCATCAGAAAAAAAGATAGAACCGTAAAAATTTGAAGGTGGAACACTCTGGGATTCCCAGTCGATCCCACCATTAGAAGTGTGCAAAATTAGCCCGCCGTGTCCGGAAATCCAGCCTGAATTCTCATCAGCGAAATGTACGTCGTAGAGCACATTACTTACGCCGGAGTTCTGTGGGCTCCAAAGATTCTGAGCATAAATCGCTGAAGTTAACAATATAACCATTACGACAGCAAATCTGTAAATAGACATTTTTTCCTCCTCTTTTAACTTTAATTTTACTCCCTAAAAAAAGTGATCAGGTCTCACAAAATCGTAACGAAATGATAAATCTTTTTAATCTTATTATCTTATTCGGATTATTATTACTGGAGATGATTAACAGGCTCTGAACTGCAATTAGAGTAGAGAAAAACTTCAATTTGCTCATTCCCTCCCCATTAGTCCTGATGGTTAATATAACTAACTATACATGTAAGCAATTAAGAAGAAAAAATCATCACGGAATGGTGATATTTGAAGAAGTGTGATAAAAATCTTGCTGAAACGAGCTCAGAAGGGAAAATAATCCATCATTCTATGTAAATGCGGGGTACTCTCGTATTTATGTTGGTTAAAATTTCATATGGAATTGTACCTGCCCAATCTGCCAGGTCTTCGCAGGTAATACTATTCTTTCTATCTGAGCCTATTAAAATAACCTCATCTCCATGATAAGCAGTTCCATCTTCAATATTAACAACAATCTGGTCCATAGAAATAGTACCTACAACAGGATAATTTATTTCCCTGATTATAACCCGGGCTTTTCCGCTCATACTGCGGAAATAGCCGTCACCATAACCTACCGGTACAGTGACAGCCCTGACGTTATGGTCGGTCTGCCAGGTCAAACCGTAGCCGACCGGGTGTCCGGGAGTAATAACTTTGAAATAAACTACCAGCGATTTCCAGGAAAGAACTGGTTTTACTTCGATTGTCCTTTTTATTTCACCCGAAGGGTAAACTCCGAAAAGAAGAATACCGGGGCGAACGAGGTCAAGTCTCGCTTCGGGAAACTGTAGGATTGCTCCTGAATTTGATATGTGTCTGATCGGGGGAGGGATAGAATTTTTTTCGAAAAATCTCAATACTTCCCAAAACCTCTCGAACTGAAGTTTTGTATGACTTAGATCAATAGAATCTGAATTTGAAAAATGAGAAAAAATTCCTTCAACGATTATATTGGAACATTTATATGCTTCTGTTAAAAATCGATCCGCATTATAATAATGTACGCCGAGCCTCTCCATCCCTGTATCGATCTTTAAATGTACTTTAGCTTTCTTTTTTAACTGCCCTGCGGTTTCCTCTATCTGTCTGAGTTTATCGATTGAGGAAGCAGTTATGGTAAGATCGTTCTTTACAAAAAGAGGGATCTGGTTCTCCCATATACCACCCAGCACAAGTATGGGCGTCTCTACCCCAAATTTTCTTAGGAGAATACCCTCTTCAACCACCGCTACACCAAGATAATCTACTCCCAATTCCTGGTAAAACTGAGCTATTTTAACCAGGCCATGCCCATATGCATTAGCCTTCAGGATCGGCATTATCTTTACCGGACCTAAGTGATTTTTAACACTCAGGTAATTTTCTTTAAGCGATCTCAGGTTTACTTCAACACGTGTGGGTCGTACTATGTCGTCAACGCTGATAGTAGGGTGGTTGCTTACATTGTTCATAAATATAGTACGATTAAGGCTGCATTAAATGAGTGATTCTACGTACGGAATCTATAGAAATTTTTACGGCTGTTCAATAAAGGAGGGAATATTTCTTAATAATGCTCGATTTTATCCGGTTCAGTAATATGGGACATATGTTGTATAATTTGATCGATTTGCTGCAGACTTCCGCCAGTTAAATCTTATTATTGATCCGACAGATACCCGCACATAGTCACCATGTACTGGTGATTATTGAAAGTTATACTGAAATTATTAAATGCTGTCAAATACACTATTTTAGAGCTTTTAATGTATCAAACGTCAGGAGATCACTTAGATACCATCCCGGTGCCCAGCCCTCATCGTGACTGCTGTAATATTCTGTGTACTGCTGCGGGGACCTTAGCAGATTAACTTCATTATTAAGGAGACTTGAAAATATCTTATTACAAACCATATTTAGGAACTCCTTTGCAGGCTGATAGCCGGTATTGGGTTCTTTAAGAAATACCCGGCAGAATCGATCCTGACTTTCGGATGAACAAGGTATCCAGTTATTTCCTCCATCAGTAGTTATTAAAGAAGAACAACGTATTTGAGCTGACCACACAAAATTTTTGGAACTAAAATGTGTCATTTCCACAGGGTCTGCTTCCTGCCAGTTACGGCCGTTGTCATAAGATGTAAAAAGAATATGGTTATACGAGACAGCATAACCTGCGTTATCTGTTAAATATATTCGGTAAAGTAATTCACCTTCCGTCGGTGCATTCTTCCAAAAGTTATCGTCCGGTTTATTAATCAGACTCAAAAACACACTTGATACAAGCACAGTCAAATAAAAGATTCTCATTTTTTCACCTCTTAATATTTATTACATATCAGTACTTATCGATTTGGTGCAATCTTATTCCGATAATTTCAACACGATCTAGTGTTACTTTATACTTAGCCCCGATTCTTATATCAGGTCTGTTGTTTACTTCATAGTTTTTTTCGATAAAAGCCACGCCCATTTCATTTACAGATACGGTATCGCAGTTGCATCCCATTATAGTGTAAGGAGTGGGGTGCATCATTCTTGTCAGTAACTCAGAATTCATATCGAATTCTACCTGGATCCTGGCAAACCCACCGATATTAGATAGTGTAGTATGTATATAAATCACGCTTCCGAAAAGCTGACAATTGCCCGACATAGGATCCTTCAGTTCACAGCAGAGTTTAAGTTCACCTTTTCTAACAGGCAGGCAGGTTGAGGCAATATTAGATAAAACCTTTTCACCTGCGTTTTCAAATGTGGTTTCGGGCTGCGTAAGCTGGTTTTCCATACAGCCGAGAAATGTGAAAATGAGCAGCACGCTGATTGTTAATATTAAAGTTTTCATGACGCCCTCCTCTTTGATTTTTTTATTGTAAACTCAGGTACAATTAACAAAATGAGGGAGGGGGGTACATATCAACAATGTTGCAGCAAATATAAATTTCTACGGAAAGATTTATAACAATGTCGCATTAGATTGTAAATATGTCGTATTTAGTTAAAGACCCCCAAAAGCGGATTTTTTAAGAAGGAAGAAAGAAGAAGATTTTTTATTTTATTGATTGGTTTAATACTTCACTTGGGGGTATCCCAAATTCTTCTTTAAAGCACCGGGTGAAGTAGGCGGGACTCGAAAATCCTACCGAATATGCTATTTCCGAAATATTTCCGGTCTGATCAAAAATCATTTCTTTTGCTTTCGCCAGCCTTAAAGATCTCATATATAAACTGGGAGATCTTCCTGTAAGTGCGGTTAGTTTTCTATGCACCTGAGACCGGCTCATATTTACTTCATTTCCCAGGTCTTCAATACTAAATTCTTCTTCAGAAAGATGTTTTTTAATTGTATTATTTACTTTATCAATAAAATTCTGATCTAGTCTCCCGAAATGCTTTACCTCTTTGGAAGGTGCCAGTCCGTCTTTTCTGAATTTATCCTGCAGCTTCCTTCGATTTTCGATCAAATTTTTAATTCTTACCCTTAATTCATCTGTATCGAATGGTTTTGTCAGATAATCATCCGCACCTGTTTCAAGTCCTTCAATCCTGCTTTCCTGTTCACCCCTCGCTGTCAGCAGGATGATAGGAATATGGGAGGTTTTCTCTTCATTTTTAAGAATTCTCGTGAGCTGGTTGCCGTCCATTTTAGGCATCATAATGTCGCTTATGATCAGATCAGGGATAATTTTTTCTGCTTTTCTTACTCCCTGTTCACCGTTTATTGCCTCCTCAACGCCGTAATCTTTGTTCAGAATTTCTTTAATATATCCCCTTACATCCTTATTATCCTCAACAATAAGAACTATATTCTTATCATTTTTAATTTCAACAATCTCCTGAGTTTCATCGTACGCTTTAATCGACATTTCTATCTCTTCCTGCTCAGGCAGATCATAGTTCTCAGTAGTTTCCGGTTTTTTAAGAATCTCATCCTCTGTCAGATGATATTTGCCTCTCGGAAGCTCGATTGTACATTCAGTCCATCCGGGCTTTCCTGTATTTGGATGGCCGACTTTACTTTTAACACTTATTGTTCCATGATGAAGCTCAACAAGCTCTTTGGTAAGAGCGAGGCCAAGACCGCTCCCTTCATACTCCCGGGTCTGTGAACTATCAACCTGGTAGAATCTATCGAACAACTTTGGTATTTCAGATTCCGGGATACCTATTCCTGTATCAACGATTTTGATCAAAACTGTGTCCTCATCTTTCTCCAGAATCTGAACCGTGATGGACCCGCCCTTAGATGTAAATTTTATAGCATTTGACAGAAGATTGGTTATAATATGCTCCATTTTATCCCTGTCAAAGTAAAGACTGATATTATTTTTAACAGACCGGATACTAAGGTTAAGATCCTTTCGTTCAGCAAACGCCTCAAATGACATAACGATACCTTTAATAAAAGAAACCAGATTTCCTTCCGACGCATGCAGCTTCAGTTTCTTTTCATCCAGTTTCGAAAGATCAAGTATCTGGTTTATAAGCCGCAGCAGTCTCCCGGCGTTTCTTTTTATTGTCTCAGCCTCATTTTTTATTTCTTCAGCTGCCTGACTTTTTATTATATTATCGCTGGGACCCATAATAAGTGTAAGCGGGGTTCTAAACTCGTGTGAAATGTTGGTGAAGAAGTTAGATTTTATTCTGTCAACCTCCGCCAGCTTCATTGAGTGTTCATGCTCCAGCTTCAGCTGATTTGTTAATACCTTACGGTTCAGGTAAAAGCGGGTAGTGCCTGCAAAGATTGACAAGAATATTATCAGGTAAAGAGAGTATGCCCACCAGGTACCCCACCATGGGTGATGAATAATAAGTGTAAGCGAAGATCCTGCTTCATTCCATATCCCGTCGCTGTTGCTTCCCTTTAGATGGAAAATGTATTTCCTGGGATTTAAGTTCGTGTAGGTAACATATCGCTGAGATGCATCTTTATAGGTCCATTCTTTATCAAAACCCTCAAGCATAAAAGCATATTTGTTTCCCCGTGGATTTTTGAAATCAAGTGCTATTATTTCAAATGAAATAATATTTTCATCGTAGTTTAATTCTATTTGTTTAGTTTCAGAAATAGATTTCTCAAGAATGGTTCGGCCGAAGGAACTATCGTACCCGATTAAAACATTTTTATGAAGTACACTAAAATTATTAATTAACATTTCCGGAATATGCTGATTATCTTTTATATCGGAAGGATCAAAAGATGTAAGTCCATTTGTCCCTCCAAAATACATTCTTCCGGTAGTGCTTTTAAAATAAGCCCAGGTGTTGAATTCTGTGCCCTGGAGTCCACTGGAGGCATCATAAGATGTAAAAGTTTCGGATGCAGGGTCAAAGCGTGACAAACCTTTCAGAGTACTGATCCATAAACTCCCGCCGTTGTCCTCCAGTATGCCGTTCACATAATTGCAAATCAAACCATCATTTTCAGTATACTGTTTGTAAGAGTCCTTATCAGGGTCAAATCTTACTATTCCCCCGTTAGTTCCAGCCCAATAATTTCCGCTGTCATCCTGGAATATTACAGAAACAACTTGAAAAGAATTCCCTGCCGGAAAAAGCTCATACTTTCTGAAATCATCAATCTTACTATTATATTTATACAGGCCTCCGCCATTAGTTCCAACCCAGATATTATCTTGTCTATCCACGTAAAGGGAATAGATCAGATTGTTGTCAAGGCTGTTGGTAATATTAGCCTGGTGCCTGTAATGAATAAATTTATCTTCCGCAGGAATATACTTGTCAACCCCCTGAATAAGACCGATCCATAAATTACCTTTTTTGTCGCATCGTATCTGGCTTAAAGTATTGTTTCCAAGTCCTTGCGGATTATCAGCTGTGTGTTTGTACCGGGTAAATCTATCTGTGCTTCTGTCGAATTTGTTTAGTCCGCTTCCGCCGGTTCCAACCCATAAATTCCCGTTTTTATCCTCGCAGATTGTATAGACTACATTGCTGCTTATACTGTAAGGAACAGAAGAATTATGGGTATAATGAGTTAACTTTTTTCTACTTCGGTCTATTCTATCGAGTCCTGCTGTTTCAGTACCTATCCATAACTCATTATACTTATCGACATAAATAGCATACACTTCATTACTGCCAATACTGTTTATATCTTCAGGATCATGACTATAAGTTTTAAATTTATATTTCTGTCCGTATTTATTTAGACCGCCGGCCCAGGTCCCAAACCAGAGTATTCCTGATCTATCCTCGAGGATTGAATAAATTCCATTATCATTCAGTCCGTCCCGACTATAACTCCTGCTTATCCTGGTAAAATTATTCTTATCCCTGTTGAACAGGTTCAACCCGGCATCAAAAGAACCGATCCAGAGTCTGTTCTGGCTATCCTCAAAAACCACACGGAGGTAGTTTGCACTTATACTTGTATTGTCCTGTGCAGAATTAATAAAATAAGTAAACACATTATTGGCCCTATCATATCTTGCCAGTCCTCCCCTGGATGTCGCCAGCCACATTAAGCCCATATGATCTTCACAGATTGAATATACCTGACCTGCATTCCCATTTTCGATCGGGGGAGACAATTTAAATGAAACGAATTCCTTTTGAACCGGGTTAAATTTATTTAGACTGTTGTTGCCTCCAATCCATAGATATCCTTCCTTATCCTGGTATAACGAAAAAAGTTTGCTTTCCTGCAGGCTGGCAGGATTGTTGGGATCAACCATATAGCGTACAAATATTTTAGTTTTCATATCATACATATTCAATCCGTTCTCCGTTGCCACCCAGATATTTCCGTTCAGATCCTTACAGACTGTATTAACCTGGTTGTTACTTATACTCAGTGTATTGCTGCCTTCAGATAAGTATCTTATAAACTTTTCCTTATCCCGGATAAATTTGTTTAGTCCACCATTTGTTCCTATCCAGAGGTTGCCGTCATTATCCTCACAGATTCCCCTTATTCCGTCGTTACTTATTGAAGATTCATCGTCACTATCATATTTGTACACTTTAACCGTGTATCCATCATATCTGTTCAGTCCGCTGTATGTCCCAATCCATAAAAACCCCCTGCTATCCTGAAATATGCATAGCACAGTATTGCCGGAGAGACCATCTTCCACAATGTCGAATTGTGTGGTAAGATGGTCAAACCGGAAATCCTTACTTTGCCCTAAGCAGAGCAGGGGCATCAATAGTAATATATATATTAACTTTTTATACATCAGTCACGTTCAACTGAAGATCCCACCAGGACTATCCGTGGTGGTGCAGTCGGGATAGGTTCCGGGTCAAGAAGATTAACAATAGTAATCGGGTAAATGTCAGCCGAATCAGAATCTTCAGGAGTTCCTATTATGTAAGTGCGTGCATGAGATTTGTCTACAGAAAATCGGAGTATATCCGAATCAAGATCAAAAAACCTATTTACATTATAAATTAAGACCATGTACTGGTTCGCGTCATCTGTATAAAATGTAACAGAATCTCCTCTTTGAACCTCTATAACATCTGCATCCGTTTTGATGAAGTTATCTTTTTTATCGACGTATATTTTGATCTTATGAGTTTCCTGTGCATAGATTCCCGGATTGAATAAATAGATTACAGATACAATAACAAACAGAGTGAAAAAAATATTTTTCATAAATATATCCCTCAATTATTTTTATAAAGCTTTGTTAAAGCGACCTCATAATTATCATTTTGATGAATGAATATTTCAGGTAATAGTGAAGCGAATTTGATGCAGTAATGCGGTAACTTAAAAAAGTTTGTTTGGAATGAAGATTAAGTGGATTTCCCTCATATATGTACTCCGGTAGTATCATAATAACCCCGTAATGCTTATAAATAACCGGTCTCTCGGGAGAATAACAACAATTGAATTTAAGGATATTTGTTATAAATAAGCAATGTCCTGCTATTAATTTCTTCAGCCTGTGATCCCTGGCTGTTTTCATTTGATTTAAATATTATTTGTCACCTGTACCAGTCTTCAGTGGATGGCATTTTAAAAGGTTTATCAAAGAACTCTTCAATTATCTTCATAAATACATCGAGTTTTTCCCAGGAGGCTCCGTGCGTAGCTCCTGGCAAAATGCACATCTGGGAGTTGGGTATATTCTGGAAAAGTTTGAGAGTATGCTCAGGACGGATAAAATCCCTGTCACCGGCCACAATCAGTACAGGGGCTTCAATCTTATGCAAATCTGAAAAAGGGATATCAGGATACGTATACATCAGCGTATACCATTTTCTTATGCGTACATCTTTTGTCTCTTTAATAGTTTTAATAATATGGTCATAAATCGATGGGAAAATAGCAAGTGTATCAGATTGAATATTTGCTCCGAAGGCAACAACTTTTTTAACTTTATCAGGATAGTTCATCGCCAATATAAGTCCAAGTATTGCCCCATCACTTTGTCCCCATATATAAACCGAATCAAGGTTTAATTTATTCAGCAGTTCATTCACGTCGGAAGCCATCAGATCATAAGTCAGTTCTTCGTTATTATCAGACGAGTTTCCCTGTCCACGGCTGTCCACTGCAATTACTTTATATTTTTTAATAAGTTCGGGGTACATAGGGGCTGCGTCGCTTATAGAACCCCCATTTCCATGAAGAACAAGCAAAGGATTACCTTCTCCGTATATTTCATAATATAGCCTGATTCCGTTCACTTCAGCATAGCTGCCTGCTTTCTTATTTACACCGAAATTAGGGACATTTAATCCCTCAATACAAAGACATCCGATCCCATTGGCGGCATGGCCTGATATAATCTTCGCATCAAAAAATGGATTTGTTCCGTACCCCGGTTCACCATTCCCACTCCCCTGTGCCCAAAGATCCTTTTCCTTTTCAAACTCATCTTTATATAGAGTAAACCAGTTTCTTCCGTTATCGACTTCAACTTTATAATTGTCATAATAAAAGCGGCCGTTAAACTGACATAGAGCGCCGAACGAAAGCCGATCAGCATTTGAATCAATTATACCTTCAATAGTATATATTTTCCATTCATTGCTTCGGATCGGTTTGTACCACATGTTATCGAAGAAGCCGCCTGGATCTTGCTTCTCAATTCGTGTCCATAACCTGGCTGAGGCACTATCATCATCTCTTTCAACTCTTACGTATGCACTTAAACGAAACGGGCATCCCCCATAATCTTTAACATCAATTGAGTTTGCATATGAAACCCAATTTTCCTGGGCAGCGGAATTTTTATAAAGGATTAAAGAAAGGAGAACCAGAAATGAATAGAAGGTTTTCACTTAACACCTATTATAAAAATGAATAAGAAGATTTAAATAAAAGCGGACTGTCAGACGAAAAGACATCCTGACAGCCCGATCCCTGCCTTACCTCTATTAAATTAAATCATCTTCTTCACAGAAGCTAATTTCCCCAAAGAAGTTCTCGCCCAAACACGGCCTAAATAAAACGAAAAGGAAGAGAAACTGCATAGTAACTATGTGTCAATCTCTATAAACTATGTCGCAAAGTTCGTTATTAAGCAGTAAAACAATGAAAAATATTAATGTGCTGCCTAAATGGAGTAAATTTCAGGTGGGATTAAAAAGAGACGGGTGAATTACCCGTCTCTTCTAATAAATTATATCAAATAGACTGACCTATTTCATCAGGATCATTTTCTTAACGGATGTAAATTCTCCCGCTGTAAGCTGGTAGAAGTAAATTCCGCTGGGGAGATTTGAAGCATTGAAGTTCAGGTCGTACTTTCCGGCCTGCTGATATCCGTTAACAAGCACTGCAGCCTCCTGACCCAGGGCATTGTATACCTTGAGCGAAACAAAGCCGCTCTTCGATAACTGATAGCTGATCCTGGTTGAGGGGTTGAATGGGTTCGGGTAATTCTGTGAAAGTCCGAACTGCAGAGGAGCGTTAACATCAACATTTACTATCTTTGAATACTTATAACTTCCATCGAAATCTATCTGTTTAAGTCTGTAGGAATAGCTTCCCGACCCTGGGTCATTATCAGTGAAACTGTATGTATGGATCTTTGTTGATGTCCCGTTTCCTTCAACAAAACCAATATTTTTCCAGGACTCCTGTCCTGAGCTTTTTCTCTCTATCTCAAAGCCGCTGTTGTTCGTCTCGGTTGCAGTTGTCCAATTCAGCTGAACTTTACCTGTATTATTCACTGCCGTGAATGATTTTAACTCAACCGGCACAATGCTTTGATTAAGGAAAACAACGACAGGTGATCTTGCGGTACCGACTGCAAGGTCAGGAAAACCATCGCCATTCAGGTCACCGAAAGAGACTGCTGTTCCCGGTGAACCGGTTGTGTATGTCCAGCTGGGATTTGTTTCCAGCACACCGCCATTATTCATAAATATTTCAAGTCTTGAATACCCGAAATGAATTATCGGCAAGTTCAGGATATCCGTCATTGTTTATATCCCCCCAGGCAAGGTCCTGTGTTGAAGTATTTGAGCTTCCGGATGTCCATACAGGACTGCTGCTAAGAGTTCCGGCGTTGTTCTTATACACGACTGCAGGAACGCCGCTTCCTCCTATAGCCAGATCCATATAACCGTCATTATCCATATCGGCCCAGGCTATTCCTTTCTGAGATTGTGTATTTCCAACTGTCCATTCCGGAAGTGGGTTTAATCCATTACCGTTGTTTAAATAAACTCCCGATGAATAGGCAACCCATTTGGCTGCGGCAAGATCTCCGTTTTTAATGTAGCGGTATTTTACTACCACCTGGTCGCCATTCGAGGGGATCATACCCAATGATACCCATCCGCCGGTTTCATCCTGAGTAAAGTTTGTAACCTGGGACCCATTAACTGCAACAGAATCAATTTTATAGATCGGTACCATTGATAATGTGAATACAGATCCTGATCCGTCGGCAGTAAAGGTATCTGTTTTTTCAGTAAGATCGCTGTTATCTATATCGGCTATAGCAACGCTGTTTGTGATCATTTCATCACTTGAAAAGTAATCGGGACTTGTATGAAGTGTTCCGTTTGCATTATAGAAAACGCATATAGGTCTTGTCGGAATTACAGAATTTCCCTGGTTGCCGAAAGCAAGGTCGATGTAGCCGTCTCCGTTAATATCACCAAAAGCGGCTCCTACTGTCCAGTCGACATCATTAGAAATCCACGACGGTGTGGTCTCAAGTCCTGATGCAGAATTCATATACATCACCGAAGGTACCTGGGATTCATCTCCATTGGCTGCAAGAAGATCAGGATAACCGTCGTTATTTATATCAGCCCATCTCAGATCTGTGGTTGATCTCATATCAGTAGAAGACCATGCAGGAGTTGATGTAAGTACACCGTTATCATTTCTGTATACCTGTGTTTCATACTCCGGTATCGGGGGATATGAATTGCTGTGATAATTACCGACAGCCAGATCAAGATCGCCGTCGTGATCATAGTCGGCCCAGGCAAGTCCGCCAACCTGGCGTTCAAGAGTGCCCTGCCATTCAGGTGTTGATCCAAATGGAACTGTGTCTGTTACAGCAGCATGACGGTTATTATAGTCGGCTGATGTATATGTTTTAGTTTGCTTCCCGTCGGGACTAACGTCCGTATAAGTTTTGGTTTGGGGAAATAACAAGGTTAGTGAAAAAAAGGAAAAAGCAAGAAGTAGAAATGTCCGCATATCTTAACTCCGGAATAAGATGAACTAATACTACAACCTATGAGGAGGCTGTAAACCGGTGTCAAACTTATTCTTTTCCTTTTAATGATTCAAGAGCAGCAAAGTGCGGTCCATCGGGGCACCGGTGTAATTATTTATAATATCACCGGTTAATCAGAAATATTTTTTTATTTTATCAGATCAAAATAACCTTACTGAGAGATGAACAATATAGTAGTAACCTTTAAAGCGGATAAGCGTCAGCGTGATCTTATTAGTTCTGATATAAAAAATAATGCTGATGTAAAATATCTTGAAGATTTCACGGGAGATGAAAAACAGCGATTACTGGCAAATGCAGAAGTATTGTTCGCCTGGAATCCGCCTTGGGAACTTGACGACGCCGGTCCTGATTCTTTCCCGGCACTGAAATTTGTGCAGGTACTTTCAGCCGGCTATGATCATGTCGATTTTAACATGTTTCCAAGGGACTGCAGGATTGCAAGCAACAAAGGTGCTTATGCAGAACCTATGGCCGAACATATCCTGGCGATGATATTAGCCCTGGCAAAAAGATTAATTGTGAACCATAACAAGATGGCGCAGGGAGAATTCAACCAGGGGGAGCGGAATATTTCGGTAGGAGATTCCGTTGTTGGTATACTCGGGTATGGTGGTATCGGAAAAGCTGCTGCAAAGCTGATCCGGCCCTTTGGTTCTAAAATTTATGCGGTCAATTCGTCCGGTAATCCGGAAGAGGATGTGGATTTTATTGGAACGCTGAATGACCTCGACTATATACTTCAGAACAGCGATATAATCCTTATCTCACTTCCTCTTTTAGAGGAAACCGAAAACCTGATAGGGAAAAACGAACTTGAGAAAATGAAGCCGAAAGCCATTCTTATAAACGTTGCAAGGGCACAGATAATAAATGAAGAAGCTCTATATAGTCATCTTAAAACACATCCCGATTTTTATGCAGGTATAGATACTTGGTGGATTGAACCCTTCTCGGAAGGGAAGTTCAAAGTAAACTATCCCTTTTTCGATCTGCCGAATCTGCTGGGATCGCCGCACAATTCACCCATTGTGCCAGGTGCCCTGGCGGAAGGAATGAGAAGAGCTGTTATGAATATCAACCGCTTTTTAAAAGGACTGGAGCCGGGAAATATTGTCAACCAGTAATTGTGTTAACCAGGTTTTACAATCGGGTAAGACTGGTATTATGCCTGGGTAATAGACGGTTCAAAGACGGTTCAACGCCTATTTTTAAGGAAAACTGTGGAAATATTAAACAATATTGTTGAAGAGTTAAACAATCATTTATTATGAGTAAATGATTTCTGAGGGGAATATTATATAGTTTTTTAACCTAAAGTTCAACCGGAACAGAGTAATACTTTAGTCTTATTTAATTAAGCTGACTCTAACCCTCTGAATATCTTAAAGGCAGAAGTTGTTGACTTCTGCCTTTTTAATATTCCTCTTTAAATCCCGAATTCCTCTTTGGCTTCCTTGAACTTGGATATTGCAAAATCAAGATCTTCCTTCGAATGAGCTGCGGAGATCTGTACTCTGATTCTTGCTGTTCCTTTCGGAACAACAGGATAGAAGAAGCCAATCACATAGACACCTTTTTCAAGCAGACTGGCAGCCATCTTCTGCGCAAGCACTGCATCACCCAGCATTATCGGAACGATTGGATGAGTACCCGGTTTTATATTCAGTCCCGCTTTTGATATACCCTCGCGGAAGTATTTAGTATTCTCTTCAAGTTTATCTCTTAAGTGCGTATTTGCGCTGAGCATTTCCAGAACTTTAATTGATGCTGATACAATTGAAGGTGCAACGGTATTTGAGAATAAATAAGGACGGCTTCTCTGACGCAGCATATCAACGATTTCTTTCCGCGCACTTGTGTAACCGCCGCTGGCTCCGCCGAGAGCCTTGCCTAGCGTTCCGGTAATTATATCAACTCTTCCCATTACACCGTTGTACTCATGTGTTCCCTTTCCGTGCTTTCCCATAAAACCAACAGCGTGTGAATCATCCACCATAACCATAGCATCGTATTTATCGGCCATATCGCATATTCCCTTAAGGTTGGCGATGGTGCCGTCCATCGAAAATACGCCATCGGTTGCAATTAAAATATTTTTGATCTTAGCCTCGCGCGCTTCTTTCAACTTTGCTTCAAGATCCTTCATATCATTATTCTTATAACGGTAGCGCTGAGCTTTACATAACCTCACGCCGTCAATAATACTGGCATGGTTCAGTTCATCGCTGATTACCGCATCTTCTTCTGATAGTATAGTTTCAAAAAGGCCGCCGTTCGCGTCAAAACAGGAGGTATAAAGAATAGTATCTTCCATTTCGAGAAACTGTGATATTTTCTGCTCAAGCTCCTTATGGATTTCCTGCGTTCCGCAGATGAAGCGGACGGATGACAGGCCGTACCCCCATTTATCGAAACTTTCTTTAGCTGCCTGTATAATTGTTGGATTGTCTGCCAGTCCCAGGTAATTATTTGCGCACATATTCAGAACCTGTTTGCCGCCTTTAACTTCAATGGTAGCTTTCTGGGGACTGGTTATTACGCGCTCTTTCTTATATAATCCCTCTTGTTCTATTCCATTAAGAATATCCTGGTAATGTTGTCTTGTATTATCTTTCATTTTTTTATTCCCTCCGGTTTTTCGATGGACAGTTATTCCATCCAGTTCAAAATAATTTTTCCTGAATTTCCAGTTCTCATTATCTCAAATCCCTGCTCAAAATCTTTGTATGAAAAATGATGAGTTATAACAGGAGTAATATCCAGTCCGCTCTGTACCATAGACTGCATTTTATACCATGTCTCAAACATTTCTCTTCCATAGATTCCCTTAAGGTGAAGTCCGTTAAATATAACCTTCTCCCAGTTTACCGCCGTGTTGGCAGGCAGAAGCCCCAGCAGGGCAATCTTACCTCCGTGGAACATAACATCAATCATATCATTTAAGGCTTGCGGACTGCCGGACATTTCCAGTCCCACATCAAAACCTTCTCTCATTCCCAGCTCATTTACTATATCGGGCAGCTTTTCTTTTGAAACATTAACGGCACGTGTTACCCCTACTTTCTTTGCCAGATCCAGACGATAAGGATTCATATCGGTGATGACCACATTTCTTGCCCCTGCGTGTTTTGCAATTGCAGCAGCCATAATTCCTATAGGGCCCGCACCGGTTATAAGAACATCTTCGCCCAGCAGATCGAAAGAAAGAGCTGTATGGGTTGCGTTTCCGAAAGGATCGAAAATAGAAAATATATCTTCGGGGATCCTCGGATCGCAGTGCCACACATTTGTAACAGGGATGGCAAGGTAATCTGCAAAGCATCCGGGACGGTTAACGCCTACGCCTTTGGTATTGGGACAAAGATGTCTTCTTCCCGCGCGGCAGTTACGGCAGTGGCCGCACACAATATGACCCTCTCCGCTTACCAGCTCGCCAACCTTAACATCCTGCACATTAGAACCCATGTCAACAATCTCACCCACGTATTCATGTCCCGTTACCATAGGAACAGGGATAGTCTTCTGAGCCCATTCATCCCAGTTGTAAATGTGTATATCGGTACCACAAATAGAGGTTTTATGAATTTTAATAAGCACATCGTTAACTCCCACTTCGGGTACCGGTACCTCGTCCATCCAGATACCCGGCTTAGCATATTTTTTAACAAGAGCTTTCATTTTTTGAGGCATAAGTAATTCCTTTGTAAGTATTTACTGAGTTGAAATAAAAGTAAATAATAAAAAATAAATTTTCAGATTTTGTGATATTAAAATTAGATATAAGCGGGACAAAGGACAAGGAAGGGAGTTAATATTGAAAATTGAAAAGAGTTGCAGGGGGAATAGACGGAGTGATGCAGCTGGTTACGGCATCACTCTCTGAAATGATAAAATCGGACCTGGTTCAGATGATAGAATAGAGGGCGAAGTCAGAGGTCATAAGAATTCCCGGAGAACTCTTATGAAAGCTCATCTTTTCGTCAAACCACTTTTTTTCAATGCCGTTTACTTCGGCTGTTGCTTTAAGCCAGTTGATTTCATTATCGGTTACCCTGTTGTCTGAAAAGGCCAGTCTCAGGCCGTCATCAACAAAAGATTCTGCAATTTTTCTATCCGTGAATTTTATAGGTTCATCTGTTATATATTTATTATTCAGCAGACTTTTTATGACATCTTCATAAAAATCACTTGCGAACCCCAGTCTTACGGATATGTCTTTTATAATTTTCTTTTCAGATTCTGCTAACTGATTATCTTTCCTGGCTGTAATTAATAATCCTTTGAGGTAATTACTCTTATCAATAATCGGTATTTCCATCAAATTCCCTGAATTACTTTTCGGAAACTAAACTAAGAAAAAAAAGAACTTTTACAAATTCATAAATTTGTCATTATTAAATCTAATGCTTTCAAACATAAAAAACCCCGCAGAATTTCTGCGGGGTCATACTCACAAATATAAGTGCAAAAATTACTTCAGAAGCATCATCTTACGGGTTTGGACAAAATCACCCGCTTTCAGCTTGTAAAAGTATATGCCGCTCGCAAGTCCTGCGGCATTAAAGCTTACAGAGTAACTGTTAGGCTGCTGGAAACCTTTAACAAGTGTCACAACTTCTCGGCCAAGGATGTCGTAAATCTTCAGAGTAACCAATCCGGCTTTCTGAATTGAGTAAGAAATCCTTGTAGATGGATTAAAGGGATTCGGGTAATTCTGGTTCAGACTAAAACTTTCAACAGCAGTTTTTCCGGTTCCATCTTCTCTAATTCCAGTAGGAATTTCACTCGTCATCCAGTTGTCAATCATATAATCGTAATTTGCTCTTGAAGCAGCCGTGTCTAACCTGTAGGGCCTTCCGGCAATGTATATAAAGACACCGCTGCTGTCCTTATTAGTACGGAATCCGGCTATATAGGGGGTTGATTTATTCTCATCAAAAATTACTTTTGATTCAGATTGCGCATCAAGGGTCGGAAAATGAACCAGGGTATTATTCCCGGATCCTGTAGAGGCAATATCAACCAGGTTCGGATCCTCTGCGAAAAGCGTATCCAGAACTAAATCGCCTGTAAAGCCGGTTACTCCGCAGTAACTCCTGAGATCGGCATTAAAGAAGTGTGAGCCGTAGCGGCCTGCCAGCAAAAAGTTTCCGCCTAACTCAACATATTCCAGAACCTGGGCCGGATCATAAAATGCAATATCTCCGCCATAATCGTTACCAATCCAGATCACTTTCTGGTATTGGTACAAAAGAGAATTCGGGACTGAATTATTAAACAGATCGACTTTCTGAATATTGGAATTTGACAGATAATCAAATCCCTGGTTGCCGAAAAGATCCCATACATCTACCTGGTGATTACCGAAGCACGCGGAACTGCTGTAGAAATCTTCCATCTCAGTAGGATAAGTGGCATATTCAATACCATTAACCACAAGGATATTTGAACTGGTTCCGACAGCATGAACATAATTATCAACTGTTCTGGTATAGGAATTAGTCCCGTCACTTACAGTAAGTGAAACAGTATAGTCACCTTCAGCCGTATATGTCCAGAAAGGATTCTCATCCTGTGAATCAACGGTTCCGTCATTATCAAAATCCCATTGCCATGAAACAATAGGACCATTATTCCCTTGTGTGGAATAATCTGTAAAGTTGACTATCATAGGAAGTCCGCCCAGAGTCTCATTCGCTACGAATGCAGCGTTGAGGTTGCTTGAATACTGAGCATCAGTCATTTCAGACTGGAAAACTTCTTTGGTATCGTCATCCTGGATAAAAGCAACAATACGCAGACTGTCCAAGTTTACCAGGTTTAAGAATTCGGCTGTGGGAATGTATACAAAGTCCATATCGATAGTCTCGCCCGGAGCCGGGATCGTTAGGAGAGTACCGTGTCCGTCAGGCAGCATCTTCCTTGTGATACTGTAAAATATCGACTCTCCGTTCGGCTGGGGACTTGTATAAGCTACTCGTTTTTCTGTGATGCCCAGCTGAAGTTTAACATTATTGCCGAAAACAGTTACATCATTTGCATCGCGGTTAATCGCCACGTGCACATTTATAACATTGTTCGAAAATATTTCAGGTGTTAATACTATACTGAAGGGTGAAAATTCAGCATTCCCTGTATTAACAGCATTAACAAATGCGGTTGATCCGGAGCCGGTATTAAAATTAACGCCGTTGATCTCGATCCACGGAACGGAATTAACGCCGTAATATCCTCTGCGCAGATTATTATCTGCACTGTTCAGAAGATACATAGGATCGTTTGCATACGGCCAGTCTACATTATAAACGATATGAGTTATATCGTCGGATCCGATCAGCTGTGCCGTAGTAGCATTATACCATGCATTATTTAATGTGGCACAGGGTCCGCATCCTGAATTTGTGTAACGCTCGATGAGTGTTTTTTTATCATGCGCATATGAAGGAATTATCAAAGCACAGATAAACAGGATAAGTAACAGTTTTTTCATTGAGGTCTCCTCTGTTTGAATTTATACTTAACAACCTGATCGAAATTACAAAATTATTTAATCGATGGGAATTAAAATCTTTAAATACTATAAGATTTTTAGTAATGCCCGAATTAACATTTATATAACACTCTGTTCTCATTTATTATTAAATTTGTATATAATTTTTTAATGAATAAACTCTTAGATAAAGGGAGAAGAAAAATGGATAATAGAACCGAAACCGACAGTATGGGGGAGATTAAAGTTCCGACAGATAAATATTATGGTGCCCAGACAGCAAGATCTCTGATGAATTTTAAGATAGGAGGGGACAGGTTTCCCCGCGAACTTATAAGAGCGCTGGGAATTTTGAAGAAAGCCGCAGCACTGACCAATAAGGAACTTGGCATCCTTCCTGCCGATAAAGCAGAACTAATAGTAAAGGCAGCTGATGAAGTTATCGAAGGAAAGCTTGATGAACACTTTCCGCTGGTTGTATGGCAGACCGGAAGCGGTACCCAGACAAACATGAATGCCAACGAGGTAATATCTAACCGTGCTATAGAACTTGCAGGCGGAGAAATGGGCAGCAAGAAGCCTATCCATCCCAATGATGATGTTAATAAAGCCCAGTCATCCAATGATACTTTCCCGACAGCGATGCATATTGCCGCTGTTGAAGAGATTCACCGCAGACTCATACCTATGGTTACCAAGCTGCGTGATGCACTGGCAGCTAAGTCGGAGGAGTTTAAAGATATAATAAAGATCGGCCGAACTCACCTGATGGATGCTACACCTCTTACGCTGGGTCAGGAGTTCAGTGGTTACGTTCAGCAGCTGACAAATGGACTCGAAAGAATTAATGGAGCTCTTCCGCATCTTTATGAACTTGCACTTGGCGGAACAGCAGTTGGAACAGGTTTAAATACTCACCCCGAGTTTGCAGTAAAAGCGGCGGCCAAAATTGCAGATATTACAGGTAAGCCGTTTAAATCGGCAAGGAATAAATTTGAATCTCTCGCGGCTCACGACGCGCTTGTTGAATTCCACGGAGTGCTGAAAACACTTGGTGCTTCGCTTATGAAGATTGCTAATGATGTAAGATGGCTGGGATCAGGACCAAGATGCGGAATCGGCGAACTGCAGCTTCCCGAAAACGAACCCGGCAGTTCGATAATGCCCGGTAAGGTCAATCCTACTCAATCGGAAGCAATGACTATGGTATGCTGCCAGGTTTTCGGCAACGACGTTGCGGTTAACTTCGGCGGAGCCAGCGGCAACTTCGAGCTTAACGTATTTAAGCCCGTCATAATTTTCAATGTCCTTAACTCAACACGATTGATAGCGGACGCCTGCGAAAGCTTCACAGATAACTGCGTTGTTGGTATCGAGGCAAATAAGAAGAATATTCAGAAGAATCTTGAGAATTCACTGATGCTGGTAACTGCTCTCAATCCTCACATTGGATATGACAATGCGGCTAAAGTAGCAAAGAAAGCTCACAAGGAGCACACTACATTGAAGGAAGCTGCTGTGGCACTCAATCTTCTCACAGCAGAAAAATTCGATGAGGTAGTAAAACCCGAAAATATGATCGGCCCCAAGAAATAGTTGAATTGCAGATAAAAAATTGCCGTCGGTTCAGCCGACGGCAAAGTTTAAGAGTAGAAAAAAATCCAGGGGCTTCAGCCCTTTAATTACTTCAGGTCGAACCTGTCGAGATTCATGACCTTGTTCCATGCTGCAATGAAGTCATTTACGAACTTCTTACCGGAATCCTCATAGGCATAAGCCTCAGCGAGGGCCCTAAGCTCGGCATTAGATCCAAAGATAAGGTCAACGCGTGTGCCGATCCATTTCGCTTTGTCAGTTTTACGATCGCGGCCTTCAAAAACATCGTGTGCTTCTGATACCGGCTCCCACTTTGTCCCAAGGTCCAGCAGGTTTACAAAGAAGTCGTTGGTCAGTTTGCCCGGACGCTTTGTGAAAACACCATGCTTTGAAATATCCCAGTTGGTATTCAGAACGCGCATACCGCCTACCAGTACTGTCATTTCCGGAGGAGTAAGTGTCAGCAGCTGTGCACGGTCAAGCAGTCTTTCTTCAGCCGAGGCAGTATAATTTGGCTTCTCTCTAACATAATTGCGGAAGCCGTCGCCAAAGGGTTCAAGTGGTCCGAAAGCGTCGACATCTGTCTGCTCCTGTGAAGCGTCTGCGCGTCCCGGTGTAAACGGTACTTTCACATCGTATCCTGCATCTACAGCAGCTTTCTCAACAGCAACACATCCCCCAAGTACTATAAGATCAGCCAGAGAAACTTTCTTTTTATCTGAAGCTTTGTTGAAATCCTTCTGAATTTTCTCAAGAGTCTTCAGAACTTTTGCAAGCTGAGGAGGATTATTAACTTCCCAGTCCTTCTGAGGAGCAAGCCGGATACGTGCACCGTTAGCTCCTCCGCGTTTATCCGAACCGCGGAATGTTGCGGCTGAAGCCCAGGCTGCTGATACCAGCGCTGATACTGATAAACCGGATGCAAGTATCTTTTTCTTAAGCTCTGCTATATCTTTATTTCCAATCTGCTTATAATCTATAGCCGGAATAGGATCCTGCCATATAAGATCTTCTTTAGGTACTTCGGGACCCAGGTAGCGTACTTTAGGACCCATATCGCGGTGAGTCAGTTTAAACCAGGCACGGGCAAACGCATCCGCGAACTCATCGGGATTTTCGTAAAAACGCCTTGATATCTTTTCATATGCGAGATCAAATCTGAGTGAAAGGTCCGTCGTCAACATAAACGGCGCGTGTTTTTTCGACGGATCATGAGCATCAGGTACAAGACCTTTTCCTGCATCACCTTTCGGTTTCCATTGATTTGCCCCGGCAGGACTCTTGGTTAACTCCCATTCATACCCGAACAGGTTCTCAAAGAAATTATTACTCCACTTTGTCGGTGTTGTTGTCCAGGTGCCTTCAAGACCGCTGGTAATAGTATTATCGCCGAACCCGGTTCCCAGTTTATTCTTCCAGCCCAGTCCCTGTTCCTCTATGGCTGCGGCTGCGGGTTCAGGACCGACATATTTATTTGGATCACCTGCACCGTGGGTCTTTCCGAAGGTATGGCCTCCTGCAATCAGCGCCACCGTTTCTTCGTCGTTCATAGCCATACGCCCGAATGTCTCACGGATATCGCGCGCTGCAGCTACAGGATCCGGGTTGCCGTTTGGGCCTTCAGGATTTACATAGATAAGTCCCATCTGAACTGCTGCAAGCGGATTCTCAAGCTCACGGTCGCCTTCATAACGATTATCGCCGAGCCATTCACCTTCCGAACCCCAGTAAATGTCTTCCGGCGACTGCCATACGTCTTCACGTCCTCCGCCGAATCCAAATGTCTTAAATCCCATCGATTCAAGAGCGCAGTTTCCTGCGAGAATGATCAGATCGGCCCAGGAGATTTTCTTCCCGTATTTCTGCTTGATCGGCCAGAGAAGCAGACGTGCTTTATCAAGGTTTGCATTATCGGGCCAGCTGTTAAGCGGTGCAAAACGCTGGGCGCCTGTTCCGCCTCCGCCGCGGCCGTCTGAAATCCTGTAAGTACCGGCACTATGCCATGACATACGGATAAAGAAAGGTCCGTAGTGTCCAAAATCTGCAGGCCACCAGTCCTGCGACTTTTTCATCAGTTTGAATATGTCTTTTTTAACTTCTTTAAGGTCAAGTTTCTTGAACTCCTTAGCATAATTAAAATTTTTACCCATCGGGTTTGATTCAGAAGAATGCTGACGGAGGATATTCAGGTTCAACTGGTTAGGCCACCAGTCGCGGTTGCGTGTTCCGCCTCCTGCGCCGTGTTTCAGAGCCCCGGTTGTAAATGGACACTCAGCTTCACCTTTGTTAAGTGTGTCAACTACTTTTCCGGGTATTTTCTCTTCTTTTTTTCCCATTACTTTTCCTCTTATTATTAATAATTAAATTATAAAAAACGAATAACGTCTAATTAAACTTGAAAAAGCTTAAGTGTTATATCTTTTTTGGGGTTTATCAGCTCAACAGAACAAAATTTAAAGAATTAATGATAGTATAACAAGGCACTCATATCATTAGAAACTGATAGAACGGTTATATTATTAACAAAGATGACTCGCAAAAAGTTTAATCTTGAAGATAAAAATATTGACCGGCTAACCCCTTATTGTTGCACAAGATCACAGATTTACCAGGCTGAGATTTTTGCTTATTTCAGCATTATCATAGCCTTTGTTTTCTGAAGACTTTTTACCTCTATTGTATAAAAATAAACACCGCTTGACAGGTTTTTTCCATCAAATATGACTTTATGTCTGCCTGAATATTCATACCCGTCAATAAGAGTGAGTATATGGTTTCCAAGAACATCAAACACCTTAACCTTTACATCGGTACCGTGTTTAAGCGAATATTCAATACTGGTTGAAGGATTAAAGGGATTAGGATAATTCTGAAACAGTTCAAACGAGGTGAGATCAATGCCATCTTCCTTAACACCCCCGGCAGGTTGGAATAATGTTTTCGCCATCCAGATTGTGCTGTGTACATTATCCCTGTGCTCCCAAATTATAAAGACATAAGGAGTCCCGTCATAGTTCATTACTCCCACTTTCGGTTTAAGATCATCTCCTGTCATATCGGAAATATTTATCAGGCTGTCAACCGGCCAGGCACCCATTTTTTTGATCATTACCTCATTATTATTTTCAAGCGAATCAGTATCGAAAGCAACAAAGAACGGAGTATCTTCCTGTTCAGTTGGTATAGGATATGAAAAAACCTCCGGGTTTTTATAGCTGCAGGAGGTGTTTTCTGAAATAAGGGAGTTTGCCGTAGGGTTATAATCCGCAGCATAGTTAATCCTGCTTATGCCATTGTGCATTATTTCAAATGCAAGACCCATACCGGCTCCGAATGAAGGATTCCGGCTGCTGTCCTCGGGAAATTCATAGTAAACCCAATGTGAATCCGGATAAATTTCTAATTCAGCCAGATAGATATGTTGGTTTCCGTTTATTGATTTTTCATAAAGCAGAGGACTTCTCGAACTGTTGTCCGTTATAAGAAGAGCTGGTGAAGAACAAGATGTTGTGTCGATAAGGACGAGGCCGTTTGTACCAGGCTCCGGATCTTTTATATACAAGTTCCCACCCATAATCAAGGCCAGGTTATTATAGCTCAAAGCAATCTGAGGATCTCCATTAAATGAATCCTTAATTATCACCTGATCCGATAATAAGCCATTGGAAAAATCTCGTCTTACTACCTGATAATAACTACCCGTGAAATTTTCCCATAAAATTGATATGCCCGGACCGGATGAATTATATGCTATCTCAGGGTTTGATTTGACTGTATTGTCCGAAGTTATTACAATGCTTGAGTCAATTGTTTCAGGAGTAAGCTTTTTTAAATAAATGGTATAGACAGAATCAGAATTATTCACCCAGGTGATGTAAAGGTCATCACCAGGAAAAAGTAAATTCCCCAATAACAGATCGAAATCATAATTGTCACCCGGGATATCCACTAATACGCTCTTCTGAAATCCTCCGAAGGACTGAGCGATTAATACAACTGGAAAGAAAAGTGAGATAAGAAGGAACAATACGAAAGATTTATTTAAGCTCTTCATTCTAACCTCCCCAAAGATTAAACAGAAAAAGAATTTTTACCCTGAAACATCGATGATCCCTTAAATTACCAAACCAAACACTACCCCGGGCATTCAATTCATTGTTAGAAGCAACTTAACAGAATTAACCTAAACCCGCAACTTCAGTATTGATAAAACCTCAATGATCATGAACTCCGAAAACTACAAATGAAATCCCCTGAAATTTATCCAAAATTAAATCATTCAGGATTCATTGCGTTCAATTTACCGGTTAATATGTAGTATTTACATAAATTATTAAAACGCGGAGGAAAAATATTTAATCGATACACGGAAGGAAATTATGACAAAGCTGTGGGAAGAACTTCTGGTAAAATATTCCCCGCCCAGAAACTCCAAAATAAGAATTGGCTCCGATCTTTGTTTTTTGAAATATATGCACAGTCATGAGATGTTGTACTTTTTCGGTACAAATATTGTCCGACAACCGTCGCATTTGACAATTTAGTTTCGCCGTCTAACCGGCATTACTAAATATTTCATAACAAAAAAAGGAGCCACCAATGAAAAGGAGTCTAATTCTTTCTGCTATAATTCTTTCTTTTATGCTTGCTGCCTGTTCACAGACAGATTCAAGCATTTCACCTGTTAGTCCTGTATTTAATAAAACAACGGAAACAGCGGGAATTTCAACAACCCCATTTCCATTTCCGTTATATACTACTTTTAAATCCTTTACTGTTAAACATATGCTGCCGAATCAACAGCCAGGCATAGTCACAGTTGAGTTAACAAAAGATATGCCAAAAAGGAGTATTGCTTTTGCAGTTATAATTACACCCCATCAAGTCCGGTACCTATAACAACTAATAATAATAATAAAGAAATGGTATTTCTTGATCAGTCAGGTCGGAAGCAGGATCGATGTTCCGGTAACTTCAGGCAAAAAAGTTGAGTCGATCACCATTTATGGCGGTGATGCTATCCCCTCAATAGATGTAAACTATTATACATATGGAGAGAAGTTTAATTTCTTTGGAGTTCAGGAATGGAAATCTACACAGAACAGCATTGTAGTATCTGCAAACAATAGCATTGCATTTGCTACGGACATCTACACAGAAATAATGTATGAAGGTGCCAGTGAGCTTGTTTTTATGCAGAAGCCAGCTTCCAACTTTTTCACTGTACCTGGTATCAGTCCAACGGGAATTATCGACGTAAATGTATACGGACTATCTGCAGCACTGCCAATAGTTTCAGCAAAATAAAGTTTCAGTCGATGTCTGATTAAGGGGAAGATTTAAATCAGATGAATGAAGATACCCGGCATCGTGTTTTTCACTGCCGGGTATTTTATTTTAAATTGTAACCTGATAATAGGAATCTACAGCCTGATTAGAAAATTACTATGATGACTGCAATTAACCCATAAAAACAGAACCCCGCAATAGTCAGCTTCCAGAGAGATTTCACAAATGGATCGCGGGGATTTTCGTTTAATCGCGGGTAAAAAATGAAATAAACAGGAAGCAGGAAAGCAGATATCCGTAAAAACATATTAAAATATTTGTTGCTCATCTTACTCTTACCTTTCTCACGATTTTTTTATTCAACATCGCGGCTGTAAAAAACAAGGCAGTATAGAAAAGACTTAGAGTTGCTTCAGTGTATGACTCTTTGACGAACTGGTAAATTCCTATACCAAGTGAAATCACACCAAATAGTAAAAAGCAACAAAAACAGATTTTTTTTCACCTCTCCCCTGCTTTTCGTAATAACTATGATTGGACTGAGAAGTAATTAACGAGAATAGTTAAAAATAAAACCAACCCCCAATAATTCCAGTAATAATTAAAGGTACATTTAATAGTGAATAACCCAAAATAAATCCCGGATACGACTCCCTTGAATGAGTGATGATGTTCTTATATCAATTACCACTAATAAGATAAACAAGCAGAATTCCGCAAATTATTGCTATCGCAAAACTAAGGAGTGTTCCCACAAGAATGTATTCGGTTAGTTTTCGTTCTCCGGAATTGTGCAGTTCTCCGAACCGGAAAACCGATTTGGCAGCTATTAAAAACCCTATTGCTTCAAAACTATGGAAGATAACAAAAGTTAGTATCAGGAGTCTTTCTATGATCCCGATGATTTTCCCGGCATCTTTTAATTTTCCATCTGAGTGAAGTACTTCAGAAAGATCCCATCTTTTGACGAATATTGAGATAAAAACCGATGCCGGTAAAGTCACAAGGACATAGGCCAAAATAATCAATAATGATTTTGGGCTGTAATAGTTAACAATTAAGCTGTTCAGCACCTTTGTGCCCCCATCCGGGTAGGCAGCGTAAAAAAATACACCGGCAATAACTAATATGTGGAGAAATTGATCTACCAGAAAGCCGCTGAATTTTTGCCGGTCTAAATAAAGCTTACCGATATCAATAAGCCAATGTGAAATCACTATTACAGGCACTACTTCCCAAAATAATTTATACTCACCAAGAGCCAGTATAACCAAGACACCCGTGACCATTATGTGCAGATATAGATATTTCGATTTTAATTTGTTTTTATTTTTGTCTTCAATCCAGCTTTTAGGCTGAAGTAAAAAATCAGAGATAAAGTGGGCGAGTAATAATCTGATCAGTAAATCAACATTATTTATCATTTCTGACCTCAATTATTTCTTCAAATCTTTTTATGAATGTCTTTATTGATTCAACAGAGCCATGCTCCAGCCGGTGATAAATGCCGGATTGAGAAATTTTTAATTTCTGCGCAATTTCTGCCTGGGTTAAGTTGTATAATAAGTATAAATAAGCTGCTTCTGCCTGGTAGGCGGACCACCCGCTTATTATGTTATCTGCTAATAAACTACTGACCTGTAATTCCTTATCAGCTTCTGTCCATGGCGTTTTAACTTTTAAATTTATTCCCTGCTTTTTCATCTCCATGATCATTAGACCTGAATTTCTGAATGCTTCCCCGTCTGATTCAACTATCTTATTCCGTATAAAATCGATCTTTCCGATACCTATAGCAATCCTTGCATCAAACCTTTGTATACTTCGCTTAGTGTTGTAGTATTGAGCGGTATCCAGTTCTCTCAATTTGGCCCGAATTAAAATCCCGACCTGCATGGCCAACTCTGGTTCTTCCAGCATCATCTGGAAACTGTCACCTCCAAATATCTCAAATTGCTTCTTCTTGTTTTTCAGCAGTTGTTTAGTTATTTCCCCAACCCCTTCTTTGAGTTTGTTCAATACTAAATTTCGTATCGATCCCCTGATCTTTGATGAACTTATTATATCTCCCGTAACCACTGCGTAGTTTTTCATTCTTATAATCGACTGATTTTTTATTAGTTAATTTATAAGTCTGTAGGCTAATAATTTAATTTTATGATCCTGCAGGCTAATAATTACTCTTTATAAGTCTACAGGCTAATAATAATGAATTTTTCTATATATAACAATAAATTATTTAGATTAAATCTGAAGTGGAAATCCGGGAGTTAAATCATTTGATTGTCATTTATCCTGGAATGATTTAAGTTAATTACAGGTGAGAGCCGGGGAGGATCCTATAAAATATATAAGCGTGTGTAGGCAGAGTGATTAAGCCGGATCTAAATTATGAAGAACTATAACCATAGTACCAGAATAACCGCAGCAACATTCGGCACACTGCTTGGAGCAGCAGGTATTGTGAATCATGGTATATTTGAGATACTTCAGGGTAATACTTCGACTAATGGCCTCTTTATAGAAGCAATAGGTAAAGAACATAGGTTCTGGGTTTACGGTACGGAAGGTGCGTTCACCGTAATTCCAAACTTTCTGGTAACAGGGATCCTTGTAATAGTAATAAGTCTGGCAGTTATTATATGGTCTGTCAGATTTATCCACATAAATCACGGATCATCTTTCTTTCTTTTACTTTTAATTTTAATGACGCTGGTAGGCGGGGGAATAGGGTATATAATTCTCTTCCTGCCGGTTTGGGCGTACTCAACCAGGATAGGCAAACCTTTGACATGGTGGAAAAAGATATTCAAGGACAGACTTAGAAAATTATTATCTGCTTTATGGCCTTATTTATTAGCATTATCATCTTTCTTATGGATTATGGTGATGGAACTGGGAATATTTGGTTACTTTCCCGGACAGACTGATCCGGATACATTACTGACCATTGTTTTTATATTTTTAATTTCCACTGTCGTTCTTGCAAATGCTGCCTTTATCTGTGCTTTTGCCCGCGATATTGAAACTCAGGTCAGCCGATGAAATATTTATTTATAATTCTTTTCATATGTGTATATGGGTTTGTGCATGGCGAACTCTTTGTGGGAACCCATGATCTTTGTTTGGCGATGTCGTCAGGATATGGTAATAAGCACTCCGTATCATATTTAGCAGATGATAGTACGAACAAGAAAAATCCGGGCTTCAGAAATATTCACGATGTTAACTTTCAAAAATATCTTACTGAGAAGGATTGGGAATGCCTGGAAATTGATTCCAGCTATAAAGTCAGTATCGATCTGATCAAATATTTCGATCTTGACAAGGACGGAAGGGATGAAGCTGTTATTACTGCACAAACCTGCATGATGGGCACCGGGGGTCCTGATATTCACAGTGTATTTTATCTTGATGACTCCGGCAGCATCGGGGAATATGAGATAGACTATAAACCGAAGGAGAGCACGGAAATTACCGGGGTTCCCATGCCCCTTATAGGCAACCGCAATTATTATTTGCAAGTGAAGGACAGTCTGTTGTGTGCCGTCTACTGGGATGGGTCCGGAAGAAAACACCCGCTGAGTCAGTATTTTAATTTCGAAAATGGAAAATTTGTTTTAGAGAAAGAAGTCTATGGTAAAACTTTTCCCACAAGCTTTGATTGCAGCAAGGCAAAATCAGATCGTGAAATAGTTGCCTGTTCCTGTGATTCGATCGCTGAAATGGATTTAGAAATGGATAGCCTGTATAGATTGCTGCTTTCAAAATTAAATCCCGAGGATAAAAGCAGACTGAGAAAAGAGCAGTTGGAGTGGCTGCAGGACTTTGATAAAGTATATGCTTACAAATGGCTAAATGATTTTTCAGAAAGATACAGAGCCAGAATTGAAGAGTTAAGAAATAAGTTAGTCCCGCGATAAATTGTGCAAGAACATATCAACTCTAAAAGGTTTAACAATTAAATAATTATTGACCTTCCCCCCGAAGTTCTCTATATTCAAAAAAACCCCACACAACGGAAGGACCGCTATGAAAACGAAATTACAGATTTTCATATCGCTTACCGTCCTGCTAATTCCTGCTTGTAAGCAAAATGTAGACATTGAAACTGAACGGCAGGCGCTGCTTAATGCTGATAGTGCCTGGGCAGAGGCCGCTGCAACAGGCAATATAGAAAAAATCAAAGCATTCTGGACAGAAGATGCGATCGACTATTTCCCGGGTCAGGAACCTGCATTCGGCAAAGAGGAAATTCTTAATATTGTTAAAAAGAACCGCTCCACACCGGGATTTTCTCTTAACTGGAAAGCAAGAGATGCTGTCGTATCCGAATCTGGTAGTATGGGTTATACTCACGGCTCTTACAGATTAACCTTTAGTGATCCGGAGGGAAATAACTATGCAAAATCAGGCAATTACGTCTGCATCTGGAAAAAGCAGGAGGACGGATCCTGGAAATGTGTAGTGGAATGTTCTGTCCCCGGTCCGCAGCCTCAATAATTACGAGGTATCAGTCTTGATAAAAAATATGTGTGTAAAGAATTTAGCTCTGATAACGATTATCTACTTTACTAATGGATTTACGGGCATAGCTGCGGCCCAGACAGCTGGAGACTCAGTGTCTGTATACAAACTGGTTGAAGCGTATCAGGATACATTCAGCACACGGGATGCGGCAGCAGTTTCAGAATTCTTCTCAGAGGATGCAGATGTACTGGTGGGTAATCTTCTTGAAGCAAGAGGACGAAAGGCTGTCCGGAATTTTTGGAATTCTTACTTCGCGAAACAGGAACCGGGGAGAAGAGCTGCATTCACAGTAAATTCATTTAGAATGATATCTGAGGACGTTGCAGTAATTAACCTCGGATCCGTGACAGGGGGATGGGATTCACTGGGGGCAGAACTGAAAACGAGGAAAGCAAGGGGCACATGGGTGGTGCATCAGCTTAACGGAAAATGGCTCATAACTTCTGTATGCATGATGCCGACAGAGAATGATAGTATTGTCCTGGGAGCATCCGTTGAAGCTACAGAATCCATAAGGCCCCACATACGCGCATTTGTCGATACATTCACTGATGCATTTAATAGTCACGAAGCATCCAGGGTGAGTGCTCTTTTCCGAAAAGATGCAGATATCATTGTACGCAATCTTCCTCTGATTCAGGGTGCACAAGCCATTCAGGATTGGTGGAGTGCTTACTTTTCTAAACCGAGGAACTACAGCGCGGTATTTAAAATAGACGAAATAAGACCAATCAGTGAAGAAGTCATACAGGTAAGCGTCACTGCATCAGGTGCTATTCCGGGGACGGAGGACAAACTTCAGCCCGTCAGACAAACCCGTGCGGTGTGGGTTCTTTCCCGCGGAACTGAAGGGTGGCGTATTGCTGCTCTGCGTGTATTGCCAGGTAAGGATGACCTTATTATCCGAAAGTGAAGTAATTATAATGGAATGTGCCGGGGGGTCCTTATAAAAATGAAAGCAGGAGGCATATCTCCAAAATAATATAGAACCGTTCATCATTTTATCCATCCAAATTTTTAATTGAGAAGCTTATATTTGGGGGTCTTTTGTTCAAAAATACCGGAGTGAGTCATGTTGAGGTATCTAACCTTATTTGCCAGTCTTATCTTAATTTCAACTTTTACTTATTCACAGAGCCAGCCGCTGCTGCTGTATCCGTCAATAAACAATGACGGTTCCAGGATTGCTTTTTCGTTCCAGGGAGACATTTGGACGGTCTCCTCTTCCGGCGGCCGCGCTGACAGGATCACTGAACACGAGGGAATAGAAACCTCAAGTGTATGGAGTCCCGACGGCTATAAAATAGCTTTTAACAGCGAACGTTTCGGAAATTCTGACGTTTATGTCGTCGATGCGTTTGGCGGCAGGCCTACACGGTTGACTTATCATTCGACCGGCGATGAGGTCAGCAGCTGGTCGAAAAGCGGGAAAATATATTTCACTACAAGAAGAAATTATAATTCGGTCGAGTGGTCTCCCGAGATTTATGCTGCAATGCCATCCGGCGGAACACCTGAACGTGCGCTTGATGCTTTCGGATATGATCCGGCTGAATCGCCCGACGGCAGGTTCGTTGCTTTTACCAGGGGTGATTGCCGTATTCCGCGCGAAGAATACCGCGGTTCGGCTAACCGTGATATCTGGCTCTACGATACTCAGAATAAATCATACATCCAGCTAACAGATTTTATGGGAAATGATTATTCACCTCAGTGGGGAGGGGAAAGGACGATTTTTTATATCAGTGCTTCCAGCGGTAAGTATAATGTCCGCAGGTTATCCCTTGATGCCGGCGGCAATAAGTTGAACGATATAGCTGTTACTACTTTTACAGATGATGGTGTGCGTAATTTCAGCGTGAGCAGCAACGGCAGTAAACTGGTTCTGGAAAAAGATATGAACCTTTATACTATTAATGCTGACGGCTCAGGCCTCAACAAACTTTCTATCGATGTATCATCAGATTATAAGCTCGATCCTTACGAGTGGAAAACTTTTACATCTAAAGCTTCGGAGTTCTCTGTTTCACCTAACGGAAAGTATATAGCCCTTGCGGTACGCGGTGATATTTTTGTTACCGAGAATGATAAGGATAAAAACCTTACTGTTAACCTCACCCAAAGTTCATCCCGCGAGGAGAACCCGCAGTGGGTTAATGATTCAACTATTATTTTTGTTTCGGACGAAGTGGGACAGTTCGATATCTACGCAGTTTCTTCTTCAGATAAGGATGAGTCAAATATTTTCAGAAGTCTGAAGCATAAGGTTAAGCGGATCACCAGTACTGATAAAGATGAATCAGCATTGGCGATGTCACCCGACGGTAAGATGCTTGCATACGTCCGCGGGAATGGTCAGCTGGTTACAGCAAAGATCGATAAGGACGGTCAGTTGTCGGATGAGAAGATACTGTCGGATGACTGGTCTCAGCCGGAGGACCTGGCATGGAGTCCTGATTCTAAATGGCTTGCGTATTCAAAAGCGGATCTGTATTACAATAATGAAATCTTTATTCAGGCTGCAGATAACTCGCACGAGGCTGTAAACGTAAGCATGCACCCGAGAATGGACGCACAGCCTTTCTGGAGTCCCGATGGTTCAAAACTCGGCTTCGTCTCCGAAAGGAATAACCGCAGCGCCGATATCTGGTTCGTATGGTTGAAGAAAGCTGACTGGGAAAAGACACAGAGGGACTGGGAGTATGACGAGCCGGCAAAGAAAGACGATAAGAAAAAAGGTAAGGATTCTACTGAGGTCAAGCCAGTAGAGATTGATTTCCCGGATATCTATAAAAGATTGGTGCAGGTTACTTCGATGCCCGGCGATGAGAGGAATCCTGTTATTTCGGCTGATGGGGAGACTTTCTATTTTACCGCACCTTATTCTTCTGGTAAGGCTAAGAAGCTTGATCATTCCCTCTACAGCATTAAATGGAACGGTAAGGATTTCGAATCAATAATAAAAGGAAGTGATGCATACTCTTCGCTCAGGCCTGATAAAGATGTGAAAAATCTGTACCTGTTCAAAGGCGACGGAAAACTTGTGAAGGTTGATCTTGGTAAGAAGAAGGAAGAAGGACTTTCCTACTCAGCTAAGATGCAGATAAATTATACAGCAGAGAAGGAGCAGATCTTTGAGGAATCGTGGCGGATGATCAGAGACGGATTCTATGATCCCGGGTTTAACGGGCACGACTGGAATGCAATAAAGGCGAAATATAAACCATGGGCAATGGCTGCATCTACCAGCCGCGACTTCAGGTATATTTTTAATTTTATGCTTGGACAAATAAACGCCAGCCATATGGGAATGTACGGCGGCGACAGGGAAGAGACTCAGAAGGAAACAACAGGATTGCTGGGAATTGAGATAGGCAATGCTGACGGAGGTATACTGGTTGAGCGGGTTGTGCCTGAGAGTCCTGCCGATAAAACAGAAAGCAAACTCTTTGTTGGTGACGTTATTACAAAAGTGAACGGATCAGCCGGTAGGCGGAGATGTGAATTTCTATTCGAAATTTGTGAATACAGCTGATGATAGAGTTCTGCTGGAAGTGAACGGGAAAGACGGGAAAACCAGAGAGGTGATTATTCGTCCCGTTAACAATATAAGAGACCTGCTCTACAATGAATGGGTTCAGGATAGAAAGAAACTTACTGAGGAATATTCAAACGGCAGGATTGGTTATATTCATATTAAGGCGATGGGCTGGGACAGCTTCGAGGAATTCGAGCGTGAGCTTGCAGCAACCGGGTACGGAAAGGACGCTATCGTTGTCGACGTACGCTACAACGGCGGCGGATGGACTACCGATTACCTGATGATGGTGCTGAACTACAAACAGCATGCTTATACTATACCGAGAGGTGCGACTGATTCACTTGCTGTGAACCACCAGAAGTTTGCTAATTACTATCCTCTCGGAGAACGACTCCCTTATTCCGCCTGGATAAAGCCCAGCATCGCACTGTGCAACGAGAACAGCTACTCTAATGCTGAGATTTTCTCTCACGCATATCAGACACTGGGAATAGGGAAACTGGTCGGGCAGCCTACCTTCGGCGCGGTAATCTCAACCGGCGGAAGGAGTATGGTTGACGGAACATTTGTTCGCCTCCCCGGCAGAGGCTGGTATGTAAAGAAGACAAATAACGATATGGAAGACGAGCCCGCAACTCCTGATTATGTTGTAAAGAACGCACCGGATTATCGTGCTGAAGGCACAGACGCCCAGCTTAAGAAGGCTGTTGACGAGCTGATGAAGCAGCTTAAGTAAATTATTGTCATCCTGAACTCAGCTCAGAATCTCAACAACTTGTCATCCTGAACTAGTTTCAGGATCTTCTAAATATCAGAGCCCAAATATTGCCCCCGGTTTCCCGCCGGGGGCTTTTTATGACTTTCAATAAAATTTTTTACCGACTTTGCCCCAATCGTCAGTAATTATTATATTTAAGCAGTTGGTACGTTTAAGGGTATTTTTATGGGTAAAGATTCTATAAAAATAAAACATTTAAATCCCCCGCCTGAGCTTAGGCCATTTATTAAGAAGATTTCGGTTTTTGAGAGTGACGGAGATATCAGTTTTACCCAGAAATTAACACTAAGTCCCTACAACTATATTTCCTATAATCATAAAGATATTCCGGCATCGCTTTTTAACGATCGAACTATTATGCCCGGATCACGCCTGATGATCGCCGGTATCAAAACCGAAGAAATATATGTTAAATACAGAGGCGAACTCTTACAAATACTTTTTGAATTTACAGCTTCGGGATTTTATTATATGTTCCACCAGTCTCCTGTCAGGTATAAAAATAAACTTGTTGAACTTAATAGTATATTTTCTCTGAAGGAAGTGTGTGAACTGAATGATAAATTATTAAACACAGATGATATCGATGAGCAGATTATCCTGATAAATAATTTACTACTGACAAAACTATCTGAAGCAAAGATACCTAACCTATATGTTGAAAAAAGTATTGAGATTTTCGAGAAGAACCATGGTATTATTCCCATACGGGAAGTGGCTGATAGTATAGAAGTCTGCGAGAGACAACTGGACCGAAAGTTCAAGGAAATAGTAGGACTCTCACCTAAAAAGTTCTCAAAGATATTACAGCTTCATTATCTGATATATTTGATTCAGCAAAAAAAATATCCATTGCAGGAAATTACATTCAGGGGATTCTTCTACGACCGTCCTCATTTTACGCATACATTTAAAGAACTAACAGGAATGACACCTGTTGAATTTATTAACAGTCGAAAGCATATTGCTTTTGAATTTTTTACCTCCTTGTAAGATTCCCGCCGAAAAATAAAAAAGTCCATTTTTTACAACGCATGTTTTCCCGGCAATTGTAAATTTATTTCCAGGTTCAGATAAGGCCCACATCATTCAGAGGTTGAAATGGTATCTCTATCAGTAAGGACTCTTGGAAATCTACTTTTTTTAATTCTTTTCCTTTCTTCAATAAGTAATGCCCAGAATAAGAACATTACGGGGGAAATCAGCCGGGATAGCATGCTTAGTGTTGCAAACACAATAATGGAAGGTGCGAAATGCCGGGTTCTGGTTTCGGTTGATGAAGATGGTAAGCCCCATGCCCGGGAAATGGATCCTTTTCCACCTGAAGACGGGCTGGTAATCTGGTTTGCAACAAATCCCAAAACAAGAAAAGTCAAACAGATAAAAAATAATCCAAACGTTGCAGTTTTTTATTACGATACAAAGGCATCGAGTTATGTGTCAATAAACGGGAAAGCGCATCTGGTAAATGATCCTGCTGAGAAAGAAGTACACTGGAAGGAATACTGGAAAAGATATTATCCCGATCGTGAAAAGGATATGATCTTAATAAAAGTTATTCCCGAACGTTTGGAACTCGTTAGCTATAAATATAAGATCTTCTGGACGACAGACTCATTTCTGCCGCATTACATTGAATTTAATAAAGAGAAATAATCAGGACAAAATTGATTATCACTAACCTTAAATAATTAATTCTCTGTAACAAACACACAGGAGCAAAAAATGAATTCACTGAGAGGGTTACTTTGTTTAGTTCTTCCGGCACTATTAATTTTATTCGTTTTAGCGGGATGCCAGCAGCAAAAAGCTGATAACTCTGAACGGATGAATGAAATTAATAATAAAATTTATGAAATCTGGAATACCGGGAATGTGGCGGAATTAGATGCCATTCTTGACTCAAATTTCATTTATCATAAAAATGACTCGCCTCCCATTAAGGGGTTAGATGCGATGAAGAAAGAAATAACAGATACAAGAACTATGCTTCCCGATCTGAAACTGGTATCCGAAGATAGAGTCTTTTCGGAAAATAAAATGGCTAGCCGCTGGCATCTTACAGGCACTAACACCGGACCTTATGGAGGAATGCCGCCAACAGGAAAATCTATAGATATCTGGGGTAATGCAATTGTTCATATTGAAAATGGAAAAATGATTGAAGAGTGGAATGCTTATAACAATCAGGCTTCAATGGAACAGCTTGGTTTTAAATTGGTACCACCTTCTGCCGAAGAGATGAAATAATTTATGTTATTCTCCGGGGAATTAAAGTGTAATTCTAATAATCAACTATAACCGTAAAATGTCAGTTGTTTGTTTTCCCAATTGTGCGTTTCTGTCTGAGACTTCGCGCATGACAGCTATATATAAAAAGCTGCGCGAAATCAATTTGCCTGTAATCCTTGCTACTCACGGAGGGACTTATGAATTCATATTCAGAGATGAAAAAATTCCTTATCAGAAAATTGAACCTGTAATGTCTCATGAAGACTGCTTACAATATCTTAATTCCATTAATAAACCATGGAAAAATGTTTATAGTAAGTCTTCGCTGATGAAATATGTTAAATCAGAAATTGAATTATTTAAATCCAGGGAAGCAGATGCTGTAATTACCGGTTTTAATCTGCCCTCGGCATTATCAGCCAGATATTTAAATATTCCGTTAATTGTCACTCATCTGGGTTCATTTGTTCCTCCGGCTTTGGAAAAGGGAATGTTCGCTTTTAGCGAATGCTTCGATTATTTATTTACACGATTTATACCTGATAAATGGATAAATAAATTTTTTACAAAGTTGTTTCCATACATACCATTTCAGCTTAAACTATTTAACAGTATTGCAGATGAAATAGGAATAAAACCAATCCAAAGCTTTTTTGATCTAATGATGGGAGATCATACTCTGGTTACAGATGTACCGGAAATTCTCGGGATTTCTGAAAAAGAAATGGAAGAATGGAAACCTCAAACTAAATTTTACAGACCATCTGCAAGATTAAGATATGCAGGACCTATTTTCGCAAAATTATTTGGAGACATGCCGGAAAAAGTCTACAGGTTTCTTAACACTGATAAGTCTAAAATTTACGTTGCGATGGCTTCCGGAAATAAAAAAGATTTACAAGAGGTTTATAATACATTATCCGGAATGGATGTCCGGACAGTGTTTTGTGCCTTGGTATATAAAAATACATTCTCTTCATCGGATAAAATTTTGGTTGTTGACTTTCTTCCTTCTCATTTGGTTATGCCGTTATGTGATATTGCTGTAATCCATGGCGGTCAGGGAAGTGTTCAGACAGCTGTTTCTGCAGGAACTCCTGTAATAGGATTCCCGATTCAGCCCGAACAAAACTTTAATTTAAGGTTGATAGAACGTCATGGTGCAGGTATTTGTTTATCACGAAGGAATCTTTACAAGGGTCTGTTAAAGCACTCGATAGAAAAAATATTGAAAGACAGCCGTTACAAAAGAAGTATGGAAAAATTACAGCTCTGGCAGTCCCGGAAAGATGGGGCATTAGAAGTTGCTAAAATTGTTTCTGGTTTAATTTAAGAGGGAATAGAAATGAATAACCCAAAAGTTCTTTATATAAGCGGTTCTCTTGGTCTGGGGCATATAACAAGAGATCTGGCAATAGCAAACGAACCAAGGTGCAAAGAAAGCAGCTTATTTAATATCTGATTTATTAAAACCTGAAGAGAAGTTAGTTAACCACAATAGTTTTAATTAACAGAGGAGTAAACAATGAAAATTAATGTTAAAATTATAATTCTGGTCCAACTGGAATTCGTTTTATTTATTTTTTTTCTTTCCTGTTCAACTGTCAAAGTAGATCGGGTTAGAACGATTGAGCAAGCCTTTAACATTAATAATATCGATAATGCACTTTCTCACTATACGGATAATGTTGTTTTCGATGTAGATGTTTTAAAAGGCAGCGGAAAACAAGCACTTCGTGATGGTGCTGAATGGGACAGCGTTGTAAATACTCGTCTAGCTTTCAGTGATGTTAAAATAAACGGAGATTCTGTCGTTTGTAAGTGTACCGATGAAAATGATCTGAGTAAAATGCTTGGCGTTAGCAAGGGATTCTATGATCCTGTAACATTTGTCTTTAACGATGGCCTGATACAAAATGTGAAATTTGAAAGAACATCAGAAAGCCGTAATGCAAGCGCCGCAGCTTTTAGTCCTCTTATTAAATGGGCATCCGGAGAAAAGAGCACCCGGCTTAAAGAGTTGATGCCTGACGGCAAAATCGTTCTAAGCGCAGAAAGCGCAAATGGCTGGATGGAGTTAGCGCGAGAGTGGCGTGAAGTGCAGGAATCTGGGACTATAGAGAAGAAAAAAGTTATTACCGATCAATGGCTTAAGCTCTGGAACAATATTGAAATATCAATAGCTGAGGAAATATTTACTAAAGATTTTGCCAGCCATATCCCTCAATTTCCTGAAGTAAAAGATCTGGTCAGCTACAAAAATGAAATTGAAAGAACCCCGACTGATATTCAGGATTTTCATTCTGAAATAAATGATCTATTAGGCAAGGGAAATAAAATTGCTGCCCGATTTTCTGCTGAAGGTACATGGATAGGTAAGATAGGAGAAAAACAAATTGATCCTGTTAATTATACTAATACATGGATCGTCATTTTTCGTTTTGAAGGGAATAAAATAGCCGAGGAGTGGTGGCAGTTTGATAATCTTGGAGTGATGCAGCAGCTTGGCCTAATACCCACGACGAAAGAAGGTCCTCCAGCTATGATGAGATCTGAGCCAAAAGACTTTGTCTGGAGTGAGCCATCAGGTAAAACAGGAGACCCCGGGACACCGGCAGAAAATAAGTCTATAGTTATGAGTGAATATGAAGCATGGAATCAAAGGAACATTGATACTCTGAATAATGTCATCGATAGAGTATATTCTCCTGACTTTGTATTTCATGATCCTGCGCATCCACACGTTACTGACCTGGAAAGTTATAAAAAATGGGCAGTTGATGAATGTCTCATTCCTTTCCCCGATCTCTCTCTGGTGGTGCAGGATTTATTCGTGGATGGGAATAAAGTAGCCGTCAGATGGACATTTACCGGTACTCATAAAGCACTGGGAAATAAAGTGACGCAGGACGGAATCAGTATTTATCGTCTGGCGGACGGAAAGATTGTGGAAACGTGGAGTGAGTGTGACATGCTCGGTACTGTGCAGCAGCTGATGGCAGCGATATCTGAAAAGAAGTAATGATAATGCTCCTTGTTATATAGATTAAGATATCTTTTTACTAATTGAGTATATCCGTTCAAGTTGAATTTCATTCGGATAGGGTTTGCGCTGAATTGTTCTAATGTTCTCAAAGCCAGCATTCGAAAGTGCGTCTTCAATCTGTGCTTTGGTGAAAACGGAGTAATATATTTTTGTTTTTATCCCCAGAAGGTCTTCTTCATAACCTTCAGTTTCACCCTCTTTTACAACCAGAAGCAGGTACCCGTCTTTCTTCAGCACCCGGTTGAATTCCTTCAGAACTTTATCCAGATATTGCACAGGAGTATCTATTATCGAATAATATGACACAAGTCCATCGAAATAATTATCCTCATATTTCATTTTCGTGAAGTCGCCGATTTCAAACTGAATTTCGGGAAAGTGTTCTTTTGCTATCTCAATACATTTTGCGGAAATATCTAAACCGATTACCTTGAATCCCTTTTGAGATATATAATTTTCGATGTGCCCGCACGGTCCGCAACTGGCGCTGCAAATAAGTGAACCATGACTAAAATATCCCAGGTATTCATCAATAAACTGCCGGTCGAATTCCTTCTTCTCAAGCTCGTCATAAAAAAGATCGTAATACTTCCCTGCTGCTTTGTCATAAGCAGCCTGTGTCAGCCGGTTTATTTCCTCTAAAGATTCTATTTGAATATCTCCCAGCAATAATTATCGAAATGCATAATACAATTTCATATATTTACGGATGATTTTAAAATTTTCCTTTATCTACCTTGAATAATCTCGACGGAATTGCTTCTCTTTTAATTGCTTGTATAGAAATTGTGCTGCTGGTGAACCTGGTTATTTTCGTCGATAAAAATAAATCGAATGTTCTGGTTTTCGCTATAATCCTGCTGCTTGCAGGGTACCAGGTCTCAGAATACCTTATCTGCGGGATCGGGATTAAGTCGTCCCGGATGGCTTATACAGCTTTCGCATTGATCTCTTCTCTTCCGCCGTTAAGTCTCCTTCTTGTATTGACTTATCTGAAAATAAGATTCAAACTTGCGCCGCTGATCTTTCTGCCTGCCATCTTTTTTGTTATCTATTACGCCTCGGTCATTAATGAATTTTCGGTAGTGAAATGCAGTGTCCTTTATGCCTCGTACAACTATCCGCTGGGTACTTTATACGGTGCGTTCTATTACCTTCCCATCTTTATCTCATTTTTCTTATTATACCGTAATATTAATAACAGGGAATTTCCTGTAAAACAGACCCGGCTTTTAATAAAAGGTCACTATTTTATTATTATCCCGGTTATAGCATCTTTTACTCTTCTTTTATTAAATTTGCCCGGTTTGGTTAACAGCATTGAGAGCGTGCTCTGTAAGTTTGCTTCCGGGTACGCGGTGGCACTGGGATTCTTTGCATTAAATAACAGGAATGTTAATAGAGAAACAGATCCCGAAACAAGTTCGGGATGACAAAAGAAGATAATATTAATACGTAATGAATGAAATTATACTGAACATATACCTCATCATAAATAATAATCTTGTGGAGGAGTTCCGCGCTGTGGCCTATGAGCGTGAAGGCGGCGACGATAATAAGATTAAGTTTCTGAAGAGCCGTGCGAAGGAGGATTTTGAATCAGCTTACCGCTTCGATGCTCCGAGGGATAAGCACGGCAGGTTCATGAGCTATAACCGTTTTGCCAAGCTTGAGAAGCGTGGTATGCAGTTCCAGCTTTTCGAAGAGATCTTTTCCAAATTTAAATTACCTGAAAGTCCGCTGATTTGTGTTACTCCCGTTGTTGACGGTAAGATACTGGCAGGGGAGTAGATCACACGAAATTTTCTTAAACCCATGAAATTTTATACAATAATAATTTGTGTGCTTTTAACGGTTTTAATTTGCAACAAAATTACAGGTGCAGAATTGTTTGTCACTGACAAAAAATTGAAGAGAAGTAAGAAGCAGACTGAGTTCCTCAAGCATCAGCAGGAACTTGATAAGATATATTCTGATAAGAAACTCGGTTCGTTTGTACAGGATGGAAAAACGCTGTTCCGGCTTTTCTCAACTTCTGCTGAGAAGATTTCGCTGGTACTGTTTGATGAGCCTTCGGATGAGAAGGGAACTGAATTTGAAATGACTAAAGATGAAAACTGGGTGTGGGAGACCGTTATTGACGGTGAGCTGTACGGAAAATATTATAACTATAAGGTTCAGCAGCCCGGAAAAGAAATTGTCCTGTGTATCGACCCGTATTCACGGGCTTTAGCTTCTCATAATACCTACTTTACACCAAGGCATTCGATGGTAGTGAAGGAGGGTGGGTACGACTGGGAAGGTGATGAGTGGATCAGGCGCGACTGGCGTGACCTCATCATCTATGAAATGCATGTGCGTGATATGACTGAAGATAAAAGCTCGGGTGTTGAGGAACGCGGCACTTACCAGGGACTCACAGAGAAGAATAAACCCGGCGGACTCAGTTATATAAAAGCCCTTGGCGTGAATACTGTAGAACTTCTGCCTACACAGGAGTTCGCAAATATTGAAATACCATTTAAGGATTCGCTGAACGGAAGGCTGAATTCCTGGAATCCTTATGAACGCAATCACTGGGGTTATATGACTGCTGCTTTCTTCGCTCCTGAAAGCTACTACAGCGAAAGAACCGACGAGATAAAATGGAACACCTGGAGCGGTACGACCACTAAACCCATAAACGATTTTAAGGATATGGTTAAGGCATTCCATAAAGAGGGAATAGCTGTAATGATGGATGTGGTGTATAATCACATTTCGGAGTATGAGACCGGCAACCTCAAAGAGATTGACAAGGATTATTATTTTCGGATGGATGAGAACGGACACTTTATTGCTCATAGCGGGACGGGTAATGATATTAAAACCGAGCGTCCGATGATGCGCCGGATGATCGTGGAGAGCGTCCTCTACTGGATGAAGGAATACCACATTGACGGATTCCGTTTCGATCTTGGTAAGCTTATCGACTGGGAAACAGTTGAAGCGGTAATACACGAGGCACAGAAAATCAATCCCGATGTTGTGATCGTCTGCGAACCATGGGGCGGAGGGTATGATCCTGCAGGATTTTCATTAAGAGGCTGGGGTTCCTGGAATGATCAGATCCGTAACGGCGTGAAGGGAGAAAACCCTGTTAACGGGTTAGGATGGATCTTCGGCGAATGGTACGGGAATAATAGTCCCGCGCGAATAAAAAGCTACGTGAACGGCACACTGGTAAGAGACACACTGGGTTTATTTCAGAAAAAGGAGCATTCGGTAAATTATCTTGAATCGCACGACGGTTACACACTGGGAGATTTTATACGCATTGGCCTGGGGAATGTGAAGCCGGATGAGGTAATAACCGACGTTGATAAAAATGCAGAACTTACTCCTGAACAGCTCCAACTTAATAAACTCAGCGCCTTGTTTCTGATGACCTCTCAGGGAATGACAATGATACACGCGGGACAGGAGTTCGCGCGCAGTAAAGTAATCCCTAAAGATATAAATGTGAACGATGAGGAGAAGGGCCGGATAGATCATAACAGCTATAATAAGGATAACGAGACTAACTATATCAATTATGAATACGCTGATGATAATGCCGAACTGGTTAATTACTACAAAGGATTGATCGCCATACGAAATAAATATGAAGCGTTCAGAAGAGCGGGGTATGAAGATATTACATTTTATGATATAAGTGATAACCAGTTTGCGCTGGGCTATGATCTTAAATATGAGGGAGATGAATTTATAGTCTTATTCAATGCCCACCCTGACAGCGAAGAGGAATTTCACCTGCCTAAGGGAGAGTGGGAAGTGCTGGTCTCGCCCGAGAAAGCAGGTATTGAATCCCAGGGAAGCGTTGTCTCTGAAATTGAAGTTAAACCTTCTTCTGGCTATGTCCTGAAAAAGATTTTAGATTGAAAATTGTTGTTTGTTTGACATCTTTTCCGAAGGGAGAGATCTTCAAATCAGGTTTTATAAATCGAACTGAATATTAGGCCGACTAACATTAACCCGATGAAGAGTACTCCTGCAGAAAGGAAAAAAGTTTGAACAAAATCAAACCTGGTTTCATAGATCTTATTTATTTCTGATAGGTTGAATCGTTCTTCTTTTAATCCCTGCTTTACAACAATCGTACTATCTGTAAGAAATTCTATAAATTCCTGTTTATCCAGCTTAATTACCTTTTTATTCTTTAGTTCAACTTTAGTTACACCTGTCAGGCCTGTTTTCTTTGGATCAGCATCCTTGATTTCATAGTAAGAATAGCAGCAGTAGTTGAAAAAAGAGAATACCAGAACGATTATGAAATTTTTTTTGAGCAGCATAAAGATCTCCCGACTTGTGTAATACCCTTGAATAATCAAAAAACACTCTAAATATAATCAAATTATATTCAGTGTTCTTACCTGTGATACACGAAAGCTGCCCGTTGCTTTAAGTATTAAATTTCTTATCTTAATAGAAAAGAATTCCCTTAACAACAAAGAGAACGGTGCTTTATGAAAAATATTTCATTAGTTCTGCTTGCATTTGTGTTAGCATTAACATTTACCGCATCAGACATTATTGTTGAAAAGGGGAATAACCCGGATAACGCAAACAAATGTCCCTACCTCGAACAGCTTCAGCAAAGTGGTTCGCAGTCAGAATGCCCTTATCTCAGCGGAAAAGAAGGCAGTTCTGCCTGTCCTTATATGAAAGAGAATAGCGAATCTGCAGCTGGTGGATGTCCATACCTTGAAGGGCAGAAAGGTGAATGTCCTTACCTTAACGGTAACGCGGACGAGTGTCCTTATCTGAAAGAGCATGGCCAGGAGGTCAATAAGGTAATTGAAACGCACCCGCTTCCCCAAGGAAAGAATACCTGAGAGAATCAGACCTCAAATAAACACCTTTCCAATGTTGATCCTCTACGAGGATCTGGTTTGTCCTCTTATTTCTTCATCCTGTAATAATTGAGCATCTGCGATGCTCTCGGTTCGACGATATGGTCGGGTGATCGATCCATAAGGTCGTTTTTATTGAAGCGAAGCTCGTTTATCACTCGAAATTGTATCCTATCTTAAACATTCCAAATGGCACTGAGTTTGTCTGTTTATTTACGGAGGTAAATATGAAGACACTTATATCTGCCGTAATATTGTTTATCCTTTTCTCTGTTCCTGTTCTAGCACAGGAAGGCGACAGTACACAGACAAAGAAAAAGGAAGTCGTTAAAACAGAGCAGAGAGAAAAAAAAACAGTGACCACAAGGAAACGAAATAAAGATGTATTCATTGATAAAGATGGCGACGGCATTTGCGATCAGCGTGTTAAAGGTCTGCTGTTTGAAAAGCTGCGGAAGCGGCATAGGGCAGGACAGAATGGCGGCAACGGCCACCAGGGCGGACGGGGGCGGTAATGAAAATATTCTCTGCTGCCTCCCTCTGCATATTTTTGTTAGGGATGCTGACACAGACGGCTTTCTCCCAGCTTTCGCTGAGTACACGTTTTGAGAACTATTATGATGACAACATCTACAATAACTTTGAGAAGACTTCGGATGTTGTGCACAGCGGTACACTGGAAGCAGGCTATAATTTCGAATCTGAGACAAATAACTTACAGCTTTATTATACAGGGAACGTTTCTTATTTCAGAGAGAATAACTTCAAATCATCCAATTCTCATAAGTTCGGATTAGTGAATACTCTTTTCTTATCAGAGGATGAAAATCCTCTGAATGCGGGAATTAATTACGCTCTTCGTAACAACCGCGATGAACTGTCGGTATACGATCTCTCACAGCTCTCAGCTTATGCCAACTACCGGCATTTCCTCAATGAAACAGATTTTCTTCTCGGAGGCTATACTTTCTTCTTTAATGATTATAAGAACTTCGATTCGTTCACTCACTTCGAACACCGGGTATTTCTGAAGTACAGCAGTACACTCTCCACAAAAACAACTCTTTCGCTTGGTACCGAAGCTGATGTTAAACTGTATAAACTGAGATATAATTCTCCCGATATAGCTGATAATATTTCACAGTGGAAGAGCTATGTTCAGATCGCACAGAACATTTCGGAAACAACAGGACTAAGCGGCTACTTCCTCTACCGTAAAAACCTCACAACGGGCAACAGGTACATAACCTATACTGATTACATTTATTATGAAGAGGAAATTTTTAATGATGCATACTCGAACGACGGAATGGAAGCGGGAGCAGCTGTTACGCAGATGATCACAAATAACATTGTGCTGCAGGGTGAATTTATTTATACCCAGAGAAACTTTAATAACCTTCCGATCGCTCTTCCCGATGGAACGGAAACGGATATCCTCAGGAAGGATAATTACTACGCACTTGGTGCAGAGCTGAGCTTTGATCTTCAGAGTATAACGGAAGGACTGGGCTTATCGTTAAGCTATAATTATCTCATCAACAACTCGAACGATTATTTCTACGAATACAACAACCACCTTTCAGCTGTTACGCTGGAGTGGGGTTTCTGATCACTTCTGATACTTGATGTCGTATTTCTTCATTTTATAACGGAGGTTGCGCTCGGTGATGCCGAGCAGCTTTCCCGCCTGGGTCTGGTTGCCGTTCATTTTAGCCAGTGCATCGTAGATCATCGATTTTTCGAGTGCCTCAATCTTATCGTTCAGAGTTTCTCCTTCGCTTTGTGCAGCAGAAGCCTCTTCTCTGAACCCGCGTACATTCATAGGGAGGTCGTTAAGGGTGATGAGACTGTCGCGCGAAAGAACCACGGAGCGTTCTATTATATTTTCAAGCTCTCTTACGTTGCCGGGGAAATTGTATTTAAGAAGACTGTCTATTGCTTCTTTGGAGATCTCCATACCAGGCTTATTGTTCTGCCTGGCGAATTTCCCGGTAAAGAATTCAATTAAAGGCAGAATATCCTCTTTGCGGTCATGCAGCGGGGGGATGCAGATAGTAACGATGTTCAGCCTGTAAAACAAATCCTCCCTGAACATACCTTCCTTAATTTTCTGTTCAAGGTTTCGGTTTGTTGCGGAGATTATCCTCACATCAACAGGAATTTTTTCCGTGCCGCCCACGCGCTCAATCTCACGTTCCTGCAGCACACGAAGAAGTTTCACCTGCATAGAAGGGGGAATGTCGCCTATCTCATCCAGGAAGATAGTTCCGCCCGAGGCGACTTCGAACCGGCCTTTTCTCATCCTGTCGGCTCCCGTGAAAGATCCTTTCTCATGACCAAACAGCTCACTTTCTAAAAGATTCTCGGAAAGAGCCGGTATGTTAACCGCTATAAAAGGACCATCCTTCCTGGGACTAATATAATGGATCGCTTTTGCCAGCACTTCTTTACCGGTTCCGTTCTCTCCCGTTATCATAATTGAGGCACTGCTTTCGGCAGCTCGGGAAGATATACTTAGGACTTCCTGCATTCTCGGCGACTGTGAAATGATGGAAGTTATCTTATGCTTCTCCTGCAGCTGAGATTTCAGGTTTTGAATCTCTGATTTAAGGTTCCGGTTCTCTACTATCTTTTCTATCAGAAGGTCAAGTTCATCAAGATCTACCGGCTTTGAAATATAGTCGTAGGCTCCCATCCGCATTGCTTTAACTGCAGTTTCAACTGTACTGTAGGCAGTGATTATAACAAAGCTGATTTCCGGGTTAATCTTTTTAACTTCGTCCAGAACTTCCAGACCTGTTTTATCCGGCATCTTAAAATCAGAAAGAACTATATCAACTGTATTCTGCCTTACAAGCCTGATCCCTTCTTCGCCTGAATCGGCAGAAAGGATATGATAACCCTTCTTTCTGAGATAGCCGGTCAGAACTTCCCGCTGGGTCTGTTCATCATCTATTATTAATATGTTGTAATCTTTCATTGGGGTATTATTATCTTAAATTTAGTTCCCACATTCATGACGCTCTCATATGAAATGGAACCGCCGTGCTGTTCAATTATTTTTTGTGTGATGCTTAGTCCAATCCCGGTTCCGTCCTTCCTTGATGTATAATAAAGATCGAAAATCTTTTGCCTGTCTGCTTCAATTATACCCCGTCCGTTGTCTGACACAATTATCTCCAGTTTATTATCTTCACAAAGATAACGGACACCAATTCGTCCTTCTTCTCCTACAGCATCGAAGGCATTCTGCACCAGGTTCATTAAAGCCTGCTTCATAAGTTCGGGATCGATCTTAATTGTGCAGGGATTTAAGCCATGTATTGTAAATGTAACTCTTCGTTTTTCTGCCTGTCCCTCAAAAAGCTGATAAACCTCTCTGAAATATTCGTCGGCATCCACCTCTTCCGGTTTTACTTCCAGAGGTTTTGCGTAATCAAGGAATTGTTTAATGATCTTGTTTATCCTTGTTACTTCTGTACGCAGCAGGTTGGTGATGGAATCAAACTCATCATTCCCGCCGTCAGGGGAGAACTCCTTCTGCAGTCTCTGAGCTATCATACCTATTGCATTTATAGGATTTCTTATCTCATGAGCTACTCCCGATGCAAGCTCACCCATAGCGGAAAGTTTCTCTTTCCTGCGGGAATTTTCTTCAAGCGATTTCTTCTCTGTTATATCATTAAGCACAACCGTATAGCTTTCAATTTCATTTTGCTCATCATAATTGGCGGTTGAACTGATAAGCAGGTACCTTGCCTCACCATTTATATTAACGAACTTTTCGGTACTCCGCTCCGATTTCAGCATTTCTGCAATGAAAATGAAATCACTCAACTCATTAAGGTTCTTACCCGTTACTTCTTTCTCTTTGATCCCGAAAAGTTTTTGTGCAGACCGGTTGAAAAGAGAAATTACAAAATCTTTGTTAACAACTATCACTGCTTCATCCATATTCTTCAGGATGGAGCCGGTAAAGGTTTTGAACTTATTAAACTCCTCGGAAATAGTTTTCAGGTTCTGCGAAGTGAATACTATGCTCAGCGTAATAATCGAAACAGCGGCAAGGATAAGAGTTATTAAGAGTATCCTTTGATATGCACGTGACTCAATGCTTCTGAGTTCATCAAGAGAAAGTCCTATTCTGAAAATTCCTACTATTGCGTTATCATAAGTGAGTCGTTTTACTACTTCATATATATCATTGCCCGCAAAAGGAATGGTTCTGTAATACACCGAATCGGTCTTCATGGCTTTCTGAAGGAAGAGATCGTCAGGAACTGCATCAAGCGAATCTATATTTGTACTGGCAGCGAGAATTCCTCCCGTATCCTGAAGGGCTATGTATATGATCCCAGAATTCCGGGAGATATCCTGAATTATCTTCCCGATCCCGATCCTCTTCCTGAAGTCGAGCAGTTCCTTTGCATCGAGATTAACCACAATGGCTCCCCGGCGGCCGGAACGCGCAACTGCAACAGCATATCTCTGCCCCTCGTTAAATTCAGCTTCCTTTAGTCCTATTATAAGTTCATCGGTGCTGCCGTTAAGTATTGGTGCTATCTCTGAATACCGGTTAATATTCTCTTCACCATGGTTATGGTCAGGCTCGGGAACACGATTGGAGAGCACTCTGTCACCTGATCTGTTGAAAATATTTATTCTGTACAGGTCATTTGCCTTGCCAATTTCTATCATTTTCCGCCGGGTAAGACTGCCTGAAGCATCCAGATCTCTTATAAGGCGGGCATTGTTGAGCAGTCTTTCTGTGATGAGATCTTCAATCTCGAATCCGGAATTAATAGTATTAACGGAGCTTTCGGTTATGGTTTCAATTAATGCAAGCGATTGTTCATTAAGGATATGGTAAAGTTCTTCTTTCCCCTGCTTCAGTTCCAGGTAAGCAGAGGTAATCATCACTATTCCTATTACCACAGTTATCGCGATGACAGCAGAAGAACGGAGCTTAAATTTCCATTTCACGATATTTCCAATACAATTCTCATTCCTTTAATAACCATTTGATTCCGGAGACTAAATCAGGTTTCGGGTATACAGACTCGCCGGGATGGTCGTAGTAAAACGCCTATATAGTCGAAATGGAATTATCCGCATCAAAAATCTCCCCAAACCGAATAATTTAATAATGGCACACACGTTGAATAGAAAACTACAACGGACGTCCCTTAAAAATAATAAAATGACAAGGAGATAGAAATGAAAAGCATAGTTAAAATTCTGATGACTTCAGGGATGGTTTTGATACTGGGTTTATATCTGAACAGCTCTGAACTGAACGCGCAAAACAAACAGACTAAAACAGGTAAAGGCTATATAGATCTGAACAACGATGGGATAAACGATAATGCAATCGATTCAGACGGCGACGGAGTTCCGAATTGTGTAGATCCCGATTTTGTCAGAGCGCAAAAGAGAAGCTCGAACCATTACAGCTTCTGGTACAGGTACAACTACAAGTACAACAATGCGCAAGGCAACGGAAACGGTTTCGGACCTGGTGACGGAACAGGACATAGCGGTATTGGTCCTCGTGACGGCACCGGATATGGTCCGGGTGCAGGGACAGGTGTTTGCGACGGCACCGGTCCCAAAGGCAAGCAAAGGGGTGGCAGAAGATAACAACACTCCCTCAACAGGGCGGCAGAACTTCTCTGCCGCCTTTTTTTATTTTCAGGGGTCATGAAATCAATTTAGGCTACAATAATTTAACCTCTCAGAGGTTGTGCATAATCGTTTCTACTTCTATCAAAATTAAAGCCCGAACATCGTAGGTGTTATAAGATTGTAAAAAATCTGGTTCTTACATTCATCAAATTATCCACTATTATTCTCGTAGAGGATATATTATTGTAGGAAGATTGGTTATCCTTATATGTCCCCAACCTCGTAGAGGTTGCACTATCATACACTCAGCAAATAAATTGCCGTAATTCCAAAGCCCATCGCCCACCACCCAAACACATTCAGCTTCTCCTGCCAGATAAGGAACGCTGCTAGCGTTGTTAAAACAATAATTCCGATGTTGATAGCAGGGTAAACGATAACGGCGGGGAGATTATTCAATGCATCAAGCATAAAATAAGAACTGAATACATTCGGTACACCGAGCATCAGACCTGTTGATAGGGTGCGGTAATTAAACTTTATCTTTTTGAAGAGTACATATGAGAACGAATATATAAACGCAAAAGTAAAAATAATGAATATGAAAAAGTTCTTCTCTTCAGCAGGACGCCAGTTCTGAAATATCTTAAAGCAGAAATCATTGATCCCGATAGCAATGAGAAGAAGAACAAGGTAGAGATAATCGGCTTTGTTGAAGCTGCCTGATGAAAATTTCCTGATGGAAAAATAAAAGAGAAGGATAGTTACAAGTGCGAGAATTATTCCCGCTGACTGAAAGACAGACGGTATTTCATTATAGATAATGACTGAGAGTCCCACCGGGATTATAACAGATAACCTTGAACTCACTGCAGATAAGGATGCTCCTGCCTTACTGACTGCAATTGCGAAAACAAAAAACCCGATAAAGAATAATAATCCTAGTCCCGCTCCAAAGAGAAACGTACCTGTTGAAGAAGAGAGATCCTTTTCCGATAAAATTAATATCAGGCTGATAACAGCAGCTGTAAAATAATTGCCGCAAAGGAGCAGAACGGGATCACCCTTTTTTGTATCGCTGTACTTAAGTATGAGAGCAATTGAGGTTGAGCATAATATTGTGAGCAGAAGAGGAAACATATCAAATCATTTTTAATGGATCGGGGTAAACAAACTCATAACCAAGACGCAGCTTCAGCTTATCGGAGTTTATGATCTTATAGCCGTCGTCCGTATCAATAAATTCCGGCGCTGGCAGGTTAACCTTCCTGGCTGCCGCTGTATAGAATTCTCTTTTTGAAGGATGATAATCGGAGCAGGCGTTGAATATTTCATTCCATACATCCTTCTCAATGACCCGGTAAACAATATTTATGCTATCTGTTCTATGTATCAGATTCACCGGTATATTACCGCCGGGGATATTATTTCTGCCCGCAAAGAATTTTACAGGATTACGATCATCATCTATTAAACCCGCAAATCTTATGATCGTTTTCTTAACTGAGTCTTCGTCAAACAACATCTTCTCAACTATCTTTAATGCCTTGCCCGAATCCTTTTCGGGATTAAGCATATCCTCTTCCGTAACCTGCCGGTTCACATTTCCGTAAACCGAGGTGGAGCTAATAAAGATCACTTTTCTTACAGAAGACTTTCTTATCTCGCCAAGAATTGATTCTACCTGCTTTGTATGGAAACTGATCTTATCATCTCTGCCGCCAGGCGGAATGTCTATGATAAGAGTCTCTGAATTAAAGAAGCCTTTTATCCCGTTCCCCTTTATATCAGGATTTAGCTGCAGCAGGAAAGGCTCAATACCTTTAGATTCCAACAGGGAAAGTTTGCCGTGACTGGTGGTTGATCCTTTGATAGTAAATCCTTTTGAGATGAGGAATTCCGCCAGCGGTAATCCCAGCCATCCGCATCCTAATATTGAAACAGTGTTTTTCATAGAATTTAATTATTGTGCGGAGCTAAGTTAGGATATTTTAAACAGAATTTCTGATTCGGTTCGCTGATCTTCCCGGTTGAAATGAATTGATCATTAAAATTCAAAATGATACATTAAGTCCCGTGTAGAATCATTTTATTTAGATCCCGGCACATTAGTTAATTCTTATAACTTATTACTATAGAACAACTTACCAAAGCTTAAACTTTACTTCAAAACCCGGCTTCCAGTAGCATGATAATTGATATTGAGGGAATAGCTCTTTGAAGAAAACTTAAAATAATGCAAAATACGTCCGGTAAAACAGGATTTACTAACAGGGAAGACTACCTCCTTAAAGTTATTGAAAACGCTCCCGTTGGCATTTTAACTTTCACAGCTGAATGGGAAATCGATTTCGTCAATGAAAATTACTCAAGGTACGGAGTACTCTACGGTATCGATTCCTTTTCCCTCAAAGGATTGAATATACTCGACCAGGATCTTTTTCCGGGTGCAAGTATAAAAGAGGAACTGCTGGAGTTACAGGAAGGTTATTCTTTCGAGAAAGAGATAAAGCATATTCCCGCCTCTGCGCAGGGAGTAATTTCTCTTTTTGTTAAAGCTTCCCCGGTTTTTATAGATGGCCAGTTCAGCGGCGGAATACTGATCATTGAGGATATAAAAACTTTGAAGCAGACAGACGAGGATGATCTGCAGCTTGCCGGAACTATTCACAAAGTAGCCGACAGGATCTATGATCTCTTCCTGATTATCGATACAGAAAAAAAGGTAAAATATTTTTCGGGGAAAGACTATGATAAGTTTATTTCCTCAGAGCAGTTCGTCAGCAGCAAACCGTTATCAGAAATTTTTTCTGAAGAAGTTATCGACAGGCTGACACCTTCAATTGAAAGTTCAATTGAAAACCGGAGTGCCGAAATACTATCTCTGGAGATAAAAACAGGAGAGCTAAAGTTATCATATAACTGCAGGATCTTTCCTTACCAGTCAAAGCACCGTCAGATAAAATTTATATATCTCTTTTTTGAGAACACCACAAATCTGCAGAACGAAGTTATTCAGCTTCGTAATCAGTCTGCAGAGCTTAATGCATACAGCACTGCGGTTGAAAACATTCCCCAGCCCTTACTAACTACAGGGGCGGAAGGAGAAATAAGATTCTTTAACAATGCAGCGAGGAAATGCTTTAATGCATCACCGGAATCATACGGCAGGTTTGTTGGTGAAGTAATCGGGCAATTCGACAGACCTTATTTTAATAAAATAAAAGAGGAACTTGATAAATCCGGCAATTGGAAGACAAATTTATCCGTCTTCAAAGAGAATAAACAAAAAGAAACTTATGAAGTTAAGTTCTCATCTACCCGGAATCCGGATCACCCCATTATTGTTAGCTGTACAGATATTACGGATCAGACTATTTTTGAGTCGAAGTTAAAATCTTCCGAGGAGACTTTCAGGACAATAATTAACCAGGCCGGTGAACTTATATGTTCAATGGATATCAGCGGCGATATATTTTATGCAAATGACACCTTTTGCGAGAAGCTTGGTTACGCCATTGACGAAGTTCTTGAACAGAATATAACCAGGTTTATTTCATCAGCTTATCTTTCAAACAACGTATTCGATTTAAGTCTTTTCGATCAGAAGAAAACAAAGGTTGAATTACCTTTAACTGACAGCAGGGGTAACGTGATACCCACTCTTGCATGGTTTAATTCGTCTGTCAACGAAAAAACCGGAAAGAAATTTTATACGATTTACCTCTCAGATATTTCAGATAAACATCAGGTAGATAAAAAGCTCGGGTTATATAATGCAGTGATTGAGTCGGCCAGCGATGGTATAGCTCTATCCAGTCAGGGTAAGTTAGTTTTATGTAATGATTCTTTTGCAGAAATATTCGGATATAAAAATGGTTCCGAACTTTCGGGGCAGCAGGTGCTTGACCTGGTATTCAATGATGATATTCTTAAAGTAGCCGAATATCTGCAGCTTCTCGAAATGAATAAGTATGTTCCCGGCAGATTTGAGTTTCTGGGCAGAAAAAAAGACAATACGCGGTTTTATGCGGAGATTACCTCTTCAAGATTTGTGCAGGATCAGAAGACCTACCTGGTATTTGTTACCAGGGATGTTACGGAGAGAAAGCGTGCTCAGCAGGCGATAAGGGAGTCAGAGGAGAAATACAGGAACATAACCGAGAATATCGACGACTTCCTTTATACATTTGAAAGAACAGGCAACATTCTTCGACCTGTTTTTTACACTTCCTCTGTTGAAAGGATTACAGGCTACTCACAGGCCGAATTTTTAACCGACTCACGTTTGATACTGAAGATTGTTCACCCTGATGATTTTGAAGAAGCTAAAAAGCAGCTGAAAAAATTATTAAAGAGCAGAATACAGAATTCCGCGGAATTCGAGTTAAGGATAATAAACAAGCTGGGAAATATTGTCTGGATCAGGAATAAGATAAATCTTGTCAGGTCGGCTGACGGTTTTATCATTAAAGTCTATGGCCTGATAAGCGATATAACTCTCAGGAAGATGGCCCAGGATGAATTAAAGAAATCTACCGACAATCTTATCAAGCTGAATGAAACAAAAGATCGTTTTATATCAATTATTTCTCACGATTTAAGGACTCCGTTCAGCTCCATTCTTGGGTTTACCGATCTCCTTTTGAATGATGACGGACTCAGTGAGGAGGAGAGACGTCAGTATATTGAATTTATACGCGAGTCGTCGCAGTCGATGCTTCTCCTGGTTAACTCGCTTCTGGACTGGACGCGTATACAGACAGGAAGAATTAAATTTGAGCCGGAAAAATCAGACGCTAATAAGATAATTGAGAATTCTATCAATACCCTTATCGGAACTGCAATACAGAAAAATATTTCGGTTACTTCAGAGGTCGAAGATGATCTTTACGTATTCGCGGATAACGGCCTCCTTCTGCAGGTTTTCAACAATTTAATTTCCAACGCCATTAAATTTACCAGGAGCGGGGGAAGTATAACCATCTCGGGAAGACCGGCGCATCAATTGAGATTCTATGAATTCAGAGTGACGGATACCGGCATGGGAATTAAAAAGGAGAATCTGAATAAGCTCTTTAATGTGGATACGAAATTTTCTTCCGAAGGTACTGCGGGTGAAAAAGGAACAGGACTCGGTCTTTCGCTTGTGAAGGAGATCATCGAAAAGCACGGAGGAGAGATCCATGTTGAAAGTGAATACGGCGGAGGTACCGAATTTATTTTTACAATACCGGTTGCTTCTTCCGTTATACTCCTTGTTGATGACAGTAAAACAGACCGCCTGCTTTATTCTAAAATCCTTAAGAGCATCACGCCTGATTATAATGTGGATATTGCATCGAACGGTAAGGAAGCTCTGGAGAAAATACTCGATTACCCTCCGGCCGTGGTTATCACCGACCATAAGATGCCAGTTATGGACGGCTACGAGTTTGTTAAGGAGCTGAAGAAACTTGAAATGAAGGGGAAACCGCCTGTGATGGTGTTGAGCAGCGACATCGACAGGCAGATAATAACCGACTACAATGAGCTTGGTATTGAATTTGTTTTTTCCAAACCCGTTAACCTCAGCAGCTTCAAGCAGGCTGTGGAAAAGACCATCCGCAAAGGAATCTCAGCACCGTAAACTCTGTGACAAGTCAGCCTCAGGAAGGCTGGAGGTACAGACCCGTCATATTTTTCACTAATTATATCTACTCCGGATAAAATTATTCTGAATCCCAATTAGCGCCGTTAAGTACCGCCCTCATAAAGTTCTAAAGCTTAAGGTACAACAGGGCAAAAAATACGTCATAAAAAGTATCTAAAAACGCTCTGAAAACATTCTGAAAACGTTGTGAATACGTTGTGAATAACGCTCTGAATACGCTGTGAATACGCTCAAAAAGTAAGATACTATCAGGATCCCGACAGCCTTGCTTTCAGGTCATCCAGTTCCTGTTTAAGCTCTTTTGGAAGTCTGTCACCGAACTGCTTGTAATACTCCTCCATTTCTTCTGCTTCTTCGCACCATTCATCTTTATCAATAGAGAGGATCCTCTCAAGGTTTTTAGCCGGGATTTCCAGTCCTGAAAGGTCGAGGGATTCTTTTGTCGGTATATATCCAACCGCCGCCTTCTTTGCGTCTGTGGTACCGTCGCAGCGGCCGAAAATCCATTTCATTACCCGGATGTTATCGCCGAAGCCCGGCCACAGGAACTTTCCTTCTTCATCCTTTCTGAACCAGTTCACATAAAATATTTTAGGAAGCTTATTTTCGTTCGCGTTTTTACCCATGTCCAGCCAGTGATTAAAGTAATCACCCATATTGTAACCGCAGAAAGGAAGCATTGCGAACGGATCGTGTCTTATTTTTCCGACAACGCCCACAGCGGCTGCAGTCATCTCCGAGGAAACGGCCGAACCCATAAACGTTCCATGCTGCCAGTTAAATGCCTGGTAGATCAGAGGAACTGTTGTTGATCTTCTGCCGCCGAATATTATTGCTGAAATGGGAACCCCCTTCGGATTCTCCCAGTCGGGATCGACAACAGGGCACTGGGAAGTTGGCGCGGTAAACCTCGAATTCGGATGGGCTGCATCTTCCTCAGATTTTGGTGTCCATTCATGCCCCAGCCAGTTAAGAAGCTTTGCCGGCTTTTGTTTGGTTATACCTTCCCACCAAACGTCATTATCAGGAGTAAGTGCTGTATTAGTGAAAATAGAATTCTTCTGCAGAGTCATCATTGCATTAGGATTTGTATCCATTGAAGTACCCGGAGCAACACCAAAGAACCCAGCTTCAGGGTTAATTGCATAAAGACGGCCGTCATCACCAAACTTCATCCACGCGATATCATCTCCGACAGTCTCAACCTTCCATCCTGGCAGGGTTGGTGTGAGCATTGCAAGATTAGTTTTTCCGCAGGCACTGGGAAAGGCCCCGGCTATATATTTCTTCTCTCCTTCAGGATTTGTAATTCCAACGATAAGCATATGCTCGGCAAGCCATCCCTGCTTCTGAGCCATAAAAGAGGCAATCCTCAGCGCAAAACATTTTTTACCAAGCAGGGCATTTCCGCCATATCCGCTTCCATAAGACCAGATACTTTTTTCTTCAGGAAAGTGTACAATGTACTTTGTTTTATTACACGGCCAGGGAACATCCTGAACTCCATCAGTCAGGGGCATACCTACCGAATGAAGACAGTGTACGAAATTTCCCTCGCCCAGGATCTCGAGTACCTGGTCACCAATCCGGGTCATAATTTTCATGTTACACACTACATAAGGAGAATCAGTCAATTCAACACCAATATGTGAAATGTCAGAGCCGAGGGGGCCCATACTGAAAGGAATAACATACATAGTCCTTCCTTTCATACAGCCTTTAAATAATCCTCTGAGAGTTTCTTTCATTTTTTCAGGTTCCTCCCAGTTGTTGGTAGGACCGGCATCAAGTTCTTTTTCCGTGCAGATGAAAGTACGGCCCTCCACCCTTGCAACATCCGAGGGATCGGAATGGCAGAAATAACTGTTGGGACGTATATTCTCATCAAGTTTTGTAAAGGTACCGCTGTCAATAAGTTTTTGCGCCATCTCTTTGTATTCTTCATCCGAACCATTACACCAGTAGATAGATTCGGGTTGACACATATCTGCCATCTTCTGTACCCAGTCGTTCAATTGTTTATTCTGAAGCATAGAATTCCTTTCCTAATATTTTTCAGGATAAAAACAGGCGTTCCTTTCCGGGTCGCCTATGTCCGTAAATCTTTTGTTATTTGATCCTATTGAATAATTAAAGATAATATTTCAACCTCTGGCAACAAAATTTTTATCCGGATGAATTCGCTTAAAAAACACCCTGAATGCAAAAATTTATTAAATTTGCTCCACTATTAATATGAGCGAAAGCAAGATGCTCTTTTTCCTGCGCTACATTGGAGATAAAACAATCAAGTTCCTGCGAGAGATGGGACAGGTTTCGCAGCTACTCTGGGGTATTATCAGAAGTTTCCCATCGATCCCGAGAAGCAGGAAGATCATTTTTTACCAGATGGAGCATATTGGAGTAAATTCTCTTCCGCTCGTACTGATAATTGCTGTGTTTACCGGAGCGGTTGCCGCCTGGCAGGCAGCCTACCAGCTGAAAGGAGTTGCCCCACTCTCATTTCTGGGCGCTGCAACAAGCAGAGCGATAGTAACCGAGCTGGGTCCTGTACTGACGGGTATTGTGATTGCAGGACGTGTAGGGGCATCCATTGCCGCCGAGCTTGGGACTATGAAAGTGACGGAACAGATCGATGCACTTGAAACAATGGCGATAAGTCCGGTGAGGTATCTTGCGATGCCCCGATTTCTTGCAGCTGTTCTGATGATGCCTCTGCTGGTGACTTTCGCAAATGTAATAGCCGTACTCGGCGCCTATATTGTATCTAATTACTTCCTTGATGTTTCGTATGCCGTCTTTTTTACCTCGGTAAAAAGATTCTTTGAAATATCGGATTTTGTAGCGGGACTCATTAAAACTATAGTATTCGGCGGAGTTACTTCTCTTCTTGGTTGCCATATCGGGTTCAGAACGGAAGGCGGTGCAGAGGGGGTTGGATTATCGACTATAAGATCCTTTGTTTTGTCCGCTGCCCTTATCCTCATACTGGATTATATTCTCTGGATGCTGATTTTCTAACCGTCCCGGAATTCTGAGTTCTACGTCATATCTTCTTTAATTATTTGAACTTATATTAACTTTTGATTGATTCAAAGACGCTTCCTTTAATGAATCAATCTGAAGATGTCAGGTAGCTTTCCACCCGACAAATCTGTTTAATTTCTCAATTAATTTATGTATAATAGTAGAAATTCATTTTATTAATTAGGTGCCTGCCATGGATAAAATAACATATAAAATAAAGGAAAGGGCTGAGAAAGTTGTACTGCCCGATAACCCGGGTTTTGGAGTCATATTTACTGATCATGTTTTTGAAATGGACTACAACCCGAATAAAGGCTGGCACAATCCTGTTATAAAACCTCTCGAAGATCTTTCCATTCACCCTGCTACTATGTTTGTACATTACGGACAGGCTGTTTTTGAAGGACTAAAAGCTTATAAGACTGAGAACGGCGATGTTGTTATATTCCGCCCCGATGAACATTTTAAAAGATTGAACAGATCATCTAAAAGAATATGCATTCCTGAAGTTGATGTGGATTTTATGCTCCACGCTCTTAAGGAACTGGTTGCAATAGAGCAGAACTGGATCCCGAATAAACGCGGGGAATCTCTCTATATCAGACCATTCATATTCGGTACTGATGAAGTTCTGGGTGTACGTCCTTCAATAACTTACAAACTGATTATATTACTTTCACCAGTGGGTGCTTACTACCCCGAAGGTTTTAAGCCAGTTAAAATCCTTGTCCAGGACGACTATGTAAGAGCAGTAAGGAAAGGCCTTGGCGAATGCAAAACTCCGGCCAACTATGCTGCCAGTCTTCTTGCAGCAAAGCAGGCAAAGGAAAATGGTTTCACACAGGTATTGTGGCTGGACGGGGTTGAGCAGAAGTATATTGAAGAAGTTGGAACGATGAATATATTTGTAAGATTTAAGAACGAGATTGCAACTCCTAAACTCACAGGAAGTATACTTCCCGGAATTACAAGAAAATCTGTTCTTCAGATACTAACTGACTGGGAAATGAAAGTATCTGAAAGACTTATCACTCTGCAGGAAGTCATTGAGGAATACAAAAAAGGAAACGTACTCGGTGTATTTGGTACGGGAACAGCTGCTGTTATCTCGATGGTTGGATTGGTTAAGTATAAAGATCTTGAAATGAATTTCTCCGATGACGGTTTTGCATTGAAACTCTTTAATGAAATAACAGCCATTCAGTATGGTTCCAAACCAGACCGCTATAACTGGCTGACCTATGTGGAAAAAAAACAGGTTGAAGCCTGACCTCTGACAGATTCCTTTCTTTTTGTTAAAGGCTGCCCCTAAAAGGCGGCCTTTTTTATTGCTTCAGAATTATCCGGTTATAAACTTAAATGAAAAACGATTGGCTCAACTGCTGGTTACTGGTTAAAATTTGTCCCGATTTTGTGTTTTAAGGGACTATTTAATAAAAATCAAAAAAATACTGAATCCCTCTTGACAAGTGCACATATGTACACTATATTAGCAGTGAACAATTGAGCACTATATGAAAAATGAATTAACAGAACGTCAGCAGGAAATCCTGAACTTCATTCATCAGTTCAGAGATGAGAATGGTTATCCTCCAACCCTTCGTGAAATAGGCCGGAAATTTTCAATTTCATCCACTTTTGGAGTAAAAAGGCATCTCGATGCACTTGTGAAGAAGGGTTACCTGAACATAGAAAGCAATGCAAGCCGTGGGATCTCCATAGTTAAAGAGGATACTTCGATCTTTGCTGAACCCGGGAATAACTTTTACCGCCGGGTACCTATTGTCGGCCGCGTTGCTGCAGGTTCCCCGATCCTTGCTATAGAAAATATTGAGGGTAGTGTTGTTATTGATTCATCTTTTATGAAAAAATCACAGGACTGTTTTGCACTGAAGGTTAAAGGTGAAAGTATGGTTGATGCTGGAATATTCGAAAATGACCTTGTGATCGTCACCCCACGTAATGATGCCTCTAATGGTGATATTATTGTAGCAATGTTGGAGGATGAGGTTACGGTTAAGACATTTGAAAAGAAAAATGACCAGATACGGCTTCTTCCGCATAATGATAATTATCAGCCGATTGAAGTTGATAAATCAAAAGAATTTAAAATAGTAGGTAAAGTTACCGGCGTTGTCCGTTGGTTAAATTAAACAGGAGTTAATATGAAATCGCAGCTTTTTATATCTGCCATACAGAACAGAAATCGTGTTAGATTTCTCTATCACCTAAATGAGGTTGTAATTGATCCTTACTATATAACCCGTGAGAAAAATGGTAAGATGGTTATTTATGGAAGAGCAAACAATTCGAAGGAAATAAGAAAATTTGAATATGACCGTATTGCTAATATCAGAATACTGAAAAGTATGAGATTTTCACCAATAATTCCTTTAATGCCAAGAGCAGTTTAAGGAGGTTAATAAAATGAATACTATGAAAAGAAAAAACATAGATTATCTGATTGAACAGTTCTGGAAGAACGGATATTTAACAATAAGCAGAAAATTCGGAACATACCTTCCTGATCCCGGGAAGATAGGCGGGTTCGATGTTGATATAATTGCAAGGCAGGGGAAGGATTATGCTATTGGTATCACTCTATCCGAGGAGGATTTTAAAGATCCCGGGCTGCTTGACAGAATTTCCCATCTCGCAACAAGGCGCACAAAATTTACTCAAAAAAAAGTAGTCCTCTATGTCGGTGTTCCCGAAGAGAATCTTTTGCTTGCCAAAGGATTGATCAATACTCTTTCAAATGAGATCAAAAGCAATATAATGCTGTTCAGCATAATTGATAAGTCTCTGCCGCAAATAAACCATTCACAAAGAACCCGTAAAGTACCTGTTTCCTGAGGCCGGATTTTAGCCTTATACCAGGTTTACGGACTAATACATTTTTACCCTTTTATTATCGGTTTAGCGCAGTATATTTGTACAAATAACCTGCAGGTAAGACTGTTTGTCTACCTTGACATTCAGGGGGGTTAGGGTTAATTTTACACGCTTAATCAATTTTTAGGACAGAATTTGGTCAGACGTACTGAACAGGATGAAAAGCTTCAGCAGGACTTAAAAAAAACGGGTGAAATTCCAGCTCACATTGCGATTATAATGGACGGGAACGGAAGATGGGCCCGCGGAAAAGGACTTCCCAGGGCGGCTGGTCACAAAAGAGGCGTCGATACTGTCAGAGATATTGTTGAAGCATGTGCACAGATTGGAGTGAAATATCTCACCCTTTATACTTTCTCCACAGAAAACTGGAAAAGACCTAAAGATGAAGTTTCTACACTTATGCGTCTTCTGCTTAAAAGTCTGAAAGATCGTACTGATGAACTGATGCAGAATGATATTAAACTTACCACCATCGGGAACATTGATTCTCTTCCCGCGCAAGTCCGTAATAGACTTAAAGATGATATGACAAGGACTTCCAAAAACAAAAAGATGACTTTGAATCTCGCACTTAGCTACAGCGGCAGATGGGAGATTCTTGAAGGAATTAAAAAAGTCGCCGAAAAAGTTTCAAAAAACGAATTATCAATAAAAGATATTAATGAGGCCGCTTTTTCAGGTTTCCTTACGACACATAATATGCCTGATCCCGACCTGCTTATTAGAACAAGCGGTGAATTCAGGGTCAGTAACTTTCTCTTGTGGCAGATTGCATATACCGAGTTCTATATTACAGATGTTTACTGGCCGGATTTCAAAAGGATTCATCTCTATGATGCTATCAAAAGCTTCCAGAATAGAGAGCGGAGATTCGGTAAAGTAAGTGAACAAATAAAAAAGAATGAAAAAGGCTTAAAGAATGTCTCAACCCTTCCCAAAGAAACTGTTTAATTATTCATTTATAGTATTCATTTTCCTCCTGGGATGCGGTTTTCTGCATGCACAGGGGCAGCAGCAGCCTAAGATTTATAAAGTGCTTGGTATCTCTGTTGAAGGCAATCAGTCAGCTGATGCATCAACGATCATAGCTAACAGCGGACTTAAAGTAGGGGATGAAATCCAGATACCCGGTGATCAGACAATGAATGCTATTAAACAGCTGTGGTCGCTTAATATCTTTTCAGATGTTGAAATTGAGATAGAAAAGCAGTTAGACAACGGTGTCTTTCTGTTAATTAAAGTTTCTGAATATCCCCGCTTTGAAAAGCTTGTTATTGAGGGCAATGATGAGCTCGACGCCGATGACATCGAGAAGAAATCTAATTTTATACGCGGACAAATATTAAAACCCCAGGAAATCTCAAATTTTGAACAGCGCGTTCTTAAACTTTATGCGGATGATGGATACTTAAATGCAAAAGTAACTACAGAACGGTTTGATTACTTCAGAGCTGATACAACAGAAGATAACATTGTTATAACCTGGAGAAATGAAAAAGATCTTTCGGATGAATACCAGGTTGAATATCCTAAAAGCGAGATCACATATTCCGACCTGATATCAAGAATAAAGGAGAGAATTCTTCTTAAACTTGTTGTAGATGAAGGTGAGGAAGTAACAGTAAGAAAAATAGAATTTACAGGAAACCATGCTTTCGATGATGGTGATCTTCGCGGTGCAATGGATGAAACTGAAGAATCAAAATGGTGGAAGTTCTGGAGTAGTGCCCAGTTCCATCCCGATAAATATAAGGATGATAAAGATCTTATTGTAAAGTTCTATCAGAAGAACGGCTACAGGGATGCAGAAATTCTTTCCGACTCGCTCATTTATTATAACGATAATAAAGACCTTGAAATACTCATAAATGTGTATGAAGGTCCCCAATACAAAGTAAGGAACATTACATTTACGGGTAATACTGTTTTCCCCGATGCAGCATTAAGACAGAGACTCGATTTTGCGAAGGGCGATATATATGATTATGAAAAATTTGAGAGAAACCTGCATGGCAATGAAAAACAGACAGACCTGTCTTCCCTGTATCTCGATAATGGGTATCTGACCTACAATGTTCAGGCCACTGAACATAAAGTTCCGCCTGATTCCATGGATATTTCAATAAGGATTGAAGAGAGAAATCAGTTCAGGGTAGGCAAGGTTGATATTACAGGAAATGACAAGACGAAAGATAAAGTAATAAGAAGAGAACTTTATACTATCCCCGGTGATTATTTTAACCGCGGACTTCTGCTGAGGAGTATTCAGCAGCTTGCAAACCTGCAGTATTTTAACGTGGAAAAATTATACGGTCCCCACGCGATTGACTATACACTTTCTAATGACAGTACGGTTAATGTAGTATTTAACGTTGAAGAAAAATCAAGTGACTATCTCAATGCATCTGTAGGTTACAGCGGAAGTTTCGGCTTCAGCGGCTCGGTCGGAATCACGCTAACAAACTTTTCTATTGCTGAACCTTTCCAGCTTGGAGGTGGACAGATATTAAGCTTTAACTGGCAGTTTGGTGTTGGAAGTCTTTACCGTACATTCACGCTTGGATTCACGGAGCCCTGGTTTATGGATACCCCAACGCTGGTAGGAGCGGAAGTTTTTGATACCCGCCAGGCATATATTTACGATTTACGTCAGTCCGGTGGAACATTAAAGCTTGGTCGAAGGTTAAAATGGCCGGATGATTTCTTCTATATACAGGGACTCTTCAAGTTCCAGTATAATAATGTAATAAACGGAGGAAATTATTACGCTGAAGGTCAGTCACGTCAGTATACTGTAGGTGCCACAATTTCAAGAAAGGATATCGATAACCCGATATTCCCTTCAACTGGTTCCAATATTTCTCTTAATGGTGAACTTTCAGGCGGACCGCTTCTCCCGGGAGATGTGGATTATTACAAACTCGGATTTAGAGCGGAGTGGTATAAGAGGCTTTTTAATTCAAACAGACTTGTTTTCTATACAATTGCTGATATGGGCTATATAGAAGAAATAGTTAAAGGAACCCAGATTCAGCCTTTTGAATTCTTTTATATGGGCGGTAATGGACTAATTATAGCAACAACGCCCCTGAGAGGATATGATGACCGAACTGTAGGTCCCAGGAATTCACTTGGGAATGTTATCGGTGGACGCGTAATGACCAGGTATACTGCTGAATTAAGATTTGCCGTTACACTGGATCCTATTCCTCTTTACCTCATTGCTTTTGCTGAAGCCGGTAACGTCTGGGAGGACCTTAATAAAACTGATCCTTTCGATCTGAGAAGATCGGCAGGCTTTGGTGCGAGAATAATGATTAACCCGATAGGTCTTATTGGATTTGATCTTGGTTACGGCTTTGATCGGAAAATTGTCGACGGAAAAGACCCGGCCTGGCTCTTCCATTTTCAATTTGGAAGAGGATTTTAAAACGTAAATTCAAATTTTATTGTAAATTACATACTTATTGTTAACAAATTTAGCAGAATGCTATTTTTTTATTAAAATAACTGAGGTACACGTAGTGAAAAAATATCTTTTTATTCTTTCAATCTTATTTCTAGGTGCAGGACTTACCGCAGCACAGACAAACCAGAAAATCGGCTATGTTGATTCACAGGTTATCCTGACCCAGTGGTCTGAAGCAATTAAAGCTCAGGGCGACCTTGATGCTCTTACTAACAAATGGTCTGCACAACTTGACAGCATGACTCAGGCTTATCAGCAGAAGGCTAACGACTACCAGAAACAGGTCAATACTATGCCTGAAGATAAGAAACTTGCAGCCCAGCAGGACCTCGTCCAGATGGAACAGAATATCATGAACTTCAGGAAGGATAAGTTTGCTCAGGGTACAGGTGAGATCTATAAGAAGAATGACGAAATCTTTGCTCCTATAAAAGACAAGATTTATGATGCTATAGGTAAGGTTGCAAAAGAAGAAGGAATGAACTTTATTTTTGACAAATCCGGAGATATCATACTTCTTTATGCCGATTCAGCGTTTGACGTTACTTATAAAGTGCTTGATAAGTTAAAAAGAGGAAGTTAATTTTCTTTCAAATATCGGGATGAAAACAGTTCTGGTTAACAAAGAGCTGTTTTTCATTTTCCCGGAACATTTAACCAGTTCGGAGTTTTTATGAAAAGCTTTGGGATTCTTCTCTCGGCATTCGTTTTAACAGTATTTTCTATCCCTTCTTTCGCTCAGCTGAAAATAGGGTATGTTGATTCCAATACAATTATGGATAACCTCCCTGATGCACAGGATGCACGTCAGAAGCTAGATGCTCTGGTTAAAGAGTGGCAGGGTGAGCTTAATAAAAAGGAAGCTGCCTGGAAGGCAAAGTACGATGATTATGAGAAAAGAAAACTCATTATGACCGATCAGACCCGTGCAGAGATGGAAACTGAATTGATGAATATGGAAAAGGAGATCTCAGATTACAGGGAAAAGAAATTCGGAACCAACGGCGAGCTTTTCCAGAAACAGGATGAACTGATGAAGCCTGTGCAGAATAAGATCTTTAATGCTATACAGGATATTGCACAGGATGAGGACCTCGACTTTGTCTTTGACAGAAGCGGTGACGTAATGCTTTTATATGCAAAAGAGGAATATGATATTACTAATAAAGTCCTAGATAAACTAAAACTTGAATAATGAAGATTACTCTGTCTGATATAGCTGCCTTCATAGGCGGAGAAATTACAGGAGATGGTAGTCTTGAAATAAAAAATCTTGCTAAAATTGAAGAAGCCGGTTCCGGCGATCTTACCTTCCTTTATCTTTCACAATACGAAAAATATTTTGATACAACTGGGGCATCCGCAATACTCGTTAAGCCTGGATTCTCAAAAAGCCGCAGCGACCTTTCCTACATAGAAGTTCCCGATCCCAACAAAGCATTTTTCAAACTCGTAAGAAAATTCTTTTCTCCCGTTTTTCCTCTTGAAGGAATCGATGAAACAGCTTTCATCCATCCCGATGCACAGATTGGCCAAAATACATCTGTAGGAAAGAATGTGGTTATCTCGGGCGGATGTAAGATAGGAAACAATGTTAAGATATTTCATAATACTGTACTGCTTGAAGATGTGGAAATTGGTAATGACTGTTTAATTTTTCAGAATGTCAGTATTCGTGAAAAATGTAAAATAGGCAACCGTGTTATTATTCATTCCGGGACAGTTATAGGTTCAGACGGCTTCGGATTTGAACCGGATAAAGAAGGAAAGTTTCACAAGATCCCGCAGATTGGTGATGTGATCATCGGGGATGATGTTGAACTCGGTTCAAATGTTTCAATTGACCGTGCCTCTGTTGGATCTACCATTATCAAAAGAGGTGTGAAAGTTGATAACCTTGTTCAGATAGCGCACAATGTTTACATCGGGGAAGATACTATTATCTCTGCCCAGGCAGGTATATCGGGAAGTACAAAAGTCGGGAAGAATTGCTTTATATTGGGTCAGGCTGGATTAACCGGTCATATCGAAATTGCCGATAATGTTATTCTTATAGCGCAGGCAGGCGTTTCAAAGAGCATTAACAAAGCGGGCACCTATTTCGGCTCCCCGGCAAAAGAATTAAAAACTGCATATAAACTTGAGTCGCATATAAGGAATCTTCCGGAATATTCGAAAAAAATCAATGAGCTTGAAAAAGAAATTAAGATGCTTAAGAAACAGATTGAAGATAACTCCGCCAATGAATAGAACCTGATAAACCTTTCCTTTATTGGATTTCAGAACTCATAATGCTATTTTATTAAACGATTTTAAAACAAAAAATCCGGACAGTTAAATGCTTGAACAACAAAGAACGATTGCTAAAGAAGTTACCCTTTCAGGAATAGGACTCCATACAGGCACCGAGTGCACAATGACATTCAAACCAGCACCGGAAAATTACGGGGTTAAGTTTGTAAGGGTCGATCTAAACGGGAATCCCGAAATTCCGGCAAATGCCGATTATGTTATAGATATTTCGCGCGGAACCACCCTGGGTATTGGCGAAGCAAAAGTTCATACGGTGGAGCATGTTCTGGCTGCTGTTTATGGTCTTCAGATTGATAACCTTGTTGTTGAAATTGACGGAATTGAACCTCCTGTTGGCGATGGAAGTTCCCTGCCTTATGTAAATGAATTACTCAATGCCGGGTTTGTACAGCAGGATGCTCCGAAAGACTATCTGATTATCGATGAAACTGTAATGTACCATAACGATGAAAAACAGATTGACATAGTCGCGCTTCCGCTTGACAGTTACAGGGTGACAGTAATGGTTGATTATCAGAACCCTGCACTCGGTAGTCAGCATACAGGACTATTTGATCTTGAAAAAGAATTTGTATCAGAGTTCGCTCCCGCCAGGACTTTCTGCTTCTTAAGCGAAGTTGAAGAGCTTGCAGGCCAGGGACTAATAAAAGGCGGCGATATTGATAACGCTGTAGTGATAGTCGACAGAGATCTGAATGAAGGCGAGCTTGACAAGCTGGGTAATAAAGTCGGGCTGAAACAAAAAATATCTCTCGGGGAAAACGGTATTCTTAACAACAAGGAACTTCGTTTCAGGAATGAACCTGTCAGACATAAGCTGCTTGATCTTATCGGCGACCTCGCACTTATAGGAGCACCGTTAAAAGCGCAGATCCTGGCAGCACGTCCGGGGCATAAAGCGAATGTCGAGTTTGCAAAGCAGGTAAGAAAACTCTACCAGCAGAGAAAGCTTGTTAAAAAATACCAGTTCGTGAAAAAAGAGGGAATAGTGTTCGATGCCAATGCAATACAAAGAATACTTCCACACAGGTATCCCTTCCTTCTCGTAGATAAGATCATAGAACTTCAGATTGATAAAAAAGTAATTGGTGTTAAATCGGTTACGGTTAATGAACCCTTCTTCCAGGGACATTTTCCCGGGCAGCCAATAATGCCCGGAGTTCTTATAATTGAATCAATGGCACAAACAGGCGGAATACTTCTTCTTAATTCATTCCCCGATCCGGAAAAGAAGCTTGTCCTGTTTATGCAGATAAATAATGCAAAATTCAGAAAGCCGGTATTCCCCGGTGATCAGCTCTACCTGGAGATTGAGCTTACAAATAAGAAAAGTAAAGTTGTTATGATGCAGGGTAAAGCATTCGTGAATGAGGTGCTCGTTGCCGAAGCAGATTTTATGGCAGGTATTGTTGATCGTGAAGCAAACTTAAACCCCCAGGTCTGAATGGAAAAATCATGGTTAACATACATCCTACCGCAATTGTCAGCAGCAAAGCAAAAATTGGTAATAATGTAACAATTTTGCCTTTTACCATCATTGAAGATGATGTAGAAATTGGTAATGACTGTACTATCGGTCCTTCAGCCGTACTCTATAATGGCGCAAGGCTCGGAAATAATGTTCTCATTAACCAGGGAGCTTCAATAGCCCATACACCCCAGGATCTCGGATTCGCCGAAGAAGAATCTTTCTTTTATGTAGGTGATAATACCAGGATCCACGAATTTGTTACACTCCACCGCGGAACAAAATCAACAGGTTTTTCGAGAGTCGGAAAAAACTGTCTCCTTATGGCATATTCACATGTTGCGCACGACTGTGTTGTCGGCGATAATGTAATACTAGCTAATGGTGTGCAGATAGCAGGACATTGTACGCTTGAAGACTACGTAATAATAGGAGGGCTGACTCCTGTACACCAGTTTTGTAAAGTTGGTCAGCATTCAATGACCGGCGGTGGTTTCAGAATAGTTCAGGATGTTCCGCCTTTCGTTCTTGCCGGGAATGAGCCTTTGAAATACTCGGGACTTAATATCATCGGATTACGAAGAAGAGGATTTGCAGTAGATGATATTAACATATTGAAAAAGGCTTATGCTATACTTTATGACAAGGCTTATAATGTATCCCAGGCCAGGGAGAAGATCTCTGCTGAATTCGGTGATAATAAATATGTAAGGTTAGCGCTCGAATTCCTGAAGGAGAGCAAAAGAGGAATAATAGGTAAATGACCTGGTACTATCTTAATACAGGAAAGCATCCGGGGTCATTCAATATGGAATTTGATCTTGGCCTGGTGAAGAATTCTGCCATTGAGCACATAACTCTGCGAATTTACAGATGGGATCCTTTCTGCATTTCTCTCGGCGCTAATCAGGATATAACTGAGATCAATACAGAAAAAGCAGCGTCTCACGGAATTGATGTTGTAAAAAGACCTACAGGAGGACGGGCTATTCTGCATTCTGAAGAGCTTACATATTCTGTAGTTATGCCACTAAGTTCAGAGGTTTCTCCCCGGGACGTTTACAGGAAGATTAATTTTGCATTGCTGGAAGGACTGAAATTTTACGATGCAGGATTAGCGAAACTTGAGCTCGAAGGAGTTCCACCGGACCTTCATTCTTTTTACAAAGAAAATCTGAGCGCAGCCTGCTTCGGGGTGCCGGCTAAAAATGAAATAAAGTATGATGGAAAAAAAGTGGTTGGCAGCGCACAAAGAAAGATCGGAAATGTCCTTTTACAGCACGGTTCTATTATGTGTGGTAATTATCATGTAAATTTGACTGATTACCTTAATCTCCATCAGGATGAACAACTGTCTATAAGAGAAGAATTATCGAATAAGACAACAGAGCTTGAATCCATCCTGAATTATAAAACAGATTATGTGAGGCTTGAGGAATCTATTGTAGCAGGGTTTGAGAAGATCTATGCTGTTAATATGATTAAAGAAAAATTACTATTAAAATAATGTTTGATATAAAATGAGTACAGAAAAAACTATTAAGCGGATAACTACAAGATCTCTCTCACTTCTTAAACAGAAGAGAGTAAAGATCACTGCTTTAACAGCATATGATTTTATAACCGCAAAACTTCTTGATGAGGCAGGGATCGATCTGGTCCTTGTGGGCGATTCTCTTGGTAATGTGTTCCAGGGAAATGAAACAACGCTTCCTGTAACCATGGAGGAAATGATCTACCATACTAAGGCAGTCTCTAAAGGGATCAACAGAGCAATGCTGGTAGTTGATATGCCGTTTATGTCTTACCAGTTGAGTAAAGACGAAGCCTTCCGTAATGCCGGAAGGATCATGAAGGAAACATCGGCAGGAGGTGTGAAACTTGAAGGTGGTAAAAGAGTAGTTAAGGCTATCAGAAAGATAACTCGTTCCGGTATACCCGTCATGGGCCACATTGGACTTACCCCTCAGAGCATTCACCAGTTTGGAAGTTACAAGGAGCGCGGACGGGATGAGGAAGAAGCTATAGAACTGCTTGAAGATGCAAAGGCTGTTGAAGAAGCAGGAGCATTTGCTCTTGTGCTTGAAAAAATTCCTGCCGGGCTAGCTAAAAGAATTACAGAGTCGGTTGAGATTCCAACTATAGGTATCGGCGCGGGACCATACTGCGACGGTCAGATTCTTGTTACTCCGGATATGCTCGGGTTAAATGTCGACTTCCACCCGAGGTTTGTAAGACATTATGCGCATCTTGCGGAAGAACTTTCGGCCGCTGTAAAAAATTATATCAAAGATATAAAAGATAAAAATTTCCCTTCCGAAGAGGAAAGTTATTAAGTAATTAATGACTTTTATTACTCACTCAGATTTGATTAACATTAAGTATATGATATTACGATTCTTTCTATTTGCATTGATCCTGTATTTAGCCGCTCCCTCATCATTTTCTCAGGATGAAATAAAAAGTTATCTCGACGGAGCTAATATTACGGCCATTAAAAGTGAACCGGGATATATCTGGGTTGCAACTTACGGGCAGGGGATCTACCGTTACTCATTAGAGGATGATGAATGGGAGAATTTCTCAACCCGTGAGGGTAATCTTAAAAATGATCTCTTCTTTAATATTGCTGTCAGCAAAGATTACGTTTGGGCCGGTGCTGCTGAGGGCTTATTTATATACAATAAGAAAAAAGACGCGTGGACCAATAAGAAATTTGCGTTCGGCGGTGAGATGGGAAACTGGATACGTGCACTGTGTTATGATCCCATGCAAAATATCCTCTGGATAGGACGTTTTAAGAACCTCACACGTCTGGATGTGAAAAGGCAGAGGTTCACTGATTATGATAAAACTATTAAAGGCGACACAAAGACAAATAACTTTACTTCAATTGCTCTTGATGGCGATAGTCTTGTCTGGTTCGGAACCGAAGGCGGTGTTCATAAATATTATAAACATAGAAATATTAAAAGTAATACTGCCTGGCATTTCTATAACAACAAAAACGGCAGCTTCATGGAAGAAGGTTCTTTCGTTTCTATCAGCGACCTTTTATTTGACAATAAATACGTATGGTTTGCAACTGACGAATTTATTACCAGGGAACAGCCGGAATTTAATCTCGGCGGCATATATGTCTTCGACAGAAATCGAAGGTGGTTGAGGATTTCAAAAAAAGACGGATTGGCTGCAAACGGAATTTATTGTCTCGAGCGTACTGGAAATACTGTCTGGGCTTCGGTTTACCAGTTTTCGGGAGACGACCGGGCTGAATATGGTCATGGTATTGCACTTATAAACAGAATTACCGGTACAGTTAAAAACCTTGATCTTGATAATACGAAAATCAAAACATCCACGATATTGTCGCTTTATTTTGATGGAACCGATATCTGGATCGGGACAGATGCCGGACTATTCCGCGTTAAAATTGATAATCCCCTGGCTCACTGGAGCGGCAGAAAAAAGCCTCAAAAGGGAGAGAAACCAGCAGTTAAGCAAAGGAAGTAAATCCTTTTATAATCATCATTTATACCCCTGATTCTTTTTGAAGAATCAATTTATACTTATTTTTACCTCAGTAATTCAATTTAAGGATAATTATGATCTCTCTTTCGGTCCGCAGAATGAACGAACTCAAAAAGAAATTTAAAGGATTAAAAGTCGCTGTTATCGGGGATATGATGCTTGACGGCTATTTCCAGGGAGATGTAAAAAGGATTTCTCCGGAAGCTCCTGTTCCTGTTGTTGAAGTTGGAAATGAATTTTTCCGTTTTGGAGGTGCTGCCAATGTTGCATTAAATATTCTGAAACTGGGAGGAGTTCCATTGCCTGTTGGAGTAATAGGATATGATAATGACGGTACAATCTTTACTTCACTTATCAATGAATTAAACGTGGATCCTGACGGAATAATTGTTGATGAAACACGTCCGACTACTTCGAAAATAAGAGTAATTGCACAGAACCAGCATGTTGTGAGGATAGATAAGGAAAGCAAAGAATATCTAAACAGGAAAATGCAGACGGAAATATATAAATACCTTGAGAAACACAGCGATACTCTGGATGCCATTATACTCCAGGATTATAATAAAGGAGTCCTTTCTGCATCGCTGATCGAAAAGATAATTTCACTTGCAAAGTCGAAGAGAATCATTATAACCGTCGACCCTAAGTTCAATAATTTCTTTGCATACAAAGATGTAACGGTCTTTAAGCCTAACAGGAAAGAAGCCGAAGATGTCCTCGGGATGAAGATAAGAACAGATGATGATATTGCAGCTGCAGGAAGCAGGATTCTCGATAAGTTGAGTTCAAAATATGTGCTTCTTACTCTTGGCGAAGGAGGAATAGCTGTCTTTGAAAAGGGGAAGAAAGAAAGAAGAATGCCGACAAAGGCAAGAAAAGTTGCTGACGTATCCGGTGCTGGCGATACCGTAATCTCTACACTTACTATGGCGCTTGCAGCAGGTGCGGATATCATTGAGGCATCATTCCTTGCTAATTACGCCGGAGGTATTGTTTGTGAAGACATAGGTATTGTCCCTATTGAACTGGATAAACTTTTCAGAACGGTAAGAGAGGAAAGCTGATGAATATATTAAGTATTGATGAAGCTGTTGAAATAAGAGGAACTCTAAGGAAAGAAAAGAAGAAACTTGTATTTACAAACGGAGTGTTTGATATTCTCCACGCAGGACATGTTGATTACCTTCTAAAGGCCAGGGAAGCAGGGGATCTGCTTATGGTGGGCCTGAACAGTGATGCTTCTGTCAGAAGGATAAAAGGAGAGTACAGGCCGATTGTCCCGGAAGATCAGCGAGCATTTGTTCTTTCGAACTTAAAACCAGTTGATTTTGTTGTAATTTTCGGAGAGGACACTCCCCTGGAATTGATAGAAAAAATAATTCCGGATGTCTTAATAAAAGGAGCCGACTGGTCAATTGACAATATAGTCGGGAAAGATATCGTCCTGGCAAACGGGGGTGAAGTAAAAACTATAGAATTTGTGAATTATCAGTCAACCTCAGGTATAATACAGACAATACTTGGGAGATACAGCAGTTAGGATATGGTTCAGCATTTGATGTTACATAAAATTTCTTTATTTAAGATAATATAAACCGGTTTATTAGGATTATCCCCTTTACAAAGTGGCAGAAGAACAGAAAAAAGACGAAAAGAAAGAAAAGAAGAAACGAACCCTTCTGCAGAAGATAGTTAACGTCTTCCTCTATATAGGGCTTGGGATTTTTCTATTGCTTGTAATTGCTTTTGCTGTAAGTCAGACTTCATTTTTCCGAAACTGGCTCCGCGAAAAAGCAATGAGTGCGGCTAATGATGCCCTGAACGGACAAGTTTATATAGGGCAGCTCGACGGGACAATTTTTACTTCCCTAATTCTGCACGATACATATATAACAATGGATTCTGATACTCTGCTTAATGCTTCGAGGATTGAACTGAGAACCAGTCCCCTTCAGCTGCTATTAAAAAAGATCTATGTGAGAAAACTGGAACTCGATAGTACACAGATAAATCTTATCAGGGACAGAGACGGAACCCTTAACCTGTCAAAACTCGTTCCTCCATCAAATACCACGGATACCACCTCTTCATCCTTTCCATTTAAGATCCTGGTTGCCGAATTGAAAATTAAAAATTCAGGGTTCTCGCTGAGAGATTATAATATAAGTTCAAAAACTTCCTATGACGGGCTGAACCTGCACAATCTCATGGTTGAAAATTTAAATCTTACGCTGACCGCTTTTGCTGATATTAATAAAAAAGATTTCGAGGCAGGGATACATTCTCTGTCATTTAATCCTAATATTAATGGTTTTGCTGTGAAAAAACTGTCGGGGGAACTATATCTGAACAGTGATTCTATTAACGTTCGCGATTTTAGTCTGAAGACTGACTCCTCAGATTTTACAATAAACGCCCTTGTAAAAAATTTCTCAATTTTCGACAGTACAAAAAATAATGATTTTACCAAAGCCGATTTAAATCTTCAGCTGGATGCAGACAAGTTTTCCTTTTCCGACCTGTCAGTTTTTGTCCCTTCAACAGATATACTTCATGGAACAATCAATGCTGAAATTAAAACTTCGGGGTCCTTTAAACTTTTATATATCGGCCAGCTTGAAGTGAGTTACCGAAATACCCATCTGGCTGCCGGAGGACAGATTGAGAATCTTGATGCCGGTGAGGATATGGAGATCTCCATAGCGTTTCAGGATACGTACATAAAACAGGAAGATATTAACGCTTTGCTCCCTTCGCTTAATACACCGGTATATGAAGGATACGGCACGCTGCGATTTGATACACTGACATATAAAGGCAAACCACTCGATTTTAATACCGGAATAAAAGTAATTACTGATAAAGGAAGCTTTGCTGTTAACGGCAACCTTAATTTCGAAAACAACCCAATGACGTATGATCTGAATTTCCATACCGACAGTCTCGATATAGCCCCATTCGCCGGTGTATCTTCAGATATTACGTCGAGAGGTTCAATAAAAGGCAAAGGCGTAAAACCTGACAGTCTCAATGCTTCAGTTAAATTTTTTGCAGGAGGTTCTGTTGTCGATGGGAACCGGATGGATACACTAAGATTGGTCGCTGACGCAAAGAACAAAAATATAGAATATAAACTGACAGCAGTATCAGACACATTACTGGCTTCTCTTGAAGGTTCATTTGATTTCACCAAAAAAGCGCTGCCCGGGTATGAACTTGATGGTGAAGTTAAAAATCTGAATCTGGCCCGTTTCACAAACGACAGCTTGCAGACGGATCTGAATTTTAGTCTGCAGGCGAGCGGCGAAGGATTTAATCCGGATAGTATGAATCTTTTCCTGAGCACAACGCTGTATAATTCGTCCATAAAAGGAATCGAAATAGATAGTACCAGGGCTATAGTTGATCTCAGAAAAAATGACGGCGGCGAAAGGGTGGTAAATCTGATCAGCGATCTTGCTGACATTACCCTGACAGGTGAATTTACTGTGACTGATGCGGTTGGATTAATGACAAGCGAGATGAAAATAGTGACTAATGCCGTTAAAGATAAGTTAAATAAACTTATTCCATCTGACATCGGAGTTGATTCAGTAGGAATTGTCGTATCAGATATACCATCAGTTGAAACAACCAGGCAAAAGACACGTATGGATTACGTTATAGAGTTTAAAGATTTTCAACTTCTGTCTCTTTTCCTGGGCGGTAAGCAGCTTGAACTGGATGGGGATGTACAGGGAAAGCTGGAGGAGACGGCTGACTCTCTTAATTTCACATTCAATACAAATCTTGATTACCTTAAATACTGGGGTAAGAATGATGTTTTCTTCTTATCCAAGCTGAATCTTAATCTTGCACTTCATAATAATCTGCATCAGATTTCTCTTTCGCATCTGAATGCTGATGTGGATCTCAGCATTGAGAGAATATTTACTGGAAGTGATATTAAGGACCTTAAACTTGGTTTGAATGTCAAAGATGATTCTGCCGCCGTTCAATTTTCTGTTGATGTCGAAAATTATTTGACCGCCGACATCGATTCAAGAATGCATTTCGTTGACAACGGAGTGGAAATAACTTTCGATACCCTCTCCGCTGTATACAACCAGTTCGACCTTGAAAACAGAAAACCAGTTATAGTTGAATACTCGCCCGATTCGGTTCAGTTTAAAAACTTCGAGCTGTTCCACAAAAACGGAAGTATTGCATTAGACGGTATACTGAAGCGGAAAGGAAGTCAGGATCTGAAGATTAAAATGCAGGGAATCACCGGTAACGAAATAAGCGAAACACTTGTTGGGTTGAGACCGGATAATTCAATTCAAAGCAGCCTGAAATTTTCGGCGGACATTAAAGGAAGTTTCGATTCTCCTGTCATGAAAATAAATCTGTCTGCCGACAGTGTTCAATTTAAGAATACAAATTTCGGCTCCCTTGTTGCTCAACTTAATTACGAAGATAAGAACCTCAATACCGACATAAGGTTCATTGACAGCCTGCGGAACATGAATCATCCTTTACTGAAAATTTCCGGCAGCCTTCCTCTTGACCTCGCTTTCTCAGGAGCTGAACAGCGCCTTATTGAAACTAAACCTGTGAACATCGATGTGGAAGCTGATAGTTTCAGAATGGGAGCGCTTGGAAATATGCTTCCTGAAATAAACAGGATAAGAGGGAAATTGACGGCCAAACTGCACCTAGGCGGTACATTCAAAAATTTTGAACCGGAAGGGCACCTTGTGCTCGATAATGCTGATTTTGTAGTTGCAAAGAATAATCTTGAATACAATGCGGGACTAAAATTATCACTTACCCCGGATCAGCTGAAGATTGACAGCCTGTTAATTAAAAATACCCCCAACACGAAAAATGGGGGGCAGATGACCGGGAATGGCTATGCAACAATTAAAAACCTTCAGATTGTAAATTCAAATTTTAATATCAGCGGTGAGCTTAAAGTACTTAGTGAAAGCAGCAGATCAGCCAGTCCTTCTGTTTATGGTGATCTGGTAATTTCTACTCAGGGCAACATAGAGTTTAAACTTGACAGCAGCGGAGCGTTTATCTCTGTTCCGATAGTGGTTAAAGATGCAGACCTGACTTTCCCTCCTACAGAAAGTGCCTATGAGAATACATCAAAAGATTTTATTTATGTATATGCTGCAGATACTTCAGCTCCGGAGAAGGGCGGAGAAGCTGATTTACAACGCCTTGTGGATCTTTCGCACAGACATAATGAGTCGCAGCAGAATAAAAGCGTTTCGGGATTTTCATTTGATTATAAGATAGACGTTCATGTAGAGAAAGAAGCAAAGATTAACTTTGTGCTGTCCAAGGAACTGAACCAGAACCTTACTGCGATTTTACGGGGCGACTTCCATTATGAAAAGATTAATGGAAAGTCGGATGCCAGTGGTCAGCTGAACCTGCTGAACGGATCAACCCTTGAGTTCCTTAAAACATTTGAAGCAGGTGGATCAATACGGTTTGAAAATCAGCTGGATAATCCATATCTCGATATAACAGCTACTTATACCGATTATTATTATCCTGCAGGTGATTCCGTTTCTAACAACGAGGTAAAAGTTGCGGTAAAGATAACTATTAAAGGCTTCCTTAAAGATCTCGGAAAGAACCTGGTGCAGAATCAGAATAATATTGCTGTATATTATGGTGCAAACAATATAGAAAATAATAATCCTGATCCGACTAAAACCGCATCGGATGCAGTATTGTTTATACTTGCAGGTAAGTTCACTGAAGGAGCAACTCAGCAGGATAGAAATGCTGCCGCATCCACGGCAGCCTCACTTGCGGGTTCAGTTGTAGGCGGGTTTTTGAATAAACGGTTCGGAGATATTGTTAGAAGAGTTGAATTGCGTCAGGTTGGATCTCAAACCAGGTTCAACCTTGTGGGTAAAGCGGGTGATATAAATTATTCAATCGGGGGTTCTACAAATGTATTCCAGGATATCACCCAGGCAAATGTAAAACTGGAATATCCTATTACGAATCAGCTTCTGATAAGGCTTGAACGTAAGCCATCAGTCACTGAAACCTCCGCGAATATTAACGAAATGATAAATGAATTAGCACTTAAATATAAATTCGAGTTTTAATGAAGAAAAAAATAATTGCATTCTTTTAAAAAAAATCCCGGAATGGGTTTTAAGAATAAAGAAATTGCCAAAAAACTTAATATTTCCGATGATCATGAATACAGCTCGCTTAAAGCTGCAGTTTACAAACTCTATGAAGAAAATTTTCTTACCAGGTCAGGAAAGAAATACTACCTTAATCAAACGCCATCATCAAATACAGTAACAGGTATTCTGGAAATAAACCAGGCAGGTTATGGTTTTGTTACATTAAAGAATTCCAGTCTGGGCGATATTTTCATTGCGGCAAGAAACCTGGGGACAGCATTTCATGGTGATACAGTAGAAGTTGCCTTATTTGCCCGCAAGAAAAGAAAGAATATAGAGGGGCAGATCATAAATGTAGTTAAAAGGAAACGTGAAGAGATCGTAGGTACACTGAACAAATCTCATTCATTTTATTTTATAAAACCGGATGATTCTAAAATCCACAGGGACATATATATCAATCCTGATAAAACCGGAAATGCAAAGGTAGGTGATAAGGTTACCGTGGGGAATATTGTATGGGAGAGATCCATGATTAATCCTGAAGGTGAGATTGTTCAGAGACTCGGAAAAACAGGTTCATTCGATACCGATATTGCTTCTATAGCAAAAGAATTTAATCTGCCTTACAGGTTTCCAAAAGAAGTTCTGGATGAAGCAGATGAAATTTCTGTAAATGTATCTGCCTCTGATGAACGTAAAAGAATGGACTACAGGAAGAAAGTTGTTTTCACAATAGATCCCGTTGATGCAAAAGATTTTGATGATGCTTTATCTATCGAAAAATTAGAGAACGGGAATTACGAAGTCGGTATACATATAGCTGATGTAAGTAATTACGTTCCTGCCGGTTCGGATCTTGATAAAGAAGCACTGAGGAGAGGGAACAGCATTTATCTGGTGGGGCGTGTAATCCCGATGCTGCCTGAAAGGCTTTCAAATAATGTCTGTTCACTCGTACCGGATGAAGACCGGCTTACATATTCTGTAATTACCGAGTTGAGCAAAAGAGGAAAGCTGATTAATTATAAGATAGGAAAGAGTATAATAAATAGTAAGCGCCGCTTTACATATGAGGAAGTTCAGGACATAATAGACAAGGGTGAAGGAGATTTCAACGGCGAACTCTACCTGCTCAACAGTCTTGCTCAGACCTTAAGAAAGAAAAGAATGCGAACAGGGAGCATCGATTTCTTTACACCGGAAATAAGATTTGAACTGGATGAGAGCGGTAACCCGGTCAGTATTCAGAGAAAAGAAATCAAGCAGAGTAATATGCTGGTGGAAGAATTCATGCTGCTTGCAAACAGAGTAGTTGCTTCAAGGATTGCTTCTCCACCTAAGGGAGAGATTCATCCTTTTATCTATAGAGTGCATGATCTTCCTGATAATGAAAAACTGCAGGAATTTGCACGTTTTGTGAAATCACTCGGCTATTCATTCAATCCTAATGCTGCTTCAAAATCGAAAGAATTTCAGGTATTGATGCAAATGGTTAAAGGTACCGAAGAAGAAGGGGTGATAAACGAGCTAGCTATTCGTTCAATGGCAAAAGCTGTGTATTCGGCAAATAATATAGGTCACTATGGACTGGGGTTCAAATACTATTCTCATTTTACGTCGCCTATAAGAAGATATGCTGATTTAATTGTACACAGGATGCTGTTCAGTTATCTCGAAAAGAAAGGAAGAGAGAAATATTCGTATAATAGCCTGGAGGAGATTAGCGATCATCTCTCCGTTACGGAAAGAAATGCAGTTGATGCTGAGAGGTTATCAGTCAAGCTGAAACAGATAGAATATCTAAAAGCGCATCTGGGCGAAGAATTTCATGCTATTATCTCAGGAATAACGCATTTCGGAATTTTCGTAAAAATTACAGATATTCTGGCCGAGGGACTCATACGGGTAAGAGATTTGGAGGGAGATTTTTACGTTTACGATGAAAAAAAATATTCATTAATTGGTAGAAGAACCAAAAAACAGTTCCGTCTGGGCGATAAAGTGCAGGTAAAGCTCGTTCGTGCGGATCTAGAAAAATCCGAATTAGATTTTATCATATGCGAATAATAGTACTTTAAGGCCAAATCAATGTTAAATAAAATTAAATTACTTCTCGGAATAATCTTATTAATCCCATCCCTGGCGTTTGCCCAGTTTGGAAAGAATAAGGTTCAGTATAAAGATTTTACATGGTACTATATCCAGACAGATCACTTCGATATATACTTTACGAACAACGGGGATAACCTTGCCGAGTTCACATCAAAGGAAGCTGAAGCCTCACTGAAATCGATTGAGAAGAGTTTCGATTACAGGATTAATAACAGAATATCAATCATCGTTTACAATTCGCAGAATGATTTTCAGGAAACAAATATTACTGACCAGTACCTCAGTGAAGGTATTGAAGGTTTTACCGAATTGTTTAAGAACAGGGTGGTAATTCAATTCATGGGTTCCTATAAGGAATTTCGTCACCTCATTCATCATGAACTTACCCATGCTGTTATAAATGATATGTTTTACGGCGGGTCAATTCAGAATATTATCTCTAATAATATTACTGTCAGTCTTCCGCAATGGTTTAATGAAGGAATGGCCGAGTACCAGGCACTCGGCTGGGATATCAATACGGACATGTTCATCCGCGATGCGGCTATCAGCGAGTACCTGCCGGATATACAAAACCTAAGAGGTTATTTTGCATACAGAGGAGGACAGGCGGTATTCTATTATATCGCGAAGAAGTATGGTAAGGAAAAAATCGGTGAACTAATAAATAAAATTAAGGGCTCCGGAAGCGTGGAAGAGGGTATGAGAGCATCTATTGGACTTAGCCTGAAAGAGCTTAATGAGAGGTGGAAGAAAGATATAAAGAAAACATACTGGCCGGATGTAGCGGTGAGGAATGATCCTGACGAATTTGCTAAGCGATTAACCGACAACAGAAAAGAGGGAGGTTTCTATAATACCAGTCCTGCCCTTTCTCCCCAGGGTGACAAAATTGCATTTATAACCGACAGAAATTACTACTTTGATGTATACCTGATGGATGCTATCGACGGTAAGATCATAAAGAAACTGGTTGCAGGCAACCGTACTCCGGATTTCGAAGAGCTCAATATCATTACCCCGAGTCTTACCTGGTCGCCTGACGGTGGGAGGATAGCACTATCAGTGAAAAGCGGCGGGTTTGATGTTATCTACCTTATAAACGTAGAGAGTGAGGATAAAGAGGTTGTTCCGGTTCACCTCGACGGAATACAGAGCGTAAACTGGTCGCCCGACGGTACAAAGCTTGCTTTTGTGGGACATACAGCAAGGCAGTCGGATATCTACGTATATGATCTTGAAGCAAAAAAGCTTGAAAACCTGACCGGGGATATCTTTTCTGATAAGGACCCGGCATGGTCACCCGATAGCAAAAAAATATTCTTTGTATCTGATCGTGAGAATAATCTGGATGCTTCATTATTACCGGAATCTTTTAAGATTTACAACTTTGATTACGGCGAGAATGATATATATAGTGTAGATGTGGCCGACAGAAAAATAGAGCGTGTTACCAATACACAGGAGGATAATGAATCGTTTCCTGTAGTTGGTCCGGAGGGCAGGCATATCTTATTCATTTCAGATCATAACGGTATTAACAATATATACAAGCTTGATCTGACGGAAGATCAACCCGCGGTGCCGGTAACCAATTCTCTTGACGGACTTTACCAGCTTTCAATTTCAAAGGACGGGAAAAAACTTGCGTTTTCATCTTTATACGAAGCAGGCTTTAATATTTTCCTGCTGAACAATCCATTTGACATAAATCTTGATGAGAAAGAACTTCCACTGACAAAGTATGTAGCCGGATTAAGAAATATTACCAATGAGGCAAACGAGGATACTCTGGTGTTTGAAAAGGCACGCAGAGAAAATGACGATTCGGATAGGCTGTCATTTTATACCGGTAAGTATGTAGATACAACCAATGTCTATGGGGATTCAGTAAAAATAGATTTTAATAACTATGTCTTCGGATCAAGCTCGTCGTTTAATATCGATTCTACAGATTCCGTTAACCAGAAATTCAACCTGACAGACAATCTTGATTCCAATGGCAACTATAAGGTTAACAGGTATAAAATAACTTTTTCACCCGATATAGTTTATGCGAATGCAGGCTATAGTTCACTGTACGGTCTATTAGGTACAACGGTGCTCTCATTCAGCGACGTATTGGGGAATCACAGGCTAATAGGAATCACCAGTCTGCAGATCGACTTAAAAAACAGTGATTACGGGTTGACATATCAATATCTTGGCGGCCGTATGAATTACGGAATAGAAGGATTTCATACCGCCAGGTTCCTGTTCCTCTCACGCGGAATAGGTACTAATCTTTTCAGATTCAGGAATTTTGGTTTTATTGGATCGATGAGTTATCCCCTCAACAAGTTTTACAGACTTGAAGGCGCCTTAAGTTATCTTCATGTATCCAGTGAAAATCTTGATAATCCTGGCGAACCCACTGAAAAAGTATCATACCTGATACCGACTTTAAGCTTCGTTCACGATAATGTACTATGGGGATATACATCTCCTATTGATGGTACAAGATACAGGTTCGACGTGTTCGGGTATCCCGGGTTCTTTAACCGTGAGAAGAGCTTCTATTCATTACTGGGCGACTACAGAACTTACTTTAAGATGGGAGACTTTTATTCATTTGCATTCAGACTTTCGGGAGGTTATTCCGGCGGCAGGAATCCTCAACGATTCTTTATCGGCGGAATTGATAACTGGATAAACAGGAGTTTTGCGACTACCGAAATACCAATAAATTCTGCATCCGATTTTGCATTCCTTACCGCCGGACTGCCGCTCAGGGGTTATGATTATGCAGAAAGAATAGGAACCAGGTATGCACTGATGAACCTTGAATTCAGATTCCCCCTGATCAGGTATCTTATTACAGGTCCATTGCCGATTCTATTTAGTAATATACTTGGAGTGGCATTTATTGATGCAGGTGCGGCATGGAATAAAAATCATGATTTAAGGTTGTTTACGAAAGATGCTTACAATAATACTTTCAGCAAGGACTTACTTATGGGAACAGGTGTCGGTGCCCGATTGTATTTTCTCTACTTCCTGCTAAGATTTGATGTTGCGTGGCCTTATAACGTTAATTCTTTCGGTCAGCCTAAGTTTTATATATCTCTGGGTGCTGATTTCTAGATAAAATTCCGTCTGAAATATTCTCTTTCGGGCGGAAAGTTCACTTCTTATCTGATGACTTATTTTCCGAAGAACTTTTTCCTCCGGATGAGGATTTTGCATTTTTATAATCGGTCTGGTAAAATCCGGTTCCTTTAAAGATGGGGCCTGCACCCGGTCCTATCAATCTCTTTACAATACCCTTACATTTTGGACAGGTTTTGACAGGTTCAGCACTCATCGTCTGAAACAGTTCAAAAACATAACCGCATTGAGTACACTTATATTCATACGTCGGCATTTATTCGTCTCCAGGTAAATTAAACGGGAAAACTTAATGAAAATATTAAAAATTTTCTATAATTTATTTCATATACTTTTTTTGATATTTCATACAGCACTATTTTCCGGTTCAAATGAAAAAACTTTTACTTATAATATTTCCATTAATTATCCTCTTTCAGGGGTGTCTTAATTACATCCAGGATATAAATCTTTATGCTGACGGATCCGGTAAAATGAGGATCACTTACTGGATGAAGATGCATAATAACGACAATCTGCAGATTTTGGATAAAATCGGCCTTTTTAATGCAGATTCAATAAGGAATCAGTTCTCATCTCCCTACAGCAGGATAACGGATGTTGAAGTCTATACCGATACCACCGACAGTACAATTCATGCTAAAATGGAAATGACCTTTAATCACATAGATTCGCTCAATTACACTAAGGCCTTTTCAGATGCTCACTTTTCTCTTGAGGACGGAGCTGCAGGGCAGAAAGTATTTACTCAGTTCATTTCTCCTATTGCCACAGGATTTGGTTTTGACGGCAGTGATTTCAAAGTCACCTACAAATATACCTTCGGGGGTGATATAATCACACATAATGCTACAAAGAAAGACGGCAGAGTGCTGATATGGGAATACAACCTTTCGGAGATAGGGAGCGGAAAGACAATTTCTGTAACTTTCAAACCTTATAAGCTGAAAGAAACACCTTACTGGATCTATGTTCTTTCAGGGGTAGTCTTACTCATAGTGATAATTTTTCTTTTTAAGAAAAAAAAGGACTGATAAGAAGAAATGATTCCTGTTCGGCCTGTCTTCGGCCTCATCCCGGCCTCCAAAAGGCAGATAACCGCAGGAATAATAGGATGGTTTCAGTGAAATAATACACTTTCAAGATCACTCAGGTCAAAAAGATTTGATGGGAAACAGCCCCGCAGTAATAAACATTTTATTGACATACCAGAGGCTTTTAGTTATATTTACCGCCTATATTTTAAACAGAATGCCGGTTTATGGCTGCCACTGATTACAAAATCTTTTCAGGTAGTTCTAACAGACCTTTAGCTGAAAGCATAGCCCATAAATTAGATAAGCCGCTTGGATCTCTGGAGTTAAAGAGATTCAGTGACGGAGAAATCTGGGCCAAGTACGGAGAAAATATCCGCGGTTGTGATATTTTTGTGATTCAGTCGAGTACACCGCCAGCAGAGAATCTGCTTGAACTCCTGATAATGATAGATGCTGCCAAGAGGGCATCTGCAAAAAGAATTACAGCGGTTATACCATATTTTGGATATGCCCGGCAGGACAGGAAAGATCAGCCGAGAGTTTCAATAACTGCCAAGCTGGTCGGTAACCTGATAACAGTAGCCGGAGCAGACCGTATTATGACGATGGATTTGCATGCACCGCAGATCCAGGGATTTTTTGATATTCCTTTCGATCATTTATACGGATCCACTATTTTCATAAACAAGTTTGAAGAAATAAAAGAAAACCTTGTTGTTGTTTCTCCCGATGTCGGCGGAATAAAAATGGCAAGGTCTTACGCGAAGCGGCTTCACGCAAACCTGGTAGTTATAGACAAAAGACGTCCGATACAGAACCAGGCTGAAGTAGTTAATATTATCGGCTCGGTGGAAGATAAAGACGTTCTTATAGTTGATGATCTGATTGACACTGCAGGAACTTTTGTCGGTGCTGTTGATGCTTTAAAGCAAAAAGGCGCAAAGGAAATTTACGGTGCAATTACCCATCCTCTGCTTTCCGGGCATGCGGTTGAAAGGATAGAAAATTCCGCACTTAAAAAATTATTTGTATCCGACACGATTCCGCTTTCGGTTAAATCGGACAAAATAGAAGTTCTGACGGCTTCGGAAATCTTTTCTGAAGCTATAAGAAGAACATTTAATAATGAATCAATTAGTTCACTTTTTGATATAGATAAAAGTTAAAATTTAGTTCTGGAGTTTATAAATGGAAAAATCGATATTAGAAGCAGAAGTCAGAGAAACAGGCAGCAAGCAGGCGAGCAAACTGGTAAGGAACAACGGTAGGGTTCCCGGAGTTTATTATTCAAAGTATGATGCTCCGGTACATTTCTCAGTCACTGAAAAAGCAATTAAACCGCTCGTTTACACAACTGAAACACACCTCGTATCTCTGAAGGTAGATGGAAAAGAGCTTGATTGTGTAATAAAAGACATACAATTTGATCCTATAACAGACAAAGTTGTTCACTTCGATCTTATAGGCCTTACCTCCGGCGAAACCTTCCAGCTGGAAGTTCCTGTTCAGCTGCATGGTACTCCTGTAGGTATAAAAGAAGGCGGTATTGTTCAGCATCTTATTCATAAGCTTGAGATTGAATGTCTGCCGAAAGATATCCCCCAGCGTATAGATGTAAATATTTCAGAACTTAACATCGGGGATTCCATTCACGTTAAAGACCTGAATATTGAAAATATAACATTTCTTAGTTCCGAAGAATCAGTTATTGTATCAGTTGCTCATCCTAAAGTTGAGAAAGAACCTGTTGAAGGTGAAGAGATGGAAACAGAAGAAGAAAATGCTGAACCAGAAGTTATTGGCAAGGGTAAGGGAGAAGAGGAAGAGGAAGAATAAGCAGATTAGCTTAAATTGCGGCTGATATTAGGCATAGGCAATCCCGGAAGCAAATACAAAAACAACAGGCATAATGTTGGGTTTATTATTTTGGATCATCTGGCTTCATTAAATTCTATTTCCTTTACGGCAGCCAGAGGAGATTACTACTCTGCTTCCGGAAGTATTGAAGGGAACGAATATCAGCTGATTAAACCCACTACTTACGTTAACAACAGCGGACTGGCTGCCAGCCAGATTTTAGAAAAATATAACCTGGATGTAAAAGATATGCTCGTTATTCATGATGACGTAAATCTTAAGCATTCAGACATCCGTGTAAGGGCCAGAGGCGGAGACGGAGGACATAACGGACTTAATTCATTAATTTATCACCTGATGTCGGATGAGTTTCCAAGAATAAGAATAGGCGTGGGAAATGATTTTGAAAGGGGTGAAATGGCCGATTATGTACTGTCTGACTTCAGTATTGAGGAAATGAAAGCACTGGAAGAAAGATTTGATACGGTTAAAACACTTGTCTTTGAGTTTATTACGGGGGGCATAAGCAAATTATTAGACGCTAACAGCAGGATATCTGATCCCGACAATAATTCTGAAAATAATCAAAAGAGCACTTAGGAGAAATCATGGATAATCTCATCCTCATCATACCCTTTTTCGGTGTCCTTGGTCTTATTTATACTTACTGGAAATCATCCTGGGTAAAAAAACAGGATCCCGGTACCGATAAAATGATAAAGATTTCGGGTCACATTGCAGAAGGTGCAATGGCATTCCTTAAATCTGAATATAAGGTTTTAATAATATTTGTTATTTGCGTAGCAATATTACTGGGTGTTTCTGCTGATCCGGTAGAGTCGTCACCCCTGATAGCAGTTTCCTTCCTCGTTGGTGCGCTCTGCTCTGCTCTTGCAGGTTTCATAGGAATGAGAGTTGCCACCAAGGCTAATGTAAGAACTACAAATGCTGCAAGAACCAGTCTGGGGAAAGCCCTTGAGATCGCTTTTGCAGGCGGTTCGGTTATGGGACTCGGTGTGGTTGGATTAGGCGTTCTCGGACTTGGTACCCTCTTTTTAATTTACGGTAATTTGTTCGGATTTGGACAGGATGGATTGCCGCGGGTAATAACAGTGATAACAGGATTTTCATTTGGTGCTTCTTCAATAGCACTTTTTGCACGTGTCGGCGGAGGTATTTATACCAAAGCTGCTGACGTCGGGGCTGACCTGGTTGGTAAGGTGGAAGCAGGAATTCCTGAAGACCATCCTCTGAACCCTGCAACCATAGCTGATAACGTTGGTGATAATGTAGGCGACGTTGCCGGAATGGGTGCTGACCTGTTTGAATCATATGTTGGTTCCATCGTGGGAACAATGGTTCTTGGTGCTGAATTTATTGCTTATCCCGAATTTGCAGGAAAGTTTAACGGCCTCGGTGCGGTTCTCCTTCCGCTTGTTATTGCAGGCGTCGGAATCATAATGTCGATTATGGGTACTTTCTTTGTGAAAGTTAGAGAAGGAGGCAACCCTCAGAAGGCTCTTAACAATGGCGAGTTCGGCTCGTCGATTGTGATGATAGCAGCACTTTATTTCATAATAAAATGGATGCTTCCTGAAAGCTGGACTCATGAAGACCCTCTTTACGGAATAACTTACACTATTACTTCTACAGGAATTTTCTGGGCTACGGTTATTGGTCTTGTAGCCGGAGTAATGATAGGAGTTATTACAGAATATTATACGGGAACGGGTAAAGGCCCGGTAATGGGCATCGTAAGGCAGTCGCTTACCGGCACTGCAACCAACATCATTGCCGGAATCGGGAACGGAATGATCTCGACAGCTATCCCGATAATCATAATTGCTATTGCGATAATGGGTGCCTTTTACTTCGGCGGACTTTATGGCATCGCGATAGCTGCAGTAGGTATGCTCTCAAATACCGGTATTCAGCTCGCAGTTGATGCTTATGGTCCTATATCAGATAATGCCGGTGGTATAGCTGAGATGTCGGACCTTCCGAAGGAAGTAAGACAGAGAACAGACAAACTTGATGCTGTAGGAAACACCACAGCCGCCATAGGCAAGGGTTTTGCAATCGGATCTGCCGCCCTGACAGCACTGGCTTTGTTCGGTGCATTTATGACTGCTGCTGATATTAGAGCAATTGATATTTCCAAAGCTAATGTTATGGCGGGATTATTCCTTGGCGGTATGCTTCCGTTTCTATTTTCAGCACTTGCAATGAAAGCTGTGGGAAGAGCCGCGATGTCGATGATTGAGGAAGTCAGACGCCAGTTCAGATCAATTCCTGCACTTACCAATGCTCTGAGGGTTATGCAGAAAAACCAGGGCAAAGATTTCTCCGACTGGAATAATGAGGATAAACTAACATTCGACAAAGCTGATGGTGCAGCAGAATATGGAAAATGTGTGGAAATTTCCACTAAGGCAGCTATAAAAGAAATGGTAATACCCGGACTTCTGGCCGTAGCAGCCCCTGTTTTCATCGGGTTCGCAGGCGGTGCTGAAATGCTCGGCGGTCTGCTTGCCGGCGTAACTGTAACGGGAGTTCTGATGGCAGTATTTCAGTCGAATGCCGGAGGCGCCTGGGATAATGCCAAGAAGATGTTTGAAGAAGGGATCGAGGTTAACGGTCAGAAGTATTATAAAGGTTCAGATCCTCACAAAGCAGCTGTTGTCGGCGACACAGTAGGCGATCCTTTTAAGGATACTTCAGGCCCTTCCCTGAATATTTTGTTGAAATTAATGGCCGTAGTTGCACTTGTAATTGCGCCTCTAATTAAATAAATTATCAGGCACAGTAATTAAAAATATGTATAACCCTGCTCTCATCTTAGAATGAGGGCCAAAAGTCCATAGGGAGGTAGAAATCCGGATGAAGACGAATTCGTATGAAAGTGCTGTTATTATCAACGCTGCCCTCGATGATGAACAAATCGAAAGCATTATAACCCGCATTAAAGATTTCATAACAAATAATGGTGGAAATATAAGGGATATTGAGAACTGGGGAAGGAAAAGATTAGCATACATGATCAATAAGAGCAAGATAGGCTACTATGCTATCTTCAGGTTTGACGCCCCTACCAATATTATTTCCAAACTGGAAAGAAATTACACTCTGGATGAGCACATCTTAAGGTATCTTACCATATCCCTTGATAAAGATGCCGTGGAATATCTGGAGAAGAAAAGGAGCGATTCTCAGTCAGAAAGTGAACCTGAACCTGAAAAAGGCAAGGATCAGGAGAACGTTACCGAAAAAGATGTTTCAAAAGAGCAATGAATCACTAATTAACTAATGTATTGATAAAGTATGGAGGAAAACCATGGCTGAATTGAAGATGCCTGAAATTAACTACGTTATTGTCGCCGGTAATTTAACAAAGGATCCTATCTTTCGGCAGACAACTAATAATACTCCTGTCGTTAATTTTTCTATTGCTTCCAATAGGAAATATAAGGACAGTTCAAACCAGTGGCAGGAGGATGTATGTTATGTTGGTATTGTAGCATGGAATAAATTGGCTGAAAGCTGCCGCGACAGACTGAAAAAAGGTTCAGCTGTACTCATAGACGGAGAGCTTCAGAGCAGGACCTGGAAATCCGAAGACGGTCATAACAGAAGTATTGTTGAAATAAAAGCCAGAAGAATCCAGTTCCTTAACAAACGTGGAAAACTGAATGATAATGGAACAGGAGATGATGAGGATTCATCTTATCCTGATGATAATCATGAGCATAGTAGTGTTGATTACACGGAAGACTCTTTCGATAAATTTTTATCAAGTGAAGAATCAGATCTTATAAAGTAAAATAAGGTAGATAATGAAAAAGGAAATAAGAACTAAAAAAGTCTGCAGGTTTACCCAGAACAATGTTAAGTATATCGATTACAAAGATGTAAAACTTCTTCAGAGATATGTGACCGAGCAGGGTAAAATAATCCCTAAAAGAATTACCGGGACGAGTTCCGGTTATCAGAGAGAATTAGCTCTTGCAATCAAAAGAGCAAGACACATGGCTTTGCTGCCATATGTGGCTGACACTGTAAAATAGAACCAGATTAGGAGAAGAAATGAAAGTAATTCTAAGAGAGAATTTTGAATCACTTGGCCAGATAGGGGATGTTGTAGACGTAAAAGACGGTTTCGCCAGGAATTATCTGCTTCCTCGGAAAATAGCCTACGCTGCCATTAAAGGTAATATCCGCTCCCTTGAAGAGGAAAAGAAGAACTTTGCGAAGAAGAAAGAACAGGAAATCCATGCTGCAGAAACCTTAGCCTCTGATCTTGAAAAAGTTTCAGTTACAATTCCTGTGCAGGTTGGTGAAGAAGATAAGATATTCGGTTCAGTAACTTCCCAGATGATAAGCGATGCTCTTAAGGAAAAGGGCTATGATATAGATAAACGTAAAATTGAAATTGATGAGACAATTAAATCCCTTGGAATATACAGTATCACTGTAAAGCTGCATGCAAGTGTGAATGCAAAGATTAAAGTCTGGGTAGTACGAGAGTAATAAACCAGGTGGGTATTAATCAAAAAAGGAAAGCTGAGCTTTCCTTTTTTGTTTTAAATGGGGTGGAGTAAGAACTAGTGTACTTTTATCTGCTTTTCACGGATCATTTTCGCAATTTCAGATGTTCCGTTCTTAGAGATATTTTTAATAGCTTTGGCACTTAATTTTAAGGTTACAAACCGGTTTAATTCCTGAACCCAGATCTTCTTTTTCTGGAGGTTAGGCAGGAATCTTCTTCTTGATCTGTTATGAGCATGTGATACATTATTTCCCGAAATTGGTCCAATGCCTGTAACCTGACATCTTCTTGACATAATATCTCTCCTGAGAACTTTCAGTATTTTTAAATTAGAACGTTAAATATAAAAAAATATTAGTTAAAAAATATACTCCGATGCAAAAAATTTCATACATGTTAAATCTTTAATATTCAGTCGGATTTAAGTTGACAAAGTGAAATTACCTGTTATTTTTGAATATAAATCCAATAAAAATCTGTACATGAACAATACCTTTAATTGCGTGCATACCTCAATATTCACTTAAAAAAACCTTTTTTGAGAAAAGGAGAACTATATGGAATATTATGAATTACACCCCGAAACTCCCCAGTTACGCTACATAAACAAGGCGGTTTCGGTTCTGAAAGAAGGGGGAGTAATTATATATCCTACCGATACGGTTTACGGAATAGGCTGTGATATTTTTAATAAAGAAGCACTTGAAAGGATCTTCAGCATAAAAAATGACGGCGGCACCAAGCTGCTGAGTTTTGTATGCTCCGATTTAAAAGACATCTCTAAATATGCCCGGGTATCTGATTATGCTTACCGAACAATGAAACATCTGCTGCCGGGGCCGTATACTTTCATTCTTCCCGCGGCCAAGCTGGTACCCAAGAAACTCTGGAGCAAAAGGAAAACCGTGGGAATCAGGGTGCCGAATAACAATATTACTATGAAACTGGTTGAGGAACTCGGTAATCCAATAATAAGCACCAGTACAACCAACAGGAAAGGTGAAGTAATTTTTGATCCGTTTGAGATTAAAAATATATTTAATTCACAGGTGGATCTGATGTTATCAATGGGTCCCCTTATGGGCGAACCTTCAACGGTGGTTGATCTGAGCGATGAAGAACCGGAAGTTCTCAGAGAAGGGGCAGGAGATGTAAGTCTTTTTGTTTATTAATACTCCGATTCCTTGTTGGTATCCCTGACCACTGAAAACAGTCGATGGGAGAGAACTTCAGTTTAGATTTAAGACCGCTTTGTAAAGCGGTCTTTTTTTATTTCCTTATAACCTGGGTGGAAGATGCCTGGGCTAAGGGAGTCAAAATCATTTCATTGATATTAACATGTGACGGTCTGGTGGCGCAGTATACAACAGCATCGGCAATATCTTGTGCGGAGAGAGGCTGCAATCCTTCATAAACCTTATCTGCTCTCTCCTTATCTCCTGAGAATCTTACAATGCTGAATTCCGTCTCAACCATGCCGGGATCAACAGTGCTCACTTTTATTCCATGTTCGAGGCAGTCCATCCTGATTCCTTTAGTCAATGCATTAACTGCAAACTTGGTAGCGCAGTAAACGTTGCCGTTGGGGTATACTTCGTGTCCTGCTGTGGAACCTATATTTATTATATGTCCTTTATTTCTGTCAATCATACCGGGCAGAACATTCCGGGTTACAAAAAGAAGCCCCTTCACGTTGGTATCTATCATTTCTTCCCAGCTGGTAACGCTGCCCTCAAAAATCTTATCGAATCCACGTGCCAGTCCTGCATTATTAACCAGCACATCTACATTCTTCCAGTTATCTTCAAGATCTTCGAATGATTTCTTTACTGCTTCAGAATTTCTCACATCAAGTTCTATTATTTTTGTTTTTATACCGTACTTATCAACCAATTTTTCGGTATCCTCTTTAAGCTTTTCAAAACGCCTTGCAGCAAGGATGAGGTTAGCTTTTTCGGCTGCAAATGCTTCAGCACAGGCTTTCCCGATTCCTGAACTGGCTCCTGTGATGAAAACTATTTTGTCTTTTAATCTGTCCATCTTATGTCCCTGAAATTTATTTTCAAAAAAATAAATTTAGTGAAAGTAACAGAGAATTTAAAAACATCGACCTACGGGGTAGATATAATCGGGATTAATTCATTTCTACGATAGTTGAACATCTCTGGTGTTCGATGAAAAATTGAAGGGTGCAGCCATTGGACATTTGGCTGAAGATAATTCAGGATATTCGTGCGGCATTCTTCCAAACATTTCAAGAGATATTAAAAGCGGCCAGGAATTTTTGAACCGCATTTGGGGCAAGAGCCGTCTTTAAGAACATTCTTCGATACGTCATGCCAGTCTCTCTTAATTAACGAATGATGACAGGAGGGACAAAAGGTAGTCTGGCCTTCAGGATCGTGTACATTACCGGTATAAACAAATTTTAATCCTGTCTCTATTGCTGTCTTTCTTGCCCTTCTTAATGTTTCCTCAGGAGTTCTGTTCTTATCACGCATCCGGAAATCAGGATGAAAGGCAGTGAAGTGAACCGGGACGGAATCCCCCAGGTTATTCAGGATCCAGTCACACTCAGACTGTATTTCTTCAGTGGAATCATTCTCGCCGGGGATCAGCAATGTTGTTATTTCAAACCAGATATCGGTATCGTTTTTAAGCCAGACAAGAGTATCAAGAACATCTTTAAGGCTGGAAAAAGTGAGCTTATTATAAAAACGTTCTGTAAATCCCTTAAGATCAACATTGGCTGCATCTATAAATTTATATACATCTTTACGGGCTTCCTTATCGATATAGCCGGCTGTCACCATTACCGAATTTACTCCTTCTTCTCTTCCGAGTTTGGAAATATCAATCACATACTCGCCGAAGATAGTAGGGTCGTTATAGGTATAGGCTATTGAAGGAACTCCATATTGTTTCGCAAGATTAACAACATCCTCAGGTGAAGCCGTAAGGGCATTCAGGTCGTCAAGCTTTGCTTTACTCATCGACCAGTTCTGGCAGAATTTACAGCCGAGATTACAGCCTGCGGTTCCGAAGCTTAGTACCCCGGTACCGGGATAAAAATGATTTAATGGTTTCTTTTCTATGGGGTCTATCGCAAACCCGGTAGGTCTTCCATATCCTGTTGTATAAAGCTTTCCTCCTACATTCTGCCTGATGTAGCAGAACCCCGCCTGTCCCTCACCGATTTTGCAGTAGCGGGGACAAAGGGTACATAATAATTTATTTTTCTCTGCAGGTTCCCACCATTGAGCAAGTTTCATATCATTACTTTTCATTTATACCATACCAATCAACTGATTTTACATAAATTCTTCAAGACACTAAATTATCTCGAACCTTAGCCAGTTTGCCCTGCTTTTTTCAGAATAGGGTGCCCCTGCAGCAAAAATAACTACGTCTCCCTCTTTAACATAACCATCTTCAATAATTACCTTCTTCGCTTTATCCACCGCAATATGCTCTTTATCGATCTCATCCATATGAACAGGGATTACTCCCCATCTCAGGCAAAGTTCATTCATTGTTTCAAAACTATTGGAAAAAGCGATAATCTTTGCATCAGGACGAAATTTCGAAAGATTGACAGCAGTTCTTCCCTGAAAAGTAAATGCGGCAATGGCTGAAGCATTTATCTGCCGGCTGATTGACACAACCGCCTTCCCAACCGAATCAAACAGATTTTCTTCAACCTTTTCCGGTATTTTAAATTTTACTATATGATTGAATAAATGTTTCTCAGCGTTCATGATAATATCATTCATAGTACTTACGGTTCTGACAGGATATTTACCCACTGCTGTTTCGCCGCTAAGCATAACCACATCGGTGCCGTCCCATACAGCATTTGCAACATCCGAGGCCTCGGCCCTGGTTGGAACAGGATTGTGGATCATGGAATCCAGCATCTGGGTTGCGGTAATTACAAGCTTTCCGACGGCATTGCATTTACGGATGATCTCTTTCTGGATTACCGGGACTTCAGAGGCAGGAAGTTCAACACCGAGATCACCACGCGCGACCATAATTCCATCAGCTTCTTCAAGAATTTCATCGAACCGGTCGACAGCTTCCCGTTTTTCTATCTTCGCAATTACAGGTATTTCAGAATTCCTTTCCTTAAGCCATGATTTAAGGATAGTTATATCTTCCGGCTTTCTTACAAAAGAGAGTGCGATATAATCGATTCTGTGTTTAAGTATGAACTCAAGATCCCTGAAATCCTTTTCGGTAATGCTGGGGGTGGATAACTTCATTCCCGGAAGGTTCATTCCCTTCTTTGGTTTCAAAGTTCCGCCGTTCTCTATTTTACAGATCACTGAATCTTCAGTCATGGCAGCGATCCTCAGACGTATAAGTCCATCATCAATAAGTACCGGGTCGCCCACAACAGCATCGCTGACCAATTCCTTATAGGAAGTTGAGATGAGTTTTTCCGTTCCTACAACATCCCGTATGGTTATCTCTATATCGTTTCCTGAAGTTAGTTCTATTTCAGGTTCAGATAACTCACCAACCCTTATTTTGGGTCCCTGAAGATCAACAAGCACAGCGAGAGGAATCTTTTCTACGGTGCAGGATTCGTGAATATTATTAAGAAGCTTTTCAAAAAATTCATAGTTACCATGAGAGAAATTCAATCTCACTCCGTCTACTCCCGCCAGTACAAGCTTACTTATCATTTCTGCTGAATCCGTTGCAGGACCCAGCGTGCAGAGGATTTTTGTCTTTGCAAAGACTTCATTTAAGCTTGACTTCATTTCCTTTTCCTGCGGGTTCCCCGTTTTTTCTCCTCATCGGGTCTAAGGGATCGCGATCTCGAATAAAGATATTTTATCTTCTTCTCAACCAGGTCGAACACGGTACCTGCAGGGTAACCCTTTGCAGTTTTCTTCCCGGCCCTTACTCCCGTAATCAGCTCGATACCTTCCTCAACTTTAGATATAGGATAGATATGGAATTCTCCTTTCTTAACCGACTCAACTACTTCGTCCTTCAGCATCAATTCCTTTACATTCTGAACAGGAATAACCACGCCCTGCTTCTTTGTAAAGCCTCTTGCCTTACACAGATCGTAAAATCCTTCAATCTTTTCATTAACACCACCTATAGGCTGAACATCTCCCTTCTGGTTAAGAGAGCCTGTTACTGCCAGGTACTGTCTGATAGGAAGAGCAGCAAGTGTAGAAAGAAGAGCGAAGATCTCTGCACAGGATGCACTGTCACCGTCGACGGTTCCATATGACTGTTCAAACACAAGATTAGCATTGAAGGACAGGGGCATATCCTGGCCGAAAGTTTCTCTGAAATAACCTGATATAATTAATACACCCTTATTATAATGTCTTCCACTCATACCCGCTTCACGCTCAACGTTAATTATGCTGCCGCTGCCGAGAGAAACCGTTGCAGTAATTCTTGTCGGGCGGCCAAACGAATAATAATCGGTAGTATAAACTGCCAGTCCGTTTATCTGTCCGATCCGTTCGCCTTCAGTATCAAGCAGTATCATCTGATCCTGAAGCATATCATCGATCTTAGATTCAAGCAGTCCATGTCTTTCCTTACCCAGTTCAAAAGCCTTCTTAACATGAGCCTCACTAATCACATTAAAGCCGTCATCAAGAGCCCAGAAATTAGCTTCCCTGGCAATATCTGCAATTTTGGAAAACCTTGTGGTCAGCTTATTCTTTTGTCCCGCGAACCTTGCACTAATTTCAATAAGTTTTGAGATTGCCGATTTATCGAACTCGCAAAGTCCTTCTTCTTTAATAAGTTTCTTTATTACCTGGGCATACTCCACTATCACCTTCTCCGATCTTTTTATCTCATAATCAAAATCGGCTTTAACTTTAAACATTTTCTTAAAATCATACTCGCGTTCTGCAAGTAATGAATAGATCCAGTCACTTCCCAGCAGTATTATTTTTGTATCAATATCTATCGATTCAGGCTTAAGTATAGAAGAAGTAAACTGGAATACAGAAGGTGATTCCTGGATTTCCAGCTTATTATACGTTAACACTCTTTTAAGCGTACGCCATACTCCAGGCTCCTCAAAAAGGTGCAGTACGTTCAGCACAAGGTATCCTCCGTTTGCTTTCAGGATGGAACCTGCTTTAATTTTCGTAAAATCGCTGTACCAGCCGCCCCTGCCGTCACTAACCTTTTCTATTGTGCCGAACAGGTTGATAAAATTTGGTGAAGTTTCAATAATAACGGGACAATCCTTTGTCTCACTATTATCAAGAATGATATTAACATCATATTCCTTAAAATAGTCGATCTCAAATCCTTCCGGGGTCATCTGCCCCTCCGGCTTCACGCCTTTAAATACCTGCACATTCTCCATTATGTTGTTCTCAACCTGATCAATAAAATTGATCACCTTAGCATCATCATACCTATCACGAATATTATCCATTACACTCTTAACCACCATTTCAACAGCCGCCTTCTCAATGTCGAGCATCTTTTTTTCAAAATTCTGACTGATCTTCAATCCCTCTTTGAAGATAACCTTCAGATCCTGCTGAAGTTCGTTATACTTATTTATTATTTCTTTTGCATCGGTTTTAGTCAGACTGCCGTCTTTTATCTTTTCGTCCAGTTGATAGATAGGTACAGGTTTTTCGTCAATTAACGGGTAAATGTCCGGTCTCGCTCCTCCTCCGTCTACCTTTACCTGTACAAGTGTAAAATTATCCTCCTTCAGCTTCTGGTCAAATTCATTCATCAGTTTCTGTTCCTGCTCATTATATTCCTGAACCAGCTGTTTCCTTCTTTCTGTAAACATATCACTATCCAGCGTCTGGGGTATCCTGTTCTTCAGAATCCCTATTGCGGAAGCAAGGTCCTGTTTGAACTGCTTTGCCTTCCCAATAGCAAAAGTTAAAAGGATAGGTGAGTCGGGATTCTTAAAGTTATTAACAAAAGCATAGTCGCAGAGAGGAGGACAGTTGGAACTGATTTTTTCCAGCATCTTTTTTACGGTAGTGGCCTTGCCTGACCCGGAGAGTCCTGCAATAAAAATATTATAACCGGGAGCGCGTAAATCTACACCCAGTCTTATTGCTTTCAATGCTCTTTCCTGGCCTATTATTCCTTCCATAGGCTCAAGGTCGCTTGTTGAATCAAACTCAAAAATATCGGGATCGCAATTCCATCGTAAATCTTCCGGTTTTAACTCCTTGTGTTTTGTTGGTTTGGGGTGTGCCATATTTTATACCTGCTTTCGATGAGAATTTTAATATTCTTAAAAACCTGAGTTAAAAATCTAAATATTATTGGTTTTAATTTCAAAGAAATAGATCTTTTAAGTGATTACTGTTTAATATTAAACAATAATAATTGTTATTATTGGCACATAAAAAAATAAATTTTATGACAAAAAAAGATGTTAGAAAACTGTTTCCCCACATAGATAAGGGAATAACCTATTTAAACCATGCTGCAACGGGACCATTCTCTTTACGCCTGCTCGACCGGATGAATGAGTACTTCAGAACAAGGAGTGAGGTTAAGATTGATGACTATCCCGGATTCGCGAAGGTAACCGAAGAGACGAAGGATATTCTCGCTTCGTATATGAATACAGAAAGCGGCAGAATAGCCTTTATGGACAATACGACAAATGGTCTTAATCTGCTTGCCCAGGGACTGCATTGGGAAAAGGGGGACGAAATAATACTTAATGATCTTGAATTCCCGGCAAATGTTTATCCTTTTATGAACCTCGAAAAAAAGGGGGTTAAAATCATTATTGTGAAATCTCATGAAGGGATTGTCAGCGCCGAGGATATAATTGAAGCATTTACTAAGAAGACCCGACTGGTATCTGTAAGTATGGTTCAGTTTCTTTCAGGATACAGGATTGATCTGAAAAAGCTTGGTACCGAATGTAAACGATTGGGAATAATATTGAGTGTTGACGCAATTCAGGGCATGGGCGCATTTCGGCTGGATGTGCAGGAATGTAAAGTTGACTTTATATCCTGCGGTACGCAGAAATGGATGCTGGCTTTACAAGGACTTTCGTTTATATACGTCTCAGAGCACCTGCAGCAGAAAATTGATCCTGTTTACGTGGGATGGCTTGGAGTAGAAGACGGATGGAACCTTCTGGATTACAACCTCTCTTTGAAAGATTCTGCAGAGAGATTTCAGCCCGGATCTCTGAATTCAGCAGGAATTTATGCACTGAATGCTTCACTTGGATTATTCAGGGATTTCGGAACAGATAAAGTGGAAGAAAATGTATTAGCTAACTCGAAACAGCTTATTGCCGAACTCGAGCGAATCGGAATAGAACCACTCCTGTCTGTTTCCGATGGAAAATATATATCAGGAATCGTATCATTTCGGCACAAAGAAGCAAATTCCATACTTGAAGTACTGCAGGAAAAGAAAATAGAAGCAGCTGTAAGGGAAGGAATTCTGCGTATTTCGCCGCATTTTTATAATAATACCGAAGATATAGGGAGACTTATAGAAGGTCTTAAATTTTTAGTCTGAACTGCTATTGGGGAAATACCGGCATTTTTATAAATTAAGATAAACATTATGCCTTTTATAAAAGAACACCAGGAGTCACCAAATGTTTTCAATGATGCGTTTATCCGCTTACCTAATCACAGCAATGATCATTTCGGCGCTTTTATCCAATACGTATTCACAGCAGAAAGAAGATAAAGTAAGAATTAGTCCCAAAGCTTCTGTCAGCCAGACGGTCGGTTTTACCGATGTTACCATCTCTTACAGCAGACCCGGTGTAAAGGGAAGAAAGATATGGGGAGGTTTGGTGCCTTATGATAAAGTATGGCGTGCAGGTGCAAACGAAGCCACAAAAATAACATTCAGTACTGATGTAACCGTTAACGGAAAGAAACTTTCCAAAGGCTCATACGGATTTTTTGCTATCCCGGGTAAAAGTGAATGGACGCTGATATTCAACAAGGTGGCCGATCAGTGGGGTGCCTTTGAATACAACGAAGCAGAAGATGCACTTCGGATAAATGTAAAACCCGAGAAAAGCAATTTCACAGAGTGGCTCAGATACGAGATTACAAAGACAAGTGATTCTACTGCTGTCGTCAGTCTTCAATGGGAAAAACTGAAAATCCCGTTCAAGCTCGAAGTAAAGATTTAGGCTGATCCAGTCTTTATTCCCTGATAATTTTGAGCAGCTCCTCTGTCTTTTCTTCCATAAGCTGTTTATCGCCGCGGCTTTCGACGTTAAGTCTTATTATTGGTTCGGTGTTCGACATCCTGAGGTTGAATCTCCAGTTGTCGTACTCAACGCTTAGTCCGTCGAGATGATCAATCCTACCATCGGAATATTTCTTTTCAACCTCGTCAAGCTTTGCTTTCGGGTTCTCGATCTCTGAGTTTATCTCTCCCGAACATGGATACGCCGCTATCATTTCTTCAACCAGAGTGGACAGAGGCTTGTTTTCTACCGACATTAGCTGCATAACAAGCAGAAAGGGAATCATACCACTGTCTGAATAAGCATTTTCCCGGAAATAATGATGAGCAGACATTTCTCCGCCGTAAATCGCATTGACTTCTCTCATCTTTTGTTTAATGAAAGCATGTCCGCTTTTTGATACAACCGGTTCTCCACCGCTCTTCTTAACAATTTCGATAGTGTTCCATACAAGACGCGGGTCGTGGACGATCTTAGCGCCGGGATTGTTTTTCAGAATAGATTTGGCCAGAAGTCCTACTATGTAATATCCCTCAATAAAATTACCTTTCTCATCAAAGAAGAAACACCTGTCAAAATCACCGTCCCATGCAACACCAAGATCGGCATGGTCCTCAACAACGGCATCTATAGTCGGCTTTCTGTTTTCCGGCAGAAGGGGATTAGGTACGCCATTAGGAAAATCAGAGTCAGGCTCATTAAAAAGCTTTATCATTTTTATCGGCAGTACAGGTTCCAGGGCGTCTATTACCAGTCCCGCACAGCCATTACCAGCATTTACCACAACCTTAAACGGCTTAATTTTTTTTACGTCATAAAACTTCTGAAGATGATTTATAAACCCGCTCATTACATTATCGTGATCAACGTCCCCGGGCTCCAGGTTATGGATCTGAAGATCATCATTGAGGATCATCTTTTCAATTTCACTAAGACCAGAATCATAGCCTATCGGAACGGATCCCTTTCCGACGAACTTCATACCGTTGTATTCGGGGGGATTATGACTTGCTGTAATCATGATACCGCCGTCTGCCTCGTAAACAGGGGTTGCATAATATATCATCTCCGTACCGCATAATCCTATATCAACCACATCCACACCGTGATCATTCAGTCCTTTTTTAATCGCATCCGATATGGCCTCTGAGGATTTTCGGATATCATGTCCAATCACCACATTTTCTGCGTCTGTCAGTTTGGCAAAACCTACAGCAACATTATAGGCAAGCTCCGGGTTCAGTTCAGAGGGCACTTTGCCTCTTATATCATAAGCCTTAAAAGAATTTATTTTGTCCATTTATTCTCCTCATTAAGGGGAAGTTGAAAAATAATTCGTAGAATTTAAAATAGGTTTTTTATTAACTATCTGCGTTTAATTTTATATGCCTCAATTTATGAAATTTATCTGACGATTCAAGTGAGAGAGATTTTAGTAAGAGAATATTTTTTCAATGGACTTTTTATTTAATACTACTTATGTTTATGCCAATTAAAAATTCTAGGGAGCTAGTTATCGATACAAAGGATACTGTTAAGTGGCACTTCGCCAAATGCAACCACTCAAAATGTAATGCTATATTTCTGGTTAACCCTGAAGAAACTCCAGGTGAGCTTGGGTTTATTTGTCCAGAATGCAGCAAGAAGACTACCACGTCGCACATTGTGCAGTGCTCCAGCTGTCGGACGATACTCAACTTTGTCAGGGCTAATCCCAACGAGGAGAAGGTTGTTTTTAATGTTCCCAAGTGTTCGCACTGCGTGGGAACTGTAGAAGATGAATGGGAAATTGAACCGCTGTATCAGCCGGATTCATATATTTAACCATATTCATCGACCATTTTACCGGTAATCCATTTGTGATTGCCAGATCATTTTAGCTGAGGGAAACAGGTAATATGCCTGTTTCCCTTTTTTTATTTAAAGATGTGCTTCAGATTCTTCTTTGGTGCATCAAATTATGGTAAATTTGAATTTATGTTCCTTTAAATTTTTCAGGAATAAATATGACTAACATATTCAGACAATTCTTAACATTACTAATACTCGCAGCGGCTTTTACCTTTTTACCGGGATGTTCTTCGTCACAACAAGCGACGGAATCAGGACAAAGTACCAGCCCAAAAGGTGCGTATTCTTGGTTAAACCTTGATACGGTAAAAGCAGGTAAGTTTGATATGGGGAAGATGTGGACATTCGAATATCCTCCTGTCGACTACTTTCAGAAAGAATATAATTTCAAACCGACGAAGGAATGGTTTAATCATGTCAGAAAATCAGCCCTTCGTTTTGCAAATTATTGTTCTGCCTCGTTTGTATCGGCAGACGGACTTGTAATGACCAACGATCACTGCGGCAGGGAAAGCGTGGCAGATGTTACCAAAGAGGGTGAAGACCTGATGAAGGATGGATTTTATGCTGCAACCCTGGCAGATGAGCGGCCGGTTCCCGGACTTTATGTCGACCAGCTGGTACTGATCAGGGATGTAACGGATGAAATTCAGAATGCAATGGATAAAGGTCACACCGAAGAGGAGAAAACGGCTATCGAGGATAGTGTAATTAATGAGATCAAAACCCGGGAAAAGGAGAGTACCGGATTAAGAATTCAGATTACTCCTCTGTATAACGGCGGCAAGTATTCGGAATACGGTTATAAAAGATATAATGATGTAAGGCTTGTATTTGCTCCCGAAACAGAGCTCGGATTCTTCGGAGGAGACCCGGATAACTTTACCTATCCGCGTTATGATCTCGACTGCACCTTTTTCAGGGTGTACGATGACAATGGAAATCCTCTTAAAACAGACGATTACTTCAAATGGAGCGACAGCGGAGCAGTGGCCGGAGAACCTGTATTCGTAGTTGGCAACCCAGGCTCAACCGACAGGCTTAATACCGTGGCTCAGCTTGAATACGCGAGGGATATAGCCTATCCGCGTACCCTGGAAATGCTTGACAATATGGTGGATATGTACAAACAAATGATTCAGGATAATCCTGAACGGAAAACCGAACTCCAGAACAGGCTGTTTATGTTCTCAAATTCACAGAAAGCCTATAAGGGAATGCTGGAAGGACTCCGCAACCCTGTGCTGATGCAAAAAAAGCGCGACTTCGAGAAGAAGTTTAAAGCTGCTGTGATGGCTAATCCGGATCTGAGATCAAAGTACGGTGACCTCTGGGATAAAATTGCCGGGACAAGAGAGCAACTGAGGGATGTTTCAAATAAACTTTTTGCTCTGTCGTTAAATCCTTTAACAACGTCTGAATTATTCTTTGTTGCCGGAGATGTAGTTGATCTTGCAAATGAACTGAAGCTTCCGGAAGACCAGAGAGATGAGGATTATACCGGTGGAGCTCTTGATACCACGATTGCTGATATAATTCCCGACAGCCTGAATATGGATAAACAGCGCGATCTGCTTAAGGATCAGGTTAAGGTTTTCTATCAATACCTGGGTGAAGATAATTCACTCGTTCAGAAATTAACCGGCGGCAGAAGGGGAGAAGATGCTGTTAATTATATGCTTGCCAATACGGTACTGACAGATTCAGTAAAACTTATGGCCCTGATTGATAAAGGTCCCGATGCAATCCTGAACTCAGACGATCCCTTTATCTACTTTATTGTGCATACAGAAGATGCCCGTGGGGATCTCAGGAGTAAAGTGAGTAGTATTCTTGATAAAGAAGGCGTGTATTCCCAGGAGCTGGGAAAAGCCTTATTTGCTGTTTACGGAACATCAATTCCGCCGGACGCTACATTCACACTTCGCATATCCGACGGAGTGGTAAAGGGATTTCCCTATAATGGAACAGTTGCTCCTCCTTATACAACTTTTTACGGGTTGTATGACAGGTATTACTCCTTCGGAAAAAAAGATCCATGGAACCTTCCTCAGAGATGGGTTAATCCGCCTGCAGATTTTCAGCTTGAAACGCCGTTTAACTTTGTTGCAACCAACGATATAATAGGCGGCAATTCCGGAAGTCCCGTTATAAATGAAAAAGCAGAGATAGTTGGATTGGCATTCGACGGAAACATTCAGAGTCTGCCCGGCAACTTTATTTATACGCCTGAAGAAAACAGGATGGTTGCAGTGCATTCAGCAGGACTTTTGGAAGCAGTAAAGAATATGTACAAAGCGACGAGATTAAGTGATGAACTGCGGAACGGAAAATTGACCGGAGCAAAGACTGCGGAAGCAGACCCCACAAGTAAATAAAGCTTAGAGTATTTTTCACAAAGTAAATGCCGGGTGTTCAGCCCGGCATTTTATTTTAGAAATAGTACTGACCCTGCAAATGTACCGAGATGTATTTAGCGAAGGTATTGCCGAAAGTAATTGAGTACTCAACTCCGGCTCCGACTTTAAAACCTGTTATTTTATACTCCCTCAGATCCATTCCGGCAGCTATTGAGAAAGCCGTTCCGTAATTCCATTCATCTACATTGCTGAAGGTTCTGTCTTCTATTACGGCTGGACCAAAGCCTTCCTCAAGGTAATAAGGTTCGCTCAGCGGCTGGGTGAAAATTGCTTTCAATGTATATGCCTTCAAGAAAGGGAAATATCTGTTAGTACTTCCGGGAAGGAGGTAATTGAAATCCTGGCCATATACAAAACTTAATCTCGTGTTAAATCCGAAGAAAGGCGTACTTAACTCTGCAAAGAGAGAGGAAGTATAAGCCCCGGTAGATGCTGAGAATCCTCCAACAGTTCCTCCCCCTATAAAACCGCCGATGCTGAAAATTTGAGCGTTCACCTTAGGAACAAAGGCGAAAAGCATAAGGAATATTAAAGGACTGAATTTCTTGATCATATCTCCTCTTTTTCTGCAGTTATCTATCCTGTCACATTCAGGCAGAACTGCGAAAAATTAAAACCATTACATCCAATATAATCTAAATTATATCTTCATTTCCGAAAAAGCAAAACCAGAAGGAAGACGATACGTCTTTAGTATTCCAGTAATTATTACCCTGCTGCATTCTAAATCAATAGAATAAAATGTTTATTTTTATAATAATATTAAAAAATAATTGAAACATAGGACAGGATATAAAATGAGTAAAAATTCCGAGATTAAATTATATGTGGAACTGGATGAGAAGAAGGTTCCTGTGAAAATTGAATGGAGCGCTTCCGATTCGGGCATTGAAGGCAGAAGAGAAAGTAAGTCGATGATGCTTTCCTTATGGGATAAGCACGAAAACGCCACGATGGGAATCGACCTATGGACTAAAGAGATGATGGTAGAAGATATGAATGTCTACTTTCATCAGACATTTCTTAAGATGGCAGATACCTATCGAAGGGCTACAAAAAATGAGGAAGTGGCCGGAATGATTGAAAACTTTAGTGCTGATTTCGCTGATAAGCTGGAGTTAAGTAAACAGGTAAATAAGAAATCTGAATAAGTGCGGCGAATGATGGAAGGGTTTTATCTGCCGACTTTAAATACCTTAAATAAATAAAAAAGTGTTGGGAATATTAAGAACGAACCAACAATAAGCGCCCAGCCTAACTGTGTTAATGTTGCATCCGGAGCTGCTGCATTAAACAGGGTAATGTTGCTGCCTCCTTTTACTATCACTATTTCAGGAAAATATATCAGGTAAAATGCCGCGAGGATAAAAAATAACTGCGCACCAGCCAGTATCCTCGACGGCCAGATCAGTCCTTTTCCAATGATGTTCCATAAAACCGGAAGTGCCAGTGTTGCCAACACGATTATTATAATACTCACAGGATGGCTGAGAAATCTGTCAGCGAAATCAACACCTTCGACGTAAGAAAATATAAACACCATCGCACCGCTCAACACCATCACCAGTGTAGCCAGCTTCGTCTTGCTGATTATCAATTCCCTTAATTCTTTTTCTGTAGTTTCACTTATCAGGTAGACAGAAGCAATAAAGACAAAAAGACTGCAGACAAAAATTCCTGTAGATATACTGAACAGATTTATCCATGGATGAAGGTATCCCTCAAAAAAGTTCGAGGGCACAGTAGTTATCTTTCCTGATACCAGCGCCCCGATTATCAAACCAAAAAAGAAACTCACAAGCAGGCTGGAAACAGCGAAGATGCGTGAATAAACTTCCTGTGAACCGTCCTGAACAGCATCATAATGTCTGAAGGTGAAGGCAGTACCTCGAAGTACAACACCAATCAGCAGAACGATTAAAGGAATATAAAGCGAAATGGAGACCTGGGTATAAATAGTGGGGAAACCCATAAAAAGGATCACAACAGTAATAATAACCCACATGTGGTTGGCTTCCCAGATAGGACCCATAGCATTGCTGACGAGGTTCTTGATTTTATCTTTATTCGAACCCGCAAACAGCTCAATTATACCCGCACCGAAATCCGCCCCGCCCAGCAGGCAGTATAAATAAACCGCAACCAACAAGAATATTATTACAACGTACAGCATTTAGTTTCCTGTATTTTCGGGTGTTTGTGATGCGTGCAGTGCCCTGACCTGTCGTTTCATCAGCCAGACCGCAACAATGGTCAGTATAAAATAAATAATAACAAATACAGATAGATGAACTACCTGTCCCGGCACCGGTGTAACTGCATCTGCGGTCTTCATTATATTGTATATGATCCATGGCTGACGGCCAACTTCGGTAACCGTCCATCCTGCTTCAACCGCGAGGAATCCAAGAGGAGTTGAAACTGCAGTCAGCAAGAGGAATTTTTTATCGAACAGGTAATCTTTCCATTTCCATCTCAGAAGCCAGAAAATTACTCCCACGGCAGCAAGGAAAAATCCGCACGCCACCATCAGCTGAAAGGCTAAATGAACCGGCACCACCGGCGGCCAGTTTTCGCGCGGGAAGTCATTAAGTCCTTTTACTTCTGCATTAAAATCACCATATGCAAGAAAGCTTAAGAGTCCAGGTACTTTTACTCCAAGGTGCATTTCCTGATTCTGCATATCTGGTATTCCGCCGATTGTTAAACCCGCGCTCTGTTCGGTGTGAAACAGACCTTCCATGGCGGCCAGCTTTTCCGGTTGACGGCCGGCCACATCCTTCGCACTGTGATCGCCGCTGATCGGCTGAAGCAAAGCAAAGATGCTTCCGAAACTTAATGCGATAATAATCGCTTTCTTATGGATCTCGTAATTGTGTTTTCTTAACAGAAGGATGGCATGAATCCCTGCAACACCGAAAGCAGTGGCTTCAAAAGCAGCAATTGTCATATGAAGCGTTTCGCTTACCCAGGCAGGATTAAACATTGCTTCGAAAGGACGTATGTTAAAAGCCTGCCCGTTCACCCAGTCGAATCCTGCCGGTGCATTCATCCAGGCATTCGCTGTAACGACGAAAATTCCGGAAAGAACACCTGATACACCTACCAGCAATCCCGAAGCCCAGTGCACGTAAGGATTGAGCCGGTTCCAGCCGTAAAGGAAAAGTCCTATGCAGATTGCTTCAATGAAGAAGGCTGTTCCTTCCCAGCTGAAGGGCATACCAATGATAGGACCCGCGTGCTTCATAAATCCAGGCCAAAGGAGTCCCAGTTCAAATGACAATGCAGTTCCGGATACTGCGCCAATGGCAAAGAAGATAGCTACGCCTTTTGACCAGGTTTTAGTAAGGTCAAGATAAATTTTGTTTTTCTTTCTGATCCAGATCCAGTGAGAGATAACCATCAGGAAAGGCATCGTCATTCCAATGCAGGCAAATATAATATGGAACCCCAGCGTTATAGACATCGTTAAACGGGCTGCAAGCAGATTATCCAATGCGAAATACCTTTTTTTAGTAAAAGCTCATTTGAAACTTAGGAAAAGTTCACTTAAACTTCAGCATGAGAAGCTTCCATATGAAAGTCATAACAAAATATCGGGCTGCTGCGTTCCTCGTTTTCCTCCTGGCAGGAGTAACATTTCCGCAAAATTTAAATAATACCGGGAAGACAAAACAGATGGCGGAACGTGTACGCCCCGTATCCAAAGACCAGCCCGGTGGGCGGGATCTGCCGTCAATCGGTAGTATTCATGCGCTCTTTATCTTTGCTCAGTTTCCCGACGATAACTTCCTGCCTGGAGATAAAAGGTGGCCCGCAGGCGGGGCTCCTTTACGAATGACAAACCATACATGGGTAGATTCGGTTTGGACAGATAATCCTACTCCCGGATCAATGACCGATTATTTTAACCAGATGTCATTTAATAAATTAAAATTCACAGGAGAATGCGACACGGTTACCGCTCCACACAGCAGGGAATGGTATTTCAATAACAAAAAAAATTACGGTAAGATAAACAAGGAAATCATCGGAACACTGGATAAAAGGATGGACTTTGCCCGCTTCGATAATATTCACAAAACCAGGAACTACGAATTTGAAGATTCAGCCGACGGCAGGGTAGATGTAGTTTTTATAATCTACAGAAATTTTATAATGGATTACCCCGATTCAATATCGACACTATATAATCGGATCTTCGGTTCAGGATGGTTCGGCTCACTTAACACCGGCAATGTCCCTGTTGATGATTCATCCCGCTTTGTGTATAGAGGGGCAACACTCCGGGACATCTTTTACAAGGATCCTTTCCGCTTTTCAATACACGAGTTCGCTCATTTCCTTATCGGCGGCAACCAGTACCATAATGGCCGGGGATTCTGGGCAATGCTTTCCGGCTATGAAGTAAGATCTTTTATGATCAATTCTTATGAGAGGAACAGGCTTGGCTGGATAAATATTCGGACGATAAAAAATGATACGATCACTTTAAAGGACATCCTTCTCGATGATTTTATTACCACCGGCGACGCAATAAGAATTGAAATTGATTCGGCATCATCTCAGTACTTTTACCTGGAGAATCATCAGAGAATATCACGCTGGGATAACAGTTCAAAAGTTAAAAGTGAAAAGGGAATATATGTTATGCGTCAGGATGCGGCTGCAGGTGCTGCAACTTTTATGCAGATGATCCCGGCCGACGGAAGATTTAACTGGGAGGTGAAGAGTTACATATATCCCGACTGGTTCCCGAAAGGACTCCCTGTCTACAATCGCCTGGATGAGAATAAGGAAACCGGGTACCATGACCTTCAGTTCATTCCTTATACCTATCGAAGGGAAAAATTATCCTGCAAATGAAATTATTTATTACCCGGATACATTGACGGGTAAGCCGGTACAGGATCCGTTACGGGCGGGAGACGGCAGGGATGCTTTTCGTCCCGGCTATAAAACTGTCTTTTCTCCTTATACAAATCCTGATTCACAGGATAAATACCGACGGCCCACAGGTTTTGCGTTTGAAATTAAAGATGTGAAAGACGGGGTATACCATTTGAATATTTATATGCATACGTATCCTGAGGAAGGAAGGAGTAAAAAGGTCAAAGGAAAAAAAGGAAAAGATTAAATCGCTTTTTACTTATTATAGCTTATCCTGTAAATCATTCCCGCATAGTCATCACTTACAAGCAGTGATCCGTCATTCATCTGTTCCACGTCTACAGGCCTTCCCGATACAGATTCACCCTGGAGCCAACCCTCTGCAAATGGTTCTTTGCTTACCGGATCATTTCCATCCAGCTTAACGAACATTACACGATAGCCGATCTTTTTACTGCGGTTCCACGAACCATGCTCGGCAATGAAGATCGAGTTCTTATACTTTGGGGGAAACATGTTCCCGGTGTAGAATTCCATTCCCAGGGCTGCAACATGAGGACCCAGATCCATCACAGGTTTTGTAAACTGAGAAAGATCCACTCCCTGTCCATACTCAGGGTCCCGGATATCCTGCCCATGCATATAAGGATATCCGAAGTTCATCCCTTTCTCAGGCGCCCTGTTCAGTTCATCCGGGGGCACATTATCGCCCAGCATATCCCTTCCGTTATCGGTAAACCAGAGGACACTATCAAAAGGCGACCAGTCGAACCCAACCGTATTCCTTATACCATGTTCGTAAACTTCAAGATCACTGCCGTCAGGATTCATCCTCATTATCGAAGCAAAGCGCTCATCTTCACTTTTACAGATGTTGCAGGGTGCACCGACAGGAACATACAGTTTTCCGTCAGGACCAAATTTAATGAACTTCCATCCATGGTGTCTTGCCGTCGGGAAATTGTCGTTTACTACAATAGGGGAGGGAGGATCATCAAGATGATTTTCTATATCGGGGAATTTAATTATGCGGCTGATTTCGGCAACATAAAGATCTCCATTATGCAGTGCCACCCCGTTTGGTGTATCCAGTCCATTTGCTATTGTTATAACTCTATCAGCCTTTTTATCATTATTAGTATCTACAACAGCGTATACTTTCCCTTTCCCCCGGGTTCCGACGAACAGAACACCTGATTCACTCATTGCCATCGACCTTGCACCGGGAACAACTGCATAAACATCGATCTTAAATCCGGGCGGGAGCTTTATATCACCCTGATTTCCCGATAGCAGATCATCCTTCGAATTACAGAAAACTGCCAGTATCAGGAATGGAAGAAGTAATATTACCAAAAATGTCTTATTCAGGTAAAAGCCTTTCATATATCCTCCTTGTCTAGGGAGCATCCGGCGGGGGCATCACAAAATATAAAATTATATACACGAGAATACCCGGGAATGCCGCACTAAGTACAGATAATAACACATAACCTACCCGTACAACTGTAGGATCCCATCCCAGCCATTCGGCGATACCGGCACAAACACCGCCAATCATCTTATTGTAGGATCTTTTAAGAGCCATAAATTTTCCGTTTTATTTACTCAAAAATAATAAAATGAAAAATCTGATGTTAACAGGTGTGATGATCAGTTTTAATAAGCACTGTCTAATCGGCATATTTATTTTTTGGAAAAAAGGACAATCCTAGGGGAGGAAGATGATTAGAAGATCATATATTTATTGAAAATCAAATGACCATCCTGACCTATAATTGTCAACTTTCTTTGTCTATCCCACCCAATTCTTAAGAAAATCCTGGTAGTGCACAGGTTCGAATTCAATAAACTGGTACTCAGCTGCTTTTTCTTTCTGGTAAGGGTCATTGCTGAAGAAAGTTTTAACCTCTTCGGCTGATTTACCGCGTGCGGCTATGAGTCCTCCTGTCCTCGGAACCTGGGGACCGGAATACAGCACAATTCCGTCCTTGTATCCTTTTTCAAGGAATTCCCGGTGACGCGGGCGGATCTCATTAACTTTTTCAACTGATTCTATGTAATGAATAATGATTATAAAATGTTTCATAAAATATCCGGTATTTACCGGGTTAAAACCCGGGGATGTTTGAGTTATATTCTTTCCACCCGGCTGAAGCTGCGTGCAATAAAACCGGGTGTTAAATCCTACTTAAGAAAGTTGCCGATTGCTACTCCTATAAAAGTTGCTATTGCATAACCAAGAGTTCCGCAAAGCACTGCTGGAATTACCAGGTCTTTCCACTTACGCGCAACGGCCATTGCTGCCGCTGTTGTGGGTCCCCCCATATTTGCATTCGATGCGATAACGATCTCTGCGAGGTCGAGCTTAAACAGTTTTCCGGCGGTCAATATGAATATTAAATGTACCAGAAGTATTACTGCAGCAAAGAAAAATAAAATAGGACCAACCCTGAGCACAACGTACAGGTTTGCACTGGCACCGATCACCACGAAGAACACCTGCATCAGGAGGGCACCGATCTGATCAGCACCTTCTATAGTTCCTACCTGTTTTGGGAATATAGTTGCTACGATGACCACTATCGCTGTTATTATTAGGATTCCGCTTCCCTGAATATTGATAAGATCCGATAGTACCGAATCCTACCGCACAAATGCTGAATCCCAGCGCAAGTGCTTTTGCCATATTAGACAGATCGGGTCTTTTTTGCTCCTCCGTATGGATATCATCTTCAATTAATTCGGCTTTCGCATCATGTTCAGTTGCGTACATTCTTTTGAGGATTGCCGCAGATGGGAGTGCAAAAAGTACGATGAAGTAGGCTGCCATTACAAGGTTGTCGGCTGCAACTCCTGCTGTCAGAAGATCTCCTGCATTAAGCTGCAGGGCTGCTGCCGTAGCAACGTAATTCATCGAACCTCCAACATAAGTAGCGCAGAAGATTCCGGCCAGCTTCCATCCCTCGGGGCCAAGCGAGAAAATTGAGAAGGAAATGAAGGTGCCTATAATAGTTCCGATCGCACCAAAAAAGAATGCGATCAATGTTGGTCCCGCTTCTTTAATGATCCTCCTCAGGTTTGCTCTGAAAAGCAGCAGAGGAATTGCAAGCGGAACAAGGTACGACCATACCATATCGTATGCCGGAGCTTCTGTGGGAATAATTGAAAGATTTGAAAGGATAAATGCCGCTATGATCGCTATTACCACAGCTGAGAGTTTGGAGCCGATCTTTGACTTCTCAGCCCAAAGACTGAATGCGGCGATGATGAAAAGAATTGCCCATAGGGCCCAGTGGTTATCAGCGCTGATCAGTGTTCCTTCAAACAATATTCCCTCCTGCAAAGCCTGGATGTTATTCTGAATTTTGGATTCATTTGTTTATAGAAAATTACTGCTAGTTATGTTTTTCAGTTCATCCTCTACGAGTATGTTTAAGATTGCTGGTTGTAAGCTTTTATTACAAAAATTAAACTTCTACGAAGCTTTTTTGACTTCCGCACCAGGGCTCCATTGCTACACCCTGATCTACGGGTTTGGTATAGTACCTGATGTTAATCCGTAACCCAGTTCGTATTCCGTATTAGGAATTGATATAGGGAGCTTCCCGGTTGTTCTTATTCTCCCGATCACCGCATCAAAAGCTGCCTTCTGCGAAACTTCGGGACTTCCGTATGAACATAAGTAAACTTTGGCAGAAGGCAAAACAGATAACAGATAAGGATCCTCCAGACTTACCATAATGACAGGCTTTCTGCTTTTAAGAATTTGATTTATAAACTTTTCATGATATGCCAAAGTGAGAGTATCATTTTCCGATCTCAGCCTCATAAATACAGGCAAGATGATGAGGTCAGAACCGCGTACAATCCGCAGCGCCCTGCTGTAATCCCTGCCGCCGCTTTTCCTGTCGATGAAAAATGATTTTGTTTTATCGAACCTACTACTTACCAGGTTCCCAAAAATCTCTTTCTTGTCGGTTTTTAGTCCATCTGTTATTGTTATGCATCCAACTTTAGGGGAGAATAATGTATCAAGCGGGATAATCCCATTCTCATTCTTCACGAGTGTAATTGAATGTTTTGCTATTTCCTGTGCAAGGATATAATTGCTGTTCCGGAGCGAATCAAGTTGAGTGATCCTGCCGCTTTCAGTCAGGTTTCCTTCCCGGTTGAGCCATAATTTTGCCGCAAGTATTTTTCGTACGCTGTGATTGATCCTTTCGGTACTGATCAGACTGTCCTTCACTGCAGTTACCAATGCATCTATAGTTAGTTTATCGTCAGGGGGCATTAGAAGGATATCATTGCCCGCCTTTACAGCTAAAATTGCGGCATCTCCTACCGAGAAATATTTAGTTACGGCGTTCATATTAAGAGCATCGGTTATGATAAGGCCGTCGAACTGCAGTTCGTTCTGAAGCAGATCTGTTACTATAGCCTTGGAAAGACTTGAAGGAACCCTGTCCTCTCCCTGGAGCGCAGGGACATAAAGATGTCCCACCATAATTGACTGCACACCTGCCTTGATAGATTGTATAAAAGGAACAAGTTCATTCTTAAAAATTTCTGCTCTGGACCCCGGGATCACAGGCAGATCGAGGTGAGAATCTGTCTGGGTATTACCATGACCAGGGAAATGTTTTGCGGTAGTTATAACCCTTTCATTCTTTGATCCCGAGATAAACGCAATAGTATAGCTGGAGACTATTTCTTTATCTTCGGAAAACGACCGGTTATTAATAATGGGATTCAGAGGGTTGTTATTCACATCCGCAACAGGTGCCAGGTTCTGCCGAACACCAAGTGCCTTACTGGTGGCGGCAATAGAACGGCCCATATCGTATGCATAAAAGATATTTCCCGTGGCGGCCACAGCCATATTGTAGGGATACTCCGTTGCATCCTCAATTCTCGACCCGGGTCCTCTCTCAAAATCAGAGGAAATCAGCAGAGGGATCTCTGATTCCTTCTGTAGCTTATCAATCATCTGCTGCTCTGCTGCTGCCTCTCCCTGGAAAAAGATCACACCTCCGATATGAGAATTTTTTACCAGGCTGCTTATACGTTTAAATTCGGAGGAGGACGTATCGGAACTGAATCCCTTGCTCCAGCTCATTACCATCTGGGCGCATTTGTCGCGGAGACTCATATTTTTTATCCGGACTTCGATGGCATCTTTATCGGCATTATCAAGTTTGAATACCCTGGGGTAATCAGGGTAGATTTTATCCGGAACATTGCCGGAGAAAATTTTATCGATGTTAATCAAAGACGGATTTATCGAAGGAGGATAAAGCGCAAATATCAGCAGCGTTACAAAAGTAAAAGCGAAGTTATTTCTATGTGCGCGTTTCTTCATTCAGTACTAATTTTCAATTTTGATTATTTCATCGTGCAGTTCGGGTCTGATCTTAATCAGCTTGTTATTTTCTCTTGTCGGATAAACGCGGTTCGTAAGGAATACTACGAACAGCTTCCTGACGGGATCTGTCCAGACAGAAGTCCCGGTAAAACCGGTATGCCCGTATGATTCACTGCTGAACAGAGTACCGGCGGATGAGCCGGTGGGAGACTTCATATCCCAGCCAAGAGCTCTGCCGTTTGGCTGCCGCGTTAAAAACATATTTACTGTCGCTGAATCAATTATTCTTTTTCCCTTGTATATACCATTCTGCAGAAGCATCTGCAGAACTTTGGAAATGTCGCCTGCTGTTGAGAATAATCCTGCATGACCCGATACACCGTTTAATAGAGAGGCGGTTTCATCATGCACTTCACCGATTAAAAGTCTGTTCCTCCAGTAGTGATCGAACTCCGTGGGTGCGATCCTGTACCTGAGAGCTTTCGGCGGATTGTAATAGGTATCGCTCATTCCCAGGGGCTTAAAGATATTTTCATTGCAGAAAACGTCAAGTGATTTTCCTGTAACTTTTTCAATTATTTTACCAAGAGTGATCATCCCGAGATCAGAGTAAACTGTTTTTATTCCGGGAGGATATGCAGGCTGTTCAGCATAAATGTCATCAAGCACCTGCTTAGGATCAGAATAAAGTACATAAAATTTCTTATATGCCGGGAGTCCGCTATTATGCATCAGGAGATTTTTAATGGTAACATTTTCTTTTCCGTTCTGCGCAAATGCAGGAATGTACCTTGAGACGTTATCATTTATGCTGAACAGTTTTCTGTCGATGCAGATCATTGCCGCTGTAGTAGTAGCAATTACTTTTGTAAGCGAAGCAAGATCGAAGATCGTATTGGTTGTAATTTCTGCCGAGCTGTCATCGTAAGTGAGTCTGCCGAACGGTTTCTCGAAAATTATTTTTCCGTCCTTCCACACAAGCAGTACCGCCCCCGGGAAAGCACTGTCTTTGATAGAATTGTTTATCAGCTTCTCTACGCTGCTGAAAGCCGGATTGTCAATCGTATCGTTGCGTGACTGGCCTTTGATCTTGATCGGGGTAAGCAGATTGGCTGCGTCATTTCCTGACGACTCCTTACCGGCTGCGGTTGTCTCTTTATTCCGGTCACCCGAAGTATCCCTGTCCGGTTGATTACAACTGAACCAGATTACCCCTGTTATAATTACAACGATAAGCAGGAGGCTATTTTTCATTTGTCTTTTTGCCGAAATCGGGATCTATCTTAAGAAAATAAGTTATCACAAAAGCAGGAATTGTTGATATGGTTACCCAGACGAAAAAGTATTTATACCCGAGAAGCGACTGCATCCACCCGCTGATCATTCCGGGCACCATCATACCAAGTGCCATAAGTCCTGTTGCGATTGCGTAGTGTGCTGTTTTATGATTTCCCTCGGAAATATAAATAAGTACAAGCAGGAATGCAGTGAAACCGAACCCGTATCCGAACTGTTCTATCGCTACCATAATATTAACAATAAGTAGTCCTGAGTTCTGCGTAAAAGAGAGATAGACATAAACAAGATCGGGAAGATTAATAGCAATAAGCATCCACCAGAGCCAATATTTCAGTCCCTTTTGTGCAGCCAGAAAGCCACCCAGCAGACCCCCGAGTGTTAAAGCAATTAAGCCAACTGTTCCATAGATAAATCCGACGCTCTCTGTCGATAAAGCAAGTCCCCCGGCATCCGCAGGGTCTCTAAGAAAAGGAATCGTCAATTTAGCTAGCTGTCCTTCACCAAACCTAAAGAACAAAATGAAAAGAAGAATAACGAATATCTGGTCTTTCTTAAAGAATGAAATGAAGGTGCGTATAAATTCTGCCATTACCGACTTAGCATCTGCCGAAGCTGTCGGACCATCGGATGCAGGGAAGGGGAGAATAAAGTTGTGATACAGGAAAAGCAGGAAAAAAAGGACACCGATTGCACTTAATGATATCATCCAGGCCATTGGGATATCATTTAGACCGAATTCAAGGTAACCTGCGAAGATAACAAGCAGTCCTTGTCCTGCCATCATCGCAAAACGATAAAAGGTGCTGCGAAATCCTACAAACCATACCTGGTCGTGTTTAGTCAGTCCAAGCATATAAAAACCGTCGGCGGCTATATCATGAGTAGCCGAGCTAAAAGCGATCAGCCAGAAAAAAAGCAGCGTAAGAATAAAAAAGGAAGGTAAAGTAGCCGTAAAAGCAAGACCTCCCAATCCCAAAGCAATAATTAATTGCATTGTGATGATCCAGAAGCGTTTGGTTTTCAGGATATCGACAAAAGGACTCCATAAAGGTTTTATCACCCATGGAAGGTAGAGCAGACTGGTATAAAGGGCTATGTCTGTATTTGAAATACCGAAGTCTTTGTACATTATTACAGACACAGTCATCACCATCACATAAGGCAGTCCCTCTGCAAAGTAAAGTGATGGTACCCAGGTCCATCCGTTCCTGTATTCTTTTTTGGTTCTGCTCATCCGGAACTGGTTTTGAGGGATAATAAATTCTTCGCCATAATAACCGCACCCATTTCAGGGGGATGCTTCCTTGCCGTAAGTTCAATTCCTTCAAGTGCGGATAATTTTTCTTTGATAAGTTTTGAATAGAGATTGTCATTTTCAACAAGAGAGCCGATCATCGCCAGCTGCAGCTGTTCCTCTTTCATTTTTATTTTTATTGCTCTCACCTGTTTGACAAGTTCTCCGGCCTCATCATCAAGAATTGTCTTTGCCTCTTTAATATTCTCTCCGGCGCATCTTATTGTGAACAGAGCGATTGAGGCTGCATCGAAACCCGGGTTATGAATAAGGCTTATCAGATCATCTTCGCTGTTTATATGAAAAATTGTTTTGAACTGATCGAACATTTTATCCGGCTGGGCCCTGCCGTCAAGTATACCGGCAATGGTTCTAAGTGTCTTTACACCTATTGAATACCCGCTGCCTTCGTCACCGATAACTCGTCCAAATCCGCCGGCCCGGTGTATGCGTCCCGCTTTATCCTTACCGAAAATAACAGAACCAGTTCCTGCGATCAGCACCACACCCGGTTCACCGCCAAGTGCTCCTTCGAGGGCAACACGAGCATCGCTTTCCACGAAAACATTAGTGAAACCTTCAGGAAGTTTTTTAAGGAGCGAATCCTTCAGCATATCTGCATGGAGTTTACGACCTGCACCTGAAATTCCTGCCATAATTATGAGAATATCGTCGAAAGAAGAATCGAGTTTTGTAAGTCCCGATTTAATCAGAGAAACAATATTTGAAGCTGCCTTATCATTCCCGATCGAGAGAAAGTTTCCGGGTCTGCCTGATAATTCAAGCAGTTTTTTGCCCGATTCATCAGCAAACACACATTTCGTCTTAGTACCCCCGCCGTCAAGGCCGACAATAAATTTCATTCTTAATTTCTGAAGTTGTTCATTCCCTCAAAGATAAGAAAAACCTGCAATTATTGAACAGATGATCAATATACTTTAATCTAAAATCCGGTAGAAAAAGAATGTCTGTGTCGAAAAAAACTCCATAGGATCGCATTAAAATTACAGGGGTAAACCCCAAAGCTTACCCCTGAAAAACGGATCACTATTTAATTAACAGCATTTTCTTCATATCACTAAATTTACCGGCATCCAGCTTATATATGTAAATACCCGAGGGGAGATCTCCGGAGTTAAATTCAACGGTGTATTTCCCTTCCGGCTTGTTTTCATTTACCAGTTCGGCAACTTCTCTTCCAAGCATATCAAAGATTTTCAAAGTGACAAATTCAGGATTCTTCAAGCTGTAAGTGATTGAAGTTGAAGGGTTGAAAGGATTGGGATAGTTCTGTTCCAGTTCATATTTACCAGGCATTTCTGAAATTTGAGCAACTGCCTTATCCGGAGGGTAGCCTCCTGTGACATTAGTTTTAACCTCAGAAGGAAGTGAAGTATAAGGGTGTTTATCCACAGCAGAAACGTGATAAGTAACCGTACGCTCTCCATCGCAGACCTGAGGAGGAGGTGCTGTACAATATGTTTCATTTGGGTCTTCGAAGTAGGTATTAGTCGTCTGTGTTAAGGTGGTCCAGCCTCCCTGGTAAGCTTTTTCAACGATATAATGATCAAAATCAGGTTCGGGGTTAGCTGACCAGGTTAGGTATGGATGGTTATTGAGACTACGGGTTACGTGCAAGTTATTAGGCATAATAGGAGCTTGATCATCGAATTTGTACCGGAGATTATTTCCATTATTGTTACCAAACTCATCTTTCCATATTACGTGAACTTCATTTCCTGCCGAGGAAATGTTAATGAACATCGGCTCATATTGGGGAAAATCCTGGTATTCATAAATAATATCATCAGGAAAACCATCTGTAGATTTAGCGCGCCAAATAGCAAGAGGAGACTGCTCACCTCCTTCTCCGCCTGCAATCATTACATAATAGAAAGCTGTGTGATTCTCATTGTCAAATGTTGTAGTGGAATATAATTTCTGAGGATCGGTTAAAGTAGGAGTACCTGTACCTAAAAGATTATTATTATTTATATCTCTCCAGGCCCAATTGAAATGATAACTATAAGTTCCATTTTCATAATAAGAGTAATAAATAATTATAGTTGTACCAGTTACTCGAAATCCTGCTAAAGTTGAATAAACAAGATTCGGAACTGATACGGTATAACCAGGAAGTTTATTCCCCCAGGTATTCGAAGTAACTTCGTATCTTCTATGGTTGAATTCATTTGTGCCGTATTTCTGCCAGATGAAGTAAACGGAATCTTTATATTGGCCATTATATCTGGCAGTAATTCTGGGATTTATTCCAGATTCACCGGTTGAGACAATAACCGGAGTACTCCAACTTGTGCCATTATAACGAGAATAATATACCACATTGGATACCTGATAAGTAACGTGCAGACCTGTATTTGAGTAATCGGATTCAATGGACGTTGCATTACTATATGGAGGATAAGTTGTCAAATAATACCAACTCACACCGCTGTTTGTACTGTATTTAGTCCTAATATAGCTTTCATTACTTTTTCTATAGACCACATAGATTTTTGTATCGTTCCCTGTAATGCTTGGTGAAACCACAGATACATTACTTTCCAGGTTAATAGCAGATCCGGCAACTCCATTTATATTCATCTTATAATATTTAAGATAATTTCCTTCCTGTACTATTATATGACTCCCATCTCGATTAGTGAATATATCAACCGAATTAGCAGACGAGACATTTATGTTGGTTTCTTTTACCGACGTCCAATTAGGTGATTGTGCAAAGCCAACAATGATAAAGACGAAAAATAATAAGGTGAACCACTTCATTTTAGCATCCCTTTCATAAAAATTTCTCTTAAGGCTGTTTATTTTAACAAAACAGCTTTAATGGTTTTTCTGAAGCTTTGTGCTTTTAGTTGAATGAAGTAAATTCCTCCCGGAAGTGAGATTCCTTCATTGTCTTTCCCATCCCATTCGAAAGTATGTTCGCCGGCGGAAAGGGTTTCCTCTGCAAGTATTTTTATTTCTTTCCCTAAAAGATTAAATATCGAAATATTAATTCTGCTTTGTATTCCCAATTTTATTTTGACTCTAGTGGACGGGTTAAATGGATTGGGAAAATTCTGCATCAGTTCAAATCTATCCGGCACCTGAGTATTCTTATATTTTATGGAGGTTACAGAGTCCTGAACTAACAAGTATGAGAAAAGGTCAATGTTTGGATTTAAATATCGCTCCATAGGCAGGAGAACATCTTTTTTCCCATCTCCGTTAAAATCTTTTATCGTGCCAGGATGAAACTGTGCGCCCGGCTGCGTTAATTCGTTAATTTTAGCATATGATATTTCATACTGGTGCTGATTAGGATTACCGGTAAATTTTAAGATTATAAGGTAATTTCCGAGTGAAATAATTAGTTCCTCTGTACCGTCATTATCCATATCTTCTGATTGGAGGTAATTTGCGCCGAGAGTAACCAAATACCTTAGTTGAATTTCTGCTACGGGTATGTAGCTATTATCTCCATTGGATTCATAACACCAGAAAGTTGATATCCCTGTGTCAAAGTCCTGACCGCCTACCCAGAATTCGGGTTTCCCGTTTTTATCAATATCATCTGTAGAGGTAATCATATAAGCATTATAAGTGGGAGCTAAGCCTTGCCAGGTAACAGAATACTGATCATTGTCTCCAGCCTCGATAATATAAACCTGCTGCAGAACCGTACCAAACACTATTTCAGTCTTCTGATCACCATCAAAATCTCCAATTGCAAAGCCAGACGGGATATCGCCTTTTATCGGCATTTCAAATGTTGAAACAAAATTATTAATATTATCTCGAAATTCAGAAATTATTACTTTTGATGGGTTGTTGCCATCTATAAAAATACAATTATTCACTCCATCAGCATCTATGTCTCGAAGGATTTCATCCTGAATCTGATTTGGGTAATAATAAAAGATAAAATCGAATACGGTTGGTAAAGAGCTTAGACTATCCGCTTTATAAAAGTTGCCATTTAAAGTATCCAAAGTTCGAAGGTGAATTTCTTTATTCCCATCCGAATCTACATCCCCAATGCCCTGGACAAATATAGTGTTGGGATCATAGGTGTATACTTTATGAAATATACCTTGATCATTCTGTTCGTAAATAACAACAGGCCCGGCATATACGGAATTTATTTCATTAAATCCATATAACTCCAATAAACCATTATTATTAAAATCCTCGGCAGGCACAATGCCCTCATAATCGTTTACAATATTTATCCTTTGCCAAAAGTGGAATCTGCAGCTATATTTGGTCGTATCTATATCTCCAACATTTATTATGGTTGAACTCATTGGTACAAGATGTCCAACCTCGTCTTTGGTGCCATTGAAATTAAATATTCTTTTTTCACCAGTCGGATAAGTTAACTGAAAAATATTATGAGTGATTTCCTTTATCCTGCTGCCCTGCTTAACAAACTTCTGAAGTTCAACCTGCAGGTTAAAGTTATTGTGGGGATTAAGCTGCTGAGAAAGGATGGGGAGAGGTAAAAGCAGAAAGCAAAAAATGACACTCAGTTTTCTTAATATAATGTTTATATAGTGGGACATTTATATAACCTTCTTCATATAAAAAGGGAAAGAAATAAAACATTGAATTTTTTACGCTATGTAAAACCAGAAGGGAAGATGTGAAGAGTGGACTTGATTGATTTATTGGGGACAATGACAGTTGCAGGACATAAAGATGATGCATATTCATACAGTATAACCGTGCAGAATAAATTTAACATCTTTGTCTCCCCAGA
>CAWHTX010000018.1:7500-77509 GCA_963832355.1 uncultured Bacteroidota bacterium | reverse complement strand
ATTCACAGCTTTAAGCCTTATTAAATAAATACCTGAAGGAAGTAATTGTCCGTTACAATCCTTTGCTGCCCAGTCAATAGTAAAACTGCCGGGAGATAATTCTTTATCTACTAATGTTGTTATTTCTTTCCCTAAAATATTATAGACTTTTAAGGTAACCTCAGAATACTCAGGAATGGTAAACTTTATTTTTGTTGTGGGATTAAAGGGATTAGGGTAATTCTGAAACAGCGTAAAGTTTAAGTCAGGACCAGGTTGTTCTTCTATATTTACTGTAAAGTCAGCTTTATAAACATTGGTGAATAGCCTCATCCCGCCGTTGGCAAATTCATCCATATGAACTACAATATCCTCCTTGCCATCACCCGTAACATCATACATCGTTGCCCCGTAGAAATCACTGTATCCTCCCATGACCTCAATATCATTTCTTTTCATATAGAAGACAGAGTATTTCTGGTGATTAACACTTCCGGTGAATTTCAGGATAATTATGTGACCATCGATGCACACCATCACCTCTTGTTTCCCATCTTTGTCTACGTCCAGCACCTGCATATTGGAAGCATAGAAAGAGAATACTCCTATAAAATCAACTTTGCCTACCTCCACATAGCTATTTCCTCCGTCGGCTTCGAAAATTATTATTCTGGTATACCCTATTCCATTATCGAAATAATCTCCCCCTATCCATACCTCAGGTTTCCCATTTCCGTCAATATCATCTGTTGCTGCATAAAGGTAAGCATTATTTGTTTCAACAAATCCACTGTAAATGTGCTGGTAACAATTATCTCCACAGTTTTCTATCACTTCAACTTCACCATTGACCCCACCCGCCCAGAATTCAGTCTTTCCATTCTGATTAAAGTCCCCGATAGCAAATCCCGCAAAATACAATCCGTATTGCGAAAGGTCGTGATAATAAACCGAATCAAAGTTATTATTCAGGTTGTTATATTCATATATATAAAAACTCATTGGGAAATCCCTTATAAATACCTGGTCGGTGATTTCATCACCGTCCCAGTCACCGAAGGTATTATTATTAAGCTGGTTATTATATGTATCAAAAGGATAGAAGATAAATGAAAGTTCAGTTGCAAGTGTGGTCTCTGAAGGCTGGGTATATATGGGCCACTGCATTCCTTGAAAACTAGTATCAGGAGGGAATCTATGAAGGAGTACCTCTGTATGTCCATCCTTATTTATATCATAAGCGGCTCTGGCAATACTGGTACTGTCATATGAGTATACAGAATCAAAACGTCCCTGTGTGTTTTCTTCCATAATTACATTATCACTTAATCCCGATGTATAAGATTTTATCTGTCCATAAATCTCAGGTTTACCATTATTGTTTATATCTGTCACCAAGGGAAGTTTAGTATTATCTGTTCCAACACCAACTTCCTGCCAAAAACTGTATTTACGGAAGAAAGGGAGCGTGTCCAATGTAATTAGATTTATTATAGTGCTGTCAAAGTTAGGGGAATAAGCTGAATGTCTCCAATCAGGCAGATTTAAGTCTTTAAGGTTTTTAATAAGATTATATCCATCAGTATATGTCAGCTTAAGCATACCAGGTTGAATTTCAACAACCTTTATATCTGTGTGCATTTTAAGCTGTTCAAGTTTGGAATCACGATGGGGAAAAAGTCCCTGTGCCTGAGGCATACCGCCAGCAATTAGAAAACAAATAATGAAACCCTGCAACACTCTATTATAATAAATATTGTGTACCATTTATCTTCTATCCTATAATATTAAACGGGAAAGAAATAAACACGTAACTTCGAGATTTATATAAAACCAGTTGGAAAAAAAATAAAAATGGGAAAATAATTAACAATTGCCGTTGAGAGTAAATGGAGCTTGGCAAAGAATAAATTTTTGACCTGGATAAGTTCATTTGCAGGAAATAACCCCAGGCACACAAATTCCCAACTCATCTTTCCACCCCGAGAGAGAGAGAGAGTTAAATATCGTGCCAGTGTGAATAAATAGAATCATTTATTCCCCGTTCAAAATTTGATCCGGATCCGCCTTTTACTGAAGTCCCGCAATTATTTTGAGAAATATTAGTTAATCCAGGCATCAAAGTCAAATGCAAATTTAAGGCAGATTTTTTTATGACATATGTAACTATGGTGCTCTCCTCCTTTTTCCCTGCTAATGACACGGAAATTCCGTATATTTTAGTGAAGAAAAAAATGATGAGCCGGAGAAAAAAATGAGCAGTCACGAAGAATATTTCAGAAAATTTCGTGAAAATACAATAGGATACGATAAGACATTCATCTCACCCTATGGCGAGGAGAGAATAGTATATGCCGACTGGATCGCCAGCGGCAGACTCTATGCCCCCATCGAACGCAAAATGTATGAAGATTTCGCCCCTCTTGTAGGTAATACTCATTCGGAGGCAAGCGTTACCGGTACCACAATGACCTTCGCATATCATGCTGCTCACGATATTATAAAGAAACACTGCAATGCATCAAAAGATGATGTAATTATCACTGCCGGTTCGGGAATGACAGCTCTCATTAATAAATTCCAGAGGATGCTGGGTTTGAGAGTCCCCGAACAGCTTAAAGATTATCTGAAGCTTCCCGAAGAACTTCGACCTGTTGTTTTCATAACACATATGGAGCATCATTCCAATCAGACATCATGGCTGGAAACGATTGCCGATGTGGTAGTTATCGCTCCGAACGATGAAGGGCTTGTGGATCTCAACGATTTTGAAAAGAAGCTTGAAGAGTACAAAGACCGCAAGCTGAAAATCGGTTCATTTACTGCATGCTCTAATGTTACCGGAATAGAGACCCCCTACTATAAACTTGCTAAAATGATGCATGAGAACGGCGGTTACTGCTTTATTGATTTCGCCTGTTCAGCGCCTTACACAGATATTAATATGCATCCCGAAGATCCTTCTGAAAAGCTGGATGCAGTATTCTTTTCACCACATAAATTTCTGGGCGGACCCGGTACATCGGGTGTAATGGTCTTCGATTCAAAACTTTACAAGAATAAAGTTCCGGATAATCCTGGCGGCGGTACGGTTGATTGGACGAATCCATGGGGTCTGCATAAGTTCGTCAATAATATCGAGGCGAGGGAAGACGGCGGCACACCTGCGTTTCTGCAGACTATCCGCGCAGCACTCTGCATCAAATTGAAAGAGAAAATGGGTGTTAAGAATATCAGAGCCCGGGAAGAAGAGCTTGTAAGCATTGCATTTCAGGAATTAAGGAAAATATCTTCACTCCATATTCTTGCCGATAATGTTGAACACAGACTGGGCGCGATATCATTTTATGTCGACGGCATCCATTACAACCTGATCGTTAAACTTCTTAACGATCGTTTCGGAGTACAGGTAAGAGGAGGATGTTCGTGTGCGGGTACATACGGACATTATCTGCTGCATGTGGGACCCGACCAGTCGCGTATAATCACCGAAAAAATTAACACAGGTGATTTCTCTGATAAACCCGGCTGGGTGAGGATGTCGGTTCATCCCACAATGACAAACGATGAAATTTATTTTATCGCTGATGCAATACAACAGATAGTCGCTAACATTGACGAATGGAAAAAAGACTATACCTATTCATCTCACAACAATGAGTTTTACCATATCTCTAAAAATGGTAAAGAAGAGGATGAAATAAAAAGCTGGTTCACGATGGAAGGTAAGATCGAGGAGACTCAAAAAACAACCTGATAGAGGAACTCTTAAATTCCTCTGTAACCAGGAGGAGGGATTAAAATGAGAGTAGCAGGCGTATACGAAAAATGCCGTATCTACATCGAGTCACATAGCACACCGTCACAGCACAGACCACAATATCCCTGTATAACTATATCCCGTCAGACGGGTACACGTGCCGATATCATCGGACACAAACTTGTCGAAATACTGGATCGTTATTCCGGAGAAGAAACCACTAAATGGACTTATTTTGACAAAAACCTGATTGAGAAGGTGGTAGAGGACCATCATCTTCCGTCCGTACTTGCAAAGTATATGGATGAAGACAAGGTTTTTAATCTAAAGAATATGGTTAACGAGATACTCGGGAATCCTTCGGGATATACATTTGTCAGACAAATGTCGGAGACTGTCCTTCAGATCGGCAGACTTGGTAAAGCTGTAATAATTGGCAGGGGAGGCAACATAATAACAGCAAAGCTGCCAAATGCATTTCATGTACGACTGGTAGCGCCGCTGGAAATGCGGGCCAGGCAGGCACAGGAAGCATACGAGCTTAATAATTACCAGGATGCGCTCGATTTTGTAAAAAGAGAAGACTCGTCGAGGAAAACTTATCTTAAGACGTACTTTCTGAAGGACATTGAAGATCCGCTGCTTTATCATCTGGTGGTGAATACATCGGCACTCAGCTATGATGAAGCGGCAGAACTCATTGCCGGATCGGTGGTGCGCAGATTTCGGGAGCTGTACTATAATTCACCGGTGTGATACAGCTGTTGTTAAATATCATAAAGGTGGATTAAGGATGTCAGCAATGAAACTTCCGGAAAATACTTTATTGCTTTATTCCGGCATTTTTCCTTTAATTTGATATAAATAATATATGAAAAAACGGGGAATGCATGGGAACTTACATAAAATTAAATCAGAAAATAATTTATAAAATCATTTCACTGATAATGTTATTAGTATTCTTATCAGGCTGCAGTAATTCAACTGAACCTGGAAATTCAGACGAATTGAGATTGATTCTGACGGCAGATAAGTACACAGGAAATACTCCTCTTACTGTCCGATTGGCAGCGAAAATTGTAGGTAACACTAATGGTATCTCGGGACATGTACCTGATTATTATTTGTTAGTCCAGGACTCACAATAATTCCTTATGCTATCCCTGATACTACCCAGCCATTAATGCTGAGTGGGGCATAAAATCATACAATTGAAAGGTGAATATAAATTTGTGCTGCTTTACCAGGGAATAAAAGATAGCAGCGACTTTCAGATATGGTCGGATACACTGGTAATCAGAGTGGATTAAATTATAAGTCAATTAATGAATTGTAAAATCAGCAAATTACTTCTTCCGGTTTTACTTGCAGCGGGATTATTGTATCCGCAAACCAAGGATGCTAACGCATCTTTGTTTAAGTTCGGATCAACACCATTCATTAATAAATCGAAAATTAATACAGGGCTTTCCTATGGTGTGAATTATGGTTCCCCATCTATAATCCTCCGGCAATTCCATTTACCGAATTTTAACAATCATATCTTATTTAAAGAAATAAGAGGCTATCTCTCATTTGGGTCCTTATTGGAAGTTTATTTGAAATATGAGGAAGGATATTTATTATCCTATGACTATTCATCCCTGGGTGATGATCAGCTTAGGGTTCAATATAATTATGGTGTTAAGTATAAATTTATTGAATCAGAAGGTTATGTACCTGATGCTGCAGTCGAAATAAATTCCGAATATCCAATCTCTCTGTCGGCAGGATCATCAGATGAAGCTTTTAAATATTACGTAAGTGTTGATTTCGGGTTTACTTATATATTTTTCCCGCGCAGGTATTCTGCCAGTGCTGCATATGTGCTGATTGATCCGTTAATTATATTTGCCGAAGGGAATTATGAAGCCGGCTGGTGGGATGGTAAGCCTTTAAACCATTCTTTCAGGACGGGTATTGATTTTTCATTTTTTAACTATTTTCATGTGGATCTGGCTCTATTTTATTTCGATTTCAGATTCAAAGATATTATTCCATACCGGGATCGTTTTACGTGGGGGGAACCAGATCAACTGCTTAGTATGCCCGAGAAAAACAAATATTACCTATTGAGCAGCAGCATTACTGTCAACTTTGATATACTAAAATAAAACTCAGTACTTAAAGTCGCGGATGATTTTGTCTACGGCTTCTTTGGCGATGCCTTCTCCGAGTTTTGCCGGAGCTTTGGGTTCTTCTTTTTTCTGAGGTGATATTATTCTTTCAGGTTTCGGCTGAACAACCTGTTTACCTTCGAATTTCGGATTTCCTGCTCTCGCTCTGAGTCTCTCTTCAATTTCCATCATAAAGCTGCTCTTCCCGCCGAGCTCCATCTGGGTTTTAAATGAGCTTACAGACTGACCAGGATTAACCGGACTGGTTTCAAAGGCAAGCGCTTTAATATTCATTAAATGTTTAGCAGTTATGTTATCGGATATTATGGAACCGCCAATAGTGCCGGGACCCAGTGTCATTGAAGGGTTCAAAGCAGTAGTATATCCTACAGCACCAACTGATGCGACCGTGTTTACGAGTATTCTGAATGCGGGTTTCTCGAGGGCGAATTTCATTATAACCGGCTCATCATTGGAGTGTATTGCCATTGTATGTCCTATCCCACCGAAGTTCAGAAGGTCAATGCAACGGTGACATCCTTCAAGCCATCCGTCAACACTATAAAATGCAAGAATTGGAGAGAGTTTCTCCATCGAAAGAGGTTCTTTTCTCCCTACTTCGAAACACTCAGCCATCAGCACCTTGGTACCTTCAGGTACTTTGAATCCCGCATAGTTTGCTATAAACTCAGCCGACTGTCCTACAATAGCAGGGTTTATTCTGAAATCTTTCTGGACCGCTTTTGCCAGTTTCTCTTTTTCTTCGGCGTTCACAAAATATCCGCCGCGGCTTTTAACTTCCTCTATTACTTTCTCTCTTAGAGGCAGATCTACTATCATTGCCTGTTCGGATGAACATAATGTTCCGTTGTCGAAAGTGGTCCCGTAGATTATATCTGCTACCGCCTTCTTGTAATCAGCCGTTCTTTCAATAAATGCAGGTACATTTCCTGAACCCACACCATAAGCAGGTTTACCTGCACTGTATGCAGCCTTAACCATGGGAGTGCTACCGGTTGCAAGTATCACTGCAATATTTTTATCGCGCATAAGAGCTTCTGTGCCTTCAATAGTGGGTTCCGATAAACATTGTATCAGTCCTTCCGGCGCTCCGGCAGAAACAGCTGCATCCGAGAGAATTCTTAATGCTTCGGCGGTACATTTTGCTGTGCGCGGATGAGGACTGGCAACAACAGCGTTTCTACACTTCAATGAGATCAGCGCTTTAAACATTGCTGTGGAAGTAGGGTTGGTAGACGGTACGAGGGCACATACAACACCCATGGGTACGCCGATCTTTATGATCTTACCGTTTGCTTCTATATCAACGATGCCTGCTGTCTTAAGATCTTTAATGGATTCATAAACATTCTTTGTGCCGAAACGGTTTTTAATGATCTTATCTTCATATTTCCCGAAACCACTCTCATCGACTGCCATCCTGGCTAATCTTTCCGCGGCAGCATAACCGGCTTCCGCCATCGCTTTAACTATTGCATCAACCTGCTGCTGAGAGAAGTGACTGAATTCAAGCTGGGCTTCCTTTGCGGCTGCGGAAAGAGTCCGTGCTTCCTGGATTGATCTGAGATCACTGTCGAATGTCATTGAATCCTCATTATAATTGAAGCAAATATATTTAATGATAGGTAGATATTCAATTTAAAATAGAAGAGGCCGCCCAAAAGAGCGGCCTCTGAGAACATGTTAAATTATCTGCTGTCAGCTGTTATTTCAGGAAATCTTTAACAGCGTTATTGAAAACATCAGCTTTTTCAAACTGAACAAAATGTCCGCAGGAAGGAACAACAATCAGTTTCGAATCAGGAATACGTTCTTCTGCTATTTTCCCGATATCTGCCGTAAAACCGGGATTCAGATAGGGATTTGGGATCAGGTTATCATTTTCTCCGAACAGGATAAGTGTCTTCTGTTTAATGTTCGAAAGAAAATCATATACCGGCTGATCTACCATTCCTTTAACGGATTGTACAACTGTGTAACAGTAGTTGTCAAAATACTCCGCATCTCTCATCGCAATTCTATCGGTAATCATGAATTCAGCATCATCGGGGAGATTATAGAAGTTTGCGGTAAGATTTGCCCTGATCTGCTGTGTAGAAGTATTCTTAACTCCGGCAACAGTCATTACATTTCTGAACCATTCCTTCTGACCCTCGGTGAATGTCTCGATACCGGCGGGTGAAACCAGTACCAGCTTATCAACATAATCAGGATACCTGAGAGCCATTACCATGGCGATCTGGCCGCCCATCGAATGTCCCGCGATCACCGCCTTCTGCAGTCCAAGCTTATCCATAAAAGATTTAATAACATCAGCATAGAAGTCCATTGTTCCGCTATGTATTGCTTTCGATGATTTCCCGTAACCCGGCAGATCGATTGCGATGCAGCGGTAATTCTGTTTTAATCCTTCAATATTTTTCTTGAACGCAGGCAGATAGCTGCCGAGTCCATGCACAAATATTATAGTCTGGTCACCTGCACCTTCATCAACATAAGCCAGTGTTATATCATCCGAAAGCACAGCTTTCTTTACAGGATAGGGATAGTTCAGTTCATCAAAGTTCATTATGCTTAAATTCCCATATGGTGAGCATCCTGATGCAATTAAAAGAGCTGACGCAAATAAGATAATAAGTAGTCTTTTCATTGTTATCTCACATTATTTTTATTTTCAGAACATCAACCATTTAAAGAGAAGGAAAACCGTGTAGGGATTTTCCGGTCTAACGGTTTTATTTCCGTTCATTTTGGGACTATCGTAAAAATCACCAAGCCATAAATAAGCCCCGTGAAGTTCGATGTTCATAAATACAGCGGGGAGGTATGCAATCTTTATATTTGCTTCCGTGCCTATAGAGCTCCCGCCGTCTTCCGGTTCATATAAACTCTGCGCTGCTGCCAGTCCGACTTTAGCATAGAACTTATTGGGTATTATCGATTTCGAAAAATTTAGAGTTCCGCCTATTTGTCCCAGTCCGGTATTTGAAAGATCAGAAATAGCCGCGATATACCGGTTCACAACATTACCATGGGGGTAGAGAATATAGGATCCGGTTGCGATGTTCAATCCTCCCGGGGATCCCCAGGTATTGCCTGTAATAACGCCGTTGTACTTATCGTCTGTAAGACCGTTTTTGTCTCCGGTGGCAAAAAGAATATCAAGTGTAACAGCATCCTCTGCAGTCTGTCCGTATTTGTACCCGGTTCTTAAATTTGAGCCGAGGCCTAACACGTCAACTGCCTTTTTATATGAATCTGTCTGAAATGTACTTACGGTACCGAAGTTTGCTACCGCAAATGCATTAAAGGTCCAGCGGCCAAGGGTTAATTCGGGATTAACATTGCCGTATGTTCCCAGCCAGAACAGGTCGGCGTGGTACGGCCGTCCGCCAAGGTTGAATTTGAAAGTACCGTTGTAGTCGTTAAGGAGACTTGTAAGTCCCTGTCCGAGCACCGATACACCTCCTTCACCATTTCCTCTATCGTACAAGTACCAAAAAGAAACGCCCTGCCGCCACAACGGAGTAATATCCTGTTCATAGATTGCTTCCGAAAGTGTAACATCGTCAATCTGGTGAACATTATTTTCATAGAGCTGGTAGAAACCTGCTTTGAATCGTGAATAATCGCCGTCGTGCCTCAATGAGATCCCGACTCCATCGCTTCCCCAATACATCAGGCGGTAGGCTGTGTTTGCCATCGTACCTACAGTAGTTCTGTAAGGGTTATAAGGAGTATCAAACAATCTCTGAAGTCCGAGATTTATTGCCCAGTCTTTTGCCGGGATAAGTTCAAGTTCAACGTTTTGTGTTTGAATGTTTACCTGGTCTGCATTGAATGCTGATCCGAAGTTACCGCCCACACCGTAGGAAGCATCACCCCAGGTCCAGTCGATCTCAAAAGATGCCCTGAGAATGGCCCTGTTGTTAAGCAGCTTCGGCTGGTAGATAAAGAAGGGGATCAGTCTCTGTTCAAAATATGTTGCCCCGCCGCCCGTTATAGTAGTATTGCTGCTGAATAACCTTCCAACTATCTGGCCTTTAAGCAGGTCATTCTCAGCATAATAATTCTGGTTGACCATATGAGTATAGAAATAGGCCAGGGCCTGGAATTCATTAATGGGATCTGCCGGAACTTTATAATCGTCAAAGTTCCATTTATTCTGAGCATTTAGAGGCAGACTAAGTAAGAGACTAAGTAGTATTAAGTAAATGATTTTCATCTTCTTACCTTTAAGAATTTACAGAAGAGGCCGTTTACACAGCCTCTTCTGCTGTTTCAATTATTGAATCCTGATATAATTCTGAACATTGGTATTGCCGAACGCACCGCCATTTGTGCTTCCGAAGCCGCCTGCAGGTGTCGGAGCAACATTCTGGGTACCTGAGGTCAGAACAATTTCATACTGCATAGTACTCGGGGACGGTGTACTGTTGATCTCATAAATACCTTCTGAAGTTGCAACTGACGGTGAGGTCTGATTTGTTGTAATTGTATAAATATTTCCAACTGATGATTTATCATTGGTATACGTGCCGGCATAGTTAATTACAGTGCTGTCACCGTTTACCTGCCTTACGGTATATGATTTATCAGCATTAAAAGTAGCAAAAATTGAATCAACACCGCCTGAGCCTGCAAATATAGTATTAAGCAGTGGTGCAACATTAGATCCGGTTGATAGCCAGACTCCTACTAACTCATCTGTTGGAGTGGGAGTAGGTTCAACTGTGTTATCATCTTTGCTGCAAGAAACAATTAAAAGAGCAAAGCTGAAAAGAATTGAAAGAACAAGAAGCTTTTTCATATTTTCTCCTGGTACTGTTGTTATTGGTTAATTAGTTATTTAGTGAATCAGAATTAAGTTGTAATAATTTTTTTCTGTTAATCTTGCCCGCATCGTTTTTGGGCAGTTCTTCTATGAACTCCATGTGTTTAGGAATTTTATATTTGGCTAATTTTCCCCGGCAGTAGTTCAGCACATCTTCCGCGGAGAGATCTGAGCCATCCTTCATCACGATAAATGCTTTTCCGACCTCTCCCCATTTTTCATCGGGAATTCCGATTACTGCTACTTCTTTGATGTTTTCATTCGTAAGCAAAAATGCTTCAATTTCAGCCGGATAAACATTTTCACCTCCGCTGATAAACATATTCTTCTTGCGGTCGACTACGAAATAATATCCATCCTTATCTTTTCTCATCATATCCCCTGTATGAAACCATCCGTCGGTTATCGCTTCGGCTGTTTCTTTCTCTTTGCCCCAGTAGCCGGGTGTTACTACGGGCGACTTCATCCAGAGCTCGCCGACTTCATCAATATCTGCTTCTATCCCTTTATCGTTTACGATCTTTGCTTCTATATAAAAATTCGGGAAGCCTATGGACCCTTTTTTTCTTATCGCGTCATCCTGGTGGAGCGAAAAAGTATTTGGGCCGACTTCTGTTAGTCCGTATCCCTGCCTGATGAATACGCCTTTCTCGTGCCATTTATTGATAAGGGGGATAGGCATAGGAGCGCCGCCGACAATTGCATACCTGACTGATGAAAGATCAGTTTTATCAAACAGCGGTGAATCCGACATCATCTGCAGCATAGTCGGCACCCCAAAAAGTATTGTAGCTTTTTCTTTTTCCATAAGCTGCAGAATAAGATCGGCATCGAAATGCGTTAACAGCGTGTGCGATGCGCCGTGATGCAGGAAAGGTGTAAATAATACATTCCAGCCGCCTGTATGGAAAAATGGCGCAAAGCTCTGTGTATGATCAGATGAATTCAGATCCAGCCGCAGACCTGTATTTATTGAATTCCAGAAGAGCATTTTATGGGTGATGATCACGCCCTTGGATAGTCCTGTTGTTCCGGCTGTATAAAGGATCATTACGGGATCGTTTTCATCAAATGTTCTCTCAGTCTGTTCCGTAGTTTTGCCGGGTTCTTTAAACAGAAAGTCAGTTATTTCTGAAAGATTTACCTTTTTTGTGTTTGCAGGGAATTCAAGCTGGTCCGAAGCTTCTTTGAATTCATTTTCATAATAGAACAGCATCGGGTCTGCATCGGCGATAAGTGTGTTTATCTCACGGGGTGTAAGCCGGAAATTTAGCGGGACAATTATAGCCCCGGTTTTTACACAGGCCGTAAAGAGAAGAACATGCTCAGAACTGTTTTTTGAATAAACCGCTACCCGGTCGCCCTTTTTAATCCTGTGTTTTTCTTTTAGAAATGCCGCAAACGACTCAGCCCTGTTGTTAAACTCTTCATAAGTCCAGCTGATATCCCGGTTATGTTCTCTGATGAACATACGACCCGGTGTATATAAGGCCCATTTTGCAAGCCAGTCAGCCTGGAAGTTATGCATTACTTTTCCTCCCCGTAATAAGATACAAAATAATTCCGGTAAGGACAGAAAGAATAATTGCTACTGCTGCGGCCACACCGGGATTCTCACCGGTTGCAACCGTGAACGGAACTCCTATCTTTCCGTAATAAAATGCAAAGTGAACAATGATAGCCACAACTGAAGCTGTTATAACAACAACTTTCGGGACTGACTTAAAGAACATACCGAACAGGATAGGCACGAATGCAGCAGAGAAGTAGGCGTAAACTCCGTTCTGTGCGAATATCCCCACGCTTAATTTCGGGTTCACAAGCTGGTCGTAAGAAATCAGTATGGACACTATTCCTATAGCTATAATAACCACCTTGTTCAGATTAATCTCAAACCTGTTTTTCTTCGTATCATCTTTCGGAAAATATTTTCCGAATAAAGGCTTAATTATATCTGCGGTAATAGTAGTCGAAATCGACTGTATAAGCCCTTCAAGTGTAGAAATACCTGCCGAAATTAATCCCATAACTACAATTACACCGATAAAAACCGGAAACCGGGCAACAACATAAGCCGACATAACTCCATCGAGCTTTAAAGGGGTACCATTAACTGTGAGATCGGGAAAAGTTATCCTCGCGTATAAGCCTGCAAATACTACGAAGAAGAAGAGAAGCTCTGTCAGTACACCCGCTACCAGGTATTTGTTTACATCTTTGTCTGATTTCAGTAAAAGGGATTTTGTTATTATGTGGGGCTGACAGACAATAGCAACGCCGATGACGATCTGAGCGATGACAATCTCAAAGAAATCCCTGAAAAGAAAGCTGCTGTTGTTGGTAAAGCCGGTCAGTTTCGGATCGATTGAATGCAGCTTTGCGAGAAAACCGTTGATGCCGCTGCTGAAATGTTCATAACCTGAACCTAAAAGAATAAAAGCAACTACGATCATAATGATCGCCTGCACCGTGTTTGTATAAACCATAGAATTAGCGCCGCCGAACATCATATAACCGAAAATGAAAATTACTATTGCTATCAGTATCGTAAGCTCGCTGACGTCAAGTGTTTTTGAAAGTATTTTGGTAAGTCCGACACAGATTAGAACGATAAATGTTATTAGCAGGAGTGCGAGAAATCCAAAGAAAAGTGCGTAGCCTTTGCTGTTATAACGTGTTCCCATCCACTGCGAAAGGGTTAGAGCCTTAACAGAGCTGCCGTGCTTTCTGAAACTTTTAGTGAGTATAACCAGTGAAGCCACTGCTGCAATCGGAAGAACAACGGCATATGAAATAACAGCACTGATCCCGTAGTAGGCTATAAAACCGGGATTGATAATAAACGTAGCAGCACTGGTCATTGACGCGGCCAGGGCGAGTCCCACCGCATAAGGAGAGAAGCTGAGATTTCCAACAGCGTAATCACCGATACTTTTAGTTTTAACTGCTCCTCTTACAACAAAGAAAATAATAACGGCGGAATAGAGAGTAACCAGTATCCATCCTGCAGTGATCATATCTATTGAAGCTGTGCCGTTCATTTAATACTCCTATAATCTGAAAACCGAACTTGCAAACGCCAGTCCTCCCCCCGAACCGACAAAACATGCCAGGTCGCCTTTTTTAATCCTTCCTTTGCCAGATGCATCGGCGAATGCCATAGGAATGCAGGCTGAGCCTGTATAAGCATACCTGTCCATAATTGTATGAGCTCTCGAGCGGTCAACGCCGAGGTTATCCATTGTTTCCCAGATGCTGTTTATATTTATCTGGGTAAGGAAATAATGATCTATATCCTGCGGTTTAATATTCAATTCATTGCATGAACTCTTTATCATCCGCGTCCAGGTAGTTGGATTTATTTCTTTTGGGAATTTTTTTACGAACTTCAGCAGATGATCCTTATTATCAATTACTTCTTTTGTAACAGGCTGATGAGTCCCGCCGGCATATATTCCCATCCAGTCGCAGTATTTCCCTTCGGTATACAGATCGCTTGTAAGAAATCCGCGGCTATCATCATCATTTGCAGAGAGAAGGACTCCTGCAGCACCATCGGCAAAAAGAGTAACTGTTTTCTTATCGCTCAGGTCGAGGTATTTACTCATTGCATAAGCGCCTATAACCAGCACTTTATTATATTTCTTATCCGCACGGATATATTTCGAACCTATATCAAGAGCGGTAACAAAACCGGCACAGGCAGTATTGACATCAAATGTGCCTGCATTTACAGCTCCCAGTCTGTGCTGAACAACCGAAGCGGTAGAAGGGGAGATGTATTCCGGTGTATCTGTTGAAATGATAAGCAGGTCAATCTTTTCCGGGGAAGCACCGGCGGTATTCAGGATCTTTTCTGCTGCCTTAACACATAGATCGGCGGTTGATTCATCAGGTCCGCACCATCTTCTTTCACGTATGGTCAGGTTTTCCACCAGCCAGGTATCCACATCCTCCCCGAGCAGTTCATTAAAATAACTGTTAGGCAGGGTTCTTTCAGGGACGTACATACCTGAGGATATTATTTCTGCATTTCTCATTCAGCGATCCCTATAATACCAGTCCGCCGTCAACACTGAGTACGGCTCCGTTAATGTATTTTGCCTCGTCGGAAGAAAGGAACAGGTATGCATCTGCAATATCGTCGGGATTACCGAGCCGTCCGAGAGGAGTTTTTTCCTTGAGCATTTCAATTACTTTTTCGGGGACAGTCTCAACCATTTCGGTTGCGATAAATCCGGGAGCAACAGCGTTAACATTTATACCTTTCCTGCCAAGTTCTCTCGCCCAGACTTTGGTCATTCCTATTATGCCTGATTTGGCGGCGACGTAGTTAGTCTGACCGAAGTTGCCGTAAAGTCCAACAATAGAAGAAGTGTTGACGATCCTTCCGTACTTGTTCTCTATCATATAGGGGATAACAGATTTAGTACAATTAAACACTCCGGTAAGATTAACGTTGATTACCTGCTGCCATTGTTCGGGAGTCATCTTGGCTAAGGTCGAATCCTTTGTTATACCCGCATTATTTACCAATATATCGATATGCTTGTACTTATCATAAACAGCTTTGGCTGCTGCCTGAACTGATTCAAAGGAAGTTATATCGACATGATTAAATTCTACTCTGCCTCCTGCTTCATTCATTTCAGAAACAGTTTTTCCGGCGGCCTCATCGTTAACATCCCATATTACAACCGAAGCACCCTCCAATGAAAATTTCTTTACCGCCGCTTTACCGATTCCGCGGGCACCCCCGGTAATTACTGCTGTATTGTTTTTAAGGCGTTCCATTTTTTTCTCTCCCTTGTTCTTAACGTTTGAAAAACTTCAAACGATATTACTGTAAAAATTTGTTATTCCTGATTACTATTTCCAGGTTTAATTTTATCTCCGCATTTACCGGTTTAACCTGGTACAGGTTTATACTTTTAACTTCGGCTTTTTCCGCGACCATTCGTTAAGAAAGTTCTGGTAATGTTTTTCCATCAGGATATAAAACAATTCCATTTCATGCATCCGGTCATTTATTGTTTTTAATGAACCACGGTTTGCCGATTTGATCCCGGTCTTCAGCTGTTTTGCAATTCGTGTATTGTTTTTGATCAGTTCGAGGTTATTCCTGAAGGCATGTTCAAAGAGGTCCGGATCAACTTCATAAAAGTCTTTCCTGTTATTTTCCGGAGTCCATACCTTACGGATAAGATTACGGTCACGGAGTCTTCTCACGATCTGACTAACAGGTCCTTTGCTTCGTCCCAGCTGTTCTGTGATCTCGCCGAGTGAAAGGGGATTAGGTGAAAACAAAAGGAGGGCAATTATATGACCCATGAGTTTGCTGAGTCCGAATGCTTTATATGCATCCCCGAATCTCTGGATAAGTTCTTTTTTTATTTTTTCTTCGGAGGTCATATTGTGTTCTTAACATTTGAAATATTTCAAACGTTAAAAACATAGAACTATTAATATTTAAAGTCAATATCCGGGTTAAAAATAGTTGGCTGTGTGGATAATTTCCCCGGGTTGTCATTGTGTGTATGGATTTGAGATAATCCGATCCCGGTCTGAATTCCGCCAGCGATAGGAATCAGAGTATATTTTTCAGCCTTTCGTAGCCTGATTTGCTGACCGGGAGCTTCGTGCCGTCGTCGAGGATAATTCGGTATGATTCCTTCTCGACCAGCTCGATCTTCTTTATGCGTTGGACCGCTGCTATATAAGATCTGTGTATCCTTAAAAAATCGTCGGGCGAAAGGTGTTCCTCAAAGTATTTCATGGTTTTCTGTTTAAGCAGGCTGCCTTCGGTGGAATGAATCATCACGTAATCATCCTGTGCTTCAATGTAGCTGATTGTATCAACAGGAATAATATGGATCCTTGAGCCGTCTTTTATGACTATCCGTTCAAGGTATTCTGTGGTTTCCTGGGTATGCGTTATTAGTCCGCTTATAATCTCGCTGCCGCGCGACTTATTTTTAAGCAGAAGCCGGGCTTTTTCGAGTGCTTCCTCAAATCTTTCCGCAGAAAATGGCTTCAGCAGGTAATCGGCGGCGTTAACCTCAAATGCTTTAATAGCATACTGGTCGTACGCGGTAGTAAAAATAATTACAGGAGGATCATCGAGGAGCTCGAGCATCTCAAAACCGGTCAGCTTGGGCATCTGGATATCAAGGAAGACGAGATCAGGATTCAGTTCGTTGATTTTCTTAACACCCTCAAAGCCGTTTGAACACTCAGCCAGAATTTCAATGTCCTCCCGGGTCGACAGATATTTGCTGACAATCTGTCGTCCCAGCGATTCATCATCAATTATTATTGCTGTAATTCTCTCGTCCATGGTAAGATATGGTAACTCAGGGTGTAAATATAAGGATTTTTGAGGTTGTAGTTCCCGAATTATTCCCGAATGCGGACTTATCACTGCCCATTTTGAGTTTATACCAGGGCACAAATAGATTATAACTACGATACAACTACGTTCCACCTCCGCTCCACCTCCGCTCCACCTCCGCTCCATCTCCGCTCTACCTCCGCTTCACCTGCGCTTCAGATACGCCGCAATTACTAAATAACTGTACTCAACGACTGAGAAAGGGTGAGGAAATACCAGGTCGAATCAAAACAGCAGGAAAAATCAGAAAGGAGTTCGAATTGTGTACAGGCAGAACGGGAAAAAGTAAGGATATTACGAAGGATCCAGGATGTGAATGCGTGGTTGATCAATTAACCCGGCGGCGAGTTAGAAGACCTATTACCCGATTGGGCCGATATTGTATTTGAAAGGACTGATATTTACTGAGGGACGTAAAGGATGACCCTGAATATTCCATCATCTTTGACAACCTGCATCAGGTTATCCTGGTGATAAATAAGTTTGAGCCGTTCACGGATATTTGTTAAACCAACGCCGGTTCCTTTCCTCGATTTTGTTTCGGGGTCGTAAGTATTTTCAACTTCAATCTTCAGGTAACCGTTCTCGCTGCTGCATTTCAGTCTTACCTTTACAACTTCAAGCGATTCATAGACTGCGTGTTTTATTGCATTCTCAAACAATGGCTGCAGAAGCATATTAGGTACTCCGGCAGCGAGACATTCAGCCGAGACTTCTTCTGTATAATCGAACTTATCTTCAAATCTTATCTTTTCAATCTCGAGGTACAGTTTTATGTTCTTTAGTTCGTCCTCCAGCTTATTCTTCTGCTGATCATTATTAGCAAGTGTATATCGAAGGAACTCAGCCAGCTTTAGTATCATCCCCCTGGCTTTCTCCGGATCGATCGTGGTGAGGGCGCTCATAGAGTTGAGACTATTAAAAATAAAATGAGGATTTATCTGGAATTTAAGCGACTTCAATTCTGCCTGTGTAACGAGATTCTTCAGTTCGGCTTCGTGAAGTTTTCTTTCCTGGAAACCTGAGTAATATATTATCAGGTAGTAGAATGAAGTTATAACAAAGTAAATAAGGATTCCGATCAGGAACCGCCAGGGAAGGGTAGTCATAAAGAAAGCTTTGTAATCATCACCGTAACCGAACACTCCTGTCATTATGAGGTACCCGCTGAGAAGCCACAAAGCCGATACGAATATGGCTCCGATAGTGTGGTTAAGCAGGATCATGTAAAAGCTGGTATTCTCAAAAGAAATGTAGCGGGTTGAGTACCAGAAACTTAGTCCCAGCCCGCAAAGAATAACATTAAAAACAATACTATCAGCCAGAGCGGTAATCGTTTCGGTCTTCAGCGCAAGGTTCAGCAGCAGGAAGCTTATAACCGTAATTATCAACCATAAGAGCAGGTAAAAGTAAATATTCCTTTTATTACCGATTATCGGGTTAGTTTCCATCCTGCCTGCATCAATAAGTTTTTATTTCGCCGCCGCCCATTATAACCACGCCCTTTATTATCAGGGTGCTTTCAGGGTCTATCACCACGTTGGGGCCGCGCATTCCCTTATGCGAAAATCCTCCGAACAAGGGAATTACATTTATTACAACATTCCACTCTTTTGGTACGATCAGCGTGGTTCCGCCGAAAATTGCCGTCACTTCAAGAACGTTTTGTCCCGGCGCCAGCTTACACCTGGTCAAATCTAATTCAGATCCCCCGAAGATCGCCGTTACATTTCCGCCCTGGAAGTTATCTGATGATATGAATTTATGCCCGCCGCCGAATATTGCCACGTCGTCGATCCTGTCAGTATCCTTAACAAATTCACCGGATGGATTTGCTGTACCCGATCCTTCGGAACCGCTGCCCTGATTTATGTTATGATGATATCCGGCATATCCTCTTCTCTTCGTAAGAATATATATGCCAAGGGCAATTATCAATACGGAGAAGATTATGCCGCCGTTTATTGCAATAAATGGGAATATCCTGGGAAGCAGCCAGAGGCCGCCGATAACAACAAAGATAACTCCCACTCCTTTCTTCTCCGAGTTGACCAATATGAGTATACCGACAATGATCAGGATAGTGGGGAAAGAAAAAATTACATGGGGTATGTCAAAATACAGGTAATTAAGGTTGTCAAGTAAAAATAATACGCCAATGATCAATAGGATAAATCCCAGTACGTATCTGCTGTTTGATCTGCTTCTGTTCTCTACCATTTTATTTTCCTCTGCAAAAAAGTTTTAGTTCTCGGGATAAAAATATTATGGATGGCTCCGATAGTAAATAAAAAATCGGTGAAATGCGGAAATCTGCCGGTGAAATGAAGAAAAAGTGTTTCAATAATAAACGCTGATCTAAAAATATGACATTTCGATGGCGACATTTCCGACGAGAGAGTGCAGAAGGCGGGACCGGACTAAGAATATAAATTTATTTTTTTAACCAAAGCGGCGAGGTTTATTAGGATTTAGTATTAACTGGATGTCCCGAAATTATCACTGGCACAACTATTGAGTTGCTAATGACAAATATTCGAGCTGTTGTTTGGCGACTACCCGCCGCTTCTTTAATGAAGATGAAATTTTTGAATTTCCGGGTTACTTTCTCTACAAACAACAGCTCACCGATTTTTAAAGGGCTAGTGTATTTATCTCCAGTCTTCGTAATCAACTTCACATAGGGTCGACTGCAGATCATTAAAAATTATCTCTTCCGGTTCTGCCGGCAGAGGGATGGTGAATTCTGTTACGGGCTGATCTATTTTAACTCTCAGTCGGGCTGACTTATCATCATCAAATTTAATCTGAATAATTGTGTAATCCTTAAAATCATCCGGCACATTGTCCTGATAAATCCTCTCGGGACAAAACTATCCCAATCCGTTTAACCCTACTACGCTTTAAACACAAAGGCCGGCTGATGATGAACCAGCCGGCCTTTTTATATAAAATGATATTGATACAGACTTATTTCATTAAAAGCATCTTCTTTACCTGTGAGAATGAACCGCTCTCTATTCTATAGAAATAAACTCCGCTTGGCAGGTGCTGCGCATCAAATACCACATTGTGTGTACCTGAAGACATCATTTCATTAACCAAAACAGCAATCTCCTTACCCAGAGCATTATATATTTTCAAAGTTGTAAAAGACCCTTCCGGTAAAGAAAATTTAATATTCGTTGATGGATTAAACGGGTTGGGATAATTATCGTACAGCTTAAAACTATGAAGTACTGCCGGATCATTTGCTATACCTGTTACATTGATAACAACTGTTGCCGAATCCCATCTCCTGCTTGGATTTTTATAACCGGCATTAACTAAATATCGGCCGGGTCCCGGAGCAGTAAGAACAAAAGGATTACTCGATGTCGAATTGTTTACCGCAACCACTGTGCCTGATGAATCTACCAGTTCACCGGCAACGGAAGAGGTAGTACCGGTTAAAGTTACAGTAACATCCATCCCTGATGCAGCGGCAGAAACAATTCCATCCTGAAATGTGTGGCAGCCGTTTCCAGTACAGCCCGGATCACTTCCATTATAATCAGGTTGTGGGATAGTGAGCGGCATAACCAAAAATATGATTGCCGTTATAAATAGTATCAACGTATATTTCATTACCATTTCCTTGATATTTAGGAATAATTGATAAATATTAACAAAAAGCATACCTATCAAAATTCGTACGAAAAATGAATTTTCACGGAAATACAGTACGAAAAATTTTCCCAACCCCTTTTAATTTTCAGGGGAGATCCTCAATTGTCCTTGCCTTTTATTGTAAAACAGGTTTATATTCTAGCATTCAAAATGAGCAAAAAAGAAAAACAGATCAGAATTTCAGGGTGGTTTATACTTGGGATCTATTTATTCCTGCTGGGATTAAATACTATCCATTACCATCATTATGATTTTAATACAGGCAATCTGCTTCAAGAGTTTCCTTCAAACACGCATCAGGTAAATGATATAATACAGGATTTTACCGGAAGCTGTTTTATCCATCATTTTACCAATACTGTATTAAACTATGCTCATTCCTCCTCAGAAATTATTAAGACCAAACCTCTTCTTACTGATTATTTTCATCCACATAATATTTACATTTATTCATCCCTTCAATATTCTTCTGTAGGACTCAGAGCTCCACCCGCTTCCGTATAATATTCCGTTATAAAATCTTTTCTTCAGTTAAATAGTCTCTTTATTTAATTACGGAGCTTTATATGAAAGCTGTTTCATTTATAATTTTTATGATTATTCCCGTACTGGTATTCAGCCAGTCGAATGTTAATCCTGATATAAGTTTAATAGGAACGTTTAATACTTCAACAGACCTATCAAAGGATTCACCCGAAAAAGGAAAACTGAACTTTGAAATGCCTGAGATGGAATTATTCGTTGACGGCTACCTGAATCCTTACTCAAGGGCTACAGGAAATATAGCTTATGAAGAGGGAGAGTTTTCTGTGGAGGAGCTCTATGCCGAGATCGTACGCGGGCTGCCTCTCGATATGCAGATAAAAGCTGGTAAATACCTGGTCGGGTTCGGGCAGCTGAACCTGGTACATCCTCATGCCTGGGCTTTTGTAGGACGTCCATTGTTCCAGCAGATCTATTTCGGTCCCGAAGGTTTTAATGATATAGGATTCAACTTCAGTTTTATTCTTCCCACAACTTCCTTTTACTCAAACCTTGATCTGGGCGTATTCAAAGGAGATGCAATTGGGAAGAATGAAATACCGGAACCTGCCGACCAGGAGAGTATAGCTGATCATCGCGGCAGGAGTCCTATTTTCGTCGGCAGACTCGGAACTTTCTTTTCCCTAAGCGATTACAGCAACGTGGGAGCCGGTATAAGCGGCTCGTATGGTACCCATGCAATATTGGATTTTAACACAGCCGGAGATACAACCCTTCCCGGTGAAAGCAAAAATCTGAACTATACATACTTAGGTCTCGATTTCAAGTATAAATACAGACCTGATGATTACACTGTACTGACTGTTCAGGGTGAGGGAATTATGAACCATCGTGATGTCCTCAGGGAAGGAAGCATCGGCGTAAACTCACCTGTGCAGAGCCTCAAACAGATAACGACTTACGGTGCTTTTATTTATGCAGATTATCTTTTTGAAAAAATGTACAGCTTCGGCGCAAAGTATGACTACACCAACGGAATCGTAGGCGCTGAGCCAGGTTTTAACACCCTCTCAAATGATGATAAGAACAGTACCAGCGGTATAACTGCATGGTTCGGTTATTATCCTATTGAACACACACTGGCATTCAGGCTGAATGTTCAGCACTTAATGTATAACTATGCGGATGGAACTTCGCGTGATCCGTCTACAACAATAATTCTGCAGATGATCTTTTCACTGGGTCCGCATAAAGCGCATCCTTTTTAATGAATATGACAGATGAGGTTAAAAATGAAAAAGTTAATGATTCTTCTTTTAATGATTACAGGCAGCTTCACATTTGCTGAAGTGAAAGCAGTTGCTACAACAACAATAATATATGACCTGGTAAAGAATATTGGAGGCAATAAAGTGGAGGTTGATTATCTCTGCCGGGGAAACCAGGATCCTCATTTTCTTGAGGTTATGCCGAGCTATATGCTGAAGCTCCGTAGTGCGGACCTTATCTTTAAGATAGGGCTCGATCTCGAAAAGTGGCTTCCGCAGCTTATTGACGGATCACGGAATACTAATGTTCAGGTGATTGACTTATCTCAGGACATTGAAAAAAAGGAAGTGCCAACAACAAAAATGGATGCACGCTATGGTGATGTTCATCCGTATGGCAACCCGCATTACTACCTCGACCCAATGGATATAAAGATAATGGCCGGAGAAATATATAATGCTCTTGCTTCCCAGGACCCGGGTAATGCCGCATTCTACCAAAGCAATTACGAAAGTTATATCAAAACACTTGATTCTAAAATTGATGAGTGGAATAAAAAAATGGAAAAAGTTAAAGGTGAACCGATAGTCTTTTTCCATTCCAGCTGGATATACTTTGCTGACCAGTACGGGATTAAGATCGCAGGATATGTTGAGCCGAAACCCGGAATACCGCCTTCACCTTCTCATAATGCAGAGATCATAAATCTTATTAAGAAAAGGGGAATTAAGTTAATTGTTATGGAAAATTATTACAGCGATTCAGCACCTAACCAGATTGCCTCAGTTACTGGAATAAAAGTTATTAAGGTGCCGGTCGGCTTATACGGTATGGACGGGATCGACAGCTATTTCAAGATGATGGATTACATAGTTAACCAGATTGTAAGTAACAGTTAACCGGAAATTCAGATATTTAACAATGGGATAAAAATGGAACAAGAAATAATAAAACTCGAAAATATTTCAATTGGTTATGGCAAGACAGTGATTGTTGAGAATATCAACCTTTCGATTTATGAGAATGACTTCATAGGGATTGTTGGTCCCAATGGCGCCGGTAAAACCACGCTGCTGAAGACATTACTTGGAAACCTAAAGCCACTGAAAGGAAACGTTAATACAGGCTCTTATCGATTTGGATATGTGCCGCAGCGTGATACGGTTCAGCCTCTGCTCCCTTATACTGTTCAGGATGTTGTAATGATGGGAAGATATTCTCTGATGGGTGTTTTTGCAAGACCATCGAAGAAGGATTATGAGAAAGTTAATACTAGTCTTGAAAAAGTCGGGATCAATCACCTGAAGAATGAACGCTACAACGATCTTTCGGGGGGACAAAGACAGAGAACCCTGATTGCCCGTGCTCTGGCTGTTGAGCCCGACATATTGATTCTGGATGAACCAACAAACGGAATGGATACTCCTTCTCATCATTCATTACTGAATCTCATCACCTCACTGCATGAGGATACCAGGCTTACTATACTGCTTGTTAGTCACCTTTTAAGCGATGTTGCGAACGGTGTGAAAAAGCTTGTCCTGCTTGAGAAGAACTTTTTTCAGTGGGGGCCTATTGAGGAAGTACTTTCTGAATCAAATCTAAAGAAAACTTATTCTTCCGATTTCCATGTAAACATAATTAACAATGAATATATAATCACATCCAGGCACGGAGTATAAATTTTGGAAATAGTAAACCAGTTAATTCAGCTTTTTCCATACGCGCTTGGCAGGCAGTGTACTTGCAGGAATGATTTGCGGGTTTCTCGGGACATTCGTTGTTTCTCAGCGAGTAGTTTTCCTTGGGGCAACACTTACACAGGTTGCAGTTGCAGGCGTGGCATTCTCATTTCTTCACTTCGTGAACCTTGAAGAGGCTATGAATACTCTTTTTGGTATGCAGGAGAGTTCACTCTTCCATAACTTTGAAGCAGTATTTTTCTCACTGCTGTTTGCAGTAATAGTTGTGTTGATATTCTCTCAAACTTACAGGCAGAAGGTCCTCACTCAGGATGGTATCCTGGGAATTATCTTCGTGGTTGCCGTAGCCTTAAGAATTATTTTTACGCAAAAGAGTCCCGTTGGCGAAGTTTCCGAAATCGAATCAATACTGAAAGGCGATATACTCTTTATTGGCCAGTCACAGTTTTACACACTATTGGGAATATTCATCTTTACAATGGGGATATTCATAATTTTTCAGAAGCAGCTGAAGTTCGTAACATTTGATCCCGATTCAGCAAGTGCTCATGGAATGAATTCTCGCGGTTGGCTTCTGGTGTTTTATATAGTTGTTGGAATGGGCATCTCCCTTACCACACGGTTCGTTGGGGATGTATTCACGTTTGCCTACCTTATTATTCCCGCATCAATCGGAATTCTGATTTCGCGGAAGGTCTGGCAGGTTTTCCTTACTGCAGTGCTGGTTGGAGCGATCATACCCCCTTTGTCGATCTTCCTTGCATTTAAGTATGACTTCTCCAGCGGCCCTGCTGCTGTTGTCAGTTCCTTCATACTGTTCATAATAATTTTTAGCTTAAAAAAGATCAAAGGTTAGATGTGTGATAGAAAGATTATGATCAGGAATGTACCGGTATAAAGAATAGCGTACTTCTTCCGGAATTAAATTCCGGTACACGACGTTACTGTAACGGCGCGAAAATTCTTCTCAACTCATAGCTGAAATATCCGGCTATAATTGATCAGGTTGAACTTTTAATAAATCACCTGGTATTTTAATTTTTCCTTTTACAATTCGATTTTAATTAAATATATTTATAAATAGTTCACGTTTAGCATACATATTAGCCAAAATACCAGGGTAACAATATGAAAAAGTTTTACTTTGTATTTCTAATCCTATTTTCAGTCTCTGTATTTGCAACCATTCCACCTAAAAGAGGAGTTAAACCTCCTGCAGGTTTTGCAGAATTTCAGCAGATGGTGAGTAAAAGTTACACTGAAGGATATTATGCTGAAAAATTCAGGGAAAGAAAGATTTTGAGGGAACAAATATCCAAAGGATTAAAATCCGGATCACTTCTCACAACAGACACTGTTTTTGCTCTAACCCTTATGGGGCAATACTCCGATCTTTCTGCTCATTATCCCGCATCTCAATTCCAGGCTCATTTATTTGATGGTCCTAATCCTACAGGAACCATAACAAATTATTACGATGAAGTTTCATATCATCAGTTATACTTTAGTGGAGACTGCGCCGGGTGGTATGATATGCCAGGGACACTTAATCATTACCTCGGATTAAACTATGACGGGCCTCAATTTACTCTTGATCTCATTCAAGAGGCAGACCCGTCATTTAATTTTGCGGATCACATTCAGTATTATGATTCACAAAATAACCCAAGGATAGGATTCATCGCGGTAATCCATGCCGGAGCCGGTGCAGAAGCGGGAGCCAATAATATCTGGTCTCACAGGTGGAATTTCAGGATGCTCACCGGGGGTCAGCCTTATGTGACCAATGATATTGATCCTGTATCCGGCAAGCATGTTTTAATTGATGGAGATTATGCTATTGAGCCTGAATTAAGCGGTTCTTCAAATTATAACGGTGATATTATTGAAATTGGAGTTTTTACTCATGAATTCGGACATATTTTCGGACTTCCTGATCTGTATGATACAGACGGTTCTTCTGAAGGTTTAGGAAACTGGTGTTTGATGGCGGCAGGATCCTGGGGAGGAAACGGCAATTCTCCTCAAACACCTTCACATATGAGTGCCTGGTGTAAGAAGGAAATGGGCTGGGTGACTCCGACAAACGTGATGACATATATGCCGGATCTCTCGCTCTCTGAAGTTGAGACAGACCCGGTTATATATAAATTATGGACAAACGGATCAGGCACGTCGCAATATTTCCTGGTCGAAAACCGACAAAAGATCGGTTTCGATGTAAATTTGCCAAATTCAGGTTTGTTGATCTTTCACGTTGATGAAACACAAAGTAATAATACTAATGAAAATCATTACCTTGTTGACCTTGAACAAGCGGATGGATTAAGGAATCTTAATCTTGGTCAGGGACGAGGTGATGCCGGCGATCCTTTTCCCGGCACTTCTAATAATATTCGATTCGATATAAACACAAATCCCAACAGCAAAGATTACAACCTGCAGGACTCATATGTTTCTGTTAGAAATATTCATTCCGATGGAATGAATATGATTGGTGATTTTGATGTTGGTTTATCTCCATATCTTCAAATTGATTCAGTTATATTATCTGAATTTGAATATCAGAATGGAAGGATAGATCCCGGGGAAAGCGGAACTTTTAGTATCTTCCTGCAAAATATAATGCCCGTGTCTGCTAATGCTGAATTAACTTTAACTATTAATGAACCAGGAATTATACTAAATCAGTCCTCCTTTTCTGAAATTATCTCCGGAGATTCAGCCGTAACGATTACAATTCCTGATGCTATAACTGTTGATCCGGGATTCATTCCCCGTATGATCAAACTTCAATATTCCGTTTCTTATGATTACAATCATATGGTTACAGACAGCCTATCTATACCTATAGGTATCCCTGAAATACTTTTAATATCGCGTTCAGAAAGACCTGAACTTAGCAGTTATTATATCGAATCGCTTGATGAGCTGGACCGGCACTATGAAGAAGCCCGGCTCACCGATCCGCAATTTTATTATGGCAGAAAAGTGATAATAATTTTTACGGGTAAAACCAAATATGATATTTTCACACCTGGTGAAATAGATTCATTAACCCAGTTTATAAACCTTGGAGGCAAAATATTATTCAGCGGACAAAACCTTGCCGAATACTTTGAAACGGATTTTCCTGATTTTCTTCATACCATGATCGGTATTGACTGGGTGAAAAACGAAATATTCGGAACAAGCAATGCATATGGTATATCTGGCGATATCTTCGGTGATCAATTTGAACATATTATATTTTCGGGGAGTAACGGAGCGCATAATGAGACTAATGTTGATGTAATTTCTTCACTTAATGATTTCCAAATTTCGTTAACATATAAAGATGATGGTACTGATCCAGCCGGAGGGTGGATTGATAAAATGCCAGGCGGAAAAATATTCTTTCTCGGTTTTGGCTTTGAAAGTATTAATGACGAAACCTCCTCTATTGCCCGTACTCAGGTATTAGATGCCATAATCAAATGGTTCGACGGCCTGGTCTCCATTCCAGCAGAAGAACATATGGAGATCACTGATTATGAATTGAAACAGAATTATCCTAATCCGTTTAATCCGTATACCAGGATAAAATGGCAGTCCCCCCAAAATGGAATTCAGACCTTAAAGGTCTATGATATCCTTGGCAATGAAGTTAAAACACTGGTCAATGAGTACAGACCTGCTGGTCAATATGAGATGGACTTTGATGCATCAGGCCTGGCGAGTGGAATATATTTTTACAGGTTAATTGCAGGCGGCTATTCATTTGTCAGGAAAATGATTCTGCTTAGGTAATTCATAACCAGAATTTATTTTTTAAGACCTGGATTATAGTTAAACGGCGGTATTAGGATATGATCTCAAAGTAGGGAGAGGTCTTAACCCAATACACAATAGTCAAAATTGACCCCGGACACTTCAGCCCGGGATCTACTGTATAATTATTGCTAAGGTCTTTAATGGTTTTCCGCGATATCATATCATTCCGACCTGAGTGAAAGATCGTTTATTTGCATATCTATTGATTCTCCCGAGTCTTTCTGCTTCCAGGTTTCTGCGGGAGCTTTTTTACTGAAATACCCAACCAATCCTAAAGTAATTATTATCTGCATGGCAATTACAGCAACAAGCAGCAGGGGATTATCAGCAAAATATTTTTCCAGTCCGATAACGTCAGGTGAAAAGGTAGTAAAGTTGGCAATATTAAAGCCCAGTATTATTATCAACAATGTTTTTGAACCCTTATAATAATACCAGCAGAATAGTCCATACAAAAGCTCAACAGAAAAAGCTGCGTAAGGATGAAGTGAATACAATTGTGTTCCAAGTTTTACAGAACCGGGCAAAAAAGTAAGAGGGATATCTTTAGCATGAGTCAACAAATCTAAAACAATATGTGAAAGGACGCCCAGCGAAAAGGGAAGTGCAAGTGATTTTTCCTTAAACAGATACCTTATTATGGCATAGGCAAATAAAGAAATGATTACAGAAGATAAAACGGAATGCGAAAACTTCATTGAATGCAGATGAATATCTCCAAGGTATGAAACCTCTATTCCTGTTGATGTCTGTTCCAGTCCGAAGAAATTAAATATAACCCACAAAAACTCCACCAGCTGAACAGATATTAGAAGCCAGAACATTTTCGCGGTTGGAAACTTTTTCTTTATAACTAAAGCAGTCGCAGCATGATTTATTGCAAACATATTACCTCCTAAGATTATTATGGTACTAAAAGTATATATCTGGTACTAAAACATTTAAAAAAATTTAAGGGTTAGCTCCTTCCAAAAATAATTTTGATATAAGTGAATATGCTTCGGTTTTAGAAACTTTAACCGATTTTAGGTTACTTGGATCAACCGCTAATTCTGTCAGTTTTGTATATACAAGCAGAAGAAATTTTACCGGAATATCCTCCCTTAAATTACCCAGGCGTTTTCCCTCATCGAAGAGTTTCATGTAAAGTGTATTAAGTCGCTGCTGCCTGAGCCGCAGGTATTCCCTCCAGAGATCAGGAGTCTGTATCCGAAGATCTTCGAGGAATTTAGTATTCACTTCGGTCAGAAGTGAAGATGTAAAACGAATGATTTCCTCAAGCTTTTTGGGGAAGGAAAGGTTATCGTTATTAATTATTCCGGATATATTGCGATTTATACGGTTATTAAGGGATATCAGTACAGCATGTACCAAATCTTCCTTCGAAGAAAAGAAATTATAAACCGCAGCTTTGCTGGTTCTTGCATCAGAAACAATTTCATCAAGAGGAGACGCTCGAAAAACCGAAGTTCAGGAATTTCGAATTTGCGGAGTTGAGGATTCTTTCCCTTAAATTTTCGTCTTTTGGTCTAGCCATTATATTAGTACTATTATTAAGAATTCAGTACTAAAATAATAATAAATAAATAAATGTCAAATATCAGATACAACTTTAAGTAATCACACCATCAGGTAGGATATTTTGATTGATCATCGCGAACAAGTGTAGTAGAAAATTTATTATTTCCTTATCTCTTCACCCTTAAATGGTTCTGAGAAGAACCGTGACACGGTCGAATTAAAAAGTTCGGGATTATCATTTGTAACCCAGTGAGTTTCACCGGGGAAAATGGAAAGATTTGCGTTTGGAATGTTCCGGTAAATGAACAGAGTATGTTCCTCGATGATAATATCCCGGTCGCACGACATTACGAGTACCGGTGTATCAATTCTTCTTAATTCATCAGCTGAAATATCCGGTTGTGTTTCCATGAGTTTAAAGCGCTGATAAATCAGATTCCAGTTCTTCGACTTATCCCCCTTCGCAATCATCTCCTCAGCCTGCTTCCTGGCTTTGATACAGCTTTCGACCTCCCCCGGATAAAGTGCCGTTTTGCCCGGCCATAAGTTAGCACCAAAAACCGCAATCTTTTTCAGCGTTCCGGGAAAACGATATCCAAGTATTAAGCCGATGATACCCCCGTCGCTGCGGCCAATAAAATATGCAGGAACGCACCGGAGATGATCAAGAAGTGCAGCGGCATCGCCCGCCATGCGAATATAAGACAAAGGCTCGTTTCCGAGCTCTGATTTTCCACGTCCTCTGCAGTCCATTGCAATCACCTTGTATTGCCTTGCAAAATACTCGATCTGATATTTCATCCCTTCAATATTTCCTCCGTTACCATGAACAAGAAGCAGCGGCTCTCCGCTGCCATAAACTTCATAATAGATATTCACACCATTAAGCACGACATAATTTCCCGCCTCCGGATTATTCCCATACGGCACTTCAGAAATGTCATCTGCTCCCATAATTTGATTCTCCTAAGTTGTTTATGAGAAATATAGCAAATTTATCTGTCGGCAGTTCTCGAACAAAAAAACAAATTATGCCGGGGGCACCCAGCAGGCAAACTTAAAACTATAGTCTTGGCATTTCTTAATAATATGCTTATTTTATTTTTTATATTTTGTTATTCAGATTAAGGTAGAGAGTATGCTTGGAATATTACTGGCCAAAAGAGGAAAGAAAAAAACATTATTAGTTTTAGTGTCATTATCTGCTATGCTGCTTGCCGTCGGACTTTCACTATTATTGTAAGCAGGCGTGGTTCGTATGAATTATCGCAGACCAATCTTCTTCAGAATAAATGTCTCAGCTTCAGACGACTTATAACGGTTTATCAAGTATCGGAGTTAAGGAACTAAAAGCATCAGAAGAGGTGCTGAGAAAATACTTTGCAAGGGATCTTGAATCCTGCAGCCTTTTCCTTATACCCATTGATCGATCAGATCCTGAATCAATATCCTACAGTGAAACCTTAACAGCCAGGCTCTCATCTTCACTTGTTTTCAGAGCAGGCAGCTGTGAACTTTCCGGATTATTGCCGGAAGGGCAGATTTCTGATAGTCTCCGGCTTAAATACCTAATCTTTGAAAATATCGACCCCTCCTATCTCAAACAGATACTTCTTATTCAATTAAGGGAGATGTCCGGAATAAATCATCGCAGCATCAGGTATAATAAATACGGATTATTTATTCCCCGCTCGGGCAGGATCATCTGCTTTTCATTTGCTCACAGCGGGAGTATGTACTACAGGTACAGGCTGGCAAAGTTCAAGCTTAATACTGTACCCTCTCAATTAACGAATTATCTTATATCGCTGCTGAGTTATTGTCCCAACGAATATTTCTTTAACGGTTCAAGGGCCTCCGGATTTATACTAAATCTCAAAGTTCCTCTGGAACATACCAGCTGTCACAATATCATCGGACTAACTGAATCAGCGCTGAAAGTGGGACAGTTTAAAAGCGGACACGAAAATGTTGAGAAATACCTGCTTGAGAGCGACCCTGAAACCATCGCCTGTGAGGTTCCTGTCTGGTATGAACAGCCACTAAGCAGCAGACTTCGTATTGATGGAGTTCTTACAGGACATATAGACATACTCAGGTATGAAGAAAATGGGCGGATAGGGATATGGGATTATAAGCCGCGGGCGCGATACGAGAAGAAAGCTCATATGCAGGTCTATCTTTACGCCCTCATGCTGTCTCAGAGAACAGGCATTTCGCTCAGTAATTTCATCTGCGGTTATTTTGATTCATCAGATGCTTTCTTCTTCAATGCGGAAGATGCGGTCACTTTATGAAATGTCCCGACAAAAGTGGTCATTGAGTACTGTCCGGTAATGCATACAGAAGATACCAGAAGATGTTCCGACTATTAATACTTTTCGTTATATTTATCATTCGTATTCAGAGGACATGGAATCAGATTGGCAAAAGAGAAAATACTTGTAACTTCAGCCCTTCCTTATTCAAACGGACGAATTCATCTGGGACATTTAAGCGGTGCCTACCTGCCGGCGGATATTTACGTCCGTTACCACAGGATGAAAGGTGACGATGTTCTTTATATATGCGGCTCGGATGAACACGGCGTTCCTATAACTATCAGTGCCGATAAGGAAAAGGTTAGTCCCCAGGTTATTACCGATAGGTATCACGAAACCAACACTAAGGCATTTGAACAGTTCGGGATGAGCTTTGATATTTATTCGAGGACGTCCCTTCCTATCCATCATGAAACTGCAAAGGAGTTCTTTCTTGAGTACTTTAACCGGGGGATGTTAAAAGAAAAGAAATCGAAGCAGTTCTATGACGAAGAGGTTAAGATGTTCCTGCCCGACCGTTATGTTGAGGGTACCTGTCCTAACTGCGGATATGAAGAGGCAAGAAGCGATGAATGTGAAAATTGCGGAGCCTTGTATGAACCTTCGGAACTCAAAAATCCCAAAAGTAAAATAAGCGGCAAAACTCCTGTTCTCAGGGAAACTACTCACTGGTATTTCCCTCTGGGTGATTACCAGCCGCGCCTTGAAGAATATATAAGAGTGAGCAGCGAAAGTTACGGCTGGAAGGAGAACGTTCTTCAGTATTGCCGGGGATGGTTTAAGGCAGGACTTAAAGACAGGGCTTATACCCGTGATCTGGATTGGGGTGTATCTGTACCCCTCGATTCAGCTGAAGGAAAAGTTCTTTATGTCTGGTTTGAAGCGGTCCTGGGCTATATCTCCGCAACGAAGGAATTATCCAGGCAGCGGGGAAATGAAAATCTCTGGCGTGAGTACTGGCAGGGAGAGAACACAAAGTACATAGCATTCATAGGCAAGGATAACGTGGTTTTTCACTGCATTATTTTTCCTGCTATGCTTATGGCGTGGAATGACGGGGATAAGGAGAAATACATTCTCCCCCAGAATGTTCCGGCAAATGAGTTCCTTAATTTTGAAGGGAAGAAATTTTCAAAAAGCCGCAACTGGGGAATCGATGTTATCGATTTTCTTAAATTATTTCCCCCCGACCCACTCAGGTATACACTTGCCGCTAACCTGCCCGAGACACGGGATACCGATTTTTACTGGAAGGAATTCCAGCTAAGGAATAATAGTGAACTGGCTGATATACTCGGCAACTTCATCAACAGAACATTCACTTTCGCCCACAAACATTTTGATGGTAAAGTTCCTGTTAAAGGTAAAACTGAAAAAATTGATGATGATATGCTGAAGCTGGTTGCTGACTACCCGGCAAGAGTATCGGCTTTGATTGACTGCTACAGGATAAAGGACAGCGTAACAGAAGTTATGAATCTTGCCCGTGCGGGTAATAAATATTTCAATGATTCAGAACCCTGGGTAACCGTAAAAAGCAATAAGGAAAGATGCGGTACTACTATCAATATCTGCCTGCAGACAATTTATACGCTTGCTGGACTCTTTTCGCCGGTTATTCCTTTTTCCTCCGAAAAAATATTCAGGATCTTAAATTCATCGCCTTCCGGCTGGGATGAGCTCGGTAATGAGCATCTTAAAGCGGGTCATACCCTTAATAAAACAGAAATTATTTTCCCGAAAATAGAGGATGATATAATCGAAAAGCAGCTAGAAAAACTTGGTCCCAAAAACGAAGAGGATACAAATAATAACCTTATATCTATTGAAGATTTTGATAAAATTAAGTTAAAAGTGGCTGAAATTGTTGAAGCCGTAAATGTGCCTAAAAGTAATAAGCTTATTAAATTGAAGGTGAGATTAGATGACGGCGACCGCCAGGTAATTGCCGGAATCGCTAAAAGTTATAAACCAGAAGAACTTGTCGGGAAGAAAATCATTCTCGTTGCCAACTTAAAACCTGCCAAACTTATGGGACTTGAGTCCCGGGGTATGGTTCTGGCTGTTGAAAATGAGAACGGTGAATTGAATGTTCTTACCGCAGCTCAGAATGTCAAAAACGGAACACGGGCAAAGTAATCAATTTCTTATATCTAAATATTTCCGGAGAGTAAAGATGAAAAAAATCTTTTTACCAATTTTTATGCTATGTCTTGCAGCTGCATTTGCGCAGGAGGGACCAATCAATAAAATTTCCGCTGCCCTCCAATCGCAAATGTCTAATGCTCCTGCAGATGAACAGCTCCTGGTATGGGTCTATTTTACCGATAAAGGTCAGAATACCGATGCATATTTTAGTAATCCTTTAAGCGTTGTTAGTGAAAAATCGCTAAAAAGGAGACAGAAGGTGAATGCTCAGCTTACCATAAAAGATATTCCTGTTAATCCGGCTTATCTTGAACAGGTTAAGGAAAAGGGACTAAAAATAAAATGGCCGTCTAAATGGCTGAATGCCGTAAGCGGTACGATAACAAAATCTCAGCTTGAAGAACTGGAAGCACTTCCGGTTGTTAAGAAACTTGATATAGTAAATAAGCTGAAAGAAGGATATCAACCTGAAACAGATAAAAACGCAGTACGGGAGGTGCTTAGCAAGATTACCCAGCCTGCAGGTATTAATTCCTTTGATTATGGTGATTCATATGCTGAACTGCAGCAAATAAACGTGCCTGCGGTTCATGATATGGGGTGCACCGGACAGGGTATTACGATTTGCGTAATGGATGCAGGTTTCAACAGGTTAAGTCACGTCGCATTTGATTCAATGAACATTATAGCAGCCTGGGATTTTGTGAATAATGATCCTAATGTTGGAGACCAGGCGGATTCCGGAAGCGGTACGCATGGAACCATGACTCTTTCCACGATAGGCGGCTATGACCCGGGTCATCTTATTGGTCCTGCATTTAATGCTTCATACATTCTTGCGAAAACAGAAAATACCGACAGCGAAACTCCTCTTGAAGAGGATAACTGGATCGCCGCTATGGAATGGGCCGACAGTATCGGAGTCGATGTTACTTCCACTTCGCTTAGTTATACAGATTTTGATCCTCCCTGGCCGAGCTACACATGGGAGGATATGGACGGCAATACAACTATTATAACGAATGGGGCTGACTATGCTGCTCATCTGGGTATTGTGGTGGTAAACTCAGCAGGCAACTATGGAGATAATACTTCACATAATACTCTTGGGGCCCCGGCAGATGGCGATAGTGTTATTGCCGCCGGTGCGGTTGGTTACTCCGGATCAAGGGCATCGTTCAGCAGTGTTGGTCCTACTGTGGACGGCAGAGTTAAACCAGATATTATGGCACTTGGTTCCGGCAACGTTGTAGCTTCTCCATATAGTGATAATACTTACACTTCTGCGAGCGGTACCTCCTTCAGCTGTCCTCTCTCTGCAGGCGTTGCTGCGCTGATTTTATGCGCTAATCCGACACTAACGCCTATGCAGGTTCGCGACGCAATGAGAGAAACTGCTTCACAAAGCAATAGTCCCGATAACCTTATGGGATGGGGAATACTTAATGCTCTGGATGCTGTGAATTATTTTCCGACCCCTGTTGAGCTCTCATCATTTTCTGCTTCAATTGTTAACGGTAGTGTGAACCTGATGTGGACAACCGCAACCGAAAAGAATAACAGGGGATTTGAAGTTCAAAGAAAATCAGCCGGATCAGGTTATTCTGTGATCGGTTTCGTTGAGGGTAACGGGACAGTTACTACCCCAAACCATTACACCTATACAGATAACAGTGACATTCGCGGGATTTATACATACAGACTGAAGCAGGACGATTTTGACGGAAAATTTACCTACAGTAATGAAATTACTGTTAATGTACCAGCGGCATCGGATTTTGTGCTTCAGCAAAATTATCCGAACCCATTTAACCCTTCTACAATGATTAAATATTCCGTTCCGGAAGCATCAAATGTTAAACTTACTATGTATGATGCACTGGGCCGTCAGGTAAAAGTGCTTTCTAACGAATATATGGAAGCAGGCAATTATTCATACACACTTAATGCAGATGGATTATCAAGCGGCGTATATATTGTGAGACTTAGTGCCGGAATCTCAAATAAAGTTATAAAAATAACGCTGGCAAAATAAATTTTCAGGCCTGGAAGGAAGGGTAACCATACCGGTTTACCTTGATTTTCAGGCCATCTATAGATAAAATTGCTGGCTAAAATGTAAAAAACTTAAAATAAGGAGAATCACTCAATGTTCCGCAGGGTCGTATTACCTTTTTTTGTTTTGGCTTCCCTTCTTCTCAGTTCCTGTGCACCAAAACATGCTGATATCGTAGTAGCAAAATTCGATGACGAACAGATTAAAATGAATGAATTCGAAAAAATGTATACTAAAAATACAGGCAGTTATGAAGACGCAAAGGATGACAGTCTTTCCCAGTTGAAAAACTTCCTCGATTTATATGTTAATTTCAGAATGAAGCTCAGAGATGCGTATGTACGTGGATTTGATTCAGATCCGGAACTGAACCAGGAGCTCAAGGATTACGAGAAGAAAGTAGGAGTTTCCTATATCCTGGAAAAGCAAATACTGGAGCCGGGATTAAAGAACCTTTACGATAAAAGAAAATATGAGCTTCGGGTCAGCCACCTTATGATAAGGCCGGATTCAAACGGAGATGAGGCTGCAAAGGAACTTGCGCTTGCTATACTTGACAGTATTCAGCATGGTGCAAACTTCTCCGATATGGTTAAGAAATATTCGGATGATAATTATTCCAAAAATATCGGCGGCGATATTTATTATGTAACCGCAGGACTCCTGCCTCCTGAATTTGAAGATGCCGCTTATGCTACGCCTGTTGATAGCGTTTATCCTTCAGTGGTCCATACACGTTATGGATATCATCTTATAAAAGTAACCGATAAAAGAGAACGAATTCCCCAGATCAGGGCCAGTCATATCCTTGTTAGTTTTAATGGTCCAAATGGACAGGTTGACACAGCTTATGCAAGAGCAAGAATCGATACTGTTATGCAGAAGCTGAAGGCCGGTGCTGATTTTGCAGAACTGGCAAAAGAATATTCTGATGATTCTGGATCCGCAAAGAACGGAGGCGATCTTGGTTTCTTTGGTAGACGTATGATGGTTAAGGAGTTTGATGAGACTGCATTTAACCTTAAGCCGGGTGAAATATCAGACGTGATCAGAACAAATTTCGGCTACCATATAATAAAATTAACTGATCAGAAACCTTATCCAACCTTTGAGCAGGATAAGGAGGAGCTTGAAAAGATATTCAAACAGACGAGGTACCAGGCTGAGTACGATTCTCTTGTAGATAATCTGAAAGATAAATACGGCTTCCATTTAAATGAAAAGGTACTTGCCGAAGTACTTAAGAATGCTGATTCAGTGAGAGTGGGCAGCCAGATTAGAAATTATGATGAACTAAAGAGTCAGCCTCTGGTTACTTATAACAAGGTGGATACGATCAATGTACAGACAGCAATCGAAAGAATGAATTCAGACCGTCAGTTTATGAACAGATTGATTGATTCAAACATTCTTAACTCGGCAATAAATCAGGTTGTTGGCGATAGTCTGCTTGGTGTTGCCGCCCTGGATCTTGATAAAACTGATCCCGAGTTTGCTGCGCTGATGGATGACTACCGTAACGGCATATATGTATTCAAACTTCAGGATGATGAGGTCTGGAGTAAGATCGGCGCAGATAGTTCAAAACTGTATAACTATTATCAGAAGACGAAAGATAATTATGTATGGCCGGACAGAATTAACTTCAGCGAGATTTTCTCAAAGAGTGATTCCCTGATCCATGTTTATTATTCTGAACTGCAGAACGGTGTTGATTTCGAATCTCTTGCTTCCAAATATACAGAGCACAATAATATGAAGCCCAAGGCGGGCAACTATGGACTGGTTGCTGTCGATTCTTCACCACTTGCTTCAAAAGCTAATGAGCTGCTTTCAGAGCCCGGAACATACTCGGAACCATTTCCTTTTTCCGGCGGTTTTGCTATCGTGAAGCTGATTGAAAAAGATCCTTCGCATCCCAAAACATTTGAGGAAGCTAAAGCAGAGGTATCCGGAGCCTACCAGGAGGCTGAATCGAAAAGACTGGAACAGGCATACCTTGATAACCTGAAAAAGAGATATGATCCTCAATTTTATTACGATAAACTTGAAGAAGCTTTTAAAGACTCGCAATAATTTATTTCTTTTGATTCTTACTGCAGCCGTTTTGAGCGGCTGCAGTAAAGAACCATCTGAAAAAGAATATATAGCCAGGGTCAATAATTCGTATTTTACGAAACATGACCTGGCCGCAGTGGTCGATTCGGGGTACGGTAAGAATCTCTACAGAAATGAAATAGTAAGAAACTGGATAAATGAAGAACTGCTTTACCAGGAGGCAGAAAATTCCGGAATTCTAAAGAATGATGAATTCCTCCGAGTAAAAAAAGAATCTGAAAAACGACTTGCAGTTACGTTCCTGGTAAATAAACTATTTAAAGATGAGCAGCTTACGATTGAGCCTTCTGAAATAAAAGACTATTTTGAAAAACACCGGGATAATTTCAAGCTTTTTCATAATGCTTTTCTCGTAAATCTTGTTCAGTTTAATGACGAAGACAGGGCAATTGGATTCAGAGATGAGGCTTTCACCAACGGGTGGCCAAAATCACCTGATTCGTTCGGGAATGACTCAAATATAGTTTCTATCGAGAATACAAAGCTTGTATATGAGTACGAGCTTCAGCCGGCCAACCTTGTCCGTATTATAAGAGAACTTCTCCCCGGAGAGATCAGTATCGTGATAAATGACGGCGCAGGTAATTACTTTGTAGTTCAGCTGCTTGAAAAATATGAACGAGGCAGTATTCCACCATTTGAAATCATTAAAGATCTTGTGCGCGACAGGTATGTTGCCTCGAAGAAGGAACAGTTTATTAAGGAATATGTACAAGATTTATACTCTAAAAACGATATAGAAGTTAAATAGGTGTTAAATGAAATTTAAGATCCTGGCAGTATTGATTTTTACAGCCGGCATTATGCATGCGCAGCAGGTGCTCGATAAGATTGTTGCTGTTGTTGATAATGAAATTATTACTGAAAGTGAGCTGGATTTCCAGACAAACATGCTGGCATCCCGGTATGGTGTTTCACCCGATTCTCCCCAGCTTAAACGGCAGACCCTTAACTCGATGATAGAAGAGAAGCTTGCATATGCGCAGGCTAATCTCGATTCAATTGAAGTTACCGATGAGGAAGTAGATAAGCGGATAGACTATCAAATAAATCTGTTTATTCAGCAGTACGGTTCAAAAGAACGGGTCGAGCAGGTTTATGGCATGAGTATAGAAAAGATAAAGCGTGAGCTTCGTGATGATGTAAGGAAGAACCTCATGGTTCAGAAGCTTCGCGAAAAGAACTTTGGTAATATAGAGGCTACAAGACGCGATGTTGAGGAGTTCTTTAATAAATTTAAAGACAGTCTGGGTGTAATTCCCGAAAAGGTTGACATTGCCCATATATTCAGATCACCTAAAACCTCTTCCGAAGCTAAAGAGAAGGCACGTCAGTTTGCGCAGTCAATCCTCGATTCCATAAAGAACGGGGCAGACTTTGCGGAAATGGCAAAGAAATACTCGGAAGATCCGGGCAGCGCTAAAGATGGCGGTGATCTCGGTTTCGTGAAGAGAGGTGTTTTTTATCCGGAGTTTGAATCGGCTGCTTTCGCCCTGCAGCCCGGTGAATTATCGGGAGTAGTTGAGTCACCCGTCGGGTTTCATATCATTCAACTCATTGAAAAAAGAGGTGAATCTATTCATGCCAGACATATCCTTATAAAGATAAAAACGGATGAGGATGCTGATATTAAAACTATAGATTTCCTTTCTGCAGTGAGGGACAGTATTGTTAACGGCGACAGTACCTTTGCTTATTATGCGAAGAAATACAGTGAAGACCAGGATACAGCTCCTTTTGGAGGCGAACTCGGAACCTTCTACATTAATCAGCTCGATAAAAGTGTGCTTGATGCCATTTCAAAACTTAAACCGGGTGATATAAGCTTTCCTAAAAGATATGAATACTCAGCCGGTAATTACGGGTATCATATAATTTACCTTAAGGAAAGGACTGTTCAGCATGCTCCCGATTTAAACAAGGATTATGCTGATATTAAAAAGCTTGCGGATGAGTATAAACGGCAGCAGAAGTACCAGGCATGGATTGAAGAACTTAAGAGCAAGATCTATTACGATATAAGATTATAAAAATTAAAGAGGAACTGGATTTGAAAGAAACCAGCGATGGCGATGTTCAGCTGGTCGAGAAGCTGAACGAAAAGGTTGCAAAGACAAAGCAGGAAATTGCCAAAATAATTATAGGACAGGAAGAGATCATCGATCAGTTGCTTATCTCTCTTCTTTCACGCGGGCATTGTCTGCTTGTTGGAGTGCCGGGACTGGCAAAAACTCTTCTCATTAAAACACTCGCCGAAGTAATGGACCTTAAGTTCAGCCGTATTCAGTTTACTCCCGATCTTATGCCCGGTGATATCACAGGAACAGAGCTGGTAGAGGAAGATCCCGTTTCACGAAAAAGAAATTTCCGTTTTGTTGAAGGTCCTATTTTCGCCAATGTTATCCTAGCCGATGAGATCAACAGAACCCCTCCTAAAACCCAGGCTGCTCTGCTTGAAGCGATGCAGGAGCACAGGGTAACTACTGCCGGAGTTACAAAGGTACTATCTGAACCTTTCTTTGTGCTTGCAACCCAGAACCCTATTGAGCAGGAGGGAACATACCCGCTGCCTGAAGCACAGCTCGACAGGTTCATGTTCAACCTGTGGCTTGATTATCCTTCATTTGAAGAGGAAAAGAAAATTGTTCAGACTACTACAAGCGAATATAAAGCTGAGCTGACTAAAGTTGTCGCTGCAGATGAGATCATACAGTTTCAGGATCTCGTAAGAAGAGTTCCTGTTTCAGATAACGTTACAGAGTTTGCTGTAAAAGCTGCTAACCTTACACGTCCCACTAATGGTTCATCCCCTCAGTTCATAAAGGACTGGATTACATGGGGTGCAGGACCACGAGCCTCACAATACCTCATCATGGCAGCCAAAACCCGCGCTGTTATGAACGGCAGGTACACACCCAATATTGATGATGTCAAGTTCGCTATGACGCCTGTTCTGCGCCATCGTATTATAACGAACTTCAGCGCTGAAGCCGACGGCATCAGTTCCACCGATGTCATCCAAAAACTCGTCAAAGAACTCGATTAATCTGCTTTACCAGGATTTCTCCAGGTGCCTGCCTGTCGGCAGACAGCATCGAGATGACTATTATATCCGAATTTACAATATCCTTTCTTGCCAGTTAGCATAATTTAATTTAGTTTGCAATTGTTCCGGGGCAGGGTAGTCAGAATTCGGAAGGGTTTTCGAATGATACTTAATCGGAGGGTAATTCAGGATTTTCAATCGGTTGATCGTCTCCGTGAACTGCTATATTATGAATTTCGAATTTCTAATACATCTTATCTAATATTTTTATTCTTCGGTTTACTGATACCGAGATTGGGTTTTGGCGTTCTGTTCATAAAAATCATCCTGCTTTTCTTCATTGTTGCTGCAGTTATTTTCACTCCTTACATTTTTTACGTGCTTATTAATGAAGAACGATACGGGTGGATGGTGACATATTTTGTAATGGTACCTCTTCCCCTGGTTGCCGGATATTTTATTTTCCAGGACACACTTGCATTTGAGGCAGCCCTTCTGATCCCGCTGCTTTCGTTTTATCTTTACTGTTACCTTATCAAATATGCGGTGGATGACTGGATCAGGCAGTATAAATGGACTCAGCAACTTATGCAGCAGAAGGCAGACAGAATAAAACGAATGGAAGATGAACGGCCATGGTAAACATACAGGATTAGTTCTCAGTCGTTTTAGTGTGAAAATCAATAAATGAAAATGAGGCATATTTTTTCATACTTCCTTATTCTATTCACAATAACTTTGATTAGTTCTTGTTCTGATCCGCTCAGCCCAGGCGACGAGCATCTACATCTCCTATGGACAGTGCCATTAAGTGAAATATCGAATTCTGGTTTTGCCACTTACGATAATTACCTGATATTCAAAACACAGATTCGTGCAGGAGGTGAATTATATAAAGTAAGTAAAGATGGCAAAGAGGTAAGAACCGCCGCCACCGGAGGTTGTACCGACGGAATACCCGTAATAGATGGTAATACGATTTATACGAATAACTGTGATGAGCTTTATTCACTACAAGGTAATGATCTTACAGAAATCTGGAAAAATTCAGAATTTTCGTGGATACCAATTCCTGGTGTTGATGATCTATACCTGTATGTAACTGATCAGGACCTTGTACGTGCTTTAGACAAATTTACCGGAAATACTGTTTGGAGCACACAGATAAATGGTAAAAATGCTGGAAAACCCGAAATAGATGATAGTTCGATATATTTTGCCACCGGGATTGATTTTTTCAAGGACGGTTATTTATATAGCATAAATAAAAGGACTGGTGAAATCAATTACGAAGTATTAATACCCTACATTAAAGAAAATTCACAGATTGGGGGATCTTCTTCCGGTGTTACCCTGTGGCGAAATTATATATATGTAACCAGTACGAACCGGTACATATACTGCTTTGATAAATCTACCGGAAATCTTATTTGGACATACCTTGCAGATGCACCAATTGAAGTAACTCCGGCAGTATCAGAAGATAAAGTATATTTCGGAACTCTTAACCGAACCTGCTACGCACTAAATGCTAATACCGGAAATATCATTTGGTCGTATCAAGATATGGGCTCCATTCAATTTCAACCATTATTCTATCAGAACTACGTGATGTTTTTTGAAGTGGGAGATATTATCATACTTGATAAAAACAGTGGTAAAAAAATACTGCGTATGTATGATTATGAAAATGGGAAGTACGGCTATTTTAACGCCTATTGGGATACTGATGGAAAAATATATGCCTCCGGATACCAAAGGGCAGACCAACAACCATTATTAATGGCTTTTCAATTTAAATAGGTTGGAGATTTAATCACCAGATTTGTTCTTACTTCTCTAAATATTATGGATTTCTCCCTGCGGTCAAAAAGACAGTAGTCCTTTCGATTAATAACTGAATGCTTTGGATTTATAGGCGGGCGATTTTGTAGTTCTTGAGGGCGAAGTAGATTTCCTTGGCTGCGGTTTTAATTACTGAAGCAGTGGGTACCGCGAGAAGCATTCCCAGCACTCCAAACAACTGGCTTCCCGCAATAATAAGCAGGATTATAATAATCGGGTGCATATCAACACTTTTACTGAATACATAAGGCTGAACAAAACCGTTATCAAGCATATATGTTGCAGCTATCAGGACAATAATGTAGGGTGCCATTGAAAGATCGCCGGTTTGAATTACAGAGACTATTATGGCAGGTACTCCTCCAATTACAGGTCCGAAATAGGGAACAAGGTGTCCGAGTCCGGCTATTACTCCCAGCGGCAGAGCATTATTCACGCCGATAAAGTATAAACCGAGGCCCATTACGGTGCCGACAAAAGTAGCATCAAAGATCCAGGCGCGAACGAACCTTCCCAGCTGAAGACTGACCTTCTTAAGTATCCAGTAAGACATTTCAAAATAATTATTAGGGATCATATGAAGGATGTTCTTCATAATCTTCCTGCTGTCTTTTACCAGGAAAAAGGTGATGAAAGGAATGATCACCATTATCAGAACTACGGACACAATGCCCGAGACAAGTTCAGAGATTGTATCGAAAGAATTAATAAACTGACTGTTGATAAATTCTTCGAACTTATTCGATAGCTGGCCGGGACTGAAGAACGGGAAAAGTCTGTACAGTTCGGCTTCAAACTGCACCAGCTGATCATGAAGTGAAAATGACTGCAGCATTTTCATCAGCTGATCCATCTGGATTACAAATTTTGGAATGATAAAGGAAAGCAGTACGTAAAGCAGAAGACTGGTTGTGCCAAATACAACGAGTGTTGCGGCCAGCCTGTTCAATCCTTCTCTTTCAAGCATGCTTACAAAAGGATTGAATATAAAAGCCAGCAGAACGGAGAAGATCATCAGCAGAATTATATCTGATAGAACGAAGACTGAGACAATAAGTAAAGCAAAAACCACGATCCATAATGAGATACGGGTGATACGCCTTGTACTTCTTTCAGTCATATTATCCCAGTAAAATTTATCGGCTTTATTAAAATTTAGCTTATTCAGCGGAAGAGATCAAATATCACTGACCGATTCAACCCTTCTTATTCCGGGTACTTCACGCATCAGCGATCTCTCAATGCCTGCCCTAAGAGTCATTACCGACATTGGGCAGGTTTTACACGCACCGGTAAGCTTAACCTTCACTATCCCGTCTTCACTGACCTCAATCAGTTCCACATCGCCGCTGTCGGCCTGCAGGAAAGGTCTCATTTGTTCCAGCGCCCTGAGTACTTCTTCTTTCATTGAGTTCCCGCGTTAAATTATTAGTCATCGTTGTCGAGAATTATTTCAACTTTTGAATCAGCCTGCGAGTTCCTTTTTTTCACCTGTTCTTCAAGAAGCCGGGCAATTTTTAGAATAGCATCGGCCTGTTCCGAATCGGGCATATCATAAACGATCGGGATTCCTTTATCTCCGCCAATCCTTATACGGGGATCAATCGGAATGCCGCCCAAAAATGGTACTTCCGCATCATTAGCGAGGGCTGAGCCGCCGCCGCTCCCGAAGATATCATATTTTTTACCGGTATCGGGTGCAATAAAGTAACTCATATTTTCAACTATACCGAGTACAGGCACATTCACCCTGCCAAACATTTTTACTGCTTTACGTGCATCAATAAGTGAAACCTCCTGAGGGGTGGTAACTATTACAGCACCGGTTAGCGGAATTGTCTGAACAAGTGTAAGCTGGATATCGCCTGTACCGGGTGGCATATCAAATACAAGATAATCAAGTTCATCCCACTCAACATCGGTCATGAACTGTTTTACTGCACCGCTTGCCATTGGGCCTCTCCATATTACAGGAGCGTTATCATCGATAAGGAAGCCTATAGAAATAATTTTAATTCCATGGTTCACAAGCGGAATCATTTTCCTGGTCTCACTACTCTGGAAGATCTGGGGCTTCTTGTTGATACCGAGCATTAATGGGATACTTGGTCCGTATATATCCGCATCGATTATCCCTACCTTTGCACCGTTCTTGGCGAGTGCTACGGCAAGATTTACAGCAACTGTGCTTTTCCCGACGCCGCCTTTTCCGCTTGCTACAGCGATTGTATTTTTTACACCCGGTAAAATTGTCTCCTGTTTTGGTTCTTTCTGCGGAGTCCCCTTTGACTCGAGATTAACTTCAACTTTCTTAATTTCTTCGAATTCTTTTGTAATTGCGGTAGTGAATGCATCTTTCATTTTGTCGGTTTCAACACCTGCGGGCACAGAAATGCTGAGATTTAACTTATTCCCCTTGCTCTCGAATGCTTTTATTGAGTTAAGGATAAGAAAATCAGTATTGATATCTTTTATCTGCTTTAAGGTACTTAGTACTTCACTTTTTGTGATATTGGCCATCAAAACACCATTTTTAACATTATTAATAAAAAACAAACTTAGCAAAAAAATGGTTCAGTTTGAATGGGATTCCGTGTGAGCTGAGTGACTAGACTTTGGTTTTAGAGAATTTACCTGATGCCTTAATTGTGTGGTTCATCAGCCATTCCTGGGAATCCACAAGTTTTGTCCCGGGTTCAGGCTCGATTTTATGATAGGTCATATCGCTGCAGAGGATCCTTGCCTTAACATTATCCTTCATCGAAGCTTTTATCAATGTCCTTGTGATTTCATCTTTTAGTTTTTGATCTTCGATAGGGAATGCTATCTCAACCCTTCTGTCGAGGTTTCGCTGCATAAAGTCGGCACTGCTCAAATATATTTCTTCTTCGCCGTTATTATAGAAATAGTAAACCCTGCTGTGTTCAAGATAGCGGCCGACAATACTTCTTACTTCTATATTCTCACTGATGCCTTCAAGTCCCGGTACAAGGCAGCATATACCGCGCACAATAAGTTTGATCTGAACCCCGGCGGATGATGCTTCATACATTGCGCTTATTATAGCAGGATCAACGATAGAGTTGAGCTTAAATATAAGTTTTCCCTCTCCACCTGCCTTTACATTTTCAATTTCCCGGTTTATCATCTCAAGGAACTTCTGCCTCATATCAATCGGAGCAACTATCAGCTTTTTGAAATCGGTTTGTTTGCTGTAACCTGTAAGGTAGTTGAATATGTCTGCGACATCTGTGCAGATGTCATCATCATCGGTAAAGAATCCCAGGTCAGTATAGATCTTTGCGGTCAGGGCATTGTAATTCCCTGTTGAAAGATGGACGTATCTTTTAACTCCCTCAGTTTCTTTTCTTACTACAAGGGTCATCTTTGCGTGCGTTTTTAAACCGACAAGACCATAAACAACATGCACTCCCACCTTCTCGAGTTCACGAGCCCAGAATATATTATTCTCCTCATCGAACCTTGCCTTCAGTTCAACAAGTACAGCAACCTGCTTGCCTCTTTCAGCCGCCTCTACCAGATACTTAATGATCGGTGAATCGGGACCAACCCTATACAGCGTCTGCTTGATCGCCAGTACGTCGGGGTCAACGGATGCCTCTTTAATAAAATCAATTACCGGTGAGAATGAATGGTAAGGATGATGAAGCAGTATGTCTCTCTGCTTTAATGTTGTAAAAATATCTTCATCGTCGTCAAATGCCTTCGGGATAACGGGATAATAAGGTTTGAATTTATGCTGATGAAGCGGAAGATCGTAAAGTGTCATAATATCGCTTAAACCTAAGGGACCTTCCATCACGTGAACATCCCCTGAGGTTATCTGCAGGTTTTCCATAAGAGTTTCAAGCATAAACTCAGGCATCTTGTCGGCTACTTCGAGCCGGACTACCTTACCGAAACGGCGAAGGCGGATATTCTCTTCAATTACACTTAGGAGATCATCAGCCTCGTCCTCCTGCAGCTCAATGTCGGTATCTCTCGTTATTCTGAAGCGGTGAGCTTCAATTATTTCCATCCCCGGGAACAAGAGGTCCAGATTAGCCCTGATAAGGTCGCCAAGCCAGAGGAACCTTGCACTGAAATTTCCGTTAGTCTGCAGCTTCCTTTCGGGATACAAAATCGTATCAATTCTCAGAAGTCTCGGCAGAATGCTAGGTACCTTAACGCGGGCAAAATGGTTTTCGCCGTTGGGCTTACGAACGAGAATGGCGAGGCTTAGACTCAGATTCGAAATATAAGGAAAGGGTCTGCCGGGGTCGAATGCGAGCGGTGTTAATACCGGGTAAATTTCTTTCTTGAAAAATTCTTTCAGGCGTAAACTTTCTTCCTGCGGCAGATTTTCATATTCACAAATATCGATATTGTTCTTCCGGAGATCCGGAACAACTGTATTCAGCCACAGATCAAATAACTGGTCGAGCATAGGCTTCAGGCAATTCTCTATCTTTCTCAGTTGTTCTCTTGGTGTCAGGCCGTCAATCGAAGGCTCGAGTACATTTGCTGCAATTTGTTCTTTAAGGCCGCTGATCCTTATCATATAAAATTCATCAAGGTTCGTATGGAATATTGAGATGAATTTCACCTTTTCAAGAAGGGGAAGGTTAGGATCGAGAGCTTCTTCGAGTACGCGGCGGTTGAACTCAACCCAGCTTAAATCGCGGTTGAAGAAATACTTCGGATCCTTATATTTTTTTAATAATTCTTTAGCGGTCATTTTTGTCAATTTTTACAAAATGGAGCATAATATAGCTGTTTCTCAGCATAAAAGCGCTGGTAAAAGAAATCAAAAAACATTCCCGTCAACAGATACTGAATCCTGAATGCTAATTAAATCGGGATACGGAAAAAGATACCTGCATGTAAAAATTTCTGCTTGATAGGGATTTCAGTTACGCAGATTTATATAGAATATACTAAAAAAAGAAGGTGATGAAAGGTAAATAACTGCAAACTGTGCATTTTTATAACAAAATCTTTATTTAGTGGAGTAAAACAGGCACCGGAGAGAAATCCGGTGCACAAATCTGAAGAAACTAGTTCGGGAAAGAATATTTACTGCGTCAGGCGTTAATTTTATCTTCCTGGAATATTTTTGTAAACTCTCTGGGTTTTCTTTCCTTCCAGCTTCCTTTATGATATGCATAACCCGCAACCAGAGGCATAGCTATTGTGGCTTCGGAATACACCATCTGTTCGGATGAAGTTGAAACCTTGCCCCATGAGCTTGCTTCTTTAAGTGTGGAACTTGAAAGCGCACCATCCCTTACATCGGCCACGGTAATTTGTACAGCATACTTGTGCATTGGTGCGTCTTCTTTGAGTATATCGGCTGCGACGACAATGTCCTGAGTGAAGTTTTTTGGAACTCCGCCGCCGATCATGAAGATCCCGGTCTCTTTTGAGGCGAGTTTAATTTTTGTCAGCTCAAGGAAATCTTTAGCCGAATCGATTGAAACATGCTTTCCCGGATTTTCTGTTTGATGAATTATAAATCCGAACCCAGCAGAGCAGTCGGAAAACGCGGGAACAAATATCGGAACGTTCTTCTGGTAGCAGGCCCAGATCACTGAGTCTTCAACTTTAGGACCGCCGTTATTTTCAAGGTATTTTCCAAATTCCCAGAGAAGTTCGCGGGATGAATAAGGGCGGGGTTCAAGACTGTCGAAAATTTTAGCACAGGTTTCATCGCACACTCTTAATTCATCTTCATCGATGTATGTATCATAAATTCTGTCGATGTGGAGATCTCTTAACAGGTTGTCATCGCTGAACGGTGTTCCAATGTAGTGCTTAAATCCAAGAGCTTCAAAGAAATCCTGGTCGACCATAACAGCGCCTGTGGATACAATAGCATCAACCATGTTATTCATTATAAGATCGTAAACGACCTTTTTAAGTCCCGCACTGAAGATGCTGCCGGCAAGAGTAAGTATAACAGTACAGTCCTTATCCTTCAGCATCGTGTCGTAAATATTAGCCGCACGGTTCAGATCTCTGGATGAAAACGCCATATGTTCAAAAGCATCAACCACGGGTACAACATTATGCTTCTTGATATCAATATGCTGAATTACATCTTTCAGAAAGTCTTTTTTGCCTGGCATTGTTATCTCCTTCACTGGTTATAATTTATATAAAATAATAATAATCGTATGAAAATGAATTGCCGGGATCAAACAGTCAGTAATAACCGGCGGATACTAAAAGAATATTTTCGCTACCCGAAGGATTCCCTGCTTCCAGGGTACACGATGCGAAACGCCGCTAAGATCCTTGAACTCATTAAAATGTTCAAGGTACCATTGGTAGTTGCGTACCAGGGCATCTTTGTTGGAATACTTCGGCTTGTAGCCTAATTTAGTCTCAGCCTTCTCAATAGACACAAAGGAATCCTTGGATGCTGTCTCATAAACCCATTTATAAAGCGGTGAAAGATTAAGAGATTCGAGCACTCTGAGTGTCCATATAATAGGTTTTTCCGGCAGACCGACAATCTTTTTCTTATAGCCCGCGGCATCGAGAACTGCCTGGTAATCCTCTCCCATAGTAGTGAATTCCTTAGCCCCGATGTTGAAAGTATCGTTTGCCTGTTCTTCAGGAAGAGTTGCACAGAGATAAATAGCGTCGCATAGATCTTCCACGTCGAGAAGCTGGTAGCGGTTTTTCCCGTTTCCTATCATTGGAAAACCTTTGCCGTCCTTTGCCCAGTCGTATAAGAGATCGAATACTCCCAGGCGTTCGGGACCAATAAATGATTTGGGCCTGATTACAGGAACACACATTCCTTTTTCTCTGTATTTAAGACATTCCTCTTCTGCTTTTATCTTAGCTTTGCCGTATGGTCCAACACCGTCAAGCTTATCATCTTCTTTCAGCGGATGATGATCGGGAATACCGTAAACAGCAGTTGATGAAATATGGATGAATCTCTTTACCATCTGAGCAGAAGCTTCTTCGAGAAGATTCCGTGTACCTTCTATATCCGTTGAAAATATATCTTCCGGCTTGTAGAGAGGTAGAGCTGCTGCTGTATGAACAACAACATCCACACCTTCCATTGCCTTTTTTACATCGCTTTTATTCCTGATATCCCCTTTAATCGTGGTTATTTTATCGTTCATATCCGGATAATCGAATTCGACAATATCCAGAGAAACAATCTGCTCTCCCCGTGAGTGTAAATGTCTAATTAGATTGATACCTAAAAATCCGGCACCGCCGGTGACAAGAAATTTCATTTTGTGTATCCGATTTTTGAAAATAACCATCAAAACTAACAAAATTGAAAGAACACTCCAATAGAAATAGCACAGGATATTGTGTCGTACGCCGGAGAATAAACCTGCGGATAAAATCCCTGTATATGCCCAAAGCTCTATTCTTTCTGCTCTTTGCGCAATGCCGCAAAAGCCTGTATGTGCCGTCGGGATATCTTGAAAAGGAATTGCCATTAACTTATGTTTCATTATGGATCTGAAATTGAAAACAGGCAGGCATGAATACCCGGTATTTGGTTTTTCTGCATCGCTGCTGCTTCATGCAATAATAATTACAGCTGCCGCTCTTATACTTAACTCGACCATAGATGAGTCGCAGGTGGGTTCAGCTTATGTACAGATAAGAACGATGGAATCCGATTCACACGCACTGGAGTCTGCAACTGTTAAAAAAGAAAAGGAAGAAGCTGTTGAGCAGGACGCTGTGAAAAAGGAAACCCCTGTTGAGGAAACTAAAGCTGTTCCTGAAAAAGAATCTGAACCATCATCCAACGAAGCGGTTTTTTACGATTTTTCAAATACTGCTGCAGATACTACAGGACTCGTACAGGTGTATAAAGAAAATACTCTCAATGTTTCTCTGAAATATCCTGCCGGCTGGACTTATCTCGATCAGAATGTGAAAAACACACTCGATGGTGTAACATTCTGGACGACATCTACGAAATATAATCCTCCCCCTTACGTTCATATCGAAGTAAAAGACAAGGATCTGTTTAATTCAAAACGCTTTAAGCATAGCTATAAGACAAGGAAATACACGGCTTACTACAATGAGCCGGAAGAACTCTCAGGACAAATCACTCAAATTATTTATATTAGAACAAACACCGACAAAGATTTTAGTCTGAAACTCATCATGAAAGGTGAGGAAGCTTTTAAAAGCTTTCAGCCCGTTTTCTTTGGGATGGTGAAATCATTTAAGTACGGAAATCAATTCTTTTAATAACTTACTTACGGAGGAATAATGAAACTTAAAAACCTGTCAGTCTTTTTACTGCTAGCAGTAATATTCGCTTTGCCCGGCAAGTCCTATTCCCAGGATCAGTTTGAAGGTAAGGTTACATTCAATGTTTACGATAACGGCGAGAGTCATACAATGCAGTACTATGTGAAAGGCAGCAAACTCCGCTTTGATGCTAATGAACAGGGACATGAAGGACAGATAATCATGGATCCTTCGGCTAAACAGTTTATGATAATAATGCCCCAGCAGAAAATGTATATGGTTATGCCGATACCCGATATGAAGGATCAAAAAATGGATTCGGAGAGCATGGATAACAAGGCTGACTTTGTTAAAACCGGTGAGACGAAAGACATCCTCGGGTACACGGCCGAGAAATGGACATATAAAGACGGTGATGACCAGGGTGAAGCCTGGATGACAAAAGAAATAGGGGGCTTCCAGCTGTTCAACAATCCTATGCAGGAAGAAAAGCCACAGTGGCAGAAGGATCTTGAAACAGAAGGTTATTTTCCGCTTCTTGTTTACGAAAACGGTGAGAAGGTTTTTGAAGTAACGAATATTGATAAACAGTCACTCAACGAATCAATGTTTGAACCACCGGCAGGATTCCAGAAAATGGATATGCCGATGATGCCTCAAAAATAAAACCACATTATATTTTTCGGTATTTGCCCTTTCCGGCCGTGTGCCGGGAAGGGGAAGCCGGACATTAAACCACACTGACATTTTGTCAGTTTCACGGACCGTTTCATACAATCTTCAATAGGCGGATAAAAGGCGGATAAAAGGCGGAATACAAACGGGTATCTGAACAGATTAAAAGTATGACATTTCTGTCAGTTTCACGGATTCGTCTCACAGATCGATCTGACTGTTTGTCCTTTTTAGACTCTAATCTTCAATATTCAGTTTTCAATACGCATTTCACGCTGTTCATAATTAAAATTCTTGACTTTTTTTCGTATTAAGATTAAATTTCCTCTCTTTATTAGAAATGATTTCAGGTTTCGGAGGAAAATAACGTGAAACAGGAAAAAATGACGCGTTTTATAAGTACAGAAGACGCCGATAGAAAATGGTACATTGTGGATGCTACTGATCAGGTGCTGGGAAGACTGGCTACACGCGTGGCAAGAATAATTCGTGGTAAGAACAAGCCTACCTTTACTCCTAATGCGGATACCGGCGATTTTGTTGTTATAATCAACGCCGACAAAGTTAAGGTTACCGGTAAAAGAGAATTTCTTAAAACATATTCTCATCATTCCGGATATCCCGGCGGATTAAAGACGAGGACATTTGAAGAACTGATGGCTAAAAAACCTGAATTTGTTATTGAGAATGCCGTGAAAGGTATGCTTCCCAAAAACAGGCTTGGAAGAAAACTCATTAAGAAATTAAAAGTTTATGCAGGCGAGTCTCATCCTCACCAGGCTCAAAAGCCTGAATCAATTAGTTTAACGGAGAAATAATGGCTGATACTATTTATATAGGAAGAAGAAAAACATCGGTTGCCAGAGTAATTCTGAGAAACGGCAGCGGCAAGATAACCGTTAACGGAAAAGAATTTGAACAGGCATTTCCCCAGCTGCTAAGCCGGGAGGATATCCTCAATCCTTTCAAAGTTACCGAAACAGTGGGCAGCTATGATGTACTGGTGAAAGTTCAGGGCGGCGGTACAACAGGCCAGGCTCAGGCTATCAGACTTGGAATCGCGAGGGCTCTCATCGAATTGAATCCTGATTTTCGTCCTGCACTCAAAAAGGAAGGATTCTTAACCAGGGATCCAAGAATGGTTGAGCGTAAGAAATACGGCAGACCGAAAGCAAGAAAGAGATTCCAATTCTCTAAGAGATAATTTCGGGACAGAAATTATGTTTCTTTACGAAGCATAAACAATTAGTTAACTAAATAATAATCAAACATACTTTCTGATTTACCTCCTGTGTCCCATTTGCAGGGATGAAGGGTAAATATGACGAAGGTAGAAGTTCCCGGCAACGGGATAAAAACAGGAGAAACATTATGCAAAAGCTGGATCTGACACAGCTCATAGAAGCTGGTGCGCACTTCGGACATCTGACACGCCGCTGGAATCCCAAAATGAAGCCTTATATCTTCATGGAGAAGAACGGGATCCATATAATCGATCTGAAAAAAACTCAGAGTATGCTTGTAGCAGCAGGCGAAAACCTATCGAAACTTGTTGGTGATGGAAAGAAGGTTCTTTTTGTCGGTACAAAAAAACAGGCAAAGGGAGTGGTTGAAGGAGAAGCTAAACGCTGCGATATGAACTGGGTAAGTGAAAGATGGCTGGGTGGTATGCTGACCAATTTTTCTACCATCCGGAAAAGTGTTAAGAGACTTAATAATATCGAGAAGCAGGAAACAGACGGAACCTTTGATAAGATTACTAAAAAAGAACGACTCTTTTTAACCCGCGAGAAAGATAAGCTGAAAAAAGTACTCGAAGGAGTTGAATCGATGAACAGGCTGCCGGGTGCTCTTTTTGTTGTAGATATTAAAAAGGAATCGATTGCAGTTAAAGAAGCTCTCCGCCTCAACATTCCGGTGTTCGCAATTGTTGATACTAACTGTGATCCTGATCCGATAAATCATATTATACCTGCAAATGATGACGCCGTGAACACTATCGAACTCGTTGTGAAATATATGGCTGATTCTGTTCTTGAAGGTGTCGCTAAGGCTAAAGAACAGAAAGCAGAAGAAGCTGCTGAAAGAGAAAGAGTTAAAAAGGAAAAAGAACAGGAAGCTTCCGTTGAAAAGCAAGAACCTGCTTCTGAATAATTTAATTGAAAGGGAATTTAGAAATGACAGTTACTGCTCAACAGGTAAATGAATTAAGGCAAAAAACCGGCTCCGGTATGATGGATTGTAAAAAAGCCCTCATTGAAGCTAATGGCGATATGCAGAAGGCTATTGACATCCTCAGGAAAAAAGGACAGGCCGTGGCTACTAAAAGAGCTGAGAAAACTGCCGGAGAAGGACTTGTATTAACCAGGATTGCTGATGATAAAAAATCGGGAATTATAGTAGAGGTTAACTGCGAGACCGATTTTGTGGCTAACAGCGAGGACTTTGTAAACTTTGCAAATATGGTTGCCGATAAAGCTGCCGCAACAATGCCGGCTTCCTCTGAAGAACTCGTTGAGAAGAATTCCGAAATAAAAAATACGCTTAACGATGTTATGGGAAAGGTCGGCGAAAAGATAGAGATCTCGCGTCTTGCAGCCGAAAAAACAGATGACGGTGCTATAGTTGATTATATTCACCCTGGTTCAAAGCTTGGTGTAATGGTTGTTTTTAATAACGCAGCTGATCATACTGATGCGCTTGCAGGACTTGGTAAAGACATCGCTATGCAGGTTGCTGCTATGAGGCCGGTTTGCGTTTACAGAGAGGAAGTTCCGAAAGATCTGATAGAAAAGGAAATAGAGATATATAAAGAAGTATCTCGCAAGGAAGGTAAGCCTGAGCAGATCCTCGATAAGATAGCCCAGGGTAAAATGAATAAGTATTACCAGGAGAACTGTCTTTTTGAACAGGCTTATATTAAAGACAACTCAAAATCTGTAGGTGATCTGCTGAAGGAATTCAATTCGAAGAACAATTCCGAAGTTAAGATAGATCATTTCCGCAGATTTCATCTTGGCGATGAAAACAAATAAATCAGTTTAATACTGAAAAGGTCTTAAATTATTTAAGACCTTTTTTTATATTTAAACCGGTATTAACCGGCAATTCTCCAACATAACCTGAAAGACTACACAGTGGCTAAGAAATTGAAATATAAGAGGATACTTCTGAAGCTGAGCGGTGAATCATTGATGGGTGGTAAAGGATTCGGTATCGATCATAACGTGCTGGAGTTTTTTGCCGAAGAGGTGAAGAAAGTCCATGAAAAAGAGGTACAGCTCGGTATTGTAATAGGCGGAGGAAATATTTACCGTGGATTGAGCGCACTCGACCAGGGAATCGATAGGGTAACAGGCGACCAGATGGGTATGCTTGCAACTATGATAAATTCGCTGGCTCTACAGAATGCCGTTGAAAAGACAGGGATTCAGACAAGACTGATGAGCGCGATTAAAATGGAAGAAATTGCCGAACCTTATATAAGAAGGAGAGCTATAAGACACCTTGAAAAAGGAAGGGTGGTGATTTTCGGTGCGGGAACCGGCCATCCGTATTTCTCAACTGATACAGCAGCTTCTCTGCGTGCAGTAGAAATTGAGGCGGATGTAATTGTAAAAGGAACAAGGGTGGACGGAGTGTTCAATGCCGACCCTGAAAAAGATCCCGATGCGGTGAAATACGAAAACATTTCTTATCTTGATATACTGAAAAAAAACCTACGTGTTATGGATTTAACTGCTGTCAGTCTGTGTCAGGAGAATGATCTTCCTATGGTTGTATTCAATATGGATATCCCCGGTAATTTAGTTAAACTTGCGGAAGGAATGCCTGTAGGCACAACAATCGATAACAATCAAAAAGCTGAAGAAAAAAATTAAAAGAGGATACTATGGAACAAATATTAAAAGATGCAAAGTCCAGAATGGATAAATCCATAGACGCCCTGAGAGGAGAACTTTCAAAGATCAGGTCCGGTAAAGCTACCACGGCATTGCTGGACGGGATTAAGGTAGAATATTACGGAAATATGACTCCTGTAAACCAGGTAGGAAATCTGAATGTTCTGGATGCTCACACCCTCTCATTCACACCATGGGACAAGTCTGTACTGAACGCGGTCGACAAAGCTATCCTTGAAGCAAACATAGGATTGAACCCGGTAAGCGACGGTACAAACCTTAAGATCCCTATTCCGCCCCTTAATGAAGAAAGAAGAAAGGAACTGGTCAAGCTGGTAAAGAAATTCGGCGAAGATGCCAAGATTGCTATAAGAAATGTAAGACGTGATGCAAATGATCATCTTAAAAGGGAAGAGAAAGAAAAAAAGATCTCTGAGGATCAGCTGAAAGACGCAGAGGACAATACTCAGAAACTTACTGATGAGCACACCAAAATGATCGATGATATACTAAAGCATAAAGAGCAGGAAATTATGGAAGTCTGATAACTTTTAGATATCCAGTAAAAAAACCCGGCAAAGTCCGGGTTTTTTATTATCATACGCTGTCGAATTTATTCCGATTCCGCACGGTTCGGTAAGTATCCTTTAATTATGTAAAATATTATTCTTTTTTTAACTAAATTTTAACTTCTGATAGTTCAAGATATTGAAGAACAGCCCAGTATTTGATGAAATCTAATATCCCTGAAAACTTAAATAAACTGGTATCACTCCTCACAAGATTATTCAATCCCAAAATTCTGAAAAGCGCACTTTTTTTCAGCGGGGGAATAATCCTGTTTATTATTGGAGTGATTGCATATGGAGTAATCCTTAACCTCAGGGAGGTGCCTCTTCAGGAAGCGATGACTGAAAAAGGATTTACTAAGCTTCACAACCCGAACATTATCATAAACAGAAAAGATTACAGTCTAAACCTTTATGAAGATACGGTACTGATAAAGAGCTACCATGCCAGTTTTGGTAAGAATGTTCATAATCCAAAAACGCGGGCAGATGATTTCGCAACGCCGGTAGGCACATACCAGATTTGCAGTATTGATAAAGACCATAAATACTATATCAAATTAAAATTAAATTATCCTAATATTAACGATATTACTGAGGCTTTGCGGAAAAACCTGATCACGCAGCAGGAATTCGATCAGCTGAAATTTGAATTCTATTACGAGGATTGTCCCACTCTTGAAACTCCGCTGGGGAATGATGTCAGCATCCACGGAATAGGTGAGTATAATGTTATATTCAAAAACCTGCCTTTTGTTTTTAACTGGACAGATGGATCAATAGCTGTCAGTAATGAGGATATCTACGAACTATATTCTGTAGTATCGAAAGGAACTAAAGTTGTCATCCAATAAGAAGTATTATCTTGTTGTCCTTATTTTTTCCCTGATCCTTTTTTCCTGTAATGAAAAAGAAAAGGAAACACCCGGGAATAAGGTCGACTTTAATAGCCCTGAGGCTGTTACGAAGGAAGCTAAAAAAGTTGTGGGAAACGATATCCAGATCACGGTTGCTGGACACTATGACCGGGATACAACAAAGGAATTCGCGGTCGGAACTGAAATAAATAAGCCGGATGTATGGGGGATAAGGTTTTACCTGCTGAAAAAGAATGTAACGGGACTTACGGCTGTCGATAGTACAGGACTGCTTGAAGGTTCTTTTACTGATGCACTCGTCAGGAAGGAAAGGCTGCCTTCCAGTGACCACGATATGCTTTATTATAATTCACTTGATTACTACCTTGGCAGCGGAGGCGGTGAGGTCTTTGCCTATATGGTTGATTTTAGTGAGGGACTGACATATTACGCTCACCTTTTTATAGAAAAAGGAAGCAGAATATCACTTTTTATGTCTAACAATTCAACCCCTGAAGTAAAAAACTATTTCCTTAGTGTTTTCAAAAAGGACTATCCTGATCTTAGAATAGTAGGTAAAGATATAGACCTGGATGACTGATTCATTCACTATTTGTATCAGAACGATTAGCGATGACAAAATTTATCTCAATAATTTTACTTTTTACTGCTGTAACCGCTTTAGCACAGGAGAATTCCAGGTATGAACTGGCAGAGATAAATTTTAATGGGAATAATGTCATCTCATCATCCCGATTAAGCGACGTAATTCTCTCAAAAGAAACTCCCTGGTGGTTCTGGAAATTCCTGAACTCATTTACCAGTCTTGGCAGTGAACCGGTATACTTCGATTCGTCAAATATCCCTATAGATGTCAGAGCATTGAAGTCTTATTATAAAGCAAATGGTTTCTTCGAGGCCAGGGTAAAGTATCATTATGACGTGGATACAACAGATAAAGAAGTTACACTCACCTATACAATCAGTGAGGGACAAGCTGCTAATTATGGAAAGGTAAATCTTGACGGTCTGTCGAATGTACCTGATCTCACCATGAAAAAGTTCCGGGATGAAGTAAAATTTGATTCAGCCGACAGATATATACAGAATATCGTGCAGCAGAAAATCCAGTCGGGTGTGTCTGTCCTTCTGAATAATGGTTTTATGTTTGCACAATTTGACAGCACCATAGTGGTAACCGACACTGTTGAAGACAGGGCAAATATGACAATGTATTTTACTACAGGTAAGGAATATCACATAGATACGGTTAAAGTAACTACTTCCGGTGATGGTGCCCCTTATGTAAAAGAAAGTATGTTAAGGGATATAAGCGACATCAAAAGCGGGGAGTTGTACAATCTTGATAAATTGAGACAGAGCCAGCAGCGCCTGTTCAGGACGGGATTATTCAATTCTATTGTGCTTACCGGTGTTGAGCAGGATACAACTGACTCAAAAGTACCCATAAAGCTTGAGGCAAATATTGGAAAGCTGAACGAACTTTCACCCGAAATTATTGTAAATAACCAGCAGAGTGCCTTGAATGCGGGTCTTGGTTTATCTTATATCAGAAGAAATTTTTTGGGCAGCGCCCGGAAATTAACAATAAGTACTTCCTTTGGTGTCCAGGATATTTTTAATGTTGATTATGGATCCCTTCTAAAGAAATTTTCCTTTCGTGATACGACTCTGCTGGGTTACCTTGATGCACGTATAACGCTTGAGCAGCCATACCTGTTCAGCAGACCTATATTCGGAACGTGGGAGAATTATGCTACCATAAATAAACAGCCCAGGTATAATAATACAGTGTATGGCTCGAAAATTACTTTCGACTTCGAGCTTCCAAGATATACAGCGATAAATTTCCTCAGTACATATTATAATGTTGAGCAAAGTAATGAGGTATACCGCACAAATAACGACAGCCTTTCCAGGAAGCTGCTCTCGATTATAGGTGCTGAATTCGGAAGGACAACTACTAATGATATTCTTTTCCCAACCGAAGGCTATATTATTTCCATCCTTTTTGAAGAAGCAAATTCACTACCGTATCTTATAGGGAAACTTGGGAATGATGAATTTAATGGTTCGCTCTTCTATAAGGTATCTCTCAATGCAGATTATTATCTGGCCGTGAATCAGAGGAAAATGGCTGTCTTTGCTACGAAATTTAAGGTTGGGAGGATACAGATTTATCATGGCGATTATGCCGGACTGCCTTTGAACCGGACATTTTATGCAGGGGGAAGCAACTCGGTGCGTGGGTGGCGTTCCAATGAACTTGTGCCCCAGAATGCCACAACTGTTTATGGAATAAACGGGGTGAATGTGAAAGGTGGAACTTTCCTGCTGGAAGGATCTTTCGAATGGAGGTATAAATTCGTAAAGACTTTCGGGACGGCGATTTTCTTTGATTATGGAAATACCTGGATAGGGTATGATAAATTCAGATATGATCAGCTGGCTTTGTCGCCTGGAGTCGGGTTAAGGTATTATTCTTCCATTGCTCCGTTCCGGCTTGACTTTGCATTCAAGTTGTACAATCCTGATGATAAAACCTGGGTGTTTAAGAAGAATTTTTGGAATAATATAGTGTTTCACTTCGGCATTGGTGAAGCTTTCTAGAATTAAGATTTCCGGAAATGTTTTGATTACCGTCCTGAAAATCCCTATTTTTAATATTCTTTTTTAAAGGCATCTGGATGATTTCAAGTATGACCGGCTACGGAAAAGGTGTAGCCGAAAACAGCAATTATACAGTTGAACTGGAGGTTAAAAGTGTTAACAGCCGGTTCCTTGATATTTATCTTAAACTTCCCAACGCTCTCATGAACAGGGAGTATGAAATCAAGGAAGTAATTAAAGGTAAGGTAAGCCGCGGAAAACTATCTGTAATCCTCACACTGAAAAACACCGGAGTTTCCAACGGTGTTCCGGCAATTGATAAGGAAAAGCTGAAAGCTTATCTGGCTGTTCTTAAAGAAGTAAAGAAACTGACCAAAATAACTGAGAAGATTAAACTTGAACATCTGCTTTACAACAGGGAATTATTTCTTCAGAATGATAAAGAGTACGATGAAGAAGTCTTTAAGCTTATAAAAAAAGCTCTGGAATCAGCCTTGGTCCAGCTTAAGAAGATGCGGCAAAATGAAGGCAAAGAGCTTGCGAAAGATCTTAAGAGAAGGATCGGTATTATAGAAAAGAAAGTAGCAGTAATTCAGGATGAATCGGGAAAGAGTGTAACCGAGTATTTTAATAAGCTGAAGGAACGGATGAAAGCATTGGTTGAGGGTGTTACTTCTTACAGCGACAGGCTGGAACTGGAACTCGCTCTTATTGCTGACAAATCGGAAATAACTGAAGAATGTGTCAGGCTGAGAAGTCATCTTAAATTTTTTCTTGAAAGTATGGCAAATGACCAGGAGCCTGGCAGGAAGTTGAATTTCCTCTGCCAGGAAATGAACCGCGAAGCTAACACGATTTCAGCAAAAACAATTTCAACAGCAATCACCCACAACTCTGTTCTTGTAAAAGAAGAAATTGAAAAGATACGCGAACAGATTCAAAACATCGAGTGATATTTGAATTCAACAGGTATTTTATTTATTGTTGCCGCACCCAGCGGCACCGGGAAAACAACCATTGTAAGACGAATTCTTAAAGAATTTCCGGATATAATATTTTCAGTATCAGCTACCACCAGGAAAAAACGGAAAAACGAAACTGAAGGAAGAGATTATTTTTTCCTTACGGAAGATGAGTTTAAGAAAAAGATAGTAAATGATGAGTTCGCTGAATGGGAAAAATTTTATGATTATTATTACGGCACGCTGAGACGGTACCTGGATGATAACCTGGGTGAAGGTAAGAGTGTTCTGCTTGAGATAGATGTAAAAGGCGCACTGAAGATAAAGGAAATATACCCGGAGTCGGTTTTGATCTATATTCTGCCGCCAAGCTTCGAAGAACTGGTAAACCGATTGAAAAACAGGCAGACGGAAAATGAAATTGATCTTAAGAAGAGGATTGAGAGAGCGGAAATGGAATTGAGACTTAAGGATAATTTTGATTATTTTATATATAACGTTGAGATTGAACAGGCAGTTTCCGATTTAAAAAGTTTAATAGCAAATATAATGAAGGAGAAAAAGTAAATGTTCATAGAACCTGTTGATTTAAGGCAGATTGATAAAGAAGCTGCAAATATATATGAGGCAGCAATTGTTGCAGCAAAAAGAGCCCGTCAGATTAACGATGAAAATAAAATCGAATATAATGCCCTTGTAAGTACCATTCCTACTGCTGCAGGCGAAGAAGAGGGAGAGGAATTCGATAACCCGGCTCAGCTGAAGATTGCACTTGATTTTGAGAAAAGGGAGAAACCTCATATTCAGGCACTGCATGAGCTGCTTGAAGGTGATATTGAATTTGACTATAAGAACAAACCTGAAACAGAGTAGTTAACAAAGAAGATATATAATGTCTGATGACGTTCTTTCAGGAAAAAAAATAATTGTTGGGGTATCAGGCGGCATCGCTGCTTACAAAACCTGTTACCTTGTGAGAGAGCTTAGTCAGAGAGGTGCGGAAGTTAGAGTTGTAATGACTCCTTCCGCTCTTGAGTTTGTAGCCCCTCTTACATTTTCATCGCTCACACATAATAAAGTAATAGTTAATACTTTCCCCGGTTCACAGTCGGACGGATGCGAAGTAAATACCTGGCATATTGATTACGGAACATGGGCCGATCTTATGATCATTGCTCCGGCAACGGTAAATACGGCAGCAAAGATAGCTCATGGTTTTGCAGATAATGCATTGACTACACTTGTAACTGCTCTGCGCTGTCCTCTTATCATTGCACCTGCAGCCGACGTTGATATGTATATGAATCGTGTTACACAGGAAAATCTTGAAAAACTTAGAAATAATGGGTACTATATAGTTGAAGGCGAAGAAGGTGAACTTGCGAGCGGATTAACAGGCAAAGGCCGGCTGGCAGAAACCGGTAAGATTCTTGATGCTGCCGAGCTTGTTTTATCGGGATATCATTTGGATCTGATCGGCAAAAAGGTACTTGTTACGGCAGGGCCCACTTATGAAGATGTTGATCCCGTCAGATTTATCGGCAACCGTTCTTCGGGAAAAATGGGATATGCTGTTGCAAAAGCTGCTTTTCTGCGTGGTGCTGATGTAGTGCTTATAACAGGTCCTTCAGCCGAAACGGCCTATCCCGAGATTAAACAGGTTAATATCCGTTCTGCTGAAGAGATGAAGAAAATGGTTAATAAAGAATTTGCCTCCACGGATATTCTGGTTATGGCTGCAGCTGTTGCTGATTACAGGCCCGAGAAAAAATCTTCTTCCAAGATTAAAAAGGAAACCTCAAATCTGTCTTCTCTGAAGCTAAAAGAAACAAGCGACATACTGGGAACGTTAAAAAGAAAGAATCAGTTTATTGCGGGCTTTGCCCTGGAGACGGATAACGAAATTTCAAATGCTAAAAAGAAACTTAAGAACAAGGATCTTGATCTGATCGTATTGAATTCTTTAAAGGATAAGAAAAGCGGATTCGAATTCGAAACAAATAAAGTTACTGTAATTCATAAAGACGGAAAAACTGCTAAGTTCGGACTAATGTCTAAATTCCAGACGGCAAATAAAATTCTTACAGAGATCCTTAAAGCCATAGGCTGATCTTTTAACTTCCTTCAAAAAAATAACCGGACAGAATGAATAAAAACATCAAAGATGAATTAATTCAGGCATTGCTTGATCAGAAAGAAATTTTTGGCGATGACCTCTTTGAAACACGTAATGAAATTCAGAAGCATATGTCGAATCAGCGTAAAACAGACCTGGAAAGGAATAAATTGAAAGGAGATGAGGAAATCCCGATGTTTGAGGATCCTAAAGCGGATTGGGAAAAATCGCAATCTCTTGAAGAATTGTATGGGTTGATAAAAGACTGTATTAAATGCCCGCTTAATAAATCCAGGAATAAGTTCGTGTTCGGCGTAGGGAATCCAAACGCCGATGTGCTTGTTGTGGGTGAGGGTCCCGGTGCCGAAGAGGATAAACAGGGTGAACCATTCGTGGGAAGAGCAGGTAAGCTGTTGAATGATATCCTTAAAGCCATAAAATTTGAAAGAAGCGAGGTATACATCGCCAACATCGTAAAATGTCGTCCTCCGGGAAACCGTACACCTTTTGCAGAGGAAATGGATTCATGTTTCCCATACCTCAACAAACAGATAGAGCTGATCAAACCGAAACTTATTCTTGCACTCGGATTAACCGCTGCGCAGGGACTTTTGAAGAAAAGAGATTCGCTTACAAGTATGAGGGGTAAGGTATTTGACTATAAGGGTATTAAAACTATGGTTACCTACCATCCCGCAGCTCTTCTTCGAAACCCTAATTGGAAAAGAGGATGCTGGGAGGACGTTCAGAAGTTCCGCAATCTCTATGACGAATTGCAGTAAATAAAAAACTGCCTTCGAGTCTGTTAGAATTTACTTGCATCTGCCTCCACTTGTAACTATTTTTTCACAGACATACCCGGCAGAAACTATGTTGATAAATTGTTAACAATTTTAGCTCTTGAGTAAACTAATGGCCAGATCAAAAAATTATAACGAAGACATTTCAAAACTTATTCCCGCAGACGTAAAACCCCCGGCTGCAACTGATATAGAGGCTTCTGTACTGGGCGCTATGATGATTGAGAGAGAAGCCGTTCCTAAAGCAATTGAACTTTTAAGTACTCTGAAAGTTTTTACCTGAAGCAGCACAAGATGATATTTGAGGCAATGTTATCTCTGTTCGAATCGGGAGAACCAATCGATACGGTTACTCTTTACGAAGAACTTAAAAAAAGAGAACAGGCCGAGCAAGCTGGAGGGGCAGTTTACTTAAGTAAGCTCTCACAGAATATATCCTCCGCGGCAAATATCGAGTATCATGCAAAGATCATTCTTGAGAAAGAAATTCTGCGTGGTTTGATAACCAGTTCACACCAGATCGCTAAAGCAGCCTACGAAGGAACTGAAGATGCTTTCGATATACTCGATCAGGCAGAGCGGAAGATATTTGAAATTACCGAGACCCATCTGAAGAAAACATTTACCGGGATGGATCGTGCGGTAAGGGATGCACTTGAGTATATTGAGGCAATCCATTCTAATACTAAACAGAAAGTTTTCAGTACCTACCGGATTTTATGAGCTTGATGAAATGCTCGGAGGATTTCAGAAATCTGATCTTATAATCATCGCTGCACGTCCTTCAATGGGCAAAACTGCTCTGGCACTTTCGCTTGCGCGTAATGCGGCTGTTGATCATAAAGTGCCTGTAGGTGTCTTCAGTCTTGAAATGGCTACTATGCAGCTTGTTATCCGTATGCTCTGTGCGGAAGGAAGGCTTAATGCACACCAGGTGAGGACAGGGAAAGCTCCCTTCAGAAGAAGGAATTAAACTTAAGCAAGAATGCCCATAAGCTAATAGAGAGTCCTCTTTATATCGATGATACACCCGCACAGACAGTGCTTGAAATCAGAGCGAAAGCAAGGAGACTGAAAGCGGAAAAAAACATCGGAATGATTGTGATTGATTATCTCCAGCTTATGCAGGGACCATCAAATTCTGAAAGTCGTGAAAGAGAAATATCACATATTTCACGGTCGCTTAAATCGCTTGCAAAAGAGCTGAACATTCCGGTAATAGCCCTGGCACAGCTTAATCGTGCAGTTGAGACCAGGAACGATAAACGTCCTCAGCTGTCAGACCTCAGAGAGTCAGGCTCTATCGAACAGGATGCCGACGTGGTTCTCTTTCTTAACCGTCCTGAGTATTATGGGATCAAAAATTTTATGGACGACGGAACATCAACCGAAGGCGTGGCTGAGTTAATTATAGGTAAGCAGAGGAACGGGCCCACAGGAGATATTCGCCTGGCATTCATAAAGGAATATGCCCGTTTTGAAAATCTTGCCCACGCAAGACAAATTGATGAATATTCAATGATACCGACTAACGAAGATATTATATAACACTGAAGATTAATATGAGAACATATATTAAGATATTCATACTTTTGATTTTATTTTCCGGAACGTTGTTTCCCCAGGTTTTCTCCGATAGTGATCTTACTGTCTGCAGACAGAAATTTTCGTATGCAGCATCTGCTGATCTTGCACAGGAACCTATCAATGATATTGTTGCTGATATAGGAAAAACCTTCCTCGGCACAGAGTATGAATCACACGGGATTGAGAAAAAAGGTGACGAAGAACTGGTAATAAATTTAACCGGACTTGACTGTACCACCTTTGTTGAGAATACTCTTGTCTTTGCAAGACTGATTAAACTCGGCAAAACTTCCTTTAATGATTATGAGAAAGAACTTCAGAAAATAAGATATCGTAACGGGGTTATCGATAAATATCCAAGCAGGCTTCACTATTTTACTGACTGGATCTTCGATAATGAGAAAAAGGGAATTGTGGATGATGTTACAGAATTGGTTGGAGGAAAGCCGACAAAATTCCACATTAATTTTATGTCTGCTCACCCCGGAAGCTATCCCCAGTTGAAGAGACATCCTGAATTCCTGAGGGAAATAAGAAAAAAGGAGGCTGAGATTAGCCGCCGGAATTACTTTTATGTACCTAAAGAAAGAGTGGGATTTGTGGAAAATCAGATAAATAACGGGGATATTATTGCTTTTACTACCAGCATTCCCGGACTGGATGTTAGTCACGTAGGTATTGCAGTAAGAATGGAAGATAACCGCATCCATCTGCTGCATGCTCCGCACCCGGGTGCTTCAGTTCAGATTACAGAAGAACCTCTTCCAGCTTATATCAACCAGGTTAAAAAGGATACAGGGATTATCGTGTTGAAACCTCTCGATCCGACAGAGAAAAATCTAACCGAATATTAACTTTTCTTTTCAATCAGGCTTCTTAATACTTTAAGATTCTTTATATCTTCAAGTTGTTCTTTCCCTTTCGGTGTCTCGAGGATTTTCGGGACTTTCGCAATTCTTTTATCATTCATTATGTTGGCAAAACCTTTTTTACCTATAAATCCCCTGCCAATGTGTTCGTGGCGGTCAACTCTGCTTCCAAGTTCCTTTTTGCTATCGTTCATATGGAAACACTTCAATAAATTAGGACCTATTATATCATCGAATTCTTTCATTACCTTTTTATATCCTTTGGGGTCGCGTATATCATAGCCGGCAGCAAAAATATGTGCTGTATCAATACATACTGACATCCTATCTTTTTCATCTACCAGATCGATTATTTTCCGGATCTGCTCAAATCTGTATCCGAGCGCTGTTCCCTGGCCTGCTGTAACCTCCAGCATACTGCTGACATTATAATTTTCTGTCTTCTGGTGAGCAATATTCAGTGATTCCGCAATAAGCTTTATGCCTTCATCTTCACCCATCCCGCCATGAGCACCGGGGTGAAAGTTCAGATATGGAATGCCCAACAGTTGGCAGCGCCTTAACTCATCGATAAAAGCTTCTCTTGATTTTTTAAGCAGATCTTCACTTAAAGAACATAAATTAATCAGGTAAGAATCGTGAACCACGACGAATTTAATTCCGGAATCAGCAAGCTTGGTTCTGAATAATTCGATTTCAGGTTCCTCAAGGGGTTTTGCCTTCCAGCGGTTGTTGTTCTTGCTGAAAATCTGCATAGCTGTGAACTTTAGTTTTTCCGCAAGATCAACAGCTTTTGAAACGCCGCCGGCAGTTGATGTATGCGCACCGAGTAATTGTTCCATTTAAACAAATCTCCTTTTTACCAGATTTTTATCTATCCTATAGCTTCTTTATTAAATTCAAAGTAGGGGGGCAGTTTATAATTCAGTTCTCCAAACAAACTAACCCGAAGCAACAATATTCAAAATTTATTTAATATATCGCTGATAGATTCTTCAATACTTTTTTGTTTAATACCATATGACTGAAGTTTAGATGTATCCATCGAAACATCTTTAACAGCGGGGAGGTCTGCCACGTCACTCATCTCCAAAGGCTCAAGGAGGTGTTTATCAAATCCCGCAGTTTCACACAGTATTTCTCCCAAATCATAACGCGATACCCGTTCTCTGCCGCCGAAGTTTATAGTTTCACCTTTAACATCCTTACTTAGCAACACGTTTATGATATCTGCAGCCTCACGCAACTCTAATGGTGTTCGGAACTGGTCTGTAAAAAGTTTTGCCGGAACACCATCTTTGAGGTTGAGATAAACCTGGTGAAAATGATTATATGTCTTATTTAATCCAACTCCATAAAGCAGGGCTGTCCTTAGTATAATATGGTCATCACAATTTTCTCTGATTTTCTCTTCACCCTTCAGTTTGGTTTCAGCGTATAGCGAAACAGGATTCAATTCAGTGTATTCCTTAAGCATCGAACCCTGATTTCCATCATAAACGAGGTCGGTGGAAGTGTAAATCAGTTTGGAATTATACTCAGTGCACAGTTCTGCCAGCTTTGCAGCTGATGCCGTATTCGTTTTTTGAACATAATTAATATCCGCATTCGAAACTGAAAGAGGGCCGGACACGGCAGCGGTATGTACCACTGTTTCCGGCCGAAAGGTTGAAAAAATACTTTTTATTTCAGTATAATTATTTATATCAGCCCGAACTGAATTATATTCTACTGTATTCCTTACAATATTATGATACAAAGTGAGAATAGAATGATGCTGCGAGAGCGCAATATTCAGATATTGTCCCAGCAGTCCCGCTCCGCCCGTTATCACTATTTTCATCCGGATACCTTAATTAGTGACTAAAAATAAGGCTTTCGTTTACTTATGTTTTAATATAGATTCTTTGTTTTTCAGTCAGCTTTCTGATAAATTTATAAATTAATAACTTTAGATTTATGAAAAAAATATACCTGGTACTGATAACAAGTTTATTTATCACTACAGCACTCCTTGCGCAGGAATCGAAATATTTTGATGCCCCTTTCGGCGGCGGCGGCGGATTTACTCCGGGATTCATTTTTCCCAACATGGATCCTCTTAACAATGTACTTCCATCTGATTTTCCTAAGCTCACAAATAAAGCTGTTTTTACTACAGGCGGTGCAGGTTTCTTTTACGTCGGCCTTATCAAGTTTGTACGTATTGGAGGGGGAGGTTTCAGCGGTTCGACCTCAGAAATGGTACAGTCATCTTCCGACAACTTTAGACGAGAGATTGATTATTCTATAGGCGGGGGAGGACTAACAATAGAGTACACCATACCATTTGTAAGAGATTTCGGAATATCTGTTGGGGCTATGATAGGCGGCGGAAGTATAACTGCGGAAATTTATAAAAATAAGGGAGCATTCTCCTGGAATGATCTTACAGGAGAATTCAGTTCTACCGGCTCACAGACCGATGATATCAGCAGGAGAATTTCCGGAAGCTACTGGATCATATCACCTGTTCTCAATATTGACATTCCGATTTACAGGTTTGTTTCACTCAGGATCGGGGGAGGCTACCAGCTTTCGCTGGGAGAGAGCTGGACAATAGAAAATGACCAGGATCTTGCGAACGTTCCATCTGAGTTCAATGGTAATTCTTTCTTCATTCAAACAGGAATATTTCTGGGATTTTTTGCATTCTGATATGAAAAATATTTTAGTTACAGGCGGCGCAGGCTTTATAGGAAGTAATTTTATTAGTTATATGCTTAAAGAGCATGATGATTATAATATTATTAATATAGATAGGCTCACTTATGCCGGGAATCTTGAAAACCTAGTTCAATGTGAGGATAATCCTAATTTCAATTTTGTAAAAGGTGATATAACAAATTCTGAACTTGTGAGCTATCTGTTTGAAAGATTCGGAATAAGCTATGTTATTAATTTTGCCGCAGAATCTCACGTCGATCGGAGCATACTTGGTTCGGAGATCTTCTATCGCACAAACGTTCTTGGCACGAATGTGCTGCTTGAGATATCCAGGAGATTTGGGGTAGAGAAATTCGTACAGATCTCGACGGATGAAGTATACGGGAGTTTAGGTAAAGAGGGGTTGTTTACCGAAAAAACCCCGCTTTCCCCTAATAGTCCTTATTCCTCAAGCAAAGCTGCTGCCGATATGATGGCCTTATCCTTTCATCATACATACGGGATGCCGGTGGTTGTAACAAGATGTTCAAATAATTATGGTCCATACCAGTTTCCCGAGAAGCTTATCCCGCTTATGATATTGAATTCATTAAATAATAAAAAGCTGCCTGTTTACGGCGATGGGATGAACGTTCGGGACTGGATTTTTGTAGACGACCATAACCGTGCGATAGACCTGGTATTTCAAAAGGGAAAACCAGGAGAGGTCTATAATATTGGCGCTTCGAATGAAATGCCCAACATTGAAATAATTAAACTGATCTTAAACTATCTGAATAAACCTGAGGATCTGATTGAATATGTGAAGGACCGTCCCGGTCACGACAGGAGGTATGCAATAGATTCATCTAAAATTCAGAACGAACTGGGATGGAAACCGCGCTTCACCTTTGAAGACGCGATAGAAAAAACAATCGACTGGTATCTTCAGAATGAAACTTGGTGGTCGAGA
>CAWHTX010000018.1:0-2500 GCA_963832355.1 uncultured Bacteroidota bacterium | reverse complement strand
AGAAGTGTAGCCGAAGCGAGAGCAAGTCCTAATCGGGCGTTTAAGTAACGTGCGGTAGACGCGAAACCGGGTGATCTACCCTTGTCCAGGATGAAGTGAGGGTAAAACCTCATGGAGGTCCGAACTAATGTGGGTTGAAAACCGCTTGGATGAGGTGAGGGTAGGGGTGAAAGGCCAACCAAACTCGGAAATAGCTCGTATTCCTCGAAATAGCTTTAGGGCTAGCCTCGAGTAAAAGTGTAACGGAGGTAGAGCACTGATTGGGCTAGGGCCGTCACAACGGTACCAAACCCAGACAAACTCCGAATTCCGTATACATGTTTCTCGGGAGTCAGGCAGTGGGGGATAAGCTTCATTGCCAAAAGGGAAACAACCCAGACCATCAACTAAGGTCCCCAAATAGTAGTTAACAGAGAAAGGATGTTAAGTTGCTCAGACAACTAGGATGTTGGCTTAGAAGCAGCCATTCATTTAAAGAGTGCGTAATAGCTCACTAGTCAAGCGACTTGGCGTCGACAATTCTCGGGACTTAAACTACTTACCGAAGTTATGGGATCCAATTTATTGGATCGGTAGAGGAACATTCTATGGGCGTCGAAGGTGTGCTGCGAGGCATGCTGGAGCGCATAGAAAAGCAAATGTTGGCATAAGTAACGATAAGATCGATGAAAAATCGATCCACCGAAAGTCTAAGGTTTCCTGAGCAATGTTAATCATCTCAGGGTTAGTCGGGTCCTAAGCCGAGGCTGAAAGGCGTAGGCGATGGAAAACAGGTCAATATTCCTGTACCTGGTAAATTTTGTTTGAGCGTAAGGAGGGACGCAGGAGTGAAGGTCAGCCACCTGACGGATTAGGTGGTCTAAGCAAGTAGGCTGGAAGTGCAGGCAAATCCACATTTCCTTAAGGCCGAGATGCGAACGGGAGGGCTTAGCCCGCAAACTGACCGTAATCATACTGCCGAGAAAAACTTCGTACGTGAGAAATTTATCAGTCCGTACCGCAAACCGACACAGGTAGACGGGATGAGTATTCTAAGGTGCTCGAGTGAGCCGTGGTTAAGGAACTCGGCAAATTAACCCCGTAACTTCGGGAGAAGGGGTGCCTCTAGTACGTGAAAATCTTCGCGATCGTAGCAGAACGAGGCCGCAGTGAAATGGCCCAAGCGACTGTTTAACAAAAACACATGTCTCTGCGAAGTCAATCAAGACGATGTATAGGGACTGACACCTGCCCGGTGCTGGAAGGTTAAGAGGAGAGGTCAGCAGCAATGCGAAGCTTTGAATCGAAGCCCCAGTAAACGGCGGCCGTAACTATAACGGTCCTAAGGTAGCGAAATTCCTTGTCGGGTAAGTTCCGACCTGCACGAATGGTGTAACGATTTGGGCACTGTCTCAACCACGGGCTCGGTGAAATTGTGGTACCGGTGAAGACGCCGGTTACCCGCATATGGACGGAAAGACCCCGTGCACCTTTACTGCACCCTAACATTGGGTTCGGATAAAGTATGTGTAGGATAGGTGGGAGGCTTTGAAGCCGGGACGCTAGTTTCGGTGGAGCCAACGGTGAAATACCACCCTTGCTTTATTTGGATTCTAACCTCGGTCCTTGAATCAGGATCAGGAACAGTGTTAGGCGGGTAGTTTGACTGGGGCGGTCGCCTCCTAAAATGTAACGGAGGCTCTCAAAGGTTCCCTCAGCATGGTTGGTAATCATGCGGCGAGTGTAAACGCAAAAGGGAGCTTGACTGCGAGACTTACAAGTCGAGCAGGTGCGAAAGCAGGAGTTAGTGATCCGACGGCAGCGAATGGAAGTGCCGTCGCTCAAAGGATAAAAGGTACGCCGGGGATAACAGGCTGATCTTACCCAAGAGTTCATATCGACGGTAAGGTTTGGCACCTCGATGTCGGCTCATCGCATCCTGGGGCTGAAGAAGGTCCCAAGGGTTTGGCTGTTCGCCAATTAAAGCGGTACGTGAGCTGGGTTCAGAACGTCGTGAGACAGTTCGGTCCCTATCCTATGCGGGCGCAGGATACTTGAGAAGGGTCGCTCCTAGTACGAGAGGACCGGAGTGAACGAACCTCTAGTGCACCAATTGTCACGCCAGTGGCATCGTTGGGTAGCTATGTTCGGTTGTGATAAGCGCTGAAAGCATCTAAGCGCGAAGCACGCTTCAAGATGAGGTATCCCTCCATTTATGGACTTAAGACTCCTCGGAGATGACGAGGTTGATAGGCTACAGGTGTAAGTGTGGTAACACATTCAGCCGAGTAGTACTAATAAGTCGTGAGGCTTAACCGTTTAATTTTTATTCACACGATAGCTCTCTTTTTGTTTGGGCTTGGCTCTTTCAGTCTTTCTTTTGTTTTTTTGAAAAGTTTAAATTTTGGTGGTTATAGCCCGGGTGTTACACCTCTTCCCATTCCGAACAGAGAAGTTAAGCCCCGGCACGCCGATGGTACTGCATGCGCAGGTGTGTGGGAGAGTAGGTCGCTGCCAAATT
>CAWHTX010000017.1:0-289327 GCA_963832355.1 uncultured Bacteroidota bacterium | reverse complement strand
ACAATTTCCAGAACTTAAAATAGGCAGCCGCGGCATTCCAGACGAAGAATTTCCAGAGGTTTCGGAGTTTTTCAAACGTTGCCTCATCATTTCGTTTGTATTCTCTCCGGATAAACCTTTCAATTGATTCATCACCTATAAATTCTTCAGTCCACAAATTATATTCTTCCCATAATCCCCCAAACTTTGCAGCAAGTTTATCCTCATTTAATTCAGTTCCCGCAATAACTTTCCATTTTATTTCTTCCTCAATATCTTCGACAGACGTGTTCCTGTTAAGATGAATCGCAATATCAAAGCCTCCCTGGAACCTTGTTTGAACCGTAACACGAAAGACGGATCTGTTCTCATTCTGTGAATGACTGCTTATCCAGACGCCGGACGGCAGAATATTATTAAGAGACACAAGCACACCGCCATTGAATAGGAATATAGCCTCACGAATAACCTGATTCTCACTGATCGCCTTTCTCAGGAGATGCTGATCGCTTTCGGAAACTGCCTGATCAAATATCAGGACATCATCCCAGCGGTATTCCTCACCTGTTTCGGGATCGATAGCCACACGCGGTACTTCCCCAAGCCAGGCAATAAACTTTCTGCTGATTTCCAGTCTTGATTTTTGCGCAATATCCCTTATATCTTTTCTTGCACCATACAGCTCCAGCAGTAAAAAAGTTCTCCGTATTCTCTCATAACTGAGAGGATGATTTATACCATAGCTCACAAGCAAATTAAACAGCTGGGGAATAGCAGTTGTACTTAAATCCGATCGGGGTGCGGCCGATTCAATCTTATTCTGAAGTACAACTTCTATTTCCTTTAAGTTATCTGTGCCGCGGCTGATATTATTTATCTCGACGATTATTTCATTGTTAAGGAAATTGGAATCAAGCTTAGTGTATAAATCCAGTAAATTCTGAAAGTTTTCCTTTCTCAATGTCTGCAGGGCAGCCAGGAACATTTTTCTCTGAGTTGAAATATTGTTCACCAGGTTCGGGCGGAATGCGATTTCAACTGCAAGTTTGTAATGATTTGAACCGGTATCTTTAAGTATATCGTGGAAATACTCTATAGCTTTTTCATTCTCATCTACTGATTCCGACTGCAGCAGAACTGCTGCGGAGTGGAGGCCTGAAATTGAAATTTCACCTGATTCCAGAATCCCGTCAAAATGATCAGCTAATTTCTTTTCTGTTTTAACCGGAATGATCCTCTCTAAAAACGCGATATCTTTTTCGGCTTCGGTTTTCCTGAACCATCTGAAGATTCCCTGTCCGGCAAACTCAACAAGCTGGACATTTCCGAGAAAATAAAAAGGGTTCGTAAGGATATCCTGAAGATCGAGCTGCTTTGAATTTATCAGGTATGAATAGTTACCTATCTGAAATATATTCTGTTTATCATCAAGTTTTTTTATAACCAGGGATGATTTTAGCTTTGGAATAGAAAGGATATTCTCTTTAAGAATAACGTCCCGGCTTAATGCCCCTTTTTCGCGCAGAAACCAATTCGGTATTTTAATCTCATATTTACCAAGCAGAAGAGACAGATGGTCTTTTTTATACATGGAATTAATGATACTATCGAAATTCTTTTCAATAATCCTGCGTTTGAAAGTTCCTTTAGGAGTAAGTTCATGGTGTGAGTCGCTGAAAGGCCGGTCAATTAATCTGAAATCAAGAATTCGCTCAAAGGGAGCAAGAAAATTATTTACCGTAACAATTATGGAGGAAAAATATTCCTGTCTTTGCTGATCATCCATTCCTTTGAGAGGAGATGACTCAGATTCAAGATCGGGAAATATCAAAACAGAATTAAACGGGCGATGATCCCCCACAAGGAAAACCTGTTTTACAAATTCAAAATCACGAAAGAGATTTTCAATTTTCTGAGGTGCAATAGTCTCCCCTTTTACATTCTTATAAATTTCTTTTTTGCGATCAATAATTTCAATAAACCCGTTTTTATCCATTTTCATTATATCCCCTGTTGCAAGCCAGCCTTCAGAATCAAATGTTTCTTCTTTTTTCTGATTGTAATAATTCATCATTACATAAGGACCGCGAATTAATATTTCTCCGTCATCATCAAGTTTAATTTCAATTCCAGGCAGCGCTTTCCCTAGTGAATTTTCCCGGTACTCAAACGGCGGGGTCAACGTAATACCCCCGGTGGCTTCAGTCATACCAAAACCGCTCATTAATTCAACGCCATACCTTTGTAAAAACCTGAAAACATCCGGCGGCAGGTATCCTGCAGCTGAGATTCCCCATTTAAGCGATCCACCGGTTGCATCTGAAACAGCGTGTCTTATTTTCCCATCGTCATCAACTTCAATATCAACCCTTGCTGTAATGTATTCATAGAGCTGAATCCACTTTTTAGGAATGGAAATAAAGATAGTGGGTTTAATAAGCTGCATATTATCGATCATTGTTTCGACAGCAGGATTCTCCATAAAAGAATACTCAGCACCCCAGAAAACTGAGCCTGCCATTTCAAGCCATCTTCCGAAAGTATGATAAAGCGGAAGGAAGGCAAGAAAGCGATCATCTTCACCGATAGCTGGAATTGCCATTGCACGGCAGAATCTTTTATACACAATGTTCGTATGAGAAAACATTATTCCTTTTGGTTCACCGGTGGTTCCTGATGTATACATAATAGTAGCAAGTGAATCGGGTTTAATAACAATATCATTCAGAATATTTTCACCTGATGCCATAGCCTTAAATTCTTCAAAATTAATCACCCATTCTTCATTAGCGTTTCCTTTAAGCATCACGGCGGTTTTCAGCTCTGGTACCAGGTGTTTTATCGATCTGATTTTTGCGAGCTGCTTTTCATCATTAACTAATAGTACGGGGGCTTTTGTCTGATTAAGGATAAAGGTAATGTGTTCAGGAACAGAATTAGCAGGAATCATTACATTGACAACCCCTGACGTTAAACAGGCCAGATCAAGAAATGCCATGTCCAGACTGTTTTCAAGCAGGAATGCCACAAATTTATTTTCACTCTGGAGCTCATAAATTAAATGGTTAAAAGCTGACCGGTAGAGGGAAACTATCTCAGACGTCTTTTGCCAGGTATAATCTGTTGTTCTGCGATCTTTTATTACGCGGAATAAAGTTTTCTTTCTGTACTGCTTTACTCTCTGTTCAAATAATATATCAAATGTGTAAGAGCTCTGAACTATGAGAGAATGAATTAAACTATCCCAGCTTCTTTCGTCATATATTTTTTGAAGAAAAGATGAGTAACGGAAGAGATTAAGGTAACTATGAATAAATGAAGCGACTTTAGGGTCCGATCCAGAAGGTAATGAAGCAAGATATTCGCCGAAAGAAAAAAACATATCTTTCTCCACCTTCTCCATAAACAAACCTGCGAGTTCACTGTTTAACAAACCTTCGAAAATACTCTGCCACATAGAAATTTCAGCATCACCACTGAAATCCTTTGCACTTGCCGCAAGGTTAAATTCCATCTGAAGATCAAGAAGAAGATCTTCCGCTTCAGTGTCTTCCAATGCTGCTTTACCTGCAAGAAGTTTATCGTTTATTCCGGCTAATAATGATATCGATCCGTTGCTCATTTGCTGCTTTTTATATTATAATAGAATGAAAATTATGAGGGGAATATAATAATTTATTAATGAGAATGTTGAGGCAGTTAATTATAAAAAACGTCACGGGGCAGCCCGTGACGTCATTAAGTGAAATTAGTTCCGAAGAACAGGAATTATTTTACTTCTGCCATTTCCTTTATGCCGGCTATTTCTTCAAGCATTGCGGTGGTAACAGATTTCGGTCTTTCAATCGGATAGCCGAGAGCCCTGTCCCATATAATATTTGCAACTACTCCCAATGATCTTCCGACAGCGAATAACACTGTATAGAAGTCATATTCTTTCAGACCATAATACCACTGGATAACACCTGATTGTGCATCCACATTAGGCCATGGATTCTTAGCTTTACCCTGTTCAACCAGTATAGGAGGAACAACTTTGAAAAGCAGATCTACATATTTAAATAAGGGATCATCCGGTAAATGTTTCAGACAGAATTCTCTTTGCGCCATATACCGGGGATCAGTTTTTCTCAGAACGGCATGTCCGAATCCGGGAATGACCTGTCCGCTATTCAGTGTATCCCAAACAAATTTTTTCATTTCCTCTTCAGTAGGAATCTTACCGCCCATCTGATCATAAACACCCTGCAGCCAGCGCAGAACTTCCTGGTTTGCTAATCCGTGTAATGGTCCTGCAAGACCGTTTACAAGACCTGAGATTGCGTAGTAAATATCGGAAAGAGCACTTGCTACAAGATGGCCGGCGTGGGCGCTTACGTTGCCGCTTTCATGATCGCTGTGAAGAATGAAGTACATCCTGGCAACATCATCGTATGGTTTGGCAATTCCCATCATATGAGCAAAGTCTCCGCCGAGATCAAGCTTGGGATCGGATTCAATTATATCACCGTTTTTATATTTTAGTCTGTAAATAAAAGCAGAAATAGCCGGGAGTTTTGCCAGCAGATTTAAACCGTCCTCATAAGTCGGAGCCCAGTAATCATTTTTCTTCAGGTTTCCGGTATTATATTCTTTAACAAATTCAGATTCACGCTCCATCGCTATAATAGCTGCAGACAGCATTGCCATAGGGTGGGAATCATCGGGCATGGCTTTTAATGTATCAAAAACATATTTAGGAACAGCTGCTCTCTTGCGAAATTCTTCTGTAACTTCTTTGACGTCTTCTTCTGAAGGAATATCACCTGTAAGTAAAAAGAAGAAGAAACCCTCCACATAGGGCATTTCTCCGCCGGGTACTTTAGGCAGTTTAGCGAGTACTTCCGGAATTGTAAAACCGCGGAAACGAATACCTTCCATTGGATCGAGATAGGATATATCGGTTACAAGGCTCTTGATACCTCTGGCTCCCCCAATAACCTGTTCAATAGTAACTTCTCCAACTTTAACTTTGCCGTATTCTTTTACAAGGCGTGCTGTGCGCGGGCGCCAGGCTTCAATTTTGTCCTGGACTTGTTTTTTCAATCGTGACATTTTCTCCTCCTGAGATAAACATATTGAAAATTATTAATTCCCCTAATTCACACAAGGAAAATTAAATTTGTTGTACTAATATACAAAGAAATAATATTTGTTTGCTTTTAGCAAGTAAAATTTTTATGACTTTGGACGTTTTTTTATTTGGGGAACATAAATCACATTTAGCTCCTTTTTCACAAAAACGTTCATAATCCGGAATTTGTTAATCTTCGGGCTCAGGCAGGAATATTTTTCTCTGAAAAAGGCAGGGTAAATGTAAAGGTAGTCCCCTTTGCCGGTTCGCTTTCCACTGAAATTTCGCCGCCGTTCTTCTCGACAAATTCTTTAGTTAGGATTAAACCAAGGCCGGTTCCTTCCTCTTCGTTCGTACCCGGTTTTGACTTTTTTGAAACTATATCAAAAAGGATCTCCATCGTCTTTTTATCCATCCCGATACCGTTATCGGAAACGGAGATATTCAGGTGATCCTGATCGGGTTCAGCATAAACCTCTACTTTTCCGCCCCTGTCGGTGAATTTTATTGAATTGGTTATCAAATTCCTAAGTATGGAACTAAGCATATCCTCCTCCGCCAGCACAATATAGTCATTGTTTATGCAATTCTTAAGTGAAATTCCTTTCTGCTTTGCTGTATTTGAGAGAAACTCGATATTATCATCCACAAGCCTCCTGATATGGATTTTCCCGGGTTCAATTTTTATCATTCCCAGGTAAAACCTGGAAAATTCCAGCAGATCATTAAGAAGATTGTATATATGTCGGGTGGATTCATATATCGATCCGATAAAAACATCTCTTTCTTCTTTCGAGAGATCATCTATTTCATTCTTCAGAATCTCTGAGTAACCCATCATTGAATTGAAAGGACTTTTCAGATCATGAGAGATCAGCGAGAGAAATTTATCTTTCGTCTCATTCATCTTCTTTAATTTTTCTGTATAGTGTTCCCTTGCTTCCTCTTTTTTATTCAGCTCGGTCATATCCCTCATAACCACATGTATGGCAGGTTTATCAAGGTAATAAACAGGTATAGCAGTGAGTTCCACATCCAGTTTCTTACCATCAAGGGTATTCAGTTTTTCATTACTTACCTCAACAACTTCACCTTCTTTCATAATTTTCTGAATCGTTTCTTTAACACGCACTGCAAATTCACTGCTGATGAAATCGAAAACATACCGGCTTTTCAATTCTTCTTCAGATGCTGCACCCAGCATCTTTACTGCATATGGATTTGCATATACGATATGCCGTCCCGTAAGTATTGCTATTGCCACAGGGGAATTCTCAACAAGTTTCCTGTACCTCTCTTCATTTTCCTTCAGTCTGAGATCCAGTTTGTGTTTATAGACTGCCATCTCAATAGTAGAAACCAGGTTTTTTTCATCAAATGGCTTCAGTATATAGCCGAAAGGCTGGGTTAGTTTCGCCTGTGAAAGGGTGCTTTCGTTGGCATATGCCGTAAGGTAAACAACAGGTATATCCTTCTTCTTCCCAATTTCTAAGGCGGCTTCAATGCCGGTAAGTTTCCCCTCGAGCATTATATCCATAAGAATAAGATCAGGTACAATTTCAACAGCCTTTTTAACCGCAAGTTCACCAGAATGGACTATCCCGGCAATTTCATACCCGGAATTTTCCAGCGTCTTCTTCAGATCTATTGCAACGATGCTTTCGTCTTCAACAATCAGTATTCTTGTTTTATAGTCCATGCTGCCCAGATATTATACAAATAACAAAATACTAAAAAGTAAATTTTATGAAGGAATAATTTTCAGACGTGTGATTAATTAAATACAGATTGACTGAATCCGTTTATGAATGAGCGGATACCGGCAGAGTAAAAGAGAAAGTGGTACCCTGGTTCAACTTACTTTTTACATCAATTCTGCCGCCATTTTTTTCAACAAATTCCTTCACAATTAATAATCCCAGCCCAGTTCCATATTCCCTTTCAGTACCGGGAGTGCTTACGATTTCTTCCGAAAGGATTTTATTAAGCTCGTTCCGGCTTATTCCGATTCCATTATCCTCAACTGTTACTTTAACATGAGTAGCCTCGCTGAAGAACGGAATAATCTCGGTACTTATTTTTATCTCGCCTCCTCTTGGGGTAAATTTAATGGAATTGGAAATGATGTTCTGCACTGTAGAGTTCAGCATATCCTCATCTGCAACTACATATATATCTCCGTTTAACTCGGATGAGAGAGAAATCTCTTTACGAATGGCATTTCCCTTGAGAATGTTCAGATTTTTCTTGAGAAGACTGGTGAGGTTAATCTCAACCGGCTGAAAATCAAATCGTCCTACCTGGAACCTTGAGTATTGGAGCAGGTTGTTAGTCATCCCGTAAAGGTTCTTGGAAGCCTCATAAATAACATTGAGATATTCTTTTACTTCATCGTGAGTGAGACTGTCGTATTCAGTGGTGAGTATTTCGGAAAAACCGAGTAATGAATTAAAGGGACTCCGAAGATCGTGGGAGATCAGTGAAAAAAGTTTGTCTTTGGAGGTGTTCAGTTTACTCAGTTTCAGAATTAATTCTTTTCGCTCCTGTTCAACAATCTTTCGTTCAATGGCCCTTGAGATCGGGTATGCAACAACCTCCAGGATCTGCTTTTCTTTTTCTGTGTATGTCTCTTCATTTTCATAATCCTGTACAACAAGGGCGCCCATAGTATGATCCCTTATTTTCAACGGAATACCCAGCCAGATGGCCGATTGTGTTCCAACAACTTCCGTTTCCCCCTCCCGAACCAGTTCATCATCCCTTTCCCTGGTAATTAGTTCTGCCTTACCTGATCTTAAAATATATTCTGTTAAGCCCCGTCCGAACTTCATCGGTGGAGCATCTTTATCGTACTTATCAATAAAATAAGGGAACGTAATTAAATCATTCTTCTCGTCGTACAGAGCTATATAAAAGTTCTCGGTGAGCATAAGTTCACTTATACCGGAATGGATAAAATGAAAAAGTTCGTCGAGGTCAGTTTCTTCATTGGAATGCTGGATTATCCGGAAAACCACTTCCTGAATTTTTTCTTCTTTTTTCTTACTCGTTATATCCAGCCCCAGCGACATAAGTCTGACAATCTTTCCAGTTTCATCACGCAAGACAGTATTATTATACTGGATTACTTTCTGTTCACCAGATCTTGAAATCAGAGTAATTTCCCGGTTCTGCGGAGGGGGTATGTCCTCTTTGAACGTCTTCTCAATATTATCCCTAAGTTCTTCGGCTGCCTCAGCAGGAACCAGTTTTGTCCATTCCTTGCCTATAATATCCGCCTGACTTAACCCCAGCAGTTCACAGGCCTTCTTGTTCACAAGACGTATCTTTTTTTCTTCATCTATAACAAGTAAAAGCAGATTTGCCAGGTCGAATACAGTTTCAATATTCTCATTTGAATATTTGAATTTCTCAATAAGATTATCTGATTCTGTGTAATTCTTCAAAGTTCCGACACTAAAAATATTATTACCCAGCGAATCGATAAACCTGGTTGCTTTATCCTGCAGCCATTTTTCACTGCCGTCTTTTGTTATTATCCGATACTTTGCATAGTAGGAACGGGCCTCTCTCCCATCAGGTTCTGTTGCCTGAGACGTAAAATCATCCGAAGTAATTTCGGAAACATCACTAACCAGGTTTTCAAATCCCAGTTCATTTATCTCGGCACAGGAATACCCTGTGAGGTCAATAATTTCTGAACTCATGAATTCATATCTGCCTGTTTGATGATTCAGATGATAAGTGACCGTGAGTTCGGTTCGGGATAATTCTTTCTCAATCGATATTTTGCCGTAAGGCTTCAAGAAATATTTCCTTCCTGCTGATCAGTGAATAGTAAATATCAATTTCTATGCTAATAGATTTATTGGCTTTTTTCTTAAATTTTGCCAAATACCCCCGAAAATTTACGTCGACAAGATAAAGATTACGATAAAAATAGTAAACGCAATCCAATTCTTTATCCAAAAATTCTCTTGACTTTTTTGGGGGTTGGTGCTATTTTTATGTAGACTAAATATAAATAGTATGGTAAATCTTATTATTTTGGATCAAAAATGAAAACTGCTGCAGAATTAAATTTCGGAGAAACAGGTATTATTTGTGAAATTGATGAGAATCATCCTTCATCAAGGAGGGTGTTGGAATTTGGTTTTACCCCGGGACAGGAAATTGAGCTAATAAATAAATCATTATTTAATGATCCGCTCGCTTTTGCAATCCGGGGAACCCTGATTGCAATCCGAAAAGAAGAGGCAGATTGTATTAAGATTTCATGAATGTTCAGACGGTAAGTACTTCACCTCTCGTCTCACTGGTTGGGCCCCCCAACTCAGGAAAAACCACGTTATTCAACTATTTAAGCGGGAAAAATTACAAAACGGTTAATTATCCCGGTGCTACGGTTGAGTATTCAGTAAGTCGTCTCCTTGATAGATTCGGTCTTAATGCCAATGTTGTTGACACCCCGGGAATAATAAGTCTTCTTCCAGGCTCACCCGATGAAGCCGTTTCAATAAATTCTTTGTATTCGCATCCCAGGCTTGGAACACCTGATGTCATAGTGGTAACCGTTGATTCCAGTCAGCTCTCCCGTCACCTGCTGCTTGTAAAACAGCTTCTCTCCTGCCGTTTCAACGTCGTAATTGCTTTAACAATGCTTGATATACTCAAAAGGAAAGAGCTCGGTGTAAATTCGGAAAAACTTTCGGAACTGCTGAACTGTCCCGTTATTGAAGTAGATCCAAGAACCGGCAATGGCGTTAACAGACTTATTTCAGCTGTAGAAACGAGTATAAACAATTTCAAAACTTCTGATAAAGAAAAGATTACAAGATTAAACGGAGAGGGTTCTTTCAAAAGCCTGCTTCAGTTATACCGTGAAATTGAAATAATTGAAAACGAAGTACTCATACAAACTGAGAACAAAGAACCAAAAGTAAATCTGACTAAAGCAAATAAACAGCTGAGACTGCTCGTCAATCCTAAAGCTAAAGTTGAATGTAAACAGATTGACAGAACGACATTGAAGATAGACAGGCTGCTGCTGCACAGGATCTGGGGAATTTTCTTTTTCTTCCTGATAATGGCTGTGACTTTTACATCCATTTTCTGGCTTGCTGAACCTCTTATGGACCTGGTAGATTCCGCATTCGGATTTTTATCCGCCGCAGCGTTCGATATTCTCGGATACAATTGGTTTGGTGACCTGATTGCAAACGGGATAATCAGTGGAACAGGTTCTGTACTGGTTTTCGTTCCCCAGATTCTGATTCTCTTTCTTATACTAGGACTTCTTGAAGACAGCGGGTATCTTGCCCGCGGTGCAATGCTGATCGACAGACCTTTGTCACGCATAGGATTAAACGGTAAGTCGTTCGTTCCTATGCTCTCTGGTTTCGCCTGTGCTATTCCGGCTATGATGGCCACCAGGACTATACCAAATAAGAGGGAAAGGTTTCTGACAATATTTATTCTCCCTCTGATGAGCTGTAGCGCGAGACTTCCGGTTTATGCCCTGCTGATTGCGTTTCTTTTCCCGGGAGATAAATCGTGGCTTGGAGGTATAATGCTTGCTTGTATTTATATTTTCAGTGTGGTCTCATCTGTTACGGTTGCAGGTATTATAAATAAATTCAAAAATACGCTTATTAAAACCGAGGACAATTCATCTTTCATACTTGAATTGCCCGCTTACAGAAGACCAAAACTCAAAGTTATATCTGTAAATACTTACCACAATGCAAAACATTATCTCAGAAAAGCCGGTCCCATCATTCTGGGGTTTTCTATTATCTTATGGTTTCTGACCTATTTCCCTAATACCAATCCTCAGGTTGACAGCAACGGACTTTCGAAGGATCAGGTTATTGAGACCCAGGCAGCGTCAAGACTTTCCTCATCTTATGCAGCTGATCTGGGCAAATTCATTCAGCCTGTAATGACTCCCCTGGGAATGGACTGGAGGGTTGGGGTTTCGCTGATCGCTGCATTTGCCGCACGTGAAGTGTTTGTCAGTTCTCTTGCACTGATATTTAAAGTTACCGATGACAACAGCGAAAACTTCCAGAACTCAATGATTAAAGCCATGAGACAGGCTGAAATCGATAATACAGGGCAAAAGCTCTTCACAACATCAACCATTATAGGACTTGTAGTATTCTTTATTTTTGCGCTCCAGTGTTTATCGACAGTGGCAGTCTCAAGAAAAGAAACAGGAAGCTGGCGTATACCTCTCTTGCAGATAATTATCTTTACCTCCACCGCATATATCCTCACCTTCATTACGGTCAATGGTTTGAGGGCACTTGGTTTCAGCTGACAGACGATCTGAAAAACCGCGGTTTCTTGCTATTATAACTTATCCGTAATATTTTTGACATGTTAATAGAGTTTTGAAATTGAAACATCCACAAGCAACTGAAATTTTCAGGGAATTTCTCAAGAGCGAAAAAAACAGGATTACTCCCGAACGCTTTGAAGTTATGGATTCTGCTCTCGATTATGAGGGACACTTTGGAGCCGACGATCTGTATATTTTGATGAAAAATCAAAATTCCAGTGTTTCAAGAGCAACGGTTTATAAGACGCTTGAATTACTGGTACAGTGTGACCTGGTGATCAAAAGAAATTTCGGTGATAATCTGACGAGATACGAGAGTAATTTTAAGAAGCAAAGTCACGACCACCTGATTTGCATGGATTGCGGCAGGATAGTTGAGTTTACCGATCCGGCTATAAAAGAGATCCCGGAAAAAATCAGCAGTGAACTCGGATTCGATGTAGAAAGTTATTCGTTTAATATATTTGCCCGGTGCAAGAATACCAAAAACTGTAAATATTTTAAATCAAATAAATAATTATGGCTCCTCAGAAGTACCCGATAAACTGGAAGAAAAAAGATTTCTCAATAAAGATATTCTGTTCAATTCCTAATATTGCCACAGGCATTCTGATCAGAGGCGGTAAGAATTATTTTGTTGTTGATCCGGGCGATGGTATACTGCGTGATTTGAATAACGAAATAGGAATGAAAAAGATACTGGGAATATCCGATCTTTTCATAACGCACGGTCATCACGATCATGTCGGCGGTGTATGGACGCTGCTCACTTACATGAGAGTAATGCACAAAACCTCTCCGCTGTCAATACATTACCCGGAGGGTTGCGTTGAGATAGAAAGTATTCATAATGCATTCAAAAAAGTTTATTCGTCATCGATACCATATAAAATAAATCTTAAGGTAATTAAGCGGCCCCGAAATTTCAAAACCAAAAACATTACTGTTAGACCATTTCCCGTCATTCACAAAGAATACCTTCATGACGGAGTCACTACCAGGCAGGTACCTGCACTTGGCTACTCCTTTACTTTCGACGGGGTAAAAATCTGCTACGGCGGTGATACAGCATATTGCGAGGATCTTGTAAAACAGGCTAAAGGCGCCGACCTTGCAATCGTGGAAGCCGGTCACGCGGATGATACACCTGATGATATGCATATGACAATGAGCGAAGCAAGATCTATAGGTGAATCAGCCGGGGAGTATTTTATGGTTCATGTACCAGAATAAACTGAAATATTACGGTTTATTTGTTTTTAAGCAATCCATCCAATCATAAAAGAGAAATACCAATGAAATACCCGTTTCTTATGATTACACTATTTATCTTTTCTAACATTGTCTTCTCTCAGGATGCTGACGATCCCTACCGGATGGAGGGTGAGAAACATCTTAAGAATATTAAAATGCTTACCGATAAAGGTGAAAATGCCGAAGCCTATCTTTCTTTTGATGAACAGAGACTTATTTTTCAGAGTAACCGGGGTGAGTTGCCATGCGACCAGATTTTTATTATGGGAACAGACGGAAGCAATATTACACGTGTGTCTAACGGTGAAGGAAAGACAACCTGCTCATACTTTTTGCCGGGAGACACAGCCATAATTTATGCCTCAACTTTTGGTGCTGATAAAGACTGCCCTCCCCCGCCGGATATGTCCAAAGGTTATGTCTGGAAATTATATCAGACCTTTGATATCTATATGGCTGAACCTGATGGTTCCAACCTTAGAAGAATGACGGACACACCCGGATACGATGCGGAAGCCACTGTTTCACCTGTCGGTGATAAAATAGTCTTCACCTCCACAAGGACCGGTGATCCTGAAATTTATACAATGGACCTTGACGGGAGCAATCAGACTCAGCTGACTCACGAAAAAGGTTATGACGGAGGACCTTTCTTTTCACTCGACGGCACTAAGATCGTTTTCCGTGCAAGCAGACCAAAAACAGAAAAAGAGTTTGAGGACTACAACGACCTGGTTCAGAATGGACTTGTTCGTCCCACCGCACTTGAACTGTATGTAATGGACGCTGACGGCAGCAATATGAAGCAGGTTACTAATTTCGGAGCAGCCAGCTTTGCGCCATTCTTTTTTCCCGATGCAAAAAGGATTATTTTTTCTTCAAACCTGAACAGCGAAAATCCCAGGAACTTCGATCTTTACATGATCAATGTCGACGGAACGGGGTTAGAACAAATTACATTCTTCGAGTCGTTTGACGGGTTTCCTATGTTCACCCGTGACGGCAAAAAACTGGTCTTCGCTTCGAACAGGTTCAGTAAAAAGCAGGGAGATACAAATATCTTTATAGCGGACTGGGTCGAATAATTTTACTTAGAAATACTGGAAATACCATTTTAATATATTATTATTCAAACAGAGGAGAACGATGAAGAAGCTTTTTATATTATCTCTTTTATTAGCTCTTTCCCTGGGATTTTATTCAGGCGGTCAGGAAGATAAAAACCCGAAGATAACTGCATCAGAAATACAGGATCATATAAATTACCTCGCCAGCGATAAACTTGAAGGCAGATTTACAGGCTCCAAAGGCGGTGAAATGGCTGCTGAATATATCCAGGCAGATTTTGAGAGCACCGGTTTAAAGCCCTTATTTAACGGGAGCTTCAGACAGAACTTTCCTTTTATAGCAGGAATAGAACTAACCGGCAATAATAATTTACTGCTTAATGTAAACGGAGAGGAACTCACTCCGAAAATTGAAGAACAGTATATTCCGGCACCTTTTTCCGGGGACATTGATTATCATGGTGAAATCGTTTTTGCGGGCTACGGAATTTCAGCACCCGATCTGAATTATGATGATTACAAAGATATCGATGTAAAAGGCAAGGCAGTTTTGATAATGAGATATAATCCGGAAGGAGCAAATCCTCATTCGGAATTCGGAAAGTTCTCAGCTTACAGGTATAAGGCAGATATAGCCAAACAGAAAGGAGCCTCTGCTGTAATATTTGTAACCGGGCATATTCCGAAGGACGACGAAGATAAACTAATGAAACTGCGTTATGACGGGGCCGGTCCTGTAGCCGACCTGGGCATTATCCAGATCAAGAGAGATATTGCTGATAAGCTCTTTAAGGCAGAGGGACTCGATTTTGGAACAGTACAGCAAAAAATAGACTCACTGAAATCCCCGGATTCATTCCTGTTTAAGAATACCAAGCTGATGTTATCGACAGGAGTTAAGGAAATCACCAAACATGCCGATAACATAGGTGGATACCTTGAAGGAAATGATCCTGAGCTGAAGAATGAGTATATCGTTATCGGGGCACACTATGATCATCTTGGCTGGGGTGAGACGGGCTCATTGTATACGGGAAGTGAACCTCAGATACATAACGGAGCGGATGATAATGCTTCCGGTACTGCGGGGGTACTTGAACTCGCTGAAAAGTTTGCTTCGCAAAAAGATCAGCTAAAAAGAAGTATGATTTTCCTCTGCTTTTCGGGAGAAGAACTGGGACTTATTGGTTCGTCGTACTTCACCAATAATCCTCCCGTACCGAATGATAAGATCGATGTAATGATCAATCTTGATATGGTGGGACGACTGAATGCAGAGGAGCAGCTTACTGTGTATGGTACCGGGACTTCTTCAGGGTTTAAAGACCTGCTGAATACGGATAATAAGGATTATAATTTTAAGCTGACATTCAATGATGAAGGCTACGGACCAAGCGACCAGTCATCTTTTTATGCAAAAGAGATCCCTGTATTATTCTTCTTTACGGGAACCCATACAGATTATCACCGGCCAACCGACGATGCCGATAAGATCAATTCCAAAGGTGAAGAAGAGGTGGTAAAATATATATATGAGATCGCTGATAATATCGATGAGAGCAGCACAAAACCTGATTACATAAATGTTCCACGTAAAGGCGGCGGCCGCGATATGGCATTCAGTGTGTATGTTGGTACCGTACCTGATTATGCAAGCCAGGTAGACGGCTTAAGGATAAATGGCGTTGGAGAAGGTAGTCCTGCTCAGAAGGCCGGCCTTCAGGGCGGAGATATCATAGTCGAATTCGGTGGAAAGAAAATATCGAATATTTATGATTATACATACGCACTCGGGGATTATAGTCCCGGTGATGTTGTTGATGTTGTAGTTATGCGCAATGGCGAAAAGAAAACAATGAAGGTAGAGTTAGGCGCAAGGTAATCAGTCACAGCCGATGATCGTAATACAATACGATCATTACTATCAGAGACTAATTACGAATGAGTAATGATTAACGATTCTTCATAGTGTATTAAGATTAATCTATAGTTACAATCATCTGGGGAACCGTTACAGGCGGTTCGCTCTGCGTCATTTTAAATGTATACTTCTGATTCCTGGAACCCTTTATCTCAAACTTATGATAATCGCCGTCATCAGGTACAGGAAATCGTGAAGACGATTTATCCGGGGCTATTACTTCCAGATCATAATTTTTATCCACTGCGGTAAAACGGATATGTTTTCCGCTCTCCATCCCAAGAGAACTGGTAACCCTGTCATCATACCAGAAATCATCTTTTTTGAGATTTACTTCTTTCATTTAGCCTCCTGATTTACTGTTAATAATATTTGTTTGAACCTGTTGTCTTCTCTCAGTTTTTTCAGTTCCGGGATATGGTCCAGTTCTTCCAGTGCATACCCGTTTTTTAAAGCTTTCTGAATCCAGTTAAGAGCATTTTCCCTCTTTCCAAGCTGTTCAAAAACTTCACTTACAAGTATCATAACATTTACATCCTTCGGGTTCAGGGATACAACTTTCCTGATAATTGATCTTGCGCTGTCTGTAAGGTTCAGTTCTGTGCAATAGCTGGCTATGTTTGTCATTACCTCGGTATCAACAGGATTAACTTTAAGCTGTTCTTCAGCAAGTGTTTTTGCTTTTCGTAAAGCAAATACAATTTTGGCTGAGTCGGCATTGCTCTGCCTGTAAGCTCCGGCGAGGTAGCCCCACACGCTGTAATCAGAATCCTGAAGCTTCAAGGCTTTCTCATACGTGGATGCGGCATCCCGGTAAAGGCCTTCATAATAATAAAGTGTTGCGAGATTAGAATACACGCTGTAATCGGGCTGGAGTTCCAGAGAGCGTTTGAACATAACAATCGCATCAGCCTTCTGATCCAGATAATAGTACATAGCTCCAAGATTTCTATAAGCAGCTGCATTCATTGGGGTTATCTTAATCACCTGCTCAAACTGTCTGGCTGCATCCTTATAATTTCCATGCAGATAATAAAATACTCCAAGATGGTTATAACCTCCCCAGTAATCTGGTTTCATCTTTATTACTTTTTTATAAATTGATTCCGCTTCATCGAGTTTGCCCTGTTTATTGTATGCAGTTGCCTGACCCTGGTAGGCATCAACATTTGAGGGATCAATATCCTGAGCGATCAGGAATTCTTTATTAGCATCCGTATACCTGCCGGTCTCGGTATAAAGTCTGCCCAGAGTGATGTGTACCTCAGCCAGGTTCTTGTTAAGATCATCAGCTTTAAAGCAGTTCTCTTTTGCCTTATCTACCAGGGAAATATCTTTTGTTTTCGAATAAAGGCGAAGATAAGCCTCGCCCAGTCCTGCGTAAGCAAGTGCAAATCCAGAATCGGCGGCAACTGCCTTTTCAAGCAGCATGATAGTCTTTTTCATATCGTCCGTGTTTGAAAAATTCAGCAGGTCACCTCTTGCTTCAAGATACAGATCGTTTGCAACGGGATTTGAAGTTTCTCCGGCTCTCAAACGGGTTTTAATTTCATCTTCAACAGGAAGGTTCAGCATTTCAGCCGTTTTCAGCACTGCTTCATCCTGAATAGATGATATCTCAGACAATGGTTCATCTATAACACGGGAACTTATTTGTCTTTTTTGTGCCGGGTCAACAAGATTTAATATCAGCTGCCATTTGTTATTCATCCTCTGCATACTTCCGGTTACAGCCAGGTTGATGCCGAATGCTTTTAAAGCATCTTCCGGAGTCGATACTTTGCTTTTCTGCATTTCACTTACCGGCACGATCCATAATTTCTCTTTATACTGCTCAAGCTGCGAAAGTTTGCTGGTTATTATTTCATTTAATCCGTCAGCAAACGACTTATTCCCGGAACTACCGATAACGCTGAAAGGAAGCACAGCAATATGTTTTTCTAAAGGAATACCTTCTCCTGAAGATAGAACTGTGCGGGTAAGGTAGCTGTACAACAAAAACGCTGTTGCAATTAGTAATACTATCACTGCTGACCATCTCAGCCAGGGGGATTTAAGCAGATGAGAATTTTTATTATCTGATCCTTCTTTTACAAAAGAAAACTGACGCACAGCTCCTTTTGAAGAAACTCCGGGCGATTCTTTCAGTAATTCCAGGTCATCAAGAAGTTCTGAGACCGTTGAATATCTTTCTTCTTTATTTTTTGCCAGCGCCTTAAATATTATCGGCTCTATTAAGTCGGGAATTTTTTCATTGTAAGTTTTTAATGAGCGGGGTTCTTCATTTATAATTGAATATACAACAGCCTGATCATAATCTCCTTTGAATGGAAGATGACCCGTAAATAACTCATACATTACAACTCCAACCGCCCAGATATCCGTTTGTCTATCAACATTCTCCCCGCTAGTCTGTTCGGGCGACATATAGGAAATTGTGCCAAGAGTTGTTCCCAGCCTCGTGAGGTTCCCACCGCTGCCAAGTTTAGCCAGGCCGAAGTCCATGATCTTTACCATGCCTTCAGCGGTTATCATTATATTTGAAGATTTAATATCCCGGTGAACAATTCCCTTATTATGAGCCGCTTCGAGTCCTTTACATATTTTAATTGAGATATCTAAAGCATCGTCATAGGAAATCTTATTCTCTTTGATCCTGTCTTTCAACTCGACACCGTCTATGTATTCCATTACAAGGAATACCCTGGACTCACCATTTGAGTCTTCAATTTTTTCTATAGAGAATATGGTTGTAATGTTTGGATGATTTAATGCGGCCGCAGCTCTTGCTTCCGTTTTAAACCTGTCGATATTTTCTTTTTCCGCAGCGATGTGATGGGGTAAAAATTTAAGGGCAACCGTTCTGTCAAGATCTGTATCGACCGCCTTATACACCACACCCATACCTCCCTCACCTAGTTTCTCTTCTATCTTATAATGAAGTATGGTCGAGCCTGTCATAAGGTTAATATCTACTTTAAAGTAATTAAATTTTCCGATGGAATTTTACCTGCCCGGCGGCCCTCAAACCAATCAGAATTCATCAATTGGTTAGGTAGTAATTCAGTTAATTAAAACGATAAATGGATTCTGAATGAATTTACTTTAATTTCTCATAAATAAACAAGTAAATTCTTCGTTCTTTTTCAGAACAGAGGGAAATCTGATCTATGGTCACAAAATAGAACAGGCAGTCGATTTAACTGACTGCCTGTTCCAATTGGTCATTAACAACACCTGTAACTCTCAACAGGTATTATTTTTTTCCGATTCCCACATAGGTTCCTTTTCCCTTGACTCTTTTCGCTACTTTCTCCATTCAGGGAAGCGGCCGGGAGTGTATGGGGCACCGTATTTTTCAAGGTTAGACTCAAGTGTTTGAACTTCGCCGTCAATTGATTTAAGCTCGGCAAGCAGACCGTCAAACTGACTGGCAGCGGCATCATAGGATTTTTTATAAGTGTCTGTCGGGGCAGAAGTTGTTGTCCATAACGCGCCGGTTATCAGGTCAACCCTGTCCTTTACCGATGTCGGGGAAGCGCCTTCATACCTTGCTCTCAGCGGATCGCCGTTGAGTTTACGATTAAAGTCATCAAGCTCTTTCTCAATTTTTATCACTGTGTTATAAGTATTTTCAGGAACTTCGGCCCCTTCAATCACTGCTTTCTTAAAGTATTTTATTTTATCATCAAGAGATTTCCTGAATGCATCAGCTCCGGATATCGCACGTGTAAGTTCGGCAACCTTCTTGTTGAACTGATCGAGCGACTGTTTATCTTCGGCAGGAAGTGAAGCATTGTTTAACGATTTACAGACGAAATCCTGCGGTGGGACAAGCTCGGTGAATGCACCATCCTGGAATTTTGAAAGCGACACTTTGTAAGTTCCAGGGACGACCATATAACCGCGATCGGGTTCGTTCCACGGAATTGAACTGTCGAAAGGCTTCAATGATACCGGCGTGAAGGCATTATATCTGAAGTCCCAGGTAATACGATTTATTCCTTTTTTCGGATCAGTTTTAATCTTTCGTATTACATTACCCTGCTGATCAGTTATTGTGAAAAGCAGGTAAGCATCGGGCTCTTCCTTTTCATTAAACAGGGTCTGGTAAGTCGGGTATTTAATATCTTCGTTTTTCTTCTGCTCCTCTTTTTCCTTGTCTCTTCGTATCTCTTTGAGAGATTTTATGTCATCCTTCAGGTAGTAAGTAAAAACAGCACCAAAATCGGGATTAGGTGCGGCATAAAAACTTGCACCCATAAATCCTACTCCGGGGAACGCGTAAGGCTGTGCCTCTATATACATTAATGCATCTTTAACCGGGAAGATGTATGCATCTTTTTTAAGGTTCTCTTTCGACACATACCTTAAAGGTGAATAATCATCAAGAATATAAACACCTCTTCCGAATGTTGAAACAACCAGATCATTCTCTCTTCTTTGTATCGTAAGATCCATCACCATATGCGTCGGAAGCCCATTTTTAAGCGGGAGCCATTCATTACCACCGTCGACGGTATAGAAAACGCCGAACTGGGTTCCAATGAAAAGCAGATCTTTATCTACATGATCTTCGGCAATCGAGAAAGTGCTTCCGTATTTGGGAAGATTGCTGTTGAAGAGGAACCAGTTTTTCCCGCCGTCAGTTGTTTTATATAAATAGGGCTGGAAATCACCTGCCACAAAGTTTTCACAGGCGGCGTAGGCAACATTCTTATCGAAATGCGAGGCCTCAATGTTTTCGATCCTTGAATATTCAGGAAGTCCCGGTGTTGAACCTTTCTGCCAGGTTTTTCCTCCGTCGGTTGTGTAGTGTATCAATCCGTCGCCGGAACCAGTGTACAGGTAATTCTCGTCAAGCGGTGATTCAGCTATAGCTGCCAGCTGAGCCATCGAACCTTTTCTTGCGAGGTCATCAATGCTCCAGCTTCTGTCCATCAGGTTATCCATTTCCTGCGGAACACCGCGGGTAAGGTCAGGACTTATAATTTTCCAGGTGCTGCCCTGGTCATCTGTCCTAAATAATTTATTAGCGCCGAAGTACAATCTTTTGTTATCAAATTTCGAAATAAGCAGAGCAGCATCCCAGTCGAAACGATAAGCTGTATCTGCAAAATCGAAAGGTTTAATAAACAGGCGCTCACCGCTCTTTTTATCGAACCTTACAAGTCCGCCGTTCTGAGATTCGGAATAGATTATATTCGGATTCTTCCAGTCGACCTGTGTCTGGAAACCATCGCCGGAACATGTATAATACCAGTCCTGGTTGGTTATCCCGCCTGTATTTATTGTGCGGGAAGGTCCTCCCAGGCTGCTGTTATCCTGAGTACCTATATACACATTGTAAAAAGGAAGGTCATTATCTGTAGTTACTTTGTAAGTTTCAGCAATAGGAATATTAGACTTAAAATTCCAGTTCTTTCCCTGGTCGTATGTCTCATAAACTCCCCCGTCGCATCCGGCAATAAGGTGTTGGTTATTATCCGGGTCTATCCACAAAACGTGATTGTCGACGTGTTTCTTATCCTCACCCAGGTTATCCCAGTTCTTTCCGCCGTCGTTTGTCACCTGCATAAAAACGTCCATACTATAAACGCGGTCAACATTTTTAGTATCACAGAAAAGTTTCTGAAAGTAAAAAGCGTAAGAAGAAACATAGCTGCTCTGCTTCGACCAGCTTACACCGCGGTCGGTACTTTTATAAACGCCGCCCTCTTTTTCAGCCGCTTCAATTATTGCATAAACCACATCGGGATTAACGGGAGAAATTGCAAGTCCTATTCTTCCCATATCGGCTGACGGCAGTCCCTTTTTCATTTTATCCCACGTAGCGCCTGCATCGGTACTGCGGTAGATAGCGCTTTCAGGTCCGCCGTACACACCTGTAAATAAATTTCTCATTCTCTGATGCATAGAGGCGTAAAGGATGTTCGAATATCTCGGATCCATATGAATTTCAAATGCGCCTGTGTACTTGCTTACAAACAGTACATTATTCCAGGTCTTACCACCGTCAGTAGTTTTGAAGATTCCTCTGTCGCCTCCGGCAACTCTTGAAGGACCATACGCTGCCACGTATACGATGTTACCGTCATTGGGATCAACTACTATTCCGCCCACCTGCCTGGATTCTTTGATTCCCATATTCTTCCAGCTTTTACCTCCGTCCTCACTCTTATAAACACCATCGCCGTATATTACATTGTTCTGATTGTTATTCTCGCCTGTACCAACCCAGACGATATTTGGATTCGTCGGGTCAACTGCTATCGCACCGATGGCATAGGAATTCTGGTTATCAAAAGCAGGTGAAAAAGTTACTCCGCTGTTTGTTGTTTTCCATAATGAACCATGACCGGAACCCACGTAATATTCGCTGTGATCGTTTGGATTTACGGCAAGGGCAACTACCCTTCCGCCGGTGATCGCGGGACCGATGCTCCTGAACGACAACCCGCTCATTGGAATATCTTTTAAGGAATCCGGTTCAGATTTATCCTGTGGAACGATATTTATTGAAGAGACCAGAAGGATTGCAATAAATGCTAATATTGATTTTTTTTTCATGTTGTTAACTGAATTTTTGTTTGTAGAAAATAGATATGTAATTGAGGATTCAAGTCTGAGAATTAAGTCGTTATGTTAAAACCGCGTCAAAGTTATAATAAACTTTGAATTAATTCTAACCATTTTTAAATGTTTTAGGATGAATGGCTCTATTTTGGGATGAGCATTTCTCCGTTGTATCGGTAAGGCTTTGGAGAGGGATAATGTCTGAATATCATCTCAGATATCTAATTATTTTACTAAATTCCCAATACATCGGTGATTAACTTGCAACGTTATTCATTCTTAATTATTCATTTTAACTGATCATTATTATGAAGTGCATACAAAAAGAATTCAGTGTTAAATCAAGAGGAAGAGGATTTCACCTGATTACAAACGAAATACTAGACCAAATTGAGGAAATTAAGGATATAAAATCAGGTATTGCTCATATCTTTATTAAACATACTTCTGCTTCGCTTACACTTAATGAAAATGCCGATCCGACGGTAAGAAGCGATATGGAGAAACATTTCAATAAGATGGTTCCGGAGGACGCTCCTTATTACGATCACAATACAGAGGGGTCGGACGATATGCCGGCTCATATAAAATCCGTTATCCTTGGAAGCAGCGTTTCTATCCCGGTAAAAAACGGCAATTTCAACCTGGGCACCTGGCAGGGTGTTTATCTCTGTGAACACAGGAACAGAGGCGGCAGCAGAAAGCTTGTAGTAACAATAGTTGGAGAATGAGGAAGGCTGGAGAAAGTCGTCGGCTGGTAAATGCAGTATACCATTTACCAACCATTGAAACGACTCTTTATCTGTTAATAATAGAAACGGAAGCCTACCCTGAACATCACGCCGCTCATATCAAAAACTCTTTCAAAAGTTCGCTTAGTTCCTAATGCATCTGTGGTTTCATAAGTCCAGCTGGGTGCCGAATAATGATAAGCAAGCTCAGCAAAAACGTCGGCCTGTTTGCTCAGTTCATATATACCCCCGACGCCAATTCGCCAGTTAAGATCAAAGGCTGTGTGGAATTCGTCTTTGGAGGGATCAACATAATCATTATAGTTTATGAGAAGAACTTCCGCACCGATTCCTGCAGTAAGGTACGCCTGTGTATAGGGGGCAACAAGTGTTTTGCCTGAAAGATGAATCATCAGGGGGAAATCGTGAAGATTAGTTGTAGCCCTGAGTTCATTTATTTGTCCGCCGCCAATGGGATTAGGATCCTGCTGGTTAAGATCGTTTACTAGTGTTTTATCAACATAATTCTTATGGAACCAGTCGAAGCTCCAGCCGAAACTAAAATTCTTATCTACATAATGAGCACCTTCATATCCTATAATAAAGCCGCCGCCGGCAGAAGAAGGGGAAAATATTCCCAGTTTCACTGCCGCGGTATTTACCTGCGCATAAATCCCTGTAACCGAAAGTGCGAAGATCAGAACAATTAACTTTTTCATCTTTTCCTCAGATTTATAAGTCTCCCCTGAAAAGCAAACCGAATGCCATTTGAGAAGTTTGCATGATTAGCAATTTTTTATTGATTATCGGAAAAATTGTACAAAAAGCAGTACAGCAGGTATAATTGAATAGACATTATAATCTGCGCCCAAAAAATAAAAAAAGCGGGAGTAATTAACCAACAATTCTCTACCCGGTATATCCCCATTTTTTCTTATTTTCTTCGATCTCCTCCGGTGTAGGCAGAGGTTTCCCTTCCTCGCGCTGAGGCACCACCCTTGGTTTCCCAACTATTCTTGCATTCAGTTCTATATCGTCATTAAAAATATCAGGAACCATTTCTTCTTCGAAAATAGCCTCCCAGGGACATTCGGGAACACATGCGTTGCAGTCGATACATTCATCCGGATCGATCAGCAGCATTTCCTTCGGAATGCTCGGGTCATCCCCTGTATACTCATATATGCAGTCCACCGGGCAGACCTGGGTACACGCAATATCTTTACAATTGAGACATAGTTTTGTTATGATATAGGCCATAGTATATCCTTTGAGAGTTAATAAAAACTTTATTCTCAGATATGAATAATTTTAATTTCTGTAAACAATGCTTAAGAATAAAAAAATATTGATCATTAAGCAAGCAGCTATTCAATGCAGGTGACAGAGAAAATAAATGATGGTTAGCGCTTAATTGGTTATATTTGCATTCCAAAATCTTACACCTGAAAAGAGGAATTCAAACTATGGAAACTATCAGAATACTCTTTGTCTGTATGGGGAATATCTGCCGTTCTCCTGCTGCCGAAGGAATACTTAAAACAATGGTAGAAAAAGAAAAGTTAACCGACAGAATAGAAATTGATTCAGCAGGAACGATCGACTATCACGCAGGAGAAAGTCCAGACCCCCGAATGAGATCTCACGCCGCCAGCAGAGGTTATTTTCTAAAGAGCAAAGCCCGCCACTTCGATCCCAAAACCGATTTTGAGAACTTCGATTACATCATCACAATGGATGACGATATTTTTAATGAAATTAATAGGTTAGATAAGAGAAAAGTTTACAGCAGCAGGATACATAAAATGGTGGAATTTAACAGGTTAATTAAGGCAGATGAAGTTCCCGATCCGTATTTAGGAGGCCCTGAGGGATTTGAGAAGGTGATGGATATACTTGTTGATGCCTGCCATGGTTTATTAAAAAGGCTGAAGGATGAACTTACCGGATAAAATCAAAAAGGAAATTGAAGAGAGACTGGACTCCACAATAAACGACGCAAAGGATCTTTCCGGAGGCTGTATAAGCAATGCCTATAAAATCATTATGGAGTCAGGTAAGAAATTTCTACTTAAAGTAAATAACGATGCTCCTGCCGATATGTTTGCAACAGAAGCGCATGGACTTAATGAACTTCAGAAAGCAAATGCTGTAAAAGTACCGGGAGCAAAAATTTTCTCGGAGAATTATATCGTAACTGAGTTTATCGAAACCGGAAGAAAACCCGGTTATTTCTTTCGTGACTTCGGGCAGCAGTTCGCCAGGCTGCACAGATATAAGGGATCAGAATTCGGATTTTATGAAGATAACTATATAGGATCAAACCCTCAGAAAAATCTGACCGATGGGAATGAAAATAAGAACTGGACAGAATTCTATTTTAATAAAAGACTGCTGTTTCAGCTGATGCTCTGTGAGAAGAATGGATATGCTACGAAAGAATTAAAGAAAAACTTCGGTCAGCTTGAAGATAAAATTACGGAAATACTTACGGGCTCAGAGGAAGAACCCACTCTACTTCACGGTGATCTCTGGAGCGGAAATTATATGGTTGATGATGAAGGAAATCCATGCATTATCGACCCCGCAGTTTATTACGGTCATCGTGAGGCGGACCTTGGGATGACGAAGCTGTTCGGAGGCTACCCGGAAGAGTTTTATAAATCATATAATGAAAGTTTTCCACTGAAAGAGGGATGGGAGTACAGGGAGAATATATATAAACTGTATCACGTGCTGAACCATCTAAATCTCTTCGGGCGAGGCTATTACGCCCACGCTCTTTCACTTATCAGGTTTTATTTGTAACCCTCGTTTGGATATTTGAATCCGGGTGCAGGATTCCGGTGTTGGTTACGGACTGTTGGATGCCGGATGACAAACACAGGATGTTGGGCCAGGTCGAAGGTAACGGATGTCCCGATACTTGCTGCTTTATGCCTGGGCTGCAGGACTAGGATTTATCTCCCGATGAATACTGCATAAGCGGTACTCATCGGGTTAGAAATAACAAAAACTCTCTCTACTGTTTCTTAATGTCTATAAGATGAATATCAAAAATTAATGTTGAATTCGGAGGTATAACGCGGTTTGGTCTGTTTCCATAACCAAGAGACGGCGGGATAACCAGCCTTGCTTTACCGCCTTTTTTCATCAATGCAATTCCTTCATCCCATCCGGGAATTACCATATGAGCGCCGAGCTTAAAAGTGAAAGGTTCATCTCTTTCAACGGAACTGTCAAATTTAGTGCTGTCCTTAGCGAGAAAGCCTGAATAATCAACTGTTACCAGGTCGCCCGAATCAGGCTGAGCGCCTGTTCCTTCTTCTATTATAGCATACTTCAAACCATCTTTTGTCGTCTTGTATTTTGTGCTGTCGACATCCCACATATTAGCCACTATGGGTTCCTTGGCATCAACAAGAGTGATAACAGCTTTCAAATTCGTATTGGGAGGGATAGGTCCTATACCCTGTTTCCCATAAGCAAGCTCTGAAGGTATTATTATTGTTCTCGTACCTCCTACTTTCATTCCGGCAATCCCTTCGGCGGACCCTTTAATAAAACTTCCTTCTTTCAATAAATATTTAAACGGCTTGCCTGTCTGTTCAGTTGAACCAATAGACTGCTTAGCTTTGCTTGTATCCTTCGACCAGTCTTCAAACAGATTTCCTGTTGAATCTTTAATAACCCAGGCATTGAATTTAATTGATACGAGATCTCCCATCTTAGCTTCTCTGCCGGTACCAACAGTATCATCGGTATATTTTAGTCCGTTTTCTTTTGTGACTACTTTAGAGTTGTTAGAGCAGCCCGAAATATATATCAGAGTAACGGCAAAAAACGCTAACGCAAGTAATTTCTTCATTTTAATTCCTTTATTTTGACTCATAAATATATTTATTTACATAGCTAAATCATAAATTAAGGATGGTTTTAGTTGATAAGGATCATATTATTTGTTTTTATTTACTTCTGCTTTTTCAGGATAAACCAAGCATCTGCTGCTCAGCAAACTAAAATCGAAAGGTCAGAAATGAAAGACAGCACCTCTGCGATAATTGTAGATTCAGATTATAGTCTTGAGGAAGCTTTAGAAGGAATAAATATACCCCCTCGGGTCAGGAGGGATCTTGTAATTGTTAAGGTTCAATACTATTCATTTGATAATAATCTTCACCAGGGGCAGATTGTCATATCTCAAGATTTGAAAAATGACATTGAAAAGATTTTTACGAAAATTAAAAAGGAAAAATTTCCGGTTGCGAAAGCAGTCCCTATTGTCCGTTACAACTGGAATGATGAAAAATCTATGGAGGATAATAATACATCTGCTTTCAATTACAGGTTCATTGCAGGTACAAAAAAATTATCGAACCATTCATTCGGGAAGGCAATAGATATCAATCCCCTGCTTAATCCTTATATAAGAAAAGACCTCCACCAGCCGGAAGGATCTGTTTACGATCCTTCACAACCCGGGACAATAACCAAAGATTCATTTCTTGTGAAAGAGTTTAAAAAGCTGGGATGGGATTGGGGCGGCGACTGGAAAGACAGGAAGGATTACCAGCATTTTGAGAAATTATAACATGGTCCTCTGACAGGGGGTAAGATGGAGATTGCTTCACCTCATTAGCATTGGCGGGCTAGGGTGAGGGATTACTTTCCTTCACTCTTGATGAGAACACTGAAAGTGCCGCTTGTAACGAAGTATTCACCTTTTTCCGAAGAAATACAGCAGCGGCCGCCAGATCCTTGCTGCCCAGGAACTCTCATTATGTTCTCCATTATCATCTTCATACAACATTATATCCTTCCCCGTTTTATAACCCTTGGTTTCAAGAGCCTTTATCATCTCGTGTACACCGGGCACAAGCAGCGAGTCGAGCGAATGTATTCCCATATCAAAATAAAACCTCAGATCCTTGTGGGGGCCATCATAATCTTCAACATTGTCTACATAGTTGTAGTTATAAACTTTAAACGCAGGTGAAACACACATTGCCATTGAGAACACCCCGGGGTAATTCCAGGCAAGCATAAAAGAGATCAATCCTCCCAGCGAGGAACCTCCCGCAGCTGTATTCGAAGGACCCGACAGTGTTCTGTAAGAGGAATCTATCAGCGGTTTTACCTTATCAACAACAAACTTCATATAAGCAGAACCCGTATCATTATCAGCGTATTCCGATTTCCTCCACGGGGTGTTCGTAATTCCAACGATTATAATTGATTTCATCCTCCCCTGCTCTATGAGACTGTCAGCCGTTTCATCCAGCTGCCAATCAATCCCAAATGTGGACGTCGAAGGATCAAAAAGATTCTGGCCATCCTGCATATAGAGCACCGGGTAACTTTTAGTAGTGTCTTTAAAATAATCCGGAGGAAGCCATATTATGATGTCGCGCGGAAGAAGTCCTTCTCCCTTTAAATTTCTTATATACTCCAGGTGTCCTGTTACCTGTCCTGTGAACTTTCGTGTGTTTCCCTTTTTCCAGTTACTAATAGTTAGACTGATGGCAGTATCTTTATAAGCTTTGAACCGCGTATTTTTTGGAATGCTTCCGTCTGCATTCGCAGCTTCATTCTCCCAGCTGCCGAGAGTTATTTTAAACTCGATATCTTCTCCTGCAGGCAGCGTAAATGTTCTTTCCCAAAAATTGCCGGATGTATTAATTAAAGAAATTTTGCCGGGCTGCCAGTTACCTAATCCCGGCTTATTGCCCGAAATAAAGACTTTTGCTGTATCCGGTATATTATTTGCTTTAATTTTGAAAGTAATTTCAATGGATTGCTGTGCCCTGACCAGAAGAGAAGCCAGGCAAATAAGTAAGATAATTCTCATCTGTCAGTATTTCTAAATAAATTCATAACACAAAAATAAGAGAAATTTTTTACTAACTAAATTTTACCTGAGATAATTTATATTATCGACTCAAAATTCCGGATGTTTATGAAATTCTCCTTTGTACCGTTTTCTGCCTTAATAATTGCGGCTTTAATTACATCGCCGGATTATTGCCAGGTCAATCCCTCTTCCGCCGGTGATGTATCAGTAAAGAAATGGAAAGATGACAAAACAGCCGCGTTCAGCTTTACGTTCGACGACTGTATGCAGTCGCAGTACGATTATGTTTTCCCGATGTTCCAGCAATACGGCTTCAGGGGAACCTTTTTTCTGATCACAGAACCGCTTGATGATCCTTACGGGCCTTACTGGAGATACGGTACATGGCCGGAATTCATTGAGATGTCGAATGCAGGTCAGGAAATGGGCTCGCATACCGTGACTCATCCCCATCTAAGAAGCCTTGCAATTGGAGATACTTCAACAGCCGGAACACTTCTATATGAATTGTATCAATCGAAAAAAAGAATTGAACGGAAAATTCCGGATAAAAAATGTATAACTCTTGCGTACCCTTATTCCGAGTACGACGCCGATGTAGTTAATTATACCAGTCAGTTCTATGAATCAGCCCGGGCAATTTCAGTAGACCCGGTTGATTCCTCACTGTCTGGACAGGACTGGTACACCGTCGGCTCCCGGGTAATAGTCTTTAGTATGCCCAGGAATTCACCTGCTGATGATCTTGATGAATTGCAGGAGTTTTACGATTATGTGGATAACAGTATATCTCAGGGAGGATGGGGCTTACTGCAGGCACATGATGTAGTACCATTCGATTCAATTCAGTCGGCTATTGCTGACTTTTCTTATGAGCCAATCTCCGTCCAATGGTTCGATTCAGCCTGCCAGTATGTGTCCGATGCCTCAGATAACGGCGATCTGTGGGTAGCCCCGATGGGCGAAGTTACGAGGTATATGAAAGAAAGGGACTCTTACGATTTCAACGTCCTTTCCGTTACAGATACAAGCATCTTCATAAATGTTACCGATACGCTTGAAGATGATATCTACAATTATCCGTTAACTGCAGACATCGTTGTCCCTGCGAACTGGGCAACTGTTACTATCTTCCAGGGAAGTTATTTCGACTATACAACATCATATTTATCAGGTTCGAACACTGTTATTGAAACTTCCGTTGTTCCCGATGGCGGTCAGGTAAGACTGTATAAAGGCCCGGTAACGGAAGTTAAAAGCACGGAAAATCCCATTTCAGAGTTCAGGTTGTATCAGAATTACCCGAATCCCTTCAATCCGTCTACAAAAATTAATTTTACAATACCGAAAGACGGATATGTAACGCTAAGGATCTATAATTCACTTGGACAAGAAGTTAGTACCCTGACGGAAAACAGGTATTACAATAAAGGGACGTACAGTATAGACTTTAACGGAAAATCACTTCCCAGCGGGACATATTATTACAGAATTACCAGTGGAACTTACGCGGCAGTGAAAAAAATGCTTCTCATAAAATAACCCCTGCGGCTAAGCAGGGGTTGTAATGAGTTTAACCTCTCATTTTTATGTAGAAGACTGTCCTACCCCTCGGGTCATAATCTTCTTACACTTCAAACCTAATTACTTAAATCTTAAAGCGCATCCGTATAATTACTGATTTTTCAAAAAAAAATTTGCTCAAAATCGCATAAAATAGCCCCTGCAAGTATGCAGGGGCTGAGAGAGTGTGTTGAAGCACTATGAATTTATGAAGTTATCCTACCCCTAAGATGAACTTCTGTTGCTAAGATAATCCCGATTAATGATTAGTACATCCGTATGATTACTATTTTTTAAAATTTCATAATATTGTTTAAAATCAGTAATTATACGGATGCGCCGGGTGATCAGGGATCTTATATTCCATTAAAAAAAAATGATTTCCTACAAAAATTTCCATATTGTCATTAAAACAATATTAGAAGATAATCATTTCAATATTGAGGAGTACCAGGATAAATATTATTTTAAGAAGAAAATTCAGGAATATTTTCCCCGGTTTTCTGATGAAATTATATTTTCTGCAATTGATTCATACATCAAAAACAATTCTTCCCGTTTGCGCCGGCATAAATCTCTTCAGGCGCTCAGCGAAAAACTCTATCATGGTGTTTTAAGCTGCTATGAAGGAAGAATTGCATGAATATTTAAAGTACTTCCTTTCACCGAATAATCCGATACTCTTCTCCCTGCTGTTTGTAATTCTTATTGCAGTCCTGGTCTATTTTATTTCAAAATATATTATTCTGCCTTTGAATAAGAAGCATCAGAGTGAAAAACACGAGATTGAGCTAAAAAACAGCCGGCTGATGGCATTATTTGCCGAGCTCGATCCTGATCCGATCATAAGGATTGATGCAGAAGGGAAAATACTATTAAGCAACATTGCCGCAAAAAAATTGTTCAGCATAGATCCTGATTCAGGAAATATTGAGAAAATACTTCCCTTTCTAACACAAACTGAAATACAGAGGAATATTCAATCTGATAAAAAGTTCTCGAATACAATAAAGGTATTTGATGACCATTATACCGTTCTGTTTGTCGGCAATTCGAACCTTGGAATAGCCCAGATCTATTTTCGTAATATAACCAAGAGAAAAATTCTTGAAGACCGGTTGAAAAAACTAGGTAATTATCTTCAGGAACAGATAGAAGATGAGAGAAACAGAATAGCTTCCGAGCTGCATGATAGTATAGGCCAGCAGCTGCTTCTGACGAAATTAAAAATGCAGAGAATTGAGGAAAAGCTGAACCTTGCATCTGATAATGAAATAAAGGACCTTGATAAAATTCTCCAGGATACCATCAGTGAGCTTAAAACGATTATATATAATCTTAGACCAAAAATACTTGATGAGCTGGGGCTCGGTCCGGCATTAACATCACTGGTTCATCTGATTACCGAACAGAGCGGGATAAAAGGTTCACTGGATGTTAATAATCTAAACGGAATGCTTGATAAAAGGATTGAGCTGTTTACCTTCAGACTTGCACAGGAAACTCTGAATAATATTATGAAGCATTCCGGGGCTGAAGAATTTGACCTGATCCTGCAGGAAAATAAAAATAATCTCAGGCTGATCGTATCTGATAACGGAAATGGATTTGATATAAAAGCAACCGGTACGGGGGATGCATTGAATGGATTCGGTCTTCTGAATATGAAAGAAAGAGTCGAAAGTTTCGGCGGCGAATTAAAAATAGATTCAACACCGGGTGAAGGAACAGTAATAATGGCAACCATCCCGGTAAAGGGAGATTAAATGACTGACAACAAAATTACAATTCTGATTGCTGATGACCATACCCTGTTCAGGAGCGGTATTATCAGTCTCATTGATGAAGAATCTGACATTAAGGTCATTGGAGAAGCTTCAACCGGAGAAGAGCTGATTAATCTCTATAATCAGCTGGACCCGGACCTTCTTCTCATAGATATCTCGATGCCGGAGAAAACAGGCCTTGAAGCTGCAAAGGAGATCCGGAAGAATGATACAAAAACAAAAATATTGTTTCTTTCTATGCACGAAGGTACTGATTATATTTACCATACGATAAAATCGGGCGGAAACGGACTTATAAATAAAAACATATTGAAGGGTGAACTGCTCACTGCCGTAAAAAGCGTAATGAGCGGAAAAGATTACTTCGGTGCAAAGTATACTGAGAGCGATATTAATGATATTGTAAAAAAATATGATAGTTTTACAGAACCTCCTGTTTTTATGCAGTCATCCATGCTATCGGAAAAGGAAAAACAGGTTCTTCTGCTGATAAGTGAAGGATTAACCAGCAGTGAAATAGCTGACAGAATGTTTATAGGTAAGAGAACGGTTGACAGTCACAGGATAAATATTATGCAGAAATTAAAACTTAATTCCCTTCCGGAGCTTATAAGATATTCAATTGATTTCGCTACCGCCACCGGAGCAAGGTTAAGGAATACTGAGTAATCTGAAAGTTAGTATTAGTAAACAAGAACAAATTATGGGAAGTATATGGCTGACAACCAATCATTAGGAGAAATAATATCACGGAATGAAGCTGAGCAGCAGTTTGGATCCGTCGGGATTTCAACATCAATCGAATCCGTCAGGCTTCAGCAGCTTGCCGGAATGACCTCTGACCTTATGATGTTTCACATTATGGATGGAAAACTTGTTATTCTCGGTGACAAAAGGGAGGTTCTTTACCCTGAAGGTGCTTCGGTTCCGGCAGAGACTGTATTCAGGGTATATTCAAAAACAAAGGTGCTGGAACTGATTGAAGCCGGGGGCGCTGAAGATAATTCAGTTGAATTCCGTGGAGAAACTCTCACAATTTCAAACGGAGATTCCTGCCTGGAATTCGGATCACTCTGTCCTCCTGTGTGTGGATAATAATGATAATAGCTAAGTTTATTTTTTACTTAAATATTATCGCATGGCTTTTTCCCCCTTTCAGACAGAGGGGATGCCGGTACTTTTTGTTCTTCCTTATCCTGGCGCTGAGTGATCTGGTCTGGTATGCTTTTTTCCAGATGCACTTCCGGGATGCTGCTTATTATGTCTTTGTCAGCACGCTGCTGCTTGCTGCAGTGATCAGAAATAAATACCTTCTTCTGCTGCTGATACCTGCAATATTAACAGGATTCTTTCTTAATACAGCCGAGATAAGAGTCTTCACAATAATTCTGCATTTTGCGATACTTATCTTTTTTCTAAAGGAATTTATCCTGATAATATCCCGTGAGAGTAAAATAGTTCTTTTTAACCTGGTAATCCTGTTATACGAGGCGTCTGTTATTTTCAAATTCAGTGCATCTTATTTTCTTACTGGCGGATACTTATTTTTTTATTTGACCACTGCGTTTGAAATACTGATAGCGGTCTTTTTCACATTCATTAATGAAAAAAACAGTCCCTCATTTAAGCTCCAGATGGATCCTGACGAGAGTGTTTAGTTATTATGCATTAAATTATTTAAAGAAAGTTTAGGCTGATTTATGAAAATATCGGAATTCAGAGAAACAGGACATAAGGTAGTTGATCTTTTATCAGATTACCTTGATTCAATCGAAGATAATCCCCTGCTTAAGGATACTGACCCTGAAATAATCGAAAAATTATTTGATGAACCTATTCCCGTAAATGGTATAGATTCTGACTCTGTTATAGACGAACTTAATGAAAAACTTTTCCCCTATACAACAGGAGTTAATCATCCCGGATATTTCGGACTAATAACCCCGACACCCACTCCCATGGGTATCCTGGGAGACTTTATTGCCTCCGCCCTGAATCAGAATATCGGAGCTTACTCTATCGGGCCGTCGGCAGTAGCTATGGAAAAACGAACCGTAAGGTGGCTTTGTGATCTTGCAGGTCTGCCGGCAACTGCGGGCGGAAATCTAACAAGCGGGGGTATGGCGGCAAACTTTATTGGAATGAAGCTCGCGAGAGACTGGTCCTCGGGCAACCGTGCACAGCATCAGGGGGCAATATTCGAGCATACAGTTTATGTATCCGAAGAAAGACATGTTTCACTCGATAAGGCTGTCGATGCTGTCGGACTCGGCAGAACTTCACTAAGAACTATTCCAACCGATGAGGAATTCCGAATTAACCTCGACGCACTTGAAGCTGAAATTAAAAAAGATAAAAGTAATAAACTCGTTCCGGCCTGCATAATAGGACTTGCAGGTACAACAAATACAGGTTCTGTTGATCCCCTTCCTGCTTTAAGAAAAATAGCAGATAAATACGGAGCCTGGTTCCACGTTGATGCGGCTTACGGAGGAGGAGTATTATTATCAGAGAAAAAGACGGGGCTATTAAAAGGCATTGAAACGGCTGATTCTATAACGCTTGACCCGCATAAATGGTTTTATGCTCCTCTTGATGCGGGCAGCATACTGGTAAGAGATCAGCGGCAGCTTACTCTTTCGTTTGGAATTCAGCCAAGTTACCTGAAGGACAATATTGATAATAAAAGGTTTCAGTATTTCGTACACAGTTTTGAACAGAGCAGACGTTTCCGCAGTCTTAAGGTATGGATGAGCTTTAAACGTTACGGGACCAGGCAGATCGGCCGATGGATTGACTCAAATATCGACCAGGCTGAACATTTATACAAACTGTGCAAAGAGGAAAGGATATTCCATCCGGCTGTTAATCCTCAAATGTCCGCTATCTGCATCCGGTTTGAGTCGGATAAATTATCTTCCGCCGAAACTGAACTGCTCCACAACGAAGTTTCAAAGAGAGCAGAACTTTCAGGCAGGTTCTGGATATCGACAACTGAATTAAAAGGAAAAGTATTTTTCAGGATAAACCCGGTAAACTTCCGTACCAGGCTCAAACACATTGACGAACTTTACTCTTTCCTGAAAAAAGAATGCCTTGAGATGGAGAAAAATCTTGTGAAGAGATCAGAACAAAGTTAAATACACCGGTAATATAATTCATTTGGCCGGAGAATTATATTTCTTATTTTAACAGATGATTTTGTTTTAGCTATGAAGAAATTAATATTCCTATTAATACTTTTAACACAGATTCCTGTGACTGCAGGCGGACTGCCTGCCGAGAAAGCCCGTGGTCTTTTCCTGGTTTTTGGTGTCGGACCCAGATTTCCGATCAGCTCTTTTTCAAATCAATCTGCTCTCGGCTATGGGTTCAATGTAGAGTTAGATTATACTGATAATGAATATCTCCCTTTCTTTCTGTTCACGAAGTTAGGGTTTCAGCAATTTCCGGGTTCACAGACTTTTTACCAGTCGTCCGATTATTCCAACTATTCAATAAATTCGTTTCCGTTAACGGTAGGAGCAAGATATTTTTTCGCTCCCCTGCTTGAAAAAGTTGTTCTTTTTATGCCTGTCATCGAAATTTCAGCAGCTTATAATTTCACCCAGGTACTTCACCAGTTCAAATCGGGCTCCGGCAGAAGTAACTTCATTGAGAATAATTCACGGCTGGGAGTCAGCGGCGGAGTAGGAATTTCAATGTTCCTGCTGGAAGTTATGGCTACTTATAATTATTTTCAATCTACTCAATATGTGGGAATTGACCTCAAAGTTAGGCTCCCTCTTTATATAGTTTTTTAGGAGAGTAAAATGTCATATCAAAATCTGCTTATAGAATCAAAAGGTTCAATCAGAATTCTTAAAATCAACAGACCTGACAAGCTGAATGCTCTGAATGACACTACAGTCAGTGAATTACATGATGCATTTACAGAATTTCAGAAAGACGACTCCGTTAAAGCAGTGATCGTAACAGGCAGCGGTGAAAAAGCTTTTGTTGCCGGCGCAGATATATCTGAGTTAAATAAACTGGATATGATCTCCGGGAAGTCATTTGCTGAGAAGGGCCAGGCTGTATTTAATCTTATTGAAAGTATGGATAAACCTGTGATTGCCGCCGTTAACGGTTTTGCTTTAGGCGGCGGGTGTGAGCTGGCTCTTGCCTGCCATATACGCCTTGCATCTGAAAATGCAAAGTTCGGTCAGCCTGAGGTAAACCTCGGAACTATTCCCGGATACGGCGGAACACAGAGACTGGCCCGTCTGATCAATACCGGAAGGGCAATGGAATATATCCTGACCGGGGATATGATCGATTCGGCAGAAGCTTTCAGGATCGGGCTTGTAAACAGGGTATATCCTCAGACAGAACTGCTTTCAAAAGCCGAAGAAATGGCAAATAAGATTATCTCCAAAGCCCGTCACGCCGTAAGGCTCGCTATAAAATCTGTCATATCAACAAAAGAAATTTCGCAGCGTGAAGGTCTTAATTTTGAAGCAAGTCTTTTTGCACTTTCGTGCGGCACCGAAGATTTTAAGGAAGGGACAAAAGCATTTCTTGAAAAGAGAAAGGCGGAGTTTAAAGACCGGTAGCCGGATTTTGCCCGGAGTCTTCTGATGAAATTTTCCATTAGTAAAAACAACGTAATACAGCTTCTGCTACTGCTTGTAATTCTTCTGCTCGCAGGAAATATCATACTTGAAAAACTATTCCAGCCTGATCTGCCAGTTACCGGGAAATCTCTATCCTCTTCTGTGATAAATGAACGGTTCATGGCAGCGTTGAATAATTACAATATGGACTCATCATGGATCTTTGCAGCGAAGCCGAAAAAGGACGATGACGATTCTCTCAGATTCAGCTACAAAGTGAACGTCCCGGAGGATCTGCCTGTTAGTCTTCTCCTCAGGGAGGTTCAGAACCAGTTCGATACAAGTGAAGTAAATATTGAATCAACTGAATTCAGGAAAAATAATTCAACCGCGCTGAACATTTCCTCCGGGGGATATCTGAAGTTAAAAGCTGTGATGACTTACAATAAAGAGATAAAGCGCAGCATGGATACTATCGGCTTTGTACTGACGGGTATTGAGGATCTGAGCAATGAAGATTTAAATAACCTGCTTCTGCTGCCCGAACATTTTGCCGGTGTCCTGATCCCTTCAAAGCGCTCACAGGAATTGATGAAGATCCTCCGCAGCAGCCAGAAAGAAACGGCTGTATTGCTAAATGACGACATTTCCGAACTGGAGTTTAAGCTTAACACCGGGTATTCATCAAGAAGGATAAAAAACTCGGTTCTTTCAATTATCGGGAAGTTTTATAAGGCAGCTTTCTTTATTATCGATGAAAATTCAGATATTTATAATTCTGTTCATTATAAATTAATAAGTGATGAATTTGCAAAAAGGAAAATAGCGCTTTTAAAGTGGGACAGGTTTACTGAACTGAAAAATATTTCAGGAGAGAACCTGATCTCTGAAATCAATTCGTCAAAAAGCGGCAAACAAATATTTCGGCTCTCAGCTTCGGAATTCCTTGAAATGCCCCCCCTGCTCGAGGCATTACGGAAAACAGGTTATAAAGTTGCATCCCCCTCTGTGCTTATTAAACAGCAGCCGGATTTAAGATAATATCCTTCCACCTGCATCCAGTTCCGTAATCTCACCGGGATAAATTTCCTTAAGCTGACCGATTATCTTTTCTTTATTGCCCGCAACCACTGTGGTGAGCTTATCCGGAATCAGGTTATCGGCAGCTGCTTTAATTACCTGCTCCCGGGTTACCTGTTTTATCTTCTCAATGTATTTTTTAAAGTAATCTTCGGGAAGAGAATGTATGATCTGCCCGATGATATTGGATGCAATCTGCCTGTTGGTTTCAAACCCTGATGGAAACTTCCTGATAAGTGATGATTTTGCGAATTCAAGTTCTTTCGAGGTTACGCCTTCTTTTATATTTTTTATTTCTTTAAAGATCTCCCTTAATGCTGGCCCGGTATTTTCTGATGATACCGATGTTGAGGTATAAAAATATCCGGCTGATTTCAGGTAAACAAATCTCGAATGGATACCATAAGTAAAACCTCTCTTTTCCCGCAGGTTAAGATTAAGCCTGCTTGTAAACTGTCCTCCCAGAATGAGGTTCAGTATGCTTCTTGAGAAATAATCATATTCATTACGTCCAAAGCTTATCAGGCCGGTTCTTATTTCACTCTGAACGCTGTCTTGCTTATTAACGATATATAATCCGGGACTGAAAGTGGTTTCTGTATTGATGACCCGTTTATTTAAGTCTTTTATCTTCCATCTTGAAAAATATTTATTCAGTGCTTTCTTAAGACGTTCCTCATCGTAACTTCCGACAACTACGAGAAACCCGTTGGAAGGATCAATGATGCTCCTGAAGTGCTCTCTTAGTTCCTCCACAGTTATTGAGTCGATGTCTTTCTGATATCCGATTGTAGGTGAAGAATAAGGATTATTCTCTCCCAGGAGTTTAAATTCAAAGACGTCGTTTGCAATTTCTTCAATATCGTCCCTTTTCTGAAGGATACGTGTCGTTATTTTTCTTTTTTCTCTTTCGAAGTCTTTTTCATTGAGGTGCGGATCACAAACAACCAAAGAGAATAACTCGGTTCCCCGCTCAAATTCATCTGCAAGAGCCTGGAGTGACAGATACATTGAATCCTGATCGCAGCTGACACTAAAATTTGCACCTATTATTTCAAACTGATCGCTAAGCTGCAGGGCATTATATTCACCGGCCCCCTCGTCCACCATCATAGCCAGCAGGTTTGATAATCCTTTTTTATTCTGCGGATCATATTTACTTCCGGCGTCTAAAACAAGACTCATATTCATAACAGGCAGTGTATCTTTACAAACAAAGTAAACCGGCAGTCCGTTTTCTAATTTAAAAGACTCTATACCGGGCAGATTAAATCCGCTTTTATGTCCTGCAGCAGGTTTTTTTCTCTTAACTGAATTCATTTTCATTTCGGTCTCACCCTCAGTTCCAGGAAGGATCCCGTAAAATATTTGTCTACAATACTCTTTATCTTATCATCTTCAACTTCATTATATCTTTGCAGATCATAGTTAAAAGAGTTTGGCTCGCCAAGGAAAAAATCGTAATAATTAAGCTGATTGGCCATCGTATCAAGATTCTGCAATGAAAATATAAAACCCGAGCGTATGCTGTTACGGGTTTTTTTCATTTCATGAGATGATATTCCATTTGTGCGTACACTTTCCAGTTCCTTAAATATTTCCTCCTTAACAGATTCTACGGACTTCCCTTTTTTAACTGTAGCGATTATCATAAAATGTCCCGCCAGTTTGCCCGAGTAATGGAAAGCAGATATATCCTGAGCAAGTTCTTTTTCAAATACGATATTTTTATACAAACGCGAATTCTTTGAGCCGGACAAGAGATCCGCAAGAATATCCAGCGCAGCATCATCGCCGCTGTAAACCCTGTCTGTAGGCCAGGCAAGATAAATCCTCTCAAGCTGAACATTTTCCTCCCGTACAATAAGTTTCTTTTCATCAAGCTTTGCCGGGGCAGGATTTATCCTCTCCACGGTAATGGAATCGGGTATTTCCCCGAAATATTTTTCTATTTTTTCTTTAACAAATTTTTCTTCAAAGTTACCGGCAACCGTTAAAGAAGCGTTTGAAGGAGAATAAAATTTCCTGAAGAAAGAGGATACTTCTTCAAGACTGAAGTTTGAAATATCGTCAATAGAACCTATCGTCGGCCAGCTGTAAGGATGGTCTTGCTTATAAAGATTTGAGAGAATGATCTCCCACGCAAGTCCGTAGGGCTGGTTATCGTACCTTTCCAGCCGTTCATTTATTACCACACCCTTCTGGTTATCGAGTTTTTCAAGAGTCAGAGCGGGTAAAAGGTAGCCCATCCTGTCCGATTCAAGCCAAAGCGCCAGTTCCAGGAAATTGGATGGGAGTTTTTCGTAATAATTAGTCCTGTCGAAATTTGTAGAACCGTTGAGATTTCCCCCGGCTTCCTGGATATACCGGAAATGCATCTCTTTGGGTACATTCTCAGAACCCTGAAACATCATATGCTCGAAAAGATGCGCCATACCGGTTTTGCCCCTTTGCTCATTAGCTGAACCAACCCAGTACCAAAGATTTACCGCAACGAGAGGAAGATTGTCATTTTTATGAAGTATTACATTAAGTCCGTTATTTAGTCTATATTTCTCATACTCTATATTTAGTAAATCCATATTTTTTGCAGCACCGATACTGTTAGTCTTAATTAGTGTAAAAGTTTTAATACCCTATCCAGTCGTATTGAACCAATTAACCTGAAAAAATCCGAAAACGGAATATCCCTGTCCCAGGAAAATAAAGTAATGAATGCTTCACCCACCACCATGTCGCGTGCAACGAAGCCCCAGAACCTGCTGTCGAGACTATCATCCCTGTTATCCCCCATCATAAAATAATAGTCTTTTTTGAAGGTATAGGAAGTCACCGGTTTTCCTTCAATAGTTACCGAACCATTACTAACACCCACCACTCTTTTCCCGTATTCTTTATTTATTGTCATTGCCCACTGTTCAACATTATTCAGGTTAAGGGGAATAGTATAACCTTTTTTGGGAATAACAAGAGGACCATAATTGTCCTCGTTCCAGGGCATTCCCTTTGGGAATATAGCCGGATTAACCATCCCTTTTGGTTTAGCGAACGGCTGAAGGTATTTTATATGCGTCGGGATCCAGAACTGCTTCCCGTTAACATAAACGACCTTGTTAATTATCTGTATCGTGTCGCCGGGAGTACCGATACACCTCTTCACATAGTTTACACCCAGCTCATCGGCATGCATCTGATCTCTGCCGCCGGGAAATTCAAATACCACGATATCCTTAGGTCTGGGATCTCTTAAAGCAGGGAGCGTAAAATGGGGTATTTCAACCTGAGTAAAAGGAATATACTTAGGGGAGGAAGAACCATAAATGAATTTATTTACCAGGACAAAATCGCCGACAAGAATTGTGTCTTCCATTGATCCTGTGGGGATACGGGTGTTCTGAATAACAAAAGTTATTATAAAGAACGCAGCAATTCCTGCAAAGAGCAGGGATTCAAAAAAATCTCTGGTTTTCTCTTTTGGGGTCTTAACTTTATTTTTTTCTTCTTCCGATTTAATACCAAAGAATCTTTTCAAACCACTTTTAAATGACAATGTACACTCCAGCATTTATGAATGATAATATGGGACGGCCCGGATCCGAGCGGATACTCAAATTAATCTATAAACTTAAATATATAAAAGAATTAGAATAGAGAGAAAGACAAAACCTCCGGTTACCCTTATCACAGATTAAATAAACTTATATATTATTTTTTATAAAAATTAAGGATTCAGAAGATAATACAGGCCTACGATGAAAATGACTTAATGATCCGGTTCCCGATCAGGACACTTGATTTTGGGATTAAGGGAGGCGAGAAATTATCTGAAGTACTTGCGGATAAATCTGACAACAAAGGCGGTTAAGTTCGAAGTAATTAAACTCCGGATGCCAGGGCATCATCGGAAGGATCACTGAATTTAATTTTATCAAGCTCCCCGATTACTTTATCTTTAAGCTTATTATACTCTTCCTTATAAGCATCTTTAATAGGTTTGGACGGAGGCAGTTTTTCCTTTAAAGGATCAACCTGAACACCATTTTTCCAGAACCGGTAACATAGATGAGGTCCCGTGGCCAGTCCCGTGCTCCCGACATACCCGATCACCTGTCCCTGTTTCACAGACACACCTCTTCTGATACCTTTGGCGAATTTCGACATGTGAAGGTACTGAGTGGTATAAACTGAGTTGTGCCGTATTTTCACATAGTTCCCGTTACCTCTTGTATATGCTGCAGCAATTACCACCCCATCACCAACACTCCTTATCGGTGTGCCGGTTGGTGCGGCGTAATCAGTACCCAGGTGAGCCTTTACTCTTTTCAATATCGGATGGAATCTTCTCCTTGAAAATCTTGAACTTATGCGGGAATATTCAAGCGGAGCTTTAAGGAATGCTTTCCGTAAACTCTTTCCGTCCTCGTCGAAATATTCATCCCTGCCGTCTACATTGAAATCAACGGCATAATAGTCCTCTCCATAATGGTGGAAGTATGCTCCCACGATCTTCCCTATACCCACTACCTTATCTCCAACCGACTCTTCTTCATATATTACCTTAAAATTATCACCCTTCTGTATGTGGTAAAAATCGATCTGCCAGGCAAATATGCCTGATAATTTCACGAATAGTTCAGGATCTGCTTCATTTCTTTCAAGAGCTGTATACAGGGAATATCTGATTATCCCCGATACTTCTTTTCTCTTCCTCGTGATCTCCCTGCTCCCTGAATAAACCGACATGGTATCATTAAGATCCATTACAACGTAATTCACAGGGTCTTTTTCATAAACAAAATATTTCAAAGCGCCGGCGGAATCACTCGAACAATAAGCTCTGAAATCCTTTCCCGCTATCACTCTTCTAAAGTCGAATATATCTTTATAATGAGCCTGAAGATAATAGATTGTGGAGTCAGCCGCCCCCAATCTGCTGAATATCGATGAAATAGTTTCGTTTCTTTGAATTTTTCCATTAGTTACTCTGAAAGCATCGGCATTAAGTCCGAACTCATCCAATTCAGAAATAACTTCTGTTTTTTGATCAGTGTCGGGGGGTTCAACGGAGGCTGAACTTGAACTAAAAAAGAGAGTGTATCCAAGTAAAGCTATTACAATCACATAAAATGTTAATAACAGCAGATTCTGTTTTTTTTCTTTAGCCATATATAAGAAGTAAGTTCATAGGTGCCGTTAGTCACAAATTTAAGGATTAATCAACTACAGTACAAATTTAATGCTTGTAACCTGACTTTAATAAAATAATACAATCTCTTTATTTTTAATAAATTAACTTGGGTTATGACAGTCAAAAAATATGGTGGATATCTTGTTTATAAGTTCAGGAGTTTTATAATAAATTAGTCTGCACCTTATTACTGCATTTGGGATGCTCACATTATGCTCCAAAAAAAGAGAATACAGGAGAATAGGGTAATTTTCATCAGTTCACTGATCCGGTAAATTTATCAACATACTTAATAACATTAATCGCTGCAGTATAATCTATTGTTTAATAATGAATTATATCATTTATAAGAAGTAAATTGTTCCACAGGGATTTTAAGTCGTTATGATATAAATCACGCGCATCTCCTTATATCGAAATTTAATCAAGCGTCATACTTACTGCATAGATTAATTTTTATTAATAATTATATTACCGGTTAGAAAATGAAAGAATAAAATTGAAGAAGAGTCTCCTATTTATTTTAACAGGACTACTACTCATTTTAGTCTTAATCCCCTCCTGTCGTGAAGATATTGTAGCCCCCGGGAATGCAGCCGGTAGTGTTAATCAGCCTGTCAGATTAAAATCAGGCAAATCCTATACATTTTTAATAAATGCGGAAAACATTTCAACTTCATTCCGTGACTTTTCAGGCATAAGCAGCACACATTCTCATCTTATACTCTCCCTCGATGATTATTCTCAGGGTCAGGCTAATATCCTTATTTTGGATTACTCGAATCAGCTGCTTTACAACAAACTTATGCAGGCCAATCTCCAGTCAACTTCCATAAGTTTAGCGGGACGAACCCCGGATATAATTTCCATAAGCTTCAGTAATTTTACCGGCAAGCTTAAAATCCAGGTTTACGGCAACTAAACTTCGCAGGACCGACTTTTTTCCCATAGATTGATTATTTTATATACATTCTCACCACAGTATAAAGGACAAATTATGCCGAAACGCAGGTTCAGAATTAAGAGAGGTCTTCCTCCCGGTTCCCTGGTATTTACCGGTGAACAAAAACTCACCAGTATGAAAATCACCAGCTTCGATTATAATGAAAAGACTTTCACTGAGAAGGAAATAGATGATGTTGAAGAACTTAAAAAATATAAGGAAACCGGTCACGTAAGCTGGATAAACATCTGCGGACTCCATGAAGTGGAGAAACTGGCCCGTATAGGGGAGATTTTCGAAATACATTCCCTGATACTGGAGGATATACTTAATGTTAACCACCTACCCAAGCTCGAAGATTACGATAATTATCTTTTCATCATTACTAAAATGATTGATGTAGAAGAAAAGAGCCGCGAATTGAAGATAGAACAGGTTTCTTTTGTCCTTTCAAAAGACAACTGCCTTATCACATTCCAGGAACAGGAGGGAGATGTATTTAATGTAATACGGGAACGGCTCAGGAGCGATAAAGGCAGAATAAGAAAACTGGGAGCAGATTACCTGATGTACCGTCTGCTTGATACAATGGTAGATAATTATTTTTACTTTCTTCAGGATATGGATGAAGTAATAGAAAATATTGAAGATGATCTGATTTATAACCCTAACAGATCTACGATAGAAACCATTCACGACCTGAGGAAAAAGATCATCAAGCTGAGGAGGGCCGTCACTCCCCTGCGGGATATCATCTTTTCAATAGAAAGAGAGCGCTATCCTTACATTGCCAAATCGACTTACATATTCCTCCGTGATCTTTATGACCACATTCGGCAGAATATTGAAACGATGGAGAATTACAGGGAAATATTAAACGGGATGCTCGAAATATATCTTTCCAGCTCGGGGCAGAAACTTAATGAAGTTGTAAAATTACTAACTATTATATCAACTATTTTCATTCCCCTTACATTTCTGGCAGGGATTTACGGCATGAACTTCAACACGTCCGTGAGTAAGTGGAATATGCCGGAGCTGACCTGGCAGTACGGCTACCCGGTAGTGATTTTAGTTATGATAGTTGTCGCAGTCGGTATGATCTTCTTCTTTAAGAAAAAAGACTGGCTTTAACCTAAACGGTTTTTGACTTAATTTTGAGCATACATTTTAACGGATACGATGAATCAGATACTGGAAACAAAATTAAAGAACCTGCCCAATTCCCCGGGAGTATACCAGTTTCTTAATGAAAACGGCAGGGTGATCTACGTCGGGAAAGCCCGGAACCTTAAGAACAGAGTAAGAACCTACTTCCAGAAGAATGTTTCCTCGGTTAAGACGCAGACTCTTGTGAGCAAAACCGCTGATCTTGAGCTGATCATTACTGATAACGAAATTGAGGCACTGGTACTCGAGAACAATCTCATTAAAGATCTGAAACCCAGGTATAACGTCAACCTGAAGGACGATAAGTCATACCCCTACATAAAGGTAACCAACGAACCGTTTCCCAGGATCTATCCAACAAGAAGGATCATCAAAGACGGATCGCGTTATTTCGGACCCTACACCGACGTCAAGACAATGAAATCAGCGCTCCGTATGATCAACCAGGTATTTAAGATCCGGAGCTGCAAGCTGAACATAACCGATGAAGCAATTGAAAAAAGAAAGTTCAGGGTGTGTCTCGACTACCATATAAAGAAATGCGACGGTCCCTGTGAAGGTCTCATCTCGCAGAAAGACTACGGTGAAATGGTAGATGAGGTTACGAAAGTACTCAGGGGTAAAACCGATGATCTTATCAGAGAACTGAAGAACAGAATGGATACCGCCGTTGAGCTGCTTGAATTTGAAAAGGCAGCCGGGCTGCGAGACAAGATTGATCATCTTTCAGTTATCTCGTCGAAACAGAAAGTTGTAAGTGACGATTTCAACGACAGGGATATAATTGCAGCTGCCTACGAAGGAAAAGATTCAGCCTGCACGGTATTTAATATCAGGAACGGAAAGCTTACGGGTAAAAAGCAGCTGCGGCTTTCGATGGAACCGGGTGAAGAAGCGGGAGATATTTATTCTGCCGCGGTAAAATTCTATTATGGCGGTGAATACGTTGAGGTGCCTAAAGAAATTGTACTTGAGGAAGAACCTCCGGATAATGATACACTTGAAAAATGGCTGAGCGGCAAGGCTGAAAGAAAAGTCAGGATAACCATCCCGCAGAGAGGCTCATTAAAATCTCTTGTGAAGATGTGCAAAGAGAACGCTATACTTCAGCTGAAAGAATTACAGATCCAGAAGATGAAAAACCAGGGACAGGTGCCGTATGCAGTATCAGCATTGCAGAGAGACCTTCACCTGAATATACTTCCGAGGAAAATAGAATGCTTCGATATTTCAAACCTACAGGGGAGCGATTCAGTTGCAAGTATGGTAGTGTTCGAAGACGGCAGGCCGAAAAAGAGTCTTTACAGGAAGTTCATCATTAAAAGCGTAGAAGGTCCCGACGATTTCGCGAGTATGCAGGAAGTAATACAGAGAAGATATACAAAGGTTAAGGAAGAGGGTGCCCCCCTGCCCGATCTTATTATGGTAGACGGAGGAAAGGGGCAGCTTTCAAGCGCCGTTGAAATACTGAATGATCTCGGGTTTAAAGATTACAATATAATCGGACTTGCAAAGAGGCTGGAAGAAGTATTCTTCCCGGGAAGATCCGAAGCCGAATCAATCCCGAAAACATCTTCGGGACTGAAGCTGCTGCAGCAGGTAAGGGATGAGGCGCACCGGTTTGCGATCACATTCCACCGCGGAAGAAGAAGCAAGAGGACAATTAAAACCGAGCTTACTGACATAAAAGGAATCGGTCCCTCAACCGCGCAGATTTTGTTGAAAGAATTAGGTAGTTTAAACGTCATAAAAAATTCCTCTTTTGACCAGCTCTCAAAACTGGTTGGTAAGAAAAAAGCGGACATACTTATTCAACATTTCCGGGAGAATTAAAAAAACTTTATGAAGAGGGCAAGCTGGATCATATTGCTTCAGTTGTTTGTTATTATATCCTTAAAGGTATACGCGCAGGATATTAAGCAGGGCTCTTCACCGTCCCCGGCTGAAGATTACTCCTGGATAAGAGACACCGTTTACACCCTTATGCCCTACTTCATAGAGGTTGATCTTTCTACACAGAAAGGATATCTCCATTCAAGGACAGAACCGGTTAAAGAGTTCGGACTTTCATCGGGTACAAGCAGACTTGAAGACGGGATGGATACAAAGACGGGCTTATTTGTCATCCAGTCGAAGATGGAAAAATGGTTTTCCCGCCAGTTTGACAGTACCCTGATGCTCAACTGGATGGGCTTCAACTGGGGGATCGGGTTTCACGCTCTGCAGGGGAACGGATATTACAGGTACCTGGGGAAAAAGAAAAGTTCGCACGGATGCGTCAGGCTGACACGTGCTATGGCCAGTGAGCTGTACACCAAAATTGAGGAAGGGACTCCCGTGCTTGTGCACGACGGGCACAGTGCGGTGAAAGTTGCATTCTGCGATGCATCCGATGCCTATGCCTATCTCCGTCTTTCCGATCTGAAATACCAGCTGAAGAAGAGACTTAATGAGATCTATGGGGGAAAGTACTTCATTTCATATAATCCGAGGCTTGTTATCGATTTCAATAATGTTGGACATGAAGGTCTTCCCATAGGAGATTCCAGGAAGATAATGAAGCAGCAGATCATACCACCTGTGTGGCAGTACATAAGTTCTTCCATTCCCCTGCCCTTCGAATACAAGACTTTTTACAGGCCGCTCAACAAAGTCCTTACCAGCATGGAATATAAATCCTTCTATTGAGCCGCGCCGCATCGACCCAACCTTTAGCTCTTTGTGCCGACTTTTTGGGCTTTGCCCTAAGCTTTAGCTCTTTGCCCTTACCTTTAGGTCGGGGATCAAAGTAATATAAACTAACCCCGGGCTTTAGCCCATCTTCCGAACAAAGCGCAGCAATCCCCGGTTATCTCAACTGCAGAGAGAGATCTTTCATACGCCCGCCAGCCTCATTACCAGGAACAGCACAAGCCCCACTGTTGCCCCAAGATAAATCATACGAATATATTTTTTCCTCTCACTCCCCTGCCTCCTTAAAATCATAAACGTTCCGTAGGCAATCGCCGAATCCATCACACCGATCGCGATCAGATACACCGGCGAAAGCCACTGAGCTATGAAAGGGACAAACGTCAGGAGTATAACAATAAGGAATAACGAAGCGCTAATTCGTACAGCCTTCACATCACCAAATTTAATTGCAATGGAATTCGACTGGATCAACAGATCTCCCTCTACATCCGTTGAGTCAGCCGCTATTTCCTCTCCCAGGTCAACCAGTGCGGCAATCAAAGCAAAAAGTATTACAAGGCGATGGAACGCAAATCCAACTGATGCACCTCCGAAGATAAAAGTCATGCCCACCGAAAGACTTACAAGAAGGTTTCCCGGCAGTCCGCTTTTCTTAAAAAAACGGTTATAAAGAAATCCTAACACGACAAGAAACAGAGAAATAAAGAATAACGTAAAACTTATTAAAACACTTAGAACTAATCCTGCAGCCATTAGCAGTATTGAAAAGAACAAAGCCTCCGGAGGAGTTACAAGATTAGCTGGTATTGGCCTCTCCGGGGAGTTTATCCTATCAGTTTCCACATCGAAATAATCATTAAGCACAAGGATGGAAGCAGAGATGAGAAACACCGAAAGGAATCCGGTAATTGTTAAATATGTCGAGGCAAACTCTCCCCTTGCGAATATCTGTCCCATCACAACACAAACACCCGCGGCAAACGGAAGTTCAAATCGTATTAACTTCAGAAGACCTTTAACCTTGTTCATTTATATTCTACAGCGGGATTTCAAAATCATTTTAACGAGACCAATCTGAGTTTAAGAGATTTTTTCATATTATTTCTTCCGGATATAACTTACTTTTATTGCAAAATTGAATCAAGGCTCAATTCATTGTTATCGCAATCACATAACACCGTATTCAGAATCTTATCTTCATACAACTTTAAGTGAAGCCTTTGAGCAAACTGAATTTGTGAAAGAAAAAAATAAAATCCCCTGGACATTATTCGCAGCCGAATTTATAGGTACAGCGATCTTAGTCGGAGTAGGACTTTCTTTCGTTATACTTGATTTCGGAAACGGGAGTCCTGTAATCCAATTATTTCCTGATCCCGGACTGCGCCGCGCAATTACAGGATTTTTATTCGGAACAACAGGAGCCCTAATTGCAGTATCCTGGATAGGAAAAGAAAGCGGTGCACATATAAACCCGGTAGTTACACTTGCATTCCGTATACGTGGGAAAATTGGTTCCGTTCATGCAGCTGGTTATATCCTTTTTCAGCTGCTGGGCGGCATTGCGGGAGCATTACCGCTGCTCTTCTGGGGAAATACAGGAAGCTCAATAAGTTTCGGAGGAACCTTCCCGGGAGCAAATTACTCTGACTGGTCGGCTTTGGCGGGAGAGACAGTAACAACCTTTATGCTTGTATTCCTGCTCTTCATATTCATCGGGCATGAGAAACTTAAAAGCTACACACCTCTGCTGTTCCCGGTACTTTATGCGATAATGGTATTTGTGGAAGCACCGGTGTCGGGCACCAGTACCAATCCTGCCCGCAGCCTGGGACCATCGGTTATATCCGGCAGCTGGACAGGATGGTGGATTTACTGGATAGGTCCTGTTGCAGGTGCATTGCTTGGTACCGCCATTCACAAACTAAAATTCTTCAAAAGGTTTGAGATTAAGGTTGCCAAGCTTTATCATTTTGAGCACGACAGGCACGGGGTATTTGCAAGAAAATAAGCCATCCTCTTTTAATCAACTTCAAAGGTTTTCCATAGCTGCCGTCCGTCGGGTACTTCTACTATCCAGGCGTACCTGCCAGGATTCGCCAGGTAAACCGTGAAGTACTCTGCCTTCTGCCCCACTTTCGAGTGGTATGTGCTAAGCCCGCCAAGGAATTCGGCGGGGGCAGGACTGCGAATTAATGATAAAAAATTCGATCGCCCAGTTCTTTCGGAACGTAAAAAGACGAAAGCTTTTCTCCTTCATCAATATGGCCGGGCTGGCATTTGGTATTGCCTTCATAGTGCTGATAGGCCAGTATATATATTTTGAAAACAGTTATAACAGGGACCTGCCGAACATTGATAACATTTACAGATTGGCTGATGGTACATCAAAAGATTATAACCTTGATTATAGAATAAAGGACAGGATATTAGAAAGTGTTCCGGGGGTTAAAGATGTCTGCCTTCTTAACCATTTCGGAATAGATGTTTATGCGGAAAACAGATCTTTCAGTTTGAAGCATATGTTGATGGTTGATTCCAGCTTCTTTAACATTTTTAATGTCTCTTTTATTTTTGGCGACGCAAACCAGGCCTTAAGCTCAATTAATAATGTGGTTTTAACCGAAAGCTCGGCAAAACGGATCTTCGGAACGGTCAATGTCGTCGGTAAAATCATTCTTCTCAATCACCAAAGCGAAATGCTCGTAACTGGTGTTGTAAAGGATCTGCCTGAAAATCTCAGTTTTAAAGCAGAAATATTTGTCAGCTTTGCAAATTCACCTGAACAACGACTCTTCTATAAAATGTCTTCTTCCAACAATGAAGACAGTTTTCCGTGCAATATATTTGTTGAGCTGCATAAGAATGCTGACGTGTACACAATCGGGAAAATGATTTCCTCATTTAACAATCTCGATAATTTTCTGTACCCTAAAAAAGTAATTCTTACCCCGCTAGAAACTAATTACTTCAATACCGATTATAATGATGCAGATCTGCTTCATGGTAATATAGACCTGATGAAATTATTGACCGTTATTGGTGTATTTATCCTGCTTCTTGCTGTAATTAATTTTATAAACCTGACAACGGCATCATATAAATATCGGCTTAAAGAATTCGGAGTTAAGAAATGCCTGGGAGCTGATAGATTATCATTAATAAAGCAGCTTTTGACCGAATCATTCCTACTTACTATTATGTCGGCAGTGTTTGGAATACTTATAGCAGAGATATTCCTTCCTTACTTCAATCAATTTATCAACCAGTCTTTGCCACTGCTGATCTTTAAGGATTTCCGATTTTTTATACTTTTCATTGCCTTCATTTTACTGCTAAGCCTTATAATCGGAATTTTACCCTCACTAATTCTATCAAAAATTTCACCGCTGCAGCTTTTTAAACGAACCCTGTCTTTAAAGGGAAGCGAAAAAAATTACAGAAACATTCTTACTACGTTTCAATTCTCAATAGCAATAATTCTGATTACCGGTTCAATTATTATATTAGAACAAATAGATTTTGTAAAACACCGCAGCCCGGGTTTTAATACCGATCATCTCCTTTACCTTAAGGTTCATTACACCCAGGGAAATAATATTCAAGTTCTGGCGGATAAACTGGAACAATTTCACGGAATAAAGTCCCTCACAAAAACATTCGGTACTCCCGGTGAAATACTTTTAACGTCGGGAGGCATCCCCACAATCGCGATTGATTCTTTAACCTTAAAAACCTTCGGATTTAATATAATTCAAGGACGAAATTTATTGCCGGGCGATGCTGACCGTGCAGTGCTTATAAATCAGACTGCTTTTAATCAACTCAAGACTAAAGATTGGGGCGATTTGAAACTGATGGGCTGTGGCGTTGTCGGGGTGGTTTCTGATTTTCAGTATTCCCCGCTTTATACTAAGATCGGACCTATTGCTCTCTGGTATAACACCGGCATAACTCCCAATACCATTACAATGAGAATTTCGGGTCCTGTCGGCGAAGCAGTAAAATACATAACGAAAGTATGGACGGAAGTTTGTCCCGATTACCCTGATCTCTTTGATGTGCATTTTTGAGGGAGTGTTAATTACTATCGGTTCGGGATCGGGATCGCCGCCTCCTGGTGTGTCGGGATCGGGCTGCAGAGGGTTACTGTCTTTCGAACAACCTGTAAACAGAATTGCGGCAAATACCATCGCAAAAACGATTTTTAGTACACTTTTAATCTCATCTCCTTTGGTTTGTTTAATAAGAAATATGCTTCTACCACTAAACGCAGGCAAAGATGGTAAAAGTGATAATCTATGGAAGTGAAATGCAGGTTTTAAATTGAGACACTGACATTTTGTCATACTGTATAATTTTTCAACAGCTCCAAATTGTGAATTTTCGCAATTTTTAACTGTCTCATTTTGAGTTCAAAAGGCGGACTAAAGGCGGATAAAAGGCAGTATTAAAACGGATAAATATTTGTCTGTCATTTTGTCATACTTGTTGAATTTTACCACAGATTTTCTGAGGAAGATTCTGCAATGCTTCTCAGGCTCAGGTGGTAGCGGAGGGTTCGTATTTCACTTTCTTACCAAAGAAATATAATATCGCGATGAGGACGGCGGAAATTATTACTATGGAAAGGTAGGGTGAGAATCCCCACGCGGTTGGTATATCGCCAATCAGCATACAGAAGATAGCTGTAACCACAGCGTAAGGCAACTGGGTTCGTACGTGCTCTATGTGATCGCAGCTTGAAGCCATAGAACTCAATATAGTCGTATCCGAAATGGGTGAGCAGTGGTCTCCGAATACGCATCCTGCCAGCACAGAGCTGATCACCCCGTGAAGTATAATATCATAATCTACCGGTCCGTAGTGATTAAGCACTGAAACCGAGTGGGCAAGTGGAATAACAATGGGCATCATTATGGCCATCGTTCCCCAGCTTGTGCCTGTGGCAAAGCTGGTTATCGCACAGACAAGAAAGACAATCACCGGAAGCAGCCGCGGGTTCACAGTATCGCTTATTATACTGATGATGTAATCGGCTGTCTTCATATCCTGCGTGATGTTTCCGATAGCCCAGGCCAGACTTAAAATAATCACCGCAAGCAGCATCGATCTTAATCCGAGGAACCATGCGTCTATGGTTTCATGAAGTGTCATAATTTTCTGCCACAGGATCATTACAGCCGCAACAATACAGGCGGAAAAACTTCCCCATAACAGTGCCGCGTATGAATTGGAGTTCCCTATTATTCCCCTTATTGTGTAATCGGTAATTCCCTGTTCTCTCAGTGAATCTATCCCTGTATACACCAGTCCTATTATTGTACCGATTACAATAACCGCAATAGGAATTATTCCGTTATACCATTTCGCCTTATCTTCATTGCCGAAAATATCGGAGGTCTCGGTAAGGTCCTGCGAAACCGTTGCTCCATCCCTGTTAAGTTTTCCTTCTTCGATGGCTCTCTTTTCTGCTTTGTACATAGGACCAAAATCCCGCTGAAGGAAGGCAGTCATAAAAACGAATATCAGCATTGCGATGGGATAAAACCTGTAAGGAATTGTCTGAAGAAAAATGTCATATGCGTTTTCGGTGGAGCCTACAATGTTCAGTCCGTTCTGGATGAGTCCTACTTCATAGCCTATCCACGAGCTTACGATAAAAATGCTTGCCACCGGGGCTGCGGTTGCATCCACGAAGAATGAAAGTTTCTCACGCGAGATCCTCATCTTGTCAGCTACAGGCCGCATCAGGTTTCCTACTACCAGCGAGTTTGCATAATCATCAAAGAATATCAGGATGCCAGAGAACCACGTTGCGATCAGACTCGATCGGCGAGTTCTTGCAAAACTGGTGACAAGGTTTGCTATGCCGCGAGTTCCGCCGCTTTTTGATATCAGTCCTATTACCCCGCCAAAAAGCAGAGTAAAAACGATCACCTGTATGTGCGAGGTATCCGCAATTGCATTAATTATATATGTATCTATGAGTCTTAAAAAGCCGGTAAGCGGATTATAATCGTAAATAAACACAGCACCGAGGTAAACCCCCAGCATCAGTGAAACTACAACCTGCCTGAAGATGAGGGCAAGGATGATAGCAATAAGAGGCGGAAGAATGCTGAGTATACCGGGAAGAACCCTAAGACTGGCTTCCGTTTTATAGCCGGGAAGGCTGATGTTGAAGTCGCCTGTATAATCGAGCGACAATGAAGTATCAACGGTTCCTTTTTTTACCTTCACAAGGAAGTCCTGCGATTTTTCCCCGGAGGCAAATGTGAGCGGGGTGCTGCTTACCGAATCTGGGAGACCGGTAACCTTCACCGAAAAATTAATATCTTCAAGGACAATAGATGATGTAGTTATCTTTTGTGGAAAACAGACTGCCGTAAGTAATAGAAAAATCAGGATTGGTTTCAAAAGATACCGTTATAATTATCTTCTGATAAGGTATTTATTTGAAAGGAAATATAAACCCCCTGAGGAAAAAATCAAAAATATTTTTTATAACTTTGTACTAATCTTAAACGGGTTTTATTTAACAGATGAACAAATCTTTATACGCTGCCATAATTCTGCTATTAATACTGGACTCCTGCGGTCCTCTTAACAGGAAGAAACATTATGACGACAACCTGCCGGGTATAGTAAAGGAAGTAATTGCAGGGACGGATACAACGTCACCCCTGGCAGTTCTGCGAGATAAGGAAATTCCGCCTGCTGCAAATCCCAATTCAATAACTGAGGAGACTTTCAGTTTCTCAGGCAAGCACTATTATTCTATCCTGGCTGAATACCCCGACCCTGTTTATAACCGTTTTGCAATAATTGATACAAATTACAATGTGCTCCTGGTGGATAAGTCGCTGAACGGGTACTTATCTGAAACTAAGGTGGAGATTGACCACCTGAAATTTATAAAGGTCGAAGAAAATTTTTTATCACAAGGTATCCTGGGACTGAGAAGGGTCAGTTTCTATTCTGTCGACGATAGCGGTGGGGCTCAGCTTGTATTCAGAACATTCACTGAACTGCGGGAGCCGGAGATAACATATAGACAGGATATTGTACAGATTAAACCGAAAGAAATAGAGACTGTAATTTACAGTACAAACCCTGCAGAGTCTGATCTGAGCAATGATCGTGATCTTTTCCTTTTTGATATGAACACAGGCAAATATGAAAGTGAATCAGATAACTTCAATTCTTTTGTACTTTCCGAAGTTAATACCTATTCTTCCGATACCGATGAACCCCAGATAATAAGCCGCGAATCATATTTAAGGCAGAAAGGAATTACTTCTGCTGAAAACACAACACCGCATAGACTCGGTAATTTTTCTATGCCTTTGTCGGATGAATGGAACGAAGTTAAGGATGTTAAAATTACAGGGTTGTTGAAACATCCCGAGCCGGGAACTAAATACATCAATAACCATTACGGGGCAGAAATATCGGTAATTCAGATACCACCGGATGACTCTGCCGAAAGTTACATAAGCTATCCCCTGGAAAATGTCTCTGCCGGTAACTACACGGTCAGGTTCAGCGAGAAAGTTTCGGGAGGAAAATATTTCTACCAGTTCTTTGAGTACAGCTGCGGGAGAGAAAAGTTTCTGCTTATATTGCAGACACTTAAAACCACGTATGACCAGTATAAAGACGATTACCAGAATCTTATTAACTCATTTTCAATGGACTGCTGATGTATAAAATGCTTTTATTCATAAAGAAGTCAGACGACCCGAACATAATTAAGCACTTCAGGGATTTCACCGTTCCGATATTAAATGAGATCTCGAGAAAAGAAATAAAACCTGCTAAAGTTGAGAGCAGTCTGCTTCTTGAGCAGAAATACACATGGTTTTGTGAGGTTACGGTAGATTCGCGTGATGAATGGAACCGGCTAATGGCCTCGAAAGAGGGGAAAAAACTTAACAAGGATCTGATGGATTTTCATCAGAATATCGATATTATTTTTGTAAATGATGAAGAGGAATTATGAACCTTTACTTAGTAAGACATGCAGACGCTGAAAAAACGCAGCCCGGAAAGCGGGATGAAGAAAGAAGACTTCTTAAGGAGGGCAGAGAACAAATAAGATCTGCGGCCGAAGGATGGATGTACATTATAAACAGACTGGATCTTATCTGTACCTCACCCTATTCACGTGCGCTGGAAACGGCAGAGATAATTGCTGAAGTTTTTGAGTATGAAAAAGAAATTATAAAAGATAAATCGCTTGGGGCCGGGTGTTTTACCAAAGATCTGATAACACTGGTCAACTCCCTTGACGCGGATAATATTATTGTTGTAGGCCATCAGCCGGATTTATCGGAGCACGTCTCAAATCTCATATCTTCATCAGGAGCGCTGGTAGATTTCAAAAAAGCCGCATTAGCAAAGATCTCTTTCAACGGGAAAGTAAATCTTTCGAAGGGTTATCTCGAATACCTCATCCCCTCCGATGCCTTTTTAAAATAGACAGCGTACTAAAAATCTTTTGAGTTATAAGAGAGTAATCTTGACTAATAAATAACATCTGCCTAATTTATCGTGTCAACAGGGAGAATAGGATGAAATCTTTAATTAAGGGAATAATACTCACTCTTTTATTAACACATATTTGTTCAGCCCAATGGTCCTGGCAAAATCCTTTACCGCAGGGTAATCCGTTATCATCAGTTTATTTCGTGGATTCTAATACCGGATGGGCTGTTGGCGACTGCGGAACAATTCTGTGTACTACCGATGGTGGAAGTAACTGGGTTTCTCAAAGCAGTGGGACAACAAATAATTTGTACTCAGTTTATTTCACAGATTTTGATAATGGGTGGGTAGTGGGAAAAAACGGATCAGTGCTCAGAACTACCGACGGAGGAAATAACTGGTTATCAGAGAATAGTGGAACAACTCATTCCCTCAGATCTGTCTTTTTTATAGATCCGGCTATCGGATGGGCTGTAGGTGGGAATTTAATCTATGGTACAATTTTCAAGTCCACCGACGGCGGTATCAGCTGGATAGTGCAGGACAGCATATACACACATTCTTTTTATTCTGTTTATTTCGTAGACTCAAATACCGGCTGGGCTGTAGGGGGGTTTGGGGGGATTATCCTTAAGACCACTGACGGCGGAAATAACTGGATATCTCAAAGCAGCGGGACTACCGATGATTTGCATTCAGTTTGTTTTATAGATTCAAATACCGGCTGGATAGCAGGGATCTTCGGAACAATTCTGAAGACGACTAATGGTGGAAATGCCTGGACACCTCAAAGTACCGGAACCACTGATTATTTTAATTCTATATTTTTTGCGGATTCTAATGTCGGCTGGGTCGCGGGTGATGGCGGTTCCATATTTAAAACAACTGATGGGGGAAGCAGCTGGACAATTCTGATCAGCGGAACAATGAGCAAATTGAATTCAATTTGCTTCACAGATTTATCCACGGGATGGATGGTATCAGGTAATGGAAAGATCCTTAAAACAGTTAATTCCGGAAGTTATTGGACATTTCAAAGCACTGGAACTACCAATGCATTGCGGTCGGTTTGGTTTACTGGTCCTGGTACGGGCCTGGCCGTGGGATTCAATGGAATTATTCTCAAAACAACTGATAGTGGAAATAACTGGACATCTCAGGTCAGCGGCACTCTGAATTTTCTATGGTCAGTCTTTTTCATTGACTCTGATACCGGTTGGGTTGTGGGCAATTATGGGATAATCCTAAAGACAACTGATGGTGGAAACAGCTGGATAGTCCAGAACAGCGGAACATCCAATTTTTTATGTTCGATTTATTTCATCGACTCAAATATCGGCTGGACTGTGGGTAATAACGGAACAATACTTAAAACAATTGATGGTGGAATTAATTGGTCGTCTGAATATAGAGGGACTTCATATAATTTGAATTCAGTCTGGTTTACTGATATAAATACCGGATGGACTGTAGGAGAGAACGGGAAAATCCTGAGAACAACTGATGGCGGAAATACCTGGACTTCTCAGAACAGCGGCGTTTATAATCATCTGAATTCCCTGTATTTCGTAGATTCTAATACCGGCTGGATTGCTGGTTCGGGAAACGGACCTTATAATGATGGGATTATATTTAAAACAACCGACGGCGGCGGCAGCTGGACTTCTCAAAGTTTTGGCACCACCAATCAATTGTATTCAGTCCGTTTTATAAATTCTTCTATAGGCTGGACTGCGGGGTATGGCGGAGTAATATTTTATTCTACCGATGGAGGAGATAGCTGGACGTCTCAAAACAGTGGAACTAACAATAACTTATTTTCAGTTTATTTCACAGATACAGGAGCGGGATGGATAGTGGGGAATAACGGGACAATAATAAACACGGTGAATGGCGGGACACCCGTAGAACTAATATCATTTACAGCAAACTCAGAGAATAAAAGTGTAATCTTAAAATGGAGTACAGCTGCTGAGCTAAACAATAAAGGTTTTGAAATCCAGCGAAGATCGGCTGAAGGTAATTTTACAGCAATCGGGTTTGCTCAGGGCAAAGGGACCACAACAGATAAGCACGATTATTCATATACCGATAACATCTTCGTAAATGGAAAATATTTCTACCGGCTAAAACAAATAGATTTCAACGGCATTTATAAATATTCAAACGTAGTCGAAGTTGATGCAGGAAATATCAAAGGATATGTCCTTGAACAAAACTTCCCGAATCCCTTTAATCCGGACACAAAGATAAAATACTCAGTCCACAAAACTTCACAGGTTCAGATAAAAGTTTATGATGTTTTGGGAAAAGAAATTGAAACGATGGTAAGTGGAGAAAAACCATCCGGTACTTATGAGTTAACCTGGGATGCAGCTAACCTGCCAAGCGGTGTGTATTTCTATCAAATGAGATCCGGAGATTTTGTTCAAACCAGGAAGATGATCCTTTTGAGGTAATCGGATAAAAAAACCGGGTAGCCATTACACAGGCTTCGTGCTTACCGCTGCTTCCTTCCGGACCTGACGGGGTTAGGCACTAACTTGTTAACAGCACCCGGAAATTTCTTTATAAAATTTCTAAAAGCGAGGTTCCAATTTTTGAAAATATAACTTATGGATCAAGTTATTTAGAGATAATTATTTTCTCTTTTTCTTCTGTTCTGAAAGTGTATTTCTCTCCCAGAACATCCCTCCGCTGAATCCCTGTATTGATTTGTCCTTCTCAGCAAGCTCAATTCTTTTTTGCGCAAGAAGGCAGTACTGTTCATCGATCTCAATTCCACAGTAACGGCGGCCCAGTTTTTTTGCCGCTGCAGCGGTTGTACCCGATCCAAGGAAGGGATCAAAAACCATGTCGCCTTCATCGGAACTGGCAAGAATTATTTTCGCAAGGAGCTTTTCAGGCTTTTGCGTGGGATGTTCGGTATTCTCGGGCATCGACCAGAATGGAACGGTGATGTCCGTCCATATGTTTGAAGGATGTGTGATCCTGAAATTCGCAATCTCGTCCTCCACCCAGTCTTTCGGCTTCCCGTTCTCCCTGTAAGGGGCCAGCACTCTGCGCTTTATTTTAACATCCTCAATATTGAATTTATATTCATTGCCTTTTGTGAAATACCAGATATCCTCGGAACAGTTCTTCCAGTTTGCTTTTGCTCCTCTTCCCTTTTCCCTCTCCCAGGTGATCCTGTTCCTGAGTGTAAAATATTTCGAGCCGGAATTATAAATTGCCGCCGAAGCCCGCCAGTCGCCGCAGATATATATTGAAGCATCCGGTTTCAACACACGGACAAGCCTGCTGAGCCAGCTTTCCATCCATTCCTGGTACTTGTCGGAGTCGACTATATTAAAAGAATTGGTATTGAACTTCTTATACATATTATACGGCGGGTCGACAAAGAGCAGATCGACGAAGGAGTCGGGCAGCAGATCAATTGCCGTAAACAGATCCTGGTTAATTATTTTATTCGAAATGGATTCTTCAGTAACGGAAGAGTTTAGTTTGATGAGAGAAGCTTTAAGTTTTTTTTCTTCACCCTTAATTATTTCAAGGGTGCGGTTGTAAGGAGCTTTTTCTTTCTTTGGCAAAGTATCAGGTCTGACTGGTTAATTTATTGAATTTCGTCCTGATAATTTCCAGTTCTTTTTCTACAATTTCAACTTTTTCTGAAAGTTCATTTCCAAGTCTCCTGACACTGTCATTAAAGATGCCCGATTTAGCCGCATTTTCAAGCTTAATGCTTATATCCGAAATGACATCCATACCAAGAGTAAGACTACTGCCCTTTAACTTATGAGAATTGAACATCAGATCTTTAGCATTTTCATTATTTATTGCTTCAGAGATAAGATTTATGGTCCTCGGCAGCTCAGTTATATAAACATCGAGAAGTTCAAGCATAAATGCCGCATCCTCGTTTGAATTTATATCCTGGAGGAAACTGATTTTACTTTCATCAATAATTGAAAAATTATGGTTTCCCGATTTACCGTTGCTTTTTTGCTTTGCTTTTCCCCATTTCTGAAGACAATCCCCAAGCTTCTCCTGGGATATTGGTTTTTGTAAGAAGTCTTCCATACCTGCCTCCATGCATTTGTCTTTGTTCTCTTCAATATTATTCGCAGTCATTGCCACTATAACGGGCTGATTTTCTTTTGGGATAGCATTTATAATTAGTTTTGAAGTCTCTATCCCGTCCATTTCCGGCATTAACATATCCATCAGAACCAGATCGTATTTTATTTTCTGTACAGCATCCAGTACTTCAAGTCCGTTGGCCGCCACATCGCCCCTATAGCCGAGCCGCTCAAGCATTTTAAGTGCAACCTTCTGGTTAACCGCATTATCTTCAGCCAAAAGTATTCTTAAAGGATATTTTGAGCCGGGAGAATTCTCCTGCTTAACGCCTGATTTTATATCCCCGCCTGTATTAAGAAGCTGTCTCAATGTATCTCTCATACTGCTGTATTTTATTGGTTTATTGATAATTGAAATGAGGCTGTCCCCGTCGGACGTACGTCTCTTTACCTTTTTTGACATCATTCCCAGAAGAACAACAGGTATTTCAGAACCATTTTTCATGGCTCTGATCTGTTCAATAAGTGTAAATCCGTCTATTGAAGGCATATGCTGATCAACAATAATTACATCGAACTGGTCTTTTTTAAGAAGGTCGAGTGCAACCCTGGGATAGATGGTCCTTATAGGGATCATATTCCAGGCAAGCGCCTGTTCGGTAATAGACTTCAGCGAGACTTCATTATCATCAATTATAAGTACGCGTTTATTCTCAAGTTCCTTAATCTTCTGCTGATATATTTTCGATTGAAGTTCTACAGCCTCCGCAATTATAGTAAAATAAAAGCTGCTTCCCTGGTTAACTTTACTTTCCATCCACATCTTTCCGCCCATTAGCTCAGTAAGCCGCTTGCTTATCACAAGACCCAGACCCGTTCCGCCGTAAGATCTGTTGATGGAAGCATCGAGCTGTGTAAATGCCTGAAACAGCCTGTGTTTTTTATTCTCGGGTATACCTATTCCCGAATCTTTCACACAGAATTTTAATTCGTATTTGTTACCGTCGATTCTTGCAGAGTTGACTGTAATAAGCACCTCGCCTTCTTCGGTGAACTTTACAGCATTGCTCAGAAGGTTTGTTAAGATCTGTCTTACCCTTGTAACATCGCCCCTGATGGTTGAGGGACAGTCGGGATCCAGGTTATACACCATATCAAGTTTCTTCTCCGCTGCCCGTGTTGCAAGAAGATCAAGAGAATCTTCGATGCAGTCCCTGAGTTTAAACGGGTTGGATTCTATCTCAAGCTTTTCCGACTCGATCTTTGAAAAATCAAGCAGATCATTTATGATCACAAGCAGCTGATCGCCGCTTAAACGTATCGATTCAACATATTCTTTCTGTTCTGTGGTGAGTTCTGTATCGAGCAGGAGTCCCGTCATTCCTATTACACCATTCATTGGCGTACGGATTTCGTGACTCATTGTTGCAAGGAATTCACTTTTGATCCTTGCAGCATTTTCGGTTTCAATTAATGCTTTATCGAGCTCATAATTTTTCTTTATGAGTTCATTCTTAATATTATCCTGTTTAATTACCGCACCGATTGTAGCAGCCATGGTTGAAAGAAAATATTCCTCATCCTCATTCCATAACCTGTCGCTCCGGCAGTCGTCGAATCCGATAAATCCCCAATATGATGCGTCAATCATAATCGGTACAAGCAGAATTGATTTGATATTTCTGTCGACGAAAACTATTCTTTCCTCCGGGGGCAGTTTCTTGATAAGGAATTTAAGCGTCTTTCCTTTTTCAAAATTCCCGTAAAAATCGAGAGATGCAAATCTTGAATAAGATAATCTCTGCAGCACGGGATTTTTCAATTGGGACTCAGAATTAACGGAGGACCACTCATACTGGATACTGACGAACATTTCGTCTGTCTCATCGTTCACCTGGTGCTTATAAATATATACCCTGTCAACTTCTGCGGCCATACCAAGTATACGCAGAGCCTTGGACAAGCCGTTGTCAATATCTGTTTTGGAGATGGCTGTTTTTGTTGCTTCAGCAATTCCCTGGAGAAGACGGTCTTTTTTTCTGAGCAGCCTTTCGTTTGATTTTCTTTCGGATATATCCCGAAGGATACTGAGCAGGAATTTTTTTCCGTTTAGGTCATTTATGAAAGTATTTGAAACCTCCAGGTCTATCAGCATCCCGTTCCAAAGTCTTACACTTGATTCGTACTTTGAGCGGAAAGAATTCTCCTTAAAGAAACTTTTATATTTATCAAGCGCATCACGACCCGTAATTTCGTCATAATGAGTTGAAAGCAGCGTACCTTCTATCTCCGCTTTATGTTTATCTATCATCCGGGCATAAGCATAATTGCACATGAAGATATAACCCTCTTCATCCGTCAGAAGCATGCCTTCGGAAGATTTGTCCCATATCATGTGAAAAGTGTTTTCTGATGATTCAAGTTTTTTCTGAGCTTCAATGCGGGTGCTTATATCCCTTAAGGTCGCCTGTGCAAAGAACTTTCCTCCAAGCTCTATCACTCTTCCATTAATTTCTACAGGAATTATGCGGCCGTCTTTATGAACTATGTCCAGCTGGAAGATGATTTCCTCTCTCCCGCGGAAAAGATTTAATATAAGGTTGGTGTACTCAAAAATTTTAGGCTGAGGGATGAACTCGGTAAACGATTTTCCGGCAACTTCGTATGGTTCGTAGCCGGTTAGTTCTTTACATGAAGGACTGATATAGGAAATTTTTCCGGAAGCGGATAATCTTAAGATTACATCCAGTGAAGCCTGCGTAACGAGGTTGAATTCAAGGTAAGCCTCACGATATCGTTCTATCGCGATAGACAAATCCTTCAGGGCTTGTGCAGGGACTGAATCATGGCCATTCTGCCTCAGTTCCTTTAAAAGACTCTGAAGTTGATGTAACTCTTCCAGGTTTTGTTCAATATATTGTAAATTTTTCTTCAAAGAAAGTAAAATTCACCTCGATATGTACCTGTATAAGATGGTTTAGTTATAAATGTCCACTATTATGAGACATTTCTCGTACTATGTCACAATTTTTATTCCATAAAATGGCGAAATAGTTGACGATACCCATCATCAGCCGCATTTACCGGCGAAAATTAGTAGCCATATTGTGTAGAGTCCCCGACAGAGGCAATCACCTCCTTTCCTACCCATTGCCCAGGCCTTATTCACAATCCTCCGGAGAAGTACAAATCTCGTTAGAGTTTTAACATCAGCAGATAAAATGTCTGCCGCCCTCATTTCCCCTATTAGCTGCTTTTAACGGCAAAAAATTAGTAGATAATCTGTCTCCCCATCCCCCCACCTTCCCCCTTTCCGGTTTGCTTAGCTGATAAGTATTCTCTAATTTTGATCACAATTTTTATTGAATTCTGGAGAAAATCTCTTTATGAAAAGAACAATAGTAACAATGCCCGGCGATGGTATCGGTAAAACTGTATTACCTGAGTCATTAAAGGTTCTGGAGGCAGCCGGATTTGAAGCCGAGTATGTACATGCTGATATTGGATGGGAATTCTGGTGTAAAGAAGGAAACGCACTGCCGCAAAGGACGCTTGATCTTCTTGAAAAACACAAAATAGGACTGTTCGGAGCAATTACATCTAAACCTAAAGATGCAGCTGCAAAAGAATTGAACGAAGAATTAAGGGACCAGGGATTTGTTTACTTTAGTCCTATTGTCGGACTCAGACAGCATTTCAACCTCGATCTGTGCATTCGTCCCTGCCGGTCATTTAAGGGAAACCCGCTGAATTTTATAAGAAGAGACGCAAAAGGCGGATTTGAAGAACCTTTGGTAGATGCAGTTATCTTCAGGCAGAATACTGAAGGTTTATATGCCGGCGTGGAATGGACAAATCCTCCAAAGCTTGTAAGGGATGCCCTTGAAACCCACCCGAAGATGAAAGCTTTTAAAAAGGTACCCAGTGAAGACATGGCGGTATCAACAAGAATTATGTCGAGAAATGCCTGCCAGCGAATTGTTCGTGCAGCATTTGAATATGCGAAAAAATATGATTATAAAAATGTAACTGTATGTGAGAAACCGAATGTGCTTAGAGAGACTTCAGGAATGATGCTGAATGAAGCAAAAATAATTGCAAAGGAATATCCGGGGATAGATCTGTGGGATACCAATATTGATGCGCAGATGATGTGGCTGACGAAAAATCCGGAGATTTATGGAGTCATTGTGGCTGAGAATATGTTTGGTGATATTATAAGCGATGGATTTGCAGGACTGGTAGGCGGTCTGGGTTTTGCATGCAGTGCAAATATAGGTGAAGATGCCGCGGTATTTGAACCAACACATGGATCAGCACCAAAATACCAGGAACTGAATCCTTCTATAGTAAATCCGATTGCTATGTTCCTGAGTGCCTGTATGATGCTCGATCACATTGGAGAGAATGATAAAGCTGAGAAGATAAGAACAGCTATTGCAAAGGTTATTGAGGAAGGGAAGGTTAAAACATACGATATGATGAAGCTGAAAGGTAATGCGGAAGTGTTTCAACGTGGAGCCTGCACAACTGAACAGATGACTGATGCAGTAATAGCGGCAATGTAATATCATTGCGAGCGAAGCGAAGCAATCTCTTAGTAACATTTTAAGTTAGTTTCATAATCAAGGGAGGTTATCATTATGAACGGAATTGTACTTATTCTGCTTGCTATTGTATTTTATGCAGTAGCATACCGTTTATATGGTACATTCATTGCCCGCAAGCTTAAAGTTAACAAGGAGCAGGAAACCCCTTCGCATACAATGTACGACGGAGTGGATTATGTGCCTGCCAAATCGCCTGTCTTGCTGGGGCATCATTTTGCCTCAATAGCCGGGGCCGGACCGATAGTAGGACCCGTAATTGCAGCGGGGTTCGGATGGATACCGGTTTATATATGGGTTTTGTTCGGAGCTGTATTTATCGGAGGGGTTCACGACTATACAACCATCATTGCCTCTATACGGCATCAATCGAAATCAATCGGGTACATTATCGAAAAGTACATTGGCATCAGCGGTAAAAAACTGTTCCTCCTTTTCGCCTGGGCCACGCTGGTACTGGTTGTGGCTGTATTCGCGATCATCGTTGCCGACACGTTCGAGAGTATTCCTGCCGCAGGAACTTCATCAATCCTGTTTATGCTTCTGGCTATTCTATTCGGCATTGCGATTTACAGGATCAAGGTTCCTCTGTGGATCGCCTCTATTGTAGGTGTTGTACTTTTATTTGGATGCATCCCAATGGGTGAGATGTTTCCTCTTCATTTATCAAAGCTTACCTGGGAGTTTATACTATTTGGCTACATTTTCATTGCTTCCGTTACTCCTGTATGGATTTTATTACAGCCGCGCGATTATCTGAATTCATATTTTCTATACGCTTTAATGCTGGGTGGAGTTGTAGGAGTATTCTTCGCTTCACCTGAAATGAATATCCCTGCTGTTGCAACTTTTAGTCTTGATAAAGTCGGCTACCTCTTCCCTGCCCTGTTCGTTACCGTAGCATGCGGGGCTGTAAGCGGCTTCCATTCAATTGTTGCCAGCGGTACAACGGCAAAGCAGCTGAACAAAGAAACCGATGGAAAGCTGATCGGTTACGGCGGGATGCTGATAGAAGGCGTACTTGCTGTTCTAGCTCTGATCGCAGTATCGGCCATGGGAAGTACTCAGTTTACAGATATACTGATAAATAAGGGTCCTGTTGCAGCATTTTCAATCGGGGTTGCAGCTTTTATAGAAAGCATTCCTTTCCTGTCGGTAACTGCAGCAACTGCAACAAACTTTGTTGCCCTGGCTGTTGCAGCCTTCGCATTAACTTCACTTGATACAGCTACACGATTAGGAAGATATGCCTTCCAGGAATTCTTTGAGGTAAGCGGAAGCAAAGAGCAGTCGTTTTTGGTTAAGAACAGGTTTGCCGCGACAGCTGTTACGGTAGCTTTTGGAGCAGCATTAACGTTCAGCGGTCAAACTATGTCGATCTGGCCTGTATTCGGAAGCGCCAACCAGCTTCTTGCAGCCCTTGCACTCCTGGCTATTACCGTATGGGTAGCCGATCTGAAAGAAAATTATCTTTTTGCGTTAATACCAATGCTGTTTATGTTCAGCGTTACATTAACGGCGCTTGTAATGCTGTTTTACACTAATCTATCGAACGGCCATTATATACTGTCTTTCATTTCTGTGCTTTTATTTTTACTTGCGGTACTGCTCGGCATAAAGGCTTACACGGTACTGATTCACAAAAAGCCTGACAAAGTTAAAGAAGAATTAATTACCCAATAAAAGAGGAATATATGCGGGAAGAGATATTAAAGATCTGGCCGGAGTTGGAATGGATAAAGAATGAAGAGATTCGGGAGAAAACCATACAGTGCTGGATATATGCTGTTGAGAACAGCGTTCTTACTACTGACGACCTTGAGGTAATTCCCTTCTCACTACTTATTAAGGATTGTAAAATATCTTTTATGAATCATAAGAGAACCGCTGTACAGTTATCTGTAGATATAGCCAATAGAATGAAAAAGAATTTTGGAGTTGAAATAAATATCGATATGGATTTCCTTGTTTCAGGTGCGATACTGATTGATGTGGGCAAGCTGCTTGAATATGATAAAGTCGACGGGAAACTAACTACCAGTAAAGCAGGTAAACTATTAAGACATCCTTTCAGCGGTGTTTCTATAGCCGACCGTTTTGGTCTGCCCCCGGAAGTGCAGCATATCATCGCTTACCATGCAAAAGAAGGTGATCTTGCTAAAAGAAGTGTGGAAGCCATAATCGTGCACCATGCGGATTTTGTTTCCTTCGATCCATTTAAAGCTTAATGCTTAATCGAAATGACATAGCTATAGACATAGGAGTCGATAATGAGTCAAACATTAATTGAAAAAATAGCAGAGAAATATGCGGTGGGACTCGAACCCGGACAGAAGGTACACGCAGGTGATTACCTTTCCATTCGTCCCGCTTATGTAATGACGCACGATAACACGGGTGCCGTAATACCAAAGTTTAAATCCATCGGAGCAGGTAAACTTGCCAACCCACGACAGATTGTCCACACCCTTGACCATAATGTTCAGGATAAAAGCGCAAAGAATCTCGAGAAGTACAGGAAGATAGAAGAGTTTTCGAAAAATATGGGGGCGGATTTCTATCCCGCAGGCAGAGGGATCGGGCATCAGATAATGGTTGAAGAAGGATACGCCTGGCCCGGTACGATGGCGGTTGCTTCGGATAGTCACTCTAATATGTACGGAGGGATCGGCTGTCTCGGTAGCCCTGTTGTCAGAACGGATGCCGCTGCAATATGGGCTACCGGAAGAACCTGGTGGCAGGTACCCCCTATTGCAAAAGTTGAATTAAAAGGCAAATTGAGGAAGGGTGTTACAGGCAAGGATCTGATAATTGCTTTGTGCGGTTTCTTCAATAACGACGAAGTGCTTAACCACGCTATAGAATTCGCCGGCGAAGGTGTTAAAAATCTTTCTGTTGAAGAGAGACTGACGATAGCCAATATGACCACTGAATGGGGTGCTCTTGCCGGAGTCTTTATAATCGATGAGAGAACGATTAGCTGGCTGAAAAAGAGAGCTGAGTTCGTTACAAAGCGCGGGCCTGAAAATGTAAACTCCGATTCCGACGGCAACGGCACTCATCCCCGTATGAACCTGAAGCATATCGAAGAACTTGAAAATAATATCCCGCAGGCTGATAAGGATGCATTTTATGCAAAAGAGCTGACGATCGATTTATCGACAATCGAGCCTCTTGTTTCAGGACCTAATACAGTTAAAACAATGACACCTGTTTCCGATCTGAATGAAGTAAAAATAAATAAAGCGTACCTGGTATCCTGTGTAAATAGCCGCGTCGACGATATCGCGGAAGCAGCCGCAATCGTGAAAGGAAAGAAAGTAGCTGAAGGCGTTCAGTTTTATATTGCAGCCGCTTCCAGTGAAGTACAGGCCGAAAGCGAAAAGCAAGGTTACTGGCAGACACTAGTTAATGCAGGTGCAATTCCGCTTCCTCCGGGATGCGGCCCATGTATAGGATTGGGGGTAGGCTTGCTTGAAGATGGTGAAATTGGAATATCTGCTACCAACAGAAACTTTAAGGGAAGGATGGGCTCGCCGAATGCACAGGCATACCTCGCATCGCCGGCTGTAGTAGCTTCTTCGGCTATAGCAGGCAATATATCCTTCAAATGGACCGAGGAAAATCAAAAGCTGTTGGGAGATATCAAGGTTAATGAAAAACAGGAATCAGATTCGGGTGAGGTTAAAATAATAGATGGGTTCCCCAAAGTTCTCAAAGGTGAACTTATATTCTGCAATCAGGATAACCTGAATACAGATGGAATTTATCCCGGCAAGTACACTTATATTGATGACTTTACTCCCGAGCAGCAGGCCGGAGTAGTAATGGAGAATTACGATCCGGAATTTGGGAAAATAGTGAATGAAGGAGATATTCTCGTTGGAGGATTCAATTTCGGAACAGGATCATCGCGAGAACAGGCTGCCACAGCATTAAAATACCGCGGAATAAAATTAGTCATAGCAGGTTCATTCAGCGAGACCTATAAGCGGAATGCTCTTAATAACGGCTTCCTGATCATCGAATGTCCAAATCTGGTTAATGATCTCAAATCAAAGTTCAGCAAGGATAAATTAACTATTAAAACCGGAATGTCCGCAGAAATAGATTTTTCAAAATCGAAAATAAGAATCGAAGATAAAACCTATCCTATTGATCCGGTAGGCATCCCCGCCCAGGAACTTATAGTATACGGAGGACTTGAAGAATGGGTGAAAAAAAACCTATAGCAGCAATTTAACCATTAAGCAATTAAACCATTTAACCATTAAACAATTAGAACCATGAACAAATCCATATCAAGAACTATATCTGAATTTGCAGTAAACTTAAAATATGAAGATCTGCCATCGGAAGTAATTAACCAGGTTAAACGTTTTCTTTATGATTCTATCGGATGTGCATACGGCGGCTATCATACAAAAGACGTGAATATCCTCAGGGACATTTACCTGGATATGGGCGGCAAGCCTGAAGCGACGCTTCTGGGATTCGGAGATAAAATTCCCGCCGTTAATGCTGCACTGGTTAATTCGTTAATGATACGCGCCCTCGACTTTAATGACATCTACTGGAAAGAAGATCCTTCTCATCCTTCAGATCTGATTCCGGCTGCGCTTTCAACCGCAGAGATGGTCGGCGCAACAATGAAGGATGTTATCACTGCTGTTGTTCTTGCATATGAATTCGAACAGAGAATGTGCGAGTTTGCGGTTCCGGGCATAAGAGAACGAAAGTGGCACCATGCAGCACTTACCCAGTTCGTATCGCCGATAGTTGCTGGAAAGATTCTCGGTTTAACCGTTGATCAGATGGTAAATGCGATAGGAATAAATGGGAGCCACAACCATACCATCGGCTGCCCAACAGCGGGCAAGCTGACGATGATGAAGAATACCGTTGATCCTATGGCTGTACAGTCGGGTGTTTTCGCTGCTTTGATGGCACAGAGAGGCTACACGGGTACCGAAGCTGTGTTTGAAGGTAAAGAAGGGTTTATGGATACTTTCCTTGGATGGGATGCGAAAGAACTGAATATCTCTCCCGTTAAGATGCATGGTCGTGAGGGCAAGTCAGAATGGAAATGGAATATCGAGAAGCTGACCTACGGACTTGGAGAAAGCTATAAAATTATGGAATGCGGAATGAAGGCATTTCCTACGGAAGCGCTTACTCATACTCATTTATCGGCTACGCTGAATGTAGTCACCAAAAACGATATTAAATACGATGAGATAGATACTATAACTCTTACAACGCTTGCGCAGGCGTACGATATTCTTTTTGATCCCCATAAATATCGTCCCGAATCGAGAGAAACAGCCGACCATTCACTTCCCTACTGTATTGCGGCTGCTCTTGTCGATCACAAAATTACAACTGAGTCATTTTCCGACAGCTAAGATGAAGGATGAGAGAATATGGGCAGTTATCGACAAAATAAAAGGAGAACCTTCTCAGGAATTTGAGAAAATGTTCCCGGCCAAACAGCCGAGTAAAGTGGTGGTTAGAACAAAAGACGGCAGAGAATTTTCGGAATATCTCGAATATCCCAAAGGCGATCCGAGAGAACCGATGACAATGGAAGATCTTGAGAATAAGTTCAATGCTTTGTCGGTTAAACTCCTGATCCCAAGGCGACAGGATGAGATCAAAAACTTAATTTTCAATTGCGAACAGCTGACAGCCCGCGAATTTATGACCAAACTTACTGTTTGAATTTTTACAACGTCAGTGGTTGAACATTTGTAATCTTTCGCTGCTCCACTGCAGCTTCAGGATGCTGAATATTAGTAGATACACGGCCTCCAAGACCACCGCGGCCTCGTAGAGGCTGAACCTTTATTATACATTTTCAATCACTTCTTATATAATTTGCCCTTAATTTGCTAAATTTGAATAACACAAATTATTGTTATTGCTAGCACTGATAATATTGAATTCTTATAAATAAAGAAACGAAATGAAGACAAATATTAATTTATCTTCCGCGGGTAAAAGAGGAGATTCGGTAAGATCCGACTGCTATTTTGAGATAACCCGGAAGAACTCCGGGGGGATAAAAATAAATCTGCAGAGTAAAGTTGAAGTTATGTACGGGGGAGCGATTAAGGAACAGATCCTTGATATGTGTAAGTTCTTCAACATATCCAATGCTGAGATTCTTATGGAAGACAGCGGAGCCCTGCCTTTCACAATTGCCGCCAGGTTCGAGATAGCGGTTAAGAAACTTTTCCCCGAGACTATAACAGAGTACCTCCTCCCTTTTAATAAGAAGAATCAATATAAATCTTCGAAAGACAGTCTCAGAAGAAGCCGACTGTACCTGCCGGGCAATGAACCGAAGTTTTTTATTAACGCGGGACTGCATTCTCCCGACGGCATCATCCTCGATCTTGAAGACAGCGTTGCACCTTCAGAAAAAGAAGCCGCGCAGTTGATCGTTAGAAATGCCCTTCGCTCCGTTGATTTTTACGGTGCCGAAAGAATGGTACGAATAAACCAGCTTCCTAAAGGCTGCGGAGACCTGAAATATATTGTTCCTCATAATGTCCACGTAATCCTTATACCAAAATGTGAATCTGCTGATCAGGTCATTCAGATTGAGAAGGAAGTTGCAAGATTGAAGGAAGAACATAATGTAAAAAATGAAATTTATTTTATGCCGATCATAGAAAACGCGCTTGGAGTTATAAAAGCATACGAAATTGCTTCAGCATCTAAATATAACTGTGCACTGGCAATAGGATTGGAAGATTATACTGCCGACCTTGGTACACAGAGAACAAACGAGGGGAAGGAAAGTATATTTGCCCGCCAGATGCTGATTAATGCTGCAAAGGCGGCAGGGATCCAGGCAATAGATACGGTCTTTTCTGATGTTAGTGATATGGAAGGGTTACGTCAAAGCGTGATTGAAGCAAAATCGCTTGGATTTGAAGGTAAAGGATGTATCCATCCGCGTCAGATACAGGTTGTCCATGAAGCTTTCGCTCCAACCTCGGAAGAAATTGAAAAAGCAAAGAAAATAGTACTCGCTTTTGAAGATGCTGAGAAAAAGGGATTGGGCGTTGTCTCCCTCGGAAGCAAAATGATCGACCCCCCTGTTGTAAAACGGGCCGTCAGAACTATCAACCTTGCGATCTTAAATAATATGCTGAAGGAAAACTGGAGAGAAACCCTTTAATCATTCAACAATTTAACAGTTTAACAATTAAGCAATTTAACCATCTAACAATTTAATAGAATGAACTTAGAAAAAAACGCTGCACGAAGACTTGTCCCCACAGAAATAAATGGAGAAGAACAGATTCCCTTCAAGGGAATAAATAAGTATAAACCCAAAGGCGCGAAAGCTAAACCTCCGATTAAAAGCTGCGTAGATTACCCTGCAGACGGTAATAAAACAGTAAAGAACTTAAAAGAAGCGCTAAAAAAAGCTGGACTGAAGGATGGGATGACGATCTCCACCCATCATCATCTAAGGAACGGGGACGTACTTACCAATATGCTTTTCGACACCATCAAAGAAATGGGAGTAAAGAATATCCGCTGGTTCCCAAGCGCTTCATTCCCTGTTCACGAACACCTTATCAAATATCTGAAGGATGGAACTATCCATCACATTGAAGGAAGTATGAATGGTCCGTTAGGCAGATTTACTTCTGAAGGTAAGATGAAGGGTGTCGGAGTGCTGAGATCTCATGGCGGAAGGTACCAGTCGATCCAGGATGGTGAAGTTCATATTGATATTGCCGTAATAGCAGCACCTACCGCAGATCCTTTCGGAAATGCGACAGGAGACCGTGGTCCTTCGGCCTGCGGACTCCTCGGCTTTGCCCTCGGGGATTCAGAATATGCCGATAAAGTTATCATAGTTACCGATAACCTGGTCCCCTTCCCCTGCGTACCCTGGCAGATACAGGGAAATAATGTTGATTTAGTTGTCCAGGTTGAGACGCTCGGAGATCCTAAAAAAATAGTATCCGGAACAACGGAAGTTACAAAGTCACCTGACAGACTTTTAATTGCTGAATATGTTGCCCGCTTTCTTGATGAAGCAGGAATAATGAAAGACGGTTTTTCTTTCCAGGCCGGAGCCGGCGGAACTGCACTTGCCTTCGCTCTTTTCCTGAAAGAAAGAATGAAAGCAAAAAATATTAAGGCAAGATTCGTAAGGGGCGGCAGCACGAAATACCTTGTCCAGATGCTCGAAGAAGGTTTGACCGATTATATACTCGACGGGCAGACATTCGATCTTGAAGGTGTAAGAAGTATGCGTGAGAATGAGGGACACGTTAACACTTCCCCTTTTACAAGTTACAATTTCCACGGTAAGGGCAATTTTGCATCAATGGTTGATGCCGTTGTACTGGGTGCAACAGAAGTAGATGTCAATTTTAATGCTAATGTAGTTACACATTCCGACGGCTACCTCCTACATGGTATCGGCGGATGGCAGAACTGCTTATTCTCGAAATGTACTATACTTGCAATACCTTCTTTCAGGGACAGGATCCCGGTAATTGTTGATGAAGTTACAACGCTCTGTGGGCCCGGCGAACTGATAGATGTCATAGCAACAGAACGCGGATTGTGCATAAATCCAAACAGAAAAGATCTGCTTAAAGCGATGAAGAATTCCTCGATCCCGATAATTGATATTAAGGAGCTAAAAAAAGAAGTGGATAAGATCTGCGGCGGCACTCCTGCAAAACCGAAGATAAATAAAGATAAAGTAGTTGCCGTCATTAAATGGGTAGACGGCACAGTACTGGATTCTGTATTCCAAGTAAAAAGGTGATCGGTCATTTGCATTGTCATTGAGAACGCGGCGAAGAAATCTCTTACCTTAAACGTAATCAGGAATAAGTTATCCGGCATTTTCACTGAGTGTTAAACCAGAGTGAAATCGCTCTATGCTGGGCACCGCGATCTGCCACAACCCGCGGGAAGCATTCATGGGTATTTCCCTCCGGTGGATATGACATCAGGTTTTTAATTTTACACCACTCTTTCCTCATCATAATAAAAGAGGAATAATTATCTTAACTTTGTTCACGGATTAATAGTCTTACTATAATCGGTCAGGTAAATTTGAAACCTAAAGAAATTTTAGAAAAATATTTCGGTTATAAGGAATTCCGCGGTAAGCAGGAAGCAATTATCCGAAGAACGCTTAACGAGCGTAAACATTCGCTTGTAATAATGCCTACAGGAAGCGGGAAATCCCTCTGTTACCAGGTGCCTGCGTTATCGATGGACAGCGGAACAATTGTTATTAGTCCTCTTATTGCACTTATGCAGGACCAGGTTGATGCCCTCCGTAAAAAAGATATCAGCGCTGCTTTTATAAATTCCACGCTTTCAAAACAGGAGAGAGATCAAAGGCTGAGACAGTTTGTCGATGGCAAAATAAAGATGTTGTACGTTACCCCTGAAAGATTCCGCAAACCTGAGTTTGTTAAGGAACTCCGAAAAGTTGATATCTCCCTTCTGGCTGTTGATGAGGCCCACTGTATTTCGGAATGGGGACATGATTTCCGTCCCGATTATTCCAGACTTGGTGAATTCAGGGAATTAATGAATAATCCCCTGACGATTGCTTTAACTGCTACTGCTACCCGCGAAGTTCAGCAGGATATAATAAATAAGCTTCGGCTTAAAGATGAAGACATTAAAGTCTTTCACCAGGGAATTGAAAGACCCAACCTGAAACTGGAAGCCAGGGATATTTTCGATGATAAAGAGAAAACCGACTGGATGCTTAAAATAATCAAGGAATATGATGGTTCAGGCATTATCTATTTCTCACTTATCCAGACGCTTGAAAAATTCTCTCAGCTGCTGCGTGACAAGAAAATCCCTCATGGAATCTATCACGGAAAGTTAAACGACAAGGAACGGAAAAGAATGCAAAGGGTGTTCCTGAACGGTAACCAGGATTTAATACTTGCTACCAATGCTTTTGGAATGGGCATAGACAAACCTGATATCCGTTTTGTTATTCACGCAGAAGTCCCCTCCTCTGTTGAATCGTACTACCAGGAAATAGGGAGGGCTGGCAGAGACGGGAAGCCGTCCGACTGCCTGCTTCTCTATAAACAGGATGATCTTTATATACAGATGGACTTTATTAAATGGTCTAATCCTGATGCAAATTTTTATTCTGCACTTTATGACCTGCTCAGGAGGGAGATCTCAGCTGTTAATTCTCTCGGAATAGAATACCTGAGAGAACAAATGAACTTCAAAAACCGCAGCGACTTCAGAATAGAGACAGCTCTCGGAATATTCGACAGATACGGCGTTACCGAAGGTTCGGTTGACAATAAAGACCTCAGTATTACGGGAGAATTTCCCCCGGAACTTGAAGACGAAGAAATACTGCAGGAAAAGTTAATGAGCGATAACAAAAAACTCCTTTCAATGGTAAATTACTTTAAGACTGACGAGTGCCGAAGAGTTTATATATCAGAATATTTCGGTTTTCACGATGAAAAACCATGCGGCAATTGTGATAACTGTCTGAAAAACACTGCTATTGTGGGCTAGTTTTGTTTTCGCCGGATTGTATGACCCGCTACACATCGGATTTACTTTAGTGTTCTTATCATACAACAAATTTGAAACGAAAAAGGAACCTGATGGATCTCCCTTTCTCAAAAACAAAATATTTAATAGCCACTGCGCTGCTCTTTTTAGTATTTCCCGCCATAGGTGAAGTCATTAAAAAACATAAAAAGTAAGTTGTACTAAATCACACTAATGAAAGTTGTGTCTTATATAATACAATGAAATAGTGCGGGATGATTAAAATTGCACTTTCATTAAAGGCAGAGAAATGAAACTACTTTATTATCTAATTTTTGCAATCGCCTTGTTATCCGCGGGATGTTCTAATAAAAATGACGATCAGCTGCATAGTCATTCTCCTGAACAAACCAAACAGCGGCCTCAATCAAGGATTAATGTTTCTAACGATACTCTGATGGGAGGCGATACTTTTGTCACGAGCGGTCCGGCCGGTATGGCAAATCATAAAATTGGAAAAATAGTAATGATAGCTGATTCGGGAATGACTTTACCGGTTAAATTAAATGATAATAAAATTATGGCGGTTGGACTAACAGACACTACCGTGTACCAGATCAAGAAAAATGGCGATCACACTTTACTGATTCTACCTGATTCCAATAAGGTGCTGAAAGATAGAAGAATGATGATGCTGACTGACAATGGAGAGATGCTTGAGGTTAAACTGATTGACGGCAAGTTGGTTGTATTGACCAATAATAATACTATGCTTCCCCTCGAAAAGGAATAGAGCTTTATTTATTGGTATTTCTGTTTTATTTTTTGTTAGTTAAGTTAATTCACAGATAATATTATGAAGATGGATAAGCAAACAGGAACTACTGTATATATTAAAAATATGGTATGCAACCGGTGTATCAGGGTAGTAGCCGAAGAATTTGAGAAACTGGGATTGAATATTAAAAGCATCAGTCTTGGAGAAGTCAGAGTAGCGGAGGAACTGGATCGGGATATGACCGATAAAATAAGGAATGTGCTTAATGAAAACGGGTTTGAACTGATTGAAGACAGGAAAATGAAGATCATTGAACAAATCAAAGTCCAGGTAATAGAATTAATCAGGGATGAAGAAAAAATTGCCGGAAGAATAAATATTTCAGAATATCTTTCGGAAAAGATAAATGCTGATTATCATTATTTAAGCACCCTCTTCTCTTCAGTCGAAAATATTACCATTGAACACTATTTTATTCTGCAGAAAATTGAAAGGGCAAAGGAACTGCTGAAGTACGGCGAGTTGACGCTCAGTGAGATAGCTTTCAGGCTTGGATACAGCAGCGTTGCTCATTTATCCGCACAGTTCAAAAAAGTAACGGGAATGACCGCTAACCAGTTTAAAAGTATGACTGAGAATACCCGAAAACCCCTTGATAATGTCAAATAAGTGATGAATTTCCTGCCGAAAGCCGCAAAAATCATATAACTTTTTCCAATAATTATATAACGTTCCGGGCGAACGTCTGCACTATATTTGTACAGTCACAATAATAATAAATATAACAAAGGATATACTATAATGACTACAAAAGAGATCAAAATCGAAGGAATGAGCTGCGGACATTGTGAAATGGCAGTAAGAAAAGAATTATCAAGATTAGATGATGTCAAGGTCAAGAAAGTTAAAATCGGCGAGGCGGTAGTAGAGTATGACGAAACTAAAACTGACGAACAGAAAATTTACCATGCAATTGAAGAGGCCGGATACAAACCTGTTTTAACCAGAATTTAAATGAAATCAGGCTGTGTAAACTATTAAGGAAAAATTGGAATGCAACCAGTATCAAAAGAACATAAAATAAATAACCAGGCAATTAAATCATTAACCCTGCCTGTTGAGGGAATGACCTGTGCAAGCTGCGTTATGAGAGTTGAAAAGGCGTTGAAGAAAGTGGAAGGAATCGGAGAGGTGAATGTAAACCTTGCAACCGAAAAGGTTACTCTTTCCTATGACCCTTCCCTGGCCGATGTTTCTAAATTCACACAGGTTGTTGAAGATGCAGGATATAAGCTCATTCCTCCGGCAGAGAAAAAAGAATCTGACGAATCTGATGAAATAGAATCGGCTTCTGATCTTCAGCACAAGGAATCATATCTGAAACTAAGGAAGGAATTTATATTCAGTGCTGTACTTTCAATCCCTATAATGATTGTCAGTATGCTTATGATGACGGACTGGTTCAGGAATGTAATCCCGTTGACGATGGATGAAGTTAATAAACTTCTTTTTCTTGGTTCTACACTTGTAATTTTTATTTCAGGTAAGAGATTCTTTACATCATCATGGAAAATAGCAAAACATTTCTCCGCTGATATGAATACCCTGGTGGCTGTCGGCACCGGCACTGCATATGTATATAGCACCATTGCTGTACTATTTCCGGAATTACTGAACCTGACTTCTGCCGACGGACATATTTATTTTGACACAGCTGTAATAATTATAACCTTAATTCTTATGGGTAAGCTTCTTGAGGCCAGGGCTAAATCCAAAACTTCTTCGGCTATTAAGAAACTTCTGGGTTTGCAGCCCAAGACCGCAAGAGTTTTGAGAGATAATCAGCGGATCGACATACCGATAAAAGATGTGGTAAGCGGCGACATTATTATAGTCAGACCCGGTGAAAAGATCCCCGTTGATGCCTCTATAATTGAAGGCTATTCTTCGATTGATGAATCAATGATTACCGGCGAAAGTATCCCTGTAGAAAAAACAAAAGGAGCAAAGGTTATAGGCGGAACCATCAATAAAAATGGAAGTCTTACTATCAGGGCAGAGGCGGTTGGAAAAGATTCGGTTATTTCGCGCATAGTTAAGCTCGTGGAAGAAGCGCAGGGGTCTAAAGCTCCGATACAAAGCCTGGCAGATAAAGTTGCATCCATTTTTGTACCGGTAGTTATTGGAATTGCGGTTGTTACCTTCCTGATCTGGTATTTTGTCGGGGGGATACCCTTTACCGCTGCAATGCTGAATTTTATAGCGGTAATGGTAATTGCGTGTCCATGTGCTTTGGGTCTGGCAACTCCTACTGCAATTATGGTAGGAACAGGACTGGGCGCATCAAATGGTATAATGATAAAGAACGCTGAGAGCCTGGAGAGACTTAATTCCGTTACAACAGTGGTCTTTGATAAAACAGGAACGATAACGATAGGCAAACCCGTCGTAACAGATATTATCTTAAAAAACGGAACAGATGAAGATGAATTGATGCAGACAGCTGCTTCTCTTGAATCGAAGTCGGAACATCCTCTCGGAGCGGCTATAGTAGATTATGCTTCGTCAAAAAATATAGTACTGAATGAGGTGAGCAGGTTTAATTCCCTTACCGGAAGCGGAATAGAAGCAAGTTATAATAATGCGGAGGTATTGATGGGAAACTCAGCTCTTATGGGGGAACGCGGGGTTGAAATAGACCCGGAAAGTTCGGATGAAATTGAAAGATTAAGCAGCGAAGGAAAAACTCCTATATTTATTTCACAGGATAATAAGTTATCAGGGATCATTGGTGTTGCCGACATTATCCGCAGTGAAACGAAGATGGTTGTAGCAGATCTGAAGAAAAGAAATATTCAAACTGTACTGCTTACCGGGGATAACAAAAGGACTGCCGAAGCAATAGCTAAAGAAGCAGGTATAGAACAGATATTCTCGGAAGTATTGCCGTCAGATAAGGCAGAGATAGTTAAAAAACTTCAGTCGCAGGGTGAGGTTGTTGCAATGGTAGGTGACGGCATTAACGATTCCCCCGCCCTGGCTCAGGCAGATGTGGGAATTGCCATTGGAACCGGAACCGATATAGCAATTGAAAGCGCCGACATTACCTTAATCAACGGGAATATAAAGGAAGTTCTCAGCACGCTTAAACTGTCGGCAAAAACCATCAGCACAATTAAACAGAATCTCTTCTGGGCGTTTATTTATAATGTGATAGGGATACCGCTTGCTGCACTGGGACTGCTGAACCCAATGATCGCCGCCGGGGCTATGGCAATGAGTTCGGTAAGTGTAGTTTCTAATTCACTCAGATTAAGGAAGGCCAGGCTTGGATAAGTTTAAGATTCCCTCAGCATTTCTGTCAGACTTAGTTCAACCTTTTCCTCGCAGAAGAAAGGCTCACCGTATCTTTTATCAATCTGAAATCCATATACCTGGGCCCGGGATTCAATGTAATTAAGGAACTCGGGTCTGCTTATGAAGGTCTCGGGCTCTTTACTCCTCGGGTCATGGAACTGGCTCTGATAGCATTGAACCGCCTTCATTTTAGTCTCAAAACATTCAGAAATATCTACTATAAAGGAAGGCTCAAACTGGTATGTCTGCATATAATAATACAGCTTTTTCGGCCTGTAATGATTTTGAGGAACTTCACGATCGAAAGTTTTTAACTTTGAAAGACCGGTAGCAAACATTGCCTCTTTTACAAGCCGACTGGTATATATATGATCAGGATGGCGATCATTGAAATAGGGGGCAAATATAACTTTAGGGCGGTATTTCCTGATACTCATAACAACCTTCATAAGGTTCTCTTTCTTCCTTTCAATATTTCCATCGGGGATCTCCAGATTCTCCCTTAATGAAGCTTTCAGGATACCGGCGGCAAGGAAAGCCTCCTTCTGTCTTATTTCCGCAGTACCTCTCGTACCAAGTTCTCCCCTGGTAAGGTCTATTATCCCAACCTTAAGGTCATTTTTTGTCAATTTAGCAATTGTTCCACCCATTGCTAATTCGGCATCGTCAGGATGGGCAGCAAAAATAAGAACATCAAGATTCATTAATTCTCCCGCTATAATTTTTAATCTGAATTGGCAAACTTAACGAATTTTTTTTTTGGATTCCATTTACAGGGTTTGTATATTATTCACCGGTCTCAAAGGACCATCAAACATCGAGCAAATAAAATAAATTACAGGATACTTTAACCCCTGTCCGACAGAACGGGAGGCATATTATCTAATGTCCTTTCCGGTTTTCAGGACTTAATGAAATTGTATTACAAAGCTACAAAGTTTAATTAACACGCAGCATACCTGCCTGCGGGATTCAAATAATAAAATACTCAGGAGATATGAAGAACTATTATACTTTTTTCATCCTCATTTTTCTTTTCTCTTTCTCTCTCTCTTATTCACAGAATTACAGCTGGCAGCTGAAACAGGCCGGCAGTAGTCTCGGCGATCCGATCTGTGTGAATAACTGGGATGACAACATTATCTACTATGGATCAGGCAATAGAATTTACAGAAGTACCGACCGCGGAGAGTCGTTTTCGCCGTTCGGAAATACAATTCCGGGTGCGTCCTCTGTTAAATGCTTGCTTCAAAGCTCATACGACGAAAATACTTTCCTGGCCGCTATCGAGAATGCTCAGCAAACAATGAAAACAACAGATGGCGGTACTACCTGGGTATCCACTGGTTCTTTTTCATGGTACTACTTCGGAGTACCTGTTGAGAAAGATCCCGTTCATCCGGACACCCTCTATGCGATGAGCGGCAACGCATTCAGAGCCTCCTACGATTTCGGATCAACCTGGATAACCTTATCCTCATCTCTGCCCTTTGGTTCTCCCTGTGATATCGATGTATTTCCCGATCAGCCGAATGTCATTATCGTCGGTGATAATGGCTATGGAATTGCACGAAGCACGGATTATGGTGCCACGTGGACACACCCCTTCTCTACAAGCGGTGAAACACCAATAATAGCTGTTGACAAGAATATTCCGGGAACTGCGTGGGCCACGAAATGGTCAGGCGGAGGCGGTTTTCTTAAAACTACCGATTACGGACAAACCTGGCTGAGCATTCCTTATTTTTCCGGAAGAAATATGTGGGGTTTATCCATTTCACCTCAACTTTCTAATTACCTAATATGCGGTGAATACTCAGGGAGCAGTTACTTCACACACGACGGCGGATTGAACTGGACGGTACTTAGTAACCCTTCCAGTAATTATGCATACCACGTTATTGATACTGTAACAGTATTTGCAGCCTTTGGAAGCGGACTATATAAGCTTGATTCGCCATGGTTCATTCCTGTTGAACTGACTTCTTTTTCCGGCGAAGTAATTGATGGAAAGGCTGTTTTAAACTGGCGTACGGCAACTGAAACGAACAACAAGGGATTCGATATCGAAACAAGTTCTGATAATACAACTTTTAAGAAGGTCGGATTTGTACCCGGATTCGGTACTTCATCAGAGAGCCATTCTTATACATACACTGCTAATATGCAGAATTCAGAAAAATTGTATTTCCGGTTGAAACAGGTTGATTTTGACGGCAGTTCAGAATACTCGAAAGTAGTGGAAGTTGTATCTCCTCTTCCTGCTTCATATAGCATTTCCCAGAACTATCCAAATCCTTTTAACCCGACGACTAAAATAAATTTCAGCGTGCCCACAGATGCAAAAGTGAAGATCACTATATATAATGCACTGGGACAAAAGATTTCCGATCTTACAAACCGTCAGTATGTTGCGGGTAGATATAATGTTGATTTTGCAGCAGGAAATCTTTCGAGCGGTTTATATTTTTATGTCATTGAAGCGAAAGGAAATGACGGATCTTCTTTCGTAAATACAAAGAAGATGATGTTAATGAAATAATTCTGCTTTAATATACCGCTCCCCTCCAGGAGCGGTATATCCCTAAGCAAGATCATACCTTATTGATCACAAAAAAGCATATTTATAATGAAAATAAATTATTTACTATTACTGGTTTTTCTTTCTGCCGTAATATATGCCGGTGTAGATTTTTCTACGGGTATTTCGGGAGCTACCAGGCTTAACGGCACGGGATGCGTATGTCATAATCTTGATCCTGATCCCGGTGTGCAGGTATGGATTGAAGGTCCCGACTCCCTCCTTAGAGGCGAAACAGCCGAATATCATATTTATATGACAGGCGGTCCAATGGTAAAAGGCGGCTTTGATGTTGCATCCAGGTTCAGTACTCTTACTGCAACTGATCCCGGAACGCAGATACTCGCCGACGAAATAACACATAACCAGCCAAGAGTATTCTCAGGAGATACAGTTGCGTGGTATTTTAATTATACTGCAGCAGATTCTGTGGATTGGGATACTCTCTACTCAGCTGCAAACAGTGTGAATGGTGACGGGATCCCTTCTGATCTCGATCATTGGAATTTTGGAGCTGATTTCCCCGTCAGAATACTTGATAACGTTCCTGTAGAGTTTATTTCTTTTAATGCTGTCAGTAAAGAGAGTGAAGTGCGGTTGATCTGGTCAACTGCTACGGAAACCAACAACAAAGGATTCAGCGTTGAGAGAAGAGATAACTTTACCGGTAAGTGGAATCGCCTAGGATTTATCAACGGCAGCGGTACTTCAACTGAAAAAACAGATTATACATTTACAGACAGGAATCCGTCTGCAGGAACTAATTATTACAGGTTGAAACAGACAGACCTCAACGGAAGCTTCTCATACTCAAAAATTATTGAAGTGAGTGTTACCCAAATGAATTTTGTTTTAAAACAAAATTACCCGAATCCTTTTAACCCGGTAACAACTATTGATTATTTTATTCCCGTTCAGAAACATGTTAGTCTTAAGGTATATGATATTACCGGAAAGGAAGCAGCCATCCTGGTGAATGAAAATCAGAAATCAGGACAGCATTCCGTTCAATTTAATGCGTCGCGACTTGCAAGCGGTGTATATATCTACAAGCTGGTTACTGGCAATTTTTCGGCATCAAAGAAGCTAATGCTCCTTAAATAATTCATTTTTACGCAGCCTGGAAACATCTCCGGGCTTCGTTCATTTCCTTTATCCTGCTGTTTTTATATATTAGTATCCACCAGTTAAACTGAAAGCAGGATGGGTATATGCTGCATAAATTTTTTCTACTAATAATCTTTATAATAACCATTATGACCTTTAGTACTGCCCAGCAGAAAAAAGCATTTATAAACGGAAATATTTATACTGTTAATGAGAAGCAGCCTGAAGCAGAGGCCGTGTTAATAGAAGACGGTCGGATCACATTCGTCGGTTCGAATGATGAGATTAAAAGCAGGATAGATAATACTACTGAAGTAATTGACCTCGGCGGAAAGTTTATGATGCCCGGGTTTAATGATGCCCATCTGCACTTCCTGGGCGGCGGATTCTATCTGATGGGAATCAACCTCCGTCCCGCAAAGTCAATAAAGCAATTCAGACAAATACTATCAGATTATGTGAAAAAATACCCGGGTAAATGGGTTACAGGCGGAAGATGGGATCATGAGAGCTGGGATGTTCAAAGATTGCCATCAAAAGAAGATATTGATGATATAACAGGTGATACTCCTGTTTTTGTCAGCCGTATGGACGGCCACCTTGGTCTTGCTAATTCCAAAGCCCTGGAACTTGCCGGAATAGACCGGGATACTCCCAGTCCCGAAGGCGGTTTGATAGTAAAAGATGCGCAAACCGGAGAACCCACCGGTATCCTCAAAGATAATGCGATGGAACTGATCTCTGATGAAATTCCTGATCATAATGTTGAAGATTTCTATCAGGCGGCTCTGACATCTCTTAAGGAAGCGGCAAGGTTCGGAATAACCAGTGTGCAGGATATTTTCTCGATGGAGGAAAGGCCTGCATATGAGGCATATAAAAGACTTGAATCAGAAAACAAACTAACCTGCAGAATTTCTATCAGGTGGCCGATCGACGATTACCAGTATCTCATAAATAATAATATAACTGCCGGAACTGGTGATGAGTTTCTCAAGCTTGGAGCCGTTAAAGCTTTTTCAGATGGTTCACTAGGTTCGAGTACAGCGTGGTTCTTTGAACCATATGAAGGAGATACTACAAATACCGGATTGCCAAACGATATCATAATTGACGGCAAATTAACTGAATGGGCAGCAGATATTGATAAAAATCATATTCAGATTTCTACTCATGCTATAGGCGACAGGGCTAACTCATATATGCTTGATCTATACGAAAAAATAAGAGAGGAAAATCCTGCATGGGACAGAAGATTCAGGATTGAACATGCCCAGCATATAAAGCCCTCAGATATAACGAGATTTGCTGAGGTCGGAGTGATTGCCAGCGTTCAGCCTACGCATGCAATAGAGGATGGGGTGTGGGCAGTTAAGAGGATCGGGAAAGAGCGAATAAAGTATACACATCCGTATAAATCCTTCCTTGAAAATAAAGCTATGGTCTGCTTTGGAACCGACTGGCCGGTTGTAACGATTGATCCGTTCCTGACATTATATGCAGCTGTAACGAGAAGAACGGTTGATGGTCAAAATCCTGACGGATGGATCCCCGAGCAGAAGATCAGTATTCAGGATGCAATAAAGTGCTATACTATCAACAGCGCTTATGCTGAATTTACCGAAAATGAAAAAGGCAGCATTGAGCCCGGAAAATTTGCCGACTTTGTTGTTTTAGACCACAACCCGCTAACGATTGATCCGGTAAAACTTAAAGATGTAAAAGCCGTTATGACTGTGGTTGGAGGTAAAATAGTTTACAGGCAGTAAAATAACTCAGGACTTTATTAAACTGAGTGCTATCCAGTCATCCATTCTGATTGTTTCATTATGACTGAATCCTTTTAAGGTATATTCTTTCAGTATATCTTCTTCATCATCCCAGAGTAGTCCCGATAGAAGTATTATACCATTTTGTTTTAGCCTGCCGGCAAATTCTCCCGATAGTTCCAGCAGAATATTTTTCTGAATATTTGCCAGGATCATATCAAAGTTATCTTCAGGAATCATATCTATCTCCCCTATCCTGATATCGATATCATCTGATACATCGTTCAGCCCGGTGTTTTCTTTCGCATTTTCATAGCACCAGTCATCAATATCAAAGGCAATCGTACCGGCGGCGCCGAGTTTAACCGCCGCAATCGATAATATTCCCGTGCCTGTACCGGCATCAAGAACCTTCATTCCTTTCTGCACATATTTTTCAAGCAGACGGATAACCAGTTTTGTGGTCTGATGCTCTCCCGTACCGAATGACATCTTGGGATCAATTATAATAACTATCTGATCATCTTTCTTTATCATAGCTCTTTGAGGAAGGCTTAATAACTATTCTATCGGAAACCTGAATAACATTAAGCGATTTTTCCCACTCTTCATTCCAGTTTTTCTCTTCCAGAACTGATTCTTCAACCCTGAAGTCACGAAGAAGATTTTCTGACTGTAACTTTGCAAGCTGCAGATTTATCGATTCTGTTTTCAGACTGCTTTCCATATCGGCAAAAACACGTAAACAGTTTACATCCTCATTTATACCGGTAATATCAAGTTCCCACAAAATGCTGGAAAGTAGTTCCGCGTTAAATGGTTCAGCCGTTATAAGAAACTCTTTATACTTTTTCATTTAAGCATTAAAATGTATTGAATAAAGAAGTGTTACAAGAACACTGCCGACCTGCCGCAAAGTGCCCGCAGCAATATTTTCCATAGTATCTCTGTCTGAATGCCAGTAATTCCGTCTTTCAACCGGCGTATCAGCCCCCACCAGCTCAGCATCGATAATATCAATCGTTTTGATCCCCGCCTGGTTTAACGGGATATGATCATCATATATTGATTCACCTTTCCGGGGCACGAATGCAGCGGCATTCAGCTGGGAAGCTATATCCCAGATAAGGTTAACAATATCAGGTGCATATTCCACTGAGGCGGCTTCTTTCATAAATACGGCATCCTTATCGCCTACCATATCAAGCAGAATAGCAAACCGTGGATAGATACCGTCTGGAATGTTTACGGAATAATATTTAGAACCGAGACAATAATTATCGAGGTCGTTTTCTTTCCCGTAGTCCTCTCCGTCGAATAAGACAAGATCAACACCAACGTTTAATTTTTTCGTGTTAATTATACGTGCAAGTTCAAGGATCACCCCGCAGCCGCTGGCTCCGTCGTTAGCACCAAGAATAGGAAGACTGCGTTTTGTGCTGTCCTTTGTATGTTCCGACCTTGGTCTTGTATCCCAGTGGGCGCATATCATTATACGGTTTTTATTATCCGGATTATATCTTGCTATTATGTTGGTAAGGTTTAATTCCTCGTTATAACCGGCATAAGAGAACGACTGCAGAATTACCTCATCGGCATAACGATTAAGTTCATTCTGCAGGTATGATAATGCCAGCGCATGCCCCGAAGATCCCGGGTTCCTGGGACCAAAGTCAACCTGTGCCTTTGTCTGTGCATAAGCATTTTCCCCACTAAATGATGGAATACTATCGGTCTTCTGTATTTCAAAAGCCGGTCTTGATATATTATTTTCCTCTTGCTTTTCACAGCCGGCTATCAGTAAAGCAGCGAAAATTACAATCAGTGTTTTATTTAGCTTCATTTGCTAATGTAGATAAGAATTAAAAAGTTAATTTAACAGAATCCGGGAAGGATATAAAACCATTTACTTATACTCAGCCAGCACCTGGCAGATTTTGTCCTGAAGATATCTTGCATATGCGGTCTGATCAAGGAAGTTCTGCTCGAGGATAGAAAATGCAAGCATGTGATTATTCTTACTCATCACATAACCTGACAGACAGCTGACACCTTTTAATGTTCCTGTTTTAGCATAAACCTTTCCATATGCATCTGTACCAATCATTCTTTTACCAAGTGTACCGTCAACTCCCGCAACCGGCAATGATTTTAAATAAATATTAAAAAAATACGGATCAGAGGAAAACATATATTTTAATACACTCAGTACCTGTTCAGCGCTGATAAGATTGTATCGCGAAAGGCCTGATCCGTCTACAAGAATATAATTATTTCTTAATACGCCTGATAAGGTCAGCAGCGAATCGATTACATCAATTCCCTGCCTGGCAGTAACCGGATAAATATTAAAAGAGGCCGCAAGTGAATAAAGGACCATCTCGGCACACAGATTATCACTTTTCTTATTCATGTAAGTCATCACAGAGTCATAACTTCTGCTGAACACCGAGAGCCACTTTGAAGCATTAGGCTTTTGCTTCAGATCCAGTTTTCCTGAAACTTTGATCCCGCTTTTAACAAGATGTTCTTTAAAAATACTCAGGAAATAAAAATCGGGTCTGAATACATTCACGCTGGTTTCTACGGTATCGCCGCGTGAATATTGAACAGGCAGGATATACCCCGAAACATATATATCATTTTTCCTGTTCCTCCAGTCTCTCGTAATATTAATATGCTGAGGGTCCACGGTTGAAGTGACGGCGGTATTAATAATATTAACATAATCGGTAGCGGGATCAGTTCTGACATCAGGTTTCATACCCTGTACCGACCCTGTTACATAAACATCTATCGAATTGCTGTTGATATTCAGTGCAGAAAGATACGGCACATCTGTTGAAGGATCATCATCCCACATCCATCCCCTTCCCCAGAATACCGAATCCTTTTTGGAAACATCTCCATATATATTGCCTGATATTTCTTTAATTCCGGCTTTTTTTATATCCTTAATAAATTGATTAAGATCTGCCGTACTGAACATCGGGTCAAATCCGCCGATAACATAAAGGTCGCCGTAGAGAGTATTATTTACGATTTCCCCGGTATACTGAAGCGACGTTACAAAATTATAGCCCGGGCCCAAAAAGATGAGTCCTGCTGCCGAGGTAAGCAGTTTCATATTAGAGGCGGGATTCAGCAGTCTGTGTTCATTAACCTGGTATATATACTCGCCCGTTGTAAGATCATATACATCTACTGCAATTGTGGTGGTATTGAAGAATTCATCTTTCAGGATATCGTCAATCCTGTTTTCAACCTCATCCCTACTGAACTGGGAATAAATGTTTGATGAAAAAAAGAGGAACCCGATTATAATTATATAATACTTCATCATATCAGAAATAAGGCCGTACCCTGAATTCGGCGCCGAACTTATTCTCAACGACATCCTTTGCTTTATTTATCTCGATCTCATCGATTGAAACAACACTCATTACAAGCGTGCCTGTATACTGTTTCACATTTTTTGCGAAAGCAACCATCTCATTAAAAAACCGGGTATCCAGCCCCATAATCTTTGCGTATTGTCTCGGATCTACAGTATTAATACTTATTGAAACGGTATCAATCAACCCTTTAAATTCGGGAGAAATATCTCTCTTGTTTATAAAACTGCCATGTCCGTTCGTATTCAGCCTGGTTTTCCCTCCGTTCTCCTTTACATATTTTGCGATCTTCTTTACAACATCCCACCGGATAGTCGGTTCACCATATCCGCAAAATACAATCTCCTCGTAATCCGTGGGATCACCTATCTCTGAAATATAAACCTCGGCCGGAGGCTCTTCATCTTTGGTCATCTTAAGATTATAACCGTGAAGAGAGGCGTCGCCTTTCCTGTTGCAGAAAAAACAATCGGCATTGCACCTGTTTGTAATATTGACATAAAGGTTTTTACCGATTGGATATGTAAAGCTGATTTTATTTTTAGCACTTATTCCGAAGAATCTGAAGGCATTGAAAGAGGTAACTTTGGCGATATCTTCCATTTTTATATTATGTACTTCAGCCATTTTTTCTGCCACCAGCTTAACATTTGCAGGTTCATTTCTGTGACCACGATGCGGTTCGGGAGTCATAAACGGCGAATCTGTTTCAAGTAGAATATTATCCAGACTTATTCCTGCAAGTGTTTTTCTGAGATCGCTCATCTTTTTAAAAGAGATATTCCCTGTAAAAGAAACAATATGATTCATCTTTATATATTCCCGGGCATCTTCCAGTGATGAATTAAAACAGTGAAACTGAGCTCTCAGTTCACTACCGCAGTAAGCTGATATAATTTTCATCATATCTTCATCAGATTCCCGGTTATGTATAACGGCAGGAAGCTTAAGCTTTACGGCAAGGTCCAGCTGTGACTTAAACGCCTCTATTTGTTTTTCCTTCGGCGAAAAATCATAATGGTAGTCAAGACCGATCTCACCAATTGCCACAACTTTTGGGTGTTGTGCAAGTTCCTCGACTTCCTGAACCCAGGAAGGTTCCCAATCCTTTGTATCATGGGGATGAACTCCCACAGCCGCATAAATAATATCATATTTGTCTGCAAGCTGAAGAGTTTTCCGGGCTGAATCTATATCCGTAGCCGGAACTATGATGTAATCTACCTTGTTCTGCCGGGCACGTTCAATGACCTCATCGAGATCATTCTTAAATTCCGGTAAAAATAAATGTGCGTGTGTATCTATAAACATTGATTCCCCCTTTCAGAAACTAAACTGAATACTCAGCGAATAATTCCTGACAGGTTTTAAATTTCCGATTAATTCAACATAGTTATAATTTAAAACATTATTAGCATTAAGAAAAACAGAAGCAGGTATGCCCAGAGAATTAAAATTATAAGAGGCCCTCAGATCAAGCACATATGCAGAGACACGCAGATCACCGTCATTAATGATCCTGACAAGTTCATCATCAATTTGCTCCATGCGGCTCCAGAACCGGAAATCTGCTCCGAGATTCAAACTGCCGAAATAATAATCGATCGAACTTGTAATGGTATGCCGCGGTCTGTATTTAAGGGCTTTATTTTTATTTAAATCCCTGGTCCACAAATACGTATAACTTAAAGATAAAACAATCGTCTTATTAAAAAGTTCAGAACTTATATCTGTTTCTAATCCCTGTATTCGGGCCCTGGTAACATTACTGAACACAGCTCGTCCGTCTGCGGGATCTATCCTGGGCTCGATAAAGTCGTAATACTCACTCTGAAACACAGCCGCATCCAGAGTCAATCCCGGATATGGTTTATAATCTGCACCGAACTCAAAAGTGAAATTGGTTTCCGATTTCAGAGCGGGATTCGGTTTAATTATTATCCCGCTGGCTGTAGTAGATGTAAATGCTTCTGCAAGTGAAGGTGCCCGGAAACCGGTACCGGCGGATGCTCTCAGAATGAAATTGTCAGCAGCCTTATAATTGAAACCTAATTTGGGTGATACAGCATTTTCACCATTCAGCGTATCAAGCTTTGAATAGTCATAACGGATTCCGGCAGATATAGTTAAAGGCGAGAAATACGAGATATCACCGTGAACATAAATTCCTCCGCTGATCATGTCAGGATTTCCGAATAAATTAGAATTCACATTTGAACTTAAGCCTTCAATACCTGTTACTATAACCAGGTTATCTGAAAAACTTTTATTTAGCTGCACCTCACCGCGGTACAGATTTGTAACCGATTTATCCATTGCAGGAGAAGTATCACTCCAGTCGGTTCTGTAATAACTTCCTTTTATGTTCAGCAGCATGTCTTCACTTAAGACGTTTTTATAAATAGCGCCAAAAAGATACCGGGCAGTAGTTACAGTCTGTCCCTGCTGATCATTGGTTGGGAGGAGTGCGTGCCTTGAATCCTTCCAGTAATAAAAATTGCCGCCTTTTTTATTAAGAGTATTTGCAAGCAAGGTGATAGAACTTGCCGGCGTGATATTAATACTGCCTTTAACAAATCCGATATATTTATGAGAGAACCCGTTTTGTTTGTAGCTCATATCCTCAAGCCTTGTGAGCGATAGCTCAAGTCCCAGCTTTCCGAATCTTTGTGAATGAGCAAGGGTTAAACCATTAAAGAATCTATTTTCAGGCGACCATCGCCATTCTGCATAGGCCGGTTTATCGTAAACACCTGCAAATGTCTTTATAAAGGTCGCCGGACTTTCCGGAATGTCACGGGTAATCACATTTATTACACCGCCGATCGCCGTAGAACCGTAAAGAGAACTGGCAGCACCCTTAATAATTTCTACTCTCTGGATTGCAGCTGTCGGTATCATCTCCCAGATAGTTTCGCCGGTATCCCCTGTATAAAAAGGTATACCGTCAAGCGCAAGCAAAACTCTCGAACCCGCTCCCCTGCTGTAGCCGCTTGATCCGCGAATACTGATCTGGTCTTCAGTCATATTAACTCCAGGTACATAACGAAGGGCATTCTCCAGATCGTTGATATTTTTTTTAGCAAATTCATCAGAATGAATTACATCAGCACTGACCGGAAGATCAGAAAGGTACTGCGCTCTCTTTCCTGCTGTCACAATGACCTGTGCCGACTCAACAGGCTTCTGTTTTAAGGTAACGTCGATTACCCGGGATTTCTCATCAAGGTCAAAATCAATTGTTACCGCAGAATAACCCACTGCAGTAAACCTGAGAGTATATTTTCCTGAAGTAAGGGTTTCAATTTTATACCGGCCGTTTGCGTCGGCAGCCGTTCCTGTACCGGTTCCTTCAACTATAATATTAACGCCAGGGATAGGATTGCCTGCTGTATCGGTAACAGTCCCGGATACTGAATATTGCTGCGCCGCCGCTGCGCCGGTCATCAGGAGAATTACGATATAAAAATGTAACAATTTCATCCGCCGCCGGTTGGTTGTGGCGGAGGGTTGTTAAAGTCGCACCTGATATCAATGTTTTTAATAAAAGTTTTTTCGGGAATCACCAGTTGACCCGGGTGGGTTGTATCTCCGTAAGCATAATAAATCCCTGCAACTATCCAGTCATTTGGGTTTAGAGAAGGATTTATTGTAGACTGCTGAACAACAGCCACATAAGCGAAGCTGCCCGGATTGATATGTATAAGAGCACTGTCCCTGGAATCATAATCGTAGGTTGTTACACCAAGCGGGATCTCACCGCTAAGATATTTCAGATTAAATATGTTGAAATCATCAGGGGATTCAAGAAGGCTGTCAAAGGCAACTACGTAACTCCTTCGAATGCTGTCAGGCCACGCACCAATGAAGGTAATCCTTCCTCCGAATCCCGGGATCTCATCAGCGGGCCGCGGTTCTATGCCTTTATCGCATCCTCCGGTTAAGAACAAGACAATGAATAATACCGGAAGAGTTACACATTTAATAAGATGCATATTAAAAGGTTAAATTATTTCGCCAATCCTTAACGGATGTTCATTTATTTCGTTGGAGAGAGATATGATTCTGCTTTCATCATCGGGAGAAACAACTGCAACCAGACCGATTCCAAGATTAAAAACATTTCTCATTTCTTCAAGACTAATTTTCCCAGTCTGCTGAATTAACCTGAATACAGCGGGCATTTCCCACTCATCCCATTTTACATCAAGTCTTAATCCTTCCGGCAGAACCCTTTTGGTATTCCCTATTATACCGCCGCCGGTTATATGAGAGAATCCTTTAACTTTCATATTTTTATTCAAATGGGTGATGAGTTTGAGATATGATTTATGGACTCTCAGCAGTTCATCCCCTAGAGTAGACCCAAGCTCATCAATTTTTTCATTTATTTTGAACTTTGGGATAAGGACTTTTCTTGCAAGAGAATACCCGTTTGTATGAAGTCCGTTTGAAGAAAACCCGATAAGTACATCACCCTTTTTTATAGTATTACCGTCAATAACTCCCGACTTATCAACAATGCCAACTATCGTTCCCGACATATCATACTCGTTCTCTGCATATAGTCCGGGCATTTCAGCGGTTTCCCCGCCAATAAGAGCACATTCATTTTCTCTGCAGGCGATTGAGAACCCTTCGATTATTTTTGCTGCTTTATCGGGATTGAGTTTTCCGAAAGCAAGATAATCGAGGAAAAAAAGAGGTTTGGCTCCGCAAACGGATATATCATTTACGCAGTGATTCACCAGGTCCTGTCCTACTGTATTATGCCGGTCTGCTGCAAATGCTATCTTCAGCTTTGTACCCACTCCATCAACGCTGGAAACCAGCACGGGCTCTTTAAGTCCTGCCAGATCAGGCTGATAAAACGCTCCGAACAGCCCGATATCGGAAAGCACATTCTTATTAAATGTGGATTTTGCAAATCCTTTTATTCTTTTGACAGTTTCATCACCGGCTTCAATATCAACCCCGGCGGCCTTATAAGTGGAATTTCCTGACATTATTTTTTACAAGTTGATGGTTAAAAAGCAGGCAAAATTTACGATGAATTGAGCTAGGAAACAAAATAAGATTATTTTTAGTACCAAATATCCTTGATTTGGCTGATTTATCACTCTATTAAGTCGACTGCTAAAATCACTTTAAAATATTGCGAATTTTAATTATTTTAGCACGTTTTTAGGTTAACAATTTTTACTTATTTTTTTTATATTAGCGAATTCAAAACATATTTACGATGATGGAACACGAAGAATTAAGCGACAGGGAAAAACTGATACTAAGATCCATAATTCAGCAGTTTATTTTGACGGCGTCCCCTGTCGGTTCAAGATTTATAACTAAGAAATATGATATCGGTTTTTCACCGGCAACGGTCAGAAATATTATGGCCGACCTGGAGGAATCCGGTTTTATAGGGCATCCTCATACCTCTGCCGGAAGAGTCCCAACTGACAAGGGATACCGCTTTTATGTCGATTCACTTATGGAAATCCAGAAGATACGTAATTCAGAAAAAGGTTTGATCAATAAAGGCCTGGTAGTAGAACAGATTGAGACGGATGAAATACTGCGTTTAACAACTGCAATCTTAAGCAACATAACCAAGCAGCTTGCCTGTGTAACATATCCCCGGCTTGATACCGGCATTCTTGCAAAGCTTCAGATAGTGTCGCTCTCATCAAGCCGCATCCTGATAGTCATTAGTATAAAAGGCGGTCTGGTAAAAACTATTACTATGGAGATCGACTCGGAAATAAAACCAGCACAAATCGAGTCTGTGCAGGTTCTTCTGAACGAAAGATTATGCGGACTTACCTTCAAAGAGATAAGAAATACCTTAAGTGAAAGATTCAGGGACGTTGAGGAAGATCAAAAACCGGTAATAAGACTTTTCGTTGATTCAGTAGATAAGATCTTTAAGGATGTAAACTCAAAAGATAGTATTTTCCTGACCGGTGCAAGTAATATAATTAAACAGCCGGAGTTTGAGGATCCTGAAAAGATTCCGGGAATAGTTGAACTAATTGAAAATAAAGACATAATAATCCATATACTTGATAAGGGCAGCGATACTGCTCCCGACCAGGTATTTATATCTATCGGCAGTGAGAATGAAGATCGTAAACTTGAAGAATACAGTTTTGTAAGTAAAGAATATTCCATCGAGGGCTCTTCCGGGACACTTGGAATCATTGGGCCCAAAAGAATGGAATACTCTAAGGTGGTGGCCATTGTAGACTATATGGCTAAAATGTTATCAGAAATATTAAAGAATGAATAATTACCGGAGAAGCGTTATGACAAAAGATAAAAAAAACAGTGACCAGGAGGAACAAATCAATGATTCTGAGCAGGTACAGGATATATCAGGAACAGAGGAAGAAATAATGAACAAGGATAAAAAAATTGAAGAGCTTGAAAATGAGGTTGCCGATTTAAAAGATAAACTGCTTAGACGGGCTGCCGAATTCGAAAATTATAAAAGAAGAACTGAAAATGATCAGCTTAATCTTCTAAAATATGCAGCCGAAACATTCATCATAAAACTGCTGCCGGTTATAGATGACTTTGAAAGGTCATTGCAGCATATCGATAATTCAAGCGACGTAGAATCTATAAAAAAGGGTTTAAAGCTTATTTATGATAAACTGATGAAAGTGCTTGATGAACAGGGTGTAAAGAAAATAGAATCTGTGGGGCAGCCCTTCGACGTGGATTTTCATGAAGCGCTGATGCAGCGAAAAGCTGAAGAAGTTGCACCTCATACAGTACTGGACGAGATCGAGAAAGGTTATATGTATAAGGACCGCGTTATCAGGCATGCTAAAGTTGTAGTAAGTGAAGAGCAGGAGGATCAGGAGGAAAACGATAATTCAGCAAATGAAAACAAACAGGATTAATATTCTTATATGTCAAAGAGAGATTATTACGAAATTTTGGGTGTAGAGAAAACCGCTTCCAAAGAAGAATTAAAAAAAGCCTACAGGAAACTTGCAATGCAGTATCATCCTGACAGGAACCCTGATAATAAGGATGCTGAAGAAAGATTCAAGGAAGCGGCCGAAGCGTATGAAATTTTGAGCAGCGATGAAAAACGCGCTAATTATGATAGGTTTGGGCACGCTGGTGTAAGAGGAGGTCAGCAGGGATTCTCAGACATCAACGACATCTTCTCACATTTCTCCGATATATTCGGAGGCGGATCTATATTCGATGATTTCTTCGGTGGAGGACAAAGGAGAACCAGGCAGCGTACCGGAGGTACTCCGGGTTCTGATCTGAGAGTCACACTGAAACTGACTATGGAAGAGATTGCCGAAGGTACAACTAAAAAGCTGAAGATAAAGAAGCAGGTAAAATGCGATGAGTGCGGAGGATCCGGTGCAGAGGCAGGGACGTCAAAGAATACCTGTCCTGTTTGCCATGGAACCGGTGAGGTTAAGACTGTATCAAGATCCGTATTTGGTCAGTTTGTAAACATTACAACCTGCAGCAACTGCAACGGTGAAGGAACTGTAATAGATAAGCCCTGTAAAAAATGTATGGGTGATGGACGGGTTCAGGAGGATGTGAGCATAAAAATTGACGTCCCGGCAGGAGTAAGCGAAGGAAACTACATGACCATGCGGAACGATGGAAATGCCGGTAAACGCGGTGGTCCTGCAGGCGACCTGATCGTTGTTTTCAAAGAAATTGAGCATGAATACTTCATGCGCGAAGGTGATGATATCCTGTATGATCTCTTTGTCAGTTTCCCGGAAGCTGCTCTTGGCGGCGAGGTGGAGGTTCCCACACTTAGCGGCAAAGCCAAATTAAAGATCGATTCCGGCACAGCATCAGGCAAACTTCTTAAGATGAGAGATAAAGGAATAAAGCATCTGAATCATTCGGGACGGGGAGACCAGATTGTAAGAGTCAATATTGCTGTTCCGAAAAAACTCAATTCGAAAGAGAAAGAACTACTGAAAGAGCTTTTAAATGCTCCGAATATTAAATCATCCTCTGGATCTGAAGAGAAAAATTTTTTCAAGCGATTCAAACTCTGATATATTCTATTCGTGGTATTCTTTTTCTTTTTGTGTTATATTCAATATAATTTATCAGAATAATATTCGGGTTTACGGGGGTGTTTGACAAACTATCCGGAAAAATCGGGTTTACTGTAACAGAAATTAAAGTCCTGTTATTCCTGACCGCAGTGTTTACAGCCGGTTTGCTGTATAGGGCTTATAATACTGATTATGAGCGTCCGGATTATAAAAACTTTGATTATACTTCGGAAGAACGACTTTTTGAACAATCTGATGATGCAAAAGATAAGGAAACAGCCGGGTTATCAGATGATAAATATATTGACTCTAAGCAGGAAGTTTTAGATTTTAACACCAGTAATTTTCATAAAAAAGAAGCTGAAAAGCTTCCCGGCGAAAAGACGATAAATATTAATACTGTCGGCATTGAAGATCTGGTGAGACTTCCCGGAATAGGTGAAAAAACCGCTCAGAAAATTATTGACTTTAGGATTAATAAAGGCCGGTTTGCGAACCTGGAAGAACTTATGCAGGTAAAAGGAATCGGGAAAACCAGATTTAATAACATTGAAAAATTTCTATATATTGATCATTCAAATTTTTTCAAAGCTCCGGAGGAAAAATGACTAAGCCAGAACCCTGGTATATTCACGCTATACTTTATTTCGTTATTGTAGTTTTAGTTATAATATTGGTTAAAGTTGCAATTATTGACCCTAAAGATATTGTTGAAAAAGAAAAATATTACAAGCAGGAATCACACCTCAGGATGAAGAATATCAAGGAAGCCGAGATATTGTGGAATAAAAAGTATGGACACTATACCGGTAATCTCGATAGTCTTATAAATTTTGTAAAAACCGATTCTATGGTAGACAGTGTAATGAATGCATTCGATTCACTGTCAAGAAGACCTGCCAACCCGTTTGTGCCACTGACCTCGGGTAAGTTTACTCCGGATAGTTTATACAGAACTCCTAAAACTCACTCTCCGTATATACTTCAGGTTGATACCGCCGTTACAGCTGATACAATATACGGAAGAAATAATCAGATAAAGAGAATTGATTCCAGCATGACAATAGGCAACAGGTACTATCTTGAAGATCCTGACGGATACGGTTCAATAGGAAGTCTTGAAAGCGATGCGCTCAAGAATACTGCTTCATGGGAATAATTGAAGAATCTGATGACAGGATTTGAAAATCATGCAGGATTTACATTATCTTCATCCAGGCTTCAGGTGGTTGAAATTATTGAGAAAGAAGATCAGTTTGTTTTAGAGAATGTGGATGAAGCTTTTCTCAACGAACCGCTTGATTTACAAAAAGATAAAGAAACAAAAATTAGCGCCCTTCTACAGGGCGCTTTTGATGAGATACTTGTCAGAAACCCCTTAAAAAGCAGCACAGCCTCTTTTTCCCTTCCCCCGGAAGTATTTAAAGTTGTTCAGCTTCCTTATGATAATACTCTGCTTCACCAGGATTTGATTGAAGAATTCAGGTGGGAGCTTTCACTGATTTATCCCGATATTAACCCTGCAGAACAGGTAATTCAATATATTGAGATCGAAAAGAACAGGCTTATTGATCTGAATACCTCAATAATAATCTCTCTCTCAAGAAAATATGTAAAGCTAATAAAAGAGTTTTGTCAACGGAATGGTCTTAAGCTGAAGTTTATCGATAATGTGCATCTTGCATCTGAGAGGGCTTTAACTGCCACGAACCCGGTTTCGGAAAAGGGTTTGACGCTGAGTGTTTTCCTTGCGGGGAAACAGCTTTCAGTAATATTTTCTTACCAAGGTAAACCTGTTTACTTCAAAGTCTACTATCTTCATAATGCGGGAGAGATAGTGAACCATTTAAACGCAGAGCTTGAGTCAGAATTTCACCCGAATATCAGCAGGCAGATAATTGAGTCAGCTTATATAAGCGGTGTAGAACTTTCGGGCTCTATGGTTGAGACACTCAGAGAGAAACTAGATATCCCGTTTGTTAACTTTAATCCCTTCGCAAAAATAAAACCGAATCCCAGGCTGTTTGAGAACAAATATTTTTCGGAAAAATTTAACTCTTTTTCTTCTTCTGCAGGTCTTGCATTAAGACTAGCCTGATAATTATTAATATTTTATGATTGGGTCAGCCTGGTGCTGACTATTTTTTTATTACTACATCCTACTAACCTTTATGAGAATGAGAATTATTTCCGGTGAATTCAAAGGAAGACTGATAAAGGTACCGGACTCAAAATTTATCAGGCCCACCACCGACAGAGTTCGGGAAACATTCTTCAATCTTCTTAATAACCGTCTGTCATTTGAAAATATATCGGTTCTTGATCTATATTCAGGTTCCGGATCTCTCGGTCTGGAATGTCTCAGCCGCGGAGCAGCCTCAGTAGATTTTGTGGAAAAAAACTTTGCTATCTATAAAAACCTGCAGGAAAATATCAGGTCATTAAACCTTGAAGAAACAAGCAGTGTCCATAAAATGGAAGCAGTTAAGTTCACAGCCCTCACTCAACATAAGCAGTACGATTTAATTCTGGCCGACCCACCATTCTTCAAAGACGATATCTATAAAGTAGTTGAAAATATACTAACTAATAGATACCTTGCCGATGACAGTTACTTGTTCATCGAGCGTTCAATACAAACAAAAGAAAAGGATATCGATAATCTTAAGAGCGAACCTTTTAAGATTATAGGAGACACATGTCTCTACCAGGTCACTTATCAATGAAATTAATTACTTTTATTTTATTAACCGCGGGAATGCTGTATTCACAAATATTCCATCGCGAGCTTAACTCAATTCCGTTTAGTGATCAGCAGGGTCCCCTGATAAATATATTTTCAGGCGGCACTAATAATCCTGAACCGCAGTTCATAGATATTGACAATGACGGCGACCAGGATTTATTCTTTCTCGACAGCGACGGAACTTACGGCTTCTACCGGAATGACGGATCTTCTTCGGATCCTCATTTCAGCCTGTCACTGGATACTATACCGGGACTATTTTTCTACGACTGGTTTTACTTAGTTGATATCGATAATGATAACGATTTTGATTTGTTCACAGGCACACCCGGGGCCTACATACAATTTCGCAGGAATATCCGGAACACCTTCAATCCCCTTTTTTACAATCGAACAGGACACATTAAAAGACAACAACGGGGATCCCATATACAGCGAGTTCGGATGCAATCCTGTATTTGCTGATATCGATAACGATGGTGACCAGGATTTTATCTCAGGGAACTCTGTAGGAACATTGAACTTTTATGAGAATATCGGTACACCGTCAGTTTTTAACCTGAAATTTATAACCAACGAATGGCAGGGAATTTATATAATAAGCAGCAGTAATAATGAAGGAAGCAGGCATGGTGCAAGTTCACTTGATTTCGCAGATATAGATAATGACGGAGACCTTGATCTGTTCTGGGGAGACTTTTTCAGCAGAAGTCTTTATTTCATTGAGAATCAGGGGACACCTTCTGTTCCTGATCTGCAGGTCGTATACAACAGGTATCCTCACAATCAGGACAGCGTATATACAAGCGGATTCAATATGCCCAGGTTTACCGATATTGATGATGACGGCGACCTCGATTTATTTGTTACTGTTCTTTATGATCCTACAGTACCTCAGTCGCTGATGTTCTTCAGAAATGATGGAAATGCTAATACAGATAACTTTCATAAGATCACAGAGAATTATCTCAGGACCCTTGATGTTGGAAATGACAGTGCCCCTTGTTTTGCTGACCTGGATAATGACGGCGATCAGGATCTATTAATTGGTTCCACCCGGAATCCTGACGGAACTCTGTTCTATTTCAAAAATACGGGTACCCGGACACAACCTTCTTTTTTATTAGTTGATTCCGTTTACTTCGGTATAAAAAATGAGCTTACCGTTAGTCCTGCTGTATCGGATCTTGATGCTGACGGTAACCCGGACCTGCTCATCGGATGTTTCGATGGGACGATTTCACTTTATACTAACACAGGCACAGCTTCTTCCCCCGATTTCAAATTTTCAGGAAAACTTGAAGACAGCGGCGGCGGAATAATTGACGTTGGAGTTTATGCACGCCCTTTCCTTTTTGATTATGATAATGACGGGGACCCTGATCTTGCTTGCGGAGCTTTTAATGGTAAATTCTATTTTTATAAAAACACCGGCACATCGCAGGATTTTCAATTCACCGCCGATACAACCTTTATTCACAGACTTAACCCCCAGGATCCCGGCTCACAGATTATTGACGTCGGAGATAACAGTGCGCCATTTTTCATCGATTATGATGAGGATGGTGACATAGACTTTTTTGCAGGAAATCGTGACGGGTTCGTCTTTTACTTCCGGAATGACGGAAATAATGTCCTTCCTTTATGGACATTGGTTACTAATAACTTTACAGGACAGGATTTCGGAGCAGATGCCCTGCCCTGTTTTGTTGATATTGATTATGACACAGATCAGGATTTTTTTGTTGGTAATATAAAAGGAGGTCTGTATCTTTATAGAAATCAGACCGTGACAGGTTTAACAGATACTGCAGAAAAAATAAAAGATTACTTTCTGATTTCCGTTTACCCTAATCCATTTAATCCGTCAACACGGATTAACTTTGAAGCAGGAAAACGGGACAGGTATTCTCTTGTCATTTATGACATCCTTGGTAGAAAGGTTGCATCGATTTTTAACGGAGAACTCTCCGGAGGACTCCATCAGTTTTACTGGAACGGAGAAAATGAAAACGGATCTTCTGCCGCCTCAGGAATATACCTGTTGTCAGCCGGAAATCACGACAGAAAAAAGACGATAAAATTACTTCTACTTAAATAATTGCGGAGACCTAATGAAAAAATTCATTTTACTCCTTTTGCTGGTGTACATTGTAATTCCTGTTTCTGCCCAGGAACTAAACACAGAGTTACTGAGTAACCTTAATCAGTATCCTTCTGCGGGATATAATGATATATGGGGTTATACAGATCAGAATGGAAGAGAGTATGCCCTCCTGGGTGTGAATACCGGAACATCGGTAATAGATATAACCGATCCCCTTAATCCTGTTGAAGCTGCTTTTGTAACTGGTCCATCCTCAATATGGCGGGATATTAAAACACATGATCATTATATGTATATGGTATCCGAAGGCGGAAGCGGTTTACAGATAGTCGATCTCGCCGATCTGCCGAACGGTGTTACTTATATTGGAAATAATACTACCTACTTTTCGACCGCACATAATATTTTCATTGCTGACGGTTATGCATATGTTGTAGGAGCAAATACTGGAAGCGGGATCCACATCCTGGATCTGTCGAACCCCACTAATCCGGTTCAGACCGCATATTATTCCACAAGCGGTTACGTTCACGATGTATATGTATACGATGATACTGTTTATGCCTCATCGGAAGATACCTATGATGTTGTAGACGTTTCAAATAAAGCAAATCCCCAGCTTGTAAGCCAAAGTGCGGCTTTACCCGGCATCTATGCTCACAGCGGATGGCTTACTGAAGATAAGAGATATTTCGTTGCCTGCGAAGAGTTTAATGTACGCGATGTTACTGTTTGGGACCTGCAGGACAGAACCAGCTGGGACCTCATAGTTCCTACCTGGCAAATGCCTGAAAACACTCCTACCCATAATGTTTTTATCCGCGGGCAGTATGCTTATATGTCATATTATAAAGACGGATTTGTCTGTCTTGACGTATCTGATCCTGCAAACCCTGTTTATGTCGGGCGATATGATACATATCCTTCCACTTCGGGAACCTATGAGGGAGCATGGGGATGCTACCCGTTTTTCCCGTCAGGCAATGTAATAATATCTGATATCAGTACAGGACTTTATGTACTTGATTTTCTACCGGATAATGTGCCGGTGGAGCTTAACTCATTCACTGCTAAAATTTCGGGAGCACACATTGAATTAAACTGGAAAACGGCCACAGAAACTAATAATAAAGGTTTTAAGATCCAGAGATCTTCCGATAAGCAAAAGTGGTTAACTATTGGTTTTATTGATGGTTACGGTACTTCTACTGAACTTCATTCTTATTCATTTTTGGACAATGAACCGCTAAATGGTTTATCATATTACAGATTGATACAGCAGGATTTCGACGGAACGCAGAAAATTTATGATCCGGTTGAAATTTCCTTCGATGCTCCCGTCCAGTTTTCCCTGGCACAGAACTATCCAAATCCGTTTAACCCTGCTACCACTATAAAATATAATATTGGCAGTGATTCCCATGTTAAACTTACAATTTATAATTCCCTCGGCCAGAAAGTAAGAACTCTTGTTAATGCTTACAAGGCAGCTGGTCAATATGAAGTTAATTTTGATGCAGGGGGAATTGCTTCCGGCATATATATAGCAAGGATTCAGGCCGGAGGGTTCACTAAAATAATTAAGATGAACTTATTAAAATAATATCCCATACAGGTAACCGGTGTATTGTCATCCCCGAAGAAGAAAGAGATCTCAGGATCTCTTTCTTCGGCTGGGAGTACTCCATCGAAATAACAAACTTTGTAACTGCTCTCCGTTAGGTTAGTTCGATCATTCATTTAATAAATTTGTAGCCCGCAGTATGGACGGACTAAATGGATCATCCTCGACAAATATTTAACGTATTGGCCGGCCTAACCGTTAAACCCTGCTGTTTCATCAGATTTTAGGGAAGCTCCACGTTGAATGCACTACAAACAGCAGCCGGTCATCCAAATTTTGGAAAGTCAGGAAAGAAAGTTGTCAAAAAATTGTAAAAACTTTGTCGGGATATCTGAAAAAGGAAAGCCATCGCTTAGCGATGGCATAAAATCAAAAGGTTGGATATTAGATTTGGTTCTTCAATACTGGGAGCTATAGATCCACTTACCTCCAGTCAGGCATAAGTCCATCCTGGATGATCATCCTTCTGTCTGTACCGTCCGCATCCATTATCCAGATTTCGGGAGCTTTGGAACCGTCATTAGGAGCATTATTAAAAATTATTTTCGCCCCATCGGGAGAGAACCTGGGATTTGTATCGTTTGTACCTGCCGGCTTATTAAAGGATACATCTATGCTGTCGCCGCTTCCCACAGGATAAATAAAGATATGAGAGTCGAGCTGTCTGCCGTCGAGCGACTGATATCCCGAAACATCGTGTGTGCACATTACGCTGTTTCCGTCAATACTAAATGAAGGACGTTCAGTTATTCCAGGCTCATTACCAACGAATAAGGTCATATTGCTGCCGTCAGAGTTCATAAGATAAATCTCGGAGTTATAAACCTCACTGCCGATTGCCAGTACAACGAGTTTATCACCCTGGGGCGATTGTTCAACCTCGCGGAAATTCCTTCCTGAGGGTGCAGCTGCAATTTCTGTTCTGCCGGAACCATTGGCTAGGATAGAATATAGCTTATCATTATTTGAGTAGAAGAATTTGCCGTCATCATATGACCAGCAGAAACCGATACCGTAATTATTATATCCCGACACCGGAATGCTGGTTACTCTAAAAATATTTGACCCGTCAGGATCCATTGTATAAATGTTGGCGCCAATATTTTCATCTGATGTAAACGCAATTTTACTTCTGCGGGAATTAAATCTCGGCCACCACTCCCTGGAAACGATAGTAGTCAGTCGGACCGGGGCACCAGCAGAAGTATCATTAGAAAATATCTCATAGTTATTGTCTATTTTTTTAGCGTAAACCACTGGATTATCAGGAAAAGACATTGTTGTAAAGGACCAGGTCTCACCATTAGCTGAGAGTCCGCTCGAGTCCTTTACAACAACCTGCCAGTAGTAAGTAGTACTATACTCAAGATCCTGAACATCAACTGTAGTATCACTGATGTTCTCAGCAATAATCTCCTTATTTGCCGATCCTGATTTATAAAGATAAACCGTATATGACAGTGTGTCACCTTCATCAGGATCACTTGCACTCCAGCTCAGGCTTGGATTTATCGGCTCACTAACAGCCCCATCTGATGGAAGCGGATCTGAAGGAGGATTCGGGGCAGTATTGACCCCATTATCCACTTCCAGGAAAATCGTAGCCTGTGCAGCGGCATTTTCCCGAACATTTACTGAAACACTGGCTTTCTTATATCCGCTTTTTTGTGCTGTTATTGTATAGTTACCGACAAGAATATCTTCTATTGCAAACTTTCCGTCCTTGCCTGAAAGGATTGCACTGGTTGGAGGACTGGTTGTTATACTCGCTCCTTCAATTGCAGTTGAGGCATCCTGATCCATCACTATACCTGAAATGGAACCGTACAATTCAGGTTCAACTATATCTTCTTTACAGGAGGAAATAAAGATAATACTTAGTAGTATGAGTATATTTCTGAATAATCCGAACTTGCTTAACATTGTTTCTCCACTATAGAAATAATTAGTGCTTTTGAATTTCCGAACCTTTCAATTCCAGTTCTTTGTCAGCGAGAGTGATATTCCCGCTACTGAACAACAAGGTGAATTTTGTATACAGCATCCATTGAGAAATCTACCATACTCTGTGAAAGTATTTTCTTACTTCCGGAAGGTACCTTCACCTGTCCTGATTGAGCGGTAGATGAATTTCCAGCCTTACTTTGTTTATCAACCGTGAGGTGATACGATATCTCTGCTTCAACAGAGGTATTATTGCTGTAATTTCCCTCAATATTAAGATGGTTACCCGTCACCCTATATCCAATATTAACATCCGATGACTGACATAAAGAACTAGTATTAAAAACAATAAAAATTATCGCTGCCGTAATTAAGTAAACCCAATATTTCTCAACATTCAAAAGCACTTAATAGATCCCCCCGTTTATGATCGTTAATCTCATTCCATTACCATTTTGATGGATCTGGATTGGAATTGATGTTGGTTCTGTCTGGATCTGGTTTATTAAGTTTTCATTGCCATTTTGAAAAATGAGGAAGTGCAAATTATCTCCGATTAAATCCTGACTACACAAAGTTACCGTTGCCAACCTGTTGAACACCAGCGAAGTTGTAACTTCCTAACAATATTGATATCTGCTGAGTTATCTGATCCATACTGCCCGATTCCAGTATAATTGGAATTGCCTACCTGATTGGAGGAAGCATAATTATTTATATCCTTGCTGCATGATTTATTTCCGCAATATTTGGAGTGATTCCTGAGTTACCAGCCTGGTTAATATTCGCCTCATTATAATTCCCACCTGCTGTATCATCGCTGCATTATTAGATTCAAATTCGAATTGATACTTTAACATTCTGGTAAATATTTGAGTGAATGTTCTTAGGAATTTGTCCATGAGGCTTAGATAAGAAATACAGAAATTATAAAAAGATAGAATTATAAAAACTGTTTCATGATGAACATCTTTCCTACATACAATGAAAGATATCAATATAAAAATAAATCAGGGGGATTTAATCCCTATTGATCAATTATATTTGACTATTATTATCTGCTCTAGATTATAAATTGTGCATATTGCAGTTATCTGATTGCTGGCCATATGAGCATCACTATTATAACCCCACTGATAACATCAGTATAATTCGAATTACCATCCTCCCAACTTTGACTATTGTTTACACCATTTACCTGATCTATGTAAGCCTCATTATTATTATCATTCTGGTATGTGAAGTATTATTATCTTAACTGAGAATCTGTGTTCTTCACCACCAATCGGTGTTGATTAAGATTCGAGCGATATTGTCGTCTCCATTTTGAGCCAACGTAGCTAATTCAACCAGTGACCATAATATTGATCCATGATTTGCAGTATTAGTAATTTCCTTCTGTAAGAGAGAGTGTGTATTTTTATTCCAGCCATCACCATAAGCTTGCTATGGAATCTAGTAGTTATTATTTCCACTCTGGTAGCATATGACTTCAGTTATTGTACCGGAATTACACTAGAGTTCTGGCGAGGTTTTCTTGAACTAATATTGGATTCCTGCATTACTATTTCCTGTTGTGAGATATACACTTATATTGTCGAAGCACCTGTTTGTATTACCATTCTGTCGTTATGAAAGCACAGTCTGTAATCACCTTTGATCGAGATTGATAATTATATTGTCTGGTAACCATTTGAGCCCTGAATCGATATTAGGAGTATTATAATTTACGCCTGGGTTAACTACAGTGATACTGCGAGCACCATATGATTGAGTCTGATTCACGTTTGCTATATTGCCACCTGTTGCCATTCTGATAACAGTTGCAGTATTGACGCACTTTGGTTATTGTGTTGATATCCTGTCATCAGTCTAGAATACAACTGTTAAAATAGCAAATAACTTTCTCATTTGAGTTTCTCCTAAAAATTTTAGAAAATAGTTAATAAATCCCCCCTCGGACTATGGAACTGATAAATTTCATAAAAGCACAAAAACTTATCTTTCCCATCACTGCTGTTGAACATTAAGGAGAAATCACCAATTTACATTTAACCGATTTTTTCGAATATTAACCTGTCAAATGTTTAATTGGTGGCGCCTGAGCTTGTCAGGGACTTCAATACACCTTGTGTAAAGAAGTGCCGCTCTTGCGCCGCCTTAATTGTTCAAACTTTTTTCAGCGTTACCCCCGTATTTCTTTTTCTACCCCCTCCTTTCATTGCTGCTTTTTCCATAATATGACCTCTTTTTTTTTAAATTAATTAGTTTATTAGTTTTTTTGCTATACAACCCACTCAAATTCTTTTTTTAGATTCTGAAACAAGTTCAGAATGACACGGAGTAATTCAGAATGACATTTGATCATTGATGTAACGCTTAAAAATATTTCAAAGAGCGATGGAAGAGTTATCTTCCTATGTAATATCTTAGACCGAACAGAGCTTCCCAGTAGTAATCGTTGTACTTGCCTCTGTCTATTTTGTCGAGATTATCTGAGAGTGAATAATTAAAAGTTAATCCCATATCAATGCCGGTCTTTCCTACTAGAAATTCTGCACCGCCGCCGGCTTTTACAGAAGGATACCAGCGTTTATCGAATTCGAATAAATCATTATCCTGCACCATAAGTCCTACACCGGCAAGGATGAAAGGCGATAGCTTGTAGTCGGGCAGCATATAATACTCCGCCTGAAGTCCTACAGTATTAACAGTTGCTGAATAAAACCTGTAGCCTTCAAGCATTTCTCTGCCAAAAGTAAGCGAAACTGCAAAGTCCGGTTCCGGGAACCAGGATGCGGAAATGTTCCCGCTGGCTTTTGTTAACGGGTTTGGATAGTCACCATTATATTGTGATGCACCGAAAGCCAGACCAACCGAAAAATTCTTTCTGGGTTTCATTATATCCATTCCAAATTCATTAGTCTTTGCTGATAATTCTTTCTCATTCTCATATTTTTCGATAACAGACGAGTAAATATCCATTGGGTTCTGTAATGTCCAGAGTTTCTCTTTTATTCCTTCAATAACCAGACTCTGAACTGCTTTCTCGATTGCTTCTGTTACACACATTTCAGGAGGCTCATTGTAGCTGTATCCTGTTTCAACTTCAAGCAGTCTCTGGAAATTAACGAACTTATAAAGTCCTACATCAACCATCTGAGAAAGAATCGTTTTTGTTGTATAGACAGTTTTTAATATCCTGCCACTTTGTGTTGAAATCGCACGAAGATAGATGGTCACCCTGTCCTGCCTATACTGTCCCGATGCACCAACGCCAAAATATTTTATTCCCGCCCCGCCGGTTAGAATATTTGTGTCGTAAGAGATAATACCACCCTCCAGGATCACACCTGCAAAAAGTAATGGAGGCAGCAGCTGTGAATCTTCACCCGTTTCTCCCTGATAGTTAGCACGACTGGATCTTATTATTTTTCTTTCATTAAGCAGATCTGAAAGTCCTTCCCTCTCAATAACAACAAACCAGCCTGATTCTTCAAGGGCACGCAGAAGGATAGAGGTTGCTCCCTGGGTAACCGCAGTAGAAAATGTTGAACTAGTTGATGAAGCTTTATACTGCCCTGTCTGGTCCCTGAATTTATATACAGCTGCAACTATCTTATCCTTCGGAGCAGGAAGTGAACGAAGATCTTTGTTGACTGCCGATGGTGCTCCAACTGTCGCATCCTTTGTTTTCAGCGGCTGCATATATGTTGTACAGCCGAACAAGGATACCATCAGGATCAAAATTATAATGTAACTAATATATTTTGCTTTACTCATCGTTATTCTTTCAGGCTTAGAAATATGGGAGAATTACAGTAGTCTGATCACCCGTTCCGGTATCAAAAATATCAATATGTACTCCGTCACCGCCCGGTGTGATATCTATCGAATAATCACCAAGATCATAATGCCCTTCTGTTAGACCTGCTTCTCCGAATACATTAGTTAAGAGCTGCCGTGAGAGCTGACTTAATATCTGCCGGTTCAAACTATTCTTAAAATCATCAAGCGGATTCTGTGAGTAAGGGTTATATGAACTTGATCCCGAAGTGAATCCGTTCTGAGCCTGGGCTTCACTCAATAATGTCTGTCCGTTGAAATAGTATCCCCCGAATGACGGGTTAACTGGAGTATAAATAAGCTGCTGAGCTGATACATCTGCTGCTGCAAATAATACAAGTATGAATCCGGCTAATAATATTTTTTTCATTCTTTCCTCACTCTTTAAAAAATTCCCGAGCCCTGCAGGTCCTCTCCTGCAAGCTGCTTTTGAATTGCTTCATAGTTCTGGATGTAATTAAAAGATAGTTCGACGCCGTACTGGGCCATTGCTTCAATAACATCATATCTGGGCTGCAGTATCTGCTGAAAGATCTCGTTGTCGTTTATCTTAATTGTAACCTGTGTTCCAAGCTGCGGGAGAGGTTTTTCTTCTATAACAATGGTGTAATCCCCGAAATTATCTGGCGGCTGCCAGTTGGAATAGAATAGATCATAGAAATCGTGACCAATTTTCGTCTGTGTCTGGTCCACAATCAAACCTTCGATCTCAATATCTCTGAAAGTTTTTTTCTTAATATTCCCGGTAAATACCCGGAGACTGCCTTCATTGAATAATGTACTGTCTTTTAAAATCTCCTGCACAAAGTTCGGATTACGAATCTGAATCCTTTGATAAGGGACTATCATATCGGGATTCACTATCTCGCCTTTATTATCCAGGTAGATTTTCTTCCAGTCATTCGGATTGTCGTACACACTTTTCTTTTTTGCGATATCCCAGAGATTATCCCCCGGCTTCACTATGTAATCGATAACCGGTTGCTCCATCTCCCAACGCCTTAATTTTTCAGGCAGGATCTCATAGACTAGTTTTGAAAATGCAGGTAATGAACTCATTTTTACCAATTGTAGTGAATCGACTATCCCTGTATAAAATTGTAATGTACTGTCTCTTTTATCTATATTTTCAACCAGATCCGATAAATATTTCTGATACGCCTGATAACTTGAATCAGATACATTCTGAGCTTTTATAGAAGAGCTGAAAAGCAGAACAATAAATCCCGCTGTTATTATTTTTCTCATAGGCTGATCATCAATCTTCTCTATAAAAGAAGAACCCTCGTATTAGGAAGGAATCGAAATTCCCTCAATTCCAAAGCCTGGTTTTATATGCTCAAAGTATATGCCAGTCCCGATATTTTTATATTAACCGCATATGCTAATCATACGAAACAGGTTTAGTAAAATAATTTTCCCCCGGGGGGTAAATAAATTTTACTTATACAGCATTAATGCTATGAACTTCTTTTGCTATTCTGTCGTAATCGGGAAAATAAAATTTGTCGTCTTGTATACTCATTATATAAGATAGGTAATCTCTATCGGTTAATAATTCCATCCCAACGGATTCTTCAATAAAAATTTTATCGAGTGAAATAATTTCCAAAACCTTATCAACAAAAAATGAAATCTTTTGTCCGTAAACTTCCAGGAAAAGGATCCTGCATGAATCCAGCGTTTTATCAGACATTAAAGAATAATATGCTGCAAAATCTATAGTCATATATTTCCGTTCTGAAAATTCATGGGTTAACCTGTTTCCAGACCTGTTCGTCTTTACCTCATCCGGTTTCATAATTGCTGAAATGAGTTTAAGATCGGTACAGAATTCTAATTCTCCTATCTGAAAAATCAGGAGTCCGGATATATTTTCTATAGATGCAGAAGAAGACATAAATTCAGGAATAATATCCTGGTAATATTATTTGTGATTTTCCCTCACAATTTTTTCACAATTTATGTACCAGTATGAAATACGTGATTTAAGCGAATAATAAAAGGTTGACTAAAGCAGCGGGGAAAGTTCTGTTACGCCGGGGTAAAATAATTTACTTCCTGTTAAAGCATACAGTCTTAATCTCTTGAAATGTTATATTCTCTGATTTTGTTATTGAGGGTTGGTTTTGAGATACCAAGAATAGTATAAGCCTTCTTTTTATTCCAGTTTACAGAGTTAAGGACTTCAACAATATGTTCTTTTTCAACTTCTGCGAGTGAAAGGTTACGGCGTTCACTAATAACATCTCTTCCGTGATTTTCCTGCAGCAGTATATTTTCTTTTTCGAGCACATCCGCTTTAGACAGCACAACAGCCTGAAGCAGGATATTCTCGAGTTCACGCACATTTCCTATCCAGGGATTGTTCTGAAGCATCTCCATAACTTCGAATGGTATCTTGCGGACTTTTTTATGAAGTTCATTATTTATTTTTTTCAGGAAATGAACTACAAGTTCCGGAATATCCTCTTTTCGCTCGCGGAGAGGAGGAATATAAATGGATAAAACCTTCAGTCTATAATAAAGATCCTCCCTGAACTTCCCCTGACTTACCAACTCCTCAAGGTTCCTGTTGGTTGCGGTAATGACCCTTGCTCTCATAGGGAGTGTACTCTCCCCTCCGACTTTTTCAAACTCTCTTTCCTGGATTACCCTTAACAGCTTAACCTGCAGGTCAGCCGAAATTTCTGATATTTCATCGAGAAAAATCGTCCCTTCTCCTGCCAGCTCAAATTTTCCTTTCTTATCCTTCACAGCACCCGTAAAGGAACCCCGGACATGACCGAACAATTCGCTCTCAAGAAGTGTTTCAGATAAAGCAGTACAGTTTACCGGAATGAAAGGCTGGTCCTTTGTAATACCGGAATAATGTATCACCCTTGAGATAAGTTCTTTACCAGTTCCACTCTCTCCCTGCACAAGCACAGTTACCCTGTTCATTGACATCTGTCCCACCAGCTTGAAGACATCCTTCATCAGGCGCGATTTCCCAATGGACTTATTTTTTATGTCATATTTTTCAAAGTCCTCTTCGATAGCTACCGCCAGCCTTTCACTGAGACTCCTGCTTTCAAGTGAACGTTTAATAAGAGCTTTGAACCTCGGTGTATCGATGGGTTTTTCTATATAGTCATATGCTCCAAGCTGCATCGCCTTGATTGTTGAATCAACATCCTCATAGGCCGTCATAATTATACATGGGATATTATTATCTATTTTCTTTATCTCTTCAAGTACTTCAAGCCCATCCAGCTCAGGCATTTTCAGGTCAGTGATCACAAGGTCGGGACGTTTATTATTAACATACTGAATACCCTCTACACCGTTTGAAGCTGTAACGACTTCATAATTCATAGTTGATAGGAAAATCTTCAAAGATTCCAGTATGGAGGTTTCATCATCTATTAAAAGTATTTTTTCCATTTCTTAAGCCAGAGGTAATGAAACCTGGAAAATAGTATTTCCAGGCTCAGAAAAAATTAATGAAATAGTACCGTTATGATTTTCGATGATCTGCTGAACGATCGATAGTCCCAACCCGGTACCAGTTTGTTTAGTCGTAAAAAATGGTTCGAAAATATTCCTTGCAGATTTAATTCCGCAGCCGGTATCGCGAATAAAAATGCGGTGCATTCTTCGTTTTGTATCGAGAACAGATAGAAATTCAATTTCACCTTCTTGTCCAATTGCCTGAATGCTATTCTCAATCAATTGATGAAACATGGTCTTAATTTCACCGGGGTCTCCCTTAACCGGATTTCCGCTCACCTGACTGATTATTCTGATTTTCTTTGTCTCAAGCATCGGTTTAAGAAGTGTGACAACCTGTTTCAGGATCTGATCGGGAGCTACTTTCTGGAAAAGAGTTTCACGCTGCTTAGAAAACTGAAGTACATCCTTCAGAAGCCCATCAAGACGTTTAATTTCTTTGTTAATTATGCGGAACGAATCTGAATAAACGCTTTCACCTTTCATCTGTTCCATCAGCACATCTATATTCAACTTTATTGCGGTCAATGGCGATTTTATTTCGTGCGATAAATAGCCTGTCATTTTCCCAAGCGAAGCAAGTGTTTCTGAGCGTTTCAGCTTTTCTTCGGCTATTTTCCTCTCTGTAATATCTTCTTTAACGCCAACAAAATGTGTAATCTCACCCTTTGAATTTTTAATAGGAGAAATTATAGCATGTTCGTGGAAAAAAGTGCCGTCTTTCTTTTTGTTGGTAAACTCACCCGACCATTCTTCACCAGAGAGAATAGTTGACCATAACTCCGCATATTCTTCAGTCGATTTGCTGCCTGATTTCAATATCCCCGGAGTTTTTCCTATGATTTCTTCAGGATCATAACCAGTGACTGCAACAAACTTTGGATTTACATATTCTACATTCCCCTCTTTATCTGTTATTATTATTGCCGCCGGGTTCTGCTCAACAGCTTTTGATAGTTTCCTTATCTTTTCCTCAGCTTTAAGCTGACCGGTGATATCTTTCGCGATCCCGATATTGCCGATCGGCTCACCAATATCATCCCTAACCACCGAAGTTTCAAGATTGATATAAAACTTTTCTCCGCTCTTGGTAGTGTTTAACAGTTCGCCGCTCCATCTGGTACCTCCCTTAATAATAGGACATGGATTTTGTGGATTTGCACTCAGGATAGCCGGGGTTTTTCCCAGCACTTCTTCTTTTGTATACCCATACCTTCTAAGGAAAGCATTGTTGACAAATATAAATTTATTCTCTTTATCGGTTATACTGACCATTTCAGAGATACTGTTAATTGAATGTTCGAGAAGCCTCAGTTGTTCATTCTTCTCTTTGATTGCGGATGAAGTTTCTATTGAATAAATATTATCCTGGTAAGAATCCCTGTACTCTGATACACCCTCTGTGTTACTAACCTTTCCGTTCATCAGGTTACCCCTTTTTAATTTTATTTTTTAATTTTGATAGTTCCCAATTAACCCGCTATCCAGTGTGGTTTGTTATTCAAATTTTCACTGAAATTGATTTGAACATAGTCAATTCCAATGTTATTTTCTATAAAAATTCGTGCCGCCGGGTAAAAAATTTTTACCTCTGTATTTATTGCCAATATGTTCTGTATTATAATAATATTAATGATGTAATAATACCTGAATATTAATTTGTCTCGCTATGATACTTTTTGATGTACTTTTTTCTCAAAATGTTAACACCTAGTAAATAAACAATGGATAAAATTCACCATTAAGAAATTAATTTTTTTTGAAATGATTTCCTTTTTTGTCAGGAAAATTCTTAACTTAATTTCAGCAAGTCGAGCTTAAAAAATCTAAAATACTGATATACAGGAGAAATATGCGATATCTTTATACTCTTTTCTCCGGCTTCCTTATTTTGTCCTTTTTTGCAGCCGGATGCAATGATAAAGTAACTGAACAACCCCCTGCGGTTGATGAGAATAATAACGGATTTGCTACCTATAAGGTTGCATCTATTTTTGCTGATAACTGTGCTGTGGACGGCTGCCATAAAGGACCGGAGGCTGCACATAGTCTTTCGCTTGAATCTTATTCCCAAATGATGAAAGGTTCACTCGGAAGGCCCTTTAACGATTCAACACATACGCATAAAACAGGCTTTACTACTGCCGTTGATGTTTACGGCGGTGAAGCGGTAATTCCTTTTCATTCCGAACAGAGCCTGCTTTATAACCTTATAACCGGGAATGTAGCTGATTCAAGTCTCAGAATGCCTTACCAGAGACCACCGCTCAGGCAGGAAGATATTCAGATAATAAAGGAATGGATTGATAACGGCGCAAAGGATGTAAACGGCAGCGTGCCTTTCACCGGCAGCGACCATAAGGTTTATTCCTGCAACCAGGGAAGCGACCAGGTTTATATAATCGATACTGATGCAAAGCTTGTCTCAGGAATCCTTAATGCAGATTTTAATTCTACAATCATCGATGCTCCCCATAATGTTCAGATATCAAATGGTTATTATTATTTCACCGAGGTGGCTGGCCAAAAATTTATTAAGGTTGATGCTTCAACCAATACGATCGTTGGTACAGTGGAAGGTATTGAAAAAGCAGGAATGATCCAGATTACTGCAGACGGAAGCAAGGCCTTTGTATCGCGTTCATCAACGAGTGATCCTATTTATAATGCTATTTATTCCATAAACACCGCTGATATGCAGAACAAACAGGAAATAAGTCTTCCTGTAACAGGTGTACCTCATGCCCTCGCATTAAGCCATGATGGACGTTTCCTCTATGTGGCTAATATGAGTAAGGACAGAATTTCTGTTGTGGACGCTGTAAATGATGAATTTGTTGAGGACATTGTACTTCAGCATAATTTTCCCCCGCCGTACTATGAGCCGATGCATATGTATATATCCCCCGATGACAAATACCTGTATGTAAACTGCAGAACTTCCAGTTCGATACTGATCGTTGATACGGATACAAAATTGATCGTGAAGGAATTCGATGTTCCCGATCATCCTATGCAGGGAGCTGTTTCGGCGGATGGGAACAAATATTATGCGGTTTCGCATCATGAACCTTATCTTTCGGAAATTACAAAAACCGGGAGTGACTGGACTATACAGGAGTACCAGGTGGCTGCATTTCAGCATGCCTACGGTGCCGATTTAACTCCCGACGGCAGATATCTTTATATAGGTTGCTCCAATGACGATAACATGTTTCAACCTTATTTCCGGATACCCGGGAAAACCCGTCCTTCACTAATTTGTGTTTATGACGTGCAGAACCATGAGCTGGTGAAGGTGATGGATATAGGCAGTTATGCAACCGGCATTGCAGCAAGATAAAGCTACATTAAAGTTAGTTTCGGGATAACTATAAGGAACAATATCCGGAGACGGATTATATTTTCCGAATAAAGTGAAAAAACTTTATTTTACACATGGTAATTTGTAATGTTTACTCCTGAGGGCATTCAATGAAAAAAGTAATCTATCCCGGCACCTTTGATCCGGTCACTTACGGACACATCGATATAATCAAAAGAGCAAAAGAATTATTCGATGCCGTAGTGGTTACAGTTGCAGTTAACCCAGGGAAAACACCCCTCTTCTCGCTGGATGAGAGGGTATATATGCTGAAGGAATCATTAAAAGAGTTTGATAACATCATAGTAGATTCTTTCGACGGACTGGTGGTGGATCATGCCCACCAGGTTGGTGCGTTAGGAATTATAAGGGGTTTGCGGGCTGTCAGTGATTTTGAATATGAATTTCAGATGGCCCTTATGAACAGAAAGCTTGCGAAAGATATTGCTACGATTTTCCTGATGCCGGGTGAGAGATATACTTATCTTAATTCCTCTATCATTCGAAATCTTGCAGGACTCCATAGTGACGTAAGCGAATTCGTTCCACCTGTTGTTGCCAGTGAATTAAAAAAGAAATTTGCCGGTTAATTCCGGTTAACGGGTTTTCTTTCATTTTTCTTATTTAACAGGAGGCTGAAACAGGAATGGGGAAATTTTCGTCCGGTGCTGCTTAATAGACATTCAGTTTTTTATACTATTCACTTTATTATAACACCCCGGTTAGCAAAAATTACAGAAGAGTTCTTAGTTGATAATGCACAATTCTTGATCTTTGCATTCTAAATTTCTTGTCGTATATTTCACCCGGTTTAGGAATCACACTCTACAAACTTATAACGGCTCATTTTTAACAATTTTTTCTTTAAGGAAGGAGTATAAATATTGTTATCTGAGAGAGTCAACAGGATAATTGCGTCCCCTACTATGAAAGTTGCCGCAGAGGCAAAGAGATTGAAAGCAGAGGGGATAAATGTAATTGACTTAAGCGTTGGAGAAACTGACTTTCCCACTCCCGCCAATATTAAAGAAGCTGCTAAAAAAGCTATAGATGAGAATCATACAAAGTATACGATCAACGCCGGTACAGTTGAGCTCCGGAAGGCAATAGCAGATAAATTTAAAAAGATAATAACCTCGATTACAAGCTTAGCGAAATCATTGTTTCGAGCGGGGCCAAGCAGAGTATTTTTAATGCTGTCCTTTCAACTGTGTCTAAGGATGATGAAGTAATCGTACCTGCACCCTACTGGGTATCTTATCCTGAAATGATCTCGCTGGCTGAGGGTAAAACTGTAGTTATTGAAACCTCTGAAGAGAACGGTTTCAGGATTTCCCCCGATCAGCTTGAGGCTGCGGTTACTCCGAAAACGAAGTTATTCATCCTCTGCAATCCTTCCAACCCTACGGGTTCAGCTTACACCAGGAAGCAGCTTGAAGAAATTGCCGCGGTTGTTAAGAAACATAATTTCCTTGTGATCTCTGATGAAATTTATGAAAAGCTGTTGTATGATAATTTCGAATTCATCAGCTTTGCTTCCCTGAATGCGGAAATGAAAGAACGTACAATACTCGTCAACGGGGTAAGTAAAACATACTCAATGACAGGATGGAGAATCGGCTACACGGCAGGACCTGAAGAAGTTATAAAAGCAATGGACAAGATCCAAAGTCATAGTACATCCCACGCATCATCCATATCTCAGCAGGCTACAATTGAATCATTAAACGGCCCTCACGAATATCTTAAACAGATGCAGGTCGAGTTTCACAAAAGACGGGATTACCTGTACGACCGGCTTATGTCGATAAAAGGACTTTCCTGCTACAAACCTGAGGGAGCTTTTTATCTCTTTCCAAATTTTTCGGCGTATATGCATAAATCACTTAACGGAACTTCAATCAACAACAGCCTCGATCTTGCGATGTATTTGCTCAATGAGGCCAGGATTGCACTGGTTCCCGGCAGCGCTTTCGGAGCTGAGGGATTTATGAGGTTTTCATACGCTACGTCGATGGAAAATTTGTCTGATGCTGCGGAAAGACTGAGTGATGCCCTGAGTAAACTAAGCTGATTATTCTTCTATCATCATCTCAAGTGATCGGACAAGATCCGGCACAGGCATTGTTTCACCTGTCCACAGCTGAAAAGCTTTAGAAGCCTGGTTTACAAGCATTTCAATTCCATTAACTACCTGGGCCCCCTGCTTTGAGGCAATGGCAAGCAGCCTTGTTCTTGCAGGATTATAAACCAAATCAAATACAATCTGATCTTTATTAAAATATTCGGGTTGTGAGATTACCGCTTCGTCTGTTTCTGGATACATACCTACAGGTGTTGAGTTTACTACCAGCTTTGAATTCTGGAATATTTCTGCCAGGTTATTTGGAAAAAGCTCGAAACATTTTACCGAATCGAATTTCATTCTTTCGGAAAAATATTTCCTTAGCGATTCGGCCTTCTGTTCCGTCCGGTTCACAATGTTTATACCCGAAGGTTTAAAATATTTTATAAGAGTATAGATAACTGCCCTTGCACCGCCGCCGGCACCTATTACTGTAATTTCTTTTCCTGAGAGGCTGCTTTTATACTTATCAAGTGATTTCAACACGCCGAAGACATCCGTGTTATGACCTGTCAGTCTGCCCATATCGTTCACAACTGTATTTACTGCTCCAACCCCTGCCGCCTCATCCGATACGTTATTCAGCAGCTGCATTATATTCACTTTATGTGGAATGGTGACATTGAATCCCTTAATACCGAGAGCCACCATACCTTTTAATGCATTGCTCAGGGTAGCAGCCGGCACATCAAAAGGAAGATAAAGGTAGTCAAGTTTCTTTATATCAAAAGAAACGTTATGGATAAAGGGAGAATAGGTCTGCTTTATGGGGTGGCCAATCAAACCCACAAGCACGGTGTTCATGTGCAGCGTATTTTTCATAAACCTTTTTCGGGACAGAAATTTAATGTACTGCCGTCAGCCGGAAATGACACCGGACGGACAGATCAGAGTTCCCCTAATAATTTTCTAAAGAGTTTGGATGATTTAATTTCAGGGTACTCTTTTGCAAATTCTGATTTTATCTCAGGATCTATTATAAATGCCTTTTTAAGACATTCTACAGCTTCCTGGGTTCTGCTAAGAATAAAGTTAATTTTTGCTTTACCGTAATATGAGGATGCATCTTCGGGAGCAATTCTGATACATTGATCAAATGCTTTTTGCGCTTCAAGCCAGTCGCCCATCTCAAAAAGCGTTTCTGCCAGGTTAAACCAGATCTCATAGTTTCCCGGTTCAATCTTTGCTGCCCTCCGGTAGCTCCTTATAGCCTCCTGAAGTTTGCCGAGCGAGTACTCCAGATCAGCCTTAGCGTACCATGCATCAGCCTTGTCCTGGGATAATGAAATTGCTTTATTAAAATCCTTTAATGCAAGCTGGAATTTTCCTGTTGAGTCATAGCAGAATCCTCGTGCGAGGTAGGCTTCATAATACTTTTCATTAATATTTATCGATCTGGAGTAATATTCTATGGCTTTGTTAATCTCTCCCAGCTCTTCATATATGTTTGCTATATTATAGCAGGATGCTTCATCGGTATTATCAATCTTAAAAGCCTCCCGGAAGCATTCAATTGCCTGCTGATAGCGGCCAAGGTCTGCAAGCAGATTTCCTTTATTAAACCAGGCACCCGCAAAATCCTCTTTTATTGCGATTGCAAGATCGTAACTGTCAATTGCCTGTTCGAGCCTGCCGAGTTTTGTCAGCACAACGCCTCTGTTATACCAGCCATTGGAATTATACGGCTCGGCATCTATAAATTTGTCATAAGCATCAAGTGCACGCTCGTTATAATTAAGATTTTCATAGCAGAAACCTAGCTCAAAATATGCATCTGAAAAGGCGGGATCATTCTGGATTGCACGGCTAAAAAATTCGGAGGCTACTTCAAAGTTGCCGCCTTTCTGATACAAGAGTCCCAGATTATAGAGCGATTCCTCATTGTTCGGCTCCTGTTCAAGAGCAGTTTCAAGCGATTCTTTTGCATCCTCCATTAATCCCAGGTTTTCTTCGGCTGCTGCTCTCTCGATAAGAGCATCAGAATCTCCCGGATTCAAAGAAAGTGCTTTATTATAGCAGATTATAGCTTCACCATAGCGGTACAAACCGTTAAGTAATGCGCCTTTTTTAACCCAGTATTCTGAATTATAAGGAGAGACTTCAAGAAGTTTTTCTACAAGATATACCCCGTCTTCAAATAAGTAGTTATCTAAACATGTCTGAATAGCATCTTCAACTGCCTCAATGCAGCTGTAAATGCCGCTTTCATCTATCAGTTGTCTGCATTTTTCTATTTCCCTGGTTATTTCACTATTCATGTCAGCACTGTCATCAAAATTGTAATCACGTTCGAAAAATGACATTCATCATTCTCCAAATATTTAAAAATTCGAAAAAAATGTATTACTAATAAAATCTAAAATCAAGATGATTTTAATCAACCTTATGCTTATAATATAAGCCCTGTTTATAAAAATTCAGGCCAGAAGATAAAAGCTGAAAATCACGTGATTTTCAGCTTTTTTATTGAAAGGATTACCTGGAGAGTACAGAAGTTACCTTCTCGGCGGCATCTTTTAAACTGCCTGCCACCTCGAAGTCCAATCCTGATTCGCCCAGTAAAGTACCGGCTTCTCCGGCATTCGTTCCTTCAAGCCTTACAACTATCGGGACATTTATATCCATCTCTTTTGCGGCATCAATCACACCCTGTGCAACTCTATCGCATCTTACAATTCCGCCGAAAATGTTAATCAGGATTGCTTTAACGTTAGGATCTGACAATATTATCTTAAAACCGTTTGCTACTGTAGTTTTGTTTGCTCCGCCGCCTACATCCAGGAAATTAGCAGGTTCACCACCGGCCAGTTTAATGATGTCCATTGTTGCCATTGCGAGTCCTGCACCATTAACCATACAGCCAACATTTCCATCCAGTTTGATATAGTTAAGGCTGTATTTTGAAGCTTCAATTTCAAGAGGATCTTCCTCATCAAGATCACGATAGTCAAGAATATCTTTATGCCTTTCCAATGCATTATCATCGAAATTCATCTTGGCATCGAGAGCAATAACGTCTCCTTCAGCGGTAACCACCAGCGGGTTTATTTCCGCAAGCGAGGCATCGGTTTCAACATAGGCTTTATACAAGCCTGATAGAAATTTAACTGCATTCTTATTCTGAGCGCCTTCAAGTCCCAGGGCGTAAGCAAGTCTTCTTGCCTGGTAACCCTGCAGCCCTACAGCGGGATCAACCGTTTCTTTTATGATCTTTTCGGGAGTTTCAGCAGCAACCTTCTCTATTTCAACTCCACCTTCGGTTGATACCATAATAACATTTTTAGAAACAGCCCTGTCCAGGGTGATACCAACGTATAATTCCCTGGCTATATTTATGCCCTGTTCAACTAAAAGACGTTTTACAAGTCTTCCCTCCGGTCCTGTCTGGTGAGTAACCAGCGTCATTCCCAGCATTTGGTTTGCGTAATCTCTCACTTCATCAAGACTCTTGGCCACCTTAACACCACCGCCCTTACCTCTTCCGCCGGCGTGTATCTGTGCCTTAACAACCCATACGTTTCCTCCTAATTCCTCCTGTGCAATCTTTACAGCTTCATCCGCATTAAAAGCAACTCTTCCATTGGGAACGGCAACATTATACTTACGCAGTATCTCTTTTGCCTGATATTCGTGTATTTTCATTTGTATCCCTGAAGTTATGTTTTGAAAAACGAAGGCCGCCTTCCTGTATTAAGAGGCAACCTCTCTATATTTCCTCATTATTTGATCTTCTTTTGTAAAATTTCAAAAGAAGAATATAAAAATTACAGTTTTTAACCTAGATAATCAATTTAAACCGGGGTATAAGCTGGTCGAAGGCAGGTATTGCGGGATTCGTCCGCAGTTGTAAAGGTATTTCCCCATTTTACAGTCTGGTTCAAGATATCAGTTATTTTTAAAATTGAATCGAAATCGTGAAAGACAACTGAGATTAATAAGGTTGAACCTCTGCTTAAAAAAACATATGTTATATTTTCAGAAAATCATTTATTCTAAGAAATAAATGATTGTTTAACCTTTCAACAACACCTGTTTAATTTTTTAACAATTTACCCCGAAAATACGCGTTGAACCGTCTATGAACCGTCTTTTCCCCGGTCCTAATACGGTATAAATACGGCAGGATAAGTCATTCAGCCAATAAAAAACCCTCCCGGATATTTCCAGGGAGGGTCTGAGGAGTGCACATTGTACGGTACGGTCACCAAACAATTTTCTTTACACTCATATTAAATATTCACTCTACACCAGCACCGATACTGCTCTGATCATTCAGTTCAAGCCACGCTGCATTAAGAGTGATTTCATTCGCTGTTACAAAAAAGGTGCATTTCAGTACCAATGAGTCATCTCTCTTCTGAACTCTAAAAGTTTTTGTAATTAAAGAATAACTATCACCGGGTGTGTTAAGAACATCATTTGTAACTGCAGAAATGATTCCGGCGGGTAGTTGATTTTCCGGAGGCAAACATACTGTACAAATATTGCTCAAATCAGCATCAACATTCAATCTAAGGCTGATTACCTGCTGAGGATTAGGAGGAACCGGATCCACACTATGGATCCTGATTTCGTAAGAAATCTGACCGTCAACTTCGAAATAACTGTTAAATACCCGGTAAGGATTATCCAGGTTGGTTTGAAGCTGGATTGTTCCCGAAATGGGTGTGTCGGTTGTTTTGTTTGCCGGTACTGCATTAGGCTCCACAATTGAATTTTCCTGGCAGCCTACTATAAGTAAGACTGAGAAAAAAAACAGAGAAGAAAGTAACTTTTTCATATCGCACTCCATTATTTGTTTTGAATTATTCATTAAAAATCTCAATGCCAATTAACAAAATGGAGGGCCGGGGTACCTAGTACGTATGTTTCACAGAGTTGAAATATTGTTCCAAAGGCTTGCAGTTATGTTTCAGAGAGTTGTACTAGTGTAACATTATTCGATTTTAGTCAGAAAACCAATCTTTTTCTTTATATCAGATTGTTTTATTTTTAAGTAAACGAGAGGCAATGACTACTATGAGTAAGACTCAGTTATACACAATCGGGGTTTATGGATCATCTGCTGATACTTTCTTCGGAAAGCTGACTGAAAACAGGATTGATACATTCTGTGACATAAGGAGAAGACGCGGCGTTCGGGGTTCAGAATATTCATTTGCAAACAGTAAAAGACTGCAAAATCGTCTGTCAGATCTTAATATAAACTATCTTCATATTCCGGATCTATCTCCCACAGATGGGATAAGGAAGATACAATATGCCCATGATAAAGCAGAGCATACCTCGCAGCGCAAAAGGGATTCATTATCCCGGGAGTTCATTGCGCTTTATAAAAAGGAAATTCTTAAAAATTTTGATTTTCAAAGTTTCATTGCCCAGCTGGAATCTTTAAATACAAAGAGGTTCGTGTTGTTCTGTGTTGAGAAAAATCCGGCTGCCTGCCATCGTTCTATTGCAGCAGAATATCTCACAATGAAGTACGGGTTCAAAGTAAAGAACCTGTAAAGTAAATAAGATCATTCTCTTCACTCGGGGTGATATCACACAGGTTGAATTTTATGTATCAGCCGCCGGTTGCGAAGCCCGGGTAAAGGGTCATTCCTCCATCCACGAAGATGCTTGCCCCGTTAATATAATCTGACTGATCAGACGCAAGCCACGCGGCAACACGCCCAATATCGTCAACATCCCCGATCCTTTTATAAGGGATTAGTTCCATCATTTTATTGTATCCCTCCTCTGAGCTCCAGACCGATTTATTAATCGGGGTTTTAATTGCACCGGGACAAATACTGTTTACCCTGATCCTGTAAGGAGCTGTTTCCTGGGCAATAGTTTTCATCAGCATTTTAATACCGCCTTTAGAGGCAGCATAGTTTGCATGGCCCGCCCAGGGAATAATCTCGTGAACAGAGCTTATATGTATTATTTTACCGGCAGCGCAGGAAACCTCTTTAATTACTCCCCTCCTCTTAAATTCTTTGACAGCTTCACGTGCGCATAAAAACTGCCCGGTCAGATTAACACCTATCACTTTGTTCCATTGGTCAATCGTCATCTCTTCAAACTTTGAGTCCCGCTGAAGTCCCGCATTGTTAATAAGAATATCTATCGTACCAAACTCTTTAATTGTTTCTTCAAACATTTTAATAACCTGGGCTTCATTGCTAACATCAGCTTTATAAGCAAAAGATTTTACCCGTTCTTTCTTAAGTTCTTCAACAAGCTTTTCAGCATCATCAGGATTCTCGACATAATTAACAACCACATCGGCCCCGGCTTTCGCAAGTTCCATTGCAATTCCTTTACCGATTCCTGAATTTGCACCTGTTACAAGGGCCTTTTGTCCCGTCAAAAACCTCGGTGTTTCAATATCCGGTGTTTCAACTTTCGGCAACTTTTTATTCTTTTTCTCTGCCATCTTAACCTCAATATTATTTTTAGCCGTAAGGTAATATCAAATGAAGTCATTTATCCTTATGTGAATCACATCGGAATAATAAAATTAAATCGGGTTCTCCACAGACCACCCCGTGGATTAAACGGGTAAGCTTACCTATATAACTTCTCTGGGAATGGCCGGGAAGCAATAACGGATATCGTTCGATCGCGATCCGCAGACTCTCAAAATCAACAAAAACTGATCCCTGGAGAACCGAAACTGATTTTAAATAAAAATGCTCAATTGCAACTTTCCTTCTCTTTCCTATTGATAATTTTTGCCGGCGGTCATATCTTCATATTTAAATTTAACGGAGTATTGATGTCTTTATTAAAGGCCAATAAAACTATCCCCGAACTCTACACTTTTCTTACAGAGGATTTCGGAAAAAATATGACTCGTCCGGTTATGATGAGGAAAGTTGAGGGAGTTTACAAAGGAATTACATATTCAGAGTTTAAAGAGGAAACCGATGCCTTTGCATACGGCCTTACTGCCCTCGGAGTAAAGAAGGGGGACAAAATAGCAATTATTTCAGAGAACAGACCGGAATGGGTTTATTCTGATATGGGCATCCTGGCACTTGGGGCTATAGATGTTCCTATGTACCCTTCTCTCACTGCCTCCTCAATCGAATTTATCCTTAATAACTCCGAATCGAGAGGAGTGATCGTTTCAAACAAGTTCCAGCTTAATAAGATATTAAAATACAGGGATTCATTAAGACACCTGAATTTTATTATCGTGATGAATGAGAAGGATATGCAGCCTGATGTTCAGTCGTTATACTCCTTTAAAGACATTCAGGATATGGGTAAGATCTATAAGAATAATCATCCCGGTTATCTTAAGGAAAGTATAAGGAATGTCCATGAAGACGATCTCTGCACAATAATTTACACCTCAGGTACAACTGGTGAGCCTAAAGGAGTAATGCTGACTCACAAAAATATATTGTCCAACGTTACTTCAGCGCTTGAAAATTTTCCTATCTCCCAGGAAGACATTTTTCTTTCCTTCCTTCCCCTTTGCCACATATTTGAAAGAATGGCCGGATATTACACAGGATTCTCGTCGGGAGGAATGATCTGTTATGCCGAAAGCATTGAAACAGTTGCTCAGAATTTCCTGGAAGTAAAACCAACCATACTTACCAGCGTGCCTAGATTGTTTGAACGGATGCATTCGAAGATCATTAAAAATGTTGAATCACAGTCGCCCGCAAAACAAAAAATCTTTTATTGGGCAATTGAAGTTGGTAAACAAGCAGCTAAAGCCAGGAAGAAAGGAAAGATGAACCTCGTTCTGGCCGCAAAATATAAAACAGCAGAGAAGCTTGTCTTTCATAAAATCAGGGAAAGAACAGGCGGGAAACTGAGATTTTTTATTTCTGGTGGTGCTGCCCTTTCGCCTGAACTGGGAGAATTTTTTGAGGCTACAGGAATTAAAATCGTAGAAGGATACGGTCTTACGGAATCTTCACCGGTTATTGTCGCAAACAGAGTGGACGATTATAAATTCGGGACTGTTGGAAAAGTCTTTCCGGGAGTAGAGATCAAACTTGCATCTGACGGAGAGATCCTTGCACGCGGCCCCAATATAATGAAAGGATATTTCAAGAATAAAAAAGAGACTGATGAAGTATTGAAAAACGGCTGGCTTCATACAGGTGATATTGGTGAATTTGATAAGGAGGGATTTCTCAGGATAACTGACAGGAAGAAACATCTGTTTAAAACTACAGCGGGAAAGTATATTGCGCCGACCCCTATTGAAAATCTTTTCTTGTCCAGTAAATATATAGATCAATTTGTTCTTATTGGCGACAGGCGGATGTATCTTAGTGCACTTATAGTACCCGACTTCGAGGCAGTGAAGGAATTTGCTGACGCACATAAGATAGATTATTCCTCTGTGGAAGATCTTTCTGATAAAAAAGAAATAAGGGAACTAATGGAAAAGGAGATGGGCAAGATCCAGAAAAGCCTGGCAAACTATGAGAAAGTCAGGAGATTTACCCTCCTTGAAAAACCGTTCTCACTCGAGACCGGAGAGATTACTCCTAGTCTTAAGATAAAAAGGAAAGTTGTGGAAGAAAAGTACAGTGACAGAATAGAAAAAATGTACTCGGGATTATAAAGAAACGATTTTCGATATCCCTTAGGTAACCTTTTCAGTCCTCTGCTTATCGACAACAATTTTTATTTGTTGAGGAATTCCATCATTATGTCGTGAATGTGTCCGTTGGTCGCAAGTATCCGTTTTGTATAAATATCTATCTTCTCGCCTTTGAATCCGGTTACCATTCCCCCAGCCTCCTCGATAATTAGCATACCTGCACAGATATCCCAGGGATGCAGATAAACTTCCCAGAAACCGTCAAACACACCTTTTGCAACGTAACAGAAGTCGATTGCGGCAGAACCAAGGCGTCTTATACCACGGGATGCTTTCGTTAATTCAGTAAATTTTTCAAGAGCATTTTCAGGATTATCGGATATGTTATACGGAAACCCGGTAACTAATACGCTATGCTTAAGGTTATTATTATTGCTGACATTAATTTTTTGAGAATTTGCAAATGCACCTCCTCCCTTCTCTGCAGAATACGTTATGTTCTGCATAACGTCGTAAACCACACCAGCAATTGTTTGTCCGTTTTTCTGAACTCCTATCGAGATTGAGAAAATCGGCAGTCCGTGTGCAAAATTTGTGGTTCCGTCTATCGGATCAACTACCCAGAGGTACTCTGACTCATTTTTTGTTTCCCCGCCTTCTTCAGCCAGAATGCTGTGAGAAGGATATTTCTTCCCGATGAATTCTTTTATGTGTTTCTCTGAGGCTTTGTCAATATCAGTTACAAGGTTGGCTTCATTAGATTTATATTCTATATTGAAATTTTTTCCGAATCCGTCTCTTACTATCTCCCCTGCCTCATGGGAAATCTGTATTATATCCTGAATCATATTTTCCTTTTTTATCAGCAAATATATAAAAATGAGCCGGCATTTCTGTGTTTCAGCAGCAGCAGGTACCATGAATGTCATTTTTAGTTCCTTGATAGCCCTAATCCATTTTGGTATATTTATTTACTTGAATAGATTTTGAGATAAGAAGGAGTTTTACCTTGAAGAAAATGGATCAGATTGAAATTTCTGAATCAGGAGATAATTCGATTGTAGATAATATGCCGGAAATCCTTCCGGTACTGCCTTTAAGAGATATTGTCATTTTCCCGTATATGATTTTTCCTGTTTTAGTCGGCAGAGAACAATCAATACGTGCAGCCAACTTTGCGCTTGAAAACACAAAATATATTTTCCTTGCAACACAGAAAAAATCAAATATTGAGGACCCGAAAAAGGAGGATATCTATCAGGAAGGAACGATAGCAAAGATCGTACAGATACTGAAGCTTCCCAACGGATTAATGAAAATACTCGTTGACGGACTGCTCCAGGGAAAGATCAGGGAATTCACTAAAAACACAAACTTTTTTGAAGCAAAGATTGAAGTTATTATTCCTGAAGTGGATAATGATCATGAGATGAATGCGATGGTCAGGCAGATGTCGCAGTTATTCAAAGAGTATGTTAAGATAAGCCGGAACATCCCCAACGAAACTGTCACTGCATTCGAGAATATAGAGGAACCTGATCGAAAACTATTTTATGTGGCAGCTAATATCAATCAGGCAATGGACGTAAAGCAGTCGGTTCTTCAGAAGTTCACTCTTAAAGAACAGTTTTACGAAGTGATCAAGATCCTTAACTCTGAAATCGATATCCTGAAGATCGAAAAGGAGATCGACAGCAAGGTTCAGGAGAACATAGCAAAAACACAAAGGAAGTTTATCATTCAGGAACAGATCAAGATCCTGCAGGATGAACTCGGCGACGATGAAGATACCTCCCCTGAAATCGCCAAGCTGCGCGACCAGATCAGAAAAGCAAAGATGACGAAGGAAGCGGAAACAAAAGCATTGGAGGAACTGAATAAACTGAAGAAGACTCCTCCTATGTCTCCCGAGTCGACGGTTATCAGGAATTATCTTGAGTGGATGACCGAGGTACCCTGGTCAAAGAAAACAAAAGATAATCTGGATATTAAGCATGTAAGAAAAACTCTGGACGAAGACCACTTCGCACTCGAAAAACCAAAGGAAAGGATTATCGAACACATCGCGGTCCTTAACCTCGTAAAACAGATGAAAGGACAGATACTCTGCTTTGTAGGACCTCCCGGAGTGGGAAAAACTTCTCTCGGGAAATCTATTGCAAGAGCACTGGGAAGGAAGTTCGTGAGGATCAGTCTCGGCGGCGTGAGAGATGAAGCAGAGATCAGAGGTCACAGGAGAACATATATTGGTTCTATGCCCGGTAAGATTGTTCAGTCGATGAAAAAAGCCGGTACAATAAATCCCGTAATGCTGCTCGATGAAATCGATAAGATGAGCATGGATTTCCGCGGAGATCCGTCTTCTGCAATGCTGGAAGTTCTTGATCCTGAACAAAACCATACTTTCAACGATCATTATCTTGAAGTAGATTATGATCTTTCTCAGGTAATGTTTATTACAACTGCAAACGTCAGGTACAACATTCCCCTTCCCCTGCAGGACAGGATGGAAATAATAGAGCTCCCGGGATATCTTGAACACGATAAAATACAAATTGCAAAAAGACATATCCTTCCTAAACAGCTTGAAGCACACGGTCTCGGTGATAAACATGTTGATTTCAAAGATGAAGCTATTCATAAAATTATATCAGAATATACACGAGAAGCTGGTGTTAGGAACCTTGAAAGAGAAATTGCTTCTGTGTGCCGTAAACTTGCCCGTGATATTGTATTGAGTGAATCATCGAACGGAAAAGCCAGGACTAAAAAGAAATCTAAATTCATTGTTGACAGGAGTAAAATTGAAGAATATCTAAAAGTACCGCGCTATCGTCACCAGAAACACATTTCTGAAAAAAGAGTTGGCAGTGTAACAGGACTGGCATGGACAAGCGTAGGCGGCGAGCTGTTAAGTGTAGATGTAACTATTATGAACGGTGCAGAAAGACTAACACTTACAGGACAGCTTGGAAACGTGATGAAAGAATCAGCACAGGCTGCTTTAAGCTATATCCGTTCCAATGCTAAAAAGCTTCACCTTAACCCGGATTTTTTCAAAGGCAAAGAAGTTCATATCCATCTGCCGGAGGGAGCAATCCCTAAAGACGGGCCTTCTGCCGGAATCACAATGTCGATGGCCCTCTTATCTGCGGTTAGCGGTAAACCTGCAACCAACGATGTAGCGATGACCGGTGAAATTACTCTTCGCGGTAATGTGCTCCCAATAGGAGGCTTGAATGAAAAGCTTCTGGCGGCTAAGAGAAATAACATAAGGACAGTTCTCATACCGAAGGATAATGAGATAGATCTTAAGGAGATACCAAATGAGGTTAAAGAGGGACTCGATATAGTCTCTCTGGAGCATATTGAAGATGCGATCCCTTATGTATTTCCCGATAAGAAAAAACCGGCTAAGAGAACTTCAAAGAAAAAAGCCGCGCGTTCTTCAACTAAAAAGAAGAAATAAATGTCGGAAACTCTTGTTATAAATAACGAACTCTCAGCTGATGAAAAATACCGTCTCCTCGAAAAGCAGCTTAAATCGCTTCTTAATAAGGATGAGAACATTCTATCAAACCTGTCGAACTTTACAGCCGCATTAAAACAGACGTTCGATAAAATCAGCTGGGTTGGTTTTTACCTGTTTGATGGTAAAAGGCTATACCTGGGACCTTTCCAGGGAAAGGTTGCATGTACTGTAATCGAAATAGGAAAAGGTGTCTGCGGGACGTCGGCGGAAAAAAGAGAAACGTTAATAGTTGAAGATGTTGACCAGTTTCCGGGACATATAGCCTGCGACCCGGAGTCGAGATCCGAAATAGTGATCCCTATCTTAAAAGGAAAAGAATTATATGGTGTGCTCGATCTCGACAGCGGAAACATAGGTTCTTTTAATGAACTCGATCGGAAATATTTAGAGGAATATTGCAGGTTTCTTTCCTCTGAAATAATTTAGAATAATTATCAAATAATTTTATCCTCTGATGGCATATATAGTAACTGCGAGAAAATGGCGTCCACAAAAATTCAGCGAAGTGGTTGGTCAGGAACATATAACCGCTACCCTGAAGAATGCAATTAAAACAAACCGTATAGCACATGCATACCTGTTTACTGGTCCCCGCGGAGTAGGTAAAACAACTACTGCAAGAATACTCGCAAAAACACTCAACTGCCTTAATCCCAAAGATGCTGAACCCTGCAACGAATGCGAGATGTGTAAATCGATACTCAACTCGCAGTCTCTTGATATTATTGAGATCGATGGTGCATCCAATCGCGGTATTGATGAAATCAGGACTCTGAGGGAATCGGTAAAATATGCTCCAACAAAGGGAGCGTATAAAGTCTATATAATCGATGAAGTTCATATGCTTACGCGTGAATCTTTCAACGCATTCCTTAAAACACTGGAGGAACCTCCGGGACATACGATCTTTATCTTTGCGACTACTGATGTACACAAAGTTCCTTTGACCATTATTTCAAGGTGTCAGCGGTTCGACTTCAGACGAATCCAGATGAATACTATTAAGGAACTTCTGGGTAAAATAGCAAAAGAAGAAAAGATAGAGATAGATGATAAAACTCTTACAATAATAGCCCGTAAAGCAGATGGTGCTCTCAGGGATGCGGAAAGCTATTTCGATCAGGTGGTTTCATTTTGCGGAAATAAGATAGATGCCTCAACCGTTTCTCATATGCTTAACCTGGTTGATGATGAACTCTTCTTTATGATATCCGATGCGGTACTTCAAAAAAACTTTAAGACCGTTTTTGAGGTAACAAAGATACTTTATGAGAATGGATGGGATTTTGTGGATTTCATCGACGGACTTACTGAGCATTTCAGGAATATACTTACGGTAATCCTGACTGAAAGAACAGAGTTAATTGAAACTGCTGAAGTCTACAGGGAGAAATATATTAACTACCTGGATAGTTTTACGGAGGGTGACCTGCTCAGACTTCTGAACTTTCTAAACAAGACACGACAGGAACTCAGGTTTTCTCAAAATCAGAAACTAAAAGTTGAAATATCTCTTAGTCACCTGATAGGACTCGAAAAATCCGTCACAATATCTGGAATGATAAACAGACTCAGTGAAAAAAAAAGTCCTGAAGTAAAGAATACTCAATCCCCTGCATTCAAAATTAATTATCCGGAAAAAACAGTTGCTTCACCGCAGAAAACCGTAGTGAAAAACGGTAGTAAACAGGCAGTACCGCAAAAGAAATCACCGCAGGCTGATCCCTCCGCAGCATTAAATCCTGAATCTGTTAAAGGCAGATGGGAAGGCTTCGTTGATACTGTTATGAAGGATAAGGCCCTCATTTTGGGACCTTTCCTCAGCAGCGTAGAGATTTCGGATCTCAGTGCCAATAACCTTGTGATAATCTCAGCGGATACTCACGCAAAAAATATTGTGGAGAATGATAAAGACTATATTTCAAAAAAAACGTTGGAATATTTTGGAAAAAAACTGAATCTGATAGTGAAGTTCGCTGATAAACCACAGAAACAGGAAAAGCATCTTAAAATCACCAACGTGATTGACAACGGCGAAGATCCTTATGTAAAGGCCATAATATCGGAACTGGGTGGTGAACAGATATAGTAAAACCCCAAAAATAAGCGAAATTCGTCACTTCTCAGGTTAATTCCTGCCCTGTCTTTTTTGATAAATATTATGAATATATGTATTTTAGTAAATGTCCAAAAATTTGATAATCGCGATTGACGGCCCTGCTGGAAGTGGTAAAAGTACTTCTGCCAAACTTGTTGCGCAAAAACTGGGCTATCTCTACATAGACACAGGAGCTATGTACAGAGCTATTACATTTTTATCTATAAAAAAAAAGTTAGAATCCGATAAAGACATCACCCGACTTGCTGAATCCACGGAAATTCAACTGAAATTTGATAGAGGTTTTACACAGGTTGTTGCTGATGGTACAGACATAACCGATGAGCTCAGGTCGTTTGAAGTAAATTCCAGAGTGAGTGATGTCAGTAAGATCGAAGGTGTTAGAAAAGCACTGGTAAGTAAACAGAAAGAATATGCAGCCCGCAATACGGGAATTGTAATGGAAGGTCGGGATATCGGGACAGTAGTTTTCCCGGACGCAGATGTGAAGATATTCTTAACCGCAACAATCGACCAGCGGGTTGAAAGAAGATCAAAAGAGTATATAAGCAAAGGGATAGATATCCCTGTTGAAAATATTAAAGAGAACCTGGAACAAAGAGACAGGATTGACTCTACCAGAGAAGTTAGTCCTTTACTGAAAGCACCTGACGCCGTTGAGATTGATACTTCGGCCGTAACGATTGAAGAACAGGTTCAGCTTATCCTGGAAGAAGTCAGGAGAAAAGAAAAACTTATTAAGTCATCATAATCAAAATATGTTCAATTAAATATTTGCGGCGATGTTTTTTCAGATGACTTGAAACATTCGGCTGCAGAAAAATTATTTATTTCAGGAGGATTAATGTCCGAAGAGACAAAAGAGAAGACCAGAGGTGTGGTAACTGCTGATGATTACGAAAAAGCAAAAAGAAACTTTGAGAATGAAGAATATTCTCAGGAAGAATTTCTTGCTCTTGCCAGGCTTTATGCAGACTCATTCAGAGATGTTAAAGAAGGCGAGCTGGTAAAAGGTAAAATTGTTAAAATCCAGGGCGATAATATAATTATTGACGTTGGATTCAAATCTGAAGGTTCAATTCCCAGGAATGAATTTCGTGAAGACGAAGAGATCAAGATCGGAAAAGAAGTTGAAGTTGTTCTTGAAAGTGTTGAAGACCAGGAAGGGAACCTCGTATTAAGCAAACAGAGAGCAGACTTCCTCAGGATTTGGGAGAAAGTTGTGAACGCTCATGAAACAGGTGAGATCCTGCAGGGTAAGATTATCAAACGAATTAAGGGCGGTATGGTTGTCGACCTTATGGGAATGGAAGCATTTCTGCCTGGTTCACAGATAGATATCCGTCCTATAAGAGATTTTGATGCTTTTGTAGGCCAGACGATGGATTTCAAAGTTGTTAAGGTTAATATCCCTACAGAGAATGTTGTTGTTTCACATAAAGTTCTTGTTGAAGAGGAAATTGCCGACCAGAGAAATGCGATCCTTGAGAGCCTTGAAAGAGGACAGATCCTTGAGGGTACAGTTAAAGCAATTACAGACTTCGGTGTATTCGTTGATCTCGGCGGAGTTGACGGTTTGATTCATATAACTGATCTCAGCTGGGGCAGAATTAATCATCCAAACGAAGTTGTAAAACTTGATCAGACTATAAAGGTAGTTGTTACCGACTTTGATGAAGAGAAGAAGAGAATATCCTTAAGTCTTAAAAAACTTCTTCCCCATCCATGGGAAAACATCGAAGATAAATACCATGTCGGTGATAAGGTTTCAGGAAGGGTTGTATCACTTACAGATTACGGTGCATTCATCGAGATCGAAAAAGGTATTGAAGGACTAATCCATAATTCAGAGATGAGCTGGACCCAGCATATTAAACATCCTTCACAGGTTGTGGCGATGGGACAGATAGTAGAAGCTATAATACTCAGCCTGGATAAAGAAGAAAAGAAGATCTCTCTTGGAATAAAGCAGCTTGAACCGGATCCGTGGGAATCTCTGATGCAGAAATATCCCGTGGGATCGCAGCATTCAGGTATTGCACGAAACCTGACAAACTTCGGAGTGTTTGTTGAACTTGAACCCGGTGTTGACGGTCTGGTCCATATTTCTGATCTGAGCTGGACAAAGAAAATACGTCACCCCGGTGAAGTTGTTAAGAAGGGTGAAAAACTTGATGTGATAGTTCTTGGAGTTGATGTCGAGCAGAGGAAAATTTCCCTCGGTCACAAGCAGGTCCAGGAAAATCCCTGGAACAACTTCGAACAGGTATACAATGTTGGGACAGTAACCGAAGGTAAAGTTGTAAGGATTATCGAAAAAGGCCTGATAGCTGAACTGCCGGAAAAAGTGGACGGTTTCGTACCCACAAACCAGCTGGCAACCAATAAAATTAAAAATATTGCCAATCACTTCCCTGTTGATGATGCAATTCCTTTGAAGGTTATTGAATTCGATAAAGAGAATAAGAAGATTGTTCTCAGCGCAATAGCCGCATTGAAGGAAAAATCAGAACAGGAAATAAGAGAATACCTTGACAAGCATAAACTCGACAGAGTATCTGTTGAAGAGGTAATGAGTGCTGAAACGGGTGCAATTGACTCTTCCGATTTCCCGATCTTTGAGATTTCGGATGATCAGCGTTCAAATCAGCAGAATAATTCCTAACAGAATTTCCTGATTATCAGAGAGCGGGAATTTCCTCCCGCTCTTTTAATTTTAAATAAGCATTAAAGTCAGAGTGAATAAAGTAGCATTACATACCCTCGGCTGTAAATTAAATTTTTCCGAAACATCGACTATCGGGAACCAGTTCCTCTCCAGGGGATTCGACATAGTTGATTTTAAGGAACATGCCGATGTATATGTTTTTAATACCTGTACGGTTACTGAAAATGCAGAGAAGGAGTGTCGTCAGCTTGTCAGGCGTGTGCTAAGGCAGAATCCTGAAGCATATGTCGTTGTTACGGGATGCTATGCACAGCTTCGCCCTGAGGAAATTTCAGCTATTGCGGGTGTTGATGCTGTACTGGGCACACAGGAAAAATTCAGATTATTCGAAATACTTGACGGATTTGAGAAAAAAGATCTTGCCTGCATTTTTGTATCTCCGGATGATGAAATAAATGAGTTTGGTCCCGCACATTCTACTGACGCAGACAGCCGAACAAGAGCCTACTTGAAGATTCAGGATGGATGCGATTACAAATGTTCATTCTGCACCATCCCCAAAGCACGCGGCCTCAGCCGCAGTATGGAACCTGATTCTGTTGTAAGAGAATTCAAAGCTCTGCTCAACCAAGGGTATAAAGAGATTATACTAACCGGGGTAAACGTAGGTGATTACGGCAAACAATACCAAACAGATCTATACCATCTTCTGCTCAGGATGGTGAACATACCAGGAGAATTCAGGGTACGGATAAGCTCAATCGAACCAAATCTTCTTAGTGATGAGATTATTCAGCTTACTGCCGATAATGAAAAAATCTGCAGACATTTCCATATTCCGCTGCAGAGCGGAAGTCCCCGCATTCTGAAACAGATGAAACGCCGTTATAAAGCAGGAGATTACAGGAAACTGATCGATAAATTAAATGATATTATTCCCGATGTCGGGATAGGTGTAGATGTTATTGTAGGATTTCCGGAGGAGACTGAAGAAGAGTTCGGAACAACATATAATTTTTTAAGGGATCTTAGTATTTCTTACCTGCATGTATTTACATATTCTGAAAGACCAGGCACCGTTGCATCCGGGATGACTGACCAGGTTGATGTATTTGAAAGGAAAAGAAGAAACAGCGAATTACGAAAGCTGAGCAGCAGGAAGAGAAACCTTTTTTACAGCAATAATATTGGTGAGTCCGCCGAAGTTCTTTTTGAAACGGAAAATCATGATGGGTTGATGAAGGGATTTTCATCTAACTACATAAGAATTGCAGCCCCCTACAACCCTGCACTGGTTAACACCATATCAACTGTAAAAATAACAGGGGCTGAAAATTCGTTCTGTACCGGGAATCCAACAGCGATAAAAAAATCAGTTGACTCATTAGCATCTTAATTATAAAATTAGAATTAAAAAATTATGAAATATTCCCTTTTAGCTCTACTTTTCATTACATCAGTTTCATTTGCCCAGGCACCAGCTCCAAAATCTTCTCTTGAATTAAAACATATAGTAAAAGAAAACTTAAAACTTCAGCCATCGGATATAACTCTCCCTGCTGAGAGGACAAAAAAGAATCCCGGACTCGCAATTATTTATTCCCTGCTCCTTCCGGGAATGGGTGAACTATATGCAGACGGGTACTCGAGCGGAAAATATTTTACTATTGCGGAAGGCGCATTATGGGGTATGTTCATAGGTATGAATACCTACGCTAACTGGCAGAAAGACAGGTACAAATCATATGCAGTAACTAACGGGGGCGTAAGTCCTTCGGGCAAAAATGACGACTTTTATGCAACCATTGGTGATTATTCCAGCATCGATCAGTATAATGAAGAGAAGGCGCTTAACCGGGATTTTAGTGCTTTGTACAATGTAGAGACTAATTACTGGAACTGGCCGACTACCGAGCAGAGAAAAACCTACCGCGGAATGTGGACATCCAGCGAACAGACATTTAATGATATCAGGTTTGTGGTAGGAGCACTGATTGTAAACCGTATTGCAAGTGCAATAAATGCAGTGCGTCTTGTATCGGCATATAATAAAAACCTTGCTGCAGATCTTAGCTGGAATGTTTCGGTAGGACTTCAGAATAAGGCTGAACTGCCTACTTCCCTGGTGCTTAATTTCCAAACATCATTATGATATATGTGTATCCTCTACGAGGATCCACTTACAAGCTATAAAAAAAGGCTGCCCGATGAAGGCAGCCTTTTATTTAGAAAGTATGACCTATCGAAGGAGGAAGACTTAAAGATTTCTTCCCGCAGAGCAGGACAAACTAGTCCGGAACTCCTCCGAAATTACAACTGAACTTACTTCAGCAGGACAACTTCTTCGTTGAAGTGAAATTGCCTGTAGTAAGTGTATAATAATAAATACCGCTTGCCAGATCTGCGGCATTGAATGTCACTTTATGGTTAGTTGATTCCATCCATCCGTTAACCAGTGTTGCTACTTCGTTTCCGAGAACATCATAAACCTTCAGAGAAACATGACTTCTTTCGGGAGTAGAGAACTCTATGGTTGTTGCCGGATTGAAAGGATTCGGATAATTCTGACTGAGATAGTATCTCGTCGGTTTGTTTACATCAATCTCTGCAACCGGTGAGTATGCATATCTACCGTCAAAATCTATTTGTTTGAGCCTGTATGAATAATGGCCGGGTTTAATAATATTTTCATCTGTAAATGAATATGCATGAGATTCAGTGCTGCTGCCGTTGCCCTGGATAAAGCCGATCTTATCCCATACGGCTTTCTCATTCTCTGATTTAAGGCTTCTCTGGATCTCAAACCCGCTGTTATTCAGTTCAGTAGCAGTAACCCAGCTTAACATAACTTCGTTATCGTGCATATTGGCTGAAAATGAAGTGAGTTCTACTGGTACATTATCAATAACTTCAAGAGTTACTTCCCTTCTGTGAACAGGAATTCCGGTTACTCCTTCACCCTGAACCGATATGGTGTAAGTGCCGTTAGGAACGGTACCGACAGTATGGATCGTCATAGTTATGCTGCCCGGGAATGATGTTATTGTATTACCGGGATCGAAAGTGACATCGAATGATCCGGTTATGGGTGCCGGGTCAATGTTTGCTGTAAACATTGCCTCACCGTCGAAGAGTGTAACTTCCGGAATCTCTACCGTATAATCTGTCTGATCATTCGTATTTCCAACCGTGTTATTCTGGGGATAAGTAAGCATTGCAAAATCAGGAAAATAACCGGTATAGCTTGCGAAATTGCCGTTTCTGAAGTCTGTCCATACCGACATTGAAATATTACCGGCTGAAGTTATTGCATCATAATCACCCTGATACCTGGGAGTACCGCCGCCGCCGCAGGTTGAGCAGTTTATCTTCATCTTAACGTTTGAAACTCTCTGATTAGGAGCGAATGTCTGTCCCCCGTCATCAGAATAGCTTGCATAAATATATGCACTGTCAGACGTCGGGGTATCGCGGGTATCCATCCATTTTATAAATAACCTTCCCGTTTCTTTATCGCACCATGTAGACGGATGCCATTGGTTATTGCTTGCTGAGTTAGGATCATCATTAACCAAAACCTGGGATGACCATGTTGCCCCCTGGTCATCGGAATAACGGCAGAAGATATCTGGTTTATTGCCACTACCAGCAGGAGAATTTGTTGTATATACCAGGTAGAGACGCCCTCTGTAAGGACCATAACTGTTGTCTGCGGTAATGAACGGATAAGGTCTTGTTCTCATATTCTGAACAGAATTTCTTCCGTTCACAAAGGTACCGACATAACCAGCAAAATTCTGTGATGACATTAGTGAAAAAGTGGCGCCGCCATCGGTTGAACGATAAAATCTGTAAGTTGCTGCAGAAGAATTTCCTTCGTTCGTTACAAAGTAAACGCAGCCTCCCGGAACATCGCTGCCAAGTACATTCGGACCTACAGCAACCATCGCTCCAGGAAGTGGAGAGCTGTTAGTAGAGAATGTCTGTGAGAACGTAGCTCCATTATCTGTACTTCTTGCAAAATTATGGCCGGTAAAACTTGTGCTTGTCATTGTGGCATAAACATAGTTTGCAAAAGGACCATCAGTTTGATCGGCAGCCATCCAGCATTTGTCACCGCCGCTGACAGCATTAACTGCAGAAGACCAGGTCTGGCCATTGTCAGTTGACCGAATTACTCTCGCTCCCTGGATATTTCCGTACATTTGCATATAGTATAGATTACCGAGACTATCATATGCAGTAACAGGGTCTCCCTGTACAGATGTTCCGAAGGAAGGGGATGAAGTCAGCCAATCGTGGCCATCGTATGTCCGGTGAGCAGTATTAATATTAAAGGCATTGAAATACTCGAGCGGATCAGTTGGATTAACCGACATATGCGGTTCGGCAAAATCGACACCGATATTAAAGTTATCAAAACCGTCAATTGTTATAACATCCGCAGTATAAACGTCGGGAACATAAGAATTGATTACCTCCTGCGGCAGGCGGTCGACCCTTGGATTATCGCCCACTTGCGAATATGTAGTCGCGGTATAGATCAATAATATTGGTAAAATGAAAAGGAATGGAAATTTCCTGTATACTTCCCTATACATAACACCTCTCTTTTTATTTTTATGATGACTGGTTAATTAAAAGATTAAATATGGTCAATATCTTATAAGTTATCTGGTGAGAAATTATTTGTAATATGGAACTACTCTTCTAATGTGAGCTTGTATTAGAAAATATGAAATAATTTTATAAAACGGAATAAAAAAGGGATTACGCAAATTATTTTTTCACATTGAAAATTTTCTTAAATTCTTCAACACTATCCATATCGCGTATACGCTGTTCTTCTTCATCTTTGTCATTCCTCCTGTTCAGTTCCGCGGCAAACTCCTCCGAAGAAATCACAGATGCACTGCAGACACGGGCAAATTCCCTGAGATTATTATCTGAAGAAATAAGTGTTATTAGTTTCGGATTTTTAGATGCAGAGATTTCGGATTTGATCCTGTCATCTGCAGTTTTATTTTCAGAATAAATTATTTTAGCTGCAGCCATCTTAATAGGGGTATTCTGAAATCCATCGAAATGAAGGGTTACTCTGGCTTTCTTTCCGCGAAAATAACTTTCGAGTATCAGGGCAAGCTTTTCACGTGCTGATTGCTTATCGTTCTTCTGAATCTTCTGTAATGATTTGATCTTTCCAATCAGGTTATTTCCATCAATAATATATCTTCTCATTACTAATATCCCCTTCCGCTGTAGAATTGATCCTGCTTGGTAATTTTCAGATCCTGCAGCTGAGGTGCTTTAACCCTTATCTCGAACCTGTACCCGCGGTAGGTACCAATAGGATTCCAGGTAAAATTCATAAGCCAGCAGTGCAGGTCGCGGGAAATTCTTATCTGGGGAGCGGCAAATTCATGCCGCTGAAAATCATAACTTCCTGTAAAGGAAAACTTCCAGTTAGGAGTTAAATTAAAATTTATTCCTCCGCTCAGGTTTAAAGATTCCTCTTTCTGAGATGGTATCGGCTTTCTGAGCGAATAATTAAAGGTCAGGTTCAGGTCCCAGGGAATTGTAAAATCAGGTTCTTTTTCGGAATATAATCCTTTGTAAACATTATCCTCGTTCTGCAGCTCATACTCCCCTTCCGGAGGCGGTTCTTTACCTTCAGCAGATTTCAGCTTCTCACCTGACAGGCTGGTGGAAATTGAGAAATTGAAGCTGGTAAGCCGCAGCAGTCCTTTACCTTCATTAATTAGGAACTTATTGATCCTCGTTTTATCGGCAGTGTAATCATAAGGAGTAAAATTCGAACTTCCTGAAAAGTTGAACCACTCCCCAATCTGGGTCCTGTACTGCAGTCCCAGGTCAGAGAGTTTCATACTGTCGGCAGCGAAATTATAACTCATCGCGGCAGATATATTCAAAAGCTGAATTTTTTTCTCTTTGGAAGTCGTATCCGAAAGATCAGGCAGGGTTTTCATCTCAAAGATGTTGCCGACTGAGAATGTGATCCTCTGCGATTCGCTGGACGGAGCCCCGCCGAACACCTCTCTCTGGAACTTATCGTAGTGGACCACTTTATTATTCGGGTCCAGGTAGGAATCATAATATCCCCAGAAGGGTTTGGAAAAATCGGGGTTGTAGTTATACGAGATACTTGGATTAACAGTATGTCTGATCGCATTAACACCGAAACTGTTGACAGGAAAGATCCCGTAAAACTTGGTGGAGGCAGTTAAACCCAATCCGAAAGTTCTCACGAAATTTATTTCATGTTCATCATTTACAAATGTTGTGTCATTTCCTGTTTTCGGAGAAATTCCCCTTTCGTATACCACTCTCTTATTGTACCATCTTTCCTGGTATCGTACTGAAGGTGCAATACTGATGTAGCCTAAGTTTTGGAGAAAGTCCCGCCGAGATCTGGTGATTAAATCCTCCCCTGATATTAAGATGCCCGTCTCTCTTGTTCCTGTCATTCTCAAACTGTCCAGTATAACTGTAGCCGAACAGCTCATACCATTTCTGCTCCCCGACTCCGCTTCCACGAAAAGGGTAACTCTGTGACCTTGTAAAAGTGAGACTTGGAAGCACTTCCTGGATATTTCCTGATTCCAGGTCCTGTCTTCTTGAATAACTGGCTGAAAGGCTGTTTCCTGATTCTTCCCAGGTTTTTGAGAATTTAGCATTGGAAAAGATCTGATTCCTCAAAAGCTGATTAAAGTCAGTATAATTACTATAGATTTGATTACCCGAAGTAAATTCAAGGTTGGCATCGAACGTCATAGTCGGGGTAAACTGTTGATTATGACTCCATTTAAGTGACCAAAAAATATTTTCACTTCTGTTCAGTTCTGAAGAAAGTCCCGATATTTTATCTGAGTAAGTCCCCTGAAGAGTTCCGGTAAAATTATAACGTTTTGCATACCGGAAACGGGAGTTTGCTCCGTAACTGCCCCGTGTATAATAATCCCCCGTCATGTTCAGATCCATATAATCACTTATTGCCCAGAAATACCCGAATTTCGAAAAATATTTGCCGTAATTAGGGTCATCCCCGAATACAGGAGGGATAATACCTGATCTTCTGCCCGATTCCAGTGGAAAGACAGCAAACGGAAGAGGAACGGGAAAAGGTACATCACCTACAAAAAGCCATATCCATTCAGCCATTACTTCCTTTTTCTGCACAACTTTCATTTTGGGCGAATAGAAATAATAATCCGGATCCTTTTTATCGCAGGTAGTATAAATTCCGTCTTTAATAAAATAGGTATCCTTATCCACCTTCTTAATTTTTGAGCCTGTGTAATATGCCCCCTCATTCTGAGTTTCCGCAGAAGCAATAAACCCTCTCTGCGTCTTAAAGTTAAACCTCATCCTGAACCCTTCAAACTTTTCCCCTTTATCGGTTAACACAGGCGTGCCGGCAAATTTAGCGGCGGTATCTGTTGGAACACCCTCCGCCTCTACGCCTCCGGTTCCAAAATCCACTTTTATATTCGCGGCTTTCAGGTCGGTCTGTTTGTATTGTATCTCGCTTGTACCGTACAGATACATTTCCTTTTTACCTATCACAAATACCAGGGAGTCAGAAGAACTTGCGTTAATTACAGTATCTATATCCCCGGTTTTGGTTTGAACGGAATCAGAAGATAGAAGTGAATCAATTACAGGAGAGCTAATTGAATCGGGGGGAATCAACCCTGTTGAATCAATTTGCTGAGCAAATTCCTGAGCAGATAACAGTATCACTATCAGTAAGAAATTTCTCATCTCAGAATTGATATGAAGAATAATTCAAAAATAAGCTAGTCCTCAGGATTTATAAAACACTAAAGCAGATGCCCCTTTTATCCCGGCATCATTTTTTAATTTTGCCGGATAAACCTCAATTCTTTCGCGAAGAGGAGTCAATACCCGCGAAGAAGCTGTATCCTTGATCGAGTCAAATAAAGGCTTCCCAAATCCGGATACACCACCCCCTATAATGAATGTACTTACATCAAGAAGATTGCTGACTGATGCAAGTGCACAGCCGAGGTAATACCCCATTTGCTTTACAATTGATTGTGCATAACTATCGCCCTGCTCAGATGCTGAATCAATAATTCTGGGAGTAAGCTGTTCAAGATCGTTGTCAGTTAGTTCCCATATTTTAGAATCAGGATGATCAGGCATCTCTTTCTTAATCCTGCTGACCAGGTAATGATTGCCCACGTAAGCCTCAATGCAGCCGAACGAGCCACAGTTGCATTTTGGACCCTTGTGATCTATTGTTAAATGTCCTATCTCACCAGCTGCACCGAATTCACCCCGGTAAATCTCGTTGTCTATAATAATTCCGCCGCCTACCCCTGTACCGAGAGTAACCATTATGAATGAATCGTATTTTTTACCGACACCGAATATCAATTCACCAATTGCAGCTGCATTAGCATCATTCTCCACAAATACCTTTTTGTCAAATTCTTTTTCAATCAGTTTACCCAGGTTCACCTTTTCCCAGCCCGGAAAATTGGGAGGATTCTCAACGGTCCCCTTTTTAACAGAAACCACTCCCGGAGCGCCTATACCGATTCCGTAAATTTTCTTCTTTGTTTTCTTCAGTATCTCGTCTATTCCCTTCTTTATCTGTTCCACAACCGCATCCGGTCCGTCGGATGCATGCGTTTCAAGAGAGACCTTCCTACTTATCTTCCCTTTTTCAGACACAATCCCGACTTTCACACTTGTGCCGCCCAGATCCACACCAATTGTATATTTATCTGATTTAGCCATAATCTTCCGTTTTCTTGAAAATTAGAAAGTAGGTTTAATTAAAATATATATAAAGTATTATAAATTTATAAAAAGTTAACTTGTAAAGGGTTGATATTAAAAAAAAATTTAATCAGACTGGTTAGGACATCGGACCGAGCCGAACATATAAGATACGCAGCAATAAGATCGGGGTGACCATTATCAAATATTTTTCCCGGCCTATTATATACCAGACTTTTGTATAATTTGACATCCCGTTTTCAAGGAGATTACAGCTTAAGAAGGCACATTATAAAATCAATCAGCAATAATTTCTCTTCACGATTTTGCCGGGAAATCATAATGCATAAAACTGTCAGGTTCATCTCATTTATTTGTGAAGCTGACGTTAACTATCCTTAATTCCTCCGGGTACTGGATCGGTCCGATTGAAGTAGAAACAGTGGGACGTGCATAAAGAGTAAGCTTGGATGAAGAACCCTGGTTACCGCCAATTGCAAGGGCAAGGTTAATCAGATCTTCATATCCCTTATTCTGAAAGAATTTTACCAGATCCAGGCTCATTTCAATCGGAATTGTACTGATTTCTCCGGTGCCTGGTATAGTGACATTGTTTTTTAATCCACCCGATATTGTTTCTTTGTCGTTAATCATCAGCCGCCAGGGGAAATTGGTAATCGTAGCATTAGTATTCGGATAACCGCCTGAACCATCATTGGGATTTTTCGCCTCCACATTCAGGACGAAGGATACGGGAAGTGACCCGCTGGCAACGGCCTGGGATATCCTTAGCATTTCGATTGAACTGAAATCGGATAATTTAGATTTATTTGAAAGATTAACGCCGTTGAGAGCAAAACCATTCACATTACCGAGCTTAAACTGAAGTCTCGACAAATTAACCAGCGATTTATAAACACTGCATCCGCCGATTGTAAAAGCAAGTATAAAAGCATAGATATATAATTTTTTCATAATCTTTTCCGTTTAATTGGATAAAATCAGCTTCTGTGACTCCTGTATCTTCTGAAGAATTTGTTCAGCAACCCGTAAAGCACGAAGTCCGTCCCCCCCGGTAACGAGGGGTTTTGTATTATTTATTACAGAATCCACAAACAGCTGCAGCTCATACTGAAGTGCATTTTGTTCCTTTATTTCCGGCTGCTCATATATTACTCTTTTCTTTTTGTCCCCTACTCCAATTTCACCGAATGAAATAGTCGTTATGCCGGTATCCTGATCCAGAGGTACAAGCCGGTAAACTTCAGATAGTCCCGTAATAAAATCGAGAGAAATATAATTATCTCTCTGAAAGATCCTCATCTTCCTCATCTTTTTCTGAGAGATTCTGCTGGCGGTAACGTTGGCAACCGCCCCGTTTTCAAACTTGATCCTTGCATTTGCTATATCAATCGAATCAGAAACTACTGCTACACCCGATGCATCTATCTGCTGAACCTTGCTTTTTATAAGGCTCAGGATGATATCAATATCATGAATCATAAGATCCAGTACTACAGCTACATCGGTACCGCGGGGATTAAACTGGGCCAGTCTGTCCGTCTGAATAAATTTAGGCTCAAGGATATATTGCTCCAGTGAAACGAGAGCCGGATTGAATCGCTCTATATGGCCCACCTGCAGATTAAGATTTTTATCGGCCGCAATCTTCACGAGTTCTTCAGCCTGGGGAATTGTGGCTGTAATCGGTTTTTCAACAAATATAGGCTTACCCGCATTCAGACATTCTTTAGCAAGATCATAATGTGCGCTTGTTGTGGCAGCTATAGAAACTGCATCAACCTCTTTAAGCAGATCCTGAAGGCTGCTGTAAACTTCCGTACCGTATTCCTCGCTTACCGCTTTCGACTGAAGCTGGTTGACATCATAAACTCCGTTTAATTTACAGTTTGGAATCGCGGTAAACATTTTAGCATGGAGTTTTCCGAGATGCCCTGTTCCTACAATTCCAATATTTAATTTATCCATTTCGACCTGTTATTGTTTACTAAAAATTTTTGCGTACCCGATTATATGGTCGTAGCCGCCCAAATCGGTATCATTATAATACAAAAATACATAATAATAATTTGAAGTATCCCAGCTGTTTCCCTCAAGAGTGTACCAGTCAATATCCGTTACAGTTCTCCCTGATGTCTCCCCGATTACATACTGGTAATCATATATTCCCCTTTTAAGTGGAATGGTAAGACTATACACGCCGCCCTGTTCGTTCATTTTATATTCCGGCGAAACAACCCAGTTATTAAACGCACCAACCAGGAAAATATCACTGTAGACGGGATTCGGCGGTCTGATGGAGAAAACAACATTTTTATAAGTTGCATAATCACTCTTATAATTCAGTAGAATTTCCCCGCCGTTGAGATCAGGAGGACCTTCAGTAAAGAACCTGGAGTACTCAAGACCATCGAACTGGGCATCTACTGTTTCACCCGTGAACTTATTGTAATTCCTGATGTCGGTCTGCCTGTATTCATTGCCGGGACGAATATCGCGGATTGTAAATGTAAACTTCCTGTCGCCGTCCCAGTAAAACTGTCTTTGATTTGTATTGAAAGAACGGTCTACTATGTAAGGATAATCCGTTTTGTGGTTTTCAATTATTTCAAGGTGATCAACAAACATCGGGTGATATTTCTGCGGAAGGTTAATCTGCGTAGTTATATTAAATATGTAGGCAAGCTCTGTGGGAAAATAAGTCTTGTCCTCCAGTTTCTCCTTTGCCAGGCTCACATTCATAGGAACGGTTCCTTTGATCACTACAAACTTACCGGCAGCGTAAACGATTGACGTATCATAGGTGTCAGTAATATAGTAGCGCCATTTACCTGACCAGGGAAAGCTTATATCACCTCTTTTATCCGGGAACGACTGCCTGAAATGATACCTGGCTTCTTTAACCGTTACCGGCAGCACATCGTAATCGAGGTTATTAAAAATATTATGGCCGTGGTTGGCAAGGAATAAATTGCCGGAGGGTGTCCAGTTCTTATCGCAGAAACGAAAAACGAAACTAAGTTGAGGCACGTCATTAGCCTGGACATCAAATTCTACAATCAGCTTACCATCGGTAATGACCGGAAGTGCTGTAACATCGTCACCCGGGTAGGCAATAAGAGATTTAATTGAAATATTCTCCTGCGCAGTTATAACCGCAGGCAGAAATACAGCTAAAAAGAATAATATTTTATACAAGGTTTCCCCTAGATGTTAAAGATTTCCACACATTTAATTGATTGATACGGTACGAATATTCTTACCTGTTCGTTTTCCCTTACGGTTTCAAGTAAAAGTCCGTCATCATAAGCTTCAGTCAGTTTACCAGACTTAAAAACTATCTCATATATCGGTGTGTCAGAATGAGGATCAATCGTTAGTCCATAATTTTCATAAAGAGTTATATGAAGTGTCTTGCCGATAAATTTCTTCCATTCCATTTTCATTCAGTATCTCCCTGGTTAAGTAACCGATTAATATTATCAATAAATTTGTTCATATCAGGGCAGCGATAATACTTTTTTATGAACTGCGAAGCAATAGTAAGTTCGCTTGCATTCATATAATTAGCATACCCGGCCGCTATAGCAGATTCGTTCTGTCGGCTGAGATCGCAGTCATATTCCCCGGAATCTGTAAATGAATCCAGGTAATCTATAATCTCCTCATTTTCCTGGATATAGAGGTCGTATATATCGGCATTAACAAGATAGATCTCGCCGCTGTCATATTTCCAGCAGTTTATCGGAAGAAAGATATCCGAATCATCATTATCCCTGTTGAAGTATTCGAAATCAGGATTGCCGGTTACAATTATCTCACCTCCCTCTTCATTCGAGAACATATCGTACGGTTCTGTCGTTCCGCTGTGGATAGAATCTGCCATGTTGAATTCATCGAGAGTGTTGAAAATGAAATATATGTAATCGGGTAAATCACCATAAGCTAAAGAATCGATTACGATATACTCATTTACTCCGTCGTTGTCGAGATCAACCGTATAATCGTGCGGATTATGAAAAGTCATTTCATAAATGATATTGCCTGTAGTGTTATCTGTTACAATGAGAAGTGAATCGTGTAACTGTGCCGTAAAAAAGTCGAATGTAAAGATCTGCTGAGGGAATGCAGCGCCGGCTAAAAGGACAAATAAAAAAGCAAAGAAAATTTTATTCATGAAACCCGGATATTTTTTCTTTCTCTAATATAGCTTAATTGATAAAATATAACAGTTCAATTTAAAATAAAAACTCCCGGGAGGCCGGGAGTTTAATTTAAGATATGAAATAAACTTTTACAGATTTTTTATTTCATTAGTTAGTTTTGTCATTGCATCCTTTGCGTCGCCGAAATACATCAGGGCATTAGGATAGAAGAAGAGTTCATTATCGATTCCCGCATAGCCCACGTTGAGTGAACGTTTGTTAATTACGACTGTCTTGGCGTAATCTACGTTCAGGATAGGCATTCCGTAAATAGGACTGTTCTGATCGTGGCGTGCAGCCGGGTTCACAACGTCATTTGCCCCGATAACTATAACCACATCCGTGTTGGAGAAATCGTCATTTATATCTTCCATCGCATAAAGTTTATCGTAAGGAACCTGTGCCTCTGCCAGCAGAACGTTCATGTGGCCAGGCATTCTTCCCGCAACCGGGTGAATAGCAAACCTTACATTTACGCCTTTTTTCTCCAGTACATTCATTAAGTCGCGTACCGCGTGCTGAGCCTGTGCAACGGCCATACCATAGCCGGGAACAATGATAACACTGCTTACGGCATCAAGCAACATCGCAAGTTCTTCTGCATCGATCGATTTAACGTCTCCTTTGGGTGATGTTGTACCTGTCGATTCTCCTGTTCCGCCTGCCGAAGCCCAGCCTCCCAGAAGTACATTCATAAGCGATCTGTTCATACCACGGCACATAATAAGCGTAAGTATTATACCAGAGGCACCAACCAGCGCACCAGCAATTATCAGCTCATTGTTACCCAGAACGAAACCGGTGGTAGAACCTGCGATACCGGAATATGAGTTTAAGAGTGATATTGCAACGGGCATATCCGCTCCGCCTATCGGAAGTACAAGCAGTACTCCAAGTACAAGCGAAACAAGTGTTATGATCAGCACTAATGAAATTGAACCGGGGTTAATAACAATGTAAGTGCCTGCACCGAGAACAGCCAGTAATAAGATGAGGTTTATAGGGTGCTGCAGAGGATACTTAACCACTTTACCAGTCACTATTCCCTGAAGCTTTCCGAAGGCGATCATAGAACCGGTAAAGGTTACTCCGCCTATGAGGAGACTAAGGATGATAGCTACTCCCTGATCGACCGGGAGATTGAACGGGAGTCCTGTTTCAACCGGGTAATTTGGGTTAAGCTTATAGTACTCGGCAAGTGCAACAAGCGTTGAAGCACCGCCGCCGAAACCATTAAGCATACCGACCATCTGGGGCATACCGGTCATAGGGACTTTAATAGCAAGTATAACGCCTATGAGCGAACCGACTATCACTCCTATCAGGATCCACTCAAATGTCAGTACATGCTGATCAAAGAGCGTGATGATAATCGCCATCGCCATACCGATTGACGCAAAGAGGTTGCCTTTACGCGCAGTCTTCGGCGAGCCGAGATATTTAATTCCGAAAATGAAAAAGATCGAGGATACCAGGTAAGTTAATTCAATTACTATTCTCATTTTTTATCCTCACTTTTTCTTCTTAAACATTTTCAACATTCTGTCGGTCACAAGGAAGCCGCCGACCACATTTATCATCGCGAAAATGACCGCGACCATTCCCAGGATAGTGCTTATCGTAAACTGCTCCATCCCGGCGCTTAATAATGCACCAACGATGGTGATTCCCGAGATGGCATTGGAACCGGACATAAGCGGCGTGTGGAGAGTCGGGGGTACCTTCGTGATCAATTCAAAACCGACGAATATTGCCAGCACAAAGACGTATATGTGCATTAAAAAAGTTAAATCCATCATAAATTTTTTCCTTCCATTGACTTCATATCAGCAAACTACTTTAATAATTCTTTTACTCTCGGGTTTATCACTTCTTTATTGTGAGTAATAAGACTCCCTTTAACGATCTCGTCCTCAAGGTTTAATGTTACCTGTCCTTCTTTCCCGATGTGAGTAATAAGACTGAGAAGGTTCTTCGAGTACATCTCACTAGAATGATTAGGAACCAGACTCGGCAGGTTGGGTTCGCCTATGATATTTACTCCGTATTTCTTAACCGTTTTTCCTTTCTCACTCACCTCGCAGTTTCCTCCGAATTCAACGGCCATATCCAGAATCACACTGCCGGGACGCATATTCTTAACCATCTCTTCTGTGACAAGAACCGGGGCTTTCTTCCCGGGAACGAGCGCAGTTGTTATAACAATATCTGCTTCGGTGATATGCTTGAATATCAGTTCCTTCTGCTTTTTGAGAAACTCTTCCGATGCCTCTTTCGCATAACCGCCGGCATCCTGCATATTCTCATCAGCCTCAACTTCAATGAATTTACCACCAAGCGACTGAACTTCTTCTTTTACCGCGGGGCGAATATCGGATACTTCCACAACCGCACCTAATCTTCTAGCGGTTCCCAGTGCCTGTAGTCCCGCAACGCCAGCACCCATAATAACAACTTTCGCAGGAGAAATCGTACCAGCAGCGGTCATCATTAAGGGAAATATTTTACCAAGCGTGTCAGCACACATCACAACACTTTTATATCCCGCAATGTTTGCCTGGGAACTAAGTGCATCCATTTTCTGTGCAAGGGTTGTCCTTGGAATCATATCCATAGAAATGACGTTGATTCCTTTTTCGGCACATTTCTTTGCTGCCTCCGGATAATTAAGGGGATAGAGAAATGTAACCAGTATAGTTCCCTCTTTCATCAGGTCAAGTTCATGCTTGTTCTGTTCCGGATGATCCATCGGTCTCTGAACCTTGAACACAATATCAGCTGAAGAATACAGCTCCTGAAGATTATCAACTATCTTTGCTCCTGCAGCCTTGTATTTTTCATCGGTAAAGCCGGCGTTAATTCCCGCATTTTTTTCTATTTGTATCTCAAATCCTGCTTTTATGAGCTTAGGGACAACGTCGGGTACGGTTGCAACCCTGTTCTCTCCTGCCAGGATTTCTTTTGGGACAGCTATTATCAAGGTGGTTCTCCTCCTTTAAATTCAAATTTAATGAGTAAAACTAAGAGGTTTGCAGACTAAATTCAAACCAGCATCAATGTTTTGGTTTTGACAAATATTAGTACTTTATTACCGGGAATTAGGGACAAAGATCACAAATCTCAGGTAGGTTGTTCGTGTGTCAGGCAGTGTATTGTACCAAGTCCCCATACCAGGTCAACCGCATGAACCCCTACTACGGGACGATCAGTTATCAGTTCAGAAAGAATACCGAGGGCTGTTTTATCATTGGGATCATTAAAGGTCGGTACAAGCACCGCATAATTGGAAAAATAGAAATTGGCGTAGCTGGCGGGAAGACGTTCACCCTTAAAGATTACCGGTGCGGGCATTGGAAGATCAATAACATTTAATGATGTTCCGTCAGGCAGCTTTAAACCTTCAAGCCGTTCGCGGTTTTCTTTCAAAGGTTTATAATTGAGGTCTTGCAGATTTTTTTCCTGAACCAGTACAACAGTATCTTTATTTATGAACCGGCAGAGATCATCCACGTGGCCGTGGGTATCATCCCCGGCTATCCCTTTTCCCAGCCAGATGGTCTGTTTTATGCCTAGGTAATTTTTGAACACTGATTCGTAATCTTTTTTAGAAAAGCCGGGATTCCTTACCTGGGTATTTTCATCCATCAGGCATTCTTCTGTAGTAACCAGGGTTCCGCCGCCGCTCGTATCAATACTGCCGCCTTCAAGCACTACGTGCCGGTTATCATGGATCGGAACGACTTTTTCCAGTCCGAATTTCTTTACGATGAATGCAGGTAACTTCTCATCTTTGTTGTAGTTATCATATTTTGCCCAGCCGTTAAAGCGGAAATTAACCGCTGCCGTTTCAGATGTTTTTTTCTTTTTCAGGAAGGCAGGACCCGAATCTCTCATCCATCCTCTGTTTGTAGGCAATCTGAAGAACTCAATATTTTCGGGATCAAGGTCTACAGATTTAAGAACGCGAAGGGCTTTCGTCTGATGATCCTCATTCTCAACTACTATCCTGACTTTCTCGTCACGGGAGATGTATCTCGCTATTTCAGCATAAACCCAGGGTATAGGAGCAAATTTCCCCGGCCAGTCCTCCTTATTATGCGGCCAGCCGAGCCAGGTAGCTTCGTGCCTTTCCCATTCGGGAGGAAGGTGATATTCCTTTATATTAAATCCGGTTTCGGGTGATTTCATCGCCGGCATTTAATCCAGGAACCTTTTATCTATTCCGACATAAGAATCGATCCTGCGGTCACGGAGAAAAGGCCAGTTCCTTCTTATATATTCTATACGTTCAGTGTCAACTTCAGCAAGCAGGATTTCCTCCTTTTTCGATGAAGCCTCGGCAATTACCACTCCCTGCGGATCGGAAACGAAGGAAGATCCCCAGAACTCAATTCCGGCGGATGATTTGTCAGGTTTTTCATGTCCCACCCTGTTAACCGCCGCAACGTATACACCGTTAGCTATTGCGTGGCCTCTCTGAATAGTTCTCCACGAATCGAACTGCGGTTTTCCGTGTTCTTTCTTCTCATGCGGATGCCAGCCTATAGCTGTAGGATAAAAAATAACACTGGCGCCTTTAAGGGCGGTTATCCTTGCACCTTCAGGATACCATTGATCCCAGCAGACAAGAGTACCAACATTTCCGAATTCAGTCTGAAATGATTTATACCCGAGATCGCCGGGAGTGAAATAAAATTTTTCGTAGTAAGCAGGGTCATCCGGGATGTGCATCTTCCTGTATAAACCCGAAACCTCACCTTCCGTGTCAATCATTGCAACAGTATTATGATAAATTCCCTGAGCGCGCTTCTCAAATAAGGAAGCTGTGATGACCACTTTGTGTTTTCTGGCAGCCTCACCGAGAACTTCTGTAGAAGGGCCGGGAATAGTTTCGGCAAGGTTGAAATTCTCTATATCCTCTTTCTGGCAGAAATACTGCGATCTGAACAGCTCGGGAAGGCATATAACCTTCGCACCTTTTTTTGCGGCTTTCCCGATACGGTCGACAGCCTTCTTAAGGTTATCTTCGGGATCTGTCGACATTGCCATCTGGATGAGACCAATTGTAAACTTATCCGGGGTTGGTTTTTTCTTCATAATAATGATTCCATTAAGTCTAATTTGCTCCGGGATTTATCCTTTGTTCCGGGGGTTTATCCGATCATTCTTTCTTTTCCAAATCCTTTTCGGAAACGAGTTTTCCGTCCTCAGAATATTCCTTACTCTTTACCAGTTGTCCATCTTCATATGTCTCAATATACCACAAAGTTCCATTATCGCGATATATTTTGGTATCGCCGTCCAGTTTATTTTCCTCGTAATGCTGTTCCGACCAGAGGGTACCGTCCTCATAATATGATCTGGTTATTCCATCCCTCATACCTTCTTTGTACTCGCTGACAGATTTTATATTACAATTCTCATAATACATTTTAACGGTGCCGATCAGCTGAGAATATTCAAAATTCTTCTCCGCCATAAGTTTGCCGTCGGGATAATATTCTTTAACAGGACCCTCAATATTGCCATTTACATAATTGTATGATCCCTTAAGAACACCATTATCATAATACCAATCAGTATTACCGTCCTGCACATCATTTGCATACATTGCAGAAACTTTCACTATCCCGTTAGGGTAGTACTCTAAAGCTTTGCCTTGCCGGAGTCCGTTCTTATAAAAATAAACAGAGCTAAGTCCACCGCTGTTATAAAAAGTTCTTATCGTATCGTCAAAGGCACCCTGTTTATAATGACCGAATTCCTTGATGCTGCCTTCAGGGTAATAGGTTGAGTATTTGCCGTCCAGCTTATTATTATCATAATTCAGGCTCTCCTTCAGCACACCGGAATCGTAATAACTTCTGCTGCTGCCATCTTTTCTTCCATTATCATAATTAACAACCTCTTTAAGCACACCGGAGTCATAATAATACCTGCACTCGCCGTTAAGTACACCGTTAGAATAATTTTCCACCTGTTTGATTGTACCGTCAGGATATGTTTCTTTCACAGTGCCGTCCTGAGAAAAAACCAGAACGCTGCCCGTTAAGAAAAATAAAACGAAAAATAATTTAGCTTCCGATAGATGAAACAAGTTTTCCTCCCTCGTCATATACTTTACTTGTCTGAAGAACACCACCTTTATAGAATTCTTCCTTCTTGATAATGCCGTTTTCAAAATAGTCGCGTGCGAAGCCGTTAACCTCGCCGGACGAATAACTCTCTTCCCTTTTCAACGCACCGTTCTCATAATAATAATACTTTCGGCCGTCAGGATTTCCGTTAATGTAAGTGCATTGCGATTCAAGAGTCCCCTTTTCATAGAACTTCTTATACTCACCAGTTTTGATATCATTATTATAATGCTCCACATACTTCACATTGCCATTTTTATAATAGGCAAGATAGATACCGTTCTTTACATTGTTCTCGTAATTAACCTCGGATTCAATGAGGCCGTCGGTATAATAATTTCTCGTGATACCTCTCCGCACCCCGCGGACATAATCGATAGAGGACTTCATTATCCCGTTCTCATAATAAGTGAAAGAACGGTCGTTCAGGGTATCATTATCATAATGATACTCCTCCTTCAGGAAGCCGCTGTTGTAATAATACCTTGCGAAGTTTTCCTTCTTACCGTCCTTATAATAAATTTCACTTTTAAGCGAACCGTTATCGTAGTATTCTCTGTCGGTATTCTCTTTCGCCTGGATCTTCCCAAGGTAATCATAGCGGACACGGTTCTTCAATTCACCGTTCTCATACGTATCGAGCACACGTATCTCACCCGCGGAATCATAAACTTTCACCTCACCCACAATTTTATCATCCTTAAAGTAGGCATCGACCGCCAGCTTGCCGTTTTCATTATACACCTTTGTAGGACCCTGCATTACGCCGTTATTGAACGTCTTTTCCACCTCAACCGTGCCTGATTTATAGAACGTGCGGGAGATCCCCTGCAGGAGACCTATTGAATAATTCCATTCACCCTGTAGCTCGCCGGTTTTATAGTAAGTGTAGGTAGTACCATCGAGCACCCCCTGGTAATAATTCTGTTTTGCCCACAGCTCGCCCGTTTCATAATACCAGTAGGAAGTATCCTGCTTTATGCCGTCCTTATAATTCCATTTAGTGCTGACGATACCGTCATCGAAATACCAGGTTTGAATGCCCTCCTCCTTACCCTCAAAATAATGCCACTTTTTCCAGACCTTTCCGTCGGGGTAATACTCGTAATAATCCCCATGAAGCTGGCCCTTCCAGTATGTGCCCATGGTTTTAACATTACCGTTAGGGTAATATGTTTTCCTGACATTCCCGGTTGTGTCAATATCCTGTGCTGAAATAATTGATGTTAGGGAAATAAAGAAAAGAATACCGAATAGAATAATTCTGGTTAATTTCTGCGTCAAACGAGGATTAATCCTATTTATCTAAATGTATTACGCAAATTTAAAATTATTCCGGTATAAGAAAAACGGATAAAGAAATACATATAAATAATATGTATGACAATATGCTGGATATACTGTTTTGACCGTAATGTGGATTAGATTAAAATCTGGCTATATTAAAAATGAAACCGAGCTTGATCATTAGTCCCACCCGTGTATAATAATAATTCTGGAAGTCATACGTAAAATATTCCAGTTTATCATTTCCAACCGGGAGATAAAATATTAAATCCATAGCGAACAGCCTGGTAACTTCTGCTTCGGCACCGACACCTAAAAAATGAATGGGTTCAGTATATGTGCCGCCTGAATTATGTGCGGAGCTCCCATTCATATGTTTAAGCCAGGCGACAAGAGGAGAAATATGATCGGTTATACTGTATTTCAGGGACGCACCGTATTCGCCACCCATAAACGTATCCCCAAACTGCACTCCTACTTTTACATCAAGTGTGAAGCGCTGATAACCTGCCCCGAGCTTGGTATAAAGACTTGCGGGAAAAGGTAGTGCGTTACTGGTTCTGTTAGTCTCGCTGTTGGTAACAAAGTAATCAAGCATTTCGGTTCTTAAGCCCCACGTGAAGGTTTGACTTTGGATGGCTTGCGAAAAGACTAGCAGGAAGAAAACAATTATTGTACTTCTCATCCTGGCCCCACTGTTATTTAACATTTATGTTAAAGTACCTTATCTGAAGATACAAAATCGTCCCGGCGGATTCAACTACTACGAACTAATTGATGAATAAGCTGTTGGATAGACCAGGGACTGTCCGCTATCTTATTAATCTTTCCTGCAGTAATTTCTGGATATCTCTTCTTCCATCTATGATGCAATGAATAAAGACTTCTCTTTTAATTATTCTGTATATTATTCTATAAGGCTTGTGGTGAATTTCTAAAAAATCACTGACTTCCAAGAGATCTAATTCCGGTGAAACGTGCCCCCTTTCCGGATATTCCTGAAGCAATGAACATTTTTCTCTTAGTTTTGAATATAGACTTTCAGCATTGTCTTCTGAATCATTTAGGTAAACATATTTATATATTTGAAACAAGTCTTGTTCAGCGTCTGAGACAAAATTAACTTTGTATTTCATTTTGTCCGCGTTTGAATTCATCTATCTTTTTTCTTACATCTTTGAAGGTTTTATCCAGACTTTTATATTTCTTTATCTGAAGATTTTTTCCACTTAAAGCAAGTAATTTTAATAATGCAATCGCTTCCTGTGTCTGTTCATATACCTTTACATCCTGAAGAACAACTTTCGCTTCACCATTGTGAGTTATTACCAGTGTCTTCTGATTTTCCGAAACATCCCGAACAACTTCAGATGCGTGAGTTTTTAAGTAACTTATTGGTTTTATCGCTTCACTGAATTTCATTTTTCTTCCTGTTTATCAATAGACTATAATATAGTCTTTTATCTAGTCTTATTCAATAAATGAACAAAGCATCTGTCCCACCACGTTATTCTTTTTATTTGATACTATTTTAACAGAATCATCTTTTTTGTCTGTACAAAATTTCCGACGCGCATCTGGTAAAAATAAGCTCCATTTGGGGGAATCTATTTTCCGGTAATCTCCTTACGAATTTCTGATATACGTTTAACATGATGTTCAACGTGATCTGCCTGCATTTGAATCACAAAACCAACCGGCACTATCTCAATTTCTCCGGTAGGATTTCTGAACCTGACAGATTTGTTCCACCCATCGGGTGCATATTCCAGCAATTGCAGTATGTGACTCCTGATTCCTCTCAAGAAGATTAAGGATGTATCAATTGAGCGTTTTTCATAATTCCAGCGTTTTGCCCACTCAGTCTGCGGCATTGCCTGATACCAGTCGAGAGTAAATTCACTTTCTTCACCCCCCAATGCCATCTTGATCGCGATTTTCCAGAGGTCATCACCGTCAACTAAATGATGAACTATCTGCCTGATAGACCAGCCGCCGTTTGACGGGGTATAATCTAAATCGTTATCGCTTAAATCGCACAACGCGGTTTCAAGAAGATCAGGTCCCTGCTTAAACGATTCCAGGACTTTCTCCTGGTTTTTTGGTGATTCCATATCATCCTCACCTTTAAAGTGATTTCTCCTTTGTTTTGGCCTGGCTGCATCACTGGTTAGGTGTGAGATGATTTTTCTATAACCAGATGCATTGCCTTATCACTCGACTCATTTTTAATACATCGATATCCCAGTGATCTTAGATCCAGATCCTGAAAGAGGTTTTCACCCTTACCTAAAATTACTGGGGATACGACTAAGTGTAATTCATCTATTAATTTAGCCTTGAGATACTGACGAATTGTACTAACACCTCCGCCAAGTCTTACATCTTTACCGTTTGCAGAATCAAAAGCCCTTTCAAGAGCTGCATTTATTCCATCGGTTACAAAGTGAAAAGTGGTGCCGCCTTCCATCTCAATCGAGTCGCGCTTATGATTGGTTAAGATAAAAGCAGGAACATGATACGGCGGGTTTTCTCCCCACCATCCTTTCCAGTCATGATTGGGTGCACCTCGATATGGACTAAACATATTACGTCCTAAAATCCAGGCGCCGATATTCTGAAAACCCTTTACGGCAAAATCATTATCAACTCCTGTTGTGCCGCCGCTCTTTCCTAATACATTCTGCTGAAAGGTATTTGTGGGGAAAAACCATTGGTGAAGTTCTTCACCCCCGACTCCCAGGGGATGTTCCAGGTCTTGATCCGGTCCTGCGCCAAATCCATCTACTGATACACCAAAACTTGCAACACGTAACTTTTGCATTTATAGAACCTGTTTATGAATTAAGTTAACATCTAACGCCATTGCTCGGTGTGAACATAGTTTATTTGGGTTTAAGAGGCAAGAGAACTATTTGAAATGGTCTTGTTATGATTCTTTATGAACGAACAAATATTGCTTTTAATCTTTGGAGAACTTTATATGCTTTGTTCTGGTATGGATAAGCGGGGTGAATAAAGGGAATCAGGGAGTGGTTCTAAAGTTGTAATTTTAATTACAATATCATAATTTTCATATACAAAAGTATATAAATATATACAAAAGTATATAAAACTTAATTATGAGAGTGTAAAATGTTGTTAAACAGGGTTTTTGACGAGGTGTTCAGAACCTGGTCGAATATAGCTGTAATGAGGGCCTTGCTGGATACAACCAATGGCTTTTCGGGGAACGAGGTAGCAAGAGTAGCAGGTATGCATCCACGATCTGCATTCAAGGCTTTAACTTTGCTGGAAAGCCTGGGAATAGTCAACCGTAAAATTGGAGGCAGAGATCATATTTTCAGTCTTAACCGGGAGAATTTTTTATTCCAAGAAGCAATTCATAAAGTTTTCAAAGTTGAAAGCAATTTCCGGAATGCTGTTATTGATAATCTTAATTCAATACTTAAGGGGAAGGTATATGGTGCCGTAATATTCGGGAGTGTTGCAAGAAAAGAAGAAACACTCTCTTCTGATCTGGATCTTTGCTGCGTTGTTAATCAAAAATCAGACAAGTCTATTGTTGAGGCAGCATTGGACGCAAAATCAATCATGTTAAATAATAGGTTCGGAATTAAATTAGCTCCCGTGTATTTCACAAAATCCGAATTTATAAATAAGAAAAGAACCAGGTTAATTTCAGATATTGCAAATGAAGGCATTTTAATCACAGGAAAAAATCTCAGGGGACTTTTAAATGGTTCAAAAAACCCGCAGAAAATCCGTAAGCCGACAAAACTTTCGAAAATACCATAGTGTGGCAAAACATTTTTACAATGCTGCAGAGGATTCTATGGATTTGGAATATTGGACGGCCGCTGGTGTACTTATAGTTCATGCTGCGATTGCATATGCAGATGCATTATGTATAAAAACTTCAGGAATAAGAAGTTCCGGTGATGATCACGAAGATGCTGTAATGCTCCTGGAAAGTGCCGTATCGGAAGAGGGTGGGAAATCAAAGTCAATAAATCACCTCCGGAGGATAATTGAAGAAAAGACGAAAGTATCGTATCTGGGCGAGCTCTATTCTGCTTCACAGACCAGGGAAATGTGGAAGCATATAAAAAGATTCGCAAAATGGGCTGAAGAAATACTGGGGAGGTGATTGAAAAAAGCAAATTACGAACATATCGGTGCGATGCATCGAAGGCTGCTACTAAACAGTTTATAGGGAAATAAATTGATATTCTAGCTCGTTTAAGATATTTTAATTTTTTATTTTTATTGTAGTATGCAGCACCAAACTCCCTTAATGACTCAATATTATAAGGTTAAGGAAGCTAATCCTGACACGATTCTGCTCTTCAGGATCGGGGATTTCTTTGAGACTTTCGACCAGGATGCGAAGACTGCTTCGAAGGTTCTTGGCATAACTTTGACCAAGCGCGCGAATGGGGCTGCCGAGGATGTCCCGCTTGCGGGGTTTCCTCATCATGCGATTGATACTTACCTGCCTAAACTTGTACGTGCAGGCTACCGCGTGGCTGTGTGCGAACAGGTAGAGAATCCCAAATTCGCAAAAGGTATTGTGAAGCGTGAGGTTATTGAGGTTGTGACACCGGGAGTAACCCTTTCCGATAAATTACTCGACCACAAAAAGAACAATTACCTCCTGTCGATATATAAGAAGGATGACTTTGCAGGTATCTCGTTCTGCGATATCTCTACAGGCGAGTTCTATACATTCGAGATCGCCGCCGGATTAATTGGTCAGCAGGTTGAGTCGATTTCGCCTGCCGAAATACTTGTTCAGAAGAAAGACAAGGATGAAATCACCAGGCTGGTTCATAAGGTCAATCCTTCCATCAGAATTACCAGGCTGGATGACTGGATCTTTAATTTTGAATACGCTAAAGACCTTCTGCTGATGCAGTTTAAGACCGTCAACCTGAAGGGATTTGGAGTGGAGAGATTAACAGCAGGTATAATTTCCTGCGGAGCTGTGCTTAACTATCTGCAGGAGACACAGAAGGCGAATCTTTCTCATCTGAATAAAGTTTCAGTCTATAATCCTTCCGAGTATATGGCGTTGGATTATTCTACAAAAAGAAATCTTGAGATCACGTATTCGATGCAGGACGGCGGACGTGAAGGTTCGCTCATTTCTATCCTGGATAAAACAGAAACGGCTATGGGAGGCAGACTCCTGAAGAAGTGGATTACTGCTCCCCTGATCCAGCTTGAACCTGTTCTGAAAAGACAGGAAAGCGTGACGGAGCTGCTGAAGAAAAAGTCACTCCGGAAAAAACTTTTCGGTGAACTGAAAGAAATAGGAGACCTTGAGCGTCTGATCTCAAAAGTCTGCACCGGACGCGCAAACCCAAGGGAGATAGTGGCGCTTAAGTCCTCGCTTAAGAAGGTCCCGCAGCTGAAGGCGCTGCTGAATGACGTCAGGGTTGATACCCTGGTTCAGCTAAATGAAAAACTTCTGCCGCTGGAGAAGCTGATTGATACTATAGATAAGTCGATTGTCGACTCTCCCCCATTAAGTTTAGCCGACGGAGGAGTGATAAAGGCAGGCTTCAGTGTAGAGCTTGATGAGCTGAGGGATATATCGCTGCACGGCAAGGACTGGATTGCCAACCTGCAGAAAAGCGAACGTGAAAGAACCGGGATATCATCGCTCAAAGTAAACTATAATAAAGTCTTTGGTTACTATATTGAAGTAAGCAATGCGCATAAAGAAAAGATCCCCGACAATTATATAAGAAAGCAGACACTGGTAAACTCCGAGAGATATATTACTCCCGAGCTTAAAACCTATGAAGATAAAATACTTAACGCGGAAGAGAAGATTTACGACCTGGAATCGCAGCTGTTTAATGAGATAAGATTAACTACTGCCGATGAAGCCGAAAATATTCAGCAGAACGCCAGAATGATAGCTATGCTCGACTGTTTCCTTTCCTTCGCCCAATGCGCCGATGAATATCATTATGTTAAACCTGTTCTTGATGAAGGAAATAAGATTGAAATTACGGACGGCCGCCACCCTGTTGTTGAACAGATACTGCCGCCGGGAGAAAAATACACACCAAATTCCTGCACAATAAATAACGAAACAGAGCAGATAATTATTCTTACCGGTCCCAATATGTCGGGAAAATCGGTTTACCTGCGTCAACTGGGACTAATAGTGCTGCTTGCGCAGATCGGTTCTTTTGTCCCAGCGAAGGACGCTCATATCGGACTGATCGACCGCATTTTCACCCGGGTTGGGGCAAGCGATAATATTGCTGCAGGTGAGAGTACTTTTCTTGTTGAAATGCAGGAAGCCGCAAACATCCTTAATAACGCCACTTCAAAGAGTCTGATCCTTCTGGATGAGATCGGGCGCGGCACAAGTACATTCGACGGAATATCCATCGCGTGGGCCATTACAGAATACCTTCACGAAAACCCCAAACTTTCGGCTAAAACTTTGTTTGCCACCCATTACCACGAGCTGAACGAAATGGCAGAAATTTATCCACGGATCAAAAATTATAAAGTTGAGGTAAGAGAGTATGACGACAAGGTTATTTTCCTTCATAAGGTAAGTGCCGGCGGGGCAGACCACAGTTACGGTATACAGGTTGCGCAGATGGCGGGACTCCCGGTTTATGTAACCAACCGTGCAAAGGAAGTTCTGCAGAACCTTGAAAGCAAAGAGCTTACTCCTTATGAGGAGAAAAAAGAAAAGCTGAAGAAACTTAAGCAGAAGGATGATCTGCAGATAAGCCTTTTTGAAGTGAAGGATGACAAAATAAGAACAGAGATAGAAGATATTGAAATAAATAATCTAACTCCGCTTGAAGCACTTAATAAGCTGAGCGAATTAAAGAAAAAAGTTAAAGAGAAAACACAATGAAATCATTCGTATTATTGGGAGTTATTTCCTTATCCATATTGTTTTTTTCATGCAGCGATAAATACACACCGGAAGAAAAAAAGTACATAAGCGAAGTTGAACAGTACAGGAATGAAAAAAATGATTATATGAAGAACAATCCTGAGTCGCCGTTCAACCAGGATACAACTATAAAATTTGAACCTCTTAACTACTTTGATGTAGACCCGGGTTTCGTATTCAAAAGTAAGTTGTTTGAATACCCGCAGAAAGATACGATTTCGGTGTACGGTACCAAGGGAGAGGAAAGAAAAGCCATCCGTTACGGATACGTTAACTTCGACTATCAGAACCAGCCTTACAAAGTTAATGTTTACAAAGGAACCAGTGCCGGCGGTGAAGAATATTACAGCATCTGGTTCACGGACAAGACAACCGGAGGCGAAACATACGGTGTCGGGCGCTACATAGATTTTGATATAAACCCCGATAGTAATTATGTTTACACTGTCGATTTCAACCTGGCTTACAATCCCTTTTGTGCATACAGTGCTAAGTATTCGTGTGCCATCCCTACCAAAGAGGATCATCTTGACCTCGCGGTAACTGCCGGGGAGAAAAAATTTCATTAAGCTGATTTCGGAGATATAAGTGGTTGTAGTACTGGAAAAAAACATTACTGATTCCCAGTTAGAGAATGTAATAAAACATCTTGAGGGTTTTGGATTTTCGGTCCATAAATCAACCGGCGATGAACAGATCGTTTTGGGCGCCATTGGAGTGCGACCGGAGTTTGATATAAGGAAAGTTAAGATACTCGACGGTGTAGCTGATGTTTTCCGTATTACTGAACCCTTTAAGCTTGCCAGCAGAACCTATAAAAAAGAGGATACCGTACTGAAAGTGAAGGATGTTGAGATCGGCGGAAATGAAGTAATTGTGATGGCTGGTCCCTGCTCAATAGAGAATGAAGATCAGATCTTCAGGCTGGCGGAAATTGTTTCAAAGGCGGGTGCGAAAGTTTTGAGAGGCGGCGCTTTTAAGCCAAGGACTTCACCTTATTCGTTCCAGGGACTGGGTGAAGAAGGCTTGAAGATGATGCGCGAAGCAGCCGATGCGAATAACCTGGTTATGATAACGGAGGTACTGGAGATAAACCATATTCCGCTGGTGGAAAAATACACAGATATTTTCCAGGTAGGTGCCCGGAATATGCAGAATTTTTCACTCCTGAGGGAAATAGGAAAAACTTCAAAACCGGTTATGCTTAAAAGAGGACTTGCTGCCACAATTGATGACCTGCTGATGTCAGCTGAATATATTCTTGTTAACGGCAATGAGCAGGTAATGCTCTGCGAAAGAGGCATTCGTACGTTTGAAACCAATACGCGGAATACTTTTGACCTTTCTGCCATTCCCGTAATTCATAAACGGAGTCACCTCCCTGTTGTTGCCGATCCGTCCCACGCTACTGGTATGCGGGATAAAGTGCTCCCGATGGCACGAGCCGCCGTCGCAGCCGGATGCGATGCTTTGATGATAGAGGTCCACCACGACCCCGAAAATGCTTTATCTGACGGCCCACAAGCCCTTCTGCCAGAAGATTTTACGACATTAATGAAACAGGTTCGGGCCATTGCTGAGGTAATTGGCCGTAAGATTTGCTGAATTTATTGCCGTTGGCTTTAGCCAACCTTCTGAGCAACCATCCCGTCCCGATCATGCTCTGCTAAAGGCTAATAACATCTGGACATCGGGGTAAAGATTTCGTAATATTAGTCCCGGTTTCATTATTTTGAATCAGAACCTGATGTCATTCCGAATTTATTTCGGAATCTGAACAACCTTCCGGGCACTGCTGAAAATTTCAACCTTTCTGTTAATTATTTCAACAAAAAATCCACAAAATACGCGTTGAACCGTCTTTGAACCGTCTTTACTACGAGTATACAAATGGATTAAAGCGGGGCATTTGCCGCCCACAGGGTGAAAACATTGAAATTCTGCCAGATCTAAAATACGGCTAAAGCCGGGGACAATTCTGTAAGTCCTGAAGTCCGTTGGCTAAACCAGCGGCAATACGGATTAATACCAACGGCAATACAGGCTTAAGTCAACGGCAATACGGGCTAAAGCCAACGGAAATCCCCCCTTTTGTGACTATGCTCAACTACCTTTTCAGCTAACGTTTAAAAATTGGAATTGTCATTCTCATAAGTATTTTATTAATAACCAATTATAAAGAAAGCAGGATCATCATGGCTAAATTAACCAGAAGTGATACTAAACTTGAAGAATATGAAAAATACATCGGTGCAGAAGCCGTTGACAGAATATACAAAAAAGCAGAACCATTGCAGGACAGGCATATTGTCTGCATAAACTCAACCTTTTATGGAGGAGGAGTAGCCCAGCTGTTATCGTCACTTGTTCTCCTGTTCAATAATGTCGGGATAGAAACAGGCTGGCGGACCATCCAGGGTACTCCTGATTTCTTCAGCATTACGAAAAAAATGCACAATGCTCTCCAGGGAGCAGAAATAAATCTTTCGAAGATTAAAAAGGATATCTATGAGCAGGTAATTGCTGAGAATGCAGTAAGGAATCATCTTAAACATGATGTTGTAATAATTCACGATCCCCAGCCGCTTCCGATGATAGAGCATTATACCAAACGCGGTCCCTGGATTTGGAGATGCCACATTGATCTGACAGAACCAAACAAAGAATTATGGAATTATCTGAAACGCTTCATCGAAAAATATGATGCTGTAATCTACACTCTTAAAGATTACAAACAAAAACTCAAAACTCCCCAGGTATATTTTCAGCCGGCGATAAATCCTTTCTCATTAACAAACAAAGAGATAAGTGAGGATGAAATAAATGAAAGGCTGTCGCACTATGATATTCCCACCGACCTCCCCATTGTTGCACAGGTATCACGCTTCGATAAGTGGAAGGATCCGGAAGGAGTAATTAAGGCATTCAAAAAGGCAAGAAAAGAGGTTGATGCAACACTTGTTCTGCTTGGTAACGTTGCCACTGACGATCCTGAGGGTGAACAGGTCTATCAATCAATGCTGAAACACAAGGAAGACCGGATAATCATTTTAAGTAAGCAGGACACTGCACTGGTAAATGCGCTGCAGAGGAAATCGGAAATCATACTTCAGAAATCCACACGCGAAGGATTCGGTTTGACGGTTACAGAGGCTATGTGGAAAGGTACTCCGGTAATTGGCGGAAATGTTGGCGGTATCCGCTACCAGATAAAGAATGGCACTAATGGGTACCTGGTATCCTCAGTAGACGAGACTGCGGAAAAACTGGTAAAGCTGCTGAAGGATAAAAAATTAAGGAAAAGTATGGGGAAGAAGGCACATGAGTCGGTTAAGAAGAACTTCCTTCTCCCGAATTATCTGGAAGGATACCTGGATCTGATAAATTCCTTTGAAACCAACTTCAAGCTTAATAAGTAGACGCGTGCAAAATCTTCTGAGGTGATAGAGGTTGCTTTCAAGTCGATATTTCATATATTTGCAGCCAATAAACTCAAAAAAATCTGAATATATAATCTCAGCACTGACCGGATATACTTGAAAGAAGCTTATCATAAATGGTATACCAATTACCTGAGCCGTGAATTTGAATTACTGGAATTCGGTCACACCGGCTACCCTGTAATCGCCTTCCCTACTTCACGCGCCCGGTATTATGAACTTAAAGATTTTGGACTGATAGATTCAGCGGCCCATCTCATTGAATCGGGTCGGGTTAAGATTTATTGTCCCGACAGTATCGATTCTGACAGCTGGTACAACTATTCCATACACCCCGCAGACAGGGTTAAGACGCACATTGGTTATGAAAATGTAATACTTAATGATATTATTGAGTATGCAAAACACGATTCGGGCTACAGCAAGGTTGCCCTTGCAGGGGCCAGCTTCGGGGCCTACCATGCTGCGAATATCGCTTTCAGACACCCGGACCTGGTAAGCTACCTGTTTTGTATGGGCGGAGCCTACGACATCAAGCAGTTTATTATGGGTTATTATGATGAAAACTGCTATTTCAATAACCCTCCCGATTATCTGCCGAACCTTAACGACGAATGGTATCTGAGCAGGATCAGGAATATGGGTATCGCGTTAGGCACAGGGGACCAGGATATGTGCCTGCAGGAAAATGTTCATCTATCCAATATTCTGAACAGTAAGGGAGTGAAGCATTGGCTTGATATCAGGCAGGGCGCCGGACACGACTGGCCATGGTGGAGGGAGATGTTCCCGGCTTATCTTTCACAAATACACGTCCCTGAATTCCACTAATTCTAATTGTAATTCATTTTAAGTTTAGTTACTTTAATTCCTGTTTTAGAACATTTCAATTTTTCACCCTAAACTCGCAGGCAGATTTCTATGAAGAAAATAGGAATTCTTTTCGGGCAGGAAAATACCTATCCGCCGGCTTTTGTTGACAGAGTAAATTCCAAAAAGGAACCTGGAATAAAAGCAGAATTTGTAAAAATAGATAAGGTGGAACAGGGAGAAAACTGCGGATATGATGTAATAATCGACCGTATCTCGCAGGATGTTCCCTTCTACCGTGCGTATCTGAAAAATGCAGCTTTGTCGGGAACAGCGGTTATAAACAACCCGTTCTGGTGGACGGCTGACGATAAATTTTTTAATAATGCCTTAATGACCAAACTGGATGTTGCCGTACCTAAAACAGTACTTCTTCCATCGAACCAGCATCCGCCCGATACTAATGAGAATTCATTCCGAAACCTTGCATACCCGCTCGACTGGGATGGTATGTTCAAGTATGTCGGTTTCCCTGCCTATTTCAAACCGTTTGCCGGCGGCGGCTGGAAGAACGTTTATAAGCTGAACAACGCGGATGACTTCTTCAGGGCGTACAATGAAACCGGTCAGCTGGTTATGATGCTGCAGGAGGAAATTATTTTCGATACTTATTACAGGTGCTACTGTCTCGATAGAAAAGACGTACACATAATGGAGTACGATCCGAGACAGCCTCATCACCTTCGTTATGTGAAGGGTAAAATGAAGGAAGAGAAGAAGGTTCTAAACCAGATAGAAGAAGCTGTGCTGTCAATAAACAGGGCGCTTGGATATGATTTTAATACCGTTGAGATAGCGATGCGTGATGGTGTGCCGTATGCTATCGATTTCTGCAATCCCGCACCGGATGCAGATATACATTCCGTTGGAGAAGAGAACTTCGAGTGGATAGTAGAAGCGTCGGCTAATATGGCGATCAGGAAAGCTAAAGAACATAAACCGGGTAAAAACAATCTAACCTGGGGAGATTTTATGAACTCATTCGTGAACGATAAGAGTCTGAATTAAGTTTACATTTAAAACGAAACAAAGATATGGCTGAGCCAGGATTATTTACATTAGGAATTGAAGAAGAATTCCAGATAATCGACCCCGAATCGCGGGAGCTCCGCTCGCATATTCAGCAGATACTGGAAGACGGCAAGATGATACTCGCTGAAAATGTGAAACCCGAAATGCATCAGTCGGTAGTTGAGATAGGCACAAACGTCTGCAGGGATATCCACGATGCAAGAGAACAGGTTACAAAGCTGAGAAGCGATCTTGCCAGGCTTGCAATTAAAAAGAACCTAAGGATAGCTGCTGCCGGAACCCATCCCTTTTCACACTGGAAGGATCAGAAAATAACCTCGCACCCGAGGTACAAAACAATAGTAACCGATATGCAGCAGATTGCACGGGCTAACCTGATATTCGGACTGCACGTTCACGTGGGCGTAGATGACCGTGAAACAGCACTCCACATTATGAATGCGGCAAGATATTTTCTTCCGCATATTTTCGCGTTATCAACAAACTCTCCTTTCTGGCTCGGGAGAAATACAGGATTCAAATCGTACAGGAGCAAAGTATTCGATCGCTTTCCAAGGACCGGTATTCCCGATTATTTCAATAGTCTTGCCGAATACGACAATTTCATAAAGCTCCTCATAAAGACAAAATGCATCGACGATGCAAAGAAGATCTGGTGGGACATTCGTGCTCACCCTATATTCGAAACCCTCGAGTTCAGGGTGTGCGATATTCCTATGCGTGTCGATGAAACCATAGCGCTTGCGGCGCTTATGCAGGCAGTTGTAGCCAAACTTCACAAGCTGGTAAAGCAGAACCTCGGTTTCAGGCTTTACCGCAGGGCGCTGATAGCTGAGAACAAATGGCGGGCTGCGAGATATGGTATTCAGGGAAAGCTGATCGATTTCGGTAAGCAGTCCGAAGTGGATACTATAAAGCTAATAGACGAATTACTCGAATTTGTCGATGATGTTGTTGACGAACTTGATTCGCGCAAAGAGATTAATTATATAAAGACAATATGCGAAAACGGAACAGGAGCTGATCGTCAGCTCGAGGTGTGGGAACAGTCATATGACACAAAAAACGTGGTTGACTTTATAATTGATGAAACTCATCATGGGTTAAACCTGGATTGATAAATTAAGACAATTAAAACGAAGAATTAACAGGAGAATTTTTGGCATCGATAAAAGCTGCAGTTATAGATCTTTACAACAATGAACCTAACGAGGGGATACGATGTGTTAAGGATATACTTTCGGAAACCGGCACAGGCAGCGGACTTCCGTTCGAATACAAGGTGTTTGAAACACGGTATAAAGATGAAATTCCCGGTAAGGATTATGATATTTTTATTTCTTCCGGAGGACCTGGAGATCCCTTTGACGGAGAAGGCACCAGCTGGGAGAAATTATATTTCAACCTGGTTGACAGCATCTGGAATCACAATCAGAATAATCCCGAAAAGAAAAAATACATTTTCTTTATCTGCCACTCTTTCCAGATGATGAGCAGGTTTTTTAAGCTTGGTAAAGTGTCAAAAAGAGATAAGACATCATTCGGGCTTCTCCCCTTTTCCAAAACTGAGGAAGGTGCGGCAGACAGGCTTCTGAGGGATCTGCCTGAACCATTCTATGCGGCCGATATAAGACAATACCAGGTAACTGATCCTGATCAGAAAGCATTTGAGAAACTTGGAGCTAAAATATTATCGTATGAAATACCCGTTGTGGAAGGCAGAAGTGAGAAGGCATTTACAGCAGTAAGGATATCGGATGAAATAATTGGGACACAGTTTCATCCGGAAGCCGATCCGGAAAGTATGCTTTATCATTTCAGACAGGAAGAACGAAGGAAACAGGTAGAAGATCTTTTTGGTCCGGGTAAATATGAACAGATGCTTGAATGGCTGAAAGATGAAGATAAGGTGAAGCTAACCCGGAAAACTGTTCTGCCCGGGTTTCTGAATAATGCGATTAAAGAACTAACCTCAACCTACATAGTTTAACCGGTTTTATGATTCCTCAACTAAGAAAAGAATTTAACAGAACATTTTCGCAGGAAAAGTATGAGAAGTTCATTGAGGATATAAATTCAGGATTAAAATACCCTGCCGATTTCAGAATATCAGAGACTCCTGTTTTCCTTCCCAGGGAATTTACAAATGAATTAATAAAAGCTTCGGACGGTATCGTTCAGCAGATTAAAACCGATGAATTTAAGCAGCGTTCACAGTCAGCAATACCTCAGGACTTATCGGTGCCGGCAGAAGATGATCATCCCCTGTTTCTTTCCATCGACTTTGCTGTCGCAAGGAACAGCAGCGGGAAGCTTGTCCCTTCCCTTATCGAGCTACAGGGTTTCCCTACTGTATATGCTTACCAGGCATACTATGAGCGGCTGCTGAAAAAACATTTCAAAATTCCTGAAGGGTATACTCCGTATTTTGATGGTCTTGAGGAAGAAACTTATCTCAAAATGCTGAAGGATGCTATAGTTGGTGAAGCTGATCCCGAAAATGTAATCCTTATGGAGATAGAACCGGAGAAGCAGAAAACGCGGATAGATTTTGCAGCAACCGAAAAATTCTTCGGTGTAAAGACGGTAGATATTTCAGAGATAGTACAGGACGGCAAGATCTTATTTTATAAGGATGCCGGCAGACTGGTACCCGTAACAAAAATTTACAATCGTGTTATTTTTGATGAACTGCTGAGGAAGGATATAAACTATAATTTTGATCTGACAAAGGATCTGCATGTAAGCTGGGCGGGACATCCAAACTGGTTCTTTAAAATAAGCAAATACTCGCTGCCGCTTTTAAAAAGTAAGTACATTCCGGAATGCTGGTACCTGAATGAGCTGGAAGAATACCCGGATGATCTGGGCAGCTTCGTTCTTAAGCCGTTATTTTCTTTTGCGGGACTCGGCGTTAAAGTGGATGTTACCCGTGAGATGCTCGATGAAATAAAAGACAGGGAAAATTATATCCTTCAGAAGAAAGTGGAATATGCACCCATTATACAGACTCCCGTCAATGAACTCTCAAAAATCGAAATAAGAATGATGTTCATCTGGCAGGATAAACCCGTGCTGGTTAATAACCTGGTAAGAATGAGTAAAGGCGCAATGATGGGAGTCGACTTCAATAAGAATAAAACCTGGGTAGGTTCAAGCTGCGCCTATCATCCTGTTTAGTATTTTCCCCTGAAATTTTCTTCATACTGTGAACTAGATCAGTATAACTTTTAATCAATAAGGATATTTTATATTTTATTACGATTAAACAAGCATAATTCCCTTTTAACTATATGAAAAATCATTTAATGATTAGTAGAAAAAATATAACATTCGAGTTTCATACTTCATCAGAAGCCAGGAAAAAATATCAACTGGAGGAAAATCTGTTTACCATAACCGGCGATCTGATTGTGGCAGACTTTGCTTCGGCAAGAGTACTTGCGGATAAGATCAACCGGGTAAAAAAAGAGGAAAATCATCAGCAGCATCTTACGACACCGGGCCAGGTAAATGCGCTAGGTCTTATACACGAGATCTTTCATTTTCTTCTCGGGTACTACGAGGAGAATATTAACCCCGGTGTTTTTACCAGGTCACTTAAACACCTTAAAGAAAATCTGACTGATGAAGAGACAGATAAGGTTCTCCTTAATTTTATACAGGACTTTCCTCCTCTCGATGTATATAAAGGAAAGATCAGTGCAGAAGACTATTTAATCAGCGCTACCGCAAATAAGACAAACAGGGAAATTCTCATTGAAGAGATAATTCTTCTTCACCTTCAGAATAATAATCCCGCTGCTTCTAATCTTTCTGATCTGTATACTGATAAGCCGCTGGCTAAGAAAACAAAATACCTCGGGTTCCTTGATGAAGCAGAAAAGTTTTTCGTAACTGAAAAGACCTTTGGTAAAGAGAATCTCCCCCTTATGCAGTTCCTGAGAAAACCTATAGTTAATAGTCCTTATAATCTTGAGGGTCAGCTCGATTTTATCATGAAGGAATGGGGTGTTTTTGTATACGACAAATTCGGGAAAAGAATTCTCGGAGGGAAAGATCTCATTCATGAGGATTATAAACTTTTCATTAAACATGGAGGCGGTGAAAAAGTAACTCCTCCTGTTCCCACTTATGAATTCGATGAAGAATATTTCAGGAAACTGAAAGAAAGGCTGGAAGCTGGTGAACATCTTACCTCTGATGAAATGAAATATTACCAGGCAGAGTATGAAAAGTTCACAACAGATATTGAATGGATGCCGCGTGTAGTTATGATGGCCAAGAATATTCACGTTTGGCTCGACCAGCTTTCGAAGAAATACCAGCGATCAATAACCAGGCTCGATCAGATCCCTGATGAGGAACTGGACCAGCTGGCAAGATGGAATTTTACGGCACTCTGGCTCATAGGGGTATGGGAAAGGAGTACAGCATCCCGGAAGATTAAACACCTTACCGGCAATCCTGAAGCTGTATCTTCGGCATATTCACTTTACGATTATATAATAGCAAGAGATATCGGAGGCGAGGAAGCTTTCTACAAACTTAAAGAAAGAGCAGCCCGGAGAGGTATCCGGATGGCCAGCGATATGGTTCCCAATCATACCGGCATCTTTTCGAAGTGGGTGATAGAGAAACCGTATTATTTCATACAGAGAAATGAACCTCCCTACCCTTCATATTCATTCTACGGACCTGATCTGTCGGATGATGACAGGGTATCTGTAAGGATTGAAGATAAATATTATTCGCGGTCTGATGCGGCGGTCGTATTCCAGAGAGTAGATAAATATACGGGAGATACAAAATATATCTACCACGGAAATGACGGAACAAATATGCCATGGAATGATACCGCACAGCTTAACCTGTTGATTCCCGAGGTGAGGGAATCACTTTACCAGACAATTAAACACGTTGCCCGTATGTTCCCGATCATCAGGTTTGATGCCGCAATGACGCTTTCTAAAAAACATTTCCAGAGATTATGGTTCCCTGTTCCCGGGACTGCAGGTGCGGTGCCATCCCGGGCCGATTATGCAATGACCCGTGAACAGTTCGACAATGAAATGCCTGCCGAATTCTGGCGTGAAGTAGTGGACCGGATGAAGGAGGAAATGCCCGATACCCTGCTGCTTGCCGAAGCTTTCTGGCTGATGGAAGGTTACTTTGTAAGAACCCTTGGAATGCACAGAGTATATAACAGTGCCTTTATGCATATGATGATGAAAGAGGAAAATGAAAAATACCGTCTGCTTGTTAAGAACACACTGGACTTTAATCCGGAGATCTTAAAGCGCTACGTTAATTTTATGAGCAACCCTGATGAGGAAACAGCAGTTAACCAGTTCGGCAAGGGCGATAAGTATTTCGGAGTCTGTGTTACGATGATAACAATGCCGGGACTGCCGATGTTCGGTCACGGCCAGATCGAAGGCTTCGCTGAAAAATACGGGATGGAGTATAAACGGGCCTATTACGAGGAGTTTGTTGATGACAATCTTGTACGCACACATGAAGACCAGATATTCCCCCTGATGAAAAAAAGGTATCTCTTCAGCCAGGTTGAGAATTTCGAATTCTTTGACTTCATTGACGATTCGGGGAACGTAAATGAATCTGTATTCGCATATACGAACCGCAGCGGAGATGAAAGAGCCTTTGTTCTGTATAATAACTCCTACCAGGAATGCAGCGGAACTGTAAAATATTCAGTTGAGAAAGCTGCTGGTGACGGTAAAAGAAGCAAATCTCTTGCAGAAGCTCTGAACCTTAAATCGGACTATAATGTCTATTATATATTCAGGGACTACCACACAAAATTTGAATACATTGTACCTGGACGTGATATGTTTAATTTCGGAAGATTCTTTTACCTCAGGGGATATGAATATGCAGTTCTGCTGGACTTCCGTGAGATCTATGATACTGACGGCACCTACGCGGCTCTTAACGAGTATCTTCATGGTGAAGGAGTTTATTCCATAGAGGATACAAAACGGGAATTGACCCTCGCTCCCCTTCATAAAGCACTCTCATCGCTTTTAGAACCAATGGTATTCAATGAATTGAAGAAAGATATCTTTGAAGAAAACGGAAGAGATCTGAGCGGTCAGTTTCAGTCGGATCTCAATAATGCTGTCGATGAAATCAACAGACTAAATGATGTTCCACTGGATAAGAATGATGTACAGAAGGATCTTAAATCAAATTTCAGATCAGCAGGTGATTTCACCATGCTGATTAAAAAGAAAAGTGAAGCAAAACGGAAGACAGCCTGGTTTGAGGATGCAAGAAAGAGCCTGGTGTATCTGGATGGGAACGGATCAGCTGAGAACGGTAAAAATATAATTGCTGCCTCTATGCTTCTTAAGGAATTGCAGACAGGCAGACCATCTCCCGGTACTGAAAAGAACTTTTTCAGAAGGTTTCTTTTAGACAGAGTAGTACCCGGAAAGTTGAAACAGCTTTCCCCTAACGGGATGAACAGCTTCAGTGAATATGACCTGGTTAAGGTATTATCTGACAGCAGTACCGCTGGTAAATGGATGAAGGAATATAAATTCCTCGGCACAAATGGTTCAGGATCCGGTACTGGTAAAGCTTCATTTTCACCCGGGGGGAAGGAGTATATAACCGCCCTATTGGAAAGTGATGAGTTCAGGAACTTTATTGAAGTACATGAACACCAGGGAATAGTTTATTTCAATAAAGAAAAATATGAAACGGTTCTGGATTATTTTTATACCCTCTATAATCTTACCTCTCCTCTCAAATACGATGCGAAGAAAAAAAGAAAAACTTCAAAAACAGACAGTAGTTCTTCAGCGAGGGAAAAGTTCGTGATGGATCAGTTGAAAACTTCCCGCCAGTACTTCAGCCGTCTGAAAGATCTGGCAGGTTCAAAAGGCTACCGGTTCAACGACCTGAAAAATGAGTTCATAGCTGACACGAAAAAAACAGTTAAACGCACTAAGAAGAAGTCAACGGTAAAGAACACAGGCAGAAAAACAACAACAAATAAAAGAGGAAAAGGTGAATAGAAAAATTCTTTTACTTTTCGCGGTCGTGCTTATTTTATCGGGGAAGAACATAAAAGCGCAGTACACTCTTCAGGAAGCGTTTCCGAATCTGAGTTTTGTAAATCCCGTAGATCTGCAATACGCTCCCGATGGGACGGACAGGATCTTTGTGGTTGAACAACCTGGTATAATTAAAGTATTCGAGAATAATGGGAATACAACTACGGTGAAAACCTTTCTCGATATAACAGACAGAGTAACCAGCGGCGGTGAAACGGGACTGCTTGGATTGGCTTTCCATCCCGATTTTGCCTCGAATGGATATTTTTACGTGGATTACACAACGCCTAATCCTCTACGGACGCACGTATCCAGATTCCAGGTAACTTCCAATCCCGATTCGGCTGATAATTCAAGCGAGCTTGTACTACTTGAAATAGCACAGCCGTTCTCAAATCATAACGGAGGAAGAGTAAGTTTCGGGCCTGATGGTTATTTATATGTTGGAATGGGTGACGGCGGTTCCGGAGGTGATCCGAATGACAATGCACAGAACCGGGCGGTTCTGCTCGGTAAGATCCTCAGGATTGATGTAGATAATCCTTCAGGAGGTTTAAATTATGGCATTCCTTCTGACAATCCTTATGTCGGTAATACGCAGGGATGGAGAGAAGAAATTTATTCATACGGCATGAGAAATCCCTGGCGGTTCAGCTTTGATACGGTTACAAGCAAACTATGGTGCGGCGATGTTGGTCAGAGTGCCTGGGAGGAAATAGATACTATAACGAATGGAGGGAACTACGGCTGGAGGTGCTATGAAGGTAATCATGAATATAACATGACCGGATGCACCGGTACAGATTATCTCTTTCCGATCTGGGAATACAGTCACTCTAACGGATGTTCGATAACAGGCGGTTTTGTCTACAGGGGAAACAGAAGACCTGAACTTGCAGGAAAGTATATTTACGGAGATTATTGTTCACGAAGCGTCTGGAGTCTCGATTACAGCGGCGTTAATCTATCAAATGAGCTCATTGGAACAGCTCCTGAGTCAATACTATCTTTTGGTATCGACAAAAATAATGAATTATATATATGCTGTTCTAACGGAAAAATATATGAATTTCAGTCAGCGATTGCAGCACCAACCAATCTTCAGGCTGGCTCGGGCGGACCGGGTATCGTAAACCTAAGCTGGCAGGATAATTCAGATAATGAAAGTGGGTTCAGGATACAGAGGAAAGATAGTACCAATATTTTCTCAGATATCGGAACAGTTAATGCAAATGAAACAACCTTCACCGATAATGTATCAGAAATTACTACCTACACGTACAGAGTTATAGCTTACAACGACTCCGCAGTTTCCAATTACAGCAATGAAGCAGAAATAGTAGTAACTGCGGTTCCTGTAAACCTGGTTGCCTTTTCAGGACAGGTAGTCGGGAGCAAGGTGATGCTAAGCTGGATGAGTGCAACAGAAACAAATAATAAAGGTTACGCTGTGGAGCGTAGTTTCGGGAGTAATTGGGCAGAGATCGGATTCGTAAAAGGACACGGAACAACATCTGAACGAAATTCTTATAGTTATTCCGATGATTTTACTAATGATAATTACAACGGAACAGTTAAATACAGACTGAAACAGCAGGATTATGACGGCAGTTATTCATATTCCAGAACAGTAATGCTGGATCTGAACATTAAATCCCGCGGCTTCTACCTGGCTCAAAACTTCCCTAACCCCTTTAACCCTGCTACAACAATAAGATTTAATGTACCCGAAGAGAGCAGAGTTAAGTTAAGTATTATCAATAGTTTAGGTCAGGTTGTCGAACAACTTGCAAATGGTGAAACAGCTAGAGGAACTTATGAAAAAGTCTGGGATGCTTCAAAGTTCTCTTCCGGAATATATTATGTTTCAATGAAAGCGGTATCTGAGGTTTCTAACCAGACTTACTTCAAAGTACTGAAAATGCTTTTTCTGAAATAAACCAACCATTTTAATTGAATTATTCAGAATTGTTAAAGTTATTTCTACACCGAAAAGTCCTGGCAGATAGCAGGACTTTTCGGAAAAGCAATCTGGTCACTGGATCAATGAAAATCTTCGGATTCAGCCCTATCTGCTTCGGTGGACCTGGATAAGTAAATCTATTATCTTGATCTCAGAGCGGGCCTGATTTGAGGATTATATGACTAACTACTTATATAAGAAGCTGCAGCTTCAGCACAGTTTTCCCCATCTATTGCAGCGGAAACAATACCCCCGGCATAGCCTGCTCCCTCACCTGAAGGGAATAAACCCCGTGCTCCCGAATGCATAAAAGTTTCTTTATCCCTTGGGATCCGGACCGGCGAGCTTGTCCTGCTTTCTACAGCAACCAGTATAGCCTCATCAGTAATATACCCCCTCATCTTTTTATTAAATATATAGAGAGCCTCCATCAGGTACTGAGAAAGGTACTCAGGCAGTTCCTCGTGCAGACTTGAAGAGGTTAATCCGGGTATATATGACGTTGGGGGTAAGGATTGTGAAAACTTTCTTTTAAGAAAATCGGTAACCCTTTGCGCAGGGGCACTTTGAGTTCCTCCTGCCAGTTCAAAACATTTCCTTTCCAGGCTATGCTGAAGTTCGAGTCCCTTAAATGGTTCCTCCGCATCAATATTCTTCCAGTCGTTTTCGTCCACAGTCACTACAAATCCTGAATTAGCGAAGGGGGAATCGCGTCTCGATAAGGACATTCCATTCACAACGATTTCTCCCGGAGAAGTAGCAGCAGGTACAATAATACCGCCCGGACACATGCAGAAAGAATATATTCCCCTGTCTTCTACCCGGCAGGAAAGGGTATACGGAGCAGCGGGCAGATTATCATGTTTATGTTTGGTGTGATATTGTATTTCATTTATGAGACTTTGAGGATGTTCTATCCTCACACCCATAGCAAATGGCTTTGCTTCCAGCGTCAGTTTTTTTCTGTGAAGAAGATAGTATATATCTTTTGCTGAATGACCGGTGGCAAGTATAACAGCATCACCTGCAAGTTCCTCTTCATCATTGATTACAGCTCCTGTTACCCGTCCATCCTTCATTAAAATATCAGTGAGTTTTGATCCGAAATGAATCTCACCACCGTTCTTAATGATCGTCTCCCTGATTGATTTAACGACGCCGGGAAGTTTATTTGAACCAATATGCGGATGAGCATCTATGAGTATATCCTCCGTTGCCCCATGCATAACCAGTATATTGAGCATGCTTCCTACATCTCCCCTCTTTGTTGCCCTGGTATAGAGCTTTCCGTCGCTGTATGCACCCGCTCCCCCTTCACCGAAACAGTAGTTTGAATCCGGATTTACTTTGTGAAACTGCTGAATAGCTCTTAGATCTCTTCTCCGTTCCTGAACGTCCTTCCCTCTCTCAAGTATGATGGGTTTAATTCCCAACTCAATAAGTTTTAGAGATGCAAAAAGTCCGGCCGGACCAGAGCCCACAACAATAACTTTTTTGGCTCCATGTACCGGTTTATAGTTTTTAAGAGGCCGGACGTTCTCAGGGGTTTCATTGATATAAGCATTAACGAGAACCTTATACACAGGTTCCTTACTTCTCGCATCGATTGATCTTCGAACAGGAGTAACAGCTTTTATCTCTTCCCGGGAACGCCCCAGTTTTTCAGCAGTTTTCTCATATAATATTTCCTTATCAAAAATATCATCGGGTTGGATTACAAGCTCTAACTCCTTCTTCATTCTTCAGTCCAGGGATATATAAATCAGAACAAACCTTTATTTAATCCACCGTCAACCATCAGGGTAACACCCGTAATGTATGACGCTTTCTTCGAAGCCAGGAAGAGAGCAGCCGAAGCAATTTCTTCAGTACTTGCCAGCCGGTTTACTGGTGTTTCCTTCGCCATTGCTGTGAGAATCTCTTCGTGTGAAACTTTTTCTTTCTTTGCCCTCGCAACAGAAAGATCGTATACCCGGTTGGTCAATGTATAACCAGGGGCTATATTATTAACCGTAATGTTATATTTGGCGTATTCCGTACTTAAAGTTTTTGCTAGTCCTGTAACTCCTGTTCTCAGCGAATTAGAAAGGACTAGGTTTTCAACCGGCTGTTTTACGGTGATCGAGGTGATATTTATTATTCGTCCCCATTCATTCGCAATCATATCAGGAATTGCAAGCCGGATAAATCTTACGACACTCATAAGCACCTGGTCAAATGAATTCTGCCAGTTTTTATCCGTAAATTGATTAAAATATCCCGATGGAGGTCCCCCGCAGTTAGTCACCAGGATATCTATAGGACCAAGCTGTTTATGAACAGCCTCTACGGTACTTTCAATTTCCCTTGGCTTATTAATATCACAGATACACCATACAGCATCAATTCCGTACCGTCTTTTCATATCATTTGTGAGTTCCAGCAGTTCCTGTTTGCTTCTTGCGCAGACTGCTACTTTGCAGCCTTCCGCAGCTAGACCTTCTGCAACTGATTTTCCGATACCTTTACTTGAAGCTGTAATAAGAGCGGTTTTACCTTTAATTCCTAGATCCATAAAATTTCCCGCAAAATATTTAACAAGAAGATTTTCATGAATAAGAAAATATTACCAGTAATTCAAATGATTCATCGTTTAAATTTTACACTACTTCACCGGCTGAAGATTCATTTCGCTTACAATCTGTGCTGTATCCAGGGCAATGACAAGTTCCTCGTTCGTAGGTATCTTCATAACTTTAACACGCGACTCATCTGAAGATATGATTTCTTCATGATTATTATTACGGGATGTATCGATATTAATTCCCAGGAAATCAAGGTCGCTGCACACGGTTTCACGAACCTTTGATGAGTTCTCGCCTATTCCTCCTGTAAATACCAGGGCATCCAATCCTCCCATTGCAGCTGCATAGGCACCCACATATTTTTTGATCCTGTAGCAGAAAATCTCAAAAGCATAGGTGGCCCTTTTAGAGCCCTCTATAACCGCATTCTGAATCTCACGCATATCACTGCTTTCACCGCTTATCCCTATTAAGCCGCTGTGCTTATTCAGAAGAGTTCCTGCCTCACTCAGAGAAAGACCCTCTTTTCCCATGATATAAAGAATGAGGGAAGGATCAAGGTCGCCGCTGCGCGTACCCATCAGTAACCCCTCCAGGGGAGTAAAACCCATTGTGGTGTCAATCGATTTTCCGTTATCTATAGCGGCCATACTGCAGCCATTGCCCAGGTGAGCGGTTATTATTTTCAGCTCATTAAGTTTTTTCCCAAGGATTTCTGAAGCACGGTTTGATACAAAATAATGCGAGGTACCGTGAAAACCGTATCTTCTGATCTTGTACTTTTTGTACAGTTCATACGGTATACCGTACAGGTATGCTCTGGGCGGCATTTTTGTATGGAAAGCAGTATCGAACACACCGCACTGGGGAGTATCGGGCAGAACTCTTTTTACTGCCTGAATACCTTTAATATTAGGAGGGTTATGGAGCGGTGCAAGCTCTATGTTCTCCTGAAGGACCTGCATAACCTCATCTGTTATAAAAACAGAATCAGAAAAAGTTTCACCTCCATGGACGACCCTGTGCCCTACTGCTTCAATATCTCTTTTATCGTCGATCACCCCGTGATTTTTACTGAGCATTACTCCCAGTACATATTCAATTCCAATTGCATGATCAAGGATCTCTCCCACAATCTTTATCTGGTCGCCATCATATCTCTGGTGTGTAAGAACTGCACTACTCATACCGATTCTTTCTACAATGCCTTTTGCCAGTGCTATCTTCTTATCAGTATCAAAAAACTGATACTTTATTGATGAACTTCCGCAGTTAAGAACTAATATTTTCATTTTAAATTTCCCGGTAGATTTTAAAAAATTATTCGGAAATTATTCTTCCGTTGTTATCATACCTGTAAAAGCCTTCCCCGGTTTTTTTACCGAGTTTTCTTTCTCTTACAAGTTTTCTTAAGATAGGACATGCACGGTAGCGGGGTTCGCCGAGAGTTTTCCAGAGGGTCTCCATCCATGCAAGTACTTCATCAAGTCCCATCATATCTGCCATTTCCAGAGGTCCGTATGCAAAGTTGTAGCCGAGTTTCATCGCCGTATCAATATCTTTTGCTGTAGCAACTCCTTCCAGAAGAATATACATGGCCTCGTTCAATAGGGGAACAATAGCCCTGGTGGTAACAAAGCCGGGATATTCATAGACCTCAACAGGTGTCTTCCCGATTTTAGCGGCAAATTCTTTAATGATCTCTACTGTCAGATTTGAAGTATGCAGACATTTAACGATTTCGACAAGCGGAACTTTAGGAACAGGATGAAGAAAGTGCATCCCGATTACCCGGTCGGTCCTGCTCGTACTTTCCGCAAGTTTTGTCAGACTTAGTGTTGAAGTATTTGAAACAAAGATCGTCTCTTTCTTCACCAGGTCATCAAGCTGTTTAAATATTCCCTTTTTCAATTCAAAGTCTTCATCTACAGCCTCAACTACCAGATCGGTTTCCTCTATATTTTCGAAGTCAAGATTCCACTTAATCCTGGAAAGTATCGATTTCTTCTCCGACTGAGTAAGCGACCATCTTTTAATTTCCCTGTCGAGTGATTCGGAAAGTGCAAGCTTTGCTTTTTCAAGATAATCCTTGTTCTTTTCTATCAACCTGACATCAACACCGGCAGCTGCTATTGTCTGAGCAATTCCCTGTCCCATAACACCTGCGCCGATAATTGTCACATTGTCTATTCTGTCAGTTTTATCGTAGTTTTTTGTCCTGCCAAGCAGGTCTTCAAGTTTCAGATTCTCTTCTACCATAATTTACCTTTAGATTTTTTACCCGGGTTTTCAAGTTTTGTTAATTGTTGAATATCATTTAGTTCATCATCCGAAAGATTTAGATGAAAACGGATCAGGTTACCCTCCCTGTGAACATCCATCTTATCGAAAATCTTTCCCAGTTTGTAATTTTTCTGAGAAAGTATATTCATTGCAATAGCTCCTTCAACCGCAGAAGCCAGCAGGTAAGCATTGCCGGCACTGCTGCAGCCGAGCACCGACTCTATGTGAGCACCGCTGCGGAATTCCGCCGATATAGTGAAATTGTTTATCGAAGACAATATCTCAGGAGAAAGAAGCTTTGAATCCTTCCCCGCAAGACGGTCGAAAATACCGGCTGCGAAAGCACCTTTGTCGGTTGCCATCCAGAGGCTGTTCTTCTCTTTTATATTTTGTACTATCGAAATAAAATTTTTATTTGCCTTCAGCTTTGTACTATTTCCGTGTCTGAGTGAATCAACGTAACCTTCACTATTTGAAACCACCAGTATGTTCCTGCCCGGCAGATAAACCCTTGCGGCAGGTTTGCTGATTATTATGTATACTTCAGGATTATCGGTTCTGGTAAAATCCTGACTTTCACTGAAATATCTTTTTACTTTTTCATAGTTCCTGTCAAATTTAACCAATAGCAGCGATTCATCTTCCCTGGTATTCGCAATGATTACTTCTTTAATTCCCTTTTTAATTCCGGTACCGGTCTTCTTCTCAAATTTCCTGAGCCATACACCTGAGGGTTTCTGCGGCAGTGAGGAAATAAAATTATCTTCGCCGTTCCTGCTTTTACCTATCTCATTCAGATCAGCATAAAACAGATACTCAGTATTAGAAGGAAGATAATCGAAAAGCTCCCACTGTGAAGAAGTTATGCTATCGGTTTTCGTCTTAGTACCGCAGGCTGAAAGAAATAACAATGGTAATATTACCAGGTATCTAAACATCTCTAAAAGTCTTTTTTCCTGAATGTAATTATGCTTAATATCATCATCAAAACTAAGAATAAGAATGAGCTTATTAAAGGCTGAAAGTCCGATACGCCTTTACCGGTAGCCAGGTCAGTAATCATTGAACCCATAAGCACCGATGTCTTCGGGATAAAGTAATAAATGCCCTCTACTATTCCTTTAACCACTTCGCTCTTGAAAAATATATCGGCTCTTTCGTGGGCGAGGGTGAGAACCGGACTAAGTACAAGAAATATGAAATACGCCAGCATCATTCCCAGCATTGAGCCTTTTGTAAGGATGCCGCAAAAAACAATGAGCGAATAAAGGACCGCAAAAGTGAAAGTTATAATAAGAATAGACCAAAGGAATGTAAGGTCCCAAAATGCAAATTTCAGAGCAATGATAAGCCAGATACCGAGCACGAGGAATCCTATGTTTGAAAGTACAACCAGCAGTCCGCCTGCATATTTTCCCCAGAGAAGCTGCTGTCTTGAAACAGGTTTGCTGAGAAGAAGGTCGATATTCCCCTTTTCAAGCATATTAGGAACGAAGCTTGAGCTCGAGAATATAGCAAGGAGGAGTCCCAGGCTGGCCAGCGGCGTGGTTATTATTATTTCCAGTTTCGAGACTATATTTCTTATAATAAATTCATTTCCATTCTGATTTTCGATACCGGATATTATCGACTGTGTATCAACCAGACTAAAAATAAGTGCGGTTATCATTATTGCAAGTATTGAAATCCCGATGAAGAAAAGAAACACTTTCCTGGCCATTGCTTCTTTAAGCGTGAAAAGAGTCATCAGGTATATATTTTTCATATCGAGTGCTCCGTTTCTGACTCCTTTATAAGGGATATAAACATATCTTCAAGAGTACTTTTTTCTTTAACTATACCTGATATCAGAACCTTATTCTCTCTAAGATAGTCGATTAAGGTATTCAGCTGATTTGTATCGGACGCTTTAATAATAAATGTATCGTCTTTAAAAGCATTTATTGCAACGCCATTATAATTTTCTGGTATAGTGAAGTTGGAACCCGGCTCGATAGTCAGCCGATACTCCTCTTTCTTTTCGGTTAATTCACGAACGGGACCCTCTCTTAAAAGCTTTCCCTTGTTAAGGATTGCAACCCTGTCGGTTATGAGTTCTACTTCACTTAAAAGATGACTATTAAGGAAAATCGTTTTCGATTGTGCTTTAAGCTCAAGAAGTATGTCCCTGATCTCTTTCCTGCCGATAGGATCAACTCCGTCTGTCGGTTCGTCCAGGAAAATAAGTTCCGGATCATTCAGCATTGCCTGGGCCAGTCCGAGTCTCTGCATCATTCCCTTGGAGTAGGTTTTAACCTTAACCTTTTTCCACTTTGATAGTTTCATCAACTCAAGAAGCTCGTCAATTTTTTTATTAAGAGAATCGCCCTCTAATCCGCTCAGCCTCCCGAAGAATTTAAGTACGTCTCCTCCGGTGAGATAATTCGGATATCTATGATTTTCAGGCAGATAACCGATCTTCTTCTTAATATTATAATCAGAAAGATCATGGTTTAGCATATGGGCATTTCCCGAAGTAGGAAACGTAATGCTCAGCAGAATTTTAATTAAAGTTGTCTTCCCTGCACCATTCGGGCCCAGGAGTCCGAATATAGTTCCCTGTTCAACCGACAGGTTTAACCCGGATAAGGCCAGTACTTTCTTTGCTCCTGAGGAGTAGAACTTTGTAAGCTCACTGGTTTCAATAATCGGCATATTTTCCGTTATTTTTAATTATTCGAAATATAAATTTAAATAAAATTGGTATGATCTCTTAACGGGGATTCAAATTAGACCATTTATTTACATTTTCATGCTCACTTTAGCGTTAAACAGAAATGGAGCTGTTCATATTTTCTACAAAATCTTTCACTGAACTTTCGGATGCCTTCAGGATCCGAGTAATATTTACCTTAATATCGATAAATCAGGAACCTTACAGACTCGCAGTATGACCGTATAAGACTCGTAGTTGGAGGCCGAGTTGAGGCCGAGATAAGGCCGAGTTGAGGCCGAAGAGTAATCTGAAAATAGCGGGAAAACCCTTTAGCTGATGAACCGGGAAAGGCCAAAAAGCTTTAGATTCCCGGTTCATGAATGTAATTATTTAATTGTAGTAATACAATCCAGTGGATCTATTTCACGAGAACAATCTTGCGGCTGTCATTGAAAAGACTGTGGTTCTGCAAATCTGCAACTTCCAGCCTGTAGAAATAAATTCCTGAAGCAAAATCTTTTGCATTCCAGGTAACCTGGTAATTTCCTGAAGTCTGAACAGAGTTAACCAGCTCGCTGACTCTCTCACCCAGAGAATTAAAAACTGACAGAGTAACGTTAGACTCAACGGGAATAGAATATTTAATGGTTGTTGCCGGATTAAAGGGATTAGGATAGTTCTGCGCGAGAGTTACCTGGTCGGGTATAAAATCGAAATCGGCCGCCACCTGGTTGGAATATTCGTAAGTGCCGTCGAAATCTATCTGCTTAAGTCTATAAAGCACACGACCTTGATAATTTTTACTCATTGCATCATCCGTAAACCTGTATGCATTTTGTTCACTGGAAGTACCGTTTCCACTCACGAAACCTATAGTAGCCCAGTCCTGGTTCTTGAGTTTTCTTTCCACTTCAAATCCCCGGTTGTTCGTCTCAGTTGACGTCTCCCAGTTAAGCTCAACATTATTATCAGAAACAGATGCACTGAACGAAGCCAGTTCCACAGGCAGATAAAAATCAATATACGCTTCGTAAACTCCTCTGCCATGCGTCCCTGCTCTCAGAGTATGAGTCTGCTCTGAATAATCAAGATGCATGACCAGCGTATTCGGAATACCGTCTGCAAGTTCAACCCACTTCACACCATCATCCCTGGTAAGAAATACACCTATATCTGTTGCCGCAAAATAAGTTTCAGGATGTGAACTATCCTCGGTATAGATGAATACATCATTAACAGGAGTATCAGGCAGATCACCGTTTATACTCTTCCAGTCAAGCCCGCTGTTTTCCGTTGTATAGATCTTTGATCCGTCGAGACCGTAAAAAGAAACTATAAAGGATCTTTCATTCTCAGGATGGATATACACAGATGAAATAATTTTATTTGGCAAACCCGAGGTAATATTTGACCAGTTAACACCGCCGTCCTCAGAATAGAATAATTTGCTCCCGGATGCTGCAAGCATAATCAATGGATTTGATTTACTTATTGCAAGTTCACTTACAGCACTGCTTCCATTTATGTTGCCTGAAACAGCTGTCCATGAAACACCGTTGTTAGTCGATTTATACAGCTTCTGTCGCGCCACAAAAAATGTCCCTGAAATACCAGGGTGATGAAGGATGGGAGCCACCCATACAACATTTTCACTTTGATCAATTCCGGCTATAGAATTGTAATACCAGTTATTACCATCATTGCTGGTCCTGGTTAAACCACCGTTCTGAGTTTCGCCTATAATATAATTCTGATCAAAAGGATTAAAAGCTACCTCACCGCCGTCGCCTCCAAATGCCGCGGACCATGAAAGGGTGGAAAATGTCTGCTGAGTACCGTTATCCTGAGTACCTCCCAGTATTCTGCCCGGATCAAAAGGACTGGTAGTAATGCGGTAAAATTGCGTAAGGGTCAGGTTCTGGTTCATATTAGTAAAAGAACTGCCGTTGTTCGTTGTTTTATAAATACCGCCGTCATTACATATAAAAAAAGTGTTTGCATCTGTGGGATCAAAAAAGAGGTAATGCTGATCCGGATGAACTGTACCGTTACTATATGCATTGGTTATATTTACGAAAGAAATTCCGCCATTCGTTGTGCGGAATACATCTATTGTACCAACATACGCATCATCAGGGTTATCAGGATTCACCCGGCAGTACATATCGTACCACGCCTGCCCGCCTTTAAAATCAGTTGAAGGTGATACCTGCGAAAATGTCACACCGTAATCTGTCGATTTGTAAACTTTGAAAGAGGATGACGAATAAGAAGCCGCATACATATAAGAAGGATTGCTGAAGCAATAGTCGAAATGATTCCTTTCACCTAGTGTCCATCCCGAACTGAAAACTGAAAAACTATTTCCGCCATCAATCGATCTTCTGAAGCCGACACCATTTCCTGAAACAAAAGCTGTATCACCTGAGGGCGTAAACCTTACCTCGTCACACCGTCCGCTTAGTTTTATTGCCCATGAATTTCCGCTGTCTGTACTTTTATAAAGACCGGCAGGTCCCATGGCCGCAAGCAGCTCATTATTATGACCGGGACGAATAACAATTCTTGAGAAATAGGTATGTGCCGGAAGTCCTGTTGTTATCTGAGTCCATGTGGCCCCTCCGTCAGTAGATTTCAATAAACCTAATCCTGAATATGAAGCTCCGCTGTATGTTGCCTCCCCGGTACCTGCATAAACGATCTGGGGATTGTCAGGATCAAGCACTATAGCGCCCATCGACATTGAAGCCTCCTTGTCAGTCAACGGTACCCAGTTTATGCCTGCGTCGGTTGATTTCCATACTCCGCCGTAGGCAGGACCAATATAAATAACATTGGGATCCAGAGGATCATATGTTCCTGAAACTATTCTTGAGGAGATCTTTCCGTAATTGAAATATGCACCCGGGGAAGGTCCAAGACTTACCCAGGTTACATTGCCGTCGGCATAATTATTTTTTATCCGAAGCGCATTCCGTTGTTCAATAGCGTTCTCGTATGCGTCAGTCGGAATATAATTATTTGGAAAGGCACGCTGTTCAAAGAAGCGCCATTCTCTTATAAAAGCCTTTGAATGCTTAATCTGCTCGGGAGCATTACTGTAAACGGTATTGTCAAGCTGCTGATTGCGATACTCAACCTGGGAGAATACATTCTGGATCAAAATAAAAGACAGAAGAATAGTAAAAAGTTTCATAAAGAGGACCTTTTTATATTTCGGATGTTAAATTTCCGCCTGGTTTTCACTTCATCTGAGGCAGCAGTTATCCTAATAGTGTGAAGATAAATTATTATTAACATTACAATTTATAAAAATTATCTTTTTATTTGTAACCGTACTTATAATATATTTTCTCTTTAAATGTCGCCCTCAGAAGCACTTAAAAAATATTTCTCCTATGATAAATTTCGTCCTGCACAGGAAGAGATCATAAACTCTATCCTTCAGGGAGGTAATGTACTTGCTGTACTCCCCACCGGCGCCGGTAAGTCGGTTTGCTACCAGATCCCCGCAATAATTTCAAATGACTTTTCAATTGTAGTATCTCCGCTTATTGCGCTTATGAAAGACCAGGTTGACAACCTCAACCGTGAGGAGAAAGTTGCTGCTTTTATAAATAGCACTATGAGCTTCAGGGAGGCCGAAACAGTACTGCAGGACATTTCCTATGGTAAAATCAAATTACTTTATGTTGCTCCCGAAAGACTGGAGAATATTCTTTTTGCGGAGAAGGTAAAAAGACTGAATCCTAATTACCTGTTTGTGGATGAAGCACACTGCATCAGCCAGTGGGGACATAATTTTCGTCCGAGCTACAGTAAAATAAGAGAGTTTGCTGACTTTGTTTCAATAAACAAAATATCTGCATTTACCGCCACTGCCACTCCTGAAGTAGTAAAGGATATCGTTAAGCAGCTTGGTCTGAAAAATCCCCGCATTTTCGTTAAGGGATTTGAGCGGGATAACCTGCATCTTAATGTATTGCCGGGAACAAAAAAATTTGAGAAATGTGTTGAGCTCATCTCCATTTATAAAACCCCGGCTATAATCTACACTTCCTCAAGGAAGAAGACAGAGGAGATCTCTGAATACCTTCTGCTTCACCGCATAAACAGCGCAGCCTATCATGCCGGAATGCACCCGGAGGAAAGAAAAAAGATACAGGAAGCTTTTATTAACGATGAGATAAAGGTTATATGCGCAACCAACGCATTCGGGATGGGTATAGATAAGAAAGATATCCGGCTGATTATCCATTTTAATACACCGGGCTCTGTTGAAAACTACTACCAGGAGATAGGCAGAGCCGGAAGAGACAGCAAGGATTCTTATATTTTTTTACTGCACGATGATTCTGATCTGTCTATACAGAATTATTTTCTTTCCAATTCCTATCCGGATAAGAAGTTTATCCAGGATGTATATAATGCTGTATGCGATTATGGAAAAATTGCGCTGGGAAATAAATTAGAGAAAGAAATCCCCATCAATACTGAATTTATAGGAGCATTCACACAAAAGAAACTTAACCGTGGACTTCTATATGCTGCTTTAAGCTATCTGGAGGAAGGCGGCTACCTTAAAGTACTGTCTGAGTACGAAAGGAGGTCCACGTTAGAGATCAACTTCGGTAAAGATGAACTCAGAAAGTTTGTGGAGAAAGTTTCCGTTAACACTGTTAAAGAAACAATTCTTCTTCTGTTAAGAGAATACGGAAGCCGTGCTATGGGCGCGCCAGTACAATTTTCGATAACAAACCTTACAAATTATCTGGAACTGACAGAGTCGGAAATCGAAGAAGCGCTGATAACACTGGAAAACCTCGGAGTGATAACATACAGGAAAGCGCTTGTCAGTGATTCCGTAATCCTCACCTCACCGCGGGTACCGGATACTCGTCTTTCAATTAATTTTAAGAAAATAAATGAAGCCTACCTGTATTCACAGAACAAACTGGATCGCATGGTAGAATACGTTTTTACGGCCGAATGCAGGTTCCGTTATATACTGAATTATTTTGGAGAGGATGTAGAGGGTTACAAGTGCGGGAAATGCGACAGATGTACGCTGGAGGAGGAAGTTCCGGAATCAGTGCGGGAATATCTTTCTGAACTCATATTGAGAACCGTCAGACTGTTAAATGGTAAGACTACCCGATCCATCCTTCTGAATATTTTGAAAGGAAAAGACACAGATATCGAGCTTACCAGGGTTGCAACCTTTGGTTCCTGCAGGAATTATGATCATAATGAACTCAAAACGGTAATCCAGGATCTTGTCACCCGCAAAAAATTATCAATGGAAGGATCCGCATTACGAATTAAAGAAGAAGAAAATTTATTTGTAGATGACAATGATGATCTGCCATTTGGTTTTGAGAATAACTATGAAAAGGACCTGGAACTTTTTAATCTGCTGAGGGAAATAAGAAATAAGGCATCACGTAAGTTTCTCCAGTCGGTCTACCTAATCTGTCCCGACGATGTTCTTCGCGAAATAGCCCGGGCACGACCCAAAACAAAGCAGGAGATCCTCTCTGTTAAGGGATACACGAACAGAATGTTTAATAAAACCGGAAATGATTTCCTGGAGGCAGTCAGATCCCTTGATGCTGATAGCACAGACGGAATCAAAGAACTCCCGTCAAACATACAAGAGACTTACGTGCTTATTAAAAAAGGATACGGACTCTCAGCGATAGCATCTATGCGGAAACTTTCTGAAGCTGTTATCTCAATGCAGACAGAAACTATCATAGAATATGAACCTGAGATAGATGTTGAGAAACTATTCGGAGATACTGATTATAATAAAGTGATGAATGAAATAAGAATAGGGAACACGGAGATTAAAAGTCTCAAAGAGAAATTAAATAATGAGGTTGCCTATCCCCTGCTCAGGATAGCACTGGCAAAACATAAATTTACTTCTTCTGATCCCTCAGACTATCAACGCGCGCGATAGCTTCATCGTAGAACTTTTCCCACAGTTCGGGATTATCATTAAAGTATTCAAATGCAGATCCGTACTCTTCTTCTGTAAGTCCATGTTTTTTTAATATTTCATCTTTGAGCTGCCGAATATCAGTGCTGTCATTTTTAAGAGTATCCTGTGCAATCCTTAAATCAACATAAGCATCAACAAATCGTTGATGATCGGCTTCTTTATCGGAACACGATATTAACGAGGAGGAAAGAAATAATATTAGGAAAAAGATAATTCCTTTTTCAGCTGTATGGAATATATTCTTTATGATCAGACACATCAGGTCTATTTCATCTTTTTGCTTGCTTCAAAAAGAATTTTCTTTTCTTTCTCAGTAAGGTTCTGGTAGCCCGATTGACTTATCTTATCAAGGATCCTGTCAATCTCTTCCTGGGAAATCTCATCTTTACCTGATTTATCCTCATCCTTTATCTCATAAAATTTAGCTTCCTGCACATCATCGTCCTTCGGCTTAAAAGCATCCTTAATTCCCCCGAACGGATTATAAGGTCTTTTAGGTTTATTAGATGAGCTTCGGAAAATATTTCCGAGGGAAAAAGTTGTTTTCTTATCAACCATTATATAAATAAAACCTGCAAGTGCTCCGCCGAGGTGAGCAAGATGAGCAATGCTTCCGCCCTGTGGAACAGCATAGAGTTCGAGCAGAATATAACCGATAATCAGATATTTAGCTTTAATAGGTATAAAGAAATAAAGGAAAATGTAGCGGTTCGGAAAAACCATTGCAAACGCAATAAGAACACCGAATATAGCACCCGAAGCACCTATTGTAGGAGCAAGCGGTTCATTAAACAATGGAGGAAATATCAGCTGCGTAATTCCTGCGGCAACTCCGCACATCAGGTAGAATATGAGAAACTTTTTAGAGCCCCACATATTCTCAATCTCAATTCCGAACATCCAGAGTGCAAACATATTAAACAGTATATGCATGAAGCCGCCGTGCATGAACTGGTAGGTTATAAGCTGCCACACCTGGAAGTTATATCCTAATGGATTAAGTGCAAACCAGTGGTCGAGGAAGTAAGTACCCGGCACGCCCTGGAAAGTCAGCCCCTGCATTATGAGCTGAAAGAAAAATACCACACCATTTATAATCAAAAGGTTTTTAATTACCGGAGGAAAGAAACTAAATCCGAATCCTCCGGGTCTATAATAATTACTCACTAATTATTCCTTTATTTTCAATCAAATTTATTTTGAATCACTAAGAGCTGCCACACCTGGAAGAGTTTTGCCTTCAAGAAATTCGAGTGAAGCTCCGCCGCCGGTTGAAACGTGTGAAACCTTTTCATCGAGTCCGGCTTTGGTAATAGCGGCCGCAGAATCTCCGCCTCCTATTACTGTAACTGCACCTTTCTCCGTAGCCTCTGCAAGTACCTTTGCGACGGTGAAAGTACCTTTCGCAAAATTATCCATCTCAAAAACGCCCATAGGGCCGTTCCAGACAATGGTTTTGGATTTCATCAGCTCTTCGGAGAACAATTTAATTGTTTCGGGGCCTATATCCAATCCCATTTTATCAGAAGGGATGTTATCGACCTTTACAGTTTCTGACGGAGAATCATTCTTAAATTCGGGAGCAACCACAACGTCAACGGGCAGGAGGAATTTTATTTTAGATCCTTCTGCTTTTTTTAATACTTCTTTTGCCAGGTCAAGCTTCTCCTCCTCGAGCAGGGACTTACCAATTTCTTTACCCTGAGCCTTAAAAAATGTAAAAGCCATTCCGCCGCCAATTATCAAAGTATCCACTTTAGAAAACAGATTCATTATAACATCTATTTTGCCAGATATTTTTGCCCCCCCAAGAATAGCACAATATGGTCTTTCGGGATCACTGAGGGCCGACCCAAGATAATCGAGTTCCTTCTGCATAAGGTATCCTGCGGCACAGGACTTAATATAGTGTGTCACGCCTTCCGTTGAGGCATGAGCCCTATGAGCTGTTCCAAAGGCATCATTAACATAAACCTCTCCAAGTTCAGCAAGCTTTTCCGCAAATGAGCTGTCATTCTTTTCCTCTTCAGGATGGAATCTCAGATTTTCGAGAAGTATTACCTCACCGTCCTTCATTCCATCAACCATCTTCTTTACTTCTTCACCTACACAATCAGGTGCCAGTTTAACTTCTTTACCCAGCAGTTCGCTCAGTTTTTCAGCAGCCGGCTTCAGACTGAATTCCGGCTTAACCTTTCCTTTAGGTCTCCCAAGATGACTCATCAAAATCGCTTTTCCGCCGTCGTCTATAATTTTTTTGATTGTCGGAAGGGAAGCAGTAATTCTCCTGTCATCTGTAACCCTATGGTTATCATCCAGAGGAACATTAAAATCAACTCTTACAAGCACACGCTTGTCTTTAAGATCTAAATTATCTATTGTAAGCTTATTCATAATATTTCCGGGTTTGACGTCTCTTTTTAAAAAAGGGGGGACAAAGAAATCGTCCCCCTGAACAAATCTATTTTGCTACTTTCTTAATCAGGTCGACCACGCGGCATGAATAACCCCATTCATTATCATACCAGCCGACTGCCTTAACCATATTTCCCATTACCATAGTAGATAAAGAATCATATATACAGGATGCAGGATTACCGACTATATCTGCTGATACAATCGGATCTTCAGTATATTCCAGAACTCCTTTCATCGGACCGTCAGCAGCTTTTTTCATAGCAGCATTAACCTCTTCTATCGTAGCTTCTTTCTTAAGAATTGCTACGAAATCAGTGATTGATCCGTCCGGTGTCGGAACGCGGAGAGCGAATCCATCAAGTTTACCTTTAAGTTCAGGAATTACTTTTGTCACTGTTTTAGCTGCCCCGGTTGTCGTCGGAATTATTGATACAGCAGCTGATCTTGCTCTTCTCAGGTCACTGTGCGGAAGATCCAGCAGTCTCTGGTCATTCGTATATGAATGAACTGTAGTCATCAATCCTTTTTCAAGTCCGAATGAATCATTCAGAACCTTAACCATAGGTGCGAGACAGTTAGTTGTACAGGAAGCGTTGGAAATTACTTTTTCATCGCCTTTAATTACTTCATCATTAACACCCAGTACAACAGTTGCATCTATATCACCTTTGGCAGGAACAGTCAGGATTACCTTTTTCGCACCTGCATCTATATGCTTCATGCAGGCTTCTTTTGTTCTGAATATACCTGTTGCTTCAATAACTATATCAGCACCCAGCTCTTTCCACTTCAGGTTGGCCGGATCCTTTTCGGCAGTGATCTTCATTCTATCGCCGTTAACTATTATATCATTACCCTCAACCTTTACCTCACCATTAAACTTGCCATGTACAGAATCATATTTTAACAGGTGTGCTAAGGTCTTCGCATCCGTTAAATCATTTATACCGACAAAATCAAAACCACCCAGAGCCAGGGCGCGTCTGAATACCAATCTGCCTATTCTCCCAAAACCATTTATTCCTACTTTGATTGCCATTCTCTAACTCCTATTATTAAAATTTTTATGGTTAATAAAATTACTTAAAGGGCGTCTGAATTTCAATTCAGAAACCATTGAATTATAATAGTTTAAAGGAATTGTGACAGGTATTAACAGTATGGATGTTATAAAAAAATAAAACCCTCGAGCCCGCCGGAGCAGGCCCAAAGGTTTCTAGTTGAGTGGGCAGCAATCTTTTTCCCCTCCATAATGACACAGGAACTATCGGGACAACAAACTTTCAAACTCTCTTACGGATCTGATTCCGTATATTTTCAAACTCACTATCTATTTTTCAACTTGTATGCCATATCTGATACCGGATTTTTGCCCTTTATATTAAATATTTGACTCAAACAACTGATTTAAAATGAGATGCTGTTTTTTTTTGAGCTCTGTGATCCGAAACCATAAAAAAGGGCTGTCAGCCTGAAACTGACAGCCCTCAAATAAGAGATTATAACCTATTATACTTATTATTTCATTAGTATCATTTTCTTCTCTGAAGTAAAGTTTCCGGCAGTGATACGGTATATGTAGATTCCGGTTGCAACTGATTGACCGTTATTATTTAAACCGTTCCATTTTATTTCATACGATCCCGCTTCCCTATCTCCATTAATAAGGGTCTTAACTTCTTTGCCTAGTATGTTGTATACAATAAGTTTTACGTCTGATTTCTGAGGCAGAGAGAAATTAATTGTAGTTGAAGGGTTAAATGGATTAGGATAATTCTGCGACAGAGCAAATGAAGCTGGCATCTCTATAGAAACGTTAACTTCGCCCGAATAACTTACAGAACCATCAAGATCAATTTGTTTAAGTCTGTAAGTGTACTTCCCTTCCTTAAGATCCTGATCTTTAAAGCTGTATGTCTTCTGTTCCGCAGTAGTTCCTTCACCTTTAACGAAAGCTATTGCCTGGTAATCTGCATTACCTGATTTTCTTTCTATCTCAAAGCCTTTATTATTCAGCTGTGTTGAAGCAGTCCACTGCAGGTTTACAGAACGGCCTGCAGCAGATGCAGTGAAAGATGTAAGCTCAACCGGCACAGCATTCAAGCCTCCCGAATAGCATACAACAGAGCCATTCTTTGTTCCAACAAGCAGTTCGTAGCTTGCATTTCCGTCGATTGAGGGAAGAACGTTAACTGAATTAATTCTGTCGCCTGCGAAAGTGTGACTGAAGAAGAGTTCATTGCCTGTTCCGCTTATACAGTAAAATGTACCATCCTGATCACCTGTAACCACATCGTCAATACCGTCATTGTTAAGATCAGGTACTGCGGCAACGCCATACTGGAAGTTCATCGGGTAGCTCCAGAGCGACTGACCGTTCGCGCCGCTGAGACAAAGTACTCCGCCCGAAAATGCCGCAATGAGTATATCATCAATATTATCGCCGTTTACATCTTTTATTTTAGCAATCTGTATCATTCCCGTAAAACCGTAATCGTACTCCCAGACCTGCGCACCTGTTTCCCCGTCTATCCTGTATACACTGCCGAAATATTGAGATGCTATCAACATCAGGAGTTTGTCCGGGTATCGGCAATTCAAGCAAGTTCTTTTGGTTCATATCCGGATACCGGGAAAAGTCCATACCAGACTGACCGTGTTGCTCCGTTCAGACCAATAACATCAAGATCAGTAGTTCCGTTATTACCTACGTCTATAACAGCATCGGGAACTCCGTCACCGGTAACATCATCAACAGAGATTATTGTTTTGCCGAATGCAAGGAACGGTCCCGGATAGTAATACTGCCAGATGATGTTTCCGTTAACACCGTTAAAGAGGTAAGCTTTATGGTAGCCTGTGCCCTGCTTCATTGCCGTCTGCTATTGCAAGAATGTCGGGAACATCGTCTCCATTGAAATCACGCTGTCCGTCCACCGCTTCAAAATCACCAAGACTATAATTAAAATCGTCGCCGAATCCCCATATAATTTGTCCGTTCATACCATCTATAGCATAAACATGTTCATTACCACCTCCGGTACCGATTACTACATCATTCTTACCATCGCCGTTCAGGTCGCTGACTATAGCAAGAGCATCCTGAACACCATAGTCATTTGACTGTCCTATAGAGCCGGCGTTCGAATTACTAAAGAAAGTATTAAGTGTCCACAAAGTATCGTTAGTTACTCCTGCAGCACCATCAAGGGCCATAAGGAAATAATTATCTGTTGCAATTATAACATCACTGATACCGTCGCCGTTGATGTCATTAATCGGTTTCAAACCTTCAACGCGGTATTCCTGGTAGCTTACCCTGGGATTCTCAGGAACCTGGTATGACCAGAACTGATATCCTACCCCGTAACTACCCGCAACACCGGTGCCTGAAACAGTAACGGTTACAAGAGGATTTGTTACATCGTTCGATTGGATAAATAGCGTATCTTCATAGCCGCCTGCCTGTGAAGGAGTGAATCTCAGACGGATTACAGCAGTATCGGTCGGCTGAACCTGGAAAGGAATGCTCTCGCTCTCATAAGAAAACTCGGGCAGATTAAAGTGCATATCCGAGATTTCCAGTGGAGCATCACCGGTGTTGTAAATATTGAAATACCAGTATCCGTTCCCGTCGGCGTTAACCCATATGTTTCCAAAATCATGATTATCGGCACTAAGTACAATCGATGGTCCGCTTACGACACCCTGTCCCGATAAATCCACATCGAAAGAAGGAGTAACAATATCATTGCTCTCAATTGTCATTGTACCTGTATACAGCTGAAATGCTGTCGGATGGAAATCAGCCTGTACATTATGATTTGCTCCGGGGGCAACGGTAAATGGGAATGAACCGGCCGGAGAGCTGAACACAGTATTATCGTAAGAGATATTGGTTACTTCAAGATCGGCAGTACCAATATTTGAAACTGTAACAGTCGTATGTGATGTATCGCCAACTGTTGTCTGAGGAAAGATCAGCGATGTAGGTGAAACAGTAATATGAGGCGACCCGCCTCCGCCAAGATCGTATTTGAACAACTGTCTTCCGGTAGAAGCTCCGACAGGTTCAGCCATAAGCCAGAAGTAAGATCCGTCCCAGGCCAGTCCGCGGGGATTCTGTCTTGTACCGGGAACTTCAGGAACATGCCATGAAAAGAGTGTATCTTTTGTAGCAAGGTCGACTGCATAAATATTTTCGGGGTCTCCCTCAAAGCCGTCCATTACATAAAAAAGCGTGTCTCCTTTAACTGTAATACCTGTAGGCTGCGTGCCAAATACCTGTATTGTATCGACGATCTGTTTGGCTGTCACATCAACCTTATATAATGCAGCCAGGTTATTAGGATAGTAGACTGATATCCACAAACCTGTGCCATCCCAGGCTGCCCCGCCCAAGTACCATGAACCGCCGATTGACTGGATGGGAATAGAATCGAGCACATTACCTGCTGCCGAAACCTTGTATAGATCACACCGTGCAGTTTTTCTTTCCACGTACCAGAAGTCAGTACCATCGTAAGCAAGTCCCTGCGATGCACGGATTCCGGGATAATTGATAGTGATAGTAGTTAGATAATTACCCGAAGCGTCAACCGATTTAAGCACACCACTTCCGGTTGTGGATGATTCTGAGGAAATCCAGTAACTGCTTCCGTCATAAACAAGTCCGTAGCCGTAGTTGAAAAAAGTTTCAGAAGGCAGGTTAACTGTTTCAACAAGGGATTGTGAAAAACCAGTTGTGCAGAGCAAAAGAAACAAAATGAAGTATAACTTTTTCATTTGCATCTCCCTTAATAAGTTGTGGAAAGAATGAGTGATTTAAATAAAAATCTTAATTTTTAACTTCTTGGATTTTCGGCATACCATTCTTTTATGTACTTTGCTATTTCAGTCGTTGCAGCTCCGGGAGTAAACAATTCACCGACACCCATTTTCTTCAGGGCTTTAATATCCTCTTCCGGAATTATACCTCCTCCGGTCAGCAGCACATCATCAATTCCTTTTTCATCCATTAGTTTCTTTATCCTGGGAAATATTGTCATATGGGCGCCGGATAAAATACTTATTCCGATTACGTCAACATCCTCCTGCACGGCAGCTTCAACTATCATTTCAGGTGTCTGTCTTAATCCGGTATATATAACTTCCATACCTGCGTCACGGAGTGCTGCTGCAATAACTTTGGCCCCGCGGTCATGTCCGTCAAGTCCGGCTTTTGCTACCAGTACCCTTATTTTATTATCCATATTTTTCAACCTTTGTTTGTTACAGCATTACGAATTATTTCAGCGAATTCTTTCATTGAACCATCGGCATAAGCCTTAAATCTTGGTCGATAATTAAAATCGCTGCTGAATCTCGGTATTATATGAAAATGAAAATGATATACGGTCTGTCCGGCAGCTTCCCCGTTATTGATTATCACATTGAAACCGTCGGCTTTCAGGCTCTCCTGAATTATTCCTGACATCAGCTGGGTAACCCTGGTAAGTTCTGAAAGATAATCTTCCGGAAGCTCCAGGAAATTATTAAAATGCTTCTTAGGGATAACAAGAGTGTGCCCATAATTTACCGGCCGGATATCCAGAATAGCCATTACCAGCTCATTCTCATATAATATTTCGGCTTCCCCCTTACGTCTGATAATATCACAAAATATACAATCCATACTCAAAAATAATCTTAATTTTTTTGTAAGGCAAAAGCATATTTTCTCTGAACCTTAAAATTGCATTATTCAGCCAGATATTCACTTCTCCTGCCGAATACGCCGTATAATCCCCCGCTGTGAAGAAAGAGGATATTTGTTTTTTTATTTTTCAATAAGAAATTCTCATGATAAGCACAGAAGGCTTTGCCTGTATATGCCGGATCGAGAAGTATTCCGGTTTCCATGAAGAACCTTCTGATAAGATCAAGCTTACTGCGGCTTATCTTCTTGTATCCTTCTTCCGAGTACCCATCAAGAACAATAAGGTTTTCCGGATTAACATCGTTAGGAAGATTATAATCGATAACAGCTCCCTGTGCCAGCTGCAGTATTTTTTTTGTTATTTCCTTTTCCCTGTAAAGAACGTTAACCGCATAAACTTTTGCAGTCAAATTATGCTGAGCAAATCCGGCAAGCAGTCCTGCCGCAGTTCCCCCCGTACCGGCTGCAGTAAGGATACCATCAATTTTTTTCAGATCGACCTGGTTCATCAATTCATCAACAAATGAAATATACCCCCATATCCCGAGGGTTGTAGATCCGCCTTCAGGAATTACATAAATGTTATGCCCTTTGTGACGTAATATTTCACTTTCCTCCTGCATAATCTCATTTACAAAACCATAGTTCTTTTTATTCATAAAAAAGATTTCTGCACCAATAAGCTTATCGAGAAAAAGATTACCGTCAGCATGGGGTTTATCCTTTCCCCATAGAAACAGTCTGGACTTAATCCCCAGTTTTGCGGCAGCAATCGCTGCAGCCCTTGCGTGGTTCGACTGATCACCACCACAAGTAAAAATATATTCAGCCTTCTCTTTTTTAGCCTGTGCCAGGAGGTAATCAAGCTTTCTGACCTTATTGCCTGATAATTCCGATCCCGTAAGATCATCTCTCTTTATAAGGAACTTTTTATCATCAAACCTGATCTCCTGAACCGGAGTAGGCAGATTTGCAAGCTGTAGTTTTCCCGGTTCTTTCATTCTTTTTCTTTTTGTAGTCGTGAATAAAAAAGGCGTGCGTGTTCAAGATCCTCCGGTGTATCGACAGCCAGGTTTTCATAATTTGTAACAACAACTTTTATTTTGAATCCGTTTTCAAGCATCCTCAACTGTTCAAGTTTTTCTATCTGTTCAAGGTCAGTAGGTGCGAGGCTGGAAAATCTGAGCAGGTAATCCCTTCTGTAAACGTACAGACCGATATGTTTATAAACATCCGCTTTGGTTATATGGTCAAACAATGTTTTAGCATCTCTCACATAGGGTATAGGCGATCTGGAAAAATATAAGGCAAAGTTATTATAATCGAATACAACCTTCGTAACAGCGGGAGATTTCAGCTCTTCTACCGTCTCTATTCTTTTAGCAAGCGTTGATACATTTACCGAATGATCGAATAAAAGAGGTTCAATTGCCTGGTCGATCATTATTCCCTGTATGAAAGGCTCATCTCCCTGTATGTTAACAATTATCTCTGCATCGGAAAGCTCCTTCGCAACATATGCTATCCTGTCTGATCCCGTGGTTATATCCCTTGGAGTTATGAATACCCTGGCTCCGAAATCCCTGCAAATTCCGGCAACTCTCTCATCATCAGTAGCAATGATTACCTCGTTCAGCAGGCGCGAACTCTTTGAGCTTTCATAAGTATGCTGAATCATCGGCTTGCCGCCAATATCAGCCAGCGGCTTCCCCATAAGTCTGCTTGATGCAAAACGTGCAGGAATAATTCCAACAATCATCATGACTCTCTATATTCACTGTAAACGCAGTATTTCAACTGCGGTAATAATTAGATGATATAATATCCCTTACTTTTCCCATAAGTTCAAGTTCGTCGCTGCGGGTTTCAATTTCGGTTGTCATAATCGGCTCGCTGAAAGTGACCTTTACCGTGCCCTTATTTATTCTTAATGAACCTTTGGGCAGAAGCTTATCGGAATCGCGGATAGTCACAGGCACAATAGGATAATTAACCTGACTTGCAAGGTGAAAGGCGCCTCTTTTAAACTGCTGCAGTTTACCGTCTTTGCTCCGGGTTCCCTCCGGAAACAATATCATAGAGACAGCTTTTGTTTTCATCTTCTGTCGTGCTTTGTGAATACTTTTTAAAGCACTCTCGGCATTCTTTCTGTCTATTACAATATGGGGTCCTACCAGCAGCTGCCAGCCGAACAATGGAATCCTTGCTAATTCTTTCTTGAATACGAACCCTGATTTAAGGGGAATGGTAAACTGCAGAGCTGTTATATCAAACTGACTTATATGATTGGATACAAAGATAAACGGCCCCTCGCCGCGAATATTTTCCAGCCCCTCAGCCTTAACCTTTACTCCGCTTATAAACAATACTCCGCTGCTGAATAATTTAGTTACATACTTATAAGTAAAAAAGGATCTGTCAAGCAGTCCCGAAAGCAAGGCCATAAACGAAATCAAAGTGGTATAAAGAATGATTAAGAAGATTTTGATGTAAAACAATCCTAGGTCTCCTCAAGCGAAATATTATCTTCCCTGATATCATACTGCACTACATACTGCCTGATAGCCTTCACCCTTTTGGATATGGAGGGATGGCTGTAGAAAAACCATTCTACAAGAGGATGAGGGTCTTTATCAGCCAGATTCTGATCGGTGAGCTTATTAAGCGTTGCAATGAAAGCTGAGGGTTTTCCTGTAACGGATACTGCATATTCATCGGCTTCATATTCAAATTTTCTTGACAGGATATTGGTTAAGGGAGTTTCTATTAAGCCAATAAGCATAGCCCATACCGAAAGAATAGGTAAAGCAGCGATTTCCTGCAGTCTTGTGAATCCAAACCAATGGATTGACAGGCTGTAAAAGTATGCGATTAGGAAAAGGGTTCCGAAACTTGCGGCGGTTCCGATAATAATATTTTTAATAATATGATTTCTTTTATAATGACCCAGTTCATGAGCTACCACTGTTTCTATTTCATCATGGGAGTAATTATCCAGCAGGGTATCTCCCAGGAGTATTCTCTTTGATTTTCCCAGTCCCGTAAAAGCTGCATTCGCCTTCTTCGTATTCTTGCTCATATTGAACCTGAAAACATTCTCAACTTTTATCCCGGCATCCTCAGCGATCCTGGTAATTCTTGATTTCAGGTCTTCGTCTTCGATGGGAGTAATTTTATAAAAGATCGGGAGAACAATAACAGGCAGCAGCCGGGCAAAAACAACCGAAATAATGAACAAAACTACAGCAAAAGGCAGCCACCATAGTGCTCCGAATTTGTTCATAATAAAATAAAATATAAGAAGTACAGGTACGCCTATAATAAGTGAAACAACAAGTCCTTTTAAATTCTCGAATATCCATTTCCCGAAGGTCTGGTTGGATAAACCGTATTTATGCTCCAGGTAAAAATCCTTGTAATAATTGACCGGGGAAAAAAGTATGATACCGGCCATACCGGTTAATAATACAAACGCCAGGAATAAAAAGTAGGAATTACTTATATAATAACGAAGGAAGTTCTCCAGCTCAAGACTAAACTGGGAATAAACGAATGCAACAATCAGTATGAAGCTTACAATGCTTTTCGTGATGCTGACAGCAAGCTTTATGTTATTATATTTTTTTGATTTCATTAAAGTAAACTAAGGAGAGCCGGATTTAAGTTCAACACATCTCGTGATATAAGATACAAAAAGCTTTAATCAAATAAAGTTTTATATCATTCTTAAATCATCCTGCGGAAGCCACCCCAGTTTTCCGTCCTGCAGACGTATTCTGTAGTAGTTATCGACTTTATCTTCTATCTTAACTTTCAGTCCTTCATGGATCACAAATGCGTCCTTACTGTCAGGATCCGGTGAAAGTTTTGCGGTAGCTGACTGCTGCACAACTACCCCGTTCTTAACATTGTACTCGCGGTTATATTTGATAACCGAGATTGCAATGGTAACTGCAAACAGGAACAGGACAACAATACCCGTAAAGAATGCAATCCTTTGATAATCACCCCGGCGGGTAAAGAAGTAGAAAATAATTAGTCCTATCAAAAGCAGATAAAAGATATATGACAAATAAACCCAGCCTGAAAAAGTTAATAATGCAAGAAAACTTTCCCACCACTGGAAAATAAAAAACTCGGGAAGCGTATTTATTCTGTCAATCGTTCTTGAATTTGCCAGCGCGAGGTTGTGCCTGATATCGTCGTCGCCGGGAGAGAGTTTCAATGCTCTTTCATAATTAAGTATTGCATACCCCAGGTTTCCTTTCCGGTAATATGCATTTCCGAGGTTATAATATAACTCCGCACTTTCATAACCCTCATTAAGTACTTTGTCGTAGGCCTGTATAGCTTTATCATACTGCTGCTTCTGATAATAATCATTCCCCTGTTCCATAAAACTTTGGGGCTGGGCGTTGAGTACAGCAGGGACAAGAAACAGAAATAAAATGATTAACTTACGCAGCATTTTTCTTAAGAGATAATGATTTTTCAATTTCGGTAATTACGTGTGAAAGTTCATCATACATTTCGGCAACCGCCTCAGTTTCACTTTCCTTCGGGGCAAAACGTATGAACTCACATTTGTTGGCGACTCTCTCAAATTCGGCAATAAGCTCACTATCCAGCCCTCTCTTCTGAAGTTCGGAAGATGCTCTGTCAACACTGAGTTCCGACTTGGGAATATGGAATTTGTCTTCAAGGTATCCGAAAAGAGCCAGCGAAATTTCAGAATAGAAAGCATTGTGATCACCTGAATCCATAAGTGATTTTGCCTTTTTTAACCGTATTCTGGCAACCTTCTGTGCCCTTTGATACCGCATAAGCTGGACATTGCCTGCAAGTTTGTCCTCCCGCCTTCTCCATACAACCAGCCCGAACCCGAGTATAAAGGGAAATCCCACTGCGACCCAGAATCCAAAGCTGTTTAATATGAAGCCCCCCGTTCTGTGAAGTGATTCGGTATCTGTTTTAATGTAACGTATATCTTCTCCAAGCATTTTAACATCTTCTTTGCCGGCGTATTCCTGTGAATTAGTACTTGTACCCTGCTCTACATTAAGAGAGTAGGCTGGAGTACTGAGCGTGATATAAGATTTTTTATTTATATCATAATAGGAAAACTTTACCGGAGGTATTTCCTTCTTTCCTGCATCACGCGGAACAATCAGATATTCGGCTGTTTTCTTTCCGGATATTCTTCCGGTCCTGTTAACCTGTTCATTCACCTTCGGCTCATATTGTTCGAACCCTGCCGGAAGATTTACTTTGGGCATATCCAGCAGACTTATGTTCCCGGTGCCGCTTATTGTAAGCTTCATCGTTACAGGTTCATTAGTCTTTGTAGATCTCTTATCGATCTGTGAATCCATTGAGAAATCCCCGACCGCACCGTTAAATGAATCTGGTACGTTAGCCGAGGGCAGAGGCTGGACTTTAATTTTAAGTGAGTTAGATTTTGCAGTAAAATCGATTGTCTGTCCTATTCCGAAAAAAGGATCATTAAAGAAATCATCGAAGACATTATTGCTCCTTCTTTTTTTCTGAACCTGCACAGGAACATCGAGTTCGAAAGGAGTAACATTAAGCTCGCCGGTTTGTGTCGGGAACAGTGCCACCTTTTTAAGTACTCCAACTTTATATTTCTTTCCCTGGTAGGTTTCAATTGTAAAAGAAATGTTACCGGGAGTTTCCAGTTCCTCTGCCCAGAACCCGGGATATTGCGGAAGTTTACTGATTGACATCTGGGATGCAATGTTTAACCGGGTGTACAGCTTATAAGTGACTGTAACCTGTTCGCCCATATAAGCCTTATGTTTGTCAGCAGTTGCTCTTACAAAAACATTCTGAGCTATTTCATCGTTACTGATTCCGGATGAATTCTGATTACTATTCTGCTGCGTAGCGGAATTTGATGAACCTTTTTCAACCTGGATAGTGATAGGATCGGTCTTATACGGTGTGCCTTTATACTTTATGGTTGCACTTCCGATAGTGTACCTGCCTAAATTCCTCGGCTGCAGATAAAATGTATAAGAAAGCGATGCCGAAACAGCTCCGTTGATTATCTGCATACTGGTTGACTGGTTAGGTCCGCTTAATACCATGAAGCCTGCAAAATCAGGAGCATTAAATCCGCTTAGACTGTTTATATCATTTCCTTCGAAGGTAAAAGTCACCTGGAAACGGTCATTTAGTCCCACAGTTGTATTACCCACCGATGCGGTAAACGACTGCGCAATAACTGCCGGAGTAATCAAAAGAATTGTTAATAATATGTATGCGAAAGATCTTTTCATTTCAAAATGAATTACCAGTCTTTATCAGTTTTAATCGGTTTGCCTTTCATTTTCCTTAATTTCTTCTGAAGATCTTTTTCATTATTCTTCAAAGCCTGCAGTATCCTTTCAGCTTCTTTTTTGGATATCTTATTCTGCTGCTGTTTCTGCTGTGTTGCATCCTGCTTAGCTTCCTGGTTCTTGTTCTGATCTTTATTTTGCTGGTTCTGCTGATTTTGCTTATCCTGTTGATCTTTCTTCTGCTGGTCCTTATTCTGCTGCTGGTTCTTGTTCTGATCCTTGTTCTGCTGGTTCTTATCCTGATTTTGTTTCTGCTGATTCTTCTGATTTTTCAGCAGGTCAAGCGCATACGATAAATTATATTTTGTTTCTTCATCGTTAGGATTCAGCTTAAGCGAATTCTTGTAGGCTTCAATACTTTCTTTAATCTGTTTCGACTTGAGCAGCGAGTTGCCGATATTATGATACACTTTAGCCTTTTCATTTTTGGTTTTTGCCTGTGAAAGTGCAGCCTTGTATGAATTCAAAGCTTCGTCGTATCTTTGCTGCTGATAGTAAGCATCACCGAGATTGAAGTTAGTGATAAAGTTTGCGGGTTCTTTATCCAGTCCCTTTTTGAAGTTAACCTCCGCGTCAGCAAACTTCTTATCTTTATATTTCTCAACCCCGTTGTTATTAAGACTGCGGAGACTCTGAGCCTGCAGAACACTTAAGGCTGAAAATGTAAGTAAGCAGCTGAATATTATTATCATCATTTTCATATTTAAACTTTCTGCTCTATTCCTAATTTTCTGTTAAGCTTGTCAAATAGCAGCGATCTTCTGTCTGATATAAAAAATTCCAGCACAAGCAGAATAATAGCCGGAGCTAAAAAATAGTAAAACCTGTCTTCGTAATCAGTAACCTTCCTGACACCGAACTCACTTTTCTCCAATGATGAAAGGTCGCTGTAAATCCTGTCGAGGTAATCATCATACGTAGTTGCCTGGAAATATTTCCCGTCGCCTGCCGAGGCTATCTGTTTTAAGGTTGTATCATCCAGTTTTGTGAGTACAATATTTCCGTTTTCATCTTTTTTGTAATCTACCTGCTGGCCCTGTGCATTATAAACAGGGATCGGAACTCCGGTTGGTGATCCAAGACCTATTGTATAAATCTTTATTCCCTTCTCTCTCGCACCGTCAACTGCCTGCATAATGTCGCCTTCATGGTCTTCTCCATCAGTGATAATCACAATAACTTTCTGGGTGCTGGATTTGTAATCAAATGATTTTGTGGCAAGGTTGATAGCAGATGCGATAGCCGTACCCTGCTGAGGCACCGAGTTAACATCTACAGCCGAAAGGAAGAGATTTGCGGCGGAGTAATCGGTTGTAAGGGGAAACTGTACAAAAGCATCTCCCGCAAAAATTATCAGACCTATCCTGTCGCCCCTCAGTTTATTTATCAAAGTTGATATCTGGTACTTTGCCTGGTCAAGTCTGTCGGGTTTGATATCCTGTGCCAGCATACTTCTTGAGACATCCAGTGCAATGAATACATCAATTCCCGACTGTTTAACCTGCTCAACCCTGGTACCCACCTGAGGATTTGCAGCGGCGAAGATCAGCAGTACAAGTGCGAACAGCACCAGGCCGATCTTGAACCAGTTCTTTATCATGCTGAAATCAGGGAAAAGCACCCGGTGGAGCTTCCTGTCGGCAAATTTCTCAAGCAGCCTTTTACGGTTCCTGTTCAGGTACCAGAAAAGCAGTACCAGCACAGGTATCGCATAAAGTGCGTTCAAATATTCCGGATGAGCAAACCTAAACATTAAATTCTTAATTATTCATTGTTAATTATTAATTGTCACTTATGGAATCTTTCTTAAGACTGTGCGTGACAGCGATACCTCGAGGAATAGAAGGAAGATACCGCCGCCAAGCCAGCCGTAAAACAGTTCCTTAGCATTTCTGTATGAAGTAATCTCGACTCTTGTTTTTTCAAGCTTATCTATTTTATTATAAATATCTTCAAGGGTTCTGTTGTCTGTTGCTCTGAAGTACTGCCCGTCGGTAATTGATGCGATTTTCTGAAGGACTGCTTCATCAATTTCAACAGGAGCCATCTGGTACCTGATACCGAAAGGTGTCTGTACCGGGAAAGGAGCATTTCCTCTTGTCCCGACACCAATAGTGTATATTCTTATTCCAAAAGTTTTGGCTATTTCAGCAGCGGATACAGGGTCTACCTCGCCGGCATTATTCACCCCGTCAGTGAGCAGTATTATTATTTTGCTTTTTGCGTCGCTGTCCTTCAGTCTGTTCACCCCGTTGGCAATAGCATTTCCGATGGCAGTACCGTCCTCAATCATTCCACTCTTAATCTGACCCAGCAGGTTGCGCAGAACAGGGTAATCAACTGTCAAAGGACACTGAGTAAAGGCATCGCGTGCAAAAACAACCAGTCCTATTCTATCTGACGTCCTGCCTTTAATAAAATTATCAATCACCTCTTTTGCAGCTTCCAGTCTGTTCGGCTTCAGATCCTCAGCAAGCATACTTCCGGAGATATCAAGAACCATCGCTATATCGATCCCTTCGGTGTAGATATTTTCACCGGACGAAAAGGTCTGGGGCCGGGCAAGAGCAACTATAAAAAGAGCAATTGCCAGAAGTCTCAGTATAAACGGAACATGCCTCAGTCTCTCTCTGAAAGTAGGGGCAAATCCCTTAAGGAATCCGAGCGATGAGTATTTAACCGAAGGCTGCCTTTTGTAACCTTTCCAGAAATACCATGCGATCATAACAGGTATTACGACCAGAAAGGATAAAATCCAGGGATATGCAAATGTTATATCCTTAAACATTTTCAACCACCTCGGTCACTGATTCATCGGAACCTGATTTCGTTTTCTTTACTATATCTTCTGCCTGCCTCATCATTTCTTCATTCACTGATGCCATCGGCTGATACTTTGCAAACTTTACCATATCTGCATTACTTAAAAAATTCTCTGTGTCTGTTATTATTTTCTCGGTTCCTGCTCTTTTCCGCAATTCATCAACGGCTTCGCCGGAGGTCATTTCAAGCGCCGGCAGATTAAATCTTTCTTCAAAATACCTTCTTATGATCTCGGTGATCTCTGAATGATATTCTTTTACCATTCCCTTCTGCCATAACTGTTTCTCGCTCAACGCCCGGAGTGATTTCATCGCTGTAATATGAGGCGGAGTTTTTATAATAACTTTTTCGGGAACGTATTCTGCTTTCCGTCTCTGATATCTCTTATAAAAATAATATGCGGCTGCCAGTATAATAAGTCCGATCAAAATCCATAAAGCAATCCAGCGCCAGTCGAGAGGAATTTTAAGGGGTTCCTTTACGTCTTTTATCCCGCCTTCAGGATTTACTTTTAAGGGGCGGACAGTAAAATAAACTTCATTCGTGGTGATGACCCTGGATACGGTGTCCTCTTTTGCCCTGTAGTAGACGGGCACAGGAGGAACAGTAACATCCGATGAATCATACTTTGAGAAAGTATAGCTGTAGGTTATTACCTGTTTACCGTTACTCTCCTCTTTTTGAGGAGGCTGCTGACTTATCAGTTCCATACCTGCGAGAGTATCGCTAACAGCGGGTCCGCTTACTATGAGATCGGGACGGACTTTTACCTGTATCGTGTAATGAATGTAATCGCCGATCTGATATGCACTTGTATCGGTTGAAGCACTCACAGATATATTCTGCGCGGAAGAGAATCCTGTCAGTACGGAAATAAAAATCAGAACACTAAAAAATCTGTTTACCATCTTCTCTCACGTAATCTGAAGAATTGAACAAGAGGTTTGACGTAATCATCACCGGTCTGCACCTCTATGCTGTCCAGTCTGCTTGAAATAAAGAGCGACTTTCTCTGCCGGATCATCTTTTCTCTGACCTGTCTAAGTCGGTTCTGGACTTTTATACTGCTGGTATCTACCCAACGTTCCTCACCGGTTTCTGCATCTGTGAATTTTATTAGTCCCATTTTTGGTATCTCGTTCTCACGCTTATCATTCAGTACAACGCCGATAAGGTCGTGTTTCTTCCCGATAATGCGAAGGATCTTTTCATAACCTGAATCCATAAAATCCGACAGCAGAAAAACGATACTTCTTTTTTTGATCGTGCTGTTCAGGTATTCCAGGGCGGCTTTCAGGTTCGTGGTTTTTCCTTCCGGTTCGAAAGAAAGCACCTCACGAATAATACGGAGGACATGACTTCTTCCCTTTCGCGGCGGGACAAACTTTTCAATTTTATCGGTAAACAGGATCAACCCGACTTTATCATTATTCTTCAAAGCAGAAAAAGCGAGGATAGCGCTGAGCTCAGCAGCGACCTGCTGCTTGGTTTTCTCCACTGTACCGAAGATGAGGGACCCGCTGAGATCAACCATCATCATCACCGTTAGTTCGCGTTCCTCTTCGAAAATCTTAATGAAAGGATGACCAAACCTTGCGGTAACATTCCAGTCGATATTCCTTATATCGTCTCCGAACTGATATTCACGGACCTCCGAGAATTCCATTCCTCTTCCCTTAAACACCGAATGGTATTCACCGGAGAAGACCTGGTTTACAAGTCCCTTCGTCCTTATCTCAATCTGTCTTACCTGTTTAAGTAGTTCTTTAGTTAACACTGAGTCTCAATTGTTAAACTGTTTAATTGCTTAATTGTTTAATTGTTACGGCACTTCGATCTTATTCAGGATTTCCTGTATTATATATTCAGGGGTGATCTCCTCGGCTTCAGCCTCATATGTAACCGCAACTCTGTGTCTCATAACATCGAGACATATGGCACGGACATCTTCCGGTATCACATATCCTCTTCTTTTAATAAAAGCCATAGCCTTTGCACCCAGTGCAAGATTAATAGTTGCACGCGGTGACCCGCCGTAAGAGATGAGATCCGTGAGATTACTCAGTCCGAATTCCTTCGGTGAACGTGTTGCAAATACGATATCAAGAATATATTTCTCAATCTTCTCGTCAACGTAGACATCGTGAACAAGGTTCCTGGCCTTAAGAATTTCCTCGGGTGAAATAACCGGGTTTATCTTATCCTCAACAAGGTTTACATTATTGCGCATAATTTTTAATTCTTCATCGCGTGAAGGATACGATATCTTAACCTTCAGCATAAAACGGTCGACCTGTGCTTCGGGCAGCGGATATGTTCCTTCCTGCTCGATCGGGTTCTGGGTTGCAAGTACCAGGAAAGGTTCCTCAAGATAGAATGTTTCCTCACCAATCGTAACCTGGCGTTCCTGCATAGCCTCAAGCAGCGCACTCTGTACTTTGGCGGGCGCACGGTTAATCTCATCCGCAAGGATGAAATTTGCAAAGAGAGGACCTTTGCGGATGAAGAAGTTACCTTCCTTCTGATTGTAGATCATTGTTCCTACAAGATCGGCAGGCAGCAGGTCGGGTGTAAACTGTATACGCTGAAACTTAGCTTTCATCGCGGCAGAGAGCGACTTAATGGCCAGAGTTTTCGCAAGTCCCGGTACGCCTTCAAGCAGTATATGCCCGTTACCGAGGAGACCTACAATTAATCTCTCAACCATTGCTTTTTGTCCCACGATCACCTTGCCGATCTCACTCATCAGCAGATCAATAAATGCGCTTTCCTGTTTGATTTTTTCATTAAGAGCAGAAATATCCAAGTTTTACCTCGTTATTTTTGAGTTTTCGTTTAAAATAGATAAGTAAATAAAATATTTTATACCCGGTAGTCAGATTAGACGATTTCAAACATAAAAATGTTGCATTTCTTTTGCAAAAAAGTGACCATACCGGAAAAATTTTGGTATTATTTTGTTAGGTCCCGCCGCCAGAATTCTTTATTCCTCAGAACGCAGCATAAGCATCTCCACACAATTACCTGAAAATGAGATTTTAAGAGAATGAGCAATGCTGATGAGGAAGTTTTTATACTACCAGGAATACCCCGAACTTTAGATATGAAGTTTCGGGCATTGCGGGAAGTCTGGGATGGTCCAGTGACGCGCCATTAAAATAAATCTCCTGAATCCGTCTGCCTGATTTCACAGCGGCCTGGTTAACGGTTTGCATAAAGTCATTTTCAGAAATATGATGAGAGCAGGAAGAAGTAACAAGAAAACCACTTGCATTTACAACCTGTAAAGCAAGCTTATTTAATCTTTCGTAGCCTTTTTTTGCTACGGGAACAGATTTTCTGTTTTTTGCGAACGCAGGAGGATCGATCATTACAACATCGAAAGTATTTTTCTCACTGATACATTTTTCGAGATAATCGAACATGTCAGATGTAATAAACCGGGAACCGGGGGACAGCCCGTTCAATTTAAAATTATTTTCTGCACTGCTGGTTTCATTTGATGAGGAATCAACAAAAGTAACTTCTGATGCCCCCGCCCTGGCAGCATGGAGTCCGAATCCTCCCGAATTACAAAATCCATCGAGCACTTTTTTCCCCGCTGATAATCTTTCAATAAAAAACCTGTTATCAGACTGATCGAAATAGAAGCCGGTTTTATGTCCCTTCTCAAAGTTAATCTCATATTGCAGCGAACCGTCGCTTATTATCTCCCCCTTCATCTCTCCCAGGTAAATTGTATTTTCTACCGGAATTCCTTCCAGCTTCCTGAAATATTCTTCGTTCTTTGTAAAAATATTTTCAGCCGGAAAATCATTTTTCAGGATATCGGTTAGCAATGCTGCATTCTTCTCTATACCGACAGAATAGACCTGCAGAACAAAGGTGTTATTATATTTATCGATGATTAAACCCGGTAATAGGTCGCTTTCGCTGAATACCATCCTGAAAGAATCCCGGTTGGGGTAAAGACTTTTCCTTAGTTCATAAGCTGCCTTAAGACGCGTACGGAACAGATCTCTTAGATCATGAATTTTTTCTGAAGAGATAATTCGAACGGCTATAAGAGAGTTTTTATTGTAAAAGCCCGCACCGAGGAAATTATTCCTCGAATCGAATACTTCAACTACATCCCCGTTCTGAGGATCTCCCTCCCCGGAAGCTATTTCATTGCTGAATATCCACAGGTGGCCTGATTTTATCCTTCGCTCTTCGTTTTTTTTAAGTTGTATCCTGGCATTCATAAGGTTGCGTATTATTTGTAATTTTGTTTGTATTAAGATATAAATAATAAATGATTAGTCGTAATGCTGCAGCAAATAAGGAGAATACCATGAAAGTTTTAGTTGATCTATGCGTGGTGCCGATAGGAGTTGGAGTATCTGTTTCACCCTTCATCGCGAAGTGCGAAAAAATACTTAAGGATGCGGGATTAAAAACGATCCTCCATTCCTACGGGACAAACATTGAAGGTGAGTGGGATGATGTTTTCACGGCAATTAAAAAATGCCACCAGGAAATTCATGATATGGGTGTTCCGAGAATCTCCACAACAATCAGACTCGGGACCAGAACAGACCGGGATCAGACCATGGACGATAAGATAAAAAGCGTTCAGCAGAAACTTGGAAGTCTATAAACAGATTATTCAGAAGGATGAAAAAAGAGAAAGACAGAAGAAACTTCCCTGTTTATGGATGGATAGGCGTGATACTGGTGATAGTATTCTGGGGCCTGAACTGGTTCCTTACGGGACTCAGAACCGACTGGGCTTTCTTCCCATTGTGGCTGGGTTTCTGTCTTACTGTTGACGGACTGGTTTACCTGCGAAAAGGTACTTCTCTGATAAAGAGAAGTGTGAGTAAGTATATCCTGCTGTTCGTAATATCGGCGCCAGTCTGGTGGCTGTTCGAACTGTTCAATTCATTTACTCAGAACTGGTTTTATGACGGGAAACAGTACTTTACCGACCTGCAGTTCTTCATTCTCGCGTCAATAAGTTTTTCAACAGTTATCCCTGCAGTTTTTGAAGCATCCGAGCTTGCCGGCACATTTAAATGGATAAGAAACATTGATCCCGGATGGAAGCTAAAGTCTTCAAACAAAGTGATAGGCTGGTTTATATTTCTCGGCATCCTGACTCTGATACTGGAGCTAATCTTTCCAAATATTTTTTATCCTTTCATCTGGATAACGGTATATTTTCTTGTCGAACCGGTTAACGTTAAATTGAACAACCGGAATCTTCTTATGTACACTAAAGAAGGAAACTGGAAACCGGTTGTTGCATTATGGATCGGATGCCTGATGTGCGCATTTTTCTGGGAGATGTGGAATTATTATTCGTATCCTAAGTGGTATTATCATCTCCCGATGGTAAATTTTCTGCATGTATTTGAAATGCCGCTGTTGGGATATATCGGATATCTCCCTTTCTCACTTGAGCTTTTTGCCATGTATCATTTAATTAGTGGTATATTCGGAGATAAAAACAGCGGGTATGTTCTGCAATAGTTCAACATCTGTGAGGCTGGGGATTATCAGCCGGAACATATTTGTTAATAACTCAAAAAATCTGAAATAAAATATGAATCAATTCAAAGGAATAATTTTCGATATAGACGGTACTCTTACGTCAACGAACGATCTAATTTTCGCTTCTTTTAACTACATCACAGAAAAGTACCTCGGGAAAACATTCTCTCCAAAAGAGATAGTCAGCTGGTTCGGTCCGACCGAGGATGTAATATTAAAAGAATTCTGCGGTGAAAATTATGAAAAAGCAAGGGAAGAGTACTATAAATTCTATTCTGATAATCATTATATGGCCGATATCTACCCCGGAATGAAGGAAATTCTTGAAGTACTGAAGTCACAGGGAATTTTATTATCGATTTATACCGGTAAAGGAAGAGAGGCAGCTGTAATAACTTTAAAGAAAATAGGTATTTATGAATTTTTCGACCTGATAATTACCGGTGATGAAGTTAAAGAACACAAACCTTCTCCCGAAGGTATAGAGGTTTTCCTTGAAAAATTTCACCTGCAGAAAGATGATGTGATCATGGTCGGGGATTCACCTTCTGATGTGAAAGCAGCACACGCTGCAGGGGTTAAAGTGGCCTCTGTTCTATGGGATAGTCTTGCAAAAGATCACGTTTTAAAGATGGACAGCGATTATGTGTTTAATACCGTAGCGGAATTAAAAGAATTTTTGTTAGTTAGCCCTCGACCCACTCCTTAAATCTCCTCCCCCATAAACCTAAATTTTAGTTTTGAGGGAGGGGATATTTTTTTTCAACATTTAAGATTAAAGTGAAGAAATCTCCCGGCATATTGCATAAAGATGACAGAATCCAGGATTGAAATAGCAGATTACATTCCACCGCCGAACTGGAACGGATATACAAAATAGACCCGGGGTTCAATTCTTTTCTGAGGCATATAATCTATTATATTTTTGTCGTTATCATAAACCGGGGTGAATGTCCAGTCATATACTAAAGATACAACCAGGAAGTCAACTGGTTTATAACCGATCTCAAAGAATAAATACGATTTATCATCAAGCTTAAAGATGGCGGTTTCATTACCGATGTTCGTCTTATCATAACCCGCTCTTAACAGGAAGGGAGCGTCTTCCGGAGCAATCTCGCTATAAAGATGAAGAACTCCGCTCATAGGTGATTTATCAAGTCTCTGATAACTGCCGACGATATCGAAGATCCCTAATACGTTAACGCCGAGTTCACCAAAAATTCCGTTATCGGCGTTCTCATTCAGCTCAAGTCTCTGGATCCTGCTGTGTACCGTACCTGACTTGCCCAGCTGGAATCTTTCAATTTCATAAAGAGGACCAAAGTACGATGGAAGATAATGCTTCTGATTAAACCTTCTCTCAAGCCTGGCGTGAGCGCTTATCAAACCGAAGGGATTTAGTTCACCCAATATACCGGTCGCTACCCCGCTGCCATAGTCGATTATTTTTGCAGTAATCAGCATAAAGTTCCAGGTTAAGCATTTCTGACTTTAGAATCGGCAGTCCTATATCGGCACCGATAATATTTACAGAGCCTTTGTCGTCTGTTGCCGTAAAATTATCTGTAGCCGGATTATAATCCCCTGCAACCACTCCGGCTTTACTATTATAGTCGCCTGCATAAGAAACTCCCACCTCAAGGTTACCGATTATTGGAATGGGAGCAAGTGAGGTAAACTGCAAAGGACGGACATATCCTCTTAAACCAAGAACACCCGCCTCGGAAAAAGAAGAATAGATGGATTCAAAACCCATCTGGCCGAAGTCGATGTCGAGTATCAGTCCTGTTTTCCTTGCGTCAATAGAGAGACTATTATTATAGGCATACATTATACTTCCATGTCCCAGCGTATAATAATCAAGCGCGCCCAGTTTTGCATACACCGGGTCATTCTTAAAACCGTACCTGACGTAGCGGATCACACTGAGATAATCGGAGAATGTATTAAAGTTTTCTTTCCGCAGATTTCCGTTTTTATCAATATCCAGCCTGAGATCGAGTCCCACGCCGACATTCGCAAATGATATCTCAGGAGTAAAATGAAAAGTGTAATAAAGCTCCCCGTCAATCCAGTTCAGTCCGAGTCCGCCCTCAAGTTTTCCATGCTGAGGCAGAGGATACTCATTATACTGCGCCTCGGCCAGGAAGGATACAAGAATGACCAACAGAATAGTAAAAGATCTTTTCATCAGTTGCTCCCGGAAAATTTTTGATTTTAAGTTCCGATAATATAATGATTTCAACGTTTATTGAAAGGGGGCATATGTTAAGGCCCTGAGCGGGATTTTGGGGTATGGACAGGCATTCGATTGAAACCCTGATGGATGAGTCTATGAAACCAGTAAAGTTGGTCTGTTCGGGATTTAGATTCAGACCGGAAGCGGATCCGGATAGCTCTGGATTAAACTAATAAGATGAAAGCGGTATGGCCGCCCGGTTTGGATCTATTTCCTGGCGAGCCAGACTTCGGGGTTCTGGTTTTCGCGGGAGTTCCAGATCTCAAAATGAAGTATTTTTCCTTCAATGCTGTCGCCTACCTGTGCAATTACACTTCCCGGTTTTACTTTGTCACCTTCATTTACATAAATCTCGGAAAGGTGACTATACACAGTTCTGTAGTCTCCTTTATGCGTTACGATCACCACGCTGCCGTAACCCGGAATCCAGTCGATTGCAGATATTACTCCTTCACTCACTGCTTTGACATTTATATCCTTTGAAGCCGCTATATCCACCCCATAGTTCAGCATAATTGTGTTTGTCTTGCTGTTTTTGTTCTCACCGTATTTTCTAATGATCTTACCGTTGGAAACCGGCCAGTTAAGTTTTCCCTTTAATGATGAAAAAGAGGCAAATCCTGAAGTTGAAAGGTTTATATCATACGCGGAAGATTCATCAGCATCATTCTCCGCTTTTATATCAGCAAAATTGTCCGTGGGTTTCACATCACCTTTCAGCTTCTCTCTTGCAAGTCTTTCAGCTGCTTCTTTCTTTTTTCTTTCAGCTTCAGCTATCAGGGTTGTGATCATATTCCTTATCTTTATTTCAGCCTGCTTCTTGGCTTCTATTTCTTTCTTGAGTTCTGACTTATCATGCTTAATAATGTTAAGGATCTTCTTTCTTTCATCCAGCCTGGTCAGGAGATTATTCTCTTCTTTCTGCTTCTCAGCAGCGAGCATCGCTTTTTCTTCCTTCTCTTTTTTTAACTTTTCTTTTTCTACAATAAGCTGCTCCCTGCTCTCCTTAAGTTTTTCAATGTCCTTTGTTCTCTGCTCAGAAAATCTCTCAAGATATTTCATTCTCAACAGAGCCTGCTGAACAGATGAAGCATCAACAATCATCTCAAGCTCATCAGGCTGGCCGTGCATATAGATGCCTTTTATATACTTCGCGTAATTTTTCCTGAGCTGCCTGATATCGTTTTCAAGCTTACTGATCTTCCGCTCACTTTTTTTTATACCGGCATCTTTCTCTTTTTCTTCATTCCGGTACGACCTGATTAGTTTATCAAGCAGGAAACTCTGGCGGCTGTAGTTTTCGATGGCTGAGAATGATTCCTTCTCTTTCTTCGTTTTAGTTTTCAGTTCAGTTTCCAGTGAACTGATTTCATCTTTTATAGAAGAAAGCTGACCCTGTTTCGCTTTAATCTCATTTTCCTGGGAAAAGAGATTTCCCGAAGCATAAAACACGATTAAGGCAATCACATAATATTTGTAAAAAGTTCCGGTCATCAGAGTTTAATTACAGAAGCGTCTTTTGGTATTTTAAAGTCGATATATATATCAGGATTATTTGATTCCATATTCTTATAGTTTATGGTGATATGCTGGTCTTCCAGCGGCCTTTCAACTTCGATTTTGTAAGGTACCGGAACACCCTGCATAAGACTAAATTTGGAATAATCACCCTGAAGTGCAAGTTCGTTGGCGCCGTTCCACAGGTAGTACTTTGTAATCCCGAGTTCCCTTATATCTACATGATACTGTGTCCTGGTATTCGCTGCGGAATCAAGGTAGGTCAGAACGTACTGGTCGTAATCTATTTTATAATCATCCGGAACCTTGTAAAGGTTCCTGGTCAGGTTAACCGAACCAATAAATGCATCAATAATATCGCTGAAGGGAAGGTTTATGTGAAATATATCCTGCAGCACCTCATTGCTGGGAACTCCTTCATACGCCGTATTCTGAAGGGCGTCATAAAAAACAAAATTCTCTTTTGTTACAAGTACCTGTGCAAGTTCAATACCGAAGGGACCCATAATACTGAGGTAAATCGAGTCAGGTTTATTTATAACCACCCTGAAGTTCGCACTGTTATTTATCTGCGGTGACCTGACAGCAATGGTTCCGTAACCTTCAAAACTTTTTATTCTGCGCCTGTTCACTTCAAGTTTATTTATCAGCCTTTCCGATGGAAGAAGCTCGACATCCTCACTGGGTTTGGAAGGAACGCAGCCGCTTACCAGTAAAGGAATTATTTCAATGAGCAGCAGGAAAGGGATGATATATTTTTTCAAATTTCACCTTTTTCAATTTTAGTTTTAACCCGGTTGTTTGTTGAGTCGAGACTCAGAGATTTTTCCCAGTTCTGTTTAGCTTTATCTTTATTTCCAAGCATAAAGTTAATATCACCCAGGTGCTCAAGCATTACAGAACTTTCACCGCCTACTTTTATTGCCTGTTCAATATAATCTTTTGCTTTTTCATACTTTCCCAATTTAAAGTAAACCCAGCCTATTGTATCAAGATAAGATGAGTTCAGAGAATCTTTCTCAATCGCTATTTTTGCCATTCGCAGTGCCTCATCCAGCCTTTCGTCTCTCTCTGATAAGGAATATGCGTAATTGTTGTTAACAAGAGCATTCGTTGAATCTATACTTAAAGCTTTTTCATAAGTACTGTCGCAGGAATCCCAGTTTTCAAGTCCGTCGTAAATTAATCCCAGAGTTCCGAGCAAGTTCACATTATCCGGTGAAAGTTTCAGTGCCTTCTTCAGGTACTCAGCAGCTTCTTCGTTTTCCTTAAGCTGGTTAAGAGTAAAACCGTAGGCGGAAAGGGCGTTCACATCATTTGGATTTATATCCACAGCTTTCTTCAGGTATGGTTTGGCTTCGCTGGTTTTATTACTCTGGGCCAGCGAAAGTCCCAGTATAAGGTTCACAGTAAAATCATCCGGGAAAAGCTGAATGGCTTCATTCATAACTTTCACTGCTTCATCATATTTCTTATTATCAAAATACAATCCTCCAAGCCTTACCCAGGCTTGTACGTTCCAGCCGGCCATGTTAGTAACCTGCTTAAACAATTCTATTGCAGTTGAATCCTGGTGCTGATTTATAGCAATTGCGCCGAGGTACATCTTAACTTCCCAATCGGTAGTGTCCTTATCAATCTTTTCGAAAAACTGCTTTGCCACAGGAGTAAGAGTTGAATCCTTAAGCGACTGCAGGAAGTAAGATCTTCCCACGCTTATCTTTGCATTGAGCGGGACATCGGTTTTATCAAGGATATATGAATATTCCTTCGCAGCGTCTTCCCAGTCGCCTTTATCAATATATACCTGTGCTTTTTTCTCCCTTACCTCCATATCATCGGGATTCATTTGAAGAAGGTCGTTTGCGGCATCAAGCGCTTTGTCATAATCCTCAGCTTTTGTATAATAATCAATCAGCAGCTTGTAAAGAGAGGTATTTCCCGGATCGATCTTAAGCAGTTCTTTTATTGTATTTGCAGCATCTTCGATATTGCCCATTTTTTCATAAAGTTCTGCAACTCTGATCAGCACATTCCAGTCGGCACCTATTACTCCGACGAGCTTTTTATAAATCCGGATCGCACTTAAAGGTTTGGAATTTTCATAAATGCGTGCCAGTCTGTAATAAGAAGTGAGAGATGTGGAATCACGGGCTATCATATCTTCCAGTACAACTGCGGCAGAGTCGAACTGAGAGGCCGAAGAAAATATATCAGCAAGCTGAGATTTGTATTCCATTCGTTCAGGCTCCAGCTGTACTGCTTTTTTGGTATACTGGAGGGCCTGGGGAGTTTTCCCAAGATTATAATAGTTCTTGCCAAGTGCATAATAAATTCCCGCACTGGTATCGTACTTAAGAGCATCCTGGAATTCAAGGATAGCCCCCGCATAATCTCCCTTGGTCTCAAGGATCGAACCGTTTATAAAAAACTCCGTTGCCTTATTTTTATTGTCGGCAGGACTGGCTGTTTCGCTTATCTGCTCATCATTCTGAATTTCTTCATCTTTAACTGTGGTTTTTTCCGAAGATGAACATCCCGCATATATTAGTAGTAAAACTGCTGAAATCAGCAAAGAAATTTTTGTCATATTATCCAGGGTTAATTTGGAAAAAATATTGCTCTGTACATTCAATTACAAGGCACTTGAGTATAACAGCTCTGCCTTAAACCGATTTTCTTGCGTACAAATATACTAAACTATATCTTTGCAAAAACTATTGAGGGAAATGACTGATTACGATCTTGCTCTTGCATACGTATGGGAATATGACGTTGATTTTATTAACCTGGTTGAGAAAAAATTCCAGGCAGCAGGACTTTCTACCTTTATAATTTCCGATTATAATATTGATGAAGTCCTTGAGATGGTTCTTAAACGAAAGCTTCACTTTCATTTTTTTCTTGACAGGGCATGGGATGTAGATGAAAGGTATGAAAACCTTGGAAGAATTCTTACCCGCCGCAAAAGTATTCTCTTTAATCCTTATAAGAAGGTTCTCCATGCAATTGATAAAGCCAGTATGCACCTTGAGTTTATTACTGCGGGTCTGCATGTACCTTACTCAATAATAATACCCCCGCATAGTGAAAGCGAAGATCTTTTTATATCTGTGGAAGACCTTTCAAAACTGGGAAGACCGTTTATCATCAAACCCTGCAATACCACCGGAGGAGGTGTCGGTGTGGTTACAGGTGCTGAAACTCTGAAAGAGGTCCTTGATGAAAGGGTCACGAATTCCGATGACAAGTACCTGCTGCAGGAAAAGATATACCCCAAAATTCTCGACGGAAGAAGAGCCTGGTTCCGTTCATTCTGGGCTTTCGGTAAGGCTATTCCTGTCTGGTGGGACGATCAGACTCATCTGTATGAACAAATACTTCCCGAACATTATAAGAATTTCAGACTGACTAACCTGCGCCGGATCACAAAAAAAATTGCCGGTCTTACCTCGCTCGATTTCTTTTCGACAGAGATTGTTTTAGCCGAAGATGACAGATTTCTGCTCATTGATTATGTTAATGACCAGTGCGATATGAGGATGAAGTCAGGTCACTTCGACGGTATCCCCGATAATATTGTGCACGATATTGTAAAAAACATGCTGAAATTCACCCTACGAATAAAATCTTCCGCCTGAAGATGAACAGGAGAACATTCATTAGCATCATAATCATACTAATTCTGCTTATCGCTGCTTTTGCAGTATATAATTACCTGATAAATATTTACGAGGTTACATATACAGTTGAACCGCACAATCTCTATGCAGATAATCAATCTGAAGTTACAATAACCGCAGTACCTGTTAACGGATTGGGTGGAAGAGCATGGTTCAGAAAAGCCCCTGTTATTTATAAAATAATTGAAGGTAATGACCTGGTTAATGTAGTCGGGAATGATAAACCGCAGGGAGTTCTTGTCCTCCAGGCAAAGGACAAACCTGGTACAGTTCTGATCACAGCAAAATCCCCATTTGCCCTGCTGCCATCGCCTATCGATGTTAAAATATATCCGAATCTTGTTGAAGTAACACATTAAGTGAATGGAATAATATATAATAATTGCTATATTTGTGAAGGAAGAAAAATCTCCTCGAGGAAAAATGAAAACTTTCATTACGGCCATCATTTTAATATTCGTAATATCAATTAATTCTTTTCCCCAGGGAACGGCGGGGGAAAAAGCAAAATTTGAATACAGAACACTTATTGATATGCCTACGGCAGGAATACTGGAAAAAGGCTTTGTCGGGGCAACTACGGATGTTCTTCCGGCAGGAGTTGTTATTGAGAAACTGGAAGTAGGGGCGTTTGATAATGTAAGTTTTGGTATTTCCTTCGGCGGAGCAAATGTAATAGGTGAGGGGAAAATTGACTGGTACAAGCTTCCCGGTGTAAACATCCGTTTCAGGTTATTCAACGAAGCACTTACTTTTCCGGCAATTTCAGTGGGTTTTGATTCACAGGGAAAGGGTGTTTATCACGATTCATCCGGCAGATATGATATAAAGTCACCCGGTTTTTATGCTGCAGCCAGTAAAAACTTTGCTTTTCTCGGCTACCTGAGCGTTCATGCTACAGCAGCTTATTCTCTTGAGTCGAAGGACGGCGACAATTTTATTGATATTTATTTAGGGGCTGAAAAAACTCTTGGAGGTTCTGTCTCTCTTATCGCCGAATATAACTTCGCATTTAACGATAATGAGACAAAATACTACGGGGGCGACAGCGGTTATCTTAATGCAGGCATCAGATGGTCGGCCGGTGCCGGCTTTACGATCGAATTTGATCTACGTGATTTACTCAGCAACAAAAAACTGACTACTTCTGCTGCAGACAGGGCCCTAAAAATAGAGTACATAAAGTCGATTTTCTAATTTAAGTCCATATTGTAGAATATTTTATACAAAAGAATCCAATATTCTATACATCACACCCTCTAATGAAACTTTATCCCCCTTTATTTTGTCTATAATATAGTAATTTACTCCTTTAATCAGGCTTGATTTTTGCGCATATTAGAGTAGTTATTTTTCGGAGGAAAGGTCATGAAAAATTTAATTTACATTATATCAGCCGCAGTTCTGCTTTTTACAGGTTGTTACACGCAGCTTGCGACCAGGGACCGGGATTACTCCGGCAAAGGTCAGGATACATACGGGCAGGGTACATATGGCAATGATCAGGGTACTTATGCCTACGATGATTCCTCTGATTACTACAGTGATCAGTATTATGATGACAGTACGGCATACTACGACGACAGCACAGCCTATTATGATGACAGAGGATACGGCGGCAACAGTGATTACAGTTACGGTAACTCTCCTTATTATTACGATGATTTTTATTATTCATACCCTTCATACAGAAGATATTTCTGGAACTATCAGCCTTCACTTGTAATAGGTTTCGGCTGGAACAGCTGGTACTATAACTCTTACTACTACGACCCTTTTTACTGGGGATCCTGGTACAGCTGGTGGTACCCCGGATGGACCTGCCTGCCTTATTATTACTATTATCCAACTCCATGGTATGCGGGATATAATTACTATTACTACGGAGGATATCCGGGATTCACGCATTATTACTATACTTCAAGAGAAAGAAACAGGGATATCAGAAGGATAAGGAATCTAGACGGACTAAGAGGCGGCCGAAGCGGCAGGGATGCGATTGTTTCAAGAGATAGAAGTACTGACAGAACTCTGAACCGTCAGCGTGAGGAAACCAGGTTAGGTTCGGCTTCAAGATCTGCAAGAGAAGGAGTCAGGACCGGAAGCGATGCCAGGGTTAGAGAAACTCAGAAGAATGCGCGTCTGCGTTCGGGTACAAAAGACGGCCGCAGAATCACACGGCCCGATCAGCGCAGATCCAACAGGATCGATCAGAGAAGGGTACCTCCGCGGATTGAGAAAAGGAACGATACAAGAAAAGAATCAAGAAGAGTAAATCCTTATATCCGCAGAAATGAAGAAGGCAAAAAAGCAAACGGTAATGTAAGACCGCGCAGCTATCCCCCGCGCAAGGAATACAGACCTCCGCAGAGGACAGCTCCGCCGAAACAGTACACTCCTCCGAAGAGGACAGCTCCGCCGAAACATTACACTCCTCCGAAGAGGAACAGTTCTCCGAGGACATACAGTCCTCCTCAAAGAAGTAGTAATCCACCGCGGAGTTCTACACCGCGTTCCTATTCACCGCCGCAGAGACATTCAAGTCCTCCATCCTCTCACAGCAGCGGCAGCCGTTCCGGCGGCAGTAGTAGTTCCGGAAGAAGCAGAAGATAGGAGCTTTATTAAATGAAAACGATCATACTTAAAGTTGTGTTCATAACTTTGGTTACATTAGGACTTAACGGGTGCTATACTATTATCTGGAGCCCCGATTCACAATTACCTACGGAGGATAATTCCGTAACAAATATTTATTACGGCGATAATTACTACGGCGATTATTATTATTTCTATGATACGCCATGGTGGTGGGATTATAGCTATAACCCTCCCGTTACGGGTGTAACAAGACCCGGAAGAGATGAAGGTACCCAGCCTCTCAGGGATTTGGGAGAAAGAGAAGAACACCACCACGTATTCCTGACCTTCAGCCTCCTTCGCGTGATGCAAATCAGCCGTCATCCGGCAATTCCGGAAGTACAGGAAATAACGGATCATCTGCAGAAACAGTCAGAAGTTCTTCCTCCTCCAGCTCAAATTCTTCAGGCAGGGAGAGTTCTTCTAGCGGAAGTGTAAGAAATAACAATGGCGGAAGAAGCTCAGGCGGGAGGAAATAAATATGAAAAGCTTACATAGCAGATTTTCAAGGCTGGTATTATTCGTCATCCTTGCCGGTGCCGCAGCAGTATACCCGCAGAATGTTAATGATGCGGTCAGACTTGGATTTCCGGGACTCGGCGCTAACGCTCGCGCGCTCGGAATGGGAAACAGCTACATTGGTCTTAGTGATGATGCTTCGGCTGCCTATTTTAATCCCGCAGGATTCGGATTGCTGAAAAGAATGGAAATATCCGGAGGACTGCAGTACACCAATTTCGATAACAAAACTGATTTCTTTAACAATAGCACCAGCTATTCAAACAGCTCAACCTCACTGGACAGACTTAATTTCGCATTCCCCTTCCCTACTACACGCGGAAGTCTTGTCTTCGGGTTGTCATATCATACTACAAAAGATTTTACCGGGGCTGTAAAATTCAACGGCTTCAACAGCGGTAATAATTCACTGATTCAGTCATTGCTTTCGGGACCTTATCCCTCAGATATACCTTACCAGCTTTACCTTGCTGATTCCAGTTACAACACACGGATAAACGGAAACCTTAACCAGAGCGGTACAATACTTAACTCTGGAGCAATCAAGAACTGGACGTTCTCGGGAGCAATAGAAGCAGATAAGAATCTGTTTATAGGATTAAACCTGAATATCATTACCGGTAATTTCACTTCCAATAATAACTATTATGAAGATGATACCATGGACTTATATGGACAGGTAGATCCAACAGATCCGTACCATACTGATTTCCAGACCTTCAACCTTAACCGGGTGCTCGACTGGGATCTGTCAGGCTGGGATGCAAAGCTTGGTGTTCTCTACCAGATGAGAGATATCGCCCGCTTCGGTTTGACTGTTCAGTTCCCGAAATCTTATGATATAAAAGAAAAGTTCACGGTTAACGGTTACAGCGATTTTGCAAGCGAAAGAATATCTCTTACCAGTTCTGATTACAGTGACCAGGTTGAATATAATATAACCACTCCATTTGAACTGGGTGCAGGATTTTCGGTTAACCTGAAGGGTTTGATCGTAAGTCTGCAGGGTACCCTTATTGACTATTCGCAATTGAAGTTTGAAGATATTAATGGCCTGGGAGCTCAGACTGTTGAACAGATAAACCAGGATATCAAAGATCAGCTTACAGCTATATTTAATTATAACCTGGGATTTGAATATACCTTCCCGGTGATCGGACTAAGACTGAGAGCCGGCTATATGGCTCAGCCGTCACCTTACCGCGGCGATCCTTCGGAGTATGATCACCAGTATGTTACCGGCGGTATTGGATTCCTTGCTCATGAAACTATAGGTCTGGATCTCGGCGTTGCGCACGGCTGGTGGAAAGATTTCGGCGATAATTACAGTACTAATGTATCCAGGACTTACCAGGATGTTTCAGTAAATAAGATCATCCTGACCGCTACATACAGGTTCTGACACGGTATTAAACATTGATTGGATATTCTAAGCATCTTATCTTTCGGTAAGATGCTTTTTTATTTTAACAGGAGTAATTATTAAAGGAATAGTTTTACGATCTGAAAGCAAAGATTACTATGTCTACTGCAAAGAGAAAGATCGGGTAATAAGAAGCATTCTCAGGGGGAAATTCAAAAAAGATTTCAATCTTAAAAAAGACAAACTGTATATAACCGATATCGTAGTAGTAGGCGACCGCGTTGAATTTGACCTCAACCGGGACGGCACAGGGTCTATTCATACCGTGGAGGAAAGAAAGAATTACCTTTCCAGGAAAGCTCCCAGGATAAAAGGAGCCGGCTACCGGGGAGAAAGGCTTGAACAGGTAGCAGCGGCTAATATCGATGACCTTTATATTGTCAGCAGCGTCTTTGAACCCGATTTTAATAATAAGGTAGTCGATCGGTTCCTGGTGACCGGCGAAAGTTCACATATCAAGGTCAACATTGTGATCAACAAAAAAGACCTTGATGAAGAGGATCTGATAGATAAATGGGCTGATCTGTACAGATCGATTGGTTATGATGTGTATTTAACAAGTGCCGAAACCGGAGAAGGGGTCGCCCGGCTGAAATCATCCCTGGCCGGGAAAATAAATCTTTTCTGGGGACATTCGGGTGTTGGCAAATCTACCCTGCTGAATAAAATGTATCCCGAACTGGATCTCAGGACGGGAAAAATAAGCTCCTTTACCGATAAAGGAACGCATACTACTGTTACGGCTGAAATGATCAAAGTGGAACCCGGAACTTATATAATCGACACACCCGGCATTCGTGAAGTGGAACCTTACGGAATAAGAAAAGAGGATCTCGGACATTACTTCCCCGAGTTCCTTCCCTATCTTAATGATTGCAGGTTTAATACCTGCACACACCATCATGAACCGGGCTGCGCTGTTATGGAAGCGGTAGAAGAGGAAAAGATCTCACCATTCAGGTACGACAGCTACCTTAGAATTCTTGACACAATTGAGGATGACATAAATTTCAGGTAATCTATAGCACAAGATTTTAATTGAAATTTTGATCTATTTGTCCCAAATTTACGATATATCAAAAAGCAATGTTTAATTAATGAAAGATAACATATTCGCCCCTTCAGCATCTTCTTTTACTGAATTTCTCCAGAAAAATGAAAAGTCAATTAAGTCTCACCATGGACAATCGCTTATCAGCTATATTTTTCCCGCAGAGGAATATGAAATTTTCAGCAGGATAAACAACCTGCGGAAAAAACAGGAGATCCTTTTTTATCTTGAGAACCCTTCCGAAAACAGGTTCTTCCTTGGAGTTAATTCCATTTTGATGCTGACAGAAAAAGGTGAGAAACGATTCTCTTCTCTTGAGAAGAAGATTAAGGAAACCGGTGAAAATTATATTTCGAACCACAGAGATTTCGAACTTTCTGTTCCCCTGTTTATGGGAGGAATGAAATTTACGGTCGAGCACTCCGATGAATACTGGAAAGATTTTGAAGACTCAAACTGGTTTATACCCGAGCTGATTTACATTAAGAATAACGGCAGATATTATTTTGTATTTAACTGCTTTTCTTCATCGAAGATGAGGACCGAAATATTAACAGCAAAACTTGAAAAGGTGCTGAACATTTTCTTCTCTGATGTTTCAAACGAAGAAAGCAGAGAATTCAGAATAATAACGCGGAAAGGGAGTGAGCCGAAGGATAAGAAAAAATGGAAGAACCAGGTCAACCAGGTACTCGATCAGATAAATGACAGGCAGATTGAGAAAGTAGTTTTATCGCGTAAAGTTGAACTGACCTTCACATCTGATATTTCGGCAGAACCTATTCTGAAGAGTCTCGTTTCAAATTATCCCGAATGCACTTTGTTCCTCTTCCATATCGGCAGATCGTCTTTCGTGGGCGCATCACCTGAAACGCTTGCTCGGATCAACGGCTCGGAAATGATACTTGAGGTACTTGCAGGATCAGCGGATCGGGGTAAAGACAACGGGGAAGATCAGGATTTCGAGAAAGATGTCCTTAAAAACAATAAAAATCTGGCTGAGCATAAGATAGTGGTAGATTTCATAAAGGAGAATCTGCAGAAATTTGCAGGGGATATAACTGTTGAAGAACCGGTAATTAAAAAGCTTCAGAACATACAGCATCTTAAATCAGAAATTAAGCTGAGCCTCGATGATCATATTTCGTTCATAAATATTATTGGTAAAATTCACCCTACACCGGCTGTCTGCGGGTCGCCCCAGGACGCCGCCTTAAATTTTATCAAAAAAACCGAACCTCATCAGCGAGGATTGTATGCAGGACTGATCGGCTGGCTTAACCTGCATAATGAAGGAGAGTTCGTGCTGGCTATCCGTTCGGCACTCGCTGCAGGAAATAAACTAATTGCGTATGCCGGCTGCGGGATAGTTAGCGGAAGCAGTCCTGATGAGGAATACAGGGAAACCGAATTAAAACTGAAACCATTTCTTACAATCTTTAATGAAAATTAACAGGAATACTTACTGGAGCGAGAACTTCCTGGGCAGACTCGCTGACCTGGGAGTAAGACACGTATGTCTTTCCCCCGGCTCAAGAAGCACTCCGTTAACGATGGCTGCCTCATCAGTGAAAAAGCTCAGATGTTTTGTTCATATTGATGAACGGAGCAGTGCATTCTTTGCGCTGGGACTGGCAAAAGCATCGGGTAAACCTGTGGTTATTATAACCACCTCCGGTACAGCCGCCGCCGAACTTTATCCAGCGGTTATTGAGGCATACCAACAAAGGATACCGCTTATTGTCTGTACTGCCGACCGGCCTCCCGAGTTAATAGGACGTGGAGCTAACCAGACAATTAACCAGCACAATCTCTACAGCAATCATATCAGGTACTTTAAAGATGCAGGACTGCCGGGACCATCTGCTTCGGCCGTAAGACGAATAAGAAAATATGCCGGTGAGGCTTTTATATTCAGCGCAGGAGGTCCGGTTCATATTAACTTCCCTTTCCGTAAACCATTCGAACCTGACGCATTCACCGATGAGCTTAATGAAAGAACAATAAATATGATTGAGGTTCACCGGGAACATGAGTCTGATTACCTTAAAAAAGAGATCAGACCCGGAAGAAATACTTATAAAGAAATCCTGCATGCAGTAAACGGATCTCAGAAAGGTCTTATACTTGCCGGCCCGATGAATTACAACAGCGGAACAAAGAAGCATCTACTTAATCTTGCTGAAAAGCTCGGTTATCCTGTTATTGCAGATGCCTGCTCCCAGTTGAGGTTTGGAAATAATTCCCGCAACATTATGGTGAATTATGAAGCTTTTCTTAGGAACGAAAAATTTATAAAATCATATCCTCCTGATCTAATACTGCATTTCGGCAGGACGCCTTCTTCGAAAGCTGTGGATGAATGGATTAGTAGAATAGCAGTAAAACGCTATATCATTAATGAGCATGGTGATCTCTTCGATCCATGGAATAATGCTTCAGGAGTCTGCAAATCCTCTACATCCTTATTCTGCAGAATGCTGACGGACGATACAGAGAAAAAGGATAATGCAGACTGGCTGAATCATTATATCAAAGCAGATGAGTCGGCCTGGAAAGTGAAGTCTGTGCTGCTGGCAAAATCTTCATTATCGAACGAGTGCAGTATTATCCCTGAAGTTATAAATAATCTGCCTGATAACTCACACCTGGTTATTTCCAACAGTATGCCTGTGAGAGATCTTGATTACTTTTCACCGCAGACAGAAAAGAAGATAACTGTTCATTCAAACCGCGGGGCCAGCGGGATTGACGGAATCTTATCAACTTCACTGGGAATTCAGAAAGCATTAAATAAACCTGTCGTTCTGATTACGGGAGATATGGCTTTTTATTATGATATAACCTCACTTCTTACTGCTGAAAAATATAAGCTTCCACTGCTGGTTATTCTTATTAATAATAACGGCGGCTCGATATTCGGAATGCTTCCGGTAGCCTCTTATGGAAAGAAATTCAAAGATTATTTCGTTAATCCTCACCACCTCAACTTCGGTACAATCGTTAAAAGCTTTAGTGCCGATTATCATCTTATCCGCAGCCGTGATGAGCTTAAGAAATCAATGGCGTCTGCCTTTAAAGAAAAAAAACTTGTTGTGTTGGAAGTAAAAACTGATATGAAGACTTCTATCAAAATGAGAAAAGAATATTTCAGCAAAGCGGCTAATCTGCCGGAAGGAATTGAATGAGAATAAAATATTCGAATGTGTTTCTAAACGTCAACCCGCCGGAAAAAATTAATAAATCAGCTGACGACATCTTCTTTCTTCACGGATTCACAGGAAGCTCTGAAGACTGGGAAAACGTGCTTCCGGATATAGACAACAGGTTCAATAAGTTCACAATAGATCTGCTCGGTCATGGTAAAAGCGACTTCCCGAATGATCCTTCTCTCTATTCCTGGGAACTTCAGGTTGAGCAGCTTAACAAGATCATTACTGAATTTACCGAAGAAAAGGTGATACTTTGCGGTTATTCGATGGGAGGCCGGCTGGCGTTGTGCTATGCTTATACTTACCCTGAACGAGTACTGGGACTAATACTGGAAAGCTCTTCACCGGGAATCAAAAGCAGAAGGCAGAGGCAAAAGAGGATTAAGGAGGATGAAGAACTCGCATCCTTTGTATCAAATCATTCAATAGGTGAATTTGTTGACCTCTGGATCAATAAAGAAATATTCACCACCCAGCTTAGGTTTTCGGAGGAAAAAAGGAAAGAAATAAGGAAGAGCAAGATGAAGAATAATCCGATAGGGTTGTCAAATTCTCTGCTCGGTTTCAGCACAGGCAAAATGCCCGATCTGTATCCTAAGCTAAAGAAGATGAATACACAAATGCTTCTCATTACGGGAGAACTTGATACAAAGTTCACGACACTGAATGAAAGCATAGTAAAAAAGTTTCCTGCCGCAAAACATGTAACTATTAAAAACGCCGGCCATACCGTGCATCTCGAGGAGCCCGCAAAATTCACCGCGGCAGTAAACGATTTTCTCAAAGCTTATGTAAAAATTTGAACTGTTCAATCCACTGTGCTGTGCCGCCTGTCAAATAAATCTTCCTCATGCTATATTTATTCTAACTTTCACAACTTTTCAATATTTTTAACAGATAATTATAAAATTTCGAGGTACTGATGTCATTTAAGTGGAAAAAAGCTAAGGAATACCAGGATATTATTTATGAAAAAATGGATGGGATTGCTAAAGTAACTATTAATCGTCCCGACGTACGGAACGCCTTCCGCCCTGAAACCGTAATCGAAATGTATGATGCTTTTGCTGATGCACGAGAAGACCAGGAAATCGGTGTCGTACTTTTAACAGGCTATGGTCCCGCTAAAGACGGAAAATATGCTTTCTGTTCAGGCGGCGATCAAAGGATACGCGGCGACCAGGGATATGTAGGAAAAGACGGAGTTCCGCGGTTAAATGTTCTTGATCTTCAGAAACTTATCAGAAGTATGCCCAAGCCGGTAATTGCGCTTGTTGCCGGGTATGCAATAGGAGGAGGTCACGTTCTTCACGTAGTCTGCGATCTTACCATAGCAGCGGACAATGCGATATTCGGACAGACGGGTCCAAAGGTAGGCAGCTTCGACGGCGGATTCGGCTCAAGCTACCTAGCAAGAATAGTAGGACAAAAGAAAGCCCGCGAGATATGGTACCTTTGCGATCAGTACAATGCACAGGAAGCATTTGATATGGGACTTGTAAACAAAGTAGTTCCCGTGGAAGAACTCGAAAAGACAGGTGTTGAATGGGCAAAGAAGATACTGGAGAAAAGCCCACTCGCAATCCGTCTCCTCAAATCAGCCTTTAATGCAGAACTTGACGGGCAGGCAGGGATTCAGGAACTTGCAGGCAATGCAACGTTGTTATACTATATGAGCGATGAGGCTCAGGAAGGCAAAAAAGCTTATCTTGAGAAGAGAAAACCTGAGTTTAATAAATTCCCAAAACTTCCGTAGAAGGACGAATGGAAAATCAGAAAGAAAGTCTTGCCGAAATACCCACAAAGCTTGAAAGCTGGATAATCGCAAGCAGGCCCAAAACACTATTCGCAGCAATTGTACCCGTATTTGTGGGATCGGGAGTGGCAATCAGTGAGGGAATTTTCGTCCCGTTATATTCTCTTGTTGCGCTCCTCTGTTCAATCCTCATACAGATCGGAACGAACTACACCAATGATCTATATGATTACACCAAAGGAGCGGATAATGAAAAACGTAAGGGTCCCAGGAGAGTGCTTGCAAGCGGACTGATAACGGTTACCGAAATGAAATTCGCTATCGTCATTACTTTTCTCGTTTCATTCCTTCTTGGATTATATCTTGTCTATGTCGGCGGATGGATCATCCTCGCTGTCGGCGTGTTCTCTATTATTGCAGGAATCGCCTATACTGCAGGACCTTTCCCTCTCGCTTACAACGGACTTGGGGACATTTTTGTTTTCGGTTTCTTCGGCGTCGTTGGAACTGTTTTTACATACTATCTTCACTCACACCATATAAATTTTGTATCGCTTCTTGCATCTATACCTGTCGGCTCACTTGTAACAAATATCCTTGTCGTAAATAACTACCGTGATATAGAAGAAGACCGTGCGGCAAATAAATACACACTTGCCGTAAAGATGGGAAGAACTTTCACACGCTATCAGTTTATTTTCCTCATCATCATTTCATTTCTTACGCCGCTCGCTCTTTATTTATTCTTCGATTATACTGTCTGGATCTTCCTCCCTTATGTTACCGTACCCTTTGCAGCAAAAGCTATTAAGATGATCACTACCCTTGAAGGAACAGATTTAAATAAGACCCTTGAACTTACTGCACAGCTTTCGGCTTTATTCGGCATACTCTTTTCTGCAGGACTTGCGCTGTGACAAACCTCGAACTGACATATTCCCCTTACCACCTTCGCCTCTCGATGCCTTTTATAACATCAAAGGGAGAGATCAGAGAGAGGAAAGGATTTGTAATATCATTAAGGAACCTTGAAAAAGCCCAGGGAATAGGCGAAGCCGCCCCCCTTCCTGAATTCGGTTCTGAAAGCTTTGAGGATGATGAAAGAGCCCTTGAGAATATTAACCTCAACCTCAGGCTGGATCTTAATAATCTTATCCCATCTGTTGAAAAGTGTCTTACCGACTTTGATCATCTTCCTGCGTTGAGGAGCGGACTTGAGCAGGCAATCCTGAACCTTGTATGCGTCGAAAGAAATACAACATTAAGCGAGCTCTTTCGAAAACCTGTTGCAAATAATATCAGCGTGAACGGGGTTATTGGAATGCTGGTGAAAGGGAAAGCAGTCGATAAAGCAAAAGAATTAAGATCGCAAGGATTCAGGACGCTTAAGATAAAAGCGGGACGTGAAAATTTTGAGGACGACTTAGCTGTAATTCGGGAAATCAGGAAAGAAGCCGGAAAAAACACAAACCTGCGCATTGATGTAAACGGAAAATGGTCGCCCGAAGAAGCAGCCGCTAACCTGAAAAAATTAGAAGAGTTCGATATTGAATACGCCGAACAGCCGGTAAAAGATATTAACAACTTCCCTGGTGTAAGCTCTCAAACTACGATCCCTCTTGCTGCTGATGAATCAGTAAGAACTTTCAATGATGCCGTTAAAATAGTAGAAAATAAGCTGGCCCAGGTACTTATCCTTAAACCAATGATGCTCGGGGGACTGACTCACACATTCAGGATTATCGATGAAGCAGAAAAAAACGGGGTGAAAGTGGTTATCACATCATCTTTCGAATCTTCGATCGGACGCTCAGCCGCGGTATTTGCGGCAGCAGTATTGAAAGAACAGACCGCTCATGGACTTGCGGTACATGACTACTTTAAAGATACTATCGTAAATAATCCTTTCCCTGTTGAAAATGGTTTAATAAAGATCGGATAAAAATGATTGTACCCGGCGATATTATCAGAAAAGATATAAGCCGCAGCGACGACCGACCTGCTATTTTAACTCCCTATTCTGAAATCTCATATAAAGATCTTAATGATCGGATTAACCGGACTTCTGCCTGGCTGAATTCAATAGGTATAAGAAAGCAGACAAAAGCAGTCCTGCTCAGCAGCAATAATTCTGATTATGTTGTCCTTCTCTTTTCTTTATGGAACCTTGATGCATGTGTTATTCCATTAAACATAATGCTGTCAGATTCTGAACTCATAGAAATAATCAATTTTTCTGACGCTGAATTTCTCTTCACCAATGAAGACGACAAACGGCCGCTCGGTTTGGATATTCCTCAATACGATTTTAATACGACTTTACCTGAAGCAGACGGCTATGCAGCTCCCGGAATAGATCCCGACGCGGTTTCCCTGCTTATGTTTACATCCGGTGCTACAGGCAAACCAAAGGGCGTAATGCATTCATTAAATGACCTCCTGAACAGTGCGGATAACAGCGCCGGCTTACTTAATCAGCAGCCCGAAGACCGCTGGCTTGCAAGTCTCCCCTTTTATCACATAGGCGGATTATCCATAATCATAAGGACATTCCGTTACGGTTCTTCCCTGGTGATTCCCTCATCACTTAAAAATGATTCACTGGTAAAGGCGTTCAACAGTTACAAACCCTCTTTTGCATCTCTTGTCGCAGCCCAGCTTAAGCGAATGCTTGAGAGCGGATGGAAACCTTTATCAGAGCTGAAAAATATACTCCTGGGAGGAGGATTTGCAGATGAGGAACTTATCGGAGAGGCAATATCAGCGGGATGTAAAATTTCCAATGTCTATGGCTCAACGGAAACCTCTGCTTTTGTGACGGCAGGCGATCCGGAAAGTGTAAAAACAAAGCTTCTCTCTGCCGGCAGAGCACTGGGCAGTAATAAGGTATTTATTGTCGACGACCAGCTGAATGAAGAAAAAGCAGGCGTCTCAGGTGAGATATTAATTCAGAGTAACGCTTTGTTCCATGGCTATTATAAAGATGAAAAAGAGACAGCCAAGAAACTTACTCCCAAAGGATTTCTTACGGGTGATGTGGGATATATAGACAGTGACGGCTATCTGTATGTGGAAGCACGAAGAACCGATCTGATAATAACAGGAGGTGAGAATGTTAATCCCCTTGAGGTGGAGAATGCTTTGAATAAGATTGCAGGTATTGGCGAGAGCTGTGTGTTTGCGCTTCCCGATAAAGAATGGGGACAGATCGTAGCCGCCGCAGTTGTACTGATTGAAGATATCTCAATTGAAGAGATAACAGATCATCTTAAGGGAAAGATTGCCGGTTACAAGATCCCCAAAAGATTTTATCCTGTTGAAAGTATTCCGAGATCACCGCTGGGGAAGATCCTGAGAGAGAAAGTGAGAGAAGAGATTTCGATTATTTAATATTAAAAATTGCTGAATTGTCAGATGGTTTAATTGTTGAGATTGTGGTTAAAAAACTATATAATATCATTAATGAAATCATTTGTTTTAAAAAGCAGATGATTCCAAAGCTCTCCAGGCACTGTTAAATATTTCTACATTTCGTTTAAATTTTCTACAAAAAATTCGCTTAAATACGTGTTGAACCGTCTTTGAACCGTCTTTACTGCGAGTAAACAAATGCCAAACCACGGTATAAAAACTGAGAACGAGACAACATTAGTGATTGTAGTAAAAGGATTGCTTCAATTGAATAATAATTCGCAGATGCAGGAGCAATGGGATGGGGTGAATAGCATTGGTAAGAGTTACATTATATGGTTCTGAAGTCCTGCCCTTACTTCATCAATTATCGGGGTTTTCTTCCACTGCTTTTTATCAACGAAAATATGTACGGTTTTCACCTGGTTTGTAACTTCCCCTTTCACATTTTTGCAGGCATATGATAGTTCAAACGAACTTTCTTTCAGTTTGCTGACGGTAACCTCAACCGTCACCTCATCTCCTGGTCGCAACGGCAGCAGATACTCCCCTTCCGTGTGAATTATCGGCACGGCATACTCATCGTTATCCCAGTAATTTGATTTCAGCTTAAAGGACCTGATAAGATCTTCATAAGCCGAATGACATATTTCGAATATCCTGCCGTAGAACAAAATTCCCGCAGGGTCACAATCGTAAAAGCTGATTCTCTTTTTAATCTGATGCATAGCTCAATAAATTAAATTAGTCTGATATCATTTAAGAATGGAAGTGCCGCTTTAACCTCATCCGCCTTTTCCTTGACAATTTCAGCCGTAACAATTTTCTCCTCTTCTGAAACTGTAGCCATCTCATTTCCCATCGGATCGAATATACTGCTGTAGCCGCTGTACTTTAATTTCGGATCTACCCCCACCCTGTTCACACCGAGCACAAAACACTGGTTCTCAATAGCCCGTGCTCTCAGCAGTGCCCGCCAGTGCTCTATTCTTGTATCCGGCCAGTTGGCTATAACAACTATCATATCAACCTTCTTTTTTCCGTACAGGCGGTAAAGCTCGGGAAACCTCAGGTCGTAGCATATCGATAACCCCGCGGTAATATCATTAATTTTCGTAATTACCGTCTCTTCTCCCTTTGTATAATTCTTATCTTCGGTAGAATATGTGAACGGATGTATCTTCCTGTAAGATTTTACAAGCTTCCCATCAGGATTTATATGAACGAGAGTATTAAAATGCTTCTTTTCATTTTTTTCTATAAGTCCGGCCAGTATATGAACCGAATATTTCTGAGCTGTCTCCGCGAAGAAATTAAAACTTTCGCCGTTAAGATCTTCTGCAAACTCGGCAGCTTTCATTGTAAAGCCGGTAAGAGTCATTTCCGGGAACACGAGCAGATCCTGCTTCTCATAGTTGTGAGAAAGCAGCCAGCTGATCTTATCACTGTTCATTTTTTTATTTTCCCATTCGGGATCATATTGAACCAGTCCTGCTCTCATTTCTTACTCATATCTTGTTTCTTTTTTTGATTTCACAACCTAAATTACATCATCTTAATAACTAATAAAAGTGAGAGAAGATTAAGACTTTGCGCTTTGACCTTTGCGTTGCTATCTTTGCACATTAATTTGTTTATTCAACAAAACCCCGGATTAAATGCTTATGAGCTCTGGTAAGATTCCTGTTGCTGTACTCGGTGCCACCGGCAGTGTGGGACAAAAATTCATCTCGCTGCTTTCCAAACATCCATGGTTCGAAGTTGCAATGCTGGCTGCATCCGACAGGTCCGCCGGGAAAAAATATAAAGACGCGGTCAACTGGATACTCAGCGATCCGCTCTCACCTGCAATTGGTGAGCTCGAAGTTCAGAACTGCATTCCCTGATTCAAACCTGAAGATTGCTTTTTCGGGATTAGATTCTTCCGTAGCCGGAAAGATAGAAGAGGATTTTGCAAACGCCGGTTATACCGTAGTATCAAATTCAAAGAATCACAGGATGGATAAATTTGTTCCTCTCCTTGTTCCCGAAATAAATCCCGGTCATCTCGAACTCATAAAAAAACAGGATTATAAAAACAACGGCTGTATTGTTACCAATCCCAACTGCTCGACGATCGGACTTGTGCTGGCTTTAAAACCTCTTGTAGATAAGTTCGGAATTGAGGAAGTCAATGTGGTTACAATGCAGGCAATATCGGGTGCAGGCTACCCGGGGTTGCAAGTCTTGATATTATCGATAACGTCATTCCCTTCATCGGGGGAAGCGAAGAAGAAAAAATTGAAACAGAACCTAACAAGATCTTCGGAAGTCTCAGCAGCGCAGGAATAAAGGATCTGGATATTAAGATCAACGCCCAGGTTAACCGGGTTGCGGTAACAGACGGACATACAGAATGCCTGCAGGTTAAGTTTAAGAATAAAGCCGGCATCAATGAAATACTGGAAGCGTGGAATAACTTTTCGGGAGAACCCCAGGAAAAGGACCTCCCAACAGCACCGGCCAGTCCGTTACATTATTTCCACGAAAAAAATTACCCTCAGCCGAAAATACACCGGAACCTTGATAAAGGAATGGCAGTATCAATAGGAAGGTTGAGAGAGGACAGGTTTTTTGATTACAAATTCGTTATACTTTCACATAACACTATGCGCGGCGCAGCAGGAGGAGCACTTCTGTGTGCGGAACTCATGAAAGTAAATGGATTTATTGGTTAAAAGACTTCAAAAAAGCAAAAAATCATCCCTTCTTCTCAGAAATGAGAATAAATATTTGTATATTAAATGATCCAATTTCGGTTTAGTTTTACACCGTGAAATTTCTTCATAAACCCCTAAGGTTTCGGAATAAATGCTAAGAAAAGAACTGCTTGAAAAAACATTTAAGTTCGATTTCGATCTTTTTAACAGTCTCCAGGATATGTGTTTTATTCTCTCGGAGACCGGTGAAATACTGGATGTAAATATATCCGGTGCGATTAAGCTCGGTGTGCCCTTAAACCAGATTGAGGGAAGATTATTCTTCAACCTGTTTGAGCCCGCATACATTGATTCTGTTCGAACAACATTTCAGAATTGTGTCAATTACAGTAAAAGCGGCAGTCTTACCGCACGGTTTGTCTCTGTAGATAAAAATGTTGATGCGAACATCGTCTTTACCCCGACACTTCAACAGGTTGAGAAAGAAGAGAAACTTTATTTCTTCGTTATGGCTCACGACATCACCGCCGAAAAAGAAAAAGAAATGAACCTGCTCAGGTTCTACAACATCGCTGAGAATACGGTTAACCCTCTTCAGATAACAGATATTAAAGGGCGGATGATATACGTAAACCCCGCTTTCGTTGAGGCCAGCGGCTATACCAAAGATGAACTCATCGGAAAGAACCCGCGGGTATTCAGCAGCGGCAAGAATTCAAAGAAGTTCTGGAAGCAGATGTGGGATACCATTAATGCAGGCAAGGTATGGGTTGGTGAAGTTGAAAATAAAAGAAAGAACGGCGAACCATATTACACCCAGCTTCTTATTTCCCCTATCCTTGATTCGGAAAAAAGAATATGGGGATTCTTCGGCATACACCGCGACCTGAGTGAAAAACGTATGTTTGAAAAGCAGCTGATCCATACCCAGAAGATGGAAAGCATAGGAACGCTCGCTGCCGGAATTGCCCACGAGGTCGGCAACCCGCTTGCTTCTATATCTGCACTTGTGCAGGTGGTTCTGAGAACGACGGAAGACGATTTTGTAAAAGATAAACTGGGACTTGTAAGAAGCCAGGTAACAAGAATTTCAAAGATCATAAGGGACCTGGTTGATTTTTCACGTCCTTCCGACTATGAGCTCCAGGTAATAAATATTAATGAAGCAATAAAAGAAGCCATTGAGATTGTTAAGGTCGGCGCACGTGCAAAAGATGTAGATTTTATAACCGAACTGGAGCCCGATCTGCCGCTGCTTCCTCTTATATCTGATCAGATCCAGCAGGTGTTTATTAATATTTTAATAAATGCCGTCGATGCTATGTCCGAAGATAAGTCAGGTAGAAAAAAACGGATAAGTGTAAACTCTTATATTGAAAACGAAAAAATAACACTGCAGTTCACAGATTCCGGTCCCGGCATAGAAGAAAAAAACTTCTCCAAGATATTCGAGCCTTTCTACACCACAAAAAAACCCGGGAAAGGAACGGGACTGGGGCTCTGGGTAAGCTACGGCATAATCAAAAGCTTCCAGGGCAATGTTGAAGTTAAAAGTAAACCGAACGAGTTTACAACATTTACAATAACACTCCCTCTCAATACGTAAAATAACAGGATGATAAAAAATGGACGAAAGAATCCTTGTAGTTGATGATGAACAAATAATAAGAGAATCTCTTTCCTATGTTTTAAAGAAAGAAGGCTATAACGTGCAGGAAGCCGAGAACGGAAGAGAGGCTTATGAAATGATCCTCAAGGAATCGTATGATATTGTAATTACAGACCTTGAGATGCCCGAAATGAAGGGAATCCAGCTCCTGGAAGAGATTAAAAAACTTGATATTCAGTCAGTTGTTGTGGTCGTTACCGCATACGGCTCGCTTGATACCGCAATAGCGGCACTGCGCAGCGGGGCCAGTGATTATATCCTGAAGCCGGTTGAGTTCGATGAAATGATCATAAAGATAAAACGCCTTCTCGAAATGAAAAACCTGCTCATCGAGAACCGTGTGCTGAGAAAAGAGGTCCAGCGCGAATATGATTTCGAAAATATTATAGGCACCAGCCACGCCATAAAACGAGTGTATGAAATGATCGATACTGTTGCCGATACCGACAGTACGGTACTCATTACCGGTAAAAGCGGAACCGGTAAAGAGCTTGTCGCGCGCTCACTCCATTACAAAAGCAAAAGAAAAAACAAACCATTCATTGCAATCAACTGCGGCGCTATCTCCGAGAACCTGATTGAGAGTGAGTTGTTCGGACATAAGAAAGGATCATTCACCGGCGCTATTTCCGACAAGGAAGGACTTATGAAAGCTGCCGAGGGCGGAACGCTCTTCCTTGACGAGATTAGCGAACTTCCCCTTCAGCTCCAGGTTAAATTTCTCAGGGCACTGCAGGAAAAAGAATATACTCCAGTAGGTACGACTCTTTCGCTTCCTGTAAATGTCAGGTTCATAGCTTCAAGCAACAGGATTTTAAAAGATGAGATTGCAGCCGGAAAATTCCGGGAGGATCTTTTCTACCGGCTTAACGTAATAGAAATTAACCTCCCTTCACTCAAAGAAAGAGAAGAAGATATTCCTCTGCTGGCAGATCACTTCCTCGATAAATACCGGAAGGAAATGAACAAGAACATTAAAGGAATCGACAGCGAAGCTATCCGTGCATTGATGAACTACGAATGGAAAGGTGAAATCAGGGAGCTCGAGAATGTGATGGAACGTGCCGTAATATTCTGCCGGAGCGACTTTATTACGCTGAAGGACCTTCCCTCAGGATTTAAACCGAATGATGCACCAATTAATCTTTCAGGTAAAATGTCGCTTGATGATGCAATAAGGCGTTATGAAAAAGACCTGATAATGAAAACCCTTGAAGAGAATAAACTTAATAAAGAAAAAACTGCCGAAGACCTTCAGGTCGGTCTCTCTACCCTGTACCGTAAATTGAAAGAACTGGATATAAAAACCTGAAAAATATCATTCTCATTAGTTGAAAAACAATTTTATCCATCTTTTTATTTGCGAGAAACGGGCGCTTTTTAATACGAGAAAAATGCTCCACCCCCAAGTGCAAATCTGCCATAAATAAATAATTTTTATGTTTTTCTCAAAAAAAGGGCATCTGGCACGTTTATAGCCTGCAGAAACCAACTTTCCCCCGGTTTGGACCAGGGGCTAATAATAACTAAAGTGTTTAATGAAGAACGTATTATTTTACAGCCACGATTTTAATCTCTGCTACAGTCTTCTTATGTACCTGCAGGAATCGTATTCAGTGACCGCGACCACCAACCTGAAGGCTATAGGTGCTTTTGCGGGTTCGGCTGATTTCGACCTGGTAATACTGGATGATGCCCCCAGCAAAGAGATACTTGAATTATGCAGAGATCTGAAGGAAAGGAAACCGGGAGTGCCGGTTATAATAACTTATGTTTTTGACAAGAAGACAAAAGACATTGAGCCTTCGCTTCGCCCGTATGTAACTTCAATATTTTACAAGCCTTACGACCTTAATGAAGTCACAATGAAGATGGCTTCACTCATGGTTTAAGTACCCCCTCCGGATTACAAGATTACAATATTATCAGATTTCAGGATTCTATCGCAAAGCGCGTATAATGAGGTATAATGCCGTGAAGGGTGATGCAGGGCGCCGCGTGAAGGTGACCCTACCGGGCAAAGGGCAGGAGAAACGCACTGCTTAAAAATTGTACAATTATCTTCCGCGATGGCCCTGACTGAAACCTATACGCTATGTTCCATACACTATACTTTCTGCTCACTTTGGCTGAAACCGGCCAAAATTCCTTTCTAAAGTTTGCGAAGCCCGTTTCTAAGGTCTCCCATTCCTGAGAAAATAACCAACAATATGTTCAATTTTTCAACTATTTACCATTTTAAATTTATGGTATTATGTTTGAGTAAAAGAGCAGTGAATTAACCTTACTCATTTAAGGATACCGATAAAAATGAAGAATATTGTACTCTATTTGCTTTTTATAATGTCGATAGTTGCATTATTTGGTTTCGCATTCTCAATGGCATGATTTTTTAATTCAAAGAAATGAGTGTTCTTAAAATTATTTTAACCGATACGCAGCACGGCTGCAGATTCAATAACTGAGTGATACAGATATGAAGATGTCCCTACCCAGATTTACTGCCGTCAAGTTGTTCTTTTTATTTATTGTCATTCTTTTCTTTTCAGCAGTTCCGGTAAACGCTCAATCCAACGATGACTGCCTGATGTGTCATAGCGATGATACTATGACCATGGAAAAAAATGGAAAGGAAGTTTCCATTTATGTTAACCAGGATGTCTTCGAGCACTCAGTTCACGGAAAATTAAATTGCGTATCGTGTCACGTCGGATTTGACCCTGAGGAGATACCTCATAAAGAAAATATTCAGCCGATTAACTGTCTCAACTGTCATACGGATGCAAAGGTTATTCATAAATTCCATCCGCAGATGGTTAAGGCAAACGGAACGAACGGAACTCCGGACATATCATGTAAAAATTGTCACGGTACACATAACATAGAATCTGTATCAGGTCCGGACACTAAGTGGAGCAAAAAGAATTTAGTAGAATCCTGCGGCAAGTGCCACAAGGAAGCAAAAGAAAAATATGTTCTTTCAGAACATGGAAAAGGTTTTGCGGAAGGTGTTGAAGGAGCGCCCAATTGTATATCCTGTCACCAAAGCTCGATAGTATCTGTAAACAAAGGTAAAAACTCCCTTCAAACAAAACTAAACCAGCAGAAACTCTGCCTGTCATGTCATCTCGACGATCCTAAGATCCGGGCCAAGACAACACCTTCCGCAGGTTTTATAATGGCATACGAACAGAGTGTCCATGGCATGGCACTCTCAAGGGGAAATGAAGATGCCCCCAGCTGTACAAACTGCCATAACCATCACGATATTGAAGCACCAACTTCAGACAATTCATCAATAAACAAGTTTAATATTCCCTTTACCTGCGGAAAATGTCATACCGAAATTTCCGCTCAGTACAGGGAAAGTATTCATGGCACCGCTCTTCTCCAGGATGGTGTAACTGACGCGCCTTCATGTACCAACTGCCATGGCGAACACGATATCCTAAAACATACTAACCCGAATTCACCGGTCGCTTACCAGAATGTTGCTTCGCAGGTCTGTTCACCCTGCCACAGCTCGGTAAGACTATCGGAAAAATACGGCATACCTTCAGAAAGATTTAAGACTTACGTAGACAGCTACCACGGTCTTGCTCTTAAAGGCGGATCAACCGTTGTGGCCAACTGCGCAAGCTGCCATGGTGTTCACAATATTAAACCGTCAAGCGATCCGACATCAACTGTTAATAAGAATAACCTTGCAAAGACCTGCGGAACCTGCCACCCTGGTGCTAATGCAAACTTTGCAAAGGGCAAGATCCACGTAATAATGACCAAACAGGATGAACCGGTACTTTACTGGATCGCAACAATTTATATTATACTTATTGTTACTACAATTGGTTTTATGCTCCTGCATAACGTCTTCGACTTCATTAAGAAGGCTAAGATCAAGAAGATGAAGCAGAGAGGTCTGATCAAAGAAGAGAAGCATGGTCATGCACTATACCTGAGAATGACAGTTAATGAAAGGATTCAGCATATTGCGCTACTCGTCAGCTTCATCACCCTGGTAATAACAGGCTTTATGCTCAAGTTCCCCGATGCGTGGTGGGTATCTCACATCAGAGATCTGAGCAATGACGCGTTTGAATATCGCAGCATCCTGCATAGAATAGCAGCTGTTGTAATGGTAGCCGCAAGTCTCTATCACGTATATTACATATCGTTTACAAAACGCGGGCGGCAGCTTGTTAAGGACCTCCTCCCTATACTTCAAGATGCAAAGGATGCTATTGCTGTTGCTAAATTTAACCTTGGATTTTCAAATGTGAAGCCGCAGCTCGACCGCTTCAGCTACATTGAAAAAGCTGAATACTGGGCCCTAGTATGGGGAACAATAGTAATGTCGGTTACAGGTTTCATTATGTGGTTTGACAACACATTCATTGGACTATTGACAAAGCTTGGATGGGATATAGCTCGAACTGTTCATTATTACGAAGCATGGCTTGCCTTCCTCGCAATTGTTGTTTGGCACTTCTATTTCGTGATCTTCAATCCCGAAATCTACCCTATGAACCTGGCATGGCTTAAGGGAACTATATCTGAAGAAGAAATGGCTGAAGAACACCCCAAAGAGCTCGAAAGAATTAAAAAAGAGCAGAAGGGTCAGTCTGAAGAAGAAGAACAAGAATTATCTTAATATTGATTTTTTATGAGAACTACAGATTACGCGCGGGGAATAACTATGTCGTACCGGAAAATTACTACTGAACTTCTGTTCATAACCATAATATTTCTTATTTCATCATTCAGTGCTCTTAGGGCACAGTCGAATGATGACTGCCTTATGTGTCACTCCGATAATACCCTGAAGGGTACGAAGAACGGACATTCTTTCTCCGTCTTCGTGGATGAGAAAAAACTCGGCGGTTCGGTACATTCAGATGTTGACTGTATAATGTGTCACCAGGATCTTGAAGGAACCGATTTTCCTCATACCGAAAATGTGCAGCCTGCAAAATGCGATGCCTGCCACAGTGATATTCAGGAGCATTATGATAAAAGTCTTCATGGCAGAGCTAAAGCACGGCACGACAACCTGGCGCCTACCTGTCAGACCTGCCACGGTTCGCACGACATTATTCCGGTTAAGAATCCCAAATCGAAGGTAGCCCCGATCTTCATACCTTATGTCTGCGGAAAATGTCATAAGGAAGGTTCACCTGTTCAGCTGCAGAGGAATATCCCCGAAACGCATATACTCGAAAACTATTCTGAAAGTATGCACGGCGAGGGTCTGCTTAAAAAAGGACTCGCAGTAGCGGCTACCTGCGTATCCTGCCATACACCTCACGATATACTTCCTCATACTGATCCGAAGTCCTCTATTGCCAGGAGGAACATAGCAGCCACCTGTTCAAAGTGCCACAGTGAGATTGAACTGGTGCACAGAAAAGTTATTAAAGGAGCGCTGTGGGAGAAAGAAGCAAACGTACTTCCGGCCTGCGTCGACTGCCATCAGCCGCACAAGGCAAGAAAAGTTTTCTACGACCAGGGGATGGCAGATAACGACTGTCTTACCTGCCACGCTAAAAAGGACCTGAAGTCGAGCGAAGACGGAAGATCGCTTTACGTGAACTATGATGAAGTTAAAGGCTCAATGCACACGCAGATATCCTGCAGCCAGTGCCACTCAGAGGTTAATACCTCGCATATAAGACCCTGCGACAGTATCACCCATAATGTTGACTGCACCAAGTGCCACGAAGCAGTGGGGCAGGAATATGCCGAAAGTACTCACGGACAGTTATTTGCTAAGAATGATCTTAATGCACCTACCTGTAAAGAGTGCCATGGTACTCACGGTGTACTGGGAAGGAAGAATTCAAAGTCTCCTATCTTTGCAACCAACATCCCTACCCTCTGCGGTAAATGCCACCGTGACGGTGAAGAAGCTGCCGTAAGGTACACGGGAACTGAACACGATATTATAAATAATTACGTTGAGAGCATTCACGGCAAGGGTTTGATGAAGAGCGGTTTAACTGTTACCGCTACCTGTACCGACTGTCATACCGCCCATCACGAGCTGCCGCATACAGACAGTACATCAAGCATCTTCCCCGGAAATATTGCAAACACTTGCGGCACCTGCCACTTCGGTATAGAAGAGAGCTTCAACAAGAGCGTTCACTCGCCTCTTGTAACAAAAACAGATAAGAAGCTACCGGTATGCAATACCTGTCATACCGCCCATACAATTAAGAGAACAGATCTCACCGGGTTCAGGCTTGAGATCATGAATACCTGCGGACATTGCCACGAGGAAATTGCAAAAACCTATTTTGATACGTACCACGGTAAAGTTTCGCAGCTGGGTTATTCTAAAACAGCAAAATGCTACGACTGTCACGGTTCGCACGATATTCTTCCTGTAACCGACCCAAGATCGCACCTGAGCAGGGATAACGTACTGAAGACCTGCCAGAAGTGCCATGAAACTGCAACACGCCAGTTTGCGGGATACTTTACTCACGCAACACACCACGATCCCGAAAAGTATCCGTGGCTGTTCTGGTCGTTCTGGGGAATGACAGGACTGCTTGTAGGAACCTTCTTTATTGCAGGAATCCATACACTGCTGTGGCTCCCCCGTTCACTTCAGTACCGGAGACAGCTGAAAAAGAGACTGGCCGATGCTGAAAAGGAACAGAATGATACGACAAAAAATGAAAATTCTGAGAGTTGAAAATGAATGGTATAAAAAACGGAAACGTTAAAATGCAGTACCAGAGGTTTACAAGGTTAAACCGTGTTCTGCACATACTAATGATCGTCAGTTTCCTGAGTCTTGCTATGACTGGAATGACACTGAAATTTTCATACACCGGCTGGGCAAAAGTCCTTTCCCATTTGCTGGGAGGCTTTGAAAGCGCCGGTTTTATACACAGATTTGCCGCCGTTATTATGTTCGGCGTATTCATCGCCCACTTAACCGATCTCTTTATTCGAATGAGAAAGGAACACAAGTCGGTCTTTAAAATGATCTTTGACCCGGACGGACTTATGTTCAACAAAAAGGACTGGAAAGATTTCACCGGTTCGATGAAATGGTTCCTCGGTATGGGTGAAAGACCTCAGTACGGCAGATGGACCTACTGGGAAAAGTTTGATTACTTTGCAGTTTTCTGGGGAATATTTGTTATTGGTTCAACAGGACTATCACTATGGATGCCCGAATTCTTCACAAGATTTCTCCCGGGCTGGTTTATAAACGTAGCGACCATTATTCACAGTGATGAAGCTCTGCTTGCCACCGGTTTTATCTTTACCGTACATTTCTTCAATACTCACCTGAGACCTGAGAAATTTCCCATGGATATTGTTATATTTTCAGGTCGAATGCCCGTAGAAGAGTTAAAACTAGACAGACCTGACGAATACGGCAGACTTCAGAGCGCCGGTACACTCGATCAGTTCATGGTAGAACCGTATCCACCGATCGTTATAAGAGCAATAAAGGTGTTCGGATGGATCGCTTTATCGACGGGATTTAGTATTATTGTGTGGATAATTTATGCAATGATCTTCGCCTATAAATAATATTTAAATCATCGAGGTACTATGAAAACCAAACGCTTCCCCGATACTTTTTATAACACGACTACTCTTATCGGTGCCGCCCTGGCCCTCCTGAGCTTCGGTCTTATTCTCTTTCTAACAGTTGTTGAAGCATTCAGCGCAGAGACCAATGCTTACGCAGGTATCGTCACCTTTATAATTCTTCCCATATTTCTTATCGCCGGATTGGTCCTGATTGCAATAGGAATATGGAATGCACGCAAGAGGAAACACGCCGGAACATTCGAAGAAAAAAGTCTCCCCAGGATCGATCTGAATGATCCCAAACAGCGAACTTCATTCGTCATTTTTAGTGCGGGTACAGTTCTGCTTCTTTTCTTCACCGCTTTCGGAAGCTTTAAAGCATATGAATACACAGAAACCGACCAGTTCTGCGGAACAATTTGTCACAAGGTAATGAATCCCGAGTACACTGCTTATAAGAACTCGCCTCACTCAAGGGTGGGCTGCGTTCAGTGTCACATCGGATCGGGAGCGGATTGGTTTGTTAAATCGAAGATATCCGGTTCCTACCAGGTATATTCGGTATTATTTAATAAATATTCAAAACCGATACCAACACCGATCTGGAGTCTGCGTCCTGCCCAGGGAACCTGCGAACAGTGTCACTGGCCGAGAAACTTCTTCGCAGAGAAGAAAGTTGATTTCAATTATTACCTGTCAGATGAGAAGAACACACATTCAAAAGTTACAATGCTGCTTAAAGTAGGCGGCGGGAACAGCATACTCGCAAAGCAGACAGGCATCCACTGGCATATGAATATCGACAATGAGGTAACCTATCTTGCGGCTGATTCATCACGACAGGTCATCAACTGGGTAAGAGCAACGAACAGGGAAACCGGTAAGGTTACAACATATTCCAAGGGCGATGTCAAGTTTGATGAAAAGAAGATGAAAGATGAAGGTCTGCTGAGAAAGATGGACTGTATCGACTGCCACAACCGTCCCTCGCATATATACAACCAGCCTAACAGGATGGTGAACGTGTTTATGGCTATCGACAGTATCGACGCCTCCCTCCCCTATATTAAGAGCACGGCTGTTGAAGCTCTCGAAGAGCCTTACACTGATAAAGAAGTGGCCATTGACAGTATCAGCACCGTCGTTAAGAACTTCTACGAACAGTATTACCCGGATGCAGACACGGGTAAAATCGACCGGAGCATACACTCCGTACAGGAGATCTATAGAAACAATTATTTCCCTTCAATGAACGTAAGCTGGAAGAAGTATCCCAATAACATTGGTCATATGTACTACAGCGGATGCTTCAGATGTCACGACGGCGAACATAAAGACCAGAACGGTAATGTATTGTCCAAGGATTGTAATCTCTGCCATACGATTATTGCGCAGACTATCAATGACACTACTTTGGTAAATCTTGACGGATTGCATTTCCAGCATCCTGTGGATCTTGGCGAAGACATCCAGGATCTTACGTGTACAGACTGCCACGGAGTGTGAGGGGAAATTGGCGAATATTGAAGATTGCAGATTGGAAATCAATCTGCATTTTTATTTTTTCAATTTAAAATTGTCTCGAGGAGTCCTATAAGTTCTGATTTGCTGAACGGCTTTGCCAGGTAATGTGAGCAGCCCTGACTGAGGAAATACTTCCTGTCGCCTGCCATAGCATAAGCTGTTACGGCAATAACAGGAGTGTCTTTATAATCATCCAGCTGACGTATCTGCTTAACTGCATCGAGTCCCGACATTCCCTTCAGGTTAATATCCATCAGTATTGCGTCATACTTCTTATCCTTAGCCTTCTCAATAGCATCAAGAGCCGACACTGAATGATCAACATTACAGTAATCGCGCAGAAAAAGATTTATAACATCAACATTTGTCTTATCGTCTTCTACCAGCAGGAGATTGGAATCTCTCTTTTTAACCCTTTGCTTTAACGTCGCCGCCCCTTCTCCCATTATCTCTGTCATTTCATCTTCTCCTTCTGTTTTATTATATGGAAATTAACGGTTTCATTGCTCCTGGTAGAAAACTTTGTAAAGCTTTGCCTGCAGGTTATGCCGGATGAAAGCAGCGGCCCCGGGACCGTAACAATAAGTCCTGCAGCAATTAAGATAAACATCTGCTGGTTAATATTCACTGAAAAGAAACAAGCTGCGGCTGTCCCCAAACTCAGGCTTCATTTGTAAACTGGATTACCAGGTAAATCTATAAAAATATTAGTTGAAAAGAGTCGTTATTAAATTTATCGGATGTCTGTTAATATAAAACGTCGCCGGTTCTTTGTCCGCAAAGATCAGGATCTTCTAAAAGAAGAGGGCACTTTTTTTTCGACGATCCTACAGTATTAAAGAACACGGGACGTTTAATATTTAATTTAAGAGGCAGCCCCGGAGCTTATTGAGAATATAGAGGATATCTGCCGGAGCAGCCCCGAATTTATTTCAGACTTTGCCAAATACCCGTCTGCACCTGCACTAACCGCTTCAGCCTGGTATTCATGATGATCATTAAAGGATAAGAGCAGAATTCGGGGAGGATTGTCCATAGATTTAATGATCCTCGCGGCCTCAAATCCATTCAATCCCGGCATTTTAATATCCATCAGCACAAGATCCGGTTTAAGTTTACTGCACATTTTAACAGCTTGTTCGCCTGAAACCGCTTTTCCTGCAATTTCAACATTCGGAAAAGTGCTCACAAACTTTTCAAGAGTTTCGAGGAAACTTTCATTATCGTCAACAATCAGAACCCGCAAAACCGAAACTCCTAAAATCTCATACGTGGATATTTTCAAAATTGATAACCAAACTTAAGAGTTGAGGGAAGGCGAGACAATCAGGGAAACCCTGATTTTTACTTAATGATTCCTCTTTTAATCGCGTACCTCACCAAACCCGGCACATCATTTATCCCCAGTTTCTTCATTATCTGGGCGCGATGGGTTTCCACGGTTTTAACGCTAATGAACAGCTTCTCTGCTATTGCCCTTGTTGAGTTCCCTTCTGCTACAAGTTGAAGGACTTCCTTCTGGCGCGAAGTAAGCTCTTCCTTTTTTCTTATCGCCTCTTCCGGTGATGATGCATGCCTCAGACGCTCTTTATATTCCTCAATCAGTTCCGGGGGAATAACGGGACTAACATAAACTTTCCCATTCATTATTGTATCAAGCGCCAGTCTGAGCTCATCAGGTGCGGAATCTTTCAACAGGTACCCCGATGCCCCGGCTTTCAAAGCCTGTATTACATATTCTTCATCAAGGTACATTGAAAGTATAACTACTGCCACATCAGGATAATCCTTTTTGATCATTTCTGCGGCCTGCAGTCCGTTCAGCTCGGGCATGGCTATATCAAGAAAAACCATGTCGGGTTTAAGCTCCCCCGTAAGTTTAACCGCCTCACGTCCGTTATCTGCCTCACCCACCACTTCCACGCCGTCGGAGTTCTCAAGAAGAGATTTAATCCCGGCTCTTACAAGTTTGTGATCATCAGCTAAAATAACCCTGACAGAATTCATTTTACACCCGGCAGCTTGCCTTTACAATAGTTCCTGAACCTTTAATTGATTTTATACTGAACTTCCCTCCAAGAAGTTCTGTTCTTTCCTGCATGCTTATTAGTCCCATACTCCTTCCGCCCGCAGCTTCTTTCAAAGCCTTTTGTGTATCAAAACCACTTCCGTCGTCTTCTATCGTAAGCACAATGAAATTCTTATTTTGTTTCAAAGAAACATTAATAGAACCGGCACCGGCATGTCTGGCAACATTTGTAAGTGCTTCCTGGCAGATACGGAACAAAGTTATAGCACATTCGGGAGGAAGCGATTCACTTGTTTTCTGAAATTCAGTTTTTACCATTATACCGGTTCTCTGCCGGAACCTGTCCAGATACCAGCGGAGTGAAGCCGCCAGACCCAGATCATCTATAATTGCCGGCCGCAGTTCAAGCGAAAGATTGCGCACCACCGAGATCGTGCTCTCCACGAGTTTCGTGCAGTCATTAATTATTGAAGCAGTATCCGGCGAACCCGGATCCAGCTTTATTCTCTGTGCATCTATCTTTATTGCAGTAAGCATCTGTCCTATCTCATCGTGAAGCTCGCGCGAAATATTCCTCTTTTCGGTTTCCTGCACGCTGATGAGTCTTGATGATAATAACTTAAGACGGTTCCTTGCCGCAGTGATCTGCCTGAACAGTTTTTCGCGCTCCCTTTCAGATTTTTTCTTTTCTGAAACATCTATAATAAAGGATGATATACCGATAGGTTTATGATCTGAATTGAAAAGCGGCGCTGCAGAAATACTTAAATGAATTTTTTTACCGTCCTTCCTCAAACGGGTCACTTCCCTGTCTGTGAAACTTTCCCCGCTCATAATAGTGTTTCTCAGACCGAGGTGCTCATCAGCTTTGTCAGTTGGAACTATCGGCAGCGGTTTGCCCTCTACTTCTTTGCTGCCCCAGCTAAACATTTTTTCGCAGGCGGGATTCCACAGTTCTGTGTTACCTTTCTCATCAAGGATAATAATGCCCAAAGGGGAATAATTTATAAGAGAATGAAGCAATTCATGAAGACGATGATGTTCGGATTCGGCTTTTCTCTGCTTTGTAATGTCTGTTACCAGGGCCAGTCCCCCGGTATAACGGCCGGGCTCATCAAAAACCGGTACAGCGTTTACCGACACCCATCTTTCCGAACCGTTCCTGTGTTTCAATCTGAATTTAAATTCGGCTTTTGAACCTTCCATATTTTCTTTTATATATGACTGAGCAAGCGGCAGATCCTCTTCAAATAAATATTCAGCCACCGGCCTGCCCTCAAGTTCCTCCGGCTGGTATCCTACAATGTCTGCAAGCTTGGGATTTATAAAAGTAATCTTCTGCTTATCATCAATCAGCAGTATTCCCTCGTTAGCGTTCTGAACTATCCTGCGGTACTTCTCCTCACTTTCTTTCAGAGCGTTTTCTGTCTTCACTCTTGCAGTTACATCATGAGCCAGCACTATCCTCGCCGGTCTGCCGTTGAAGGCGATACGGTGGGTTGTAACGTCAACATTTATAATGACCCCGTTTTTCCGGATGTGTCTCCACACGCCGAAATGATTCATTTTATTCCCCTGATACTTGAAAAGGTCAACCAGCAGGGGTACGTCAACGTTCGGCCGTATATCCATTATTGTCATCTTCAAAAACTCATCTTTCGTATAGCCGTAGTGCTTAACCGCCGATTCATTTACAGCAAGGAACTGATAAGTTTCCTCGTCGTACACAAACATCGGCAGCGGGTTATTTTCAAACAGCATACGGTACTTTTCCTTACCGTCTTTCAGCTTTGGAGAAGGATCGCTGAGGTTATCGATCAGCTCCGACTCATAACTGTCGGCAGAAAAGGACCCCTTATCCTTCCAGGTAATGATAACTGCATCATCGTCAAATTCACTGGAGTAAAGTTTATGTGGAACAAGTCTGCCGCCGTTCATCCTGAAATGGAAATCGCCGCTGCCCCCCGCCTGCTGAAGCAGTTCAGCAAGTTTCTCCTTTTCCGGGGGATCAACTACATCATACAGGTTGTCATTCCCACCGGTCTGTCCCGCTGCGCGCAGAAGGGGAGAAATTTTTCCATCACTGCCCGCATACCTGTTCACGTAAAGTACGCGCCCGCTGCCGCGCTCGGCAATTATTACAGGATCGGGATTTACATCAATTAATCGCTGGATTTGATTAGTATGCATAAGACTACCACGTTTTTATGCACCTAATTTACACATTGGAAAACAATGGGGAAAGGCCAAAGGATGGCAGGTCACCCTTCTATTCAAGACAGAAGGTGACGCGGACGGTTGTACCGTTCCTGTTGTGCAGTTCAAGAGTGCCTTCAAGCTGATCGATTAAGGTTTCAACCAGCTGCAGACCGAGCGACTCCGTATTTCTGGATTCCCTTTCAGGAAGTCCTACACCGTTGTCTTTAACGATTAATTCGTAGGCGCTCTTTCTTTCTTCTTCCTTCGTCACTTCTTCCTGATCCTTTCCGTCAGTCACTCCTTTGCGTATAGAAACGTAGATCTCCCCGCTGTTCCGCCCCTTAAATGCATGCTTGTAAGCATTGGAAGCCAGTTCGTTAATTACCAGTCCCAGTGATATTGCGCTGTTTATATCGAATAAAATATTATCTATATCAATCTTCGTATTTATATTCTTCCCCCTCAACCCGTAAGAGATCATCAGGTTATTCAGCAGGTCGCTTACATAGTTCTTAAAATCAATTTTGAAAAGGTCTTTCGACTGGTAAAGCTTTTCGTGTATCAGTGCCATCGATCTTATCCGGTTCCTGCTCTCGTCGAATATTTCCTTCGTCCCGGAATCGGGTATGGTCTTCGACTGCAGGCTGAGCAGACTAGATATTACCTGCATATTATTTTTCACGCGGTGGTGGATCTCCTTAAGCAGGATCTCCTTTTCTTTCAGTGAAGCGCTCAGCTCCTGTTCAAACTTTATCTGCTCTGTAATATTTATATTAACACCGCGGAGACCGATTACATTCCCGTCGGAATCGCATATACAGGCCGATTGAGATTCCACCCATATTACAGAACCGTCTTTTGCAATCCATCTGAACCTCTCTGTACCCCCTTCATTATTCTCATACAGTTTCCGGGTATTTTCAAGAACCTCCATGCGGTCATCCTCATGGATCACCTTAAACCAGAATGAAGGATCCTCCATCCATTCTTCCAGTTTATAGCCAAGCAGTTTCTCTACATAGCTGCTGATAATTTCAAGTCTTTCCTCACCGGTACCGGGCTTACCGTAAGTCTCCCACACAACTCCGGGAACATTGGCAATCAGGTTGTCAATCCTTATTCTCTGGGCTTCCAGTTCACTGTACAGCTTCACACGCTCCGTCTCAATCCTCTTCCTTTCAGTAATATCACGCGATATCCTTACCGTAACGGCCTTGCCATGGTAATTCACCTTCAAACTGCTGCTCTCTACCCACACAAACCCGCCATTCTTTTTATTATAACGTATCTCAAGAATAGGCTTACGTTTATAATCCTGAAGCAGATCCAAATCCTCATCAAGTACAAGGTCGTTGGGACTGATCTTTCCGATCAGTTCATCCTCCCGGTAACCAAGTTCTTTTACCAGGGCAGGATTAGCATATATAAATATATCGTTTTCATCAAGCAGCGATATAAAATCGCTTGAATTCTCGGTAATTAACCTGAACCTTTCTTCCGACTCTCTCAGGTCACGCTCAATCTTCTTTCTATATTTGATCTCATGCTGCTGAAGTCTTATCGTCTGCTCAAGATTTTTATTAAGCTCTCCTATCTGCCGGAACAGCGATGCATTATCTATAGCCATTGCCGCACGGTGAGCAATATCTTCGCCGAACCTGAGATCGTCTTCATCATACTTCTTATCAGATTCAGCCATACACAGCGTCAGCGCTCCAAGCACCTTACCGCGCACTTCCAGGGGCACGACCATAGCCGATCTTATCCCGAGCTTTTTAAAGATTACATAAAGCTCTTTATCCTGAATTGTTCTGCCCAGGTACTCATCGGTCAGTTCGGAATAAAGTTCTGAACGCCCGGTACGGATAACATTCGGTACCCCTGTTTGTGCATTCATATTCGGTGGATACTTATTACGAAGTTCATCTGCGAACTGAATTTTATCGGGATCTTTGTGATAAACAAGCAGCCGGTCAATTCCATCGCCTTTCTTAAGGTCCACCGCAAACCAGTCGCACATTGCAGGTGTAAGAAGCTCAGCCAGTGAGCGGATCGTTTCGGTATAATCTAGTGACGAATTCAGTATATTACTTGCTTCTGCGACGTATTTAAGTTTTGATTGGATCTGCTCTGCGTGGAATAATACTCTCTTCTCATTAGCCAGTGCTTTCGAAAGCTCAACCTCGTCGGCTTTTCGTTCCGTAATATCAACCGCAGAACCGATATAACCCTTGAAAGTACCGTCGGTTGAATACCGGGGAACACCGTGCGTAAGCATCCATCTCTCTTTACCATCGCTGCGCCGCAGACGGAACTCAAACCGGAATTTAGACCGGCTGTTAAAAGCAGTATTATATGCTTTTTTGAAAGCCGGAAGATCAGCAGGATGAATACCCCGCATCCAGTCATCGCCTATCTCCTGATCTATTGATTTCCCCCTGAAATCGAGCCACGGCTTATTAAAATAATAGAACTGGCCGTCGGAACCCGAAGTCCATATCAGCACAGGTGCAGTGTCCGCCATAACCCTGAAACGCCGCTCACTCTCTGAAAGCGCCCGCTCTGTTTGTTTCCGCTCGGTAATATCCACCAGACTGCCGATAGTATACGGGTAAGGAGAATCCTCATCCGGGAAATTAGTTATGGAATAAATATATATCTTCTCGCCGGTAAAAGTCTTCAGCTCATATTCAGTCTCAAAATGTTTTCCGCCGTTAACCCTTACAATCATCATCTCAATAAACTTGTTGTAAAAATCTTCGGTCAGGATCTCTGCAATATTTTCAAGCAGATGTTTTTTATTTCGGGCTTTCAGCATCAGCACTGTCCGCGGGTTTGCATCCACCAGTTTCAGTCTGCTGAAGCAGTCTTTTACAAACTCAGGATTATCTTCAAAATACTTCCTGAAATTCTCAACGCCTTCCGCTTTCAGTTCATTCAACATTTTCACAACCTCAGCATCATTGGTTTCCCACAGCGAAACTGAGGTAGATTCATAGATGCCCCTGTACCGGTACTCTCTTCGTCTCAGCTCAGCCTCTGATTCAATCCTTGCAGTAATATCATCGGCTACACCAATTATCCTTGTAACCTTCCCCGAAGCATCCTTAACAGGAAAAGCCCGCTCACGAAGATACTTCATCCTGCCGTCGCGTCTCCTGATCCTGTAAGTAGTATCAGTAGATATGCCTTTCAGCTGCCGGGCTAATGCCCTTTTAGCCGCCATCTTATCTTCCTTAATAATATATTCCATGTAAACGTTGGGGTTCCGGTAGATATTCTGCACCGGTTCGCCGAAAACCTTTTCATACGCATTGCTCATATAAATAATTTCGGGTTTGGCAGGATTACTCACATAAAATACTTCGCTAAGATTCTCAATCAGGTGCTTAAATATCACCTCGTTCTCCTGCAGACTGGCCATCGCTTCTTTAGTGTTTGTAATATCCCTCCCTATTGCCGATGCCCCGATGATCCTTCCGCCGGCATCCTTCAGCGGAGAAATAGTAAGCAGAACCCACACAATTTTTCCATCCCTTGTCAGCCGCCTTGTTTCATAATGATCGTATCTTTTCCCCTCCTTAAGCGCCGCCAGCATTTCTCTTATCTCTTCCTTCTTATCAGGCGGAGTAATAATATCAATATTCTTCCCTATAATTTCCTCGGCTTTCCAGCCGTAAAGCTTTTCCGCACCTCTGTTCCAGCTTAGTATCCTCCCCTCAAGGTCCTTGCTTATTATATAATCATCCGATGATTCGATAATTGAAGTAAAAAGAAAACGAAGATAATCGGCCGCCGGCTCAGGTGAAGCAGGAATGATCGTTTCAACCTGCACACATTTGTTATCAATAGTTATTTCTTTGGTTTTCACAATAAGGGGAATTTTCGAACCATCTTTTTTACGGTGATAGATGCGTGACTGGCCGTTGAGTCTTTCGGGAGTATTTATTTCGTTAAACGAACTTTCGTAAAAAAGAACAGGCAGTTTAAATGAAAGAAATTCCTGCCGTGTGTACCCGTAAAGATCAACCGCGGCTTCATTCACATCCAGGATCTGTAAATTATCAGGATCATAAATGACGATCGGAAGCGGATTAAGATCGAAGAGAGCTTTATAGCTTGTTCCGGTAAAAGTATTCATCATAGGAACCGCCGTTTACATGCACCGCAAACTGGTCAGGTTTGGATATTTGTTAATGATTACCGTGTTTCAAATGTTAGCCGAAAGCGAAAAGCCTTCCCGCTTTTACTCGCCCCGGCAAAATAGCGGGATCGCGACGCCGCTCCATGCGGGTATAAAAATAAACGCAACACTCCATCACAATCAATCACGACTATTGACTGCCGAAATATAGAAAAGAGGTATCATGAACCGCGTGAGAAATAGCACAACGCACAGATGCTCAGCAACTAATAATATATCGCCGCGATTCGGCGAGGGGTGCAGGAACGGGTATGCGGGATTTCTATTAATATCACGGTGCGATGCACTCCCCAATAAAAAACCCCGACATTAGCCGGGGTTTTAAATTTGCAAATTTGCTTAATAGGCAAACTGCCAAACTTACTTCATCAACATCATTTTCTTTGTCATCAGGTAGCTTGTTCCGTCAACACCCTTAGCCTGAAGGGTATAGAAATAAAGACCGCTTGAAAGCTTTGAAGCGTTGAAATTAACAGTATGGCTTCCTGCTGTAAATGTATTATCAACTATCTTAGACATTTCCTGTCCCAGTGCGTTGAAAACAGTGATCCTCACGCCCGCGTCAACCGGCAGAGCAAAGCTGATCTGTGTTGTCGGGTTGAAAGGATTGGGGAAATTCTGAGCCAGCTGGTAATCTGCAGGGGCATCAACATTAAGAGTTACCACATCTGAGTAAACAGTAACGCCGTTAAAATCGAGTTGTTTCAGTCTGTATGATACAACGCCGTCGGCTGCACTCTTATCAACAAAGCTGTATGATTGAGCTTCGGTAGTAGTACCATGACCTTTTACAAATCCAACGGTAATAAAATTCTGTCCATCAGCAGACTTCTGAATTTCAAATCCGCGGTTGTTGGTTTCTGTAGAAGTTGACCATTCGATATTAACCTGACCGCGCACATCATATGCATTGAAAGATGTAAGTTCAACAGGAACGTTTTCGGTACCGGTAACACTCATAACGATGTTCATTGTACCAAAACCGATTGAACCTGTGGTTACAGGAGAAGTAATACTGCAGTCATCTGCCTTCAGGTATGAAGGAGCACTTTCGCCGCCTGCGATTAGAACCGATGAAGAAAGTATTCATATTGGTCTGTCCGTCAGGAGTATGAATTTCAACTACGAGCTGTGCAGTACCTGCAGGAACGACACCTGAAACATTGAAAGAATAAAGGGTCAGATCCTGGTCAGGAATATCATTCGTAACGGTTCCTATCTGGGTAAGAGAGCCCGGGAAACCTGTCGGGAAGTTAGAAGTAGTATACAGAATACAGTCAACCGGCTGGGTTCCTGTATTGCCTGTAGCCTGCTCAATACCAATCTCTACTGAAGAAACAACAAATTCTTCAGTAATTCCGAAATCAGCCAGCGTGAAGGCACGGTAGTAACTATTATCGGAATGATAATAAGTAGGAGCACCGCCATTACAGGAAACCGAGTTGCCCTGGGTTACCGTAACCGGATCAGTAGATTCAGTGATCGTCATCGAATTCGGAGCAAAAGGAATTTCCATTTGTCCTTTGACCTCTGTAGGAGGATTTGAATTCACACTGATATTCTGAGCATAAAGAAGTGATCCGAACGCCAGTGCCAGAACAAGAGTCAAAGTTTTGTACATAAGTTCCTCATTATTATAGATTAAAAAAACGTAGGAAGATACGAGAATCTCCGCGACTGAAGATAATAAAAATCAACATAAAAAAAAGAAACAACAACGAATAATTTACAACATATTGCCAGGTAATTGCGCTGCGCCGCAATGTGATATCGCCTGGCCGGACGGGGATACATCCCCGCGATGCAGCGAGGAATGGATTTATCGGTAGACAGGTTCCTGCTAATATAACGGGCTATGTACCTATCAATCAGATCCCCTCACCTCACCAGCAGCATCTTTTTTACAGCGACAAAATCGCCCGATTCAATTCTGTAATAATACACCCCGCTGCTCAGAGCGGAAGCATCAAAATTTATCCGATGATTACCGGCTTTTACAAACCCATTCACAAGAACCGCGGCCTTCTGACCCAGAACATTGTAAACACTTAACTTAACAAATCCATCCTCAGGAATTGAATAACTTATTGTTGTGGCCGGGTTAAAAGGATTCGGGTAGTTCTGCTCCAATGAAAATTCTGAGGGAACACCGAGACTCACTTCAACTGTACCGCTGTAATGATAACTGCCGTCAAAGTCGATCTGCTTCAGACGATAGAAAATGTTACCCTGTCCCCCGGATCGGTTTAACAAACCCGAAAGGTCATCAGTGAAGGTATAACTGTGCGGTTCAGTGGTGGTACCGTTCCCTTGGACGAATCCTATGGTTTGCCAGGCGCTGCCGGGAGATCCTGAAACAAGTTCAGGATGACGGTTGGACTGTTCAGGATGACGGGCTCTCTCAACTTCAAACCCTCTGTTATTCGTTTCCGTTGCTGTCACCCAGTTAAGCATCACCTTATCCCCGTGAACGGCCGCAGTAAAGCTCACCAGTTCAACGGGAGTTACTTCGGGTACATATGCTGTAGCTTCATTGCTGTAATAACTATGATAACCAATACTAATCGTAGCAACCCTGTAAGTATAATTTTGGTTCAGGTTTACAGTAGTATCAACAAATATCTGCGTGGGATATACAACCTCGCCAATAGTTACATAGGGATTATTATCCTCAGGGAGACCATCCTGCCGTTGTATAAGGTATCCGTTTATCGGGTCAATTGAAGAACCGGCATTCCAGTTAAGCGTAACCTGCTTCTCAGTATAGCTCGCCCTTGCCTTTAGTAAAGTTGGAGGGTATGACCCTATTGTCAGCGGAACCAGCGGGAAAACATCATCTACATAGAAATAATTTATATTATCCGAATTCCCTGTGTAAAAAAATCCCATACGAATATTTCCGGGTGCAGTGAAAAAGGGATACTGCATTTGAAGGTCCGGTATCCTGTGTTGCATTAAGTACTGCCACAGTGTATCCCAGGTATTCCCGTTATCAGTAGTTATCCCAAATCCCACAGAAGCAGTATCTGAATTAACATCCAGGTAGTAACTGAAATCAAGTCCCAGCTCAAATCCTGCCGGTTCAGTCAATACAGGAGACATTATAAATGATGTTCCCGTAAAAGAAGGACTTCCCGTAAAAACCATCTCACCGGGCGGGTTTGGTGTATGCGATGAATTAGACCAGTACCAGTTATTCGTGCCCTGGGGACCTGCTGCCGCCCATCCCTCAAGATCGCTGTCAAAATTGTATTCGGCCCAGCCAATAGGCGGAACGGTATAAAAATACCATATAGGAAGCAGCCGGCTGTAAGTAAGTTTTCCTTCAAGCAGGTACCATTCAATGACGGCCCAGTAGTATTTGGTATTGCCGGGCAGAACTGTATCGATCTGTACCGAATCATAAACCGTTGATGTAGGTTCACCGGATAGAAGAAGAGCCGAAGGAGCACGGTTTGCCACCAGGGCCGAATCATCACTGAAATAAATCTCGTTGTAGAAAACACTGTCGGGATTCTCCCAGTAAAGTATATGACCCTGTATATATACACTTACTGCCCCTGATGCCGTCATCGGGTGAAAGGCATCGTAGCTGGATTGGGCAAAAACTGCCAGGTTAATCAACAGAGAGGTTAGAAGAGTAAAATAAGATTTCATATCCCGTGCCCTTTCAGAATGTTCTACCCTTAATATTATTACTTTTCACCGAAACATCCAAACAGATTTTTTGTTCAGTATAAACTTCCCCCGGGGTTTCGGACAGAACACGAATACAAAATGATAATTCTCTTACCTTGCGGGAAACAAATTGAACAATAAGGGAAGAGATATGAAGCTTGCGATTACATCAGACATACACCTCGGAAATTTCCTGTGCTCACTTGTTGAATGGAATGGTAATGAATACGTAGAAGGATCAAAGTACAAAGACTTCTGCGAGGCCGCAGGAACCGGCAATGATTACCTGGTCCTTCTCGGCGATATCCTTGATTTCTCCGTAACCAGCTATGAGGACGCATACCAGGCGGCTAAAGTCTTCTTCACCCTTCTGCAGGAAGATAACATAGCAGACCAGCTAATTTACATACCCGGCAACCACGATTACGATATCTGGAACATCGTTGAGAATGAGGTGAACATTATCCTGCAGATCAGGGAGGAGAAGATCCCGCGGAAGTTCAGAACGGCGGTGCCGGGGATCATCGATGACAGGACAAACACCCAAGCTCCCGGCTTCACACTTCCCGGCGTCGGTAAAAGAAACGACGGCAGCTACACATACGGAGGATTATTCTTAGATCATATTACCGATGAACCCTCACACTTTGTTTTCGCCTACCCCAACCTTTACCTGGCAACGGATGAAGGAAATATCCTTATCACACATGGTCAGTATCTCGACGGTTACTGGTCGCTGCTCTCGAGATGGAGTCCAAGGATCTTCGGGTCCGACCTTAAGCTGGATAATCAAATTGACATTAAGGAGATGGTAGGAATGAACTATCCCTTCAATCAGCTCGCCTGCTCGGGAGTGGGACAGGCAGGAATTCTCTCCGAAACACTCTCCGATATCCAGCAGCAGATCAAAGCAGGCAAAGTAAAAAATGCACGCCATTACCTCGATAACCTGATTACCTACCTTGATGAACATGTATTTGTCTACAGGAAATGGTACCACGAAGCAGCATCCGATTTTGCCATCAGAAGATTAAAAAAACTGATCATCGGGATGCTCTCGGCAGAAACAAAAGTAAGGTACAACAAAGAATACTACAGGCTCCCCGAAGTACAGGAAAGATTTTTCACCTACTATAACGCCTGTCTCGCCGAATTAGAACAGCTTGATAAAATGCATAACATCAGTCTCCCCTACCCCGACAAAATGATCTTCGGCCACACCCACATTCCTGTCACACCGGATAATCCCATTGTTATGAATTCGCCGGCAGGCACATCCATTAACTTATTCAACACCGGCGGATGGCTCTGGAAGGAGACCCGTGATAATAAGATGTTCCGCGGCGCAGTTGTATTCAGGTATGAGACTGGTAAGGGGTTATTTCCCGCGCTGATCGGGCAGTGATGGGCGCAGAGGGATCTGATTTATTTCAACAAAATCGCCTTCTTTGCGGCGGCATAGCTGCCGGCTTTGATCTGATAGAAATAAACGCCGCTTGGCAGACTGGCGGCATTCCAGGATAGCTCATATATGCCCGCCGGTTTCTCTTCATTAACAAGCACTGCAACTTCATTTCCCAGAACATCAAACACTTTTATCTGAACCCGCGAAGTCTGCGGCAACGAGTATTTTATTTTTGTTGCCGGGTTGAATGGATTCGGATAGTTCTGCTCAAGCGAATATTTAGCCGGCGAACTAATGCTGACAGCGACCGTTTTGCTGTATTGAAAGCCGCCGTCGAAGTCGATCTGTTTAAGGCGATAGAAATACGTTCCTGTTCCGGACGTGGGTCCTGCACCAGGCTGTGCATTGCCGGATCCGGACAGCATACCCGAAAGATCATCCGTAAAACTATAACTGTGCGGTTCTGTTGTGGTTCCGTTCCCTTGTACGAAGCCTATGGTTTGCCAGGGGCTGCCGGGAGATCCTGAAACAAGTTCAGGATGACGGGTGGTTTGTTCAGGATGACGGGCTCTCTCAACTTCAAATCCGCGGTTATTTGTTTCCGTTGCCGTCACCCAGCTGAGCATAACCGAACCTCCATATTCTTCCGCGGTAAATGAGGCAAGTTCAACAGGCACTCCCCCGTTCATCTGTTCTTAAAATAGTTCCTGAGGCGCCCACAACCGTACTGTAATTCTGATCGATAGAAGAAATGCCCCACAGTACATAAGTCGTTCTGCTTTCCTGTGCGCTCCAGTCTGCTCCGCCGTTAGTCGTCCTTAGGATAGTGCCGAAATCACCAACAGCCATTCCGTTATTTTCATCCGGGAAAGAGACTGCGCGCAGCACCTCCGTAGTTCCGCTGAACTGACTGTTCCAGGTATTCCCTCCGTCTGTGGTTCTCATAATAGTACCATTGGAACCGGCTGCCGAACCGACATTTTCATTAACGAATGAAATACCGTAAAAGTTTGATGAGCTCAGCGATTGCAATCCCCAAGTTACTCCTCCGTCTGTGGTCTTAAGGATTGTTCCTGCCCAGCCCGCGGCATACGCAGTGCTGCTATTAACATAGCACACCTCGAAAAGATCCTCAGTTGTTCCGCTGTTTCTGATCTGCCAGTCCAGCCCGCCGTTCGTAGTCTGGATTATCGTTCCGTTATACCCAACCGCTATTCCATTATCGATATCAACGAATGAAACTCCCCGCAGCACCCGTGACGTACCTGATGAAATGCTGCTCCAGGTGCTGCCGCCGTTCGTCGTTCTCAGGATAGTTCCCGATGATCCTACAGCAATTCCATTATTGACATCCGGAAAAGATACCCCGTAGAGCGTATTGCTTATCCCGCTAACCTGGTTTATCCAGGTGACACCGCCGTCAGTAGTATGGAGAATAGTGCCCGACTGACCAACGACAGTTCCGCTGTTTACATTCTGAAAATCGACCGCCTGCAGTATTTTGTCGCTTGCCGAAGTTCTCTGACTCATCCAGCTCGTTCCGCCGTCGGTAGTTTTAAGGATCGTCCCCAGCAGTCCCACTGCCGTGCCGTTGGATCCATCCTTAAAATACACGCCCCACAGCTCCTCCGTGGTACCGCCCGACTGTGCTGTCCACAGCTGGCCTCCGTTCTCTGTCCTCAGTATAGTTCCGAAATAACCCACAGCTATCCCATGATTTTCATCCGGGAAAGACACCTTGTACAGATCAGAAACGGTCGGGCTCTGCTGTTCAAACCAGGAACTGCCGCCGTCGGTTGTCCTGAGTATCATCCCATCCTCACCAACCACCGTTCCATGGACTGCATCCGAAAAAGAAACACTGAAGAGCCATTTGGTTGTACCGCTGGACTGCGCCGACCATGTTTCTCCGCCGTCGGTAGTATGTGTGATAGTGCCGGTTATACCTACAGCCGTTCCGTTATTCACATCGCTAAAGGACACACCCCACAAAGCATTTGTTACGGCGCCCGGCTTCGGGATCCAGCTTCCGCCTCTGTTAGTCGACTTCAGGATCTTCCCGCCCGCACCAACTGCTATCCAGGTATTTTCATTAAGACAGATTATATCGTATATCCAGGTACCCACACCGCTTGTCAGGTCTGTCCAGTCAGCCCCTCCATCCGTTGTTTTAAGAATCTGGCCTTCCGCGCCGACAGCCATTCCAATTTCCGCATCGAAGAAAGATACACCTGTAAGCACATTATCGAGGCCGTTCGATTGATTCACCCAGGAAAGTCCCCCGTCGGTAGTTCTGATTATAGTTCTGTTCCCCACCGCGGTACCGGTATATGCATCAGAAAAAGAGATACTATAAAGAGAATTACCCTGGGGCCGCGGATTCTGCCAGTTCCACTGTGCCGGTGAATCAGCAAAACAAATTAATATTATGATTAAAATAATAAGCGAGGTAAAAATTGATTTGTGCATGATATCCCGCGGAATAATAACGAAAATATGTACCGATAAAATTAAAGATTGAAACCTTAAATGTGAAATTTCACCGCACCAGGTTACCCTGCCCTATCCCCACTCTAACTCCGCTGTAACCACCCTGCCTGTACAAAACAGACAGTAAAATCGAGGACGGCCGTTAATGGTTTAAAACAAAAAAAACCGGCAGCGGGGATGCTGCCGGTACGAACCCTTTCATCCATCACGAGGCAGGGGTAAACCTCTGTGAACAGGTTCTTCTAAATAACCGATGTATGACAGTGACAGAGGGTACGCTGTCAACCAGACAAAAGTTGTTAGTTAATGAGGGGACTGACCAAAGTTCCCAGTGCGGCACTCTGATGTCAGTCCCATCAGCGCAACCATACCACCCTAACCTGGGTTAGGGAAAGTAAACCAAAAACTCTTGTAAAAATCTGAACTGGGAAAAATCTCCATAATTGAGCCCTCTGTTAATTCCCGCTACTACTGATATTAATATAATATATTTTTTTTAATAGTACATACCTCATCAAAAATAATTGTCAAAATAATCTTTGCGGCCGAAAACAAATTGCGGTAAATATCTTCAACTAATGATCACAAACACCCACTTTAAGTCCAACAGGTTTTATAATTAAGCAGGAGAGGAAAACAGGATAAACGGAGGATATATGTTTTTAGCAGATTTTGTTACCGCGCTGGTAATTGGAGTTATTTTTGCTTTCATCCTGGCGGCGATTTTCGGAAGGAGTGCGTGGGGCATCCCATTTGTGTTCATACTGGTAATCATTTTCGGCGTTACATGGGCAGGCGGCGTATGGGTAACACCATTCGGACCAACTTTCTACGGTTCCTACTGGATGGCTTTCCTGCTAATCGGATTCATAGTTACAATTGTATTTGCTGCAATAATCCCATCCGGAAGAAGCAGGAAATCCATCCGGGCAAGGGAGCGGGAATCAGGCACCAAAGAACCGGAACCCGAGGTAACCGCAATAGGAAACTTCTTCTGGATACTGCTGGTGGTTCTGTTCATTATTCTGCTGGTGTATTACCTATAGGAAATGGGGCTGAAGCCCGGATTGTTATTATTAGCAGCCAAATGTCCGTTGATTAAACCAACGGCAAATGTCACCTGACTGAAGCCAGGTACGGAAAACGCGGCGCTAAGGGAAAATTTGCGTTAGAATGTTTATATCAACGCGGTTAGAAATTTATCTGCAGAAATAATCCGGATACCATCTTTGATAAAGTCAATATCCTTCTTCATAACAACCTGGAAAAGATAAGGAATATTCAGTCTTTCCTTAAAATAATAAATATTCGGCGAAGGCTGCGTATCATTCATTTTAACTTCAACAGCAAACCACGGTTTACCATCAGAGCTCACAATAAAATCAACTTCTCTTTTATCAACATTCCTCAGGTAGTTCAGGTTTGTCTTATAACCCTCATACTCACGCAGATACTGAACAAACTTCAACAGATGCGAAGCAATTAAATTTTCGAACCTTGCACCCTCATCCTGAACCTCCGACCAATCAACCAGGTAAATTTTGGGTTCTTTCTTGATAGACCGGATAATTTTAGAATGATATGGATAGATCCTGAAGTGATAATAAAACAATTCAAGCACATCCAGCCATTTGGCAACAGCCCTATGACTCACCTCAAGGTCCTCCCTTACGGCATTTATAGAAAGCGGGCCTGCTGCTTTTGAAGGAAGCAGATCGCCCAACAGCTTTACATTACCGATATCCCTTATATTTTCAACGTCCCTAATGTCTTCCCTGAATAATCTTTCCAGCTTTTCATTATGCCATCTTCTCAGGGATTGTTCACTCTGTTTAAAAAGGATCTCAGGGAATCCTCCGAATTTAAATAACTGATTTAACCCATCGTTATTACCTTTAGGATCATCAGTATGAAATTTCAGTTCATCTGAAGGAGTATATTTGTTTTTAATTTCAAATAGTTCCGCAAGTGAAAAAGGATGTAACGTATAATAGTGATACCTTCCCTGAAGAGAATCCCCTCCTCTCCTGTAAACATTAAGATGCGCGCTGCCGGTTACAATAATTTTATACCTGGATTTATATGAATCATAAATACCCTTAACAAGACTTTTCCACTTTCTGTATTTATGGATCTCATCAAATATTAAAAGGGCTTTCTCCCCGGGAAACTCAAAATTCATTAACTTTTTCCGGTCGGGGGGAAAGTCCCAGTTGTAATAACTATAGTTTGTAAACTTTTGCGTCAGGATCTTCAGAGCGAGAGTAGTTTTCCCGACCTGCCTTGCGCCGCCTACAAAAACCATCTTCTCTTCCAAATCCCCCAAAATATTCCCGGTTAAATATCTTTGCCTCTCCATAGCAAATTCCTTCAAATTCTCACTTTTTAGAAGGTATTGTACGAATATTTTTGCTTTAAAGCAAAAATCATAGCGAACATTTTTGCTTAGAGGCAAAAAATCCCCGGGTGAAGCCCGGGGGAATTTCTACCATTTCGTCTGCACGAGAACATAGCGGATCTGAGGGATGGCATACCAGTCTTCGAACGCCGAAATATTAGTCGACTGCAGAGAGGCTATGTTGACTGAATTTTTTTATATTTAATCACGATTTATAACATTAATCTGCAATTAGTTTGAAAACACGGCTTTTAATACTGCTGTCATCCATAGTACTAACTATCAGCATCAGCTGCGCACAGACAAACCACTTCCCGGGAATCTTATTCAATTCAAAAAACGTTGAAAGATTAAGCAGAACGTCATTTCTACTTAATGACGGGGAACCTGTAACTATCGATGGTAATTTTCAGATATCATTTGACATATCTTTCCTGACAACCAGATATTTCGGTCACATCCTGAGGATCTATAACGACCGTGGAACCGACTTCAGACTGCTCTTCAACCAATTCGAAGACAGGGATACTTTTTTTCTTCAGTTATACGAAAATGAAAAACTACTCATCGATATACCTGCCGCCCACAACGAACTGATTAGAAATAAATGGTTTACGCTAAAGTTAAAATTCAACATTGAACCAGGTAAAATTACTCTGCAGTTTGCGGATAAAACAGACGAGGTTCATCTAAAACTGAATAAAGACAACTTTTATTTCTGCTTCGGGATAAGAGATTTTTCTAATTATCATGATTACGATGTCCCGCGTATTGCGGTTAAAAATATAGCCCTCCGTTCCGGTTCTGAATTAAAATATTTATGGAAGTTAGATCCGGCTTCCGGGGATGGATTAAAAGATCTCATCAGAGGCAGCAGAATAGCCGGCAAGAATATTGAATGGCTCACCGATTCGCATTACGAGTGGAAAGAAATAAAAGAAACAAACTCCCCACAAATCCCTCTGTTTGCCTTCGACTCCATCAACTCAAGATTACTCATCGACAGGAAATACTCCTTAACCATTTACGATCTTGCAAATGAATCTGAGAGGATGATACACTACAAAAATCCCCGCCCGGGAACCTATGATCAGCTTATCTATGATCCCGAAACCAATAGATTATTTTCCACTTTCTTCGCACAAGGTGAAGTTTCCGAATTTAATTTTCAAACCGGGTATTGGTCTGTCATCGATACCAGCAATGAAGATGCCGGCCACTACTATGGAAGCAGAAGATTTATCAACGGCACGAACCTTCTGATGTTCGGCGGATATGGTTACTACACAGCTAAAAATTCCCTTATGCGTTATAATTTCGGCAGCAAAGATTGGGATAGGCTCAGGTTAAAAGACACAACCCTAACGCCAAGATTCTATTTTTCGATAGGTGAAGGTTTTCACCAGGGAGAGTTTTTAATATTCGGAGGAGTGGGAAACAAAAGCGGCAGACAAGAGGAGGAATTCAAACTCTATTATGATCTGCACTTGTTAAACGTTGATAACCAAAGCAGTAAATTGATATGGGACTTAAATAAATCCCGCATCCCATATGTGAACCTTATTGATAATCTGTTCGCGGATAAAGCTGACAGTAGTTTTTATTTTCTGCGTCTCTTCATCGATTCCTCCACGTCTTACCTTGGTTTAGTAAAAGGAAGTATCCCGGCAAGATTCCTCATAACTGCAGGAAAAGCATTTAAAATTGACAGCGATACACTCGTGAAATCCTGCAATCTATTTCTAAGCCGGAAGACAAACGAATTTATCCTTACAACATTCAACATCCAGTCAAAAAAAATAAAAATATTTAATCTTTTGTACCCACCCATTGCTGCTCCGGTTCCTGAGAATAAGCCTGCCTCAAACAGCAGGATGCCATTACTGATTATCCCCGGTGTACTGATCCTGGTAGCTGCAGGATTTCTATTGATTATGTACCGGAGAAAGATACGCCCTAAGAAAGCCAACCGATCAGATGGAAGGAGGAACACTCATCCGAGTGCGGGAAGTACTAAAAACTTTCTCCGGGTTTTCGGCGGCTTTCATTTATACGATCCGGATGGCAACGATTTAAGCATAGAATTCAGCAGTAAGCTGAAAGAGTTGTTTCTCCTCATATTAATCTATAACATCAGGAATAATAACCATACCGGGATCACTTCCGACGAACTGTCAAGCATACTCTGGCCCGACGCTTCTACCGGAAATTCAAAATCCAACCGGGGGGTGTCAATCAGCAAAATCAGAAATATAATCACGAAGACCCCGTACGTCAATCTCGAATTCATTGACAAATCATGGCACCTTATATTAGACGAAGAGCATTTAACATCAGATTACATGGAATACCAAAAACTAAAAGAATATACGGAAGAGAAAAAGCAGCTGGAAAAAGAAGAGGTCGTGGAAATACTTGGACTAATCTCAAACGGAGATTTCCTGAAAGGAATAAGCTACAGCTGGCTAGACGCATTCAAAGTAGCAGCTGACGAGGAAGTAATAAGAACATTACTGAAGCTGGCCGAAATCCCTTCTCTAAATTACGACAAAGAGATTCTGCTCAAAATTGCCGATACCGTCCTTAAAATTGATACTGTTGAAGAAAAAGCCCTGCAGCTAAAAATCAAGATTTTGATCAGGGACGGTAAATACTCACTGGCAAAGAATCATTACGAACTTTTTATTGACGAGTATAAAAGATTATACGACGAAGAATACCCCGAATCCTTCCAAAAACTCATTTCTGAATAAAAAAATAAATAATTAACCCGGGCATTAACCCATCCGGTAATCCCTCATCCATTTATTAGAACCATAAATAAGCTGCAGTATTGCAGTAATAAAAGTGTAATGAAAAATGAAACCAAAAATTGCGTCTACTGCGGTAAAGAAATCAGAAAGAGGGCACTTCGCTGCAGGTTCTGCAAAAGATGGCAGGGATCTATCCCTTCATTTAATCATAAATTCAGGAGAATGATAATGCATAAACAGAGGATCGGAATATTAATTGCTGCATCGATAGGGGCCATTTCAACATTTTTGCCCTGGGCACATGCACCGCTCATTGGTTCAATACCTGGTTCATCAGGCGATGGCTGGTTTACTTTTATTTTATTCGGCATCGCTATAGGCCTCCTTTTTCTGGGTAAAAAAGATACACTACTCAACCCTGGCGTACTGATCGGAATTGTCGTTTCAGGTTTACTGGCCTCCGCAATAGGGATATGGAAAATAATTGACTTTAACTCAAAGATGGCCACAGTCGACACTTCTAATGTTTTTTCAAAGGCTGTCTCGCAATCAGTGGGGCTTGGAATTGGATTATATCTCGTTGTAATAGCCGGAATCGCAGTTTTGGTGGCTGGTTTGGTCTTAAGAAAATCCGATATCAGTGCAACCTTGTCACCCGAGACCAAATAAGAGTAATTGATGAAAATTCGATTAAACCACATTCTTCTCAGTTTAATAATAATATCTATTAGCAGCTGCTCTAAGGATAATAATGAGACTAGCACAGAAAATTATATTCCCAAAACGAAAACACTTAGTGAATCAAACGTTACCGGATTTTACTCGGGCCAAGGCTTATACAACATGGCTACTGCCACTGTCAATCTGTACTATGGCGGCAGTTTCGTAATGGAAGATCCATACTTGCCCGATGGCGGCACTGCTTACGGCGACTGGGTGCTCAACGGTTCCTCAATTGATTTTTATATGGAGGGACAAAAAATATTCTCAGCCAGAATATCACGTTCAGGGGATGAAGTCAAAGGGATTATTTTGAAGGGATCATTGTGGAAAAAATTGAGGTAATTTCTTGCTCCCGGGGTCGAGGGGTAACCTCGGGGGCGGGATTTCTTGTTCAATTATCATAGCTGTTATTGCAAACAATACAAAAATTAGAAATATGCCAACTGAGGTTTCATCGAGTCAAGAATAAACCAAAGCCGACGGGAGCTTCAGGAAACCGGTTCCATTTATTCAAAATTACGTATCTTTAAACCAATATAACCCTAATTTTTTTTAAGGATCGTTCATTTCCGGGAGAGGAAAATCTTCATATATGAATAAAGTGATAGTTATAACCGGCAGCAGTCGCGGCATAGGCGCAGCAACAGCACGGCTCGCAGCAGCCCGCGGATATGCTGTATGTATCAGCTACCAAAAAAATCAAAAAGCAGCTGACGCGGTAGTAGAAGAGATAAGAGCGGGCGGCGGAAACGCCATTGCTGCGGCGGCGGACGTTTCGTCAGAATCTGACGTAAGGGATCTGTTTAAGCTAGCAGATGAGAAACTCGGACCACTAACAGCGCTGGTCAACAACGCCGGTATCCTTGAGAAACAAATGAGAATAGAGAACATCGATGCGGCGCGACTGCACCGGATATTCGCAGCCAATGTATTCGGTTCCATACTATGTGCGAAAGAAGCAGTAAGGCGTATGTCTACAAAATTTGGAGGGCAAGGCGGAGCGATCGTAAACGTTTCATCGGCTGCATCAAGGCTTGGTTCTGCCGGTGAGTATGTCGATTATGCGGCTTCGAAAGGCGCCATCGATACGTTTACGATAGGATTATCACGAGAAGTTGCTGAAGAAGGGATCCGGGTGAACGCAGTACGACCCGCATTCATCTATACTGACATACATGCTGACGGCGGAGAGCCCGGGCGTGTTGACCGCATAAAAGACACCCTGCCGATGAAACGGGGCGGGCAGCCCGCTGAAGTAGCGAATGCTATCATCTGGCTGCTGTCTGACGAGGCCTCATACACAACAGGTACTTTTATTGATCTTGCCGGGGGGAAATAACAATCAGATATGTCTTAAAGTCTCCGGGTTATTTCATATTGAAATTGCTTCACTTAGTATACTTTTAGAAAGAGGAAATAAAAATAAAAAGTAAATTTTCTGTATCAATTTTGTTTAAGGATTTCGTCAGAGATGGGGCGATAGCAATTGCTCCAATAAATTTGTTCTTTTGATTTTAGAATCATCTATAAACGTTGTATGGTTGGGAGTAAGTTCCTCCTCCACCAGTCCGAACCGGAGAGCAAATCTCTCTATAAACCTTGTATGGTAAGCAAATCTCATGTCGCCTCTGTATTCATCACCATACTCAACAAATGCCGGGAATGCCTTAAAATACAAATCGGTATAAAACTCCAGATCTCTTTTTTCGCCGCCATATTTATTTATCAGGAATAAACTATATAAAAAGCCCAATTGACCAACGTTCTCATCATAGAAAGCATCGTTATAAGACCAGTTAAATTTTAATGCATAGGCTTCCAGGAATTCATAAAATACGCGCTGGTAATCCTCCTTATCCATCAGAGCAGCACCTTTTTTAGTAAGCATTAAAAAGTTGTATTGTTTTCTAAGCAAACCTGCCAGAATAAGAATGAGCTTCACATTATGAATCACTATCCAATCCGTCTCTGTTCTTATGTGAACAATTCCACTGTCAATCCATCTATCCGGCAAATACCTTTTGGCATAAATTTCAGTCATGACTTTTTGGGGAAGATTCCCTTTCGGAGTGAGCTTTATTTTTTTTGCTTTAACCATCAGCAGAAGCTCACGAATAATTTTCAGGATCGGGGAAGCTTCAAGCAGAGTTTCTTTTTTCAGTTTATTCAGTTTTATCGGGCAGCGGGGATCAAAAGGATAATAAAGCATCAAGTGCATATCCATGGGAGTAAATCCCTCAAGTTCCGCCTGCGGGGTATTATTGTAATCCATTATCATTGAAAGCCCGGTGATATTAATACTCTTTTAATAAATATATGAAATTTTCAAATAAAGCATTTGAATAATAAATTTCATCGGGGGAATAATGTGGACCCGAAACCGGGGAATCAAATGAACCTGAAATTGGGGAATAATCTGAACTTATTAGCTATTTACCTAAGGAATAATCTGGCTGTTGACAGGCAATGCGATAACTGTAAAATGACGTAAAAAAACCCGGCAACGGGGGTGCTGCCGGGCCGAACTCTTTCAATCATCACGAGGCAGGGGTAAACCTCTGTGAACAAGTTCTAAAGTATATAACAAGGGGAAAGTGTAAAAGGTTCCCGGGGGGGCAGTTTATATTGGGTCATCCCGAAGGAGTCTTCGACTGAGGGATCTTTAAGATCTCTCCCTGCGGACGAGATGACATGGGAGGACGAGATGACATTAGCGGTCGGGATGACACTAGCAGTGATGATATAAAAAACCCCGGGATGAAATCCCAGGGTAATAGTAAATAGTGCTAAATTATCCGCTTATTCGGGTTTGTTGAAGTATTTCGTGTTGGCTACCTTGTAATCCGCCATCTTGAATGTTTCGGGGTTGACGGGATTAAACTCAGGGACGATCGACTTCATCAGATAATATATCTTCTCCATATCATCACCATTTATTCCGAACAGCAGCTCATCAATGCTCGAGTCAACATCATCCAGTACTATATTTGACGCATTTGAAGCGATCAGCACCTTCTCGTGCACTGTAGGCACATAATTCTCGCCCTTAATGAACAATTCCTCGAACAGCTTCTCGCCGGGACGCATACCCGTAATCTCAATGTGCATATCAATGCCTTCCTTAAACCCGGAAAGCCTTATAAAGTCTTTTGCCAGATCAATTATCTTTACGGGATCTCCCATATCAAGCAGGAATATCTCCCCGCCCTGCGACAGCACCGAAGCCTGCAGTACAAGCTGAACCGCTTCGGGAATAGTCATAAAGTAGCGCATTACCTCGGGGTGCGTAACCGTAATGGGACCGCCCTGCAGTATCTGCTGCCTGAATGTCGATAACACGCTGCCGCGCGACCCAAGCACATTCCCAAAACGTACAGCAGAAAACCTTCTCTGATATTTCTTCGCCATACCAAGAGTTATCATCTCGGCAATGCGCTTTGTCGTTCCCATAACGTTGGTAGGATTAACAGCCTTATCAGTCGAAATAAATATAAAGCTCTCTACATTATAATCGTACGAAACCTCAACCAGGTTCTTTGTTCCCAGCACATTATTATGAACAGCCTCCAGAGGATTTCCCTCCATTAACGGTACATGCTTATGCGCCGCCGCGTGGAATACTATCTGCGGTCTGAATTCATCAAATATTCTGATCATGCTGTCTTTGAACCTTATATCAGCTATCCTGTTGGAGATCTTAATTCTTCTGCCCGGAAAGATCTGGCGAAGCATCCTGTGCTTCAGCTCCCGTTCAATCTCAAAGATCGAGTTCTCGCCGTGGCCCACAAGTACAAGCTCTTTTGGAGAATGCGTAAGTATCTGCCTGCAAAGCTCACTTCCTATAGAACCGCCCGCACCAGTAACCAGCACAACCTTATCCCTTATATACTCATCAACCTTTCTTTCGTCGGTTCTGATCGGTTCACGCCGCAGCAAGTCCTCCACCTGCACCTTACGTATCTGTTCAAACTTAACCCGTCCGTCCAGTATCTCATTAAGTCCCGGTACAGTAAGCACCTCAATATTTCCGGAAATCCCGCTGCAGGTATTAACAACTTTCCTTACAAGGTGACCCGGCAGAGAAGGCATCGCAACGATAATGGTACTTATTTCCTTCTCAAGAACTATCTCGGGCATATTGTTAATAGAACCCAGTACAGGCACGCCCAGTATTTTCTTTCTGAATTTATTACGATCGTCATCAAAGAAAGCCACAACCTTCCCCTGTTTGGGATGATTAAGAAGCTCACGCAGAACCATAATACCCGCATTCCCGGCTCCCACAATTCCTATCTTCTTTTCATTATTTCCAGGATGCAACCTCTGGTTGGTGCGGTCAATAAGCCGTACACTGAAACGTGACATTGAAACGAAAATAGTAGCGATAAAACCATCAAGAAGCGGAAGGGATATCGGAAATCTATCGAGCAGAGTAAAATTGAAAAGCGACATGATATGAAAAACATATATCTCTACAACAATAGAGAGAATCCCTGCAAAGCTCATTCTTGCAAGCTCATCAATACTGGCAGCTTTCCACACCTGTCTGTATATACCTAAAGAATAAAAAATGAAAAGCTTAATTACAGAAGCAACAAATACAATATATATAAGCTGCGGCATGTACAGGTCAAAGTTGGCATCCCCCTCCAGTCTTATAAGCAAGGCCAGGAAAGGAGAGCTGAAAACAATCACCAGGTCCAGCAGCAGAAAATGTCTGTTCCTCAAACTGTTTATTAGCCTACTCATTTCACGTAACGGCATTTTTACACCCTTGGATTTTTAGTTTAGTAAAGATTGAACAATATCGCTCACTCGTTTAAGATCGTTATCAGTTAAATTCGAACCCGAAGGAAGACACAATCCATACTCAAACAACTCCTCCGATACACCATTAGTATATGCAGGCGCATCCTTAAACACAGGCTGAAGGTGCATGGGCTTCCACAAAGGACGCGATTCAATATTATCCTCAGCAAGCGCAAGACGAATATCCTCGCGCGTAACGCCTCCGGTTTTCTCCGGATCAACCAGAATAGTAGTAAGCCAGCGGTTGCTGAAGTGACCTTCAGGTTCCTTCGGAAAAGTTATTCCCTCATACCGGGAAAACACTTCCTTATAATATTCAAAATTCTTTCTTCGTTGTTTCACTCTATCATTCAGTACTTTCATCTGTCCCCGCCCTATGCCGGCACAGATATTACTCATACGATAATTATATCCAATCTCTGAATGCTGATAATGAGGAGCATTATCGCGGGCCTGCGTTGCAAGAAAGCGTGCCTTTTTAACATAATCCTCATTATCCGAAAGAAGGGCGCCCCCGCCCGAGGTAGTAATAATTTTATTCCCGTTAAACGACAGAATACCGATATCACCGAAAGTACCAACGTGGCGATCGCCGTATAAAGATCCCATTCCTTCAGCCGCATCTTCAATCAGGGGGATACCATACTTATCAGCGACAGCCTTTATCTCATTCACTTTAGCGGGCATTCCGTACAAATGTACAAATATTATTACCTTAGGCTTCCTTCCATTACTTATACGATCTTTGACTGCCTCTTCGAGCAGAACAGGATCAATGTTCCATGTATCTTTTTCACTATCAACAAAAACCGGAGTTGCACCCTGGTAGATTATCGGGTTAGCCGATGCAGAGAAAGTAAAACTCTGGCAGACGACCTCATCATCCCGCTGAACACCAAGGAGAATAAGCGCGAGGTGAATTGCGGCCGTGCCGGTAGAAAGAGCAGCAGCGTGTCCTGCGCCTGTATAATCAGTTAAATCCTTTTCAAATCCATCAACATTCGGACCAAGGGGAGCTATCCAGTTTTCTATTAAAGGCTTTCTCAATAAACTCAATCTCCTCACCTCCCATATGCGGAGAAGAAAGCCACATTCTATCTTTCATTCAGTAATATCTGCTAATGTACTTAAATATTTACCCAAACCAATGTGATCAATTACCATCTGTCATCCTGAACTTGATTCAAGGATCTTCACTATAAATACCCAAAAAACTCACTCTTTCGGAATCCTCCTTGTCAATCTGCAATCTGCAATTATTCAATCTTCAATTCTCTACAGCCCATAACTAACCCCCACTCTCACATAACTCTTCATCTCCCCCACTCTCAACACAGTCTTTTCAACCGCCGGAATATTCGTCATCTGATACGAAAACTTTGCATTCAGCGAATGCAGAATTTCATAATTCACATCCAGGCCCACGCTCCTGAAATCCTTCCTCGTTCCGAACAAAAACTTCTGATCCGACTGGTAAGGCTTCTCATCATAAGAAGGCTCATCACCTTTCCTTATATAGCTGAAAGACAAAGAAGCATCCAGTCCTCGTATGATCCGCTTCTTAAAAGCCAGGTAAACCTGGTCGGCATTACTTCCTATCCAGTGACCAAGCTGGTAACCGTAATTAGCATAAGTCTGTGCCTGGTCGGAATGAAAATACACGAAAGGATCAATCCTCGTATACTCAACTATCAAGTCGCTTTCAGGAATTACCGGATCTACAATTTGAATACCCGTATTATAAGCAATAGCCCTGTTGTTTGTCTGTCCGCTCGTAGCAAGTTCATCAATAAAGAGGGACGCATAAAATTTACTTCGTAAAAAATAATTTTTATACCAGAAAGAAGCAAACAACTGAGCATTACCGGCAGCCTCATCAGGTTTAGTAAGATAATGATCAATCATCCTGAAGAAAGCAACAGGAATAAGATAAGCAGGTTCAAACCTGTCGCTGTAAACAACAGATTCACCCAAAGACAAATTCAGATACTCAAGCGGAGTAAACGAAACCATATGGGCTACGAAATACTTCTCAACATTAGAGAAGTGATCCCTTAAAGGACCATAGCGGAAAGTAGAAGAATCGATTACCAGGGAGCTAAGCATTCCGTGAATATAAGAGAACTTAAACCAGTCGACCGGATGAGCTTCCAGCTTTATGAACGGAAAAGAAGGAGCCTTATCCGATAAAATAATCTTCCCGTTCTCCCCTGTTCCGTAATAATTAAAATCCTTACCAAGAGTAAAACTTCCCCAGTCCCACGAAATATTTAGGTTCGCATTCATCCTGTCGAAATCAATCCCATCCCCTTTTCCAACGTGAAACTCAAATCCAGTTAAAGGAGAAAAATGCCGTCTCCCGTTAAAATAATCCCCGCGAAGATGATTATCATAAAAAGTAATATCAAACCCTACATTCTCACCTATAAACCCATATGCCTTAACACCATTAGACCACAGGATAGAATTCTTTCCTTCACTCATCTCATAATTATACTGAAAAACAGGATCAGCAAAGAACCCGAACTTATCCGAATCAAAAGTAACCAGTCTGAGTCTGCCATACTTATCATATCCTATATGACCGTCAGCAAAACTCAAAGACTCACCGCTTACCTCATACTTACTGACATCAAATCCCAGTCTTCTCAGCTCCGAAGCATACTCACGAATATAAAACTCAAGATCCTTCCGTCTCCAGCGAAGACAATTCAGTACTTACACTATCCACCTTCATCAACTTCTCAGCAATATACATCCTCGAGAAAGGTTCAATCTCCTCATTAAGCTGTATCACTCCTTTAATCGTCATCCTCTCAAGGAAATCATATACACTATTAGAACAGGCTCATAATTAACCTGCGCATAAACAGGCAACATCAGGATGCAGGACAGCAATAATGCATTAAGTATTCTTTTATTCAAAAGTCAAAATAAATTATTAAGAAAATATCACATAATATATGTCATTTGGTACGAAAATGTCATCTCGATCCAGAAAGGTAGAGATCTTATTCCGCTGTCTTCCATTTCGCCCACCACATCCCCACCACCTCGTGCCCCCACTTCTCCATCATCTCAATCTTTCTGTACGACGGCCACCATTCAAAATCCGGATCATCAGGATCCTCCTTCACGAAATAATTACACGGAGCAGGAATAACCTTCACTCCATAATGATTAAACCACCATACAGCCCGGTGCATATGAAGTGCTGAAGTAACCAGGATTACAGTGACTGGACTATCCTTAAACCTCTCAGCAAAAGCCTTTGCTTCTGTCTCAGTATTTAAAGTATTCGAAAGATGAAAAGTATCCGCCGGAGAAACACCATACAAAAGAGCAGCATCAGCCACAGCCGCTGCCTGAGACCGTCTGCTCCCGAAATATGCCCCCGAAGTAACAAGCTTAGCCTTCCTTAATTCCCCTATATATTCTTATCCCTTCCATTAGCCGACTTGCAACCGTCCCGCTCAACTGAGAATTTACAGGCAATTCAGGATCATTAGTATACCCCGCACCAAGGACAACTATGAAAGGATCCGCTGAGGGATGATTTTCTTCAAATGAAGAAATATTAAATGGCTTATACTCTCTTTCCCTCTCCCTGGTTAAATATACGGCAAAGGTGATACCCAGATCAAGAAGAGACATATACAAGCAGACTACCAAAAAAATCTCAGCTTTTTATTTTCTGAATAAAAATGCCAGGATAAAAAGTAATAAGACCGGGTATAGTGGATTTAGCAAGTTCACAAAATTAGTTAGGAAAGGGTAAGAGGAAAGAAGGTAAGTTTATTCTTTAGGCTTTGCTATTATTCGTTCTTTATACTCGGTAGAAGATGACTTCATCATTGCCTACATCAGTATGAAGAACCATTCCCGCCGCGATTTTATTTTTATCCCCTATTGTAATTCCCGGGATAGTAGCACTGTTTATTCCAAATAAATTAGAATCGCCCACTTTGGTAAATCCTGAAAAGCATACATTAGGACTTATAAAATTATAATTACCTATTATTGTATCATGTCCAAGGCTGCAGCGCAGAATTTATCAGCGTATAATTTCCTATACTTACATTAGGACCTATATTCGCCATAGGACCGATTATAATACCTTCTCCAAATTTTGCTGTAGGTGATATATAAGCACTAGCATGTATGAGAGAAATGAATTTTGCTCCATCTGACTTATATTGCTCAACAAACTGTTTTTTATATTTCAGATTTGCAATCCCCATTATGTAATAAACAATCCTTCTGAACCTTATGATCTTTTACGCCGCCAAGTAATGGGCCGGAAAGCAAATAACTATTATAATTTCAGGATTATCATCAAGGTAACCCTTGATTTTTAACTGCTGTTCTGTATACTTATTATTATAGTTTATATAATCGTCAATCTCTGCACCGTGACCCCCTGCTCCTACTACGATCACTTCTTTCATATTCATCTTGCTGTATATCCTCCGTCCACTATCAAATTGGTTCCTGTTACCCATTTGGCTGCGTCTGAAAGCAGATAAATACAGGCATTTGCAACATCTACGGAGTTACCTAATCCCAAAGGATGCAAATCTTTAATTCTATTCAATGATTCTTCATTCTGACTGTAAACAGCTTTAGATGACATAGGTGTTTCAACAACTCCCGGAGAAACAGTATTAACCCTTATTTTTTTAGGCGCAAGTTCAAGCGCCATTGATCTCACTCCTGAAATCAAAGCTCCTTTAGTAAGAGAATAGAGAGTCTTTCCGCTCTCACCAACCATTCCCATGACCGAACTAATAAAAACAATGCTCCCACCATCTTCTGAGAAAGTATTTCCTTTGGGTTATTATCCGTGTAAGATTTATTCCTGCAGTTACGTTAAGATTTAAAAAATCATTTATCTTTTTAGGATTCGTCATTTTCAGAGGATAAGTAGTAGAGATTCCGGCAGAATGGATAATACCGTCAATTCTTCCATGAGCTTCAGCTCATATCCTGGACTAATGTAGAAACCTTATCATAATCTGTTAAATCAATTGGATAGTAAGAATGCAAGTCTTTATTCAGCATCAGATCCAAGGTATCTACGCAGGTTTTCTTCATTTCTGGCTGAGAGAATTACCTTCGCTCCCATTTCCGAACAGGAAACTGCGCACTGTCGGCCTATACCTGATGAGGCTCCGGTAATAATGATTGTTTTATTTTCCAGGCTGAAAGGATGATTCATATTATGTTAGATTTCCACTAAGATCACTTATATGACAGTCCTGAAAATTAACCACAGCAGAAGCCCAGGATAGTCCTACACCAAATCCGCTTAGAAATACTTTCTTTCGGGATATTAAATCCTTCTGAAGCTGGGTTGCAATTGTCAGGGGAATTGAAACCGATGATGTATTCCCGAACTTCTCAATAGACATCGGAACTTTAGCCATATCAAGCTTCAGTTTCTTAATCAGGTAGCTATTCATAAAATTATTTGCCTGGTGGAATACAAAGTGATCAATATCTTCTATTTTATTTCCGGAGTATTCCAGGGTAGATTTAATATCGCGCGGAACTTCCCTAATAAGAAAATTAAAAACATCAGCACCATTCATATATGCCTGTTCCTCACTCCTGATATTCCCATATTCATCCACAACCTTCTGTTTAACAGTTTCTTCTGTACTCGGATTTCGATAGCCACCAGCATTTATCTTTATTAAAGAAGATCTTGATCCGTCAGAGTTCAGACTGAAATGACTTTCTCCGAATTTTTCATCTTTTTCAATTAATGCCGCAACCCCGGCATCACCGAACAAAAATGCAACCTGCCTGTCCTTAAAAGAATAAACCCGCGACCGGGTTTCACCATCAAGCAATAGTACTTTTCTGAAACTTGACTGGCTAATCATAGAATAAGCCAGTGACATACCATATATAAATCCTGAGCAGCCCAGATTCACATCAAAAGCAATAGTCGATTTTGGCAGACCAAGTCTATCCTGCAGAACAATAGAAGTTGCCGGCATTCGATAATCCGGTGTCTGGGAAATAAAAATCAGTAAATCTATTTCCGAGCGATCAACATTCATATCAGAAAACAATTTCTCAGAAGCTGCTGTTACCAGATCAGAAGCGCAGACTCCCGGCTCAGCAATTCTTCTTTCCTTTATTCCCGTTTTTTCGACAATTTCTTTTGCCGTTTCCGGAGAAAAATGATCAGAGAAAGTATAGTTATCTATTTTATTAGCAGGAACCGCAGCTGCAAGTCCAGTTATCCCTTTATTTTCAAATTTTAGGTAAGCCATATATATTTATTAAATAATAAAAATTATGAATTTGTCTTTGCCTTTATTGCCTCAAGCAGATCCCCGTTTGTTTTTAACTTCTCAAATTCATTTGATTCAATTGACACCTGGAACTGCTCATCCAGCATTGCGATTACTGTAAGCTGAGCAAGGAATCCCATTCTTTGTATTCCCTAAAATTATCATTGAGATTAAGATCCCGGTCTTCAATCTCAAGAGCATCTTTTAATCCAGTTAGTAATTTGTCTTCCATCTGAGTTCCTATAATATTTCTAATTTATTTATTTGTATTGTTCCCCTGAAAAGGGTGCATCGTTACAGAATCCGAAGCATTAATTCCTTCCCTGCGAAAAACGGTAATTAGAGTCCAGAACAATATTTTTAAATCCAGTATTAAATTACAATTATCAACATAATAAACATCTAATTCAAATTTTTGATCCCAGTCAAGTTTATTTCTTCCTTTAACCTGAGAAAGACCAGTAATTCCCGGTTTAACCTCATGTCTCCTTGCTTGTCTTTCTAGTATATAGTGGTAAATATTTAATCAAGCAATGGTCTGGGGCCAACCAGGCTCATATCCCCTTTCAGTACATTTAGGAATTGTGGAAGCTCGTCAAGAGAATGATTCCGCAAGAATCCACCAATTTTTGTTAGCCGTTTACTATCCGGAAGCATATTACCATTTATATCCTTAGCGTTACTCATTGTCCTGAACTTAAGTAACTTAAATATCTTGGTATTCTTTCCCGGACGAGGCTGAATAAAAAAAGGATTTTCTTTAAGGTGCCATAATAATACTATTGAAAGGATTAACAGAACAGGAGAAATAATAAGTAAAATAAATGAAGACGCAACTACATCGAGGATTCTTTTAATTATTTTATACATACATTAATTTTTGAAAAAAGCATAAGCATTGGCTGGAGTAAAATCTTTTGATGCTTCAAGAGACTTTGATCTATAATTCTCTAAAAGGTCTGGCTTTGAAGCTAATTCATTTATAAAATTTAATATTTTATCCTGTTCAGAAATTTCGAATGATTTACCAACATCATATTTTATTATCAACTTTTCAAGTTCAGAACTTTTTGGACAAATACTTAATATAGGTGCCCCAACAGATAAAAAATTGTATATTTTACTTGGAATACTTAGTTCTGATGCTTCTTTTCCCAGCATTACAATTGCAATGTCGGCACTAGAAAATGTGTAAGGTAATAAGTTAGTAGGCTGCCAGGGAAGCAAGTTTATATTCTTCAGTTTTCGATTCTCAATATCCTCTTTTATAGCTTCATACTTTTCACCCTCACCGATGATCATAAAATAAATCTTATCATTATGTGACTTTGAAGCCAATTCAACAAGCAGTTCAACAGGATGTGATTTACCCAGGTTTCCTGAATAAAGTACTACAAATTTATTCTTAAGATTCTGTTCCTCTAAAAATTTATTTAAATTTTTTGGAATGGTTTAAGGAAATTGTTATCCGACCAGACAGGTACAACCTTTATTTTATTTGGATCAACGTAATTAGATAACCTGTCCTTCATTCCCTCAGTTAAAGTATAAATTTTTTCTGCACTTGGAAATACCTTCCTATTCACCTTTGACCATAGCTTAACAAGAAAAGAATCTTTACTAAGCAGGTTAAATTCAACAAAAGCATCAGGATAGACATCAAGATGTAAATAGAAAATTTGTTTTTGCAAAATAATGGGTATGAATACTGATAATAGGTGGATTTGAAACTAAAAACAATTCGGCATCTCTATATTTAATGATTATTAAGGATAATGCTTTCAGAAACGCCAATTATCCAGGAAATAAATCTCTTTAATATATTACGCCTTTTATATTTTCCAACCAATCATATTTTTACCTCTTTATCGAGTTTTACATTTCGTGGATTTAGAAATCCGGTAAATAGAACTCTTTTATTATATTCCTTCCCACATGCATTTATAATATCGATCATTATATAACCAGCGCTCTGATTAACGAAAATAATTGGATTCAATTTATCTTTTTATTATTGCTAGTAATATGTAGATAAAGATTTAAATAATCCTGATATCGATCTTCTATATTATAATATTTTACAGCACGTTCTCGACATAATGATTGATAATGATTATTTCCTTTTTTTAGAATAATCTTCATAGATGAAATTATTCCGTCTATATTCCCTTTCTCAACGACCATCCCTGTGCTATCATCTGTGGCTTCTACACTGCCCCCAGTATTATATGTGATTATTGGGGTGCCACATGCTAAGGCTTCTAAATTGGTTGTGGGAAAATTATCTACATAAGTCGGATTAAGAAATAATTCTGCAGCAGAATATAATGTAACCAACTCGCTAATATTCTCTGTCCTTTCTATTCCAACCATTCCTTCAGGAAGGTTAATAATTTGTTTCTTTTTTAACCCGACAAGAACTAATGTTACGCTGCTTTTTAGATTATAAAATAATCTTATAAAATCTTCTAAGCCCTTCCTTTTATCCCATACATTAGCAACACCAAGAATATATTTTTTACTTAACAAGTTATATTTTGAAAGCACATTTGCATCCACATACGGTTTGAAGATGTTTAAATTGACCCCATTAGGAATAATTAAAGTTTTATGTTTTGATAGGAAAGATATGTCTACTTGCTCTGCCAGCCATCTTGAAGGTGTAACGATATATAATTTATTAATTTTGTTAAATAGCTCTTTTTTTTCTGATAATTTTTTCGAGAATTATCGAAAAGTATACTTGCTGGATAAGCATATTTGTTAGGACATCTAAAACACTGCGTTCTCCACTTTTGACAATTAACGAGATCATAATAAGCACAGTGACCAGTATATGCCCAACAATCATGAAGTGTCCAGACTACGGGCTTATTACTTTCCTTTAAATAGTTAAAAAGAATCTCTATATTTATATAATAACCATGTAAATTATGAAGATGGATTAAATCAAAATCTAGTTTCGTTATTTTTTCAATAAAAGATTTTGTTGCTAATTTTGATCCCAAGCCGTGACGATCAAATAATCTTGTATTTAGGTAATGTAATATAAAGTCATATGTCCTGCCAATTTTTAATTCCTCCACCTTTTTAGATTTTTGGCCTCTTCCAAAAGCAATATAACTTTTATGTCCATTCTCTGATAATGAATGACTAATATCCCGGGCTATTCTTCCTGTGCTACCGCTATTAATAGTGGCATTTATTTGAAGTATACGCATTAAATCCTGATAAAATTTTTGTATTTAGTTGCTATCACTTCACTGGAGTACTTTTTTATAGAAGACTTTGCATTTTCCCCAAATTTAATCCGAAGATTATCATTCTCCATTAAGTAACATAGTTTTTCTTGAAACAACTTAAAATTGAGTAACGGAACTAAATATCCATTAATATTATCCGTAATCATATCTGAAGGGCCGGAAATACAATCAAAGGCAACTACTGGTAATCCAGCGGCCATAGCTTCTCCAACAACATTGGGGAAACCTTCGGAACTTGAAGTAAAAGCAAATATTTTGCTTTTTAAATAATACTCATCGACGTTTTCTTTTTTACCAGCTAGAATCACCTTATCTTTAATATTTAATTCAGTTATAATTTTTTCTAACCTAAATTTATTCTTCTGCCTCAATGCATCTTCACCAATAATTATGAGTTTCCAATCTGGTTTATTGATTGAACTAAACATTCTTATTAATTCGTCGTGATGTTTCGTGCTAATTAGTCTGCCAACCGTTAGCACTATATTTTCTCTTTTTTCATTATTTAGAGAGGCGATTTCTCTAATTGGGTTACCAATAACTTCAATATTATTATGATGGTACATTTCACTAAATATCTCTTTAGCTATTTGAGTTTGAGCTATCACGCCTTTACTAGTTGGATACAGCATTTTTCTTTAAAAAATCATGAATCTTACCCAAGGATTTATTTGGTTGACATCTATCAGAAATATAAATTGGATGTCTTAAACCTATTAATGCAATCAATACAAAATTATTCCAAATCTCCCCAAAGCTTAAAATAGAATCAGGTCGTATTTTTTTCACAACACTTCTCAGAAATAATAATGTTCTTAAAGTATTAATTATTCTTTTCTTATTATCGAATTCGAAATGCTGATATCCAGCGCAGAGGGTCGGCTTTTTCATCCATTCCTGCGAGGCTTTTCATGGCTTCCTCGTGAAGTTCACGGGCGCGCTGCTTCGCGCCTTCCAGCCCGAACAGCATCGGGTAGGTCGATTTTTCCAGCGACTGGTCCGCTCCGGAACGCTTGCCGAGGGTATCGGTTTCGCCTTCAACATCGAGGATATCGTCGCGAATCTGGAAGGCCAGACCAACGCACTTCGCATAGTGATCGAGTTTTTCCAGGGTGCCTTCGGGGAGCTCCGCAGCGGTGAGGGCGCCGAGGACGACACTGGAGCGGATCAGCGCGCCGGTCTTGTGGATATGCATGTCCTCGAGTTCGGCGATGCCCAGTTGACGGCCGGTGGCCGTGAGATCGAGCGTCTGTCCGCCAACCATGCCACGAGATCCGGACGCCAGTGCCAGGGTATCGATCATCTGCAGCCGGGTATTGGCATTTTCCGGGGTTTTATCATGCGCCAGTACGTAAAAGGCCAGTGCCTGCAAGGCGTCACCGGCGAGAATCGCGATGGCTTCGCCGAACGCCTTGTGACAACTGGGTTTGCCACGGCGCAGATCGTCGTCGTCCATCGCGGGAAGATCGTCGTGGATCAGGGAATAGGCGTGAATGAACTCGATAGCACAGGCCGCACTGTCCAGCTGTTGCCTCTGGCTGCCGACGGACTGGCCACTGGCGTAGACGAGAGCGGGGCGAATGCGTTTGCCGCTGCCCAGTACCGCGTAACGCATGGCTTCATGCAGGGATGACGGGAGGGTATTGGCGTCGGGCAGCCAGTGATGCAGGCTTTTCTCGAGACGGGCCTGGCAATCCGCCATGAACGACTGCAGGGAATCGTCAGACGTCATCAGTGGTGAACGGGGCAATGTCATCCTGGCCGGATTTGTTCAACAGGATTTCGACCTTCTGTTCGGCCGCTTTCAAAGCCTTTTGGCAGGTGCGTGTCAGTTGAATGCCGCGTTCGAAATGTTGCAGCGATTCCTCCAGGCTCAGGTTGCCTTGCTCCATCCTTGTAACCAGGGCTTCCAGTTCCTTCAGGGATTTTTCAAACGCAAGTGTTTCCTGTTGTTTTCTGGCCATTGCTTGAAACTTTCATGGAAACGGACTACGTTACCCCAGCCGGGTGAGGGGGGTCAATGCAACGTCTGATGTTGTCACCCGAAGATTACCAGTACTTGACCTGGCAGGGGTGCTGATCTAGATTTGTCAAAAGATTAGATTAATTCTAAACTTTAATCGGAGCCAGTCTCCCCCACCTTCATTACATTGCATGAGGAAACAGCTATGAATCTGAAAGGCAGCAAAACGGAACAGAGTCTCAAGGATGCCTTCGCGGGTGAATCACAGGCCAATCGCCGCTACCTCTATTTTGCCTCCAAGGCCGATGTCGAGGGATACAACGATGTTGCCACGGTGTTTCGCTCCACGGCGGAAGGCGAGACCGGCCATGCACACGGTCACCTTGAATATCTCGAACAGGTCGGTGATCCGGCTACCGGGCTTCCCATCGGTGCCACATCGAATAACCTGAAGGCGGCGATTGCCGGCGAAACCCACGAATACACCGATATGTATCCGGGTATGGCCAAATCGGCGCGCGAAGAGGGGTTCGATGAGATTGCGGACTGGTTTGAAACCCTGGCCAAGGCCGAGCGGTCTCATGCCAACCGCTTCCAGAAAGCACTTGATGCACTGGATCAATAATCCCTGGCGGGTGGCAATCGAGGGGCCGGCCATACGGCCCCTCGTATCGTTAAGACAACGGGTACGGGCCAATGGCATCGACAGGTGAAGGAAAACGGGAAGGCAGCCTGGAAGCGCCGACGCGTCATCCCATCGACTGGACGGGTAGCGGTTTCTACGACGAACAGCAACTGTTCGCGGAACTGGAGCGCGTCTTTGATATCTGTCATGGTTGCCGGCGCTGTTTCAGCCTGTGCAACGCCTTCCCGACCCTGTTCGATGCCATCGACGCATCGGACACCATGGAACTGGACGGCGTTTCCCGCGAGGTCTACTGGGAGGTGGTCGACCACTGTTATCTCTGCGACATGTGTTTCATGACCAAGTGTCCCTATGTGCCGCCGCACGAGTGGAACGTGGATTTTCCGCACCTCATGCTGCGTGCCAAGGCGGTTCGCTTCAAGCAGGGAAAAGTCCGGCCGCGAGACCGCCTGCTGACATCGACCGATACGGTCGGCCGTCTGGCCGGAATACCGGTCGTCGCCGGCGTGGTCAATGCAGTCAACAGTTCAAAGCCGGCACGCCGGATCATGGAAAAGGTGCTGGATGTGCACCAGGATGCCATCCTGCCCCAATACCACAGCAGGACATTGCGAAAACGGCTCGCCGGCCGTGCTGACTTCGGCGTGGCCGCAGAACCGGCCGGGCCGACACGGGGCAAGGTTGCCCTGTTTGCGACCTGTTACTGCAATTACAACGAGCCGGATATCGGGATGGACCTGGCGGCAGTGCTGGAACATAACGGCATCCCGCTGACCACCGTCCCCGGGGAGCGTTGCTGCGGGATGCCCAAGCTCGAGCTGGGTGACCTGGATGCCGTCAAGGCCGCCAGGGATGCCAATATACCGGCCTTGCTGCGCCTCGTTGATGAGGGCTGGGATATTATTGCCGCGGTGCCTTCCTGCGTCCTGATGTTCAAGCAGGAACTGCCGCTGATGTTTCCGGATGATCCGGAAGTTGCCAGGGTCAGGGATGCGATCTTCGATCCGTTCGAGTATCTGATGCTGCGTCACAAGTACGGCAAGCTGCGAACCGACTTCAAACAGGCGCTAGGCGGGATTGCCTACCATGTGCCCTGCCATCTGCGAGTACAGAATATCGGCCTCAAGACGCGCGATCTGCTGCAATTGATTCCCGACACCCGGGTGGATGCCATCGAGCGCTGTTCGGGACATGACGGTACCTACGCGGTAAAGAAAGAATTTCACGAGATCTCGATGAAAATATGTCGACCTGTGGTCAATCGTGTGGTGCGTGATGAGGTCGACCATTACAGCAGTGATTGCCCGATGGCCGGTCACCAGATCGAGAATGGCATGGCTAGCGAGAAGGCGCCGGAACATCCATTGAAACTGCTGCGCATGGCTTACGGAATCTAGCGAACACCCTTGATAAAGAAATAAACTCACCGCAGAGACGCAACGGACGCAGAGTATCTGATTTTTTTGTTAACGGGTTTCTCTGCGTCCGTTGCGTCTCTGCGGTGAACATGATGTTTATGGATAAAAGGAACGTTAACCGGTATTGAGTCTATGGAAAAACTGACGCGTGGTGATCTTTACAGTCTGGAACAGTATGCGGAACTGCGGCCGGAGTTTCGTGCCCGTGTCATGGCGCATAAGAAGAATCGCAAGCTGTCCATCGGGCCGGTGGCCACCCTGTATTTCGAGGACCGCCTGACCGTACAGTACCAGATCCAGGAAATGTTGCGGGTCGAACGGATCTTCGAAGCCGCGGGCATCGAGGAAGAACTCGCCGCGTACAATCCGCTCATCCCGGATGGGGCCAACTGGAAGGCGACATTCATGATCGAGGAACCCGATGTCGACAAGCGCCGGGAGTTGCTGGCCGGACTGGTCGGGATCGAGAACAGGGTGTGGGTGATGGTTGATGGTCATGAACGGGTGTATGCGGTCGCGGATGAGGATCTTGATCGCAATACCGAGGAAAAGACCTCATCGGTCCATTTCCTGCGATTTGAAATAAGCCCGGCAATGGTCAGGGATGTCAAGGCCGGAGCAGTGCTCTCTTTTGGAATAGACCATGCGAACTACAGGCATCGGGTGGAGCCTGTCACGGACAACATCCGCGCCGCGCTGCTTGCCGACCTCTCGTGAACCGGAGCAACACGCACCAGGTCACTGAACTTGTGAAGATGCGTTGATGAGGCTCGAAATGAGTCGTTCGGCGCGCTAAACTGCGCTCCCAATGAATACAACTATTCCTGGCCGGGCTATACACCGTATATACTGGTTCGCCGCATTGGTATTGATTTTTTCCAGTGTCGTTTCCGCGGATGACGAAACGGGCTGGTCCGGAACTCCTTTCGTTGAACCCCCTGCCTGGAAGGAAGAAGCCCCGGGGTTGCCTGCCTACCCGGAAAATGATCGCTTGCTGGAGTTGCCGGCAAGCCTGCCCGGTTACGACTTTCGTGTCTTCATCGATCCGGAGTCGCTATCCGTGGGGGGAGACCGGGTGGTGCGCTACACCCTGGTGATCGTTTCATCTTCCGGTGTGCGGAATATCTCTTATGAGGGGATGCATTGCGGCAAACACGAATACCGGCGCTATGCCTACGGTTCCGGTGAAAAATGGTTTCCGATCGAGGCTTCGTCCTGGCAAAGGGTGAGCGACATCGGAATGGAACATTATCGTTATGTGCTGTACTGGGACT
>CAWHTX010000016.1:0-306632 GCA_963832355.1 uncultured Bacteroidota bacterium | reverse complement strand
GCTCTTTCAACGCTTACGAGTGCCTCAACATCTTTAGGTTCAGGCGGATTTAATTCTATTTTTATTCTTGAGCGTGAAAAAGGGATCATATTTTTAATGGCGCTGAATGAGACTATCATTTTCCTGTTGATCCTGAAAAATTTCTCCGGGTCAATAACTTCCTGGAGTTTATCCAGTGTATAATCGATAGGGTAGGTATTTCCCGATGAAGCTGTCAGGAAAACGTTCTTATCAAGCGCATAGAAATAAGCCGTTTCGTCAACTTCCACTTTTTTGATTTTTTGACCATACTGAATTAAAAATCTTTTCTTGTAACCGGCGTTTTTGTTCTGAATACTCTTTACAATTTCCTCAAAATCGACCAGGTAAGACGACTTAATGTTCTTATACTTTACCAGCGCTTCTTTAAGTTCGGTTTTCTTAATCGGCTTAAGGAGATAATCGATACTGTTCAGCCTGAACGCCTTTATGGCATACTGATCGTAAGCAGTTGTGAAAATTACAGGGACGTCAATATTTATTTTTTCAAAAATTGAAAAGCTCAGACCATCTTCCAGCTGAATATCAAGAAAAATTAAGTCGGGTTTGTTCTGTTTAAGATACTCAATCGATTTCTCAACAGAGGCGAGTTTTGCGGTAATATCAATTGAAGGATCGATCTCAAGGATCAGTTCTTCCAATCTTTCCGCGGCAAGTTTTTCATCTTCTATTATTATGGTTTTCATTTTTATTCAGGTTTAATGAGAGGAATCTTCGCGATGTATTCATTTTCGGTTACGGAGAAAACAGGAAGCTGAGGCCCGAGTAATTCATATCTTTTTTTAAGGTTGCTCAGTCCGACACCTGTTGATTCAGATGATACGATTTTCGGCTGAAGGTTATTTATGACCGTTAAGCTGCCGTCCTGAGTGCTTATTTTAATTGTTAAGGGACTCTCGTCTGAGGCTTTATTATGCTTGAACGCGTTTTCGAGGAGAGTCTGCACAGCAAGAGGCGGAACCAGGCAGGAAAGCTTTGACGCGTCAATATTTATTTCTGTTACTACAGCGCTGCCGAATCTTTTTTTCTGCAGAAACAAATACGATTTCGCGAAATCGATTTCCTCCTTCAGTTCAACAACAGGCTTATCAATTACATCGAGAGTATACCTGTAGACCGAGGAAAACTCATCCACAAAATCCTGAGCTTTATCGGTATCTTTTTTAATAAGGGATGAAAGAACATTCAGGCTGTTGAATAAAAAATGAGGGTTAAGCTGATTCTTCAAAGTTTCAAACCTGATCTGAGAGTTTTCCTTTTCAAGGCGTTCCGCTTTCCACAGCGACTGCTGGTTCCTTTTGAACCAGACAATCGCTTCGATAACGGTAATGATAATAAGATTTATTACTGAAGTGATAAGAGAATTATTAACGATATTCTTAACCATTCCATCTTTATACGGCATCAAGGTACCCGAGATTAAGGTAACAGCAGAACCTATGAGTATTCCTGCTATAACGGCGAGCGTGAGTTCAACGGGAATCCTTTTAATCAATTTTTGAGGAAGGGGGAAGAGTCTGTCCAATCCATCTATTATTTTCAGATCCAGATATACAAGCAGCAGGGCAAAAACAAAACTGAAGAAAGTGCCGATGGCAAGCCGCACCAGGTAGTTGCCGACATCAGGAACCGTGATAAAACCGGTGATGTAGTTGTAGGTTATGATTAAGATCTGAACGAACAGAGCGAGAAGCAGTATCGTAAGGATCGTATATTTATTTAATTTCATTTTCACACTTCAAAATTCGTTAAAAAGTACTTAAGATGCTCTCATAATCCTGAAAAGATTCATCAGAATGACCAGCTTAGGCCGATTCCGGCCGAGAAATAATTCAGATGAACCGGGGTACTAACATTATTTATATTAATGTTTCTGGATAATGCACGATATCTGAGGCCGGGCATGAGAGAAAACTTATCAGTCAAAGGAATAACCAGTCCTGCTTCCGCCTGCCATCCGAGGCCATGACCAGAATCAATAATAATATCGCCATCATTATTTTCAATTTCGAGATGGTTATAAGTTCCGCCTGCTCTGAGGAGATACTTTATATTTAATTCTTCGATTGGATGTATGAACTCCAATCCAAAGGTGTAGCCGGTTTCTTCAAAACTCGCATCAGGTCCCGCAAAGGATTGATCGACAGAAAAGTTGTTATAGCTCCAGCCCGCGTATGCGGAAAGGTGGGGCATCAGGCGGTAAGCGATGGTCAATTCAGTTCCGTACCCCTGACCGAGATCGGCGTTCGAAATATCTTCGGCGGCGAAATCAGCACCGGGCCTGAATCCAAGACTCCATTTATCCTGGGCAGCGGCTGGCTGCGAAAAAAATATTATGGTTAATGCGGCGAGGGTTAAAATCAAGTTTTTCATTTTTTATTTCCTTTCAAGTTTAGGATAAATCATTTTGATTATCTGTTCCAAACTTAAGAGGAGAAGGGGGCCGCGGGAAAAATAAGGGGATGAGCCTGTTTATACAGCGGATGAACCCGCGGAATTTTAAGATGTACATACACCCTTCATCCCAGCGACTGATGTTTTTTACGGAGAGTGGCGGAATCCTCTCGGTGACTGATGCTTGCAAGCTCCGAAGCAAGCATACAATAAATTAAAATTCTCCCCGCATCAATTTCTTAATTGGAGCGGTCTCCCTGTTTTTAAATCCATGGTAAAGAATAAAAACCAAGATAACTGCCGCAGCCAAAATTGCAGCCGCTGTTATTTCCATTTTTTCATTACCCTGCTTTACAGCAATTGCTATTAATGCCCAGACTCCGACGGCAGCGGATTCTCTCAAATTTCTTTTAAAAATTAATATGATATAAATTACTGCGGCAAGAACTATTAAAATGATCGTCCAGATTTCCGGATTAAGCGGCGAGCCTTTCCATCCGATATAAGTAAAATAGGCAGCAATGTTCGCTGTTAAAGCAGTAATTATCCATCCGAAATAAATTGCAAATGGCCACCAGACAAAAAATATTATCCTTACAGGAGCATCCCATATTTCCATATCAAACTGCTTTATAATTTTTATCAGGGTTAAGAAGAGAATGATCATTGCAATTACAGATAAACCGGGATATTCGAAAAGCCAGAGGAATAGCCATCCTGTATTTGCAAGGTTCGTAACGATAAAATAGAAACCGGTTTTATCAATAATCCCGAGGTCATTTTTTCTGATGAGGGCAGACCATTGGAATCCGGTAAATAATATCAGACCGAAATAAATTATTCCCCAAATAGAAAAGGCATATCCTGCAGGCGTGAATAATGTTTCATAACGGCTGCTAATTTCTCCAACAGTTTGGTTATTTATCGCACCGCTAGCCGCCAAATAATTTATGAATAATACTGCAACTAAAGTTATCGTATTAAGAATTACTAAGGTCTTCTTTTTCATCTTTTATAAAATTCAATTTGTTGATTTAAAAAAATGTGACAGGTATCAGTAAAAAATAGTGCCACAAAAGATTAACAGATTCCAGGTTAAAATAGTTGCAAAGATTAGTGTCCGTTTGATTTACTACTATGCTAAAAAAAATATCAAAGCTGCCCCATAATTTGCACTTCTTCACTTAAGTATTGAATCGCTGAAATAGTAACTGAAGTAGTAGTTGAAGTAATTTCAGGTGGATTCAGTATCTTTTTAGATTTTGTCCACAAAAGCAGATAATTTTTAGGGTAGGAGAGTCGAAAAAAGTGCGAATTTGAGATGTTTTGTGCACCCTACCGGGCTCGAACCGGTGACCTGCTGATTAAGAGTCAGATGCTCTACCAACTGAGCTAAGGGTGCGGGGCAAAATTAAGAAAATTTGCCAATCTGTACAATGGAATTTAAGTTCAAACGGGGAAATATTAGGGAATTAATAGTAAAACCCGCTGTTGTTTCTGCAGCGGGTCTAATAAAGAGCCAATTCAAGGACTTATTTTAATAAAATCATCTTCCTGGCTTGAATATAATCTCCGGCCTTAATTCTATATAAATAAATACCTGAGGCTAGATCCGATGCATCAAATCTGACTTCATAATTACCGGCCTTAACTTCTTTGTTTACAAGTTCTGCAACCCGCTGCCCCAAAATGTTAAATACTTCTAATTCTATATTTCCATTTTGGGGGACAGAATATTTTATGATGGTAGAAGGATTAAATGGATTAGGATAGTTTTGTGAAAGTGAAAATGATATTGGCAGGTTTTGAACTTCAATTACTTGTGAATAAGTGTAATTTCCTCCATAGTCGATTTGTTTTAATCTGTATCTAAATTTTTCGGCATATACGTTACCAATATTATCTTCAAAGGTATAATTATTCAACTCAGTTGATGTGCCTTTCCCATTTCGGTAACCAATCAAGATCCATCCTGATCCGGAATTATTTGTAAAAGTTTTTCTCTCTATTTCGAACCTTTGATTATTTAATTCAGATGCCGTACTCCATTTTAATGAAACGATTCCCTTTTCCAGGGACCCAGTAAAAGAATTCAATTCTATGGGTATGATATGGTAAGTTATATTGCTTGCAATCGTTCCACACCAACCAACGGCTGTAGCGTAATTCTCATTTAACATATGAATATCATACAGACTTTGTGTGATGCACTGAAAAAAGTCGCCTCCAAAATACCAGGAATCACCCCCATCAGATGTTCCATAAATAATTCCACCTTCAAAACAAATTACTCCGTTTAATGAATCAATGAATGATACCCCTGTGCAGGTTTGCTGAAAATAAGGACCTCCAACATTCAAATTAGTCCAGTTTTCCCCTCTGTCAGTAGATCTCAGAAGTAAGTTGTGAGTATTGGCTCCTCCTCCCGCGATTCCTCCCTGATTTCCCATGGATGAAATCTTGTGGAGCCATTCATATAAATTATCATACACGGTTTCCCAGTTTAAGCCATCGTCAGTAGAACGAAGGATATACGCATGATTAGTCTGATTAACATATTTGTTACCCGCAGCTAAAATGGTCGAATGATCAAGGAAACAGATATCAACTAAGTTCATAGTTGAATCAACAATCTGCAGCTGCCAGTTCTCCCCGCCATCATAAGTTTTTAACATGGTACCATTATGACCCACAATTAAGCCGTATTGGATATCGAACATATTTACTCTATTTAATTCATTACTTGTTCCTGAATATTTTTCGATCCAACTCACTCCATTATCATATGTTTTAATAATACGTCCATTCCTTCCCACAACAATATAAGTAATGGTATCAAGGCTGCTTATTCCATTAAAATTATCATTAAACCCTGATGCTATGGCCTGCCAGGAAGCTCCTCCATTAGTGGTTCTCTGAATATTCCCATTACGTCCTACTGCCATTTCGTAATTCTGATCGGCAATGCTAACGGCGAAGAGATCGTTTGTGGAACCCTCCGTCATCGACACCCAATTTGAACCTGAATCTGAGGATTTATAGATTTTACCCGCCGTCCCCGCAATCATTATATGATTAACATCAGTAATTGATATTCCATTGAAAGAATTGGAAATACCACTTCCTAATCTTAATAAAATGTTCCATGAAGATCCCTGATCTGAAGATTTATATACTGAATAATCTGAACCTACCGCAAATAACGACTCAAGATTATAAAAATATAATTTCTTCAAATAGTCGGATGTAGAGCTTGTCTGCTGCCAGGTTAACCCTGAATCTGATGTTTTATATATTTTTTGATAGGTGATTGTTCCGCCAACCACTATTCCGTTACTCGAATCGCAAAAAGATATTGAGCGTAACCCTACGGGTGCCGAGAAAGTCTGTGTCCAGGTTAAACCTCTGTCGGTGCTTCTGTAAATTTTCCCGTCAGAAGTAACCGATAATACAATGTTATAATTAATAAAAACCAAATCATTCAGATAGTTACTATAGCCAAATTGCGAAGTGGTGGTCCAGGTGTTTCCCAGATCAGAAGTATAAAAGAGAGCAGCGACAGGTTCCGGTTCAACCCATTTATAACCGGCCAGATATATCTCCATACTATCGCTGATAAAACAGGAAAGAAAATCAACGGCTTCCGGAGGGTTGGGCAGCTGACTCCAATTCCAACCTCCATCATAGGTGATAAAGATTTTTGGGGGATATCTGGTGATCATGATCCCGGTTTCATTATCAATAAATGAAAGATTCCAGATGTCATTTGTTATACCCGAATCAATAATTCCCCAGGACAACCCTCCATTAGTTGTTCTGTAAATTTCACCGCCTTCTCCCGTTACGATTCCATTATTTTCATCAAAAAACTTTATGCAGGTTAGTTCATCATTCTGAGGCGGGATAGGATTTTGCCAATGCCATTGGGCAAAACAAAGCTGTGTTAATATAAAAAAGAGTGAAAAGCTCTTTAAAACATTTCCCATTAAAGCACCCTTATCGTTTAATAAAGAAAAGCTTTAATTAATTTGAGAAAAAGAATCAGCATAAGCAAGTTTTTTGCAGAGGAACTGCATATGAAGTAGAAATTTGAAATTGATGTAAACGATTTTGTTAACCCATTTACTTATTTCACATACTTAACAATCCAGTCAACCCATCGTTTGTAAACATCTGTTCTGCGGACGATATCACCCGGGAAATGTGTATCTACAGGGTAAGCATAGAATTCGGTATTAACTCCATTATCACGTAAAGCATGATACATTTCATAGCTGTTGATTATGGGTACATTGGGATCCCCGACATCACCCAAAATTAATGTTGGTGCTTTAACATTCTCAGCAAAAATAATTGGTGACTGTTCCCGCCATATATCCCAATATTCTTTTAACCACGGAGAACCACCGAAAAAGTAGAGATCATATGACTGATAAAAGGCTATCGTATAATCCATAACCCAATCATTAAGTGCCGCACCTTCAACTGCAGCTTTCCATTTATTCGGATATTTTCCATTAAGCCAGGAGGTCATATATCCTCCGTAAGACCATCCGCTAACACCAATCCTGTTTGTATCGATTATTCCCATTAGTTCTATCTTTTTTAACCCGGCCATAACGTCTTTGCCCGGTCCTTCACCTGTATCCCTGAATATGGCATGCTGATACTCATCTCCAAGATTTATACTTCCCCTGTAATTGGGCTGGAAAACGAAAAAGCCTTTACCTGCAAATAATTGAACAAGCTCGGAAAACACAGTTGTAGATGCTCCTTCGGGCCCGCCGTGGATAATTAGTACTAATGGATATTTTATTTTGTCATTATAGTTTACGGGATAGGTCAGAACACCATCTTCATCAAAGCCGTCGGAACTTTTCCAATCTATCCCAACTGTTCTGCCCAGATTTAATGAATCAACAAAAACATTATAGTTTGTAAGCTGTTCCGGTTTCCCTTGTAATGATTTAAGTATAAATAATTCTTCAGGGTGAAGTGCTGTTCTACCCGTGAAAGCAATTATTCCGTTATCGGATATGCCTGGTTTTCCATCGCTGATATTTACATCTCCCAGATCAATCAATTCTGCCGTACCATTTAAAGGCTGCTCCCATAAAACTGATTTTGTACCTTTCTCTCCCGTAAGCAGCAACGATTTTCCATCGGGCATCCAGGCAAACCTGTTTATATTACGTGCGAGGTCATGGGTTATATCTTTAACTTCTCCATTTATCTGTACATAAACTGCATTGCCATTATTCAAATCTCCGTTACGGGCCCGCATAAAAGCGAGAAGGTCTGAACTTCCGGAATATTCGGGATGTCCGGATCCTTCGTCTTTAACAACTATATTAATTTCTTTTCCGTTTGTATCAACTTCTGCTATCACAGAATGCCACGCATTCCCTTCCCATACATCGGGAAAACGCTGGAACAGAATTGATTTGCCGTCAGGACTCCAGGCTAAGGGCGAAATGGTTTCCTGGTCTGTACAAAGACTGAATGTTCCTTCTGTCAGCCTTCTGGCTTTTCCTCCCTCAGCGGATACAATCCATAGATGCCACGGCTGGAGAACGGCACGCACCGTGAAATTGTTATCCGTAACCCGGAATACGTCTTCATGATGTTTTATTTCTTTCGGATTGGGAATTGTATCCTGCGCAGCAAAAGCTATTGTTCTTCCGTCAGGACTCCAGGTAAATTCTTTTACTCCCGTTTTTGAATCCGTTACTTTAATGGGGTCACCCCCATTCATATGCATAATATATATTTGGGGTTTTTTAGTTTTATTCTCTCTGGCTAAAAACCCAAGCCGGCCGCCGTCAGGTGACCAGCTTACATTTGAAATGGAACTTCTATGATATGTCAGACTTCTTACAGAACTATTAGCAGCATCAACAAGATCAATTTCCTGTTCGACCGAATCTTTCTCCCAGTTATAGCGAGACACAATAACAGCAACCTGTTTTCCATCCGGGGATATTTGTGGATGAGAAACATTAACTATTTTCCTCAAATCTGTAAGCTGAAACGGATTTATTTGTGATTGGGAAAACGTTATTCCCGGGGAGAGAATAACCAGGAATGAAATAATTAAAAAGATAATTGATCTCATAGAGTTTTTCTTATGTTTGTTGATACAGAAAGTCTGCCCCCGTTGTGATAACAGCGGGGGCTTGAAAAATCAGGACTCAGCGACTGTATCCATCCATCAATCAAAATCAAAGTTAAATATTGGAAATACAGGCAGAAAACCTCCCTTCCCAATAATGTTCAATAATCCGAGCTGCAGTCCTTTAAGCGTTTCAGCATAATTTATAATGGAAAACTGGAGCCCATTGAAATATCCGTTATGATAATTTACCCATGATGTCTGAAGGCCTGTGAAATCTCCTTTTGAAAGATTTACGAGACCACTTTGCCAGCCTTTGAATCCTCCGTCAGTTTTGTTTACCGCGCCCCATTGCACGCCAATCTGTTTGCCGGTGGTGACGTTTACCAGTCCCCAGTCAAGACCCGATACATTTGCATTCTTAGTATAAATTAAATTCAGCCTGACCCCGTTTATGGATTCATGTTCCGGAACAATCTGGATGGGGTTAAAAAGTGAAAGCTGAAAGGGTTTTTCCTGCGCACTTAATAATACGGGGAGGAATAAGAAAAAGCCTACTATAAACAAACAGAACCTGTTCTTCATTTTACGATCCTTTCTGTCAAATATAGGGATTATGGTTAATGCAACTTATATAAAGAAACCTTAATCGGAAACATTACGGGCTGATTTTTTTGTTTGAGACCCTTTGGCAGAATCTTTTTTTCATTTCAGGAATCATATTCTGAAAGAATATTTATAGCTATGAAAAAAAATGTTGGAAACATCGACCGGGTTTTGAGAGGGTCAGCAGCCCTCATTTTACTTCTATTGAGTCTGACTGGTGTGATTGACGGCCAGGCAGCTGCTTTTGCAGTTATAGGTGCTATAGTCATTTTATTAACCGGTCTTACAGGGATGTGTCCCTGTTATGTCAGGCTTAATGTTACCACCCTTAAGAAGAAAGATAACGAGTTAGAAAAATGATGACATTTATATATGTGATTGCCGGTTTTGTCCTTGTGTTTTTTTCGCTTCAGTACTTAATGGTATTCCAGGCGAAAAGGTCAAAGGGGATGAAAATAAGCGGACTCCAGGGAAAGCTTAAAACACTTGAAAGAAACGGTTCGAAAGGACTGGTCTACTTTTTTAGTCCCGGGTGCCGTGCCTGCAAGTACCAGACTCCGATCATTAAAGAGCTTCAATCATCGAATAAAAATATTTTTGACGTAGATATTTCCAGAGATTTGCAGACAGCAAGAGTTTTCGGAATAAAGGCAACTCCCACAACTGTCCTTGTTGAGAACGGCGTTGTAAAACAGGTTATGCTTGGTGTAAAACAAAAAGAGGATCTTAGATCCTACCTGCACGGCTGAGAATACTGGTCAGATTAATCTTTTTCGGGAAAGGTTACCCCCTTTATATTCTCTTTAAGATAACGTTTTATTTTTTCCAGATCTTTTCTGCACTGCATACACGTACATTTCTCTTCTTCAAGCTTGTAATATCTATAAAGTGATTCAGCCAGGACCTTAGTTTTATATTCAGGTTCAGAAATATAGATTTCTCTCCGGAAAAGCTGGCTGTAAAACTTATTTTTATTCATACCATACAAAAGTATGGTATAGGAAGAAAAAGTCAAATTTGAAGTAAGAGGTGTGAAGGGGAATTAGTGTTCAGTTTCCCATTAAAAATAGAATGACCAGATTCCGAATTAAATTCGGAATGACGTGTTTTTGAAATTAGATAAGTGAACGGGAATTACAGCAGAACTTTTACGGCTGTTTCGGTTACAGTCTCAACTATGGCATTGCGTATTTTATTCAGTTCGGTTCCCGGGAGATCTTCTTTTTTCAAAGCCTCCATTTCAAGCAGTTCTTTTTTAGACTTAACAAGCTCTTCAAACTCTTCTTTTGTCATCTGGTGAATTGAATATTCGGCTTCCCAGCTCTCCAGGTCGGGTTCGAGCTTTTGTGCGAACTCTATACCGTCCTGAACTATCTGCTTTGTGAATTTATGGTGTGTTCCATCTGATATCTTTGAGAGGTTCTTTTTCAGGTTATCCAAAAAATTATTAAAGTCGCCCATTAAAATTCCTCCTCTATATTGAAGGTTTTATTAAGCTTTTTTCTTTCACGCTTTTTTCAGAACAAGTTCCACCGCAATATCTGACTGACTGGAGAACGTCGGAGTCTTAAGCAAATTTTAAAATAATAGTTCAATTGTAGATCCGGACGCAAAATATTAACAGCTAAGAGATTACCTGTCATGGTGCGTCTGCATATAGTGATCAAGGGAAAAATTTCCTGAACCATAGAACAGGAAGAATATGAGCAGAGCAAGTACTGCAATTGAAAATCCGAGTTCACTGTTTATTGATGTAAACCCATTGGGCAGGTTAACGAAAAAAATTGCTCCGATTAATATGGGGATCTGAAAGCCGGCTGCCCAGCGTGTGATGATTCCTGTGGCGATCATGAGACCACCCCCGATATGAAAAAGGATAACATAAACCGATACGATAAAAATAAGAAATTCAAGATGGTTCTTAACCAGCACCCATTCAATCTGCTCTCTGTGACTGATAAAAGAAGCCCCTTTGGCAACCAGAAAAATTCCCAGGAGTATCCTCAGGAAATCAATCCATAACGGGTGATGTTCCTCCGACCATTTTTCTATTCCTGAAAGTGTACTCATTTCTTCCTCCATAGTTATCTGCATTTTATTGTTAAAATAACTATGCCCGGTCCCACGGGAAGTATAGTACAGCACATCTGGTCAGGTTTCCCGTGGTCTGCTTAAAAGAAAATCCACAGAGAATTTTCCTGAGCCGTATATAAGATAAAAGATAAGCAGGCCCAGGATCAGAACTGAATAGATCAGTTCTGAATTGAGTGCGAACAGACCTTTGTGATAGTCGATAAAAATTATAGTCGCAACAAGTATGGGGACCTGGAAGAGAATAATAACTCTTGTCAGCAATCCGATCGCAACCAGAAGTCCTCCCGCAATGTAAAATACCAGTACATACTGCGAGGTAACAAGAAAAGAAAAAATATCAATGCTGCTCATTTCCATATTAAGAATTACCTGTTCCCGATTAATGATAAGGGTGATACCTTTCAGGATCAGGATGATTCCCAGAAGAATGCGAAGGTAATCTATCCATTTGGGATGATGTTTATCAGCCCAGTTTTCGATCCGGTGTGTCCATTCCATATTTCCTCCCCAGCCGTATATTGATATGAATAAATATCGTTTAATTCAGCTTCAATGAATGTAATTATTTATTAGAGAAGAATAAAGAAAAAAATTAAGACTGTTAACCCCGGATGGAGTTCCATAACGATTTGCTGCCGTAACCCAGTTTATCCCACCACCGGAGAAGCATATCTTTGTTCCCCTCCTTAATTCCTTTTAATGTAACTCCGTCAGGCGGTTCAATAAACCCGGCCAGCTTATCGTAAATTGGTTGTATCTCCCCTGGTCGTGCATCGCGGAGAAGGTACCATAAACTAAGGGCGTCCTTTCTATCCGCATTACTGAGAAGAGTTTCAAGATCGTCCTTCGTTCCCTTCCCGAAATCCAGCCTTGACAAGGCTGCCTTGAACTCTGTATCGGCATTCATGCGATATGGAGTACCGGGTCTCTTATCTTTAGCTGTTTCGCATACTATACCTGCGGGTAAAACTTCATTTTCTCCGCCGGATGTAATAATAATGCTTCCGGATTCTATGCTGAAAAAAGAACTGCCGTCTTTATTTACTTCAACCGAATAAATGCTGCCCAGGTCGAGTGCAGAAGCCGAAGGAGTTATAACTGACAACATTTTGGGTGAACCGGCGGTATTTGCAGTTATTTTGCCCAGTTTAAGATAAAGTTTATAGCCTGGTTCCCTGGTATCAAGAAGCTTGACTGCGCTGCCGGGTTTCACATCAACCTTACCAGCAAGTCCTGCCTGCAGCCTGGCGCTGGAATGAGAGTCTGTTTTCAGCCACTCTCCGGCAGGAAGATTCCCCGTTCCGTCAATTTTTTGATTGCCGGCAACAGGAGTCCCTTTCAGGCTTTCAACTTCCCAGAAGGAAGGGTTGGATCTGTAAAAATATAAGACTGAAATTATTACGGCAATGAGAATCGCGCTTATAGGGGCCCCGACTGCAATCCACCGGGATCTGAGAATCCTGTGTCTGAACTTTATCCTGTACCGGGGATCATCTTTTCCCTTTAATGGTGAATACAAAATGGCGGGTAGATTAAAGTCGGGATCAAAATCATTGGCATCAGAAGCAGTTTCCCAGAAGCTTTCACCATGATGGATCTTTTTACGCATGGTACCGGATGATTTTCGGGTCAACCGTAATTCCCTGGCCTTTTTCCTGCAAGAATGACACTTGTTTAGATGCAGGTAAATTTCTTTCCTCATCTCATCAATTAACTTTCCGGAGATGTAATCATCCAGGTAGTATTTAACTTCTCTGCATTTCATAGGTCATTGATTTATATAACAGCATCTGTAATTAATTTAAAAGATACAGCAAAGATTTAATGCTTTTCATAACATCTGCCCGAACGGCATATTATTTGAAATCCAGGGGATAGATATCCAAAGGAAATGCTGCTGACACAACTAAGAAAATGTTTTTTACTCGCTTTTGGTCCTGATTATAACATAAATTAATTTATTCTCTTAAGCAATAAAAATATTACTCGATTATCCTCAATTATTGCCGTTTGTTATGCTTTTTAGCACAACGGTAAAGTTTTTGCTTGACTTCAGATTTTAAGTGTTTAATTTTCGTTCCGATATTATCGATCCTAATAATTCTTATTTAATTAACGCGGTTGTCGCAAAAGACTGCATTGTCATTTCGCGAATCGATTTAAAGATTTCTTCCCATAGACGAAATGACGGAACAACTTTCTCAGACGGCCTCTTTCCTTTAATTTAAACGGAGTTTAGTGTAATGAACATGTATCTCATTGCCCTGTACATTCATATAACCGGGGCGCTTGCAATGTTTGCAGGACTCGGTATTGAAGGTATTGTTTTCAAGAATCTCAAAACAGTCTCTACCCCGCAGCAGGCTGTTCCCTGGCTTGGATCAATGAGGATCCTGAGAATAGTTTTTGGTTATTCAGCGGTATCGCTCCTTCTTACAGGTACCTACCTGGTGATCCTCTCCTGGGGATGGAATTCGTGGGTATTGACGGGACTGGTGCTGCTTATAGCGCTTTCGGGTTATGGCAGCACAACAGGAAAAAAGATTGCTATGTCAATCGCATCTCTTATTAATAATAAAGAGCAGTCAATTCCATCTGAAGTTAAATCCGTAATTTCTGATCCCTTCCTGATGACAACCTATAAATTGAAAATTACTCTCGCACTCGGAATTATTTTTATGATGACTACAAAACCCGGCTGGGTAGGCAGTATAGTAACTGTAGCAGCTGCGGCAGCGATTGGGTTCCTGCTTGAACTTCCGTTAAAGATGAAGGCTGATATTAAAGAACTTGAATCTGCCTGAACAATTTAGGAATTTGCCGGTACCAATTATTAAAAAATTGATACCGGTATGCCAAATATTCTGATTGTAGAAGATGAGCCAAATATGAGACTGGGGTTAAAAGATAACCTCGAGTTCGAAGGATATGAAGTCGACTTTGCTCCCGACGGTGAATCGGGCCTGGCAAAGATCCTGGATAATCAGTATGACCTGGTTCTTCTCGATGTAATGATGCCTAAGATGTCTGGTTTTGATGTCTGCAAAACAATTAGAAAAAAAGGGATTACAACCCCGGTTATACTTCTTACCGCTAAAGATCAGGAAATTGACAAAGTACTGGGGCTTGAATTAGGTGCTGATGATTATGTGACAAAACCTTTCAGTCTCCGTGAGCTTCTTGCCAGGATAAAGGCTGTATTGAGAAGAGGCGAAAACCTGAAAACGGACGATATTAAAGTGCAGATAGGTAGAATCGATGTGAATTTCCAGAATTATACTGCGATGGAACAGGAAAAGCCTGTCCAGATGTCGCATAAAGAGTTTGAAATCCTGAACTATTTATGGAAACACCGGAACAAAACGGTAAGCCGTGATGATCTGCTTGAAAAAATATGGGGTTATGAAGAAAGTCCTACTACGCGGACAGTCGATAATTTTATTGTAAAATTGAGACAAAAAGCAGAAAAAGATCCAAACCATCCCCGTGTTATCATAACGGTACATGGTATTGGATACAAGCTTGTTGATTAACAATGGGGACTATCACCTGCACCCTTCTCTGTGATTTAAATAATAGTTTTATTTAGCATATTTACCTTAATTGCCTTAAGAAATTCCATTACGGGAGTTTTTAACTGTAATTTAGATATACGTATGAGGATAGTTATGCAGATACATAAACCCGGTGACAGTGACCTTGAGAAATTTACCAGAGAAATCGAAAATAATCCGTTGGATTCCAGGGCATATTACAAAAGAGGTACATTAAAAGCAGAAATGGGAGACCATGCCGGCGCAAGTCAGGATTTTAAGAAGTTTATTGAGCTGGAAATGCGGGAGGCGCGTGAATATTACAATTTAGGAGTAAATAAATATAAAAAAGGAAATCTTCAGGAGGCTTCTGTACTGTTCGATAAGGCTATAGCGCTTGACTGGCGATTTGCCGAGGCATACTATCAGAGGGGCAAAATAAAAATTGATCGCGGGGACTATTCAGCAGCAATGGAAGATTTTAGTACAGCAATTAAACTGAATAAAGATCTTAAGTTTTCCTGAGATCCGCCCTTAACCCTTCCATGACAATTTTTTACAATTAATTACCGCAAACTGACAATTCCTGATTTACAAATACTTACTTTTTATCCAGAATTCTAATACCGGAATAATTCACTCCAGAAATTCTATACAAACCCTCCAGTAAATTGATAACAAATATGTGAGGCAGCGATGGAAACAGGAAATATGAGGGATTTCAGAATTTACAGAGGGGAAAATCCCGGCAAAGTTTCTTTTTACAACCTCCAGGGCACAGCAAAAGCTGACCAAGGAGAACTCAGGGAAGCTATTAAGCATTATTCGAGTGCTATAAAGCAGAATCCTGAAGATGCTCTTGCTTACTATAACAGGGCCACAATAAAAGCAGACCTTGGAGATTATACGGGCGCTTCTGAAGATTTTGAAAAATCTGTTGAATTAGACAGAGAAGCGGCGCTGAAGTTTCTTGATGAAGGAATTTCCGCGTATAAAAAATGCCGTTATCAGGAAGCCTATGATCTATTCTGTCGTGCAATTGAATTGAACTCATCCTGCTGCGAAGCTTTCTATTATCGGGGCAGAGTAAGATCTGATCTTGGAGAATATGGTGACGCTATTTCGGATCTGAATGAAGCTATTAAACTTGATCCGGAGTATAAGCCCGCTTATAGAAGCAGGGGGATGATAAAGGCCAACCTGGGTGATTACCTTGGGGCCTGGAATGATATAAACATAACTGATGAATAAACAGGTTTCGGTTCAGCAGTAATATTATTTTTGTTCTTTAATTATCTTATGGATAATTACAATTAATTACATTGCTTTACCATGGTATGACACCTGATACATATTGATCCTTTAGATTGGCAGTGGAAGTTAGATAAAAAATAACTCTTCACTTAAGCATAAAGGAGACATAAAATGAAATCAGTTACAGTTTTGGCAGTTCTTTTAGCAGTATTAATGATCTCACAAACAGGTCTTCAGGCCCAGAGCAGCAATTATAAAAATATAAATGAATATTCTCTCGAATCTTTGAAAAAGGGAATTCAATCAGATAACCCCGGTCTGCGGAAAAGTGCAATCTATATGGCAGGACTTTATAAGATCGATGAGGTTGTGGAAACACTGGTTGAGCAGCTTGGAAAAGAAAAGATTCCTTCAAACAGGGTATTAATTGCTTTGTCGCTTTATAATATCGGAAACACTGAAGGAATGGAAGCTGTGAAAATAATGGCAGCCGGTGATAAGGATAAAGAAGTAAGAAGGATGAGCACTGTTCTGTACAGACAATTTGCAGACATCAACCAATAACCAGTTCATGCAGTAATAGAAATATCTATGAACACCAGGTCAATTAAAATATTAGCGGGGATATTAGCAGGTTTGCTGCTGATGATCTCTGAAGGATGCCAGGTAGAAGGTACAGAGAATCCTGTGAACAAGTCATCTCAGTGGAAGCAGGTTGTTGATCTGTCGGGTGTATGGAAGTTTTCTGTGGGAGATAATCCCCAATGGGCTTCTGCTGATATTAATGACGATAACTGGGAAAGAATTGAAGTTCCTTCCTCATGGGAAAACCAGGGATTTCATGGATATGACGGATATGCCTGGTACAGGAACACCTTCAGTATACCTGGAAAGTATAAGAATGATATAGTATATCTTTTTCTTGGATTTGTAGATGACGTGGATCAGGTTTTCATAAATGGTAAACAAGTCGGCTTTTCGGGATCCTTCCCGCCGCACTATGAAACAGCATATAATGTAGACCGAAGATACCCGGTACCTGCTTCTGCGCTGAATTTTGGAAGTGTGAATACAATTGCAGTAAGAGTTTATGATGATGAGCTTGAAGGAGGAATATTGAGGGGAAACATTGGCTTTTATGTGCCTGAGTACGCGATGGAAAATGGAATAAACCTTGTCGGAACCTGGAAATTCAGAACCGGGGATGATCCTGAATGGAAAGAAGTAAAATATAATGATGAAGACTGGGCTGATCTGATCGTTCCGGGTTACTGGGAAAACCAGGGTTATCCTGATTATGATGGTTTTGCCTGGTATCGTAAAACGGTTTTTGTTCCAGAGAAATATAAGGAGGAGAGGCTTATCCTGGTAATGGGTAAGATTGATGATGTTGATGAAGTATATATTAATGGTAAGCTCATCGGATCCACGGGTAACCCTGAAACAAAGGATATGGGAGATAATTACCAGAAGCTCAGGGGCTACTACCTGTCGACAGATGATTTAAAGTACGGGGATCAAAACCTGATAGCCGTCAGAGTATACGACGGTTTCAGGGATGGCGGAATTTATGAGGGACCGGTAATGATTGTTTCACAGAAGGAGTACAGAGAATACTGGAATAATATTAGGAATGGAAAGAATTTTATTGATAAGATTTTCAATTAATCCAATCGAAACAACCATGAACCGCTAACAACCGATAAAACTATAAATAAATCTTTACTCTTTTCAATATCCTTAGTATTTTCCCAACTGATCGGAAATCAAGCTCAACGCGGAAACCAGTCAGGGACGGCTTTTCTGATCCTCTATTTTATCTACCCAAAATTTTTCGAAAGGTTAATCAGTGAAAAACATATACATTATTGTACTGATATTATTATCAGTTATTGTGCTGCCTGACAGCTTATTTGCTCAGAAGCAGCAGCCCGACCGGGGAATTGAAATCATCCCTGACGAGTCTGAACAATTTATCACTCATAATAATATGAGAGTGAATGCTGAGAATGGTGTGCCTGCAGCTGTTTACCAGCTTAATTATAAAGTTAATCCTGATTCTCCCGAAAAAATGGCCAGGCAGTTTTTGCGGGAAAATCATGCTATGCTGCATCTTCAATCGGATATTAATGATCTCAGATATGCCGGGATGGTTGAAACACCCGGAGGATATCACGTTCATTTCACACAGTACATCGGAGAACTTCCTGTTGAGAACTCGGATGTTAACGTTACCCTTAGCAGAAGTAGTCGGGTTGTTTATGTTGCCAGCGGGTACAAGGTTCAGTATGGTACAAAAAGCACCGTCAATACAGCGGACCTGCGGGTATCTGCGGATGATGCCTTAACTATGGCTAAAAACCTTCTCGGGGTTTCTCAGAACATCAGTTTTCAGAAAACAGAAACAGTTGTGTATTACAGAAAGGGTCGTTTCATTCCGGTCCAAAAGATAAATATAGTTCCTTCGGAAGGAATTACGGGCGACTGGGAAGTACTGGTTGATGCTCATTCTGGTGAAATTATAAAGGCCGTTGATAATGCATGCTACTATGGCGGTGACGGAGTAAATGTTGTAGAGGGCAGCGGGTGGGTTTTTGATCCCGACCCCATTTCTCATGCGAGAACAACATACGGTTCAACCGGTTTCGTTGATAATAATGATGCGGATTCAGATTCACTTACCGCGCATACAGTAGAAAGAGTTCTGCATGATATTACCTTTGATGGATCGGTCTACTCCCTCGTCGGTCCTTATGCTGAGATCAGGGATTTTGAAGCACCTTATACGGGACTTCATTCAAATGGTACCAGTGATTTTCATTTTACCAGGAGCAGTGATAACTTCGAAGCCGTTAATGTTTATTTCCATATCGATCAGTCGATGAGATACATAAACGAAACTCTCGGCTTTGCCTTAATGCCGTTCCAGTATACAGGCGGCGTGAGGTTTGATCCTCACGGTTTGAGCGGAGATGATAATTCTCACTACATTTCCTCAACCGGAAGTATTGCTTATGGTGACGGCGGTGTTGATGATGCGGAGGATTTCGGGGTTGTAACTCATGAACTTGGTCATGGTATACACGACTGGCTGACCAACGGAAATCTCTCACAGGTTCAGGGTCTGAGTGAAGGCTGCGGTGACTACTGGGCTTCGTCATACCTGAGAAGCACAGGGTACTGGACTCCTTCAGATCCTTCATATAACTGGGTTTTTGTTTGGGATGGTCATAATCCTTTCTGGCCGGGAAGAATTACAAATTATACAGCCCATTATCCGGAGGGATTGACAGGAACGATACATACCGATGGTCAGATCTGGGCATCTTCTTTAATGTCAGTATACGACCTGATCGGCCGTACTGCTACAGACAGCGATTTTCTGGAAGCTTTGTCTATGACCAGCGGAGGCTCTAACCAGCAGGATGCGGCTTATGCATTCTTAGCTGCCGATCAGACTTTATTCGGGGGAGTAAACGTACCTTCTATCAGCCAGGTGTTCCAGGACAGAGGCTATATTGATTCTCCTGTAACCGCCGACTTTACAGCGGATGTTACCGGCGGCCAGGCTCCGTTGACTGTTCAGTTTACAGATCTTTCAACATCAATTAATGGTCCTATTACCTCATGGGAATGGGATTTTGATAATGATGGAACAGTGGATTCGTATGATCAGAATCCGAGCTGGACTTATACCGACAACGGAAGTTATACTGTTAAACTGACAGTATCAGACGGTACCGAAACCGACAGCGAAATTAAGCAGGACTTTATTTCTGTTAACAGCGGCGTTTTTGTATGGGAAGGTGAACCCAATGGCGCTAATTACAGCGGTGCTTTTATCAGGGATTACCTGCAGACACAGGGCTTTGACGTAGTCTATTCAACCTCCCCAACCCTTCCATCCTCACTGCAGGGTTATGATGCTGCGTTCCTGTCTTACGGAAACTACGGCGGCGGAAATAATACACCGCTTGAGGATACTGATGCTCAGGTAATTATAAGTTATCTGCAGAACGGAGGGGCTGTTTACCTTGAAGGCGGTGACGCACTGGGATTTGATCAAAGCAGCAATACAACCTTACTGAACCTGTTCGGACTGTCCTCAGCCAGCGATGGTTCTTCATCCGGAACTCCTGTTACAGATTTACAGGGGCAAACCGGTACTCTTACCGAAGGAATGAACTTTACCGGATCGACACAACCGAATAATACCTGGATCGATCTTTATACACCAAACAGCAGTGGTGCGCTTGCATTCATCCAGTCAGGTGTCGGAAATGTCGGAGTGCAGAGTGAAGGAACATCCGGTCAAAGAACATTCTGTTTCTCCTATGCTCTATCATATCTTACAGATGGCTCTTCTCCTACCACCAGAGCTGACCTGTTGAACCAGGTTGAGGGATTTTTTAACCTGGAAGTACCTGTTGAACTTATTTCTCTTTCGGCGGATGTAGTGAATAACAGCATTCAACTAAGCTGGCATACAGCCACTGAAACAAATAACCGCGGGTTTGAAATAGAAAGAAGTGCGGATAATAAAACATTCATTAAGGTAGGTTTTGTTCCGGGAAGAGGTACTACTACTGAAAAGTTTTCCTACAGTTATTTGGATAAAGATGCCCGGGAAGGCAGACTTTATTACCGGTTGAAGCAGATCGATTTTGACGGAACCTATGAGTATTCCAAAGCTGTTGAAATAAACTACACTGTACCTGTTGAATTCAGTTTATCACAGAATTACCCGAACCCGTTCAACCCTTCCACCAAAATTAAATTTGCCCTTGCGGCTGATTCAAAAGTATCGGTTAAGATATTCAACCTTCTGGGACAGCAGGTTGCTGAACTTCTTAACGGCGAATATGCTGCCGGAGGGCATGAAGTAAACTTTAATGCTTCGTCACTTTCAAGCGGTATCTACTTTTACGTGATAAACGCTGCCGGTAAAGACGGAAGCAATTTCACCTCTACGAAAAAAATGACCTTGATGAAATAGCCATTTAAGCAAATAGTTCTTATGAAAAGGCGTCTCTTGTGGGCGCCTTTTTTATTGATCCCGGCTCATTTGAAATCCGGATCTAATGCGGGATAAAAGGCATCTGAAAACGTTCTGAAAACGTTCTGAAAACATTGTGAAAACGTTCTGAAATCGTTTGAAATACCAGTTTCCTATAGTCATCTGAACATCGCTTAAAAGAGTTATATTAAACGGGGGAGTAGTGACCGCATTATGTTTGATGATTAGTCCTGAAAAAATTTATACAATAATTTCAAGACTATTCTTGACTGATTATACGGTTTTCAGTAAGTTGTACCCCCATTGGAGGGTCAATAGAAGATATTGGGACCCCTGAATGGTAAATTATAGTAAATTCTAATTAATGGATAATTCGAAATACCTGCAGGAATTCATGGAAGTTGGCCTCACCGAAAGGGAAGCCAAAATTTATATGACCCTTTTAAGCGGGAGAATGTTTACAGCCTCCGACTTACAAAAATCAGTTGATATCCCCAGAACCAAGATATATGAGGTTCTGAATAAAATGGTCAGCCGGAATATCTGTATCGAAAAAAAGCTCGGCAAGAATAAGATGTATGAGGCTGTGGAGCCGAAGCTGGCTATGGAAAGAATTTACGAAACTTATAGACATGAGCTAAGTCAAAAGCGGGAACTGATAGACAAACTGGCCGAAGTATTTACCCCCATCTTTGAAAACAGCAAAGCGATCATCAATCCACTCGACTTCATCGAGGTGATGGAAGAGAAAACTCAGATCCACAGGAGATACATAAAAAGTGTAGCCAGTACAAGGGTTGAGATGCTCACTTTTAATAAGGGACCTTATGCAAGCGACAATAGTGAAAGACTGAAGGAGCAGGAAGACGAGGAAGCAAAGCTGCTAAAGAGAGGCGGATCATCCAAGGGAATTTACCAGTTCAGTGAGCTCGAGGAAATAGACTGGCTGTATGAGTCGGTTAAGATGTCAGTTCGCGACGGTGAGAAGGCGCGTATTGTAGAGAACCTCCCCATCAAGATGCTAATCTTTGACGATGAAAAGGTTATGTTTCCGCTGGAACAGCCTATCAAAACCACTAAAGATCTGACTATGATTTATATAGAGCACAAGCAGCTTGCGGCTGCATGCAGAATATTATTTGATTATATGTGGAACAGCGGAGTTGACTTTGGAGAAATAGAGAAGAACTACTCCATAAAAAATAAGGTTCCCGACATTCAGCGGAACTAATATCGCTTTAGAAATGGCACACATAAAAATAAATCTTAAATCAGCAGGAATTTTTATTGTATGAAAAAAGTTTTACTAATATTTTTATCGGGGTTCATCTTTTACAGCTGCAACACAAATCCTCCTACCTCACCGGAAGGTATTTCATACCCGGCCGGTAAAGTTATTGTGAATACCACTATTAATATGGAACCATCCAATACCCCGGCTGCAAAAGTTGTTCTGCTCGAAGATTTTGCAAATGTCAGTTGTGTACCATGTGTAACATCCAACCAGATAATTGAATCTCTGCAGAACGGAACTTATAAAAACAAGCTGGCGGTAGTTAAGTTCCCGACAAATTTTCCATCCGCCAATGATCCATTTTATCTTGCCAATAAATCGATCTGCGATTCAAGCGATGAGCTTCTATAATATTATTTTTGCTCCCACTCTGATTGTTGATGGAACTTTAAGACCCAGTGCTACCGATTCTGTAAAAATTAAACAGGATCTTGACCAAAGAATTTCAGTAACTGCTCCCTTTAACTTAAATGTCGCAGCGAGTACACAGGACAGCAGCTATATTGTGAATATTAATCTTCAGCCGGTCTCTCTGACCGGATTAAATTTAGATAACCTGGTGCTTTACACTATTATTACTGAGAACGATATCGAATTTGATGAGGCACCCGGTGCAAACGGCGAAAAAGTTTTCTATAACGTGCTGAGACAATCACTTCCTTCGGATGATGGGATTCCGTTTACGGCATTATCCGATACTACTTTGGAATGGCAGACAGATCTGCTGTCCACCTGGAATACAGAAAATCTGAAGGTAGTTACATTCATACAAAATGTTCAGACGAAAGAAATATTACAGGCTGGAACTAACCAAATCAATTATTCAATAATAACAAATTCAGGGAGGATCGAATGAAGAAATTATTACTATCAATAATCCTATTTCTTCTTGTTGTAATGGTTCCTATGAATGCTCAGGTTAGAAGAGTTGTTCTGCTTGAGGAGGCTACAAATGCAAGTTGTAGTCCTTGCGCACAGAATAATCCTAACCTTCAGGCATTCTTTAAATCACATTTCGGGGGTGTTATTTCAGTAAGATATCACGCATCCTGGCCGGGCTACTGATCCTATGTACAGTCTTAATTCGACTGAAAACACAGCCAGGATTGTTAATTATTACGGAATAAATGGTGTTCCTAATTATCTTATGGATGGTACTAATTATGGAGTACCAAGTGATCCCCTGGGGATGGTAGGTCAGATGAACCAGGATCTGGCAATGGATGCACCGGTTAAAATAAAGGTTGATGCAAATATTGATGCAGATTCCGTAAGGGCTACCATAACCTTAACTGGTGTTGCTCCCGTAACCCAGACTAATTTAAAATTCAGGATAGCGATCATCGAAAGAATGATCCAATATGCTACTCCTCCAGGTTCTAACGGTGAAACGGTTTTTCCGGATGTAATGAGGGATATGTATCCTGATCCCAACGGATACACAGTCAGCAGCATTAACCCGGGTGATGAAATTGTATATCATGTAAGTCAAGCTGTGAATGCAGCATGGAACTGGGAAGATCTTGCTGTAGTCGGCTGGCTTCAATCAGATGCAAACAAGGAAGTCATTCAATCTAATATCAGTGTCCCTACATATGTTATCAATTCAGATGCCCCCCTGGGCGAATTCCTGGAAGCTAACCAGAATTATTCCAAAACACTTAAGATTGGAAATGATAATGATGTAGATCTTCACCTTAGAGTGAAATTTACTGACACACAGGTACCATCAGGCTGGTCATATAATTTAAGTTATAACGGAACAAGTTATGACTCATTAGACATTACGATTGCTCCCGGTGACACAGGTGTATTCAATCTGAATGTTAACACAAGTTCAGATCCGGGAAGTATAAGCCTTGCGTTATTTGCAGAAAACCTTGACGATCCGTATACCTACGGTTATACCGCTAATTATTTCGGAGTCATCAAGAATGGTAATGTGCTTTTTGTTGATGATGACGGCGGTGCAAATTCAGAATCGGTATATTTTCCTGCTTTTGATAATGCGAACCTTCAGTACACAAGTATAGAAGAAGGATTCGTTGCGGGATTAAAAGATCAGATCCTTGCCCAGGACTTCAAAGCTGTCTTCTGGAGTATCGGCTGGGGATTTCCGGCATTAATTTTATCTGATGTGGATTTCCTTGAAAATTATCTTGACGGCGGTGGCAACTTATTTATTGCCGGCCAGGATATCGGCTGGGATATATTTGAAGGCGGAGCGAACCTGCAGGAAGCTATGGATTTCTATCATAACTACCTCGATGCAAATTATATTAATGATGACGCCGGCTCATCTTCGTTCACGGGAGTTCCCGGAACGTTCGCTGAAGGAATTACAACCCCGCTGGTTGGCATTGCGGGCGGATTTTATCCCGAATGGATAGGAAGTTATTCCGGTGCTGCCGATACAATTTTCCAATATACCGGTACTTCGAAATACGGTGGCTTGTATCATGATGCCGGTACATACAAAACAATCTATCTTGGAGTTGGACTGGAACAGTTTTCATCTGAAGCTGCAAGAAACACACTGATCCAGAATATATCAGATTTGCTTCAGCTGGTTGTTCCTGTAGAACTGACATCATTCAATTATAATATTGATAAAAATGGTGTGAACTTAGTTTGGAACACAGCTACAGAACTGAATAACAACGGGTTCGAGGTACAAAGATCATTTGATGGATTCAATTTCTCTACGGTTGGTTTTGTTAAAGGATATGGTACTACTTCAGAAGAACATAATTACAGCTATATCGACAAACCAGCTGCTTCAGGAGCCGCTACTATTTACTATAGACTAAAACAGATTGATTTTGACGGAAGTTCAAACTACAGCAGCACATTAACTGTCGTATATGATGTGCCGACAGAATTTAACTTAAGTCAGAATTATCCCAATCCGTTTAACCCGACAACCCTGATTAAATATGAAATAGCCAAAACCTCTGATGTAAGCCTTAAGGTTTACAATTCGATAGGTCAGGAAGTTGCTGAATTGGTTAAGGGAAAAATAGAGCCCGGAACCTATAAAGTTCAGTTCAACGCAAAAAATCTGTCATCAGGAGTCTATTTCTATAAACTCACCGCAGGTGAATTTGTTACGGTTAAGAAAATGGTTATAATGAAATAATTAGTAATTTACGGGGCGGGAAATCCCGCCCTTTTAGTATGGTATTATAGGAAATCAATTATGAAATCGTTGTTTAATAAATTTATTCCGGCTGTTGCTGTTATTCTTTGCATATATTCCTTCAGTTTAAATGCACAGGATTTTACAGCAACTGTGGATCATACTACTATACTTGATACAGTAGGATCAGAAATGATTTTCGAATTTGAGGCAACTAATACCTCAGGTAATGATCTCACACTTTTTATTGCAAGAACACAGAATGAGATTCCGGAAACCTGGCAGTCGAGTTTGTGCTTTGAATACTGTTTTGCTCCGTTCATAGATACTATTGAAACCACAAGTGAATGGGGAAGTTCACCACTCGCTCCCGGAGAAACAGTAACTTTTTCGGTACACGTTTTAGCACTTGTTAATGGTGGTACCGGAAATTTGAGTATTGTGGTGGGAAATGTCAATAATCCTACCGATACCGAATCTTTTAATTTGACTGCAACAACTGAAGAGATTACCCCGTCATTCACTTTAACTGTTGATCATACTTCACTGGTTGATACAGTAGGATCAGAAATGATTTTCGAATTTGAGGCAATAAATACCTCAGGTAATGATCTCACACTTTATATCGCCAGAACGCTGAATGATATTCCGGAAAACTGGCAGTCGAGCCTGTGTTTTGATTATTGTTTTGCTCCATCTATCGATACAATCGAAACAACAAGTGAATGGGGAAGTTCGCCGGTGGCTCCCGGAGATACAGCTTTCTTTTCCGTTCATGTACTGGGACTGGTTGAAGTCGGTACAGGTAACTTAACTATTGTGGTGGGAGATGTGAATAATAATCTTGATACCATTTCTTATGATCTTACTGCCTCAACCCGGGCAAGTGCTGTTGAAAGCAGCGATCATTTATATGATTTTGAATTATCTCAGAATTACCCGAATCCATTTAACCCTTCTACCACTATTTCCTATGCTGTCCCGCAGAGAACTAATGTAGAAATCAGGGTTTATGACATTACAGGCAAAGAAATAACTACCCTGGTTAATGAAGTTAAGGATCAGGGAATTTACAGCGTGAAATTTAATGCGGAAAATTTTGCCTCCGGAATTTATTTTTATAAAATTTCCGCGGGTCAGTTTTCATCCGTAAGAAAAATGATTTTAATAAAATAGTATTTGTTCAGAGGCTGTTCCGACGCATTATGCCGGATCAGCCTCTTTTGTTTGAATGAATTTTGAATATGGAGTTTTAAATGAACAAATTTTTCCTACTGCCTCTGCTACTACTTTTTTTTGTGAACATCTCTGCCCAGGAACAGCAGGAACAGACTGGCAGAAGCGCTCCCAACTTTAAACTTGAAAACGTGCAGGGTGATTATGTTTCATTAAAAGATGAACTGGGCGATGGTCCTGTACTTATTAGTTTCTGGGCGACATGGTGCAAGCCATGCATTGAAGAGATGACTAAATATAAAGATATATATCGCGATCTGAAGGACAAAGGACTGAAAGTTCTTGCTATTTCGATTGATGATGAAAGGACAGTTGCAAAAGTTAAGCCTTTTGTCAGATCAAAGAATTTTCCTTTCCCGGTACTTCTTGACACAAATTCAGAGGTTGCCCGTAAATACTACGCACAGAATATACCTTATTCTGTTCTGCTTGATAAATCAGGAAATATAGTCTATACACATTTAGGTTATATGAAGGGGGATGAGCTCAAAATGAAAAACAAAATTGAAAAGCTTATAAATCACTAAACCTCACTGCAAAATACTGGACCCGGAGCATGAATAGAAAAATACTATTTATTATTACGTCATTTATACTCTTTAATACCTCTGTTCTTTTTGCACAGGAAGGCAATTTTCTTCCTGAAGGATTAGGGTTCTCAAACCAGCTTGAATATTCGAATGATATAAACAGACATATAGAAATATTCGAAGACTGGCTGAATGTCGATTATCAGAAGGGAATCTTTGGCGCAGGGATCAGGTTTGAAACTTTCGAACCGAACGACCCGAGTCCTGCTATAAGCAGGGGAAAAAAGAGATATGCTGATATAGCCTATAAATATATTAAGGCAGAGATAGGGGATGCACAGCAGGGAGGAGAACTTATTGTGGGAAACTATTATGCTCTCTTCGGCAGAGGCCTGGTTCTGAAAAGCTACGAGGACAGGAATATCAGGGTTGATAATAATCTTCTGGGAGCCAGACTGCAGGCCAGGTATGGCGGGATAACCCTAACTGCACTCACCGGGATGGCTGCAAATTCAGATAATGTAAGAGAAGAAATTCTCCATGCTGCAGATATTGAATATAAAGCCGCCAGGCAGCTGAAAATAGGAGCTTCATATGCAGCCAATTTACCATCTGATGAAAACGCTGCAAGGACAATGCTTACAGCTGTAAGAATTATGCCCAGCATATGGAATTTGGATTTTTACGGAGAATACGGATTTAAGCAGAACAGGGATGTTAGGGATAGACTATTAAATCCAGACACCTCGGATGTCATTTATTCACGTTACAATAAAAACGACTGGAAGGTTGGACAGGCGGCATACGGAAGCGTTAACTTTTACTATGATGCGTTTGCATTAACCGGTGAATATAAGTATTACGATAACTTTACTTTTGCTTCACAGGATGGAACAATTATATATAATACTCCCCCTTCTGTAAGAAAAGAATATACCTATGTACTTCTTAACCGGCACCCGTCCGCATTGAATCAGGCTGATGAACAGGGATTCCAGATTGAATTGAACTATAATCTCAGTGATGAAACTTATTTCAGTGCTGATTACGGTGAAACAAAAACATTACCATACAGTTCCTATTATAAAAGAATACTTCACGATAATTCACCTTCAAGAATTCAGTTAAAAGAGGTGTATGCCCAGGCCCATCACGACTGGAATGATAACTGGACAACGATTGCGGCTTTTGGTTACAATGAAGAGAGAGATACCGATACTAAGAACATTACTCCAATACTGGAGAATATTTTCTATTTCAACGAAATTAATACGATTAAATTTACCCTTGAGCACCAGCAGACAACAGTCAAATTAAACGGTGAACAATATTATGATGACGCTGTTGCCCTTGAGTATCTGAGATCGCCAAATTTTAATGTTGCGGTAGTAAGTGAAATGCAGACAAAAGAGCCGGAGCCGGGAAATGTTGTTAGGAAATTCTGGAGTTTCATTCAATTCGGTTATAAGATAGATGATCATACCGATCTATCCATCCTATTTGGTACAAGACAGGCCGGGAACATATGTATTGGCGGCGTCTGCCGCTATGAACCGGAATTCAGCGGTATAGAATTTAAAATGTTCACCAGGTTCTGATCTGACTTATATTTGACGGAATACTGATCAACAGGAAGTTTGGATTAGAGTGAATTTTGGCGTGCGCTATGTCTCACAGTCACGACTTAATTTTGAATACACGGACTCAATTAATTCAATACTTAAGGAAAAGTTTAGAAGTCCTTATTATATAAGTAATTCCGTGCCATAAAATATTATATAAAGTCTTGACTTTGAAGTGGTTTTTTAAGACTTTGCAAAGTGCTTAAATGAATTATTTTGATACGTCGTTCTTGACTTATGAAATTCTCAGGTGTAAATTAAAATTCTAAAATTAAGCGAGGTTAATGGTAACTTGGTTACAGCTTCAAATTTGCGTGTACATTTCTTATCTGAAAAACATTTCTTGCGGGCAGTGAATCCGTATATCCAAAACAGCAGATCAGCATTGCAGTGCCCATCCGGTCTTTATAATCCGAATATTAAAATATCTTTACTTAATAAATTATCAATCATTAATAATATTACTAATAGCATTTAATAAGATAAATTGAGAGTATTTATAAATAACAGCGAGAGGGAATGAAACAACATTTACTAATTTACATGGGTGAGTCATTTCTCTCAGACATAAAATTCCAAATTAAGCGCCAGGAATTGCTCTGTCTAAATTTTCACGAAGATTTAATTCAATTATCCTAATAGGAGGAAATATGAGGCTACCTGATAAGGTTAAATTTCTTTTAGTACTATGCTCCGGATTGATATTTTTTGTTTCCGGGTGTGTCGATACTAGTGTTCAATCGATCCCGGATCAAATAGTATATCATAGTCAATTGGAATTTGCAAATTTAGTTGCCGGCGCCGGAACTGCAACTATTACAATGAACGGAGAATCAGTTGGTACCGTCGCTTTTGGTGATGTATCGACCGATATGACCGTACAAGCAGGGTCCAAAAAGCTAAATGTTGCTTATTCCACTGCTGACAACCAGGAGTATTTGTTGTCAACGGAGACAGACTATAAGCTAAGGATATATTTTATTGGTGACGCAAATTCAAATATGGCAGTTAAGAAACTACAGAGATACATTTTTCAGACTCCAAACGTTCCGCAGGACACTGCTCACGTAGCATTCTTCAATGGGTCACCCGATATAACACTGGATGCTATCTCATTTAATAGTACAGATACAACAGGTGTTGACCTGGGCCTGGATCTTGGAGGCAGTCAGTCATACACTCCTGTTAAATCAGGATCGTATACATTTAGTATTGCTTACAACGATAGTCTTGAGACATCTTTTCCAGATTCCCACACTTTAAATGCCAAGCAGAGATATACAGTTGCTGTCTATGATACTCTAGGTTCCTTGAAATTGAAAGTTTTCACAGACGATTAGAAAAAAGTTTATAAATAACGGAGGAATAAACATGTTTCGAAAATTTTACACAATCTTACTCTTGATGTTGTTTTCCTGCTCTTTTGTATTGGCGCAAACTGGTAGGGTTTCCGGAAAAGTAACTGATAAGGAAACCGGCGAACCATTGATCGGTGCTAATATAATTATAGTAGGAACCAGTTTCGGTGCAGCATCAGATGTTAATGGCGATTATGTTATTCGCCAGGTACAGCCTGGAAATTATTCTATAAAAGCTTCCTACATAGGCTATCAGGATGTTACCGTGAGTAACGTCAGGGTAGTTGCAGGACTAACAGCCAGTCAGGATTTCCAGCTTTCTTCATCAAAAATTACAACTGGTGAGGTAGTAATTGTATCCAAGAGACCATTAATTGAAAAAAGTTCAACCAATGCAATGAGAATTGTAGGTTCCGAAGATATTACTACTCTGCCTGTCAGGAATGTCAATGATATCATTGCTCTCCAGCCTGGTGTTGTTCAGCAGAACGGGCAGACTTTCATCCGCGGAAGCCGTGCTGATGAGACCGGTTATATGGTTGAAGGTGCAGATGTTAAAAATATTCTTAACCGTAATGGCGGTTCTCTTGTAGATGTTACCCCTGATGCTTTACAGGAAATACTGATTCAGGCAGGTGGTTATACTGCTGAATATGGTAATGCAAACGCCGGTATTGTCTCTTCAGATTTCAAAACCGGATCAGACAAGTATCACTTCTCAATAAGAGCTGAAACGGATAACCTTGGAAATTATAATGGTAACAACTTCAACCTGAATTCCGCAGGAATAAGGCAGGCTGGAGGAACTGATAAGTTCCTGGGAACTTATTCATACGGATATTCAGATTATGTACTCACACTCAGTGGTCCCCTTGTTACAGATAAACTGAAAATTTTCCTGTCAGGTGAAAATAGTTTCACCCGTGATATTACACCTTCATTCCTGTATGCAAATCCGGTTGCTTTTTCCGATGGGGCATTGCTTGCCAATACGAAAATCTATGATACCGGTTTTTACAGTGGTAAAGGAACAATTACAGGAGGTCTTGATTCCTCTGATTACCAGTACTTAACCTGGAATGGCGGAAACATGCCCGGAATGATGGATAACAGGTATACCGTAAACGGAACGGTGCTCTTCGATAACAACCCGATTATTCTAAGATTAGCAGGAGCATTCACCTGGGAGAGAACAAGAGGTCAAACTATAGGTATTTTCAGTACTGCAAATACAACCCTGATTGATATGTATAATACAGCCAGGCTGCCGATGAATGATTATTCTAATCTTCTCCTTAATTTAAAAGGTACATATTTATTATCGCCCAGTACCTTTGTTGAAGCCAATGTAAACTATTACGATGCCCGGCATAAGACATACGATGCATTTTTCGGGGATAATTTCATGGCGTACAGCGATAGTCTCGAAGCCGCAAAATATGGCTGGACTTACCCTTCTTATTCATCACCGCCGCAGCCGTATGATTTTTACGGTTTCTATTTTAACCGTCCCGGAACTCCAATGGTTTCGCCGGGAAATGCTACAACCAACGGCAATCTTCAGAATTTCACAAAAGATCATAATAGCTATATAGGTGCTTCCGCTTCCTTTACAAGTCAGATTGAGAAACATGCTCTGAAGCTAGGAGGTTCATTCCAGAGATGGACTGTAAGGCGCTTCCAGGAAACTGACGCTAATAACTTCTTAACTACAGTTCGTCAGTATCCCGATCTGGCAGCGACCAATGCAGGAATGAGAGAGCTCATTTCAACTAATCTATATAGGGATTATAATAATTTCGGATTTGATGTTTTCGGCAACGAAACTGATCAAGGTGAATTTGCCCCTAAACATCCTTTATTGGCTTCGGGCTATCTCGAAGACAGGATTGAAGTAAGTGATCTTATAATCAATGCTGGTCTCAGGTATGATTTCATTGATATGGACAGTTGGGCATGGAAAAATCCAAAACTGCCTGCTGTCGATTCTCTGAATACTATTCCTCAGGATACCTTAGAAACAGGAAATACATACAGTTTCGTTTCTCCAAGACTTGGATTCTCATTCCCTGTAACAGACAGAACAGTATTTCATTTACAGTATGGAAAATTTGTTCAGTCTCCCAGTCTTGATATCGCTTACAGAGGCGTCTATCAGGCAGCTCAGATCCTGACGGCTACAAACCTTTTCACAAATCCGATTGCGTATAATCCGGAACCCGTAAGGACGACACAATATGAAATTGGGTTTTCACAACAGATTACAGATTTTGCAGCATTTGATCTCACTGCATTCTATAAAGATATAAAGGGACAGCTGCAGTATTCAATAATATATACCGACCCGGGAGCTGCCAGAAGCAGTTACCAGGCATATGTAAACCAGGACTTTGCTACCACAAAAGGCATCGAGTTCGCATTACATCTCAGAAGGATTGAGAGAATAAGAGCTGAAGTAAATTATACATATTCCGATGCAGCAGGAACAAACTCATTCACCGGCAGCGGAATTGGCTCATTACAATCTAATAAAGAAGTCCCCACAGTTATATTACCGTTAACTTATGACCAGACACATCGCGGTTCGATATTCCTCGATTACAGGTTCGGAAAAGATGACGGCGGTCCGATACTTTCACAGCTTGGAGTAAATCTCCTTATCTCTTTCAACAGCGGACATCCGTTCACTTATGCTCAATACACCGGACTTGCACAGTCATCGGCATGGACAGGCGGTCTTGTACCGGCTCAGGATCCGAGGAACAGAAGACCTATTGGTCCTCCTAACTCATCATCAACACCGTGGGTATATAACTTTGACTTACGTGTGGATAAAACAGTCGACATTTATAATCTTAATGTAAATTTCTACGTAGCAGTTCAGAACCTGCTTAATACAAAAAATGTAATAAATGTTTATCAGAAAACCGGAAATGCCTACAGTGATGGTTTCCTGAATACTACTGATGGTAAGCAGATCATCGCGGGAGAAAGATACACCCAAAGATTTGCTGATTTATACCAGTCACTGAATTACGATAACAGAACAGCAGCGCTTCAGACCTACGGATATGACTTATTTGGTCCGCCCAGACAATTACGTGTTGGTGTGTTAATCAATTATTAATAGGAGAATTTAATGTTGCCTCATGAAAAATATAAACTTGTGGAGGTTATTTAATATGAAAAAAATTAATTATTTAAGTTTTTTAATAATTCTGATATTATCCTTGTCGGTAGGTTTACATGCCGAGAATAAGGGTAATGAAGGGAAAAATAAAAAACCACCCTTTAATAAAGTAACCGTGAATCCGGCTCAAAGCCTTATCGACGTAAACCAGATAACCTGCTGGGTAGGTTCCGATGGTTATCACGACTGGATTGTCGGAGGATCCTGGAACGGCGCGTATCCAAATGGAGTAAATTTCGGTCCGATTTTTTCCGAGGGTATCATCTGGGGAGGTATAGTTAACGACGGTGTTACTCCGGCTGTCCGCGTAAACGGAAATACATACGGAACCGGCTGCAAGCCGGTTACCAGATTGTTTCGTGTTAGATCAGATTATGTTAATGGTGACCTGACACAGGATGCGGCAGACTTTTTTGATAAAGATGTGAATGCAGTTACAGCTTCTGATATTCAGACGATTCGTGATCAATATGCAACGGATTGGAATCAATGGCCTGCCGATGAGGGTGCTCCTTATGACGACAAAAATAACAACGGACAATATGATCCTGCAAGTGATGTTCCCGGTATCCCCGGGGCAACACAAACTCTGTTCATCAAGTATAATGACGATCAGACACCTCTTTACGGTTCTCCGCAAATAGGGCTGGAAGTATCTGAAACATACTGGGCCTATGCAGTAGCAGGAGCCTTAGGGAACGTTATCTTTAAGAAAGTAAATATTTACTACAAAGGAATAACTGGTACAACTCCCCCGAGTGCTACGATCGATAGTATGTATATAGTACAGTGGGCTGATCCCGACGTTGGAAACTCAGGTGATGACTTTGCGGGTTGTGATACTTCATTGAACCTGGGTTATGCTTATAATTCAGGGGCTGTTGATGCTACATACCTGACAAAAAACCTGGCTCCGCCGGCAGTAGGTTATGATTTCCTTCAGGGTGTTTCAACATTTACTGGTAATCCTAACGACAGTGCTATTTTTGACTTGAAATGGAGACATGGATATAAATATGTAAATGCTAAACCGATGAGCTCTTATGCTTACTTCGCAGCAGGAGGTACATGGTCTGATCCGGCGTTTACATATACAGGAACTCTGGAATTTTATAACCTTATGAGAGGTTTCCTCCCTGATCCTCCTTATCCTGCTTCACAACCGTTCCCTTCCAGTGTTGCTGATGTAACTCCGAATGGAACTTATCTGTTAACCGGCGATCCGGTGTTCAGCACCGGTAAATTAGATGGCTCTGTTGATGCACCTGGTGACAGACGTATTATGGTTACCAACGGACCTATTACAATGAACTATCATGATACTGCTCAGGTGGTTCTTGCCCTCGTTGGAGGATTGGGAAAGAATAATCTTTCCAGTATAAGCGTTCTAAAGTATAATGATGCTTTTGCTCAATATGCTTATGATCAATTATTCGATATACCAATTATGCCAAAACCAAATGTAAGCGCAGTTGGATTAAATGATAAAATTGTACTGAATTGGAGTAAACCTGATAGTCTTGTTAATGTTATTGAAAATCAGCCGCATGGCAGTTACACATTTGAAGCCTATTCAGTTTATCAGCTTCCTCCCGGAGGTACTGATATTACTCAGGGTGTTAGAATTGCTACCTTTGACGTAGTGAACAATGTTCAGGTATTGTTTGACAAAGTGCTTGATGAAGGTACAGGCTTGATTTATACTAAGCCAATTGTATTCTTAGATAATACAAAAGGCCTTCAAAGATATCTGACAATTACAGAAGATCAGATCTTTAACAAACCTTTGGCAAATGGTCTATCATATACCTTTGCTGTTACAGCAATTGCATATAATAATGATCCCAGTTTGCCATCATTCCAGCTTGAATCCTCTCCTGCTATTGTTAATGTAACTCCGCAAATGCCGGATCCGGGAACAACATACAGCAGCGTAAGTGGAGATACACTGGATGTAACTCATGCATCAGGAGCAAGTGATGGAGCTGTGTTACCAATAGTATTAGACCCATCTAAATCCAATGGTCATGACTACAAAGTTACATTCGATACTTTGGGTGGAGATTACGTCTGGAACCTTACTGACGTAACTACCAACACAGTGGTTCTGGCTGATCAGACAAACCAATCTGGAGACGAGAACTATCAGATAATTAACGGAATGCTGATAAAGGTTATTGGTCCTCCTATCGCAATCAATAGTCTCTCTTATACAGGAACCAGATGGATCAGTGGAACTAATTGGGGCGGACGTCAATTTTTCGGTGGGATGGATACTGGCACTGAATTTTGGGGCACAAGTTTCCCGCCCTCTGGTTATGTCCCTGTTCGCCTTGAATGGACTGACAATCCAACTCCTTCTGAGGCAAATGGCTGGGCGCAGGGTGCTGTTTACTGGAGAAGTGACAGCTATAGCTACCACGGAGTTGGCTGGATGCCTTTCAAAGCATTCGATATAAGCGATCCGGATAATCCGGTTCAGGTTAATGTAAGTTTCGTTGAAGACGCAAATGATGGAAGTGCAAATCTCAAATGGGATATGGGCTGGGATGGTTCTGCTTTCGCTGAGAACGGAGGAAGAGAATATACCTTTATTCATAACACCCCCTATGATCCTAATTATTATGATGCTACTAACGATGGTACAGAAAATGACAATATGTATGATTTCTGGCCATCGGCAAGAGGAGATCATCCTTATCTTGAAGCACCGTTCACGATGACCATTGTGCCGAACTATCCTAATATCGAAGCGGATGTATTCACATTCTCATCTACGAAAGTTACGACCTCAAATAACCAGGCACAGGAAGATGTTAAGAATATAAATGTATTCCCTAATCCTTATTATGGATATCAGTACAGGGAAACCGCAAGAGAACAGCATTATGTTACATTCAGTCATCTACCTCAGAATGCAACAATCAGAATATTCGATTTGAGCGGCGTACTTGTCAAAACAATCAACCATAGTTCATCTGACGTTAACAGCCAGTTTGAAAAATGGAATTTGCAAAATGATTCAGGTTACCCTGTTGCAAGTGGTGTTTATGTAGTCTATATCGATTTGCCGGATGTAGGAGCTACCAAAATATTAAAGCTTGCAGTAATTCAGGAACAGCAAATATTAAGAGTATATTGATTTATTCTAAGGTGTCCCGATAATTCGGGACACCTTCAAAATTTTAATTTTAATCGGAGGAATTATGTTTCATTTGAAAAGACTATTATTAATCCTTCTAATACTGGGCTTCTCAGTAGTGGAGACCTTTGGTAGTGGTCAGAATCGGGCAGGAACTGCTGGCGCCCCTGAATTAAGAATTCCAGTTGGTGCCAGATACCTTGCTATGAGTGGTTCTCCTATCGCTACAGTCAGCGGTCTGGAAGCTATTTATTGGAATCCAGCAGGTGTCGATTTAAGTCCAACCGGTGCAAATGCAATGTTCTCATACCGTCAATACATTGCCGATATGAGCGTGAATTTTGCTGCTGTTAGCGGTAAACTTGGCGATTTAGGATCAATCGGTTTATCATTCAGATCCTTAAATATTGGAGATATCGCTGTTACTACAATGGATCAACCTGATGGCACCGGGCAGATAATCAGCCCAAGTTATTTTGTTATCGGGTTAACATACTCAAAACGGCTTACAGACCGTATCTCAATCGGTACAAACTTTAATGTAATAAGTGAGAATATTGATAGAGCAAGTGCTACGGGATTCAGTTTTGATTTTGGAGTACAGTACGCGAACCTGTTTGACGTACCTGGTTTTGCCGTTGGTGTTGTGGTAAAGAACCTCGGGCCGTCAATGACATTCAGCGGAAACGGATTATATGTTCGGGCGAATGATCAAAATGCATCCCGTGGTCCAACATTCTACCAATTTGATGCATCTTCAGCGGAATTACCTTCAGAAATCGGAATTGGTCTTTCGTACAGGAAACAGTTCAATGAACAGAACTCAGTGATGGTTTCCGGTACATTTCAGAACAATAATTTTACCTACGACGATTATAAGATCGGGTTAGAATATAATTTCAAAGAACTGTTTTATGTAAGAGCAGGTTATTTAGCATCATTTCAGTCAACTGATGAAACACCAAACATCTGGCAGAATTATACCCTTGGTGTAGGTGTCAATACAAAAGAATTCAGCAGCATTGACTTATCAGTAGATTATGCTTATGTACCAGCTAAATATTTTGATGCTAATAACGTATTTTCATTGAGATTTGGTTTCTAAGCAATCTTTTTTCCTTTAATTTTACAAACGGTTTTCCTTAATTGGAAAACCGTTTTTTTTTAATATTAATAGATTCAAATGCTATCCAGGAAAACAACTTTCAGAATCGTTCTGATTCTACTGCCAATAATTATTTTACTGATAATTGAGTCATTATTAAGGTTATTCGGGTATATGGATGATCTGGATTTTGTTTCCAAAGTAACGAGGAACGGGAAAGAATACTATACTATCAACCAGATGGTGGGAAAGAGATATTTTAATAAAGAAAGGCTTTATTACAGGAAAGGATCTCATGATTATTTTGAAATAAATAAATCACCTCAGACTCTGAGAGTATTCTGTCTCGGAGCTTCAACTATGGCCGGTTTTCCCTATGAATACAACGCTATCCCTGCAGAGTTTTTAAGAGATAGACTGAAAGCTGCCTTCCCTGACAAAAATATCGAAGTCATAAATACAGCAATTGCTGCCACAAACAGCTTTACCGTTGATGAATTCGCAGATGAACTCATAAAATATAAACCTGATCTTTTTATCGTATACATGGGACAAAATGAATATTATGGGGTATATGGTGTGGGGTCCACTATTTCAATCGGTAAAAACAGGAGTCTTATAAAAACATATCTGTGGCTTCAGAACTTTAAAACATTCCTCCTTCTGAAAAATATTATTAATTCTGTCAGCAGCTGGTTCAGTTCGGATAATCAGCAGGAAAATAAAGTTTTGATGGAGGAAATGGCAAGCACATCTATCCGATATGGCAGCGAGGATTATATAACGGGAGTTAATACTTTCCGTGAAAATTACCGGGAAGTAATCAAAACTGCACGTGAAAATAATATTCCGATATTGATATCCAGTCTTGTAAGAAATGAGAAAAACCTCCCTCCGTTTGTATCCTTTCATTCAAGTGGATTAAATGACTCTTTGAAAAATCTTTCTGAAGGACTTTTTAATAAAGGTATTGATAGTATGAACGCAGGGAAATACATTTCCGCGAATGATTTATTTACCCGCGCTATAAGTGTAGATTCAATGCCGGCAAACTTTCATTACGGTTTTGCGAAATGTCTGGAGGAATCGGGACAATATAATGAGGCTGAAGTACAATATTCATTAGCTGCCGATCTGGATGGACTGAGGTTCAGAGCACCATCGGAATTCAATAAGATAATATTCAAGCTTGGAAATGAATACCAGATTCCAGTTGCAGCTGTAAGACAATCATTTAGAAAGAAATCTTCCAATGGCATAATAGGTTCGGAACTGCTTGTTGATCATGTTCATCCGAACATAGATGGATATTTACTCCTTTCTGAAGCCTGGTACCAGGGCATTAAGCAGCATAAACTTCTTGGTCCCATCACGGGTCGGGAGAGCAGTGACAGCACGGTCCTGGCAAAAAGCGCAGTGACCGAATTAGATAGTTTGATCGGAACTCTTAAAATTATGGAACTGAGGAGCAGACCTCCTTTTACAAAGTCAGATTCTGTATTCAGCTTCATTCCCAAAACTCCGCTGGAACAGATTGCTTATGAATATGTTGCTCAGCATAAATTATCCTGGGCATCTGCTCATTTGACCCTGGCGAAATACTACCTAACCCTCGGCCACTATGTGAAATCCCTGAATGAACTAAGGTCTATACTTGTTTCAGATGAAGATAATCCTATGGTTCTTAAACTTGCAGGCGATATGTCTCTTCAGATTGGTAAGTATGAACAGGCAGAAGCTTACTACCTTAAAGCTAACCGATTTAATGCAAATCAATTCATTGAATATAAATTAGGAAAGACAGAACTGCTCCTCGGGAAGCCCGAAATTGCCATCCAGTTCCTCAAAAGTTCACTGGAAAGAAACAAGCAGAGCGGTGATAAATTTAGTACAGGCGAAATTGAAGATATATATTCCATTTTAGCTGAGGCATATCAAAGAAACAATCAGCCTGAAAAAGCCCGGGAGTATCTCCAAAAGCTGATAAAATAATTTCAATCAGCACGGATAAGTTCATTTCTTTTATTCCGGAAAATCATTGATACCGGTCGGGCCAGGTAAATATTTGCAGATATCCTTCCCAGCACAAATGCCAGAGTCGCGGCAATTACTCCTACAACATCAAGCCATCTAATTGCAACTATCAGAACTATAACTATCCCGCTGAACTCAATTATTGTAGCATATGTTATGCTTTTGGTTTTTCTCACATCCACGAGAAGCGCCCTCTGAAAACTTATTAAAACCGTAAGCATCGGGAAAATAGCCATTATTTTAAGGGGAATGATGCTGAACGAGGTTAATTCAGCAGATAAGCCGGACACCTTATTAAACCAGACATCAGCAAGCGGCGAAAAGGCTATAAATAAAAGTACTCCTACAAGACAGACGGAAAGTATAACTGCGAATCTTTTAAGAATATTATAATTTTCCCTGTCTTTACCCAGCAGAGCTATTACAACTTCCTGGTAAGATAATCCCAGACTTCTGAAAATGAAGATAAAAGAAGTGAGCACAGGCAGTACAGCAAGCGATTCCAGGGCCATACGGCTTTGTCCCATAAAGAATGTAACAAGCGGCTGAACTCCCAGTGTAATCATGGAGGTAAGAGCAAGAGGATAATAGAATCTGAATATTTCCTTATGCCCGAGACTGTCTTCATTATCTACTGATATTTCCGATTTTATTTTTTTAAGAATTGAAGAAGCCATAAACCTGCTTGCGGCTGCTTCAGCAGTAACCCCGGCAGAGAGTGCAGAGGCACCGACAATCACGCCGTCGACATCAAAAAATAAGAAGAAAAGCAGGGCAGTTAGTCCCATTGAGGTTAACCTTACAATTGTCCCATAAGCTACCCTTTTAGTTAGGTTATTTCTTATTAAAACTCCCTGGTAAAATCTTCGGTACCCTATAGCACCGGGCCAGGGAAGCAGTATTATTAAAGCCTTATGTGTAAGCTCAGCTACTTCATATGGAAGACCAATAAGATTGAGCGCAATATAATAGAAAACGGCCGGCAGGATCAGTATTAACATTCCCAGGGTAACTAAAAAATTCAGAGAGTATGTGAATGTCCGGAGTTTGCTGAACGAATGATAATCCCTGACGAGCGATGTTGATGCGCTCATCATCATAATTACAGGAGCTTCAATTATTAAGGCAAAAGAAAAAGCTACTCCATAAGCAGCAAGGTTGTACTTTGGTTCGCTTAGCCTTGCAATCAGGGCTGACAGAAAAGGTCCCTCTACCGACATCATCAGCCAGGTGGCCGCTAGCGGCATCCAGAAAATAAATATTTTCTTTAAAGTTAAGGATTCCCTGTTGTCAGCTGTCAAAAGTCTCTTCCGGAGATAAATTAAATTGAAGTTTTTAATATTTTTACAGTTACAAAAATAGAAAGATAAATATGCCCGAAAAAATATATTTCCCGTTTACAGCTGTTCTTATTTTTCTTGTTCTTATTGGTAATACCTTTGTAAAATGTCAGGTAAAGAAAGATTATACTTCTCTTGTCTGAAGCTGTTTCCGCCGGACATATCCTCAGTGGAAGCTCAGGTCCCAGGAATGTTCAATGGATGAACGGCGGGACAAGTTATTCTTACACAATTAAGAATGCGGAGACCGGGCATTGGGAGATACGACAATATTTCCCGGCATCCCGGGAAGATAAATTACTTTTAGATATTGGCGAAATTACTTATCCATCAACAGAGGATCCGATTGATTACAGGTCTTACCATTGGTCGGCGGACAACGAACATCTTATATTTGAGACGAACTTCAGACCTATCTACCATCACCATCAAGGGATCTCTGATTATTATCTCTTTTCTTTGAAAGAAAAAACATTTAAGCTTCTGGTTAAAGATGCCAGGTCAGCAGAACTTTCACCGGATGAATCCCGCTTTGCCTTTGAGCGTGAAGGTAATTTATTTGTATATAATATTAATACCGGAGTTGAAAAGCAGCTTACAGATGATGCCTCAGATACAGTTTATAATGGTCATTTCGACTGGGTTTATGAAGAAGAGTTTGACATCTCTAAAGGGTGGGAATGGTCTCATGACAGCAGGCATATCGCATACTGGCAGGTTGATGAAAGCAATGAACCTGTTTTCCAGATGACAGATTATGAAACCCAGCATCCCGACTATGTGAAATTCCGGGTTCCTCTGGTGGGTGATCCAAATGCAAAGGTCAAAATTGGAGTTGTAAATGTTACTGATGGAAGCCAAAATGTGGCTGGATATTGATGAAGAATATATTCCACGAATTTACTGGACCAATGAGCCCAATAAACTTGCGGTAATGACGTTAAACCGTAAACAAAATGATTTGAAGCTTTATTTCTTCAATATTCAGGATGGGAGCAGAAGACTAATTTTTGAGGAGAAATCTGATACCTGGATTGATATAAATAGTTTCTTTGCCGGTGTTATGGACTTCATTTATTTCCCGGATAATATTAATGAATTCTTCTGGATATCCGATCGCGATGGATATCAGCATATTTACCGGTATGATTACAATGGGAACCTTCTCAACCAGGTAACCAGGGGGGAATGGACAGTAATTGGTATAGAAGGCATAAATACAGAAAAGCATCTGATTTATTATACCTCTACCGAAGTTTCCCCGCTTGAAAGACAGCTCTATTCCATAACGTTTGACGGAACGGGAAAGAAAAAAATTTCAGACAAACCGGGAAAACATTCATTCAATCTTTCCCCTAATACTCATTATTATTTAGATATATACTCAAATGTCAGCACCCCAAAACGGGTAGAGTTATGGAACACAGATGGTCATTTAGTGAACACTCTTGAAGATAATGAGGGAGTGAAGAGGTTTATCGGATTTCATAAATATTCCCCTTCAAAACTTTTCAGCTTTACTACAAGTGATAGTACCAGGCTTGACGGCAAGATGATCCTGCCTTTTGATTTTGACTCTACCAATAAATACCCGGTAATTTTTGATGTATATGGGGGTCCGGGTTCGCAGGATGTCTTTAATTCATTTGAGACTGACGGCTTGCGTCAATGGTTTGCACAAAACGGTTATATTATTATTGATATCAATAACCGGGGGAATGGTAATTATGGCAGTAATTTCATGAAAATTGTCTATAAACACCTCGGCAAATGGGAAAGCAACGATTATGCAGAGACAGTGACTTATCTTTCAACTCTTCCTTATGTGGATACAAGCCGTACAGCAATTATGGGAGTGAGTTATGGCGGGTATATAACTATCTATACGCTGCTGATGCACCCAGATAAATTTAAAACAGGAATAGCCAATTCCGCCGTTACCGATTGGAGGCTCTATGATGATATTTATACAGAAAGGTATATGGGATTAAAAGATGAGAATTCCAATGGTTATGATAGTAGTTCTAATGTTAAAAATGCAGGAAAACTTGACGGGAATTTATTAATTGTCCACTCCATGATGGATGATAATGTTCATGTTCAAAACACGATGCAGATGCTTACGGCATTGACTAATGCCGGTAAGGATGCCGACCTGAGAATCTATCCGCCGGGCAGGCATGGAGCATTTTACAGTATGACAAATTATATGCTGATGCTGAATGTGTATTTTGATTATCTTGAACAGCACCTTAAATAAGAGGTACAAATAAGAATTGTTAACTCTGAAGGTTTTCGAGACATTTCTGTATATCGATTCCGTCGGCTAGTATGTTCTGAAATATATCTCCTTTCTGTCCCAGTCGTCTGAAGATATTTTTAATATGATAGTCTGAAGGCTTTAGTCCCGTCTTAACCTCGCTCCAGTCCAGGGGAGTTGCAACGGGAGCGCCGGGTCTTGGTCTGACACTGTATGGTGCTGCCAGCGTCTGCCCCCTCCTGTTCTGCAGGTAATCAAGGTATACTTTGTGTTTTCGTTTGGAGGGACTCCTTTCAATACTCGTAATTCCAGGCAGCTTATCGTTAACCAGTTTAGCAATAATATGGGCAAAATCCTTAACTGGATCGTAATTATATTTTGCTCCCAGCGGAACATAGACATGGAGACCCGTGGCCCCCGAAGTTTTGCAGAAACTCACAGCCCCGGCTTCATCAAGAACCTCCTTAACACATTGAGCGGTTTCAATCACCTTATCAAATTCTATTTCTTCAGGATCCAGATCAATAACAAAATAATCAGGCCGCTCAAGGTTATCTATCCTGGAAAACCAGGGATTAATTTCGATACAACCGAGGTTGGCCATGAATATCAGAGTTTCTTTATCATTACAGATCAGGTATTTAATATTTTTATCATTGGATTCAGAAAAAATATTCTTTGTTTTCAACCATTTGGCATTGAGTTGAGCTATGTCCTTCTGGAAAAAACTTTTCCCGTTTATTCCATTTGGATGCCTTAATAATGATTCGGGTCTTCCCTGAAGGTAGGGGAGTATGTAGCCGCTTATCTTTTTGTAATACTCTATCAGATCGCCTTTAGTATAGCCTTCGTCAGGCCAGTAGATCTTATCCAGATTCGTTAATTTCAATACTTTCGAATTTGCCTGATTTTTCTTTTATGCCGGTTTCATCTGCAGGATTAACACCTGTCTTATCGGGCAGTTCACGACCAACATTTTCAGGCTTTTTGTCTTCCCGAAGACCTATAAAGACCGGCTGCCTCATCATCCCGTCATCGGTCCATTCGGAGAATTCAACTTCACATAAAAGCTCCGGCTTTATCCACGCTGCCGGCATATTTGTTTTGGGCTTTTTGACGAAAGGTGATGCCTTCTGCTCCAGAGGTTTCATCCTTTCATAAATCGTCTTCAGATCCGATTCTGTGAACCCGCCTCCGGTATGGCCTATATATTCCAATTCATTTTCATCATTATAAATTCCCAGAACAAGTGCTCCGAAATAATTCCGGCTTCCTTTTGGTTTTGTATATCCCCCTATTACAGCTTCCTGTCTTTTTTTTATTTTTAATTTCAGCCAATCCTTAGATCTTTTATTTCGAATATATTTACTGTTTATATTTTTTGCGATGATACCCTCAAGCCGTTTCTCACCGGCCAGCTTATAGAAAGCCTTGCCTTCTTTCATGATATGGTCATTATACCTGATAGAAGGAATATCAGGCAATATATTCTTTAATATTTCTTTTCGTTCGTAAAGGGGAAGAACTGTCAGATCCCTGCCGTCAAAATAGATGATATCAAAAACATAATATACAAGCTGCCCTTTCCCGGATTTACTGAAATTCTGAAGACTGTGGAAATCGGATCTTCCTTCGTTATCAAGTACAACAATCTCGCCGTCCAGCACCATATCTGCATCTATTGATTCAAGTGCAGATACGACAGGTTTGAACTTCTGATTGAAAGAATTATTGTTTCTTGAGTATAAGTTCACTTTACCATTATTTATTTCGGTAATTGCCCGGTACCCGTCCCATTTAATCTCAAAGATCCATTCCTTATCATCAAATGGTTCATCAATCAGTGTTGCAAGCATAGGGCTTATTTTATGCGGGAATTTCTTAGAGGGGGCTTTGTTTAGGTATTTTTTAACCTTAGGGGTTAATTCGGGAACTTTTTTTTTCCGCCATTCTTCTGCAGATCTTCGATACTATTACCCGAGACAACCGAATTTTCCTGGTCAAGAACATTTTCCTTTGAAGCGTAACTGTCGCGGTGTTTGATCAATAGCCATGCATTTTCGCCTCTTCCCTTTCATTTTAACAAGAACGAACTCACCTTTCAATTTATAGCCCTCAAGCACAAATTTTATTTCTCCTTTTTCGATGCCTTCGTGCATGAGTTTTTCTGATTCTTTCCTGTCTTCAGTTGATAACGCATGGTAGGTTCCATTATCCCAGATGATCACCTCCCCACCGCCGTATTCACCTTTGGGAATAATACCCTCAAAATCTTTATAATCGAAAGGATGATCTTCTACCATCATTGCCAGCCGCTTATCGGAAGGATTGAGGGAAGGACCCTTGGGCACCGCCCAGCTTTTAAGAACACCATCAACCTCAAGTCTGAAATCGTAATGAAGATTTGTGGCATTATGTTTTTGGATTACAAAAATCAAGGCTTCACTCCCTGATTTTGTTTTCAGCTTTGGGTTCGGGAGTTTTCTTAAAATCTCTCTTTTCTTTGTACTTTTTTAAAGGCATAAAAACCTGTTAATAACTTAGAAGAAAAATTGTCCCTGCACCAATGAGTATTATATAAACGACTCCCAAAACAGATGAAGGTCTTTTTTTAGATAGTACATCCTTGAACAGAAAAACAGCGCCTATGAAGAGGGCTAACCAGGTTACAACAGCGGCAGCAGTGAGGTCGCCTCCTTTATAAAGGTCCCCGGGAATATTTATAACCATAAAACCTGATAAAAAAGCAAAAATGTGGATTATTACAGAAGTTATTGGAGTATCTTTTCCTGTAAAAAGATTAAACAATATATGCAGCCCAAACAAAAAACTTACCGCAAACATAATTGCCGGTGCAGTCATAGTTTCTCCTTAGATTAAAAATTATTAAACAGGGTATCAAACCGAATATGCCATAATTGAAGCACTAAATCAATAACTATCAGGTACTCTTAATATTATAGAATGCATTTCTTATTTCATTATTTCTGTGAGCTTTTATTATCACCATGGCAATAAATATATTACTTGATTTTTCGAAGAAATCGGCAGTTCTGAGTTTAAGAATATCAAATGTCTCATCCCTCTCTATTTCATTTGCTGAATTTATAAGGTCTTTTGAGGCCTCTGATAAATCCGGATATTCATGCGATTGGATCCGGGCTATAATTCTTGATGCAATTAGCAAAGATGCTTTAAGATTTTCTGCAGATAAAGAGTCATCATTAAGGATTTTCATATTGATATTCAATAATTTTTCTCTTTGAACCTTCATTCCTGTATTGTCCTTGTAATGATTTTTGATCATTGCATTTAATACCCCTGACAGGTAAATCAAGCCCCTGTTGATATATTTCCGGTCAAGGTCAGGTTCAGTCGATCTATGTTTTTTCACAAACTCTATAAACATTGCAAGTTTTGCCGCAATTTCATCTTCGGGACTATTTTCAGTAATCACCATCGCCGCATAAGGACTATCAATAGTTTTATACATGTTTATCTGCATTCCCATCCAGATAATCAAAATCAAAAGCACAAGTTCCCACCCCAAATATTTCATTTTTCTGTAATCATAATCATTCATATCATTCTCCAGGTTTGCTTATGCCGGGATCTTCTTCCAGACTCCACACACATACCAAATTGTCATATTATACCTAACTGTATATAGATATTATAAAAATTTAAAAATATTAGAACTGTCACAGAGGTGAGGTGAGACAACTAAAGAATTTCCAGTCAATTTAGTCTGCTTTTGGCCTAATGGAATTAAGAATCCACAAATAGGGTTATTAAACTACATAATTAATATTTTTTAATTCTTTTTTAAGTTGTTGTTCATCTGTATGAAATAGCTTTCCGGCGAAATAAATAAATTTTTGATAAATACACCTTTAGAGGTAATAAAATGAAAATCAGTCTAATTTTTTCGTTTTTCGTTGCCCTGATTTTTTTAAGCGTGAATACACTGACTTTAGCACAGGAAAAGCCTGCAAATTCAACCAAGAATAAAAATATGATCCAGGTAAAGCAGATTACAAAACCTGCAAAAACTCATGAAACAAAGACTCTTAAAGATAAAGCTGTAAAAAAGACCGATAAAAAAATGACAGAAAAAACCAGCAAAATAAAAAATCATAAAATTTCAAAAAATGAACATTCCAAAATGGTAAACAAGAAGGAAGTGGTTCATCATAAGAAAATGGAAAAGAAGACACAGAAAAAAGAGAGCAATACTCCTCAAAAAAAATAAATTTGCGGTTATGAGCCGTAAATTTGAAGGAGAGTGTAAAAACTCTCCTTTTTTTTATATTTTGCCCCTATGAAAATCCTTTTAATTGAAGATGAGAAAAAAGTTGCCTCTTTTATAAAGAAAGGACTTGAGGAAGAGTATTACACTGTTGACGTTGCGTACGATGGGAAAGAAGGCTTAAGACTCTCTTTCAGTGAAGAATATGACTTAATGATAATGGACGTTATGCTTCCTCTTAAAGATGGATTTACACTTCTAAAAGAGATAAGGGCTGAGAAAATAAATACCCCGGTACTCATGCTGACAGCGAAAGATACAATTGAGAATAAAGTGGAAGGACTTGATTCCGGGGCTGACGACTATCTTACCAAACCATTCGCCTTTGAAGAACTGCTGGCCCGCATCAGGGCACTTTTAAGAAGGAACGAAAATAGTAAATCTGTTGAATTGAAGGCAGCCGACCTCGTGCTGGATACCCAGTCTCATAAGGTGATCCGTTCAGGAATTGAGATTACTCTTACCCCAAAGGAATATTCTATACTTGAATATCTTCTGAGGCATAAGAATCATGTGGTTTCAAGAACACTTCTTTCTGAACATGTGTATGACTACCATTTCGATTCTGATACCAATGTAATTGATGTGTACATCAACAAGCTGCGAAATAAAATCGACAGACAATTCGATACCCCACTCCTCCACACTATCCGCGGCGTCGGATATATCTTAAAAGAGAATAATTAAAAATATTTAATACAACTTTAAGAAAACTTTAATATTAACGGGCTAAGTTAAGACCATTGGTTCAATATATTTATAACCTCCTTTGATAGGAATGAAAAAGAGAAGTTTATGACTGGTTAAATAGGAGCGAATGATTACCCGGTAGATAAAAGGAGGGCAAGGAGAGCAATACTGACGCTCTCCTTTTTTTTTGTAAAGATTGAGGGAAAAGAGTATTATACAGTGTACAAGTTAAGAAAGCCTGTGAAAGTTAAAGATCTGATTAGATCCACAAGATTTAAGACCACTTTATGGTACTCGGGACTATTTCTTTTTCTCGAAATTATCATCGGGGTAACAGTATTTCTTTACCTGAAGCACAACCTTGAAAAGGATCTTGACAGGTCCTTATCGAAACAGGCTGAAATGATCTATAATTTTGTTGAGGAAAGTAAAATCGACTCTATCAAGTTTTAAGCCCGATTCTGTGTACTCCTCAGCTGATGAGCTTGTTTATGACCTGATTTTCGAGGCGGTAGCTTTAAATCCCAGGAACAGTTATGTCCAGGTTGAACTAAATGGGAATATGCTGTTTAAAACGCAGAACCTTATTGATCAGAAGATCCCCTTTCCTGAAGTCCCCGGCGATAAAATTATCATAAAAAGTATCCTTAACAACAACCTTTCAAAATATCCTATACGAACTGCATACCTGCAAAAGAACAACTATAAAATTACGGTAGCTTACTCTTCACATTTGATTGAAGAAACCCTTACTAACCTGACGGACATATATATAATTATTGCGCCTCTGTTTTTTATTCTGTCAGTTGTTGGCGGTTCGATTCTTTCCGCCAGTTCCCTCAGAAGGATAGACAAAATCACCAAAAGAACTGATGAAATAACCACCCAGAACTCTAGATGATAAAATACCGGGGGAAGAGTTCGCTGATGAATACGGCAGACTCGTACACACACTTAACAGAATGATCAAAAGAATAAAAACATCCATTGATTATATGAATCAGTTTTCAATAGCTGCTTCACATGAATTAAAAACTCCGCTTACAATATTAAGGGGAGAAGTTGAAGTTGCGCTCCGCCATCCCAAAACCCCTGATCAATACACGGAAATACTTAAAAGCAATTATGAAGAAGTACTTAGATTAATAAATATTGTAGATCGTTTATTCCTTGTCTCCCGGTTTGATAATAAGCTCATTAAGCCTAATCTCGAAAAAGTGAATCTTAAAGAATTGTTAAAGCGAACCATAGATACCCTGGGCTATCTATCAACAGACAGTAATAACAGTCTCATTCTCGAAGCAGATGATGATATTCATGTTGAAGCCGACCCCGATCTTATCAGGCAGGTAATGACTAACCTGATTGAAAATGCGATGAAATACGGATATGAAGATGAGCCAATTAAGATAACCACCCGGAAAATAGAAAAAACGGTTAAGGTTTCGGTAATTAATAAGGGTGAAGGAATATGCGAAGAAGATTCGGCTAAAATATTCGACAGATTCTACAGGATCGAATCATCAAGGAGCAGAAAAACAGGGGGAACCGGTCTGGGACTTTCTATAGTCAAATCAATAATAACACTTCACGGCGGAGAAATTGGCGTAAAATCCACACCCGGTATGGAAACCGAATTTTATTTTACCCTCAGCATTGTTTGATATCCCCTAACTGTATATGAACCTCATCATTATTCATTGAAGATGAGGCATTAAAGCCTTAATTTTGTAGTTCAATACTAAAAAAATCAAAACTTCGATATAAACGAAGAGGGAGAAAAACAGATGTCAAATGCATATTTCAAATTACAAGTACCGATAAATGAACCAATATTAAACTATGCCCCGGGAAGTCCTGAAAAAACGGAATTAAAGAAGAAACTTTCAGAATTACAGTCAAAAGAAATAGAAATTCCCCTGATCATCGGAGGAGAAGAAGTAAAATCCGGAAAAACTGCCGAGATAAGGGTTCCTCATAATCTTTCACAGAAGCTTGGTGTATATCATAAAGCCGGCGAAAAAGAAGTTAAAATGGCTATTGAAGCAGCTCTGGAAGCCAGGAAAAAATGGTCTGAAATGCCCTGGGAACACAGAGCATCTATATTTCATAAAGCAGCCGAATTACTTTCCGGGCCCTGGCGTGCAACAGTAAATGCCGCAACAATGCTGGGACAATCAAAAACGGCATATCAGGCCGAGATTGATTCAGCCTGTGAACTGATTGATTTCTGGCGTTTTAATACTTATTATATGACTCAATTAATGGGAGATCAGCCGTATTCACCCAAAGGTATGTGGAACCGTATGGAATACAGGCCGCTTGAGGGCTTCGTATTTGCAGTTACCCCATTTAACTTTACCTCAATTGCAGGTAATCTGCCTACAGCCCCTGTTATTGTGGGTAATGTTTCACTCTGGAAACCGGCATCAAGTGCGGTTTACTCAGCATATTTCCTCATGAAACTATGGGAAGAAGCCGGATTGCCAAAAGGAGTTATTAATTTTATCCCCGGTTCAGGCAGCCAGGTAGGTGATCCCGTAATGGCCAGTCCTGATCTTGCAGGCGTTCATTTTACCGGATCAACCGCAGTATTCCAGGGAATGTGGAAAACGATCAGCGATAATTTACAGAACTCCAAATATTATCCCAGGATCGTTGGTGAAACAGGAGGTAAGGATTTCATTTTTGCTCACAAATCGGCTGATGTGGATGCACTGGTTGTTGCAGCTATCAGAGGTGCTTTTGAATACCAGGGACAGAAATGTTCAGCAGCATCCCGAATGTATATCCCTAAGTCAATCTGGGGAGACTTTAAGAAGAAATATACAGCCGAAGTTGGAAAGATAAAGATGGGCGACATTGAAGATTTTACCAACTTTGTGGGAGCGGTTATAGACAAGGGTGCTTATGAAAGTATCAAATCCTATATCGATTATGCAAAAGATGCAAAGGATGCTGAGATAATTACCGGGGGTAATTGTGATGATAAAAAAGGGTACTTCATAGAACCTACTACAATTGTAACTACGAACCCCACCTTCAAATCAATGCAGGAAGAAATTTTCGGACCGGTTCTGACGATTTATGTTTACGAAGATGATAAATTTGACGAAACTCTGGAGCTCTGCAATACGACTTCCCCTTATGCTCTGACCGGTGCTATCTGGTCGCAGGACAGAGAAATGCTCGTTAAGATGTCTGATAAACTAAGAGATGCAGCCGGGAATTTTTATATAAATGATAAACCCACAGCGGCTGTTGTCGGTCAGCAGCCTTTCGGCGGCGGAAGAGCTTCCGGTACAAACGACAAGGCGGGAAGTGCTATGAATATATTAAGATGGATGACGGTGAGATCAATAAAGGAAACTTTTGTTCCTCCGAAAGACTGGAAATATCCTTTTATGAATGAAAAATAAATTAAATGGATTCAATAAGAGACGCACCACGGGTGCGTCTTTTTTTTATGGATGACAAATAAGTTCAATTAACTTTGAAAACTCTTTTTCCAGTTCACTACCCTTGTTTTTTGTATACCACAAATGCAGCTTCCCTGTCCACTCAGATTTTTCCATTCCATCAGACTTCCACTGGTTAATTAATTCTATAGCAGCCTCCGGCCGCGGACCCCAGCGGAACAGCTCATCACCTGCAGAATTAAAAGCTGCCAGAATAGGTATGCTTCTTGTCCCATTCGTTAAGAACTGATCCATTATATCGGGATTAGAATCCCGAAGTATAATTTTCAGATCTATTAAAGGATTTTGTGCTGCCATAACCGCAATAAACGGCAGATTCTGACCGGAATCACCGCACCAGTTTTCTGTAATCACCATCCATATCTGCGGTTCGGAAATCTCTCTTAAAATCTTTCCCAGTGTCTCACCGGGTTTATATTGTGTGGTAATCCTTTTATTTCTTTGAAGATTAAGAGTTTTGATATTTACTTTTTTTAGTTCTGCTGGTAAAAGATCACTCATCTTTGTGTGTGAAATTTCAATCTCTGTTTTTTGAAGATACTCCGCATATGAAATACCTGATTCTTCAATTCTTTTTTTAAGCCACAAGAAATCCATTATTACTCCGATCTATAATATACTTCATACTTTATTAGAAGCAGAAAACTGATTTTAGATTCAATAATTTTATCTACTAAAAGGGAGCACAAAGTGCTCCATTGTAAAAAATTCAGTGCTTCCTTTTTTTACTCCCTTTTACAGTAATACTCAACCCGCCTGCTGCTTTGTCAATCAGCAGGTAATTAAATGGTCTGGGGGATGGACCCCTGTAGTAATCATGATGAGTATCCGTTCCGGTTTTTAGTATTACCCTGGGACCTCCGCCCCCGCCGGAAACTATGAATGTTTTACCATTTTCGATGAATCTTTCATACGTATGTGCATGTCCGGTAATAAAAGCAAGGGTTTTGGAGGATTTATCAAAAGCGGGCACAAATCCAAGTTGAACCTGCATCTCATCACCTGTAATAAGACTATTCGTATATGGAGGGTGATGAGCAAAAACAAGTATTCCTCTTATAGAAGGATCGTTATCATATATAAGTAATTTATTTTTGAACCAGTCGATCTGTTTCTGCCAGTCTTCACTTGAATATTCAAGGTCATTCGAATCAAGAAAAATTAAAGCAACACTGTCGCAATTTTCCGTATACCAATGATTACCTTTTAGCACGGGAAATCTTGTTGTGAGATATTTAAGAGCGATCCTGTTCTTCCCCCAGTATTCATGGTTCCCGATAACGGGGAAAACAGGAATATCCTTTTTCGTAATAGGAGTTATAACACTATCGAAGTATTTCCAGTGATCAATATTATCGCCCTCAAAAACCATATCACCAAGCAGAACAACGGAGCCCGGGTTCTGATCGGCAATATTCTGCACAATTTCTTTTCTTTCAATATCATTGCTTTCTCTCCCTATCATATATTCCCATAGTGAGGTCCTTTGAAGATCACCGACTGCGGCGATGGGAAATGAACAACCTTTGGCGTCTTCTCCCCGGATACGGTTAAGTTCCTGCTCGGGGATATCAATCCTGGTTGCAAATCCATCGACAAATCCCAGTCCAATAACAATAATATAAAAAGCCGAAACCAGAAGTTTCCTGTACATCCTACCGGTCTAATCTTGTAATGATGTTAATCATAGTAATTTAGCATATTAATGATTTTGATATGAGGCAAGATATTCTGACCGCATAACAAATTGTGATAATTTTGAACTTTTTTTGAACAAATAAAATTGTAATTTTAGAAAGTCAAAGCAAGGAAGGAATTACATTCAAAATGATTACTGCTACCAGATATTTTACACCTGAAGAAGCCCATAAGACTCTTCCTTTAGTTAGGAAAATTGTTGAGGATATTATTAATACTTCCCGTGAAATAAGGCTGCTTACCGAGGATAAAGATGGTATGATTGAATCAGATCCGGATGTAAAAAAGATGGTTAATGACCTGAATGGTTTCATGGCGGAACTTGAAGAAGTAGGTTGTTTTTACAAAGACTGGAATTTTTCAATCGGACTTGTAGATTTTCCCGCGATAATTGACGGAAAGGAAGTTTTCCTTTGCTGGAGGAGTGATGAAGAAAACATCAGCTTCTATCACGAGATCGATAAAGGTTATGCAGGAAGGAAACCCATCCCCGAAAAGTATCTTAATCACAATAAATAATTTCCCTCAGTACAGCTTACATTTTCAATCCCCTGTTTAACAATTCACATTAATCTACAAACATATCTGTTACAATGAATACAAAATTAAGTTATAAAAAGGATTAGCCTCAAATACTAATCCTTTTTCAGACTAAAAGGAGCGGATGCTGAAGCAGTCTGACCTGTTTCAGCATCTTTAACATTAAATATCACTTTATAATCCCCGTAGCTGTAAGTCGAGTCAAGGTCAAACTGGATCTCAACAGGAACATCCATAAATTCTTCATCATTAACCTTATCCTCTGTTTTGCTGATCAGTGCCTTAACAGTATCTCCGGCAGGCTTAACCAAATCGATATCGTAGCTAAGTGTAGCTTTAAATTTATTATCTGTTTCAGTTTGTTTGAATCCCTTAACTCTTGTAGTGGCGTCAACCTCCCAGCTGTCGCCCAGGTCATACGCGAATGCTTCGGCATTAAAAACCTCAAGTTTTTTTTCTTCTTTTGCACATGAACCAATCAGAAATATCAGGCAAAAGGATAAAAATGTTAATGCCTTCATTTTCAGGCCTCCGGGAAATAAATTTTAATTAACTAACCGTTCTTTTTCTGAAAATCATTCATGAAATTTACCAGGTCTTCAACTCCTTTTTTAGGGAATGCGTTATAAACTGATGCTCTAAGACCACCTACCGACCTGTGTCCTTTCAGACCGCTGAATCCGTTTTTCGTTGCTTCGTCTACAAGCTTTTTCTCAAGGTCTTCAGAATTCAGGTTAAAGGTAATGTTCATTAACGAACGGCTGTCTTTTTCGGCATGGCCTTTATAAAAACCTCCGCTTTCATCAATACATTTATAGAGAATATCAGCCTTCTCTTTATTGGTTTTATACATTGCGTCCAGACCGCCGTTTTTCTTCAGCCATTTTGCAACCAGACCTATAATATATACTCCGAATACAGTAGGTGTGTTATAAAGAGAGTCTGCATTTACATGAGTTTTATAGTTCAGCATCGTATGCAGAGAATCACTGCTTCGTTCAGTCATATCTTTACGGATAATGATAAAAGTGACACCCGAAGGTCCCATATTTTTCTGGGCACCGGCGTATATCAGGGCGTACTTATTAACATCAATCTTCCTGGAAAGAATATCGGAGGAAGCGTCGCAGATCAGAGGTACATTTCCCGTTTCGGGTTCATAATGAAATTCAGTTCCATAAATGGTATTATTTGAAGTAAAATGAACATAGGCGGCTTCCGGATCAAGTTTAAGCTCTTCCTGCTTAGGTATTCTTTTGAATTTTCCTTCTTCGGCAGAGGCCGCAATGTTAACCGTCCCAACCCTTTTAGCCTCTTTAATTGCTTTCTTTGACCAGCTGCCCGTTACTATATAGTCGGCTTTATTTGCAGGAGGCATAAGGTTCAGAGGAATCATTGAGAACTGGAGACTGGCACCTCCCTGAAGAAATAGTACTGAATAATCATCACTGATTCCCAGGAGTTCTTTAAGATCTGCTTTTGCATCACCGATTATTTTGTCAAAAGTTTTGGAACGGTGACTGATTTCCAGTATGGACATCCCTACACCGGGAAGCGACATTAAATTATCCTGTGCTTCTTTAAGTACCTCTTCGGGCAGGATTGCCGGGCCCGCACTGAAATTATAAATTCTATTTTCCATTATTAAACTCTTCCCTTCTGATTTCAATTAAAGATTATGATTTATGATTAAATTAAATAGTATGAACAAGCAGCCCATCCCTTAATTTTGGCTCAAACCAGGTGGACTTTGGAGGCATTATTTCACCTGCGTCAGAGATGTTCATCAGGTCATCCAGAGATACCGGATATAAAGAGAATGCGACTGCGGCTTCACCTTCGTTAACGAGTTTTTCAAGTTCTTTTGTTCCGCGGATACCTCCGATAAAATCTATTCTTTTGTTTGTTCTCGGATCATCAATCCCGAGTACAGGATTCAGCAGGAAATCCTGCAGTATACTTACATCAAGGGTCTCGGCAACCGATTCGGAAAGAGAATTACTCGCAAGAACAGAATCACGAACTTTTAACATATACCATTCGCCGTCAAGAAACATCCCATAGCTTCTTCTTGTTTTCGGTTCTTTCTCACCGGTTTTTTCAACAACAAACTTTTCACTTACCTTGTTCAGAAAATCATCTTTGGAAAGATTATTAAGATCTGAAACAACACGGTTGTAAGGCAGAATATTAAGCTGTTCAGCAGGAAAGATTACTGAAATAAAATAATTGTATTCCTCCTGACCCGTATGGTTTTTATTATTCTCTTTCTTAACATTTCTCGCCCTTGCCGCACTTGCTGCACGGTGGTGTCCGTCTGCAATATATAAATGTTGTATTTTGCTGAACTCGTCGACAATACCCTGGTTATATTTTTCCGGAACAATCCATACAGTGTGACTGATCCCGTCTTTTGAAGTGAAATCATATTCCGGAGCATTATTTTTCATTGTTTCATCAACGATTTTATTAATGGCTTCTACACCGCGGTAGGTAAGGAATACAATTCCGGTCTGTGCTTCTGTGGTGACAATATGATTGGTTCTATCATCTTCTTTTTCGCGCCTCGTTTTCTCGTGTTTCAGTATCACATCTTTCTCATAATCATCAACTGAGAACGTAGCTGCAATTCCTACCTGTGCTTTTCCGTTCATCTCAAGTCTGTATAGGTAGAAATGAGGTGAATCCTCAACAATAAGCGGAGCTTCTGTTTTTAACCTTTCGAGGTTTTCTTTTGCTTTTTTGTATACTTCTGCTGAATAAGGACTAACACTATCATCGAGTTCAATTTCCGAACGTGTAACACGTAAAAAGTTTAAGGGATTTCCTTCTGCTTCTATCCTGGCTTCTTTTCTGTTTACTACATCATATGGTACGCTGGCTACTGTTTGGGCAATGTCTTTTGAAGGTCTTAATGCTTTGAAGGGTTTGATAACTGCCATATTGAACAATCTCTCCTTAAAAAACTGTAAAAAGAATGAGGTTTAAAAATCCATAAAATATTATAAATATGCCATTTAAAGTGACTTAAAACTTCGGGAAAATTGATGAGAATCAATTATTTTTGTCATTTTAAGGGCTATTTCTATATTTACACGTTTCTAAACAAATAATAATTTGAAATGCCGGGAGAAAAAGAGCTTTTAAAAGAAGCGGACCAAAAAATATTCTAAGCCGAAAACTTATCGCGGACGAAAGAAGATTGTCGGGCATATAAAGTACCATAAAAAATTCCGTTCTGAATTTCTGGGCAATAAGAGGGATGTATTCGTCTGGCTGCCTCCTTCATACACAGAGACATCTGAGAAAAGATACCCTGTATTATATATGCACGATGGCCAGAACCTCATGAACCCGGCCACTTCTTTTTTGGGAGTAGACTGGCAGGTTGATGAAACGGTCTCCCGGTTAATCAAAGCAGGTCTTCTCAGGGAAATCATAATAGTGGGTATTTATAATACAGAAGAACGACTTCAGGAGTACAGTGATTCTGTAAAGGGAAGAAATTATATGAGGTTCCTGGTTGAGGAACTTAAGCCTTTTATTGACTCCAATTACAAAACTATTCCCAATGCACGAAATAATGCTGTATTAGGATCTTCCATGGGAGGGTTGATTTCTTTTTTAATAGTCTGGAAATATCCCGAAGTTTTTTCTATGGCAGGATGTATGTCAAGCTCCTTTTATTACGATAATGATAAAATATTTAAAACCGTCAGCAGCAGTAAGTCTAAACCGGATATAAAAATTTATATCGATCACGGCGAGGATGGATTGACAAGGGGACAAAGAATGTTTTCTTTACTTACCGAAAAAGGATTTTTAATCGGTACAAATATTGACTATTTTTATGCCCCCGGCGCAGAACATAATGAAGCTGCCTGGGCTGACAGGCTGGAAAGGCCTTTAATGTTTTTCTTTAAGAAATAATTTAGGGGAAGAAAATTAAAATGGATGCATCACAATTATTCGTTAATAAATTCAAAGCTGTTGTTTTATCCATTGTTTTAATCATTCCTTTTTTAAGCTGGAATTGTTCCGCCGGTTCAGCCGGTATTGTTAATATTGGAATAGCAAAAGATGAGGTTATTAATTACCATGAAAGCGGGAGATATGATAGTGATACCAGACAGGCGGTTGATGAGGCTATTGAAAAGTTCGGCAGCATAACCCCCGGTCAAAATACTGCCGTGGTTTTTGATGTAGACGAAACTGCTATTACCAGTTATGGATATTACCGAAAGTGGGATTTCGGTTATGTTCCCAAATATTTTGATATGTGGGTTGACAGCGCCAAAGCTCCGGCTATCTCCCCGGTTCTTGACTTGTACAACTACCTTTTAAAAAGAAATTTCAGGATAATATTTGTTACGGGAAGAAAAGATTATCAATATAAGCCAACATTCAATAACCTGGTTAATGCGGGTTATACAAAATTTGATACATTGATTGTAAAAGGAGAGGGATATTCAGGGCAAACTGCGGAAATGTATAAATCAGAAAAAAGATCTGAGCTGATCAAAAATGGTTATGTAATTGCCGGTACCGTAGGTGATCAGTGGAGTGATCTTTCCGGTCCTCACCATGGAATTCAGGTTAAAATACCAAACTATATGTATATCATATATTAAAATCAGGATGTAAATCATCAGAGAACTGCTTTATCATCCCATAAATGCAGCAGTTACCCCTGGATTTTTACTCAATGCCCCATTAAAAAAATCCTTATATTTGCAATTCTAATCATTCTATAAACAAAGGAAAGAAATGTCTCTGACCGATATTCCAAAGGCATATGATCCCGCTTCGGTAGAAGATAAGTGGTACAGTTACTGGCTGGAAAATAAGTTCTTTCATTCAGAAGTTGACAGCGATAAAGAACCATTCACCATAGTAATACCCCCGCCCAATGTTACAGGTATGCTTACGATGGGGCATATACTTAATAATACCATCCAGGATATTTTTATACGTATGAAAAGAATGCAGGGCTATAATGCCTGCTGGGTACCGGGGACTGACCATGCTTCGATAGCGACTGAGACAAAAGTAACTAATTATCTTAAAGAACAGGAAATAGATAAAAAAAATATTGGCAGAGATGAATTTATTAAATACTGCTGGGAATGGACGGAAAAATACGGCGGAATAATAATTCAGCAGCTCAAAAAATTAGGTGTAAGCTGCGACTGGGATCGTGAACGCTTTACAATGGATGAAGCCTATTATAAAGAAGTAATAAAAGCATTTGTAAGTCTTTACAACGAGGGTAAAATATACCGTGGTTACCGTATGGTTAACTGGGACCCCGCAACCCGTTCAGCCATTTCTGATGAAGAGGTTATTTACCGGAACGTGAGCGGTAAGCTCTGGTATTTTAAATATCCTGTGAAAGAAGGCAGCGGATATGTTGTTGTTGCCACTACACGTCCCGAAACAATGCTCGGTGATACAGGGATTGCTGTTAATCCGAATGATGAGAGATACAAAGAATTGATCGGTAAAAAAGTTCTGCTTCCTATTGCCGATAGAGAAATTCCGGTTTTTGCAGATGATTATGTTGATATGGAATTCGGAACCGGCGCTGTTAAGGTTACTCCTGCTCATGATATTAACGACAACGAGATGGGTAAAAGGCATAACCTGGATTCCATAAACATTTTTAATGAAGATGGAACAACCAACGCTAATGTTCCCGATTTTCTCAGAGACCTGGATCGTTATGAAGTCCGCAAAAAAGTAGTAGCGAAGATGGAAGACCTTAAGCTGCTCGAAAAAATTGAAGACTACCAGACAAAAATCGGTTATTCTGAAAGGGGCGGAGTACCTATTGAACCCTATCTGTCTGAACAATGGTTTATGAAGATGGAGGAACTGGCACAGCCGGCTCTTGAGGCAGTTGAGGAAGGTAAAGTTAAATTTTATCCTGACCACTGGTTAAAGACCTATAAACACTGGATGGAGAATATAAGTGACTGGTGTATCTCACGGCAGTTGTGGTGGGGACACAGGATCCCGGTGTGGTATTGTGTGGGAGATGATCACTGTACACTGGAATGCAAAAATCCTATCGTATCAGTTGAAAAACCGGAAAAATGTCCTCATTGCGGGTCGACAAATCTCAGGCAGGACGAGGATGTGCTGGATACCTGGGCTTCAAGCTGGCTATGGGCTCATGCTGTATTTAAAACTGAGGAGGAGCAAAAATATTATTATCCAACAAATACTCTTGTAACTGCTCCAGATATTATATTCTTCTGGGTTGCCAGGATGATTATGGCAGGACTACATTTCAAGAATGATATTCCTTTCAGCAGTGTTTACTTTACTTCTGTTATCAGGGACGTCCAGGGCAGAAAGATGAGTAAATCCCTTGGTAATTCCCCTGATCCTCTGGATGTAATAAAGGATTACGGTGCAGATGCTCTGAGGTTCACCATAATCTATCTTGCCCCTATGGGACAGGATGTTCTGTTCAGTACGGAGAAGTGTGAACTTGGGAGAAATTTTGCCAATAAAATATGGAATGCAGGCAGATTTTTATTAATGAACCGTGAATCAATTCCATTTAATAGTAATCTGGCAGACAGCCATATTGATTTTGCCGACCGCTGGATTACATCCCGGTTTAACAAAACTCTGCTCCAGCTTCAGGAGGCAATGCGTAAATTTGAGATAAATAATGCTTCAAAGATAGTTTATGCTTTCGTATGGAATGACTTCTGCGACTGGTACATAGAACTCTCGAAGAACAGGCTCTATTCAGATGATGAAGAGGTGAAATCAGCAGTCCTTACAAGATCGCTGAAAATGTTCGAAGATCTTCTCAAGATCGTACATCCTTTTATGCCGTTCATAACAGAAGAGCTCTGGCAATTAATTGAAGAGAGGAAGGAAGGGGAGAGTATAGTAACTTCTGCTTACCCTGTTCCTGCAGAAGACAGGATTGATGCCAGGGCAGAAGATGAAATGGCGTTTGTACAGGATATCATTACTTCAATCAGGGCAATCCGCGGAGAGATGAATATCCCTCCTTCGAAGCAGATCAAAGCATTTATTAAGTCCTCTTCTGTAGGACAGCATCAGGTGGAATATATTAAAAAGCTTGCAAGGGTTGATGAGCTGGTGATTGACGAAAGTATTGAGAAACCAAAAGCCAGCGCTTCGGCAGTTTTAACAAGATGCGAAATTTATATACCGCTTGAAGGACTGATTGATCTCGATATTGAACGTGCACGTTTGAAGAAGGAAATAGGCAGGCTGGAAGGATCACTTTCCGGTATCGAAAAAAAATTGGCTAATGAAAAATTTATTAATAATGCTGCGCCTGAAGTTGTAGAGAAGGAAAGAAACAAAAAATCCGACTGGGAGAAAAACCTGAAAAAACTTAAGGATATACTGGATACACTTTCCTAAGACTGATAGAATTGCAGCATCACCAATAATTTTTTTAATGAACATCCCAAGTGGGTATTCCTGATCAGATGATAGTTATTGTTTTACCCTGAGATACTGCACACTGAAATACTGGTTTTCATCCATCCAGACATTTCTGACTTCAAAAAAATCACTTATGAGATTTTCGAACTCCCGGGGAGTATACTTGTAGGAATACTCTGTAAGGATATCATCGCCCTTTTTCAGGTACAGATTTGATCCGTTCAAGTTCACATACTGATCTGTCAGGCTGATCAGGTGCATTTCAATTCTTCCCTGTTCATCATTATAAAAAGCGTGGTGCTTAAAGTTCTCTGTCTTAAAGTCGGAGCCGGTTTCATCATTTATATGGTTAAGAATATTCAGGTTAAACTCGGCTGTTACTCCTTTACTATCGTTATATGCCGCTTCCAGAATCTTTTTGTCCTTTTTCATATCGACACCTATAATCATTCCGCCGTTCCGGCCAATCAGGCGGGATATTCTCCTTAAAAAATTCTTAGCTTCCAGGGGCTGAAAATTTCCGATGGTTGATCCGGGGTAGAATACTGAAATATGGTCGTAGGGTTTTGGTATATCTGGCAGTTTGATTGTTCTGGTATAATCGGCAAAGAGAGGAATTATCTCGAGTTCCGGATAATCTCCGGATAGTTTGTTAACTGAGTTCTGCAAATGCTCCGCGGAAATATCGATGGGAATGTAAGCGGCCAGTCCGGGTATATTATCAAGTAACAGCCTGATTTTTTTACTGCTCCCGCTTCCCAGTTCAACCAGCACAGTTCCTTCACCTAAAAGGCTCCCGATTTCCGAAATATTATCCTCCATTATCTTCATTTCTGTTCTTGTAGGATAATATTCATCAAGCCTGGTTATTTCATCGAATAATTTTGAACCCCTTTCATCGTAAAGTAATTTACTCGGTAATTCTTTATTTGGTCCGGATAATCCATCCCGGACAATATTTTCAATTTCATTTTCTTTTTTTTCGGCGTAATACATAAGATCACTCTATATCTTTCGCAAGCCTTAGTCCCATAAACTGCCACCTGCAGTGGGGATAGAAAAAATTCCTGTAATACTTTCGAATGTGTGAAGAGGATGTTGCACAGGAACCTCCCTTCAGGACCATCTGGTTCGACATAAACTTTCCGTTATATTCACCGAGGGCGCCGGGTAGAGTTTTATAGCCGGGATAAGGAACATAAGGACTCATCGTCCACTCCCAAACATCTCCGTACATCTGGTTAAGCTTTCCGCTGCGCGCTACCGGTACCGGATGGAAATTAGCTTCTTCCACAAAGTTTCCTTTAAGGGGCATATTCCCGGCGGCTGTTTCCCATTCTGCTTCAGTAGGCAGTCTGTATCCTGCCCATCGGGCAAACGCATCGGCCTCATAGTAACTTACATGGCAAACGGGTTCATTAAGGTCGACTTTATGGAACCCGTTTAATCTGAAGTTCCACCATTCTCCATCTATTTTTTCCCAGTATAAGGGAGCCTGCCAGTTATTCTGTTCAGCCGTTGAAAAGCCGTCTGAAAGCCATAACTCTGTTTTCCTGTACCCGCCGTCATCAATGAAATCTATAAATTCCCGGTTTGTTACCAGTCTGTCAGCTAGTCCAAAGGCTTCGAGAAATATTTTATGTCTCGGGAATTCATTATCGTAACCAAAATCATTACCAGGATGTCCGATTTCATAAAGTCCTTTATCAAAATTTGTGAACGACATTTTCGGAGTATGGTCCACTACAGGAGAGTATTGATCAGAGTATACCGGATGCAGGGGATTCATAGAAAATACATGTTTTATATCTGTCAGCATCAATTCCTGGTGCTGCTGTTCATGGTTTATTCCTATTTCAATAACCGGCCCAAACTCTTTAAGCTGGTCATCAGTACAATTTGAAATAAAATCAACTATGTTTTTATCAACGTAATCTCTGTATTCATAAACCTGATTTACAGTCGGTCTTGATAATAATCCCCGGCTTGCCCTGGTAAATCTCTCGCCGATCTGAACATAATAAGAATTAAAAAGGTAATTGTATTGTGGATGAAGAGATTTATAATTTCTAACGGCTTTTTGTAATACAAATGCCTCAAAAAACCAGCTGGTATGGGCAAGATGCCATCTTGTCGGACTCACATCCGGCATGGACTGTATTACATAATCTTCCGTTTCTAAAGGGTTGCACAGGGCAGTAAAAAATTGTCTGACTACCTGGTATTTCTCCTTAAGCGTCTGCCGGTCGGTATATATCCTTTTTCCTTCGGAAACAGACAAAATTTCAGCACTGTTGTCCATATTCTTCCTTCGGTTCTATCAAAAAAAATTTAAATTAAGATGGATTAATGACAAGATTAAATATTATTTTTAAGTAATTCAAGTTAAACCTATTCCTGCATGTGTATAGTGAGAAGGATAACATTCTATTTGGTATAATTGCATATTTTCACTCAAAAATAACAGAATGTGATTCTGTCGATTTTATAATCCAAATTAAATTCAAAGATTAACTCGTGAATCGCAAAAAGAAAAAAAAGGTTAATTAAATGAAAAAATATATCATTCTGTTCATAACACTTATTTCATTTTCAGGGATAACAAAAGCGCAGACCTATTCTCCTTATGGGAGAGAGTTCGGTTTTGGAATTATGGTTGGAGACCCCCTTGGAGCTACCCTGAAATTCTGGACGCAGAGAGATAATGCATTCGTAGTTGATGTCGGAGCATCGTATTTCGGAAGTCCCCGGATAGGTGTTGATTATCTATGGCATTTTAATGCTTTTAAAACGCCCATTGCTAATTTATATGCGGGTCCCGGTGGAGTGATTGGAGTAGGTGAAGGAAATGGCTTCTGGTACGATGGCAGATACCACAGGGCAAAAGGTGATGTAGGAATCGGCGCACGCGGGGTGGTGGGTGTAGATCTTGTACCCAGGGATACTCCTATTGAAGCATTTTTTGAAATAGGTGTACTTCTTGCCCTTGCACCTGATTTTGATTCGGGTGTTGATGTAGGACTCGGTGTGAGGTTTTACCCTTAAGATCATATAAAATAAAGTATTTTCAAAAGCACGGTACTTTCCGTGCTTTTTTTTGCAGAGATAGTTTACCGGACCCGTCTTTTACTTCTCCAGGCTACCCATTAATACTTACAAATTTTAACGTTTTCTTAAACCTGCTAACCTCAAAATAGGTATCAACTACGATCCACCATCGCTCCACCTCCGCTCCACCTCCGCTTCACCTCCGCTTCACCTCCGCTCCACCTCCGCTTCATCTCCGCTTCACCTGCGCTCAAACCTAACTCCTCGTATGCGTTAATATCGTTCATCGCAGGTCCCGGTTTCCCGGGCTGCCAAAGGTTTTCCTCTGGCCGCATTTTGCGTAAACCGTGTTAAAAATTTGTGATATCCGGAGCAGCAATTTTCTCTGTTCTTATGAAGTTAGTATTTTTGTTTATTCACTAAAATCAAAAATGAAAGGAGTTTAGAATGCCGGTAAGAAAAGGCAGTGCCCAATGGAGTGGAAACCTGATGGAGGGAAAGGGAGTTCTGAATACCGAAACAGGTGTATTAAAGAATACTGCTTATGATGCGAAATCAAGATTTGAATCAGGCAATACAACTAATCCCGAAGAAATTCTGGGAGCAGCTCATGCCGGATGTTTCTCGATGGCCCTGGCCAATTCGCTCTCCAAGGCAGGATTTAAGGTCAATTCAATAAGTACCGAAGACGCAGTACATATTGAAAAACTGCAGGAAGGTTTTACTATTACGAGAATAGATATAAGTACAGTTGCAGAAGTTGAAGGAATTGATGACGAAACATTTCAGAAGCATGCGGCTGACACAAAACAGGCGTGCCCTGTATCTAAAGCTTTGAAAAGCGTTGAGATGACTCTCGAAGCAAAACTTAAATAGATTGTGAGTAAATAGGGGCTGTCTCATGAGAGGCAGCCCTTCCATAGAATTGTCTGCGGTATTCATCATTAATAATCATATCCATCATGCCCCCTCCGTCCTATCAGTCTGAATCCAGCAGTCCTTTATATTTTTCGTGCCGATGAATATATATGTTCACATAAGAACAGCTTGGAATTACCTGCAGCTTATTTTTCTCAGCGTACTTCAAGCCTTCTTCAACAAGGAGTGCGGCGATACCTCTGCCTCTCAGCTCTCCCGGAACATAAGTAAAATAGAAATCGATAACATTTTTCCGGGGTAAATTATAATTCAGATAACATTCACTGTTTTCAACGGTTACAGTGAACTTATGATTCTTTTGATCATGCAGAATATTTATGTCCATATTCACAAACGGAAATTATTATTTAGTTCTTATTAAAGATAAAAATATAACCGAATAAACAACAACCGGCATTAAATTACTTCAGACATTAAAAAGGAAATGCATTACGTCACCATCGATGACAGTATATTCTTTACCTTCTATCCGCATAAGTCCTGCTGACTTACAGGCCGCTTCCGAGCCGCATTTTATATAATCCTCATAACTTATTACTTCTGCGCGGATAAAACCCTTTCTCAAAATCTGTATGGATAACACCTGCGGCCTGGGGTGCCTTCCACCCATTATGGATGGTCCATGCCCGTACTTCCTTAGGTCCTGCTGTGAAGTAACTTATTAAACCAAGCGTATGAAAACCCGTCCTGATGATCTTTTCAAGACCGCTCTCATTTATACCGTATGATTCCAGAAATTCTTTTCTCTCATCATCCGATAATCCGATCATTTCTTCTTCAACTTTGGCAGAAATTTTAACAGCGTCAGCCCCTTTATTTTCTGCATATTCTTTAACCGTTTTTACGTATGAATTATCTTCTGTCAGCTCTGATTCATCAACATTGGCACAATAGATTACATCTTTCCCTGTCATAAGTCTTAATTCATTTAATAACTGCTTTACCGACTCCTTCTCTTTTCCCGGGAAAGAGGAAGCAGCATTTCCTTCGTTCAGAAATTTCAGAAGTTCTTCAGCATCCTCCAGCATCTGTTTTGCTGCTTTATCTCCTTTTGCCAACTTTTGTAGTTTTTCAATTTTTCGTTCCAGTGTCTGGATATCTGAAAGAAGCAGCTCGGTTTCAATTACTTCTATATCCCTGACAGGATCGATATTTCCATCAACGTGAACAATGTCATCATTCTCAAAACACCTTACCAGGTGAAGGATTGCGTCAGTCTCCCTGATGTTGCTCAGAAATTGATTTCCAAGGCCCTCACCCTTACTTGCTCCTTTAACGAGACCTGCTATATCAAAAAATTCAATAGTACTATTAACTAGTCGTGCGGGATTGACGAGCTTAGCAAGCTGTTCAATCCTGGTATCCGGCACAGGTACTATAGCTTTATTTGGTTCAATTGTACAAAAAGGATAATTAGCTGACTCAGCATTTTGAGCTTTAGTTAAAGCGTTAAACAAGGTAGATTTTCCAACATTCGGCAATCCAACTATACCTATACTCAAACCCATCCGGGGATTCTCCGTTATCATTAAAAATAGTTTTCAATTTGCAAATATAAGAATAATTAAAGGGTTAATGACTGGTAATACACTTACCAGTGTTTTATATATCCGGGAAATTTGAGTCAAATCAAGAGACAAAATGCATAAGCGCGAAATAATTGCGTATTAAAAATGGAAAAAATTGTCGAATGGAGCAGTTTTGTGCAAATATTTCATAAGGCATCTAATTTGCGTTATTGTTGTAGGTTATGTGTCATTTCTGAGGAACAATCGATGAGGAATAAGAATATTCTTGTCGTAATTGAAAATGGAATAATAGCACTTGATATACGAAAACAACTGAATAGTGATGGATATAATACAGAAATAATTAACCCGGCGGGCGGAAAAAAATTAGAAGAAGTTCTGAAAAATGGATTCCAGTTGATGATTATTGAAAAGCATATTGATGATAAGGGCATTATTGAAGCTGCACGGCTTGCAAAAGATTATAATATCCCAACTATATTTTTATCTACAGATAATGAATCTGCAGATCTGGAAAAAAGCGGCTTCAGAATTCTTATGCTGCCTTTTGGGGAGAATGATCTGAAACAAGTTGTAAGAATAGCTCTCGGTGATGTTGAGGAAGCCTCTTTGACATCCGGGGAATGAAACAGAACCGAAATCCCGGAGATAATACTTCGGTGTTTATTATTTTAAAAACCCTTATATATTTATCGGTGGCTGGCAAGAGAAGCCAGGGAATCTGATCTTAAAGCAGCCAGTAACGAATCCCTCTGTTGTTTCCTGTTAACTATAGTCGGGAGATACTTTTTAATTACCGCTATTAATTCCTCTTCACTCAGTCTATCAGCATTGCTGTCATCAGCCAGCTTTTTCCAGGGAGGAGAAGCATGGTAATCATATTTACCGTAAACGATTACCGGAGTTCCGAATGCCCTTATTCGATTTCCGTCTTTAGTGAGTATCCATTGATCTGCCCAGTAGTAGATCCATTCAGCATCTGATTGGAGAAGTCTTGCGCAGGAATGACTTGCAGGGTACCCGGGAAGCTCAAACTGATGGATTGAAATCCCGTTGAAATTATCTATGTTAAATGCCCAGGGAAGTACCCATTCTTCATTCACTGTGCTGATTGTTTCCTTTGCCTTCCAGTTAGTAAAATACAAGCCTACCGGAGTGGGTGTCGTTCTTTTGCCCATGCTTGTAGGCCCCCACCGGATAAGCTTTCCATACTCATAAGCGGCAAATGCCTGGACAGGATACGAGAATATTAAAATCTTCGGGACTGAATCGAGTATTGATATATACCCTGGGTAAGGCGAAAAATAAAGGAAATTATCCGGCAATGTATCGGGTACGCACAGCGTGTCCCCTATAACAATATGTCTTGTATCCAGCCGGTTAATTGCGAGTACCTGTCTCATACCTGCATCTCCGAACTTATCTGTAAGTTCAGATAATATGTGTACACTTTTAACCGGTTCTTTAGTAAAGATTACTTTCAACGGAGGAGGCGCAGGCTTTAAAGATTTCTTAACTGCTAAAGTATCTACTGTCTTCACTGAGGACCTTTCTGTTTTCTCTTCACATCCTAAGTACAAGCTCAGGGTTATTACCAGAAAAAGCAGATATAAATTCTGCAATGAGGAGAAGATGTTGGTCATAAAAAATTAATCCCTGTAAGTAAGAATTCCCCGGTTAATTAATTCAGTTACGAGATTTTTGTACCCTGTAAATTGTATCCCTCCCAGCCTAATTCCCTGGCTGCATCCACATATTCTGCTATATCATCTACGAAGAAATGCCGGGCGGAATCTTCACCGGTAAAGGATTCAACTGCTCTGTAAATCTTTTTCTCCGGTTTATTGGCTCCCGCCTCATAAGAAACAACTATTTTATCAAAATTCCGAAGGAAATTATATTTTTTCCAGCCGTACTCGTAGTGGATAATATTTGTATTTGAAAGAAGCACCAGAGTATAATTCTCTTTTAATTTCGGTAGCAAATCTACTACTTCTTTATTTTCGGAAAAAATATCGGAATACAATCTGCAGAAAATTTCTCTATCTATTTTATGTCCCAGGGCTGAGAGCATTATTTCGATAAATTCATCTTCGGGCATATCCCCTTTCTCAAATGCCCGGTGATATTCATAATTAGTGTTATAAAAATCAATGAAATTCTCTCCCAGCCCTTTTTCCAGGTCATCAAGTTTCTTAACAGCCCTCTGGTAATTAAATGGTAGAAGAACATTTCCCAGATCGAATACAATAACTGAAAATTTACCCGGCATATGCTACAATTCAAAAGTTGTATCAGGAATTCCCGTATTTACTTTTATAGAATCCACCTTGAAATCCATTTGCTGCGGTCCTATGGATTGATTTACAGTAAATGGGTATTTAACACCATTGACGGTTCTGTAGTCGCCGTATGATATTTCCTGGGTAAAAGTGCCCTGCGGAGTCGTAATATTCTTTTCCTCCTTTATTTTATAGCCTGTGTCAGTGTCATAATATTGTATCCATTTTGTTCCTGAAGGAAAGATCATCTCCAGCTTATAGGCATCTTTATTATTTACCTTCTCCATCCCTGCCAGTTTAAGCTTGACACCAAGGGAATCAAGATTCAGAAGGAGATGAAGTGTTGCTTCATTTTTCAATTTTTCAAGCTCATTACCTTCAATCTTTATCTGCTGCCCACCCGACTGCATTTCACCCTTCTGTCCGTTGAAGATAATATTCTGCGTTACACCGCCTGCAACCACCTCCTGCCTGAAAAGATCAGGTTCTTTTTGATATATTTTAGTGGTCACGTCAAACCCCTGAACCTTCCCGGTCATGATTGTGGTTCTGTCATGTACGTTTGCAAGACTGTCCCTTCCACCGATGGCATCGATATACTTATTTATCACGTCCATTGGGGTAATATTTCCAGGAATCGAAGAAAGTGAAGTGTCAATTTCATTACCGTATTTGTCGTAATAAACTATCGGTCCGAATTGTTTCAATCCGGCCTTCACCTGATCTGCATTCCCCACAACAACTATATTCGAATGCTCCGGTTTTATGTACTTTTCCGCCGCAGATCTTATTTCAGCAGGTGTAACTGCAGCAACATTTTTCAGATAATCGGCATAATAATTTTTAGGCAGATTATACTTATCAATATTTATTGCAAATGATGCAATGGTTTGCGGACTTTCAAGAGAAATAGCAAAGTTGCCGGTGACATAATTCTTGATAATCTGCAATTCACTGTCGGGCACAGTTTCATTTTTAATCCGGTTCATTTCATATAAAATACGGCTGATTGCACTGTCTGTTACCGCATTACGTACATTCGTGAATGCATTAAAATTCCCGACATATTCATCTTTTGATAATCGTGAGTTAGCCCCATATGTGAAAGAATGCTTTTCTCTCAAATCCTGGAATAATCTGAATGTTCCCCCGCCAAGGATTGTATTCATTAATCGCGGCCGGAATAGCGTCGCTGTCTCCCGGTTTCAGCTGAACGGGATAAGTTACATTGATGACAGACTGCACCGAGTTGGGTCTGTCAACCAGAGCCACCATTGTCTGTGCAGGAGGCGAAGGAACAGGATAGGTAAATTTGGGTACATCTTTTTTCTTCCAGCCTTCCAGGTACCGGGTTACAAGATCTTTCGCTTCCTGTTCATTTATATCACCCACTACCGCCAGGTATGAAATATTAGGGGCAAAATATGTTTCGTAGTACTTCCTGCATTTTTCAAGAGTAATATTTTTCACGGTCTGCTCTGTTTCGGGTTCTCCATAAGGATGATCCTTCCCATAGTCGACAACATTTTTAACTGTGCCGGCTATTGCATCGGGATCATCTTTCTGACTGGCGAGATCTGATTCCATCCTTCTCTTAATCTTATCCAGTTCCTCCTGTTTGAAATCAGAATTCAGTATGATATCAGACATAATTTTAAAGAGCGTATCGGCATGTTCAGTCAGACTCATTCCATAAATACCGGTAGAGGAAGTAGTGAGTGTAGCACCGATAAAGTCTATTGCCTGGTCCAGCTCATCCTTGCTTCTGCTTTTGGTTCCTGTTCTGAGAAGCTGCCCGGCAGCAGAAATATATCCTGCTGTATCGCCTTCCAGAATAGGGTCCCTGTCTACCTGAAGTGAAAAAGATACTCTGGGCAGCTTATGGTTTTCAACCACAAATACTTTCAGTCCATTCGGAAGTTCAAAATGTTCATAGGTTCCCAGTTTTATTTCAGGAGCCGGACCGGGTTTGGGTGGATGGCTTCTGTCAACCTGTGCACTGAGAGGGATAATTATTATTATTGCCGCGAGGAGAGATAGTAATTTCCGCATAATTATTTCCCTCCTTTCTTTTCAGGTAGATAATAGAGCAAAACGCGGTTACTTTTCTTCAGATATTTGTCCGCAACCCGCTTGATATCTTCTTTTGTTACATCCATTAGTTTATCCAGTTCTGTATTGATTGCATTTGTATTTCCATAGATAGTATAGTAGTAGGCAAGATTTTCAGCAATTCCCTCATCCGTCGCATTCTGATTAACATAATTGGTTTCCACCTGGTTTCTCAGCTTCTGCATTTCCTCGTCCGTAATAACTGAATCCTTAACTCTATTAATCTGCTGATCCATCAGTTTCCTGAGTGTATCAGCATTGACACCCTGGTTTGCTATTGCCAGTGAAATAAACAAACCGGGATTCTCAAGAGCTGCAGGAAAAGCTCCTACATATACGGCTTTCTGAGTTTCATCGACCAGTTTTTTATAAAGCCATGAACTCCTTCCTCCGGATAGTAAGGTGGTGAGCATGCTTATAGGGTAATAATCTTCTGTACCGACTGCGGGTATATGATAGGCTTCAACGATTGCAGGGAGCTGCACATTGTCGTACGCCGTATCAATTATTTCTGCCTTCTGAACCGGTTCCACAGCTTTTGGTCTGTATATATCCCTTGTCCCACGGGGTATTTCAGAGAAATATTTGCTGATCAGCTCTTTCGCCTGGTCGATCTGAATATCTCCGGCTATCGATAGTACTGCATTCTGCGGCACATAATATGTTTTATAGAAATTTCTGAATTCATCTATACTTGCCTTATCAATGTATTGTGCCGAGCCAATCGGCATCCAACGGTAAGGTGAAACTTTGAATGCGTCTCGAAAAGTAATTTCCCAGATCTTTCCATAAGGCTGATTATCCAGTCTTTGTTTTCTTTCCTCTTTTACAACCTTTCTCTGGGTTTCTACGCCAACGCTGTCAATTTTAAGATGAAGCATTCGTTCTGATTCCATATATAATCCGAGTGCCAGCTGGTTGGAAGGAAGCACCTCATAATAATATGTCCGGTCAAAATCAGTGTTTGCATTAAGCTCGCCGCCGGCATTTTCTATCATTTTCATATAATCGCCCCTGCCGATATTAGGGGAACCCTCAAACATCAGGTGCTCAAAGAAATGGGCAAATCCTGTCCTGTCGGGTTTCTCGTTCTTTGATCCCACATGATACATCACGGATACGGCAACAATAGGAGTAGAGTTATCCTGGTGAAGGATGACATGTAACCCGTTATCCAGGTTATATTCAATGAACTTAACTTCTTTCTGCGCAGAGAGTTTTATTGTAAATAGTGTGGCAAGCAGAAGGGTAAAAAGTGATATCCTATTCATAAAGTGTCCTCTATAACGAATAAGTTTATAAACATTAATTATATAAAAATATGATTATTATCAGGATAATTAAACGTTAAAATAAATTATTGAGACCTGGTGTGATTTGGCGATTTATTGGATAATGTCTTAGGTTTGAAAATTAAAAAGTAAAAATTTCTCCATGAAAAATATATTTGTGATAGGCGCCGGAAGAACTGCAACTGCTTTAATCTCGTATCTGCTTGAGAATGCGGGCGGACATCAATGGAAAGTTACAGTTGGCGACTTTGAGTATTCCCTTGCTGAACAAAAAATCGGAAACAATCCTCATGGCAGGGCGGTTAAATTTGATGCCTTGGATGATGCGCAGAGAGAGAGTGAAATTTCGAAGTCTGATATTGTGATTTCCTTCCTTCCGCCGGCTATGCATGAGTTGATTGCCGTTGAATGTCTTAAACAGAAAACGAATATGGTTACCGCTTCTTATGTTTCACCGGGTATGATTAAACTTGATGAGGATGTGAAAAAGAACGGACTGCTCTTTCTGAACGAGATGGGACTGGATCCGGGGATCGACCATATGGATGCGATGCAGCTGAAAGAAAAAGTTGAGGCGGATGGCGGCGAAATTATCTCTCTGAAATCATTCTGCGGAGCTTTAATATCACCGGAATCAGATGATAATCCCTGGCATTATAAATTTACCTGGAGCCCGATGAATGTCGTTCTTGCCGGACAGGCGAATGCAAGATATAAAGAGAATTCAGAAATAAAAGAAGTTCCATATGAAAAATTGTTCCTGAATACCGAAACAATTAACGTTTCCGGTCTTGGTAGTTTTGAGGCCTATCCCAACAGAGATTCTATTCCTTATATCCGTGAATATGGATTAACTGATGTTAGCGATTTCTACCGGGGAACATTGAGGAGGCCGGGTTTCTGTAAGGCATGGGACGCATTGAGAAAAATTGGCCTGACCGACAATAATAAAACATGGAATAATACAAGTGAATTAACTATTTCGGATTGGGTGAAATCCTCACTGCCGTCATCAAACGGCAGAGCTCTTGATGATGAAGTCGCTTCTTATCTCAATATTTCAAAGAATGATGAAATATTTAAAAAACTCAGCTGGCTGGATTTATTCAGTAACAGAAAAATAAACCGTGGAGAAGCAACGTCAGCTCAGATACTGCTGGATCTGCTGATGGATAAGTGGGAATTCAAAGAAAGTGAGCGCGATATGGTTGTGCTCCAGACGGAAATAATTTATAACTCACCGGACGGCAGAAAAAAAATAACTTCCGGTATGATATATAAAGGCGAGGATAAACTTAATACGGCGATGACATATACCGGCGGGCTGCCGGTGGGTATCTCAGTTAAGTTAATTGCGGAAGGCGCGATAAAAGAAAAGGGTGTCGTAATTCCTGTTTACCGGGATATTTACCAGCCTGTACTAAAAGAGCTGGAGGATTATGGTATCAAATTTAATGAGTCTGAAACTACAGATCAGACTATGTAATTCTTCATATAAAAATAATCATCGGTGAATTCACCCTTCCAGATGATAACGGCTCTTTTGACCTCATCCGGCAGTCCTGATTCCTCCAGACTATTTTTGTAATCAGCTGAGATAATCGCATCAAGAAAAGAAGAAAGATCTTTGCTGAACTGTCTTGATGCATCTGTAGAGAACTCACAGGGAAGGTTTGTAACTGACATTACGGCAACGCCGTCTCCTTCAAAACCCATTTTCACCGTTTCACTTAATGGATTATAGATATACACCGGATCATCTATCCAGGTTTCTTTTGAAAATTCAATTGAGCCATTAGGATCGCAGGTGATATCTCCTATAGCAATAAGATTCCGGCTTTCTTTGAATATATCTTTCATCAAAGACTTTGGAAGAGCCCTGGGATATTTGGGTTCCCACAAAATGCAGTTCATCAGGATTGAAACATTTGGAAGTATTTTATCCAAATTAGATTCATAAAATTCGGGATATATCAGGTAATGCTGACGTTTTTGTTTTTTGTTTAATCTCTGATAGGTATCAGGATTTATCCCTTCCCCCGCTTTGAGACGGTAAGCATCATTAATCGTGAGGATGAGCTTGTATACTTTTTTTCTTGAACCGTGGAAAAATACTTCCTGAAGTTTGTCGGGAGTAATCTCCTCAACCGGAAGAAGATCATAGATCTGCTGTGCTCCGTAACTCGTCTTTCCTTTGCCAAGAAAACATGTTATTACAGGTGGAATATCGGGCGGTGTGCCGTATTCTGAGATTTGTTTACCCGCATCTGAAATTAAATCCCTTATCGACTGGAGATCTTCCCCCTCAACTGCCTGGGGAATAGTTTCGAAAGGATTTGGAATACCTTTCATTTTTAGTTTCTGCCCGAATGACCACAAAGTATCGACCATCCCTGCATACCCTGCATTATAGGTAAAAGCCGTAATCAGCCTGTGGCCGTTTTCATCCCTTATCAGTTCGTAGTCAATTACAGTGGTTCTCAGATCAATGAAAGCCTTCAGCATTTCCCTGTTTTTCAACTGTCCTTTGTAGGTATGGGAAAACAACAGGTAGACTTTTTCCGGAAGAATTCTTTTGACAGGAATTTCTTTTAATCCAAAAATTACATCGGTTTTTGACAGGTCCTCATTTATTTCAGCCCCCGCTTTCAAATATTCATCATCCGGGAAAGCCCTTTTTATTTCACCTGTTGAAGGATTCCTTGCAGGCTGTACTATCAGTTTGTATCCCTGCCTGACAATTCCTGCAGCAAAAGATGGAGTAACGGCAACTCTTTTTTCACCTTTTTTGTTAATAGCTTCTCTTAATATTCCTATTGTATTGTTCATTATTTCCCGATATTTGGTTCTCAATTTAAGAAATTTTTAATGAAGCAGTTTTTTGTTTTAATAACTTTAGTACTATCTCTGGCTTCAGCCTCAGCTCAGCAGATTTTAATTAAGGGGAAAGTTACGGATGATACCCAAAACCCGCTACCATATGCAAACATAAGAGTCAGCGGTACAATGCTTGGAACCTCGGCAAACAGCAATGGGCAGTATGAATTAAAACTTACCCCGGGTGCTTACGAACTTATAGCATCATATATAGGGTATATTTCGGACACAATTAAAATAAATGCGGCTGCTGGATTGGTTAATAAGGACTTCAGCCTGAAGCAGACAAATATCAGTCTTCCTCCTGTTACAGTTCTGCCGGGTGTAAATCCTGCACTTGAGATCATCAGGAAGGCAATTAAAAGAAAAAAAGAACGCGCTGCTTTATTAAACAGTTATGAATTTATGGCGTATACGAAGGGGATAGTTAAAACCCAGAGTGATATTAGTTCCGGCAATAATAGTATAGGGATTAATATTGGAAGTAATGATACCATTCCCCTTAAGATATCGGCAATCATTGAGAATCAGAGTGAGGGATTTTATAAAAAACCGGATGAATATAAGGAATTGATCCTTGCAAGAAAACAGACTGCTAACCTGCCCCCATCTATAAATATCTTAACAGGGGGGAGGCTGATCCAGAATTTCTATGAAGAATCAGTGAACTTTCTGGGAGAGGATCTGCCGGGTCCTTTATCAGATAACGCTCTGACTTATTACTATTATTACATAGAAAAAACGCTGGCTATTAATAATACAACCGTTTACCGGATTCACATATCTCCTGAAGATAATCATGATCCCGGTTTTACAGGAAGCATCTATATTGCCGCAGATACATATGACCTGCTGGAAGTAGATCTGAATCTTAATGATGCAGCTAATACCGGGGGGATATTCGATACAGTTTCCGTTTTCCAGCAGTTTACGGCATTTACAGGTTCTATAATGATGCCCGTAGACTACAGGCTGTATGTAAAGGCAAATTATTTGAACCTGGCAAGATTTGCATTCGAACTGAACTCGATACTTTACGATTACAAGATAAATCCACAGCTGGAAGACAGCTATTTTGGGAAAGCTGTTATTAAGGTTATTCCGGGAGCAGATGAAAAAGACTCGACGTACTGGAGTTCTATACAGAGTATCCCTGGAACACCGACTGAGAAAGAAGCATATTCAAGAATAGACAGTCTCGAAAATATTCCCCGAACCTTCTGGGATAAATTCTCATTACTGTCATCAAGAGTATATTTAAACAATCATTTTGCAGTAAGTGCACCTTTGGGTATGTATCATTTTAACAGGGTTGAAGGACATACAATTGATTTTGGTTTATTTAGTGAAGATGCAGCAAATAAAAGACTTAATGGCAGGATAAACTTTTCATATGGATTCTCCGATAAAAAAATGAAAGAAGATCTTTCACTTGAATATTTATTAGGTGACTATAGGACATACTCTATAAGTTTAAACCTATTCAATAAGCTGAGTATTCTTTTTGGGGAATCAGAGGAATATGGTGAACTAATTCCCTCAATGCTGGCTCTTATTTCCAAATATGAATTCAGGAACTATTACTATACAAAAGGATTTGAGTTAAATTTCTCCGGAGAAATTTTCCCCGTGGTGACATTAACTGCGGGTTATATAAATCATACTGATAACAGTGCCTCCGCGAATACTGATTTTTCCTTCTTTAACCGGGACAGAACATACCCCCCTAACCAGGCAATCTCCGAAACCAGGATAAATGCTTTTTCAGCAGGATTCAAACTGGATTTCAGGAATTATATTGAGGACGGTTACTTCAGAAGAAGGATCTCACAGGGAGATTCCTATATAACGATCAGAGGAAATGTTGAATTATCCGATAGAAAGATCTTAAACAGCGGGCTCGACTATACCAATTATAAACTTATCCTCACAGGATCATTAAACACATTCACATCCCACAGCCTGGATTACAGGATTATGGGGATTTATAACCGCGGGAGTCTGCCTTATCAGTCGCTTTATGCTTTACCCGGAAATATAGATATTCTATTTCAGCGGTTTTCCTTCAGGACTTTAAATGTTAATGAGATATTCGGAAGCAGGATTATTACAGTTAATCTTGAACATGATTTCGAGGATTTAATTTTCAGGGCTTTGAAAATTCCGGGACTAAGAGATTGGGGTATTCAATTAAACACATTCTTCAATGCAGCCTACAGTGATATCGGGAAGGAAACAATTTCATATCTGCCGGTTCAGGTAAGAACTTTTCCCCACCCGTTTTATGAAGCGGGGATAGGAATTTCCCAGGTCCTGATCCCTCTTAAAGTTGAATTCGCCTGGAGACTTAATTACAGGGGCGAAAATAATTTCAGGGTCGGAATAAATACGGTTTTGTTTTAAGCTGGTTTAAAATAAAAAAGCGCTCCGGAAAAAGAGCGCCTGAAAAAACAGAAAGCTAACCTGGGACTAACTCTTGGGTTTTGCTTCACTGACAATTATGCTGCGACCGCTAAGTTCTGAACCATTCAAAGCCGTAATTGCAGCATTTGCTTCGGACTCATTTGACATTTCAACGAACCCGAAACCTCTGGATCTACCGGTCTGGCGATCGGTGATGACCTTTGCAGAAACTACTGTACCATGGGGTTCAAAAGCCTCGCGAAGAGAATCATCATTAACCGCCCAGGGGAGCGATCCAACAAAAAGCTTAGTACTCACTAACTTACCTCTGAAAAATAATTAATAAAATAACCACGGTGTTTAAACCGTGCAGAAAAATACCATTATTAAACAAAAAAACAAAGAAAATTTTCTTTTATGTAATTTTTGAAGTCTATTCAATCATGGGATGAATAAAAGTGTGATTTAAGTCATCTATCCAAAAATATGCGAAATAGCGTCGGAAAGTGAGTTTACAGGAATAATTCCTGCTGGATTTTTTGATTTTAATGATTTTAGATTATTTGAAGGTATAATTGTTTTCTTAAAACCGAGTTTTTCGGCCTCTGATATTCTTTTTTCAATATTTGCAACACTACGGATTTCTCCCCCCAGTCCTACTTCCCCTATAACAACGATAGAATTATCAGTAGGTTTATCTAGGAGGCTTGAAGCAATACTGCAGCACACGGCCAGGTCTACCGCAGGCTCATCTATCTTTACTCCGCCTGCCATATTTAAAAACACATTATTTGCACTTAACCGGTAGCCGTTTCTTTTTTCAAGCACGGCAAGCAGAATGGATAATCTTCTGTAGTCAAAACCAGTGGCCACTCTCTGGGGATTACCATAATTAGAAGGAGTTACAAGCGCCTGTACTTCAAGTAAAATCGGCCGCGTACCTTCCATACTTGCTGTAACGACTGATCCTGATATTTTGGTTCCCCGTTCGCTCAGAAATAATTCGCTGGGATTTTTAACTTCCTGGAGACCCTCTTCATTCATCTCGAAGATACCGATTTCGTTGGTGCTGCCGAAACGATTCTTTTGTGCGCGGAGAATTCTGAATGAATGATGTGATTCTCCCTCAAACTGAATAACCGCATCGACAATGTGCTCCAGAACTTTAGGTCCTGCAATAAATCCTTCTTTAGTAACGTGACCTATAATGATAACGCAAAAATGGTTTTTCTTCGCTTCATCCATAAGCAGGGATGTGGATTCCCTAATCTGGGTTACTGTACCCGGAGAATTCTCAAATTCGCTCCTGTACATTGTCTGAATTGAATCAATTATGACAACTGCAGGCTGTGTATCTCTGATTGATCCGATAATTGTATTCATATCTGTCTCGGGGAGAAAGTAAAAATTATCGGATGAGATCTTTAAACGATCGGCGCGCAGTTTGATCTGTCTTGCTGATTCCTCACCGCTTACATATAGTACTTTATCATTTATCCTTGCCGCTGCCTGCATTGCAAGCGTCGATTTCCCGATTCCGGGATCACCGCCGAACAATACAACCGAACCTGGCATGAGTCCTCCCCCCAGTACTCTGTCAAATTCAAGGATTCCGGTCTTAATCCTGTCATCCTCTTTTGCGGAAATTTCACTTATCCTGGGGATATCCGTTTTTCGGTGAGGCGGCGCTGCTTTGCGCTGACGTGTTTCAAGGATTTCCTCTGTAAAAGAGTTCCATTCTTCGCATTCAGGACATTTCCCAAGCCAGCGCAGTGATTCATAGCCGCAGTTTGAGCAGACGTATTTAATCCTTGGCCTGGTTTTCATTTTTTATAAAAAACTTTGAACTGTATTTTCAACTTCTTTCAGAATCTCAGGTATTTTAGAAATATCTCTTCCACCAGCAGTAGCAAGATGTGGTTTGCCTCCCCCTCCTCCTCCGGCTATTTTTGCAAGGGAGCCGACAATTTTTCCCGCACTGAGTTTTGTGCTCTTAATAAGCTCATCATTAACCACGCAAACAATTCCAACTTTGTCTTCAATACGTGATATGATAACTCCTACGGACTCTTTGGTTTTATTCCTTAACTCATCTCCGAAAGATTTTAGCTCATCCATACTATTCGGCATTTACTTCGCCTTTATAAACAGAGATGCTTTCAAGCTTGACAGGGTTTTTAAGAATCTCATCAACCTGACCAAGCTTCTCCTTAAGTTTTAATTCAGAAAAATCTTTCTCTAGTTTTTTCTTCTCTTCCAGAAGTAGAGCTGCACGTTCTTCCGATTCTCTGATTTTGTTCAACTGGGTTTCAATATATTCTTCTACCCCACGTCCTGTAACTGCTTCGATTCTCCTTACACCGCTGGCAATTGATGATTCACTTATTATTTTAAATAATCCTATCTCCGAAGAGTTGCTGACATGGGTTCCACCGCAGAATTCCATTGTAAAGTCGCCGAACTGAACAACATTAACCTTATCCCCATATTTGTCACCGAAAAACATCAATGCGCCCATCTTCTTTGCTTCCTCAAAAGGAACATTTCTATGATGCAGCTTCGGCAGGTTTCTTCTAAGCTGCTCATTGACGATGGTTTCAATTTCTTTGATTTCGCTGTCAGACAATTTTGCAAAATGAGTAAAATCAAATCGCAGCCGATCGGGACCAACATATGAGCCAGCCTGGTGTACGTGATTTCCCAACACCATTCTTAAGGCGGCATGAAGGAAGTGTGTTGCCGAATGATTCCTCATTATGTCCCATCTTCTTTTCTCATCAACCTGTGCGATTACCTCCCGGCCGGGTGTAATCAGGTCCTTTTTGTCATTCTCAATTACATGTATCGTTTTATTGTCAATCTTTATTACATCGACGACCGGTAAAGCTTTGCCTTTAATTATCAGTTCTCCCCGGTCATCAATCTGACCACCTGACTCGACGTAAAAAGGTGTCCTATTCAGTAAAATCAGATCATTATCCTTATCCTTTTTAAACCCTATGATTTTACCTTCTGATTTTAGTTCATCATAACCGGTAAATTCAGATTCAGCCGGATCAGTGATTTCAAAAGAATTCAGATCATCTGTCGAAATGTTTATAGAAGCCAGTTTGTCCCTTGAAGCTTCTCTTCCTCTTTCCTGCTGCTTCTTCATTAATTCGTTGAAGCCTTCTTCATCAATGGTGAAGCCTTTTTCTCTCGCCATTATATTAGTCAAATCCACGGGGAATCCAAACGTATCATAAAGTTTAAAGACATCTTCTCCGGGTATAACTTTCAGTTTCTCTTTTTGTAAACCTTTGATTAACTCATCAAATAGTTCAATTCCTCTGTCGAGAGTTATGTTAAAGCTTTCTTCCTCAGCGCGGATCACTTTTTTGATATAGGTCTTTTTTTCTTTCAGTTCAGGAAAGACACCACCCATAGTGCTTACAAGTACATCCACAATTTCAAAAAGAAAAGGTTTATGAAGATTTATCTTTCTGCCGTATCGTGAAGCCCGCCGCAATATCCGCCTTAGCACATATCCCCGTCCTTCGTTTCCGGGAACGGCGCCGTCTGCTATAGCAAATGTAAGAGCCCTCATATGATCGGCAATCACACGCATAGGAATCTTCTCTTCCTCATTTTCATATTTAACACCGGATATTTCCGAGATCCTCTTTATCAATGGTATAAAAATATCAGTATCATAATTTGATTCTTTTTTCTGCAGTACTGCACAAACTCTTTCAAAGCCCATCCCGGTATCAATATGCTTCGATGGAAGGTCATGGAGCGTACCTTTTTCATCCCTATCATATTGAATAAAAACAAGGTTCCATATTTCAATACATTCGGAAGTCCCTGCATTTACATATTTCGGATTATTGTAGTCACTCCCCAGATTGATATGTATTTCGGAACATGGTCCGCAAGGCCCTGTCTCACCCATTTCCCAGAAATTATCCTTTTCATCAAATCTGAGAATATGTGCAGGATTTATGTCGGTTTTGGATTTCCAGTGCTCGAATGCCTCATCATCTGTTCTGAAGACAGTAGCCCACAGTCTTTCCTTAGGCAGCTTCCATACTTCAGTGAGAAGTTCCCACGCCCAGCTTATAGCCTCAGCTTTATAATAGTCGCCGAACGACCAGTTGCCCAGCATCTCGAAAAAAGTATGGTGGTATGTATCGTTACCTACCTCTTCAAGGTCGTTATGTTTGCCGCTCACACGTATGCATTTCTGGGTATCAGCCGCCCGTGTATAGTTTCTTTTACCTTTCCCGAGGAAAACATCCTTAAACTGATTCATGCCGGCATTTGTAAATAAAAGTGTTGGATCATCAAAGGGAACAACCGGGGAACTTGGAACTATCCGGTGACCTTTATTCGAAAAAAAGTCCAAAAACTGTTGTCTTATTTCTCCTGAAGTCATAAATTCCTGAAATAATTACTGAACTGTAAAGATAATAAATATCATTGTAAGCTTAAATAAATACATTTTCTGTGAAAATTACCGATGGGAGTATTCACCACCTGGAATTTCATCCCTTTTATCGGCAGGAATTTTGCATGACTTTAATTATAAACTACGTTGCTTTTTTCTACTGTTAATAATAGTTTTGCATTTAATTAAGAATGAGTAGTGGGCATTTTGAGTTCTGCGTCAACAACAACTGATCTTGAAATAATGAAGAAGGTTGCTTCCTATGATTCAAAAGCACTGGAAGCGTTGTATAACCGTTATTCAACAATTCTGTACACTCTAATTAAAACAATTGTTTCAGATGCTGCATTAGCCGAAGAGGTACTCTCAGAAGTCTTCGTGATAATCTGGAGAAAGATAGACCATTTCGATTTTGAGCAGGGAAATGTATATACCTGGCTTATAACCCTTGCGCGCAATAAAGCAGTGGATACAATCAGGGTTAAAAAAAGCGGGGTTGAAACCCAACCTTATTCGGATCAATATGAAAATAAGTTTATTCTACCTGTACTGAAGTCTGACGGCAAATCTCTTGAACTTAAAGATGCACTGGACAAAACTGTAAAGATGCAGAAGGCGATGGAAGAACTTACTGATGCACAGCAGTATGTAATACATCTGGCTTATTTTGAGGGATTAACGGAAAGTGAAATTGCAGCAAAACTTAATATTCCCGTTTCTACTGTAAAATCGAAAATAAGAATAGCCCTGACTAATCTTAAAGAAAATCTTTCCAGGGGGCACAGCATATGATAACGAAAAAGGAAGCTGCTGAGCTCATGTATGCCGGTGTCTTAGGATGCCTTGACAGGGCAGACCAGACCAAATTAAATGAATACCTGAAAGCCGGGGGTGAGCTGCCGTCAAACCTTGGTGAATTTCAGAATATTGCTGCAATGCTGCCTATTATTCTACAGGCTGAAAATCCTGATCCAAAACTGAAAGATAAAGTAGCCAGAAAATTATACCGTATTAAAGATGAGATTCGGGCGAAGGCAGCTACGGATAAAAACAATGTCAGTCCGGCTGAAATATTCTATAATAATTCCAGAGAAAACCGTAAGTCATCCTCCACTCTTGAAAATAAACTATCAACCACCGAGCCCGAAAAGCTGATAATAACTGAGAGCGATCAGGAAACAGGGGCAGGCGAAGAACAGCCGCCTGCGTCATCTGAAACTCCTGAGTCAAAAGATACAGCTGCAAAACAAGATTCGGGAGAAATCGACAATGAGGATTTTGAACCTGTTACTCCCTCCAGAAACACCTTCGAATCATATAAATCAACCCGCGAGAAGGTACTCGAAGGGAATTTTGAAGATGTACCTGAAGAGAAGCAGGAAGAGGAAATAAAACCGGAAGAAAAAGTTCCTGCCAAAGATAAAGTAAAGACATATGAGCGGGTCGTCACTAAAGAAAGACCGGCTTACAGAACTTCAACCAGGGAAACACCTTATATGAAGACTTCAACCAGGGAACGTGGCAAAAGTTTTGAAAAAGCTTATAAAAGAAGATATGTTACGGAGGAAACCTCCTCTAGAAATAAAGGAATTGCTTTCTGGCTGACCATTTCACTTTTTACAATTCTTCTCCTGGCTTTATTAGTATTCTATCTCAATTTTTCTTCTGAAATAACGGATCTTAAATTTACCAACGATACACTCAGGCAGCAGGTTAACGATCTTTCCGTGAAATTTAACAGTACTCAGGAAATCCAGAACATCCTTGAGTCGACTGATGTTGAGGTTGTGAACCTTGAAGGGACAGGGATTAACCCCGGAGGAAAGGGGAAAATAATTTTAAGCGTTTCACAGAACAAAGGCTACCTGCAGTTATCTGACATGCCAACATTGGGACGCAGCAGTGCTTATCAACTCTGGGTGCAAATGCCTGACGGCAGATACTTTTCACTTGGTGTTTTCACTCCTTCAGGAAGAGTTCAGTATTTTCCCTTTAAGATCCCTCAATCCCTTGAAAATAATGTGACAGAATTTCTAGTTACAGAAGAGTCTTCAAATGGAGCGGTCCAGCCGGGCAACAAAGTCTTTTTATCCGGATCTCTCAGGTAAATTTACTCACCTCTTTAGAATAATTGTTATACCCGAGATTACGAGCAGTACCGGCCAGTAAACCTCTATTATTTTTAAAATGGATTCCCCGAAAACAGCAGGTTGGATACCGCGTGCTGCCAGGATAAAAACAATACCCGCAGTCAGAAGTATTAGTGCGGCTAAAAGTATTGTTTTATTACTCGTGTCATCGAAAAATACTATGAGCAGGCTTATTCCGGCGATCAGAATAGATGAAGGGATGAAAACATTTAAAGGACGGATAAAATCAAAATGTACAGGAAGCGAAATTACAATTCCTATAAGGAAAGCTGCCGAACCTATAAATATAAGTACTTTGTTCTTTTCACCAAAAGATGTATAGACTGATGCCACTCCGTAAAATATCAATCCATACCCAAAGAATGTATTTGAATCTATTTCCAGGATACCGAAAATATTAAGGATTGCAGAAATTGCTGCGAAAAGAAGAAGAAACGTAAAAATTGTAATTTGGGAATGTTTCACCTGGTTTGTACTGTTTTGTTAATAAAATTTTCGGGTATTAATAATACGCCTTTCAGTAATAATCCTGTCTATGCGTATATCACGTCTGTCATATTCGATTTTATGGAGGACCTGGAATTCATAAGCAAGAACAATTTTAGGAGCAAATGAATTTCTCAGTAGTGTATTGTAATACATTCTTTCAAAACCAATTCTTTCGCCGAGCAATGATACAGCAATAGACGGAACAATTATCAGATCAATATCGCTTAGATCTTCTTCTATTCCAAACCTGGGCTCAAAGAAACCCATTTCGTTTTCGGTTAATTCTTTGTAATCGGTGAATTGAAATCTCGAGGGTATTCTGTTTTGTTTATATTTGGGAAGGAATACGGACTTGCCTAGTCCCTGAGCCGTATTTATCAGATCTTTCGTGTTTACTATAAGGCCTGAGGTTGAATAATATGCATATATTCTTGAGGCATAATTAAAATCATCCGAGTTAATGAGCCGTTCAATAATCGAGGCAGATTTATTATGAAGATCTACTGTTGAAAACTCTGTTGCTCTATCCCGTACTATATTCCTTGCATCCAATTTCGGAATAGGAGCCTTCTTCCTGGAAGTCTGCGCAATATTTAAATTATAATTCATCAAAGTATTCTTTGTCCCATACTTGATGCAGCAAGATCCGCGGCAAATTCAGCGCTCCTGTTTTTCCTGTCAAGGATAGGATTTACCTCAGATATTTCAAGAGATGACATACATCCGCATTCTGCAATCGATTCCATCAGTAAATGAGCTTCACGGTAACTCAGGCCTCCCGGAACAGGCGTTCCTACGCCCGGCGCAATATCGGGATCAACACTATCGAGGTCAAAACTGACGTGTATATGATCAACCTTTTCCCTGAATTGCTTCAAAACTCTGCTGATAATCCTGTGAATACCAAGTTTATCTATGTCTGTCATCGTAAAAACGGGTAGGCCTGCCTTTTTAATATTCATTCTTTCCTGATGATCGATGCTTCTGACACCGATGAGCGCGCAGTTCTCCGCCTTAACTTTAGGTGCAAACCCGTAAAAATTTACCAATCTCTCATTTCCCAGTCCCAATGCAGCTGCCATTGGCATACCATGAATATTACCGGAAGGAGAAGTTTCATCTGTATTCATATCGGTGTGGGCATCGATCCATATTATACCAAGATTAAGTTTGTTTTTTTTACAGAATGAAGAAATACCCGAAATGGTTCCCAGTGCCATCGAATGATCCCCGCCCAGGCAGAGAGGAAACTGTTTCTTTTCAAGTACCTTTTCTACCTTTCCGGCAAGAATTTTTGATGTCCTGAGAATCTCATTTACATATTTTAGTCTGGGATTGGTGATTTTCTGTCTCTCAACATTCTGGATAAAAATGTCTCCGCTGTCAACCACTTCATATCCGAGGATCTCAAGTTTATTTTTCAGATTTGCAATACGGAGAGCCGAGGGCCCCATATCAACACCCCTCCTGTCTGCACCCAGATCCATAGGAAATCCGATCAAATTTACTACTTTACTATCTTTCTTTGTCATAATCGCGGGGATTTATGATATGAGTTGTGAAAAATCATTTATCAAATTAAAAAGTTTATAACTCATTTACCAATCAGTATGGTGGAATAGAAACATTTTGGGATATCAGGAATTAAATCTTATATAAAGAAAAAAGTGAAGGAGAAATCGGTAATTACAATCATTTTCCTTTAATTAGTATATTTTAACTTAATTTAATTATACTCTTTGCATACAGGAAACCAGATTCTATGGCTTCATTTAGTCAAGAGCCAACTATCAATGTTGGAATAATAACTGAAAAACAGGTGAATTTTGACCTTTACGGCGATTTCAAAGTAAAGGGAATAAAGAAATTTTTCAGTGGAAGATTTACCGCCGAAATTATAAATGATAAAATAAGGTGTAAAAGAGGCGATGATACTCTTGAGGCGGATAAAGAAATGATTTTTGAACCGGATGATATTGATCTTGAATCATTTTTGATAAAAGATGTAACTATAGGAGTAAGGTTTCACTGGCAGAGAAAAGAGAAGCAGCGGTTTCAGGGATCATTAAAACTTTTGCGCAGTAAGGACAAAATAGCTGTCATAAATATTATTCCTGTCGAAAAATACCTTGTCAGCGTAATCTCTTCGGAAATGAGCGCTAAATCCTCATTGCAGATGCTTAAATCACTTGCCGTTGTTTCAAGAAGCTGGCTTCTTGCTCAAATTGATAAGTCCAAAACAATCCGTGCAAAAAGGGAAGAATATTCTTCTGAATCCAGGACGGAAGAAGAATTTATAAAATGGTACGATCGGGAAGAACACGAACTATTTGATGTTTGTGCAGATGATCATTGCCAGCGTTACCAGGGAATTACAAAAATATCTACTCAGGCTGCAAGACAGGCTGTTGAGGAAACATATGGTCTTGTGCTACTCTACAACGATCGGATCTGTGATGCCCGTTTTTCAAAGAGCTGCGGCGGGATTACTGAGTCATTCCATAATGTTTGGGAACCTGTTGTCCATGAATATCTAACATCTGTAATTGACTATAAATATGAACCAGAGACCTATAAACTTGATTTCTCTGTGGAAAGAAATGCTGCAAAATGGATAAAGGGAAATCCTTCGGCATACTGCAATACTTCAGATGATAAAATTCTTTCGCAGGTCTTATTGGATTACGACAGGGAGACGAAAGACTTCTTCAGGTGGAAAGTTACTTACAGTCAAAATGAAATTTCCGAGATCATTTCCAAGAACAGCGGAATTAATTTTGGAGAGATCATAGATCTTATTCCCGTTGAGAGAGGAGATTCCTCGAGACTGATCAAATTAAAGATTTCAGGTACTAAGAAAGAGTTGATAGTAGGGAAAGAGCTTGAAATAAGACGACTGCTTTCATTGACCCACCTTTACAGCTCTGCCATCGTAATTGAAAAACAAAACGTAGAAAACAATATCCCCGGAAAATTTGTGATATATGGTGCAGGATGGGGACATGGAGTAGGGCTCTGCCAGATTGGTGCGGCGGTTATGGCTGAGAAGGGACATTCTTTTGATGAGATTCTCCTCCACTATTTCCATAATGCAAGATTAAATAAAATATACTGATTAAATGAAGATATTATATTCATGTTTATCCAGAAGCTGGGGGGGGATGGAAATGGTTACTCTTACCGGGATTAAGCAGCTAATGCAACGGGGAATTCACGTCGAACTTCTCTGCGCTGCCGAATCAAGAATTCATATTGAAGCTAACAATCTCGGAATTATTCTTCATCCTGTAAAAGCTCGTGGTTATTTCCATCCATTCACTTCGCTGAGGATAGCTTTTATAATCAGAAAGATAAATTTTGATATCATTCATACCCATGCATCAAAGGACTTGTGGGTGCTTGTCCCTGCTCTGCAATTTCTTCGAAGAAAAATCCCTCTTATTCTTACAAAACACATCGGGTCTTTTATAGAAAAGAAAGATTACCTTCACAGAAGGCTTTACAGGTATGTTACAAATGCTATTGCAATCAGTACAGCAATAAAAAATAATATGGAGCAGACAACACCACTCAGTACAGATCGTATCCTGCTCATACCTAATGGTGTCGACACAAAGAAATTCAATCCCGAATCTGTTTCCGGAAAAAAAATCAGGGAAGAGTTTAATATTGGTGATGATAAAATTCTGATTGGCATGATGGCGAGATTTAGTCCGGGTAAAGGTCATGAAGAATTTATTAAAGCAGCCGCTGAGTTAAATAAGGATTATAAAAATCTGAATTTTATTATAATAGGGGAAGCAAGCCGGGGTGAGGATGAATATGCAGACCGTGTGAAAGCATATGCACGGGAACTGAAGCTGGATAATCTGATCTTTACTGGTTACCGCAGCGATATTCCGGAACTCCTGGCGGCACTGGATATATTTATATTTCCCTCTCACGCTGAAGCATTCGGAATCGCATTGATAGAAGCAATGTCTATGCAGAAACCTTCTGTCTGCTCTGCATCCGAGGGAGTTCTGGATATTGCTGTGGACGGAGAGACCTCACTTCTTTTTGAAACGAAGAATGCAAAAGATCTTGCTGCTAAAATAAAGGTCTTAATTGCTGATCCCGGTAAAAGAAAAGAGTTTTCCCGGGCAGCGAGACAGAGAGTTTTGCAGAATTATAATCTGGAAATTATTACAGACAGAATAATAGAAGTTTATAAAAATTTAATCTCCCCGGCTACTGGTGAATTTTAGTTAACTCTCAAAAATAAAAGAATTTACACCATTGTGACATTCTTAACTATTTAATAAACTTAAAGTGGTATTTTTTAATACATTTAAGTTGTTAGAAAACAAATCCCCGGAGGATATAAAATGAAATATTTACTGACAGTTCTGCTAAGTTCACTTCTCTTTGCAGCATGTTCCAGTTCGAAAATGGTTACTATGGATCCCGTCCGTTTTGATCCCTGTACTCAGCAAACCGATCTGACATCGAGCGATGTGTATACGGGTGAGACAGTTGATAACGTAGTTATCGATCAGCAAGCCAAGATGGTATTTTTAACAATGGATGTCCGTACTTACTGCAATTCAACATTAAATATGGATATGACGCAAAAAGAGAACATGATTACACTAATGGTCTCAAATACTAATTCGTCCAGCGATAATTGTGTGTGTATAAAAAAAGCAAGAACAGCTTTCCGGGATTTAGCTCCCGGGATCTATGACCTCAGAATTACAGATAAAACAGGTCATAAACTTCTTGACCAGGAAAGTATAACGATACCCGAGTAGTACAACACCCGGGCTTTATTTTAATTTAAGCCGGTTTTTTGCCGGCTTTATTTTTTCTATCTTTCAACCTCCTCTTAATTGGGTATTAATTAAATTCTCAGGAGGATTTTATGAGTTTTCCTTTCACCCTTTTTGTTCCGTATAGCGGCAATGTAAATATCCTGGAATCATTGAATTCATTAAGGACTTCCAACCTTATCGAAGAAGTTTACCTTGTTGCCGGTGATGACACAGAGGTTCCTAAATCCTCCCAGGTGCTGATTTCAGACAGCATTGTCAGCTCCAAAACGTTGAAGGCTATTGCAGCGGAAACTGATTCAGAATATATTCTTATTCTCCTTACGCCCGATGAGATTACTTTTGGAAGATTTGCTTTAAACAGGTTTTATGAGGTGGCGGAACTGACAGGTGCCGGATTACTATATTCAGACTTTTACACACTAGAAAACAATAATCTTTCTGCTAATCCCTTAATTGATTATCAGCCGGGCAGTATCCGGGATGATTTTGATTTAGGGAACGTAGTTGTAATCAGAAAATCAGCACTCGAACAATTTGTTTCAGGAAGCGAACCGGATTTAATTCATGCGGGATTCTATAATCTGAGGTTATTTATTTCCCGGAATTATGATATACTGAGAATCCCCGAATTTCTCTATACTATCAAAGCGGCAGCAGACGGACAGGGAGATAAAAAGCAGTTCGATTATCTCAATCCGCATAACCGTATTCCCCAGGTTGAAATGGAGGAGGCTGCAACCAATCATCTTAAATTGATCGACGCATACCTGGAACCGGTTTTCAGCGGGGTTAATTTAACAGATCGGGACTTTGCCTATACTGCCTCGGTCATTATACCCGTTAAAAATCGCGAAAAGACTATATCTGAAGCCGTAAATTCTGCAATAAACCAGGAAACGGATTTTCCGTTTAATGTTATAGTAGTTGATAACCACTCTACTGACGGAACTACGGAAATTGTTAAAGAACTCTGCAGTCAGCACAGCCGGATTATTCATATTATCCCTCAATCGCACAGCCTTAATATAGGCGGCTGCTGGAATGAAGCTGTATTCAACGAACATTGCGGAAAATACGCTGTTCAACTTGACAGTGACGACCTCTATGCCGATCAGCATGCTCTTCAGAAGATAATTAATGTATTCAATGAAGAAAAATGTGCAATGGTTATCGGCTCCTATAAACTGACAGATTTTGAAAAACGTGAAATCCCGCCCGGAATAATTGACCACAAGGAATGGACCCGTGCGAACGGCAGAAATAATGCTCTGAGGATAAACGGACTCGGCGCCCCGAGGGCTTTTTATACCCCGGTTCTGAGAGAAAACAAATTTCCAGATGTAAGTTACGGTGAGGATTATGCGGTTGCTCTTGCAATTTCAAGGAAATATGAGATCAGCAGGATTTATGATCCTGTATATATCTGCCGCAGATGGGAAGGGAATTCTGATTCCCGGCTCACTGCTGATAAGAAAAATATTTTTAATTTTTATAAAGATTCTATAAGAACATATGAAATAAAAGCCCGGCAAAAATTTAATGCAGAAATCCGGAAACAAACTTAAGAATGAACTGCAGGATTTGATTCTTGCAAATGATTACTCCCGTGCCATTACTCTGCTTTACAACCAGCAAAGCAATGAGTGGCCTCAGCTGAAGCAGGGTGTAGATTCCTTATCTTCGGTTCAGCAGAATAAATTTTTTTTTGACGGATATGAGATCTATACACAGTTCAATCCCGGTAGAATAAATTCCACTATTGCAGATGTCTCGCCCGAAGCCGTTAAAAAAAGCAAATGTTTATTATGCAAAGACAATCTGCCCAAAGAACAGCAGGGGATTATTTATAAAGACAAATATTCTATTCTCTGCAATCCATTCCCTATTTTTTCTAATCACCTTACTATCAGCAGTATCCGCCACACACCACAGAGGATAAAGACATATTTTACAAATTTGCTGGATATAAGCAGAGACATTCAGGATTATTGTTTCCTATACAACGGGCCTGAATCCGGAGCCTCGGTACCCGGTCACCACCACTTCCAGGCCTGTAAAAAAGAATCCCTTCCGATAAACATAGATTATGAAGGGCTCAAAAATGAATACGGAAAAGAATTTATAAATAACGGGGTGACAATCAACGCAATTGATGACGGTATAAGGAAGGTATTTACACTGGAATCTGATTCATCAAAATCCCTGGTTAAGATCTTTAATGTATTTTATTCACTTTATGCCCCGATCTCTAAAAGTCAGGTTGAACCTATGATGAATATTATTTCGTCGTTTGAACCTGAGACCGGATGGAGAGTAATAATAATTTTCCGTGAAAAGCACAGGCCCGATGCTTATTTCAAGGAAGATGATGAAAATATTCTGGTGAGTCCCGCAACTATCGACCTGGGTGGCGTCCTTGTTACACCTCTTGAAAAAGACTTCAGGAAAATTGATAAAGAAACAGTAAAGCGGATTTTCCGTGAGGTTTCCATGGGAAAGGAAGAATTTGAATATATTAAGATGAAGCTGGAAGAATAAAGATGAACTCTCTATCCTTCCAGCAAAAACATTCCGGGTGGTGACTGCCTTCTATTTTTTTGTTTCCTGTAGTCCTGATGGTGTCTGGGGAGTAGAAATTATTTTCTCAAATATCTCCCATCTTTTTGAAGGATTATCTTTTGTTCCCCCGTTCCTCTCAATATAATTTTTCACGATGTCCTTCCCGAGGTTATAATTGATAACGTAGCTTCTGTACTTGTCAATAAAGTCCATCATCATTGCCGCTTTCTCCTTACTCCTGAGTTCGTATTTCTGAAGCCACCTGACAGCAGTCTCTCTGTCCCAGTCACCGTTCAGATAATTGCGTGCAGCTTCATTGGTGGCATAAGTCAATTCGTCGGTTAGTTCAAGTGCATGATAATATTCATCAGCCTGGGAAGAATCGAGTCCGGCTATAGGAAATAAAACCTCTTTCTCAAATTTAATCCTTGAATCACCGGGAAAGGCCATTTCAATACCGAAATTTGCAGTTCCTTCTGCAATGAGCGACTGCGGACTAAAAAGCGGGTAAACGCTGAACTCGACCCAGCCCCGCTGCCTGACCATATTTCTTTCCAGAAGTGTATTGTAAACATGATGTCCCGGGTATCCCTCATGAGCGGCCAGGTCGACCGCACGATCAATGTATATCGGCAAATCCGTGTTTACCTGTATTACACTGAATGAATTTCCTTTATACCAGTTGTAGCCTCCCCATGGTTTATTATTTACATATTCAATTTTAAAATTTTCATCCTCCGGCAGCCGGATATGATCGAGAGTTATCCTGCGGCATTCATTAATTGCCGCGGTAAACACCTTATCAAGCTTATCTTTGGGTATAATGAACTGTGATCTGAACTTTTCAAACCGGTCTGTTACATTTCCCGTTCCCGGAAGCACTTTATCAAGCTCCGCAATGATTTTTTGAAAATGTTCTTCTGAATAGTGAGGTGCTTCGGCATCGTAAAGAGCTTTGGTTTCCTGGTCGAAAGGAAGATTTCCTCCCCTAAGCATAAATATCTTTGTTTTTACAGCAAGCATCTGCTTGTAAAGGAATCTGAACCTCAGTGTCTGCATTTCGTCAGCATTATATTTTCCCAGAGATTCCATGCTGTCTAACAGTGCATCAGTTTCAGCATCCAGATGTTTCAATGCGGTAGAATCAGCATTAAAGGTACTGTCGGGTTTCCACTCATCGGGACCATAATAAGCGTCAACATAATCGGGATCGAATTTGCCGACTTTCAATATCACCTTTACATAGCTCTCTGCTATTTTATTCATTTTAGTATCCAGTTCTCTTGATGGTTGTTTTTCATTTTTGTCTCCGCACGACATAATAAGCAAAGATGTTATCAGTATGAGGAGAATGTTTTTTATCTGCATCATTTATCCTTATCTGAATTTTCTTTTAAAAGGAAGATCGAGTACCCGTACGGCTCCATATGTATGTTCACTTTATGGTTTCGCACAGGCAGTTCCATACCTGAAATAAGATCAGTAATTAAGTCTGCCCTGAATGCAAATGGAAATTCAAGCGACGTATTGGTTAAAGTATTACTTTTGTTTAGTACAACAAGAATTCGTTCATTTAAATCCGAACGAATAAAAGCGTAGATATTATTGTCTGCCTGCAGGGTGTAAAAGTCGCCGTACCGTAATGCGGAATTTTCCTTTCTGATTTTTATCAGCCGGCTGATATCCTGTAAAGTCGCATTTTCAGCATTGTCGAGTCCCGGGGCGAAACGCATCATCCTGCGGTTATCAGGGTCCGCTGCACCGGTCATTCCGATCTCATCGCCGTAATCAACTATCGGTATTCCCGGTATGGTCATTAAATAAGAGATATATAGTTTAAGCTTGTCGTAGCTTGATTTATGATCCACTTTCGGAGGATTTTCCCACCCTATTTCAGCAGCATCCCCCTCATTCAGCGAAATGTCTCCGTCGGCATAAGCCATGAAGCGCACCTTGTCGTGACTATCCATTATATTTCCCATAAGGTGGTTTACCCCATACACTTCAAACGATTTATGCATCTGATCATCAAGTGATTTAAAGGATCGGGATGAGTCAATAAAAACAGGGATAGCGGTATCATAAAGATTAAAATTAAACTGTGCATCAAGCTGACCGTTATTCACATATGAATTAACCAGCTGGTAGCTTCCGAATGTCTCCCCGATCTGGAAAATATTTCTTTTCTCAGGAACCACAATTTCACTTTTAATCTTTCTGGTTAAGGTACGCCAGAATTCATTTGGAATATGTTTTACAGCATCGTGTCTGAATCCATCTGCCCCGGTCTCCTGCAGCCACCAGACAGCATTGCTTGTCATAGTATCAAGAGCTTCCGGAGAGCCTTCATAATCAAATGAGGGCAGATAAGGTTCGAACCAGGTGGTCAGTCTGTGTTCATCCCATAAGCGGAGATTTAACCGGCCGTCTGGCAGTTCAAGATGTCCAAACCAGTTCCTGTGCTGCTTAAAGAACGGATGTTCTTCATGAACATGGTTTGCAACGTAATCAATAAGAATATGAATATTATGTCTGTGGGCATCTTTCACAAGATCTTTCAGCCGATTCATGTCCCCGAAACGTTCCTCCACGCGTGTAGATGATATTGGCCAGTACCCATGATAGCCCGTATAATACCTGTGAGGTTTGGGGTATTCTCTGTATGCGCTGTCTGTATTATCGACGACAGGTGAAAGCCACAACGTATTCACGCCGAGTGAATCAAAATATCCGTCGTCTATCTTGTTTATTATTCCCTGCAGGTCGCCTCCGAAATAGTTTGCTTTTTTCGTCAGGTTCGGGTTAATCACAGGAATACTGTTGCTTGAATCGCCGTCATTGAAACGGTCTATCATTATGGAATAAATAATATTGTCATATTCGGTACGGTGATTTATTTTACCGTCCGGTTCTCCGTTATAGAATCTTAATGTTTGTATGTTCGACGGCAGTCCGTTCCTGTTCACGAAAACTCTCAGCACATTTTCACCTTTAAGCTTTACCGAGTCGATAGTAACAAGGAACCTGTTAGCGGCAGTTGAAACTCTTTTCTGCGGAAGCACCGAATTATTGTAAAGAGCGGTTATCTCCTCCCGTCTTACCGGTGATCTGTATTTACTGTTTGAGTAGGAAAAATTTACTGTTATCCGGTCCTGTGTTTTTTCATATCCGTTTACGAACAGATAGCTTTGTTCAGGATGGGGATCTGGCACAGTAATTAAAGAATTATAGCCTCCGAGACCGTTAGGAATACTGTCGGGATTTTCCGGATCAATAAACTCCTTCCCCATCACATAAAATTTATACTGGTAGGTACCGGGTTCCAGCGGTACGGTTACAGTGTAAGATTTCTTCTTCTTGTCATAATTCATCGGGAGGTTTTCCCTGTTCCAGCCGTTAAAGCTTGCAAACAGGTTTACTCTTTCGGGATGGTCTTTAAGGCTCAGATAAAATGTTTGATCCTTCACTATGTCTGAATAGAAAGGAATAGAATACAAAGAATCATTCAGAGTAAAGTTGATCAGTCCGATGCCTTCAAATTCGGCAGCCGGTTCAACAGCCAGGTTTTTACTTTCCCTGTTATAAACAGCCTTAATATTATCGCCGGGAATTATTTTCAGATTGTAGTCGTTTGAATAAAACAGATCGCTGATATGCAGTGTGTCTGATTTTCCTGCCTGAAGATGGACAGGTCTAATAATGTCATTTATACCCTGTGGAAAAATTGTACCCCGGAATACAATAAAAATTAAAAATAAAAGTCCCGTTTTTTTCATATAAATAATACCTTTTTATTCTTCCCCAAAATTAACAGCTGATCTGTAATCATGCATGCCATTATTCCTTTCACGTTCTCCTATCTGCTGGCGCCACATTGCATAATAGAGACCCTTACGCTGAAGGAGTTCTTCGTGTTTCCCGGCTTCAGTTATTTGTCCTCTTTCAAGTACATAGATTTTGTCGGCGTGCATAACAGTAGATAAACGGTGAGCGATCATAATTGTGATCAGATCCTTCCTATCGGATATATCCTTTATAGTAGATGTGATCTCTTCTTCTGTGAGAGAGTCAAGCGATGATGTCGCCTCATCAAAAATTAATAGCTGGGGACGACGCAGAAGAGCACGCGCTATCGATAGTCTTTGTTTTTCACCCCCGGAGACTTTAACCCCGCCCTCACCGATAATAGTATCAAGTCCCTTATCAGCTCTCGCAAGCAGGTTGCCGGCAGCGGCCATTTCAAGCACATCGAGACATTCCTCATCTGAAGCGCCGGGATTTACGAACAAAAGGTTTTCTTTTATTGTCCCTGAAAACAGCTGCGTATCCTGCGTAACGAATCCTATTTTTTCCCTCAGCTCATCAAGATCGATCCTGTCGCCGTTAACACCGTTATATGTAAGAGAACCTTCCTGCGGCGTATATAAGCCCACCAGGAGCTTTACAAGCGTTGTCTTGCCCGCACCCGAGGGTCCCGCAAACGCGATTGTTTCACCCATCCTTACCCTGAATGATATGTTTTTCAGTGCAGTGCTCCTCGAACTCTGATGTTTGAAACTGACATCCCTGAATTCAAGTGATTGTATGGTGCTTATGGTTTCGGGATTTGCAGGCTTTTCATCAATCGGCTGCTTCAGCAGGTCACCAAAGTTATCAAGCGAAACTTCAGCTTCCCGGTAAATATTAATTATATCACCAAGACTCTGTAAAGGACCAAATATAAAAAATGAATAGAGCAGCAGCGTAAAGAACTGACCTATCTGTATCTCCCTTATGAATATCAGGTAAAGCATAAAGAAGAGGATCGAAGTTCTGATAAAGTTAACCACGGTTCCCTGTATAAAGCTGAGCGTTCTTATGTATTTTACTTTCTTCAGCTCAAGCTGCAGGATCTTATCAGTGGTTGAATTAAGCCGGTTGATCTCCTGGTTTCCAAGTCCCAGGCTCTTCACCAGTTCTATATTTCTTAATGATTCGGTAGTAGTGCCGGCCAGCTCGGTTGTTTCTGCCACTATAACCTTTTGTATCTTCTTTATTTTCCTGCTTAATACTGAACTTACAATACCGAGTATCGGAATAGCAGCAAAAAAGATGGGGGCAATAATCCAGTGAACATTTACAGCATAAACAGTAACGAATATTACACCCACAAGGGTAGTGAAAAGGGTATTAACAAAGGAGGAAATCAGCTTTTCCACATCGCTTCTTACCTTCTGTAAGACGCCGAGTGTTTTTCCGCTCTGCTGGTCTTCAAACCTGGAATATGGGAGTTCCAGGGAGTGTTTAATTCCATCGGTATATATTTTGGCACCCAGTCTCTGGGTTATCACATTGACGTAATAATCCTGGAAATTTTTTGCCACCCTTGAGATAAAAGCAACGCCGACAGCTGCCGCCAGCAGGAGTCCCACTCCTCTTAAGAATTCCGATGTAGTAAAAGAATCAAATTTTGTGGCGTAATTATCTATTACCTTACCGAAAATGTAAGGATCGAGGAGAGAGAATACCTGGTTTATTGCTGCCAGGAGAAGAGCCAGCAGCATAAGCTTCCAGTAATTCCGGAGATATGAATAAAGCAGTTTCATAAGGAATAATTAAAATAAACATAAGCAGTGCAATATAAAACAGGATTTCAGGGGTACGGGTAAATGTGACTAATTACAGATGAGTCCGCCTTTTATCTGCCGGTTATCTGCCTTTTAAAGGCCGGATGTAGGCCGGATGTAGGTCGGAGGAGGAGGCCGAGATGAGGCTGAGATGAGGCTGAGATGAGGCCGAAGAGATTCTGCAAAACAGGAAAAAATGCCTGATACTTTTTAAGAAGGAACTTTCAGAACCATCAATACAACAGCAATTATCGGAGCAATGGTAGCAATGCTGCCCCAGAGATTCCATTCTTTGGAGACCGCATCGTAAAGCGGCTGGTCGAACGGGTCGGTTTCAGCAATTTTCAATAATTTTTTCTGGGCAGGGACTACTTTTGCCATAAAAGCAGCCGCAGAAATTACGATCAATATAAACGGCCATAAGATCCAGCCTGTTTCAAATGGTATATATCCTATACCCATGGCTCCGAATCCCGCAAGGATTAGGAACGCAACGGCCGGCATTGTAAAAAACCTGTCGGCCCTGATTATTCCCCTTATTGTGTGGGCAATAATTTTAGGATTTTCACTTCGGTCACCGTGACTTTTCCAGAAGACTGCGATGATAATATTTCCCAGGAACATGATAACCGCAAAAATATGTATGAGTTTAAATATCAGATAAGCCATATTCACATCTTAGTTTTAATGGTTTCAAAATTGCAAAAAATTGACTGTAATTCCAAGGAGTTCACGATTTCCTGACTTTGAGAACGGCGGCAGACTCAATTTTCTAAAAAAAGAATAAAAAAGTCCGAATTATAATAGTTCAATCCAATTTCAATTTTTTTATATTTACATATTGATGGCACAATTTCTGTCAAACTCCTTCTTTCCGATAAAAAACTTTTAAATTCTAACAGGATTGTACGGGATACTATTACAATTTTTGACTGAATGAATAAAAAAGATACTGTTAAAAATGAAATAAAATGTTTCCACTGCGGTGATGACTGCCAGGATGACAGTCTTCACATAGAGGATAAGTATTTCTGCTGCCTGGGCTGTAAAACTGTCTATGAAATGCTTAATCAGAAGCAGATGTGCGATTATTATTCCCTGGAAACGACTCCCGGCATATCTCCCGCAAATATCCCTGTCAGGAAATTCGACTACCTGGATGATCCCGAAACAATCCAGCGGCTGATAGATTTTAAAAACGATAAGTTAACTTCGGTTACTTTCTACATCCCCCAGATGCACTGCAGCTCCTGCATCTGGCTTCTTGAGAACCTCTATAAGCTTAATCCCGGTGTCAGTCAGTCGCATGCCGACTTTCTCAAGAAGGAAGTCTCCGTTAAATATTTCCATTCGAATATCAGTCTTAAAGAACTCGTTCAGCTGCTTGCGTCCATCGGCTATGAACCTCTTCTTCAGCTTGACAGTACCGAAGAAAAAAAAGATGTACACAGGAAACATCTTTATTATAAAATCGGCATAGCCGCATTCTGCTTCGGGAACATTATGCTTCTTAGCTTTCCTGAGTATTTATCGATAGATATCAACGACAGCTATTACAAAAATATTTTTGCATACCTGAACCTGATCCTCGCACTGCCCGTTTTCTTTTACTCGGCGACAGAATATTTCGGGTCGGCCTGGAAGGGTCTTAAGAAAAAGATAGTCAATATAGATTTTCCGATCTCTCTCGGCATACTTGTTCTGTTCCTGCGCAGCGTGATTGAAGTAGTAATTAACCACCAGGCAGGATACTTCGATTCGATGAGCGGACTTGTGTTATTCCTATTGATAGGGAAATTATTTCAGGAGAAGACTTACGAGACGCTCAATTTCGAAAGGAGCTACAAATCTTATTTCCCGCTGGGGGTTACAGTAAGAAAAAACAATAAGGAAACGTCTGTCCCGGTTTCAAAACTGGAGGTGGGCGACAGAATAATTGTGCGAAACGATGAGATCATCCCCGCCGATGCAATTCTGTTCAGCGGTAATGGAAATATCGACTATAGTTTTGTTACGGGTGAATCATCTCCTGTAAATAAGGTGCTTGGCGAGCTGGTTTATGCAGGCGGAAGACAGAAGGGAAGCGCTGTTGAACTTGAAGTAGTAAAAGAGGTATCCCAGAGTTACCTCACTCAGCTGTGGAACCATGAATCTTTTAACAAAAAAGATGAAAGCTACTTTACTACAATCAGTAACCTTGTAAGCAAGTATTTTACTGCGGCTGTCCTTGCAATCGCCTTTATCGCGGCTTTCTTCTGGATCCAGACAAGCATACACACGGCAATAAATGTATTTACTGCAGTGCTTATCGTTGCATGTCCCTGCGCACTCGCCTTATCAACACCTTTTACATTCGGTAATACAGTAAGGATCTTCGGAAGAAATAAGTTTTACCTGAAGAACAGCTCGGTGGTCGAAGACCTTGCGAAGATCGATACCGTGGTTTTTGATAAGACCGGTACGATCACGAAAGCAGGGGAAGGAGAGGTTAACTTTACGGGCGACTATCTGGATGACTTTAAAAAGGAAATGATAAAGTCCCTTGTAAAGAATTCAACTCACCCTCTGAGCACAGCCGTTTATAATTCACTGCAGAAGTATGATGAACCTGAGATCTCGGATTACAGGGAATATTCGGGACAGGGAATCGAAGGCGAGGTTTTAGGCAATAAAATAAAACTCGGATCACTCGCTTTTGTTGACGATTCGCTTGCGAACTTTAAGCCGTCAGGCCATGTAAACCCCAGGGTGTATGTTTCATTTAACGGTAGAACCTTCGGATACTTCGAGATCAATAATTATTACCGAGAGGGTATTGAATCGGTTATAAGAGATCTGTCGGGTAATTATAAGCTATCAGTCCTGTCGGGAGATAACGAAGGAGAGCAGGATAGACTTCTGAAACTGTTCGGAAGCGATTCAGAGATCCGGTTCAGACAGACGCCGAATGATAAGCTCCTTTATATCGAAGAGAAACGAAACGAAAACAAAAATGTCCTGATGGTGGGCGACGGTCTGAACGATGCGGGGGCGCTGAAGAAAAGCAATGTCGGCATTGCCGTTACAGAAAACATAAGCAGCTTTTCCCCGGCCTGTGACGCTATACTGGATGCTAATAAACTCTCACTGCTGCCCAAATTTGTCAGGTTTTCAAAAACAAGCGTACACATTATCATTATAAGTTTTATAATATCGTTCCTGTACAATGCAGCAGGATTAACTTTTGCGGTTGAAGGAATGTTGTCACCCTTGGTGGCGGCAGTGTTGATGCCTTTAAGTTCGATCTCCGTTGTATTGTTTACAACACTTACAACCAATTTTATCGCCGGAAAGAGAGGCCTGTTATCTCGGTAATAGTCGTTTTAATAGGATTCAGTCTTCTCGTAGCTATCGGTTTTTTAGCCGCGTTCCTGTGGGCGGTAAAGAGCGGGCAGTACAAGGATACATATACACCCTCTGTAAGAATGCTCTTTGAGGATAAGAAAGAAAAGCCGGATAAAGATATTGAAAAAAAGAAAAAATAGTTCCCAATTCACTCTATGGAGAATGCTTCTATGCAGCTAGAACAGTTCAGTTACGATAATAAAATCGTAAAGAATTTTGCTATCGCTACTGCCTTTTGGGGAGTAATCGGTATGCTGGTCGGACTAACAGTTGCCACCCAGCTGTTTGTACCTTCCCTCAACTTTAATCTGCAGTTTACAACTTTCGGCAGGATTCGTCCTATTCATACGAATGCCGTGATCTTTGCTTTCGTGGGCAACGCGATTTTTATGGGAGTTTACCATTCCCTGCAGCGCCTCTGCAAGGCAAGAATGTACAGTGATTGGCTGAGCAAGATCCATTTCTGGGGATGGCAGCTTATAATAGTTGCCGCTGCACTTACCCTTGCAATGGGCTTTACCACCAGTAAAGAATATGCCGAGCTTGAATGGCCTATCGATATCGCTATCGCAGTCATCTGGATCGCTTTCGGAATAAATATGTTCGGTACAATACTGAAACGAAGGGAAAGTCACATTTACGTGGCGATCTGGTTCTACATTGCAACCTGGGTTACGGTGGCGGTGCTGCATATTGTCAACTCGATTGAAGTCCCTGTAAGCTTCCTCAAAAGCTACCCGGTTTACGCGGGCGTGCAGGATGCACTGGTTCAGTGGTGGTACGGACATAATGCGGTTGCATTCTTTCTAACAACGCCATACCTGGGATTGATGTACTATTACCTTCCCAAGGCGGCTAACCGTCCTATTTATTCCTACCGGCTATCAATCATTCACTTCTGGGCGTTGATTTTTATTTATATCTGGGCAGGACCCCATCATCTCCTTTATTCGGCTCTGCCGAACTGGGCACAGTCGCTGGGAACAGCATTCTCCATAATGCTGATAGCACCGTCATGGGGAGGTATGATAAACGGTCTTCTCACATTAAGAGGCGCATGGGATAAGGTACGTGAAGATCCCATACTTAAGTTTATGGTTGTCGCCATTACCGCATACGGAATGGCAACCTTTGAAGGTCCTATGCTTTCACTTAAAAACGTTAATGCTATTGCGCATTTCACCGACTGGATAATCGCACACGTACATATAGGCGCGCTCGGATGGAACGGCTTCCTTACATTCGGAATTTTATACTGGCTGATACCAAAGATTTATAAGACAGAATTATTCTCGAAGAAACTCGCAAACGCACACTTCTGGATCGGAATGCTGGGAATAGTATTCTACGCGGCTTCGATGTACTGGTCGGGTATTACCCAGTCGCTTATGTGGAAGCAGTTTACTCCGCTCGGACTCCTTCAGTATCCCAATTTCCTTGAGACCACACTGCAGATAATCCCTATGTACATTATAAGGGCGATAGGCGGTCTGCTTTACTTCTCCGGCGTGATTATGATGGTTTACAACCTGGTTAAAACCGCAAAGCAGGGAAGCTTTGCTGCGGAAGAAGAAGCTGAAGCACCGGCACTGATAAAAGTGAAAGATAAGTTCGCAAAAGGAACATGGCACCGCTGGCTGGAAGGCAAACCGATTTACTTCCTGGCTGCTTCAACGATAGTTATCCTTATTGGAGGCATTGTTGAATTCCTGCCCACGTTCTTGGTAAAATCAAATATACCAACAATAGCGAGTGTTAAGCCCTATACTCCTCTCGAACTTCAGGGAAGGGATATATACATAAGAGAGGGCTGCAACAACTGCCATTCACAGCTTATACGTCCCTTCCGTTCGGAGACAGAAAGATATGGCGAGTACTCAAAGGCAGGAGAATATGTTTACGATCATCCGTTCTTATGGGGATCAAAGAGAACAGGTCCCGATCTTCACAGGGAAGGAGGAAAGTACCCGAATATGTGGCACTACCTGCATATGCAGAATCCGCGGCAGATGTCGCCCGGATCGATTATGCCCTCATACCCATGGCTGCTGACGCAGGATCTCGATACTTCTGATACAGCCGCCAAGATAAGAGGACTAAGGTCTGTCGGTGTGCCGTACCGCGAAGGATACGAAAATGTTGCAAACGAAGATTTAAGAAAGCAGTCTGAGGAGTTAGCCGCCGACCTGCAGCAGAACGGTGTGCCTGCAGAACCCAATAAAGAGATCATTGCACTGATAGCATACCTGCAGAGACTCGGCACCGACATCAAAGGTAATTCTTTAACAGAGAAGAAATAGGAATTATTATGGAAATGGCAAGTAAATATCTTGAATCGATAGAAGGAATCGCGGCTTATCCGCTTTTCTCTCTCATTGTATTTTTTGTCTTCTTTGTTGCTCTTATTGTCTGGGCCCTGAAAGCGGATAAAGGATATCTTAAGAAGATGGGAGAGCTTCCTCTCGATCCCGAAAATAATCAGCAAAAAATCTTAACAGGTGATTATAATGAAGATAAATAAAGAGTTTTTAATGAAGATCTTTCTAATAGCGGTTTTTCTGCTGATGCAGGGTAATCTCTTTGCTCAGCAGGCTGTAACGGAAGAGCCTGGAGTTCTGGGACCAGCCTACTACAAGATCCTCGGGATCTTCTTCTTTGCGCTGATCGTCCTGATCATATACGCATTTATGTATTTCGGTACAGAGGAGATCAAAGAGGAAGAAAAAGCTGCTGCAGAGCCCGGAAAGGCTTCCTTATGGGCCCGTATTCGCCAGGCAATGACGAAGGCTGCTCCTCTTGATAAGGAAGATGAAATACTGATGGAGGATGATTATGACGGGATCAAAGAACTTGATAATAAAGTCCCGCCGTGGTTTAACTACCTTTTTTATGCTACGATAATTTTTGCTGTTTATTATATGTTCAATTATGAAGTATTTTCAGCAGGCAAATCCCAGGTTGATGAGTATAACGCAGAAATGCAGTCATACGCAATCCAGAAAGCTCAGCTTGAAGCATCGGGTGCTTTTGTTACCGAGGAAAACGTTACAAGACTTACAGATCAAAGTGATCTTGAATCAGGCAAGGAAATTTATAAATCCAACTGCGTTCCATGCCATGGACCTGATGCGGGCGGCATAGTAGGCCCCAACCTGACCGACAAATACTGGATCCATGGAGGCGGGATAAAGAATGTTTTTAAAACTATTAAATATGGCGTTCCTGCAAAAGGAATGGTAAGCTGGCAGACTCAGCTGAATCCTAAGCAGATGCAGGAGGTAGCCAGTTATGTCCTTTCATTACAGGGAACGAAACCCGCAAATCCCAAGGAACCCCAGGGAACAATCTGGGAAGGAGACAGTACGCAGGTAGCTCAGAAAAATTAGTTAAAATATGGATATGTTAAGATGACCGAAGAAAAGACAGAAATAAGAGAAACCGATGATTCTTTCAGGGATCAGTTATCGACGGTAAGCAAAGAAGGGAAAAGGAACTGGATTTACCCCAAAAAACCTTCGGGGAGGTTCTATAATGCAAGGACTCTTGTAAGCTTCCTTCTCCTCGTAATACTGGTAGGAATGCCTTTCATAAAGGTAAACGGGCACCAGTTCATGCTGTTCGATTTTATCAACAGGAATTTCATCCTTTTCGGGATCCCTTTTGGTCCCCACGATTTATACCTGTTCGTAATCGCGATGATTGCAATAATAGTATTTATCATTCTGTTTACGGCAGTATTCGGAAGGGTATTCTGCGGATGGGCCTGTCCCCAGACGATCTTTATGGAAATGGTCTTCCGCAAGATAGAGTACTGGCTTGAAGGCGACTGGCTGCAGCAGAAGAAATTATCCGAAGCTCCCTGGGATTCTAAGAAAACGATTAAGAAAGTAAGCAAGTATATTATCTTCTTTGCCATAGCATTTTTTATATCCAATATCTTCCTGTCGTACCTGATAGGTATGGATAACCTTATTAAGATCATCACCGATCCGCCTTCGGAGCATATAGAAGGACTTATATCAATACTTGCGTTCTCGGGAGTATTCTACTGGGTGTTCTCATATTTCCGTGAGCAGGCCTGCACAATTGTATGTCCCTACGGAAGACTGCAGGGAGTTCTGCTCGACAGGGATTCAGTGGTAATCGCATATGATAATGTACGCGGCGAACCGAGAGGAAAAATTCGCAAGAATGAAGAACAGTCGGGGCTGGGAGACTGTATCGATTGTCATCTGTGCGTGGATGTTTGTCCCACCGGCATCGACATAAGAAACGGTATCCAACTGGAATGCGTCAACTGCACAGCCTGTATTGATGCCTGCGACAGCGTAATGGATAAGGTTAAGAGGCCGAGAGGACTCATAAGGTATGCCTCTCTTAATTCCATTGAGAACAAATCAAAGTTCCGCTTTACACCAAGAGCGATATTCTATTCAGTTATCCTTGTGCTTTTAATAGGAGTGCTCGGCTACCTGCTTTCGGCAAGGACCGACTACGACTTCAATGTTCTCCGCACACCCGGTATGCTTTACCAGAAACAGGCTGATCATAAAGTCAGCAACCTGTATGACCTTAATATCGTCAATAAGACATACAAGGAAACAAACATTGAGCTCAAGCTTGAGAATATGAAAGGTCAGCTTGAGCTGATAGGCAAGCCTATTGATCTCAAGCCCCAGGAAATTTACGACGGGAAATTTATGATTGTCCTTGATCAGAGAGATCTTAAAGCTATGAATACTTCCTTAAACATCGGAGTATATTCAAACGGCAAAAAATTAAATGACTTAAAAACCTCATTCCTCGGACCTGTAGAAAAAGAACCTGCAGAAAAGGAGCACGATGAAAAAGATTAAATGGAACTGGGGAACCGGGATCCTCTTGTCGATCATAGTATTTATGGCGATCCTTATCGGCATCGTTTATGTCTTTATGAACCAGGATGTTGATCTCGTTACAAAGGATTATTACAGCAAAGAGCTGAAGTACCAGGATCGGATAAACAAGATCAATAATACCAGTGAACTGGGAAAAGATGTGGGTATACTTTTCCGGGATAATATTGTGAAGCTTACATTCCCCGATTCAGTATTCGATAATAAAGCATCCGGCACTATTTATTTCTATCGTCCCTCCGGATCAAAAAAAGATTTTACAATACCCATTTCAGTTTCGAATAATAATTTGCAGCTTGTTAATACAGCGTCACTTGAAAAAGGATTATGGAGAGTTAAAGTAGAATGGGGTATGGGAGGAAAAGATTTTTACTCAGAAAAATCAATTATCATAAATTAAGATGGAATTACTCACAGCATTAACCATAGGGTTTCTGGGCAGCTTTCATTGTATCGGGATGTGCGGACCAATTGCTGTTGCACTGCCGGTACCAAAATCCTCCAATATCGTTTTTTTCTCAGGGAGAGTTCTTTACAATTTCGGAAGATTGATCTCATACGGCATAATGGGATTGCTGTTCGGTTTTCTGGGCAAAGGATTCGTTGCCTGGGGATACCAGCAGAGTCTTTCCATTGCACTTGGGGTGATCATCATTATTCTCCTTGTAATACCCGCTAAATACAAAAACAGATTCCTTGGTATGAATATCATCCTGAAGGTCACTGAACCCCTGAAGCGATCAATCGGGAAACTGTTTAAGAGAACCAGTCTGCCTTCCTTCCTGTTAATCGGTTTCCTTAATGGTTTCCTCCCATGCGGATTTGTTTACATAGGTCTGGCAGGAGCCGCTGCCACAGGTTCTCCCGTAACCGGCATGCTGTTTATGGTACTATTCGGATTAGGAACCGTACCAGCGATGCTCGCGGTATCACTTTTCGGAAAACTCATTAGTCTTAACGTGAGGAAAAAGATCAGCAGAGCAATACCCGTACTAGCCTTTATGCTCGCATTGATTTTTATTTTAAGAGGCTTGAATCTCGGCATCCCCTACCTCAGCCCAAAGATGATGGGCACCAAAACAATGATGCATCATATGGAATAAAATTCCGGTATCCTAATTCATTACCGGGGCACAAGGATATTTAGCCTAAACAAATCAAAACCCGTATTTTAATCAATTACAGGTTAATCCGCCGATATATTATTTGCTATTATCAAGCAAATTGTAATTTTTTCATTCTTTAGTAGAAATTCAATTTGACTTTATGCTTTTAAAATTGTAACTAAGAATGTGCTTCTTTAGGGTTCTTTACAGTGGGTATTCGGAACTACTTCAATTTCGTTACCACACTTTTTTATTTTTGTATAAGGGTAGATATGAAAATATTTCTTTTAGTTTCTCTAATTTTTTTATCCACACTCCTGCTTTCCTCCTGCAAAAAGGAGAATCCTGTTGTTCCTCCCGTGGAACCTCCGGTTGCTCTTAAGGATACGCTTACTTTATCTGTAGAACAGGTAACTCACAGAAGCATAGTTGTGGATGTTAAAACTACAGCTAACAATCCAAAATCTACAGTTGGGCTATACCGTCAGCTGGACAGCACCCAGACATTTGTTGCAGAATTTCCTATAACAATTAAAGATACTATTGTAACTGATGATAATAGCGGCAATGACCTGCAGCTTAACACAGAATACAAATACTATGCTGTAAGAATAGACTCTGCAGGAGAAAAAAAGGACACCAGCAACATAATAACCTCAAAAACACTTGCAGCGACTTCCTTTAATTACACCTGGCAGGAGTTTGCAATTGGCGATCCGGGCAGTGTACTTTATGATGTGTGGGGATTAGATGAAACACATATTTATGCCACTGGAAGAATAGAGATGGGAGATTCCGCTATAGGCGTTCTTTTTTATAATGGAAATTCCTGGGAATCATTCAGTACAGAAGTTGGTGGATATGCAATTTATGGTTTTACATCTTATGACATTTGGGTGGTTGGGGGCAGCATTTTCCATTATGATGGACAGCAATGGAATGAAATACTTTTTGAAGATCAGATATTGGTTGATAATTTTCCATATTATTCGGTCTGGGGCACCAATAGCGGCAACCTTTATTTTGGCAGCGGCAGAGGAAAAATAATCCACTGGAATGGGACAAGAGCGGAGATCGTTTATACCAACCCGGAAAATGTTTACGTGAATGATATGGACGGTTATTCTTCAGATTATATAATTGGTGTAGGAACAGGAATGGTACCGCCATTATTGGCTGTTTATTATGACGGGAATAGCTGGAATAGTCTGCCAATAAACAGCAACACGGCATTAAATGCTGTAAGTATTGTAACGAGAGGGCACATTTATTTCAGCGGCGGGGGAATATTTGAAATGAAAGGAGATAACATTTCAAGAATTTATAATTCTGGTTTTTATATCTGGGATATTGAGTATGATAAACAAACAGGGGTTACGGCTGCTTCGGGAGCATATGATGGAGTCTATATCAATAACGGGGAGGAATGGAGAGATTTCACCGGGACAATATCAAATGATGAAACAACATATAACGGAATTTACTTAATTAATAATAAGATTTTCTGTGTCGGTAGAAATAGCACACAAGCCAAAATAATAATAGGGAAAAATTAAACAGGAGGAGTACCAGGTCGACTGCAGCAGTCTTACAGCAGGTGATTATTACCTTAGGTTAACAACCTCGGTACAAGGAGATGCTGATTATTTCCTCGGTAATGTTCAAAATGGTGGTGAACAGTTAAACAAAAAAGGTTACAACCAGATAAACTTTGACGGCACAAAATTACCCATTAGTTATAACCTGTCACAGAACTACCCCAATCCTTTCAACCCGGCAACTACTATAAACTTTCAGATACCCCAGACAGGTTTTGTAACCCTGAAGATCTACGACATACTCGGGAAAGAAGTTGCAACACTTGTCAACGAGCAGAAAAATCAGGGAAGATACTCGGTTAATTTTGATGCTTCAAAGTTGGCGAGCGGAGTCTACATATACCAGATTCGTGTGAACGACTACGTAAATTCGAAGAAGATGTTATTGCTGAAGTGATGGATTAACAGTTGAGTGAATAAAGAAAGAGGCTGCCCAACGACAGCCTCTTTTCATATCAGGATAAGATTATTTTTTCTTTGAGGGAACTACGGCGTCTTTTGCCTGCTTTGCAATTCTGAACTTCAGAGATTTCTTTGCAGGTATTACCATTGTTTCGCCGGTAGCGGGATTTCTTCCCATTCTTTTCTTTCTGTCAACAACCAACAATTTACCAAGGCCCGGAATTACGAAAGATTTTTTTGCTTCTTTGTAAGACAAGCTTACTAACTCATCAAGAAACTGACCGGCTAATTTCTTGGTGGTTCCGGTCTTCTTTGAAAGATGGTCAAGAATCTGACTTTTGGTCATTGGTTTGTTATTTGCCATAGTATGTCCTCTCTTTTATGTGTTTGAATAACTCTGTGCGAAATTTATAAATTTTTAATTCTAAACAAAAATAGAATTCCCTGTTTTTAAAAATTATTACAGCCCCTCATCAGGCCTGCTGACGGGGCTTTTGTGGCTTACCTCTTATTTATTTATTTTTTCACTTAGCTTAATAAAAAGAGTGCGGTCCCTTGATGATGAAGCGGTTTGGCTTGTTCCTGTTTTTGATCTCTGCGGTAATGGCATATGCGCAGACAAAAGATTCGGTGTATGTCGATACCACCAGGGCGGGCGTGATCGATACCGTAGCTACTGATACAACGGGATTCCTCAGCACCAGGAAGGAACTGGCGAAAGCTGATACTATTACCCCCCTGTACCAAAGCCCCTTCTATGCAGAAAGCCGTTTTATAAGCAGAAAGGAAATAAATTTCCTCGATTACAGGTATACAGGAGACCTCTTCGAACCATTCGGACTAAGCTTCCTCAGGAACTACGGCTTTGTCGGCCATCCTAATGAACTCATGCTCTACGGTACCAGTGATGTGGGATATTATGAGAACGGAGTATATCTAAATAACAGGAGCTCGGGGAACTTCAACCTCAATCTTCTTTCATCCGAGATGATAGATTCAATTGAGATTGTGCCTTCCCCCCGCGGCTTTCTGTATGGTCCGGCAGCTCATCCCGTCAGCATCAACTTCCTGCAGAGGGATCTTTTGTCGGTTAAGCCTTACACGAGAATAAAATATTATGAGGGACCCTTCGGTGAGGCTTTCATCGATGCTATTTTCAATTCGATACTTTTTAAGGATTTTATTTTTACTGTGGAAATAGCTAACCGGAAAGTCGATCTGAGTTATGCAAACAGCAATTTCAGCATCTGGCAGGGAGGTGCACATCTTAAGTACCTCATTTCAAATAAGGTTAACCTGACAGCTTCCTACGGCTATAACGATTATGATGCTGGACTTAACGGGGGAGTAGATGTCGACAGTATTTCGCAGGCAGGGTTAAGCGTGAGTTCTGTACTTTACGATGAAAGAACAGCCCCGGTTTATTATCCTCAGAGACGTCTTAATATTCTCCAGCATAATCTTGGCTTAAAACTGCTGGCTGAGCCGGTTAAGAATTCAAGGACAGACCTGAGTTTGTATTACCGTTTCAGCGATGACCAGATAAGTAATCCTCCCGATATACTAAGTTATCCCCGGAAATATAAGAATAAAACCGGCGGCGCGTTATTGAAGCAGGACCTTAGTTCTGCCTTTGCTGATCTCCAGGTGTTAGCCCAATACGAGAGAACTAATTTTAAATATACAGTTCCCGGTTCAATATCGGAATATAACTCTGACTATTTCAGCCTTTCCCCGGTATTCAGTCTTAACCTGCTCGACAGTACCATTATTCCTGCGGCTTATTATAAGTTCCAGAATATCAGCAGCGGCAGTTCGTCGGCATACAACGGACTCGGGTTCGATATTACTCTTAATCTGCCCGGTAACCTGAAACTCTACGGCGGCTACTCAAATTACAGATCAGCCGGACTGAGTGATAATGTAAACACTATTGAATTATCCGGTTATTATCACAACGAGTTCCTGAATGTGGGAGTTAATTTTATCAACCGGAGTGAAAGCTTTGCTTCTGTTTATTCTATCCCTTACCTGGCTGAGGATAATTATTATCTCGATCTCGCCACCACTATGATCGGCGGCAACGCTTCGATCAGGATCTGGAAGATACTTCTTGAAGGCAGCTCTTATTATGATCTCTCGGATCATAGTTCATTCACTCAGCCCGCTCTCTCCATAGCTTCACCTAAGATCAGGTTCAGAGGAGGGATATACCTTGACGGGTATTTCTTTGCCGATAACCTTAACCTGAAAACGGGTTTTGCCCTTAACTATAACTCGCGTCAGAGAGTATATTCGTCGGGACAGGAAGATATCCTTGCCGGTCAGTTCACCACAATAGATTTCACTCTTGCCGGTGAAATACAAAAAGTGGCCATCGCATATTTCACCTGGGAAAACCTGCTTGATGAAACTTATTATATAGTTCCTTATTACCCGATGTACAGGAGGGGGATACGGTTCGGGGTAGCCTGGGAACTTTTTAATTAAGTGTCCTGCCGGTAAATTGAAATCTTTAAAACTAAATAGCCGCAAATCACTTTTACTTCTTCTAACCGCCGGCATTTTTCTCGAAGCTCTTTACATATTCTTCGTTCTTAATAACGGAAACGGTGATATCGGTCTTTATATGTTTATTTACTTCGAGACCTTTATCATTTTCTTCTTCGGATATTACATTATTAAGCATACTGATCCCGGTGCGGGGGTAATCTGGCCGCCGCTTCAAAGGATTATACGGGGAACCGGACAGCGACAGACAGATTATAATTTCCCGGCATTAATAATTCTGTTCGGGATACTTTTCAGAGCTACTCTTATCCCGACAGCGCCGACGACGTCTCCTGATGTTTACAGGTATATCTGGGAAGGGAAGGTTATTTATAACGGCTATAACCCTTACGAGTATTCTCCCGATGCTGAACAGTTTGCAGGCCTGAGGGATGATCTTTATTCGAAGGTCACCTTTAAGAACCTGCCTACCATCTATCCACCTGCCGCACAGATTATATTCCTCGCGTCATATAGTCTTACCGGCGACAGCTTAACAGGACTAAAACTGATTTACCTGCTTTGTGAAATATTAACAATGATATTCCTGCTGAAGCTTTTAATCCTTAAAGGGAAGAACCCTAACCTGGTAATGCTATACGCCTGGCTCCCTCTACCTGTAATGGAATATTTTGTGAATGCCCATATAGACGCAGCGGGAATTATGTTCCTTGTTCTGTTTCTCTATTTTATAGAAAAAGAGAAAATGATCCCTTCGGTATTCGCTTTTACATTCGCCTTCCTCACTAAGCTGTACCCGGTGTTCCTGATCCCGCTGCTGGTTAAAAGGTTAAGAGCTCCCCGGTTTTTGTATTTTGTTATGATTTTTATCTTCATCTCCGTTTTATTCTATTTTCCCTTCTTCAATGGAAGCCAGTCAATAACGAAAATGTTAAGCATCTATGCTAATAAGTGGGAATTCAATGCTTCGGTGTATTACCTGCTGACAGCGTTTATACCCGACAGGGAAACGGCACGACTGATCTGCGGGATCCTGCTTTTCATTTCCATAGGTTACATTGCAAGCTACTATAAGGATTTTATTAAAGGAATCTTCGGGGTTCTCCTGGCGGTGGTAATACTATCTCCGGTAGTATATCCATGGTATCTTGGATGGATAGCTGCCGTAAATCCCTTTGCAGGATTTTATTCTGTACTAAGTCTTTTGTTTACGGTGAACCTTTCTAACTTCACACCCCTCGGCAAGGTATGGCATGAATACTTCCCGGTGATTTTCACCGAGTATGCAATCTTCTTTGTTCTGTTTGCATATGATATTTACCGCCAGAGAACCGGCAAAACATTTAAAGATCTTCTAAGGTAAGAGCGCTATTCGCTCAGGCTGTTCTGCCGCCAAGGTGATTTGCCAGGAATTCCTCCATTGCCTTATAGAACTCAAACCTGTTCTCCTCGTTATGGAATCCGTGTCCCTCATTATCCTTTACGATATAGGGAACGTCAATGTTCTTTTTCTTCAGGGCATCTACAATTTGGTCAGACTCTGATTTGGCAACCCGCGGATCATTAGCTCCCTGTGCAATAAGCAGCGGCGCTTTTATCTTATCCACGTGGTAGACAGGTGAAGATGATTCCATAAGCTCCTTATCCTCTTCAGGATTGCCGACCATCTCATACAGCATCTTCAGATAGGGTTCCCAGTAAGGGGGGATGGATTTCATAAAGGTAAAGAGATTGGAGACACCCACGTAATCTACACCGCAGGCATAAAGATCGGGCGTAAAAGTTAGTCCTGCCAGCACTGCATATCCCCCGTAAGAGCCGCCGTAAATGGCAATCCTCTTTTCGTCGGCGATTCCCTGTTTGATCAGCCACATAGCTCCGTCGGTTATATCATCCTGCATGGTTTTTCCCCACTGCTTAAAGCTGATCTCCCAGAATTCCCTTCCGTAGCCCGTTGAGCCGCCGAAATTTATTTGGAGAACTGCATAGCCGCGGTTGGCAAGGAACTGAACTTCAGGATTGAAGCCCCAGGTATCGCGGTGCCAGGGACCTCCGTGAGGATTTACTACCACAGGAAGCGACTGCTGCTTCACGCCCTTGGGTAGAGTGAGGTATCCATGGATCTTTAGTCCGTCGCGCGATTCAAATTCTATAGGCTTCATATCTGCCATGTCATTTTCATTAAGCCAGGGACTAACATCGGCCAGCTTCTTAAATTCCTTACTGTTCAGATCATAATAATAGTAAGCACCACGTGACTTATCGCTGTAGGTTCTTACAAGCATCTTATCCTCATCCCTGTTAGAATGAGATACAACCACCTCGTATCCGGGAAGTCTCTGCTCCAGGTCCTTCTGGAGCTGCTTTCTCTCATCATCAAAAAAGTGATAGTGGCGTTTATCGGTTACAAAGGCAACTCCCGTTATTACTTTTCTCTTATCCGAACTTAAAAGATTAGAGACATCAACTTCGGGGTGTTCGTAAATAACCTCAAGTTCTTTGTTGTGCTCGATGTCATACTTAACGATCGCAAGCTTATCCCTGCCGATGTTTGATATCATATACACAAGTTCATTATCATAAGTGAACATCGCAGGCGCAAGTGTTTCCTTAAAGTTGTTGGTTGTTACAAGACTGAATTCGTCAGTTTCTTTTTTCCTGTAGAGTATGCTTGTATTAACTCCATCTGTGGTAGTTGCAATCCTGAGTTTTCCGTCGTGATCCGTTACCCAGCCGGTGATATTCCCAGGATTCTCCGCAATCATCTCCATTTCGCCTGAGTTAACGTTTATCCGGTAGACATCGAATATTCTCGCATCCCGTTTATTCATTGCGATCAGCATCTCATCATCGTTATCCTTCAGCTCATCTATAAGCTCCACCTTTACTTTTTCAAAAGGAGTAAGGTCTTTCTGGTTGCTGCCGTCAATATCCACCGCATAAAGTCTGAAATTCTCGTCCCCGCCTTTATCCTGCACATAGGCTATTCGCTTATTATTTGCCCAGAAGTAGCCGGCAATATCTCTCTCCTCTGCCGAAGTCAGTCTTTTTATTTCATCCTGTCCGGTTTTCTGGATAAATACATTAAGCCTGTTCTTCCATGGCATCATAAGTGCAAGATGCTCACCATCAGGCGAAAGCTGAAACGCTGTCTTTTCAGGGTTCTTAAAGAAATCTTCTAACGGAATAATCGGGACATTTAATTTCAAATCACTTTCCTTCTCTTTATTCTCGGATTAAAATTTGATATGTCAAAAATAACAATATAGCCGTGAAATTTTGGTGTGCTGAGATATGTCTCTATTGATAATATTTCGATCATATTTGATATCCCGCTGATCTTCTTGTATATATCAAAAATTTAACTTAAATTTTTTTACCATATCATGGGTTATCCGGGGAGATGATTAAATAAAATGACACAAGATATCTTCGGAACTAAAGACTTTTTAATTTAATCACTTAATGGGGAATCGGTCATGAATTTATTTCTAAGAGTCCTGTCCTTAATTCTTATTATCACACTTTATTCCTGTAAAGACAAAATAGACAATCCTCCTGACGAGCAGTTTTATAAAGTTGAAGGAGTGGTTATGCACAATGGAGTACCCCTTGAGTCGGTTAGCATTACGCTTGATACATCAGTCTGCCTTAGCGATTCAGCCGGATACTTCTTATTTAATAGTGTGAAATCGGGACAGTCAAGAATGAAAATTTCTCATCCTGAATATAATACGGTCGATTCGGTGATAAATATAGATGGGGACATCAATCTTTCATTTGATTTACAGTATAGTCTCTATAAAGTTGCGGGGATTATAACACACAAAGGATTTCCGGTTACATCAGCCGCTGTCAATCTGGATACATTGTCCTGTATAACTGATTCCCTGGGATATTTCATTTTTGATAGTCTGAGATCCGGACAGTCAGAAATTAGCATTTCCCACCCTCAGTATCGTTCAATTGATACTCTGATTAATATCAATAAAAATCTCACTATTTTATTTGAAATGAATTACAGAAGCGACTCTTTTATGCCGTTGATGATAGGTAATAAATGGTATTATAACCCAAATCCTGATCATTCCGCATATGAATACGTGATGGAAGTTGTGGGAAAGGAAGAGGTTGAAGGTTTGATTTATTATAAGCTATTATGGACCTTGGATTATGGCACTGGTCAAAATTACTGGTATATGAGAATCGAGGATGATTCACTATATGATATTCGCTGTGACGAGCGCGGACTGCTTGTCCCTTTTAATGCTGAACAGGATTCAGTATTTTTTATTCATCATTGCTCTCTTGATTATTCTGCCCTGCTGTATGAAAAAAGTGAAAACGAATTGAAATTTAACTATACTGCTATCCAGGCACTGGATGCAGATTTTGGCTTTGATTTTCAGAAGGGCATTGGTATAACTCGGACTATTATTTAACTGGATGTTATTCCTTTTATCTTGATCATTATGAAATTCATTATTAGATATAGTATTACCTGAACCTTTGGTTCGCTTTATTCACAATGAAAGACAAGGCGGGGGATTGCTTCTCCCGAATAGAATTCGGGATCGCAATGACTGTTAAAATAAAAATTACAGGCTGAGCATATCCTTGAATTTGATTGCCTGGCGCCTTGAGACTTCAATTTTATTGCCGCCTTTCAGTTTGACCAGGAGGCCGCCGTTAAGCCAGGGTTCTATGCTTTCGATCCATTTAAGATTAACGATATGTTTCCTGTTGGCGCGGAAGAAGGCTTTGCTGTCGAGCCTTTCATCGAGGTAGTTAAGTGTTCTGAGGATTAAGGGTTTGTTATCTTCGAAGTATAATCTTACGTAGTTGCCTTCGGATTCAAATAAACGTACGGTTGAAAGTTTCACAAACCAGCACCTGTCGCCGTCCTTTACAAATACCTGGTCATCTTCGGTAAGCACAGGTGTGTCGTCAGCTTCAATTTTGTCCTTCTTATTCTTTTCAAGCAGTCTTTTAACTGTATCTTCAAGCCGCTGGGGTTCAATCGGTTTCAGGAGGTAATCCATCGCGTTGTATTCAAAAGCCTTAAGCGCATATTCGTCGTAGGCGGTAGTAAAAACCACGGTAGGTACGCTGTCGAGTTCTTCCAGCATTTCAAACCCGTTCTTTCCCGGCATCTGGATGTCGAGGAAAATAAGCTCAGGATTGAGTTCCGTTATTTTGTTCAGGGCATCTTCAGCATTTACTGCTTCGCCCACTACTGTGATATCTTTAAAAGGATTTAATAGTCTGCGCAGTTCGGTACGTGCGAGACGTTCATCATCTACTATTAAAGCTTTCATTTATTTTTCCTCCTGTTGGGATAATAACTTCTGCAAGAACTTCAGTCTGTGATGTATTCTGAATATTAAATGAGCCGAATTCTCCGTAGAGAAGATTCAGACGATGCTTCGTATTCTGAATCCCGAAACCCGTGGCACTCTTAAGGTCTTCCTCACTGAGATGACCGGTATTCGATATCAGGATATGCAGCTTTGAATCTTCAACGAAAGAATTAACTAAAATCTTTCCGCCGTTAGTCTGCTTTGAAATTCCATGCTTTATACCGTTCTCTACAAGAGTTTGTACCATCATAGGCGGTATCTCGGTCTTTGCCGCTTTCGGTTCAGTTTTGATGTCGTAATTTAATCTTTCCTCAAATCTTATTTTTTCGAGATCGAGGTAATCTACAACGGTCTGCATCTCATCTTCAAGTGTAACGGTTTCACTTTTTTCTATTCTTAATGAATAACGAAGAATATTCGAAAGTTTTGTAACGGCAATTTTTGCCGAGGCAGGGTCTTCTTCGATCAAAGCTCTGATGCTGTTCAGGGCGTTGAACATAAAATGGGGATTAAGCTGGCTCTTTAACGTTTTAAGTTCAAAATCCTTTACGGCTGCTTCCCATATAAGTGCCTCAATCTCAACCTTCTTGTAATTCTGGAAAAAGTGAACAGAAAAATAGATGAGCTGCCAGAGCAGTATCACGCTGCTGAGGTTGAACGTCCAGATCAGGGGAGTTGCCGGTTTGAATTCCGACATATTATAAAATACGCCGGTAAGATTTAGCGCGAAAAAAACTATCGAAAGGAGAACACCAATAACCAGACTGGAGATAAGTACTCTTGGGACGATCTTCTTCAGCGGTAGATCAAGCCAGTCTTTTTTCTTAATTGTTGCCCTGAGTAAATGGGTGGAAAGCAGTCCTAAAATACAGATAAAAAGAAAAAGCAGGCCCTTCTGCCAGGTGAATGATTCGAAAGAGAACATAGCAATAAGGTTAACCGCTGCGTAGAATGTCCATCCCGAAGCCTGTGAGATCCAGTAGGCTCTATTTCTGCTGGTTTTTGAAATAGTCTCTCCGCCCTGTTTTTTTCTGGTAAAATTTAATGGAACAGTTCCGGTTTTAAGTTCAATATCGTGCGTAAAATCAGTCATAAATATAATCGTAATGTCAGTAAAAGGAAATTTTAGCCTGTTAGTTAAATAGTACAGCCAGGCACCCTAAAATTAGCCTTATTGTTCCTAAAGCAGGTTTTCTTTATTACCACCGGTTTTATGGAAGGATGAATGGTAATGGACAGGGAAAAAGGAAGATGGAGAGGAGTCAGGAAGTACAGGAGTAAGGAGGGGAAGGAATGGTTGAATTGCTGAATGGTTAATACCGGGCAGGGGATCAGGGAAAAAGGAAAAGTTAAGGGAGCAGTCTGATTTTAAGCCAATTTTAAGAATTCACTTAGAGATATTTAAGGATTGCGGTTTAGATTTGGGACAAAAAAGGAGAACGAAATGATTGACGCACAACATCTTCACCCGATGATAGTACATTTCCCCATTGCTTTATTGATCGTGGGGCTGCTTGCTGATGCAGCAGGATTATTTTCAAAAAAGGAATTTTTCTCTAAAGCCGGTTTCTACCTCCTGATCCTGGGAACACTGGGAGTTATTGCTTCATATTTTTCCGGGAACCTGGCAGGCGACGGAGTAACAGAAGCCGGTCCCCTGAAGCAGGCGCTTGAGGCACATGAGGATGCCGCAGAATTGTCGGTATTGCTTGTATCAATAGCAGCACTCGTAAGAATTGCATTTGTAGCGATCAAAAGATATTCAGGGAGTTTAAAATGGGTCGCTTTTGCTTTATTTTTGATCGGTGTCCTGTCGATCGCACGTACAGGTTACTATGGCGGGGAGCTGGTTTATAAACACGCCGCAGGTGTTCAGTTTAATCTCGGCTTCGGTAACCCGGACGCTCAGAACTTTAACATAAATACAGATGATGAGGATTAAAAGTAACCGAAATGCGAATTCTTGTTATAGAAGATGAAAAAGGAATAGCTAATTTTATCAGGGATGGACTGGTAGAAGAATATTATGCCGTTGATGTTGCCAACGAAGGGCGTGAAGGACTTCAGATGGCACTTGTAAATGATTATGATCTCCTGCTTGTCGACTGGATGCTGCCCGCACTCAGCGGAATTGAAATCGTGAAGCAGGTACGGAAGGAAAAACCAGCCATTCCAATCATTTTTCTAACGGCAAAAGATACTGTGCAGGATGCCGTATTCGGACTTGAAACAGGCGCAAACGATTATATCAGGAAACCTTTTCAGTTTGAGGAACTGCTTGCCCGTATAAAAGTTCAGCTGCGGCCAAAAAATTCTGAAAGCGGGTTACTTACGCTTTCCGATATTACTCTGGATCCCGATACTCACCAGGTTTTCAAAAATGAAGAAGAAGTTCTTTTGACTCAAAAGGAATTCTCTCTGCTTGAATTTCTTTTGAGAAATAAAGGAAGAGTCTGTACGCGTACCAATATCATTGAACACGTATGGGATATACATTTTGAAGCTGATACATCCGTGATAGATGTGTATATAAATTTCCTGAGAAAGAAACTGAAGCTTGGAAGCTCGAATGACCTGATACAAACAGTAAGGGGAGTTGGCTACATAGCACGGGAAGTAAAATGAAGCTGAATTTCAGAAACAGGATAGCTACCTGGTATCTCGTTGCAACAGCACTGCTTATTGCTGGACTTTTCTCCGCCATTTATATAATTGTATATAATACCGTTTTCTCTCACCTGGATTCTGACCTTGATCTTGAATTGAACGAGGTCAGGAACAGTATTGTCAGTTCGGGCGGGCAGATCATTTTTGCTAATCCTTTCGAATGGAATGAGAGAGAACACGGACAGATTGAAGTTAACCCGACATTCGTGCAGGTTTCAGACAAACAAGGTCATATTATAAAAAAGACAGGAAACCTCCTTAGTGATTCACTCATATTCAGAAAATCTGTAAATAAAAAGATTTATTTCAACTCTGAGCTTTCGGGATCTCCCATAAGGCAGGTCCAGTATCCATATTTTGATCCTGAAGGAAATCTGTCAGCCTACCTGTCAATAGCAGTTCCTCTTGAAGAGTCAGCTCTTGTTTTAAGTAACCTTAGTGAAGCGATGGTAATTTCATTTCCTGCAATACTTATCATTCTTTTCCTGGTAACAAGATTGATTGCCGGAAAGAGCATTGCTCCCATACATAATGTTATAAATACAGCGAATAAGATCTCAAAAGAAAATATATCGGAACGAATTTCCCTGCCTCCGCATAATGATGAGATACATGCGTTAACTTCAACCATTAACGGACTTCTGAACAGGCTTGAAGAAGGTATACTGAGAGAAAGACAGTTTACTTCAGATGCTTCACACGAACTCAGAACGCCCCTCTCAATAATAAAAGGAACTCTGGAAGTACTCATCAGGAAACCAAGGGAAGTAGCCCAGTACGAAGAGAAAGTAAGCTACTGCATATCGGAAACAGACCGGATGACGAAACTTATCGATCAGCTGCTGCTGCTGGCGCGGTACGATACCGGAAAAATTACCCCGGTTAAGACAGAGTTTCCTTTTTCGGAAAAAATAGAAACTGTAGTTCAGAGATTGAATACGCTGCTCGAGGAAAAAAGGATAAAAGTTAACAGAGAGATTGATGAAAGCATAATATTGAATGCCGATCCCGGAATGACAGAGATAATCCTTGAAAATATTTTAACCAATGCTATTAAATATTCCGGTAACGATAATTTCATCGATATTAAGGCTGTTCGGAACGGAAGCAGCATAATGTTTTCAGTTAAGGACTACGGGGTAGGTATGACTGAACAGCAGATAAAAAACATATTTGACAGGTTCTATCGTGCGGATGAATCGAGAAGTTCTGATGCAGGCGGATTCGGACTCGGATTAGCCATTAGTAAAAAGCTTTGCGACATTCAGAACATCAAAATAGAAGTAGACAGCACGCCCGGTAAAGGAACAAATTTTACACTTCATATTCCAGCCTGACATTCAGCACAATTCCCATTACTTTTTAAGCAATTTTTAAGAATCCATTAAGATTAGTTTTAGAAGCCTGTCCTATTTTGGGGTCAAGAAATTATTTATAAAACAAAGGAGAAAAAATGAAAACATTATTAACAGCAGTAATTTTATTAACCGTCTCAGTTTTGAGTCTGAATTTTACACTGGATAGAAAAGACTCAATGAAAACAATCGATAACCTTAAAGCCGCAATAACCGGCGAGACAACTGCCAGCGCAAAGTATGCAGCGTATGCTGAAAAGGCGAAACAGGAAGGATATAAAAACATTGCATTACTCTTTGAAGCAGCTTCAAAATCCGAAAGTATTCATGCCGGTAATCACAGGGCTGCTCTTTCACAGCTGGGTGAAACGATGGGAGAAGTTAAACCGGAATTTACCGTGAAATCCACAAAAGAGAATCTGCAGGACGCCATAAACGGCGAATCATATGAAGTTGCAACTATGTACCCTGAATTTATAAAGACAGCTAATGACGGCAAAGTAAACATTGCCCTGATATCATTTAATTATGCTTACCAGACTGAGAAAGAAACATAAGGATTTTTATAAAGAAGCCCTGGATAAACTCAATAACAACCAGGAAAATACTCTTGCTTCAGTATACTACGTTTGTTCAACCTGCGGAAATACTTATGCCGGTACAGCTCCCCAGAGATGCGGTATATCTATGACCCCGAGCGAGAGATTCTATAAGATTAACTAATATAGTATCCCTACTGCTAGCTCCCACAAAACAGCAGGATACTTAAATGCAAAAAAGCCCGGCTAATCACCGGGCTTTTGCAATTAATTAAAATGAAATGATCTAAAGGTTTACAATATCATTGTAGATAATGAAGGCCATCAGTAGTAAAAGGATTACAAAGCCTGTATTCTGGATTGCGACTTTCACCTTGATGGGGATCTCGCGCTTTGTTATTCCTTCGATAAGAATTATTATAAGATGCCCGCCATCCAGTACCGGGAAAGGCATAATATTAATTATTGCAAGACTTAGGCTAAGCAATGCAAGGAAGAAAAGAAAACTAAGGAACCCTGTATCTGCTGACTGTGCGGCAAGCTGGGCAATTTTAACGGGACCGCCGAATGCCTTACCGAATGCTACCTGACCGCCGATAACCTTTCCTACCATATTGAAGGTAAGGTCAGTTACCCGTACAATATCCATCCATCCGTAATAAAACGAATCGAAGAATCCGTATGTCCGGAATTCAACCGGTGCATTGGGATTGGTGACGAGTCCTACTCCAATCAAACCCTTTTCATCAGGAGTAACAGCAAGCTTTACGGTATCCTGCCCTCTTTCAACTACCAGGGGCATTGTGGTGTTTTTATGTCCTGAGATTATATTAATCGTCTGCTGTACGCTGTAAATTTTCTGACCATTTAAGCTCAGGAAGATATCGCCTTTTTTTATACCGGCTTTCTCGGCAGGAGAATCTTTGGTTACCTCACCGATTGCAGGCTGAAATCCTTCGGGAATTATGAAACGTTCCTGGGTTTCATTTTCAGGGATATCTTTCCTTGGAATTGTTATGGTCTCTGTCTTATGATCTCTCTCAAACTTTACATTTACATCCTGTCCAATCGTATTTACAAATATATCCTGCCTTACATCATCCCAGTTCTCAACAGGTTTTCCGTTGATGGCAAGGATTTTATCATTCACCATAAAACCGAGTGAATCGATCGTGCTTCCCGGTTCAACATAACCAATTTTAGTTGTTGTTATTACCTGTTTTCCCTGGAAGAAATTCACGCCCCAGAAAATCAGCAGGGCAAGCAGCAGGTTCATTATTACACCTGCGGTAATGACGATTATTTTCTTCCACGTCGGTTTCGCACGGAACTCATAAGGCTGCGGTTCTTTATCCGCAAACTCGGTATCGAAGCTTTCGTCAACCATTCCGGCTATCTTAACATATCCGCCCAGGGGGAGGAGACATAGGCGATAATCGGTGTTTCCCTGTCCGTCGAAATCCTTCGGAAGTTCACCGAATGAAAAACCGGAAATCCGGTTCCACCCGAACAGTCGTTTTCCAAATCCAATAGCAAAAACATCGGCACGCATACCGGTCAGTTTTGCTGCGGCGAAATGACCGAATTCGTGCACAAACACAAGAATTCCGATCGTTATCGCAAAATATACAATGTACTCCATTAAGCGGGGTTCTCCTATTTTTCAAAAACCATTAAATTAGATGCAGATTAGCAAAAATTGTTCCTCACCTCTATAAAGTCAGGGATGCTGTAAATTCTCTAGTCTGCCTGTCCTGTTCAATTATTGTTTCAAGTTCCGGGTGCTTATGATTATCAAAATGATCAAGTGCGTTACAAATCAAAGCAGGAATATCGGGAAATTTTATCTCTTTTTTAAGGAATTTGTCGACAGCCACCTCATTTGCTGCATTCAGTATACATGGAGCAGTTCCGCCTGATTCCAGTGTTCTGTATGCGAGGTTAAGACATTCGAACCGGCTGTGGTCGGGTTCCGAAAAAGTAAGACTGGAAATATCCGGGAGACTTGTCCTTGTGAAATCGTTTTTTAGTCTCTCCGGGTAAGTTAAAGCATACTGGATGGGGAGCTTCATATCCGGCAGCCCCATCTGTGCTTTTATCGAGCCGTCAACAAACTGCACCATCGAGTGAACTATCGACTGGGGATGAATAACCACGTCTATTTTTTCTTTAGGAAGATCAAAAAGCCAGTGCGCTTCAATAACTTCAAGTCCCTTATTCATCATTGTTGCCGAATCTATGGTAATCTTATTTCCCATTTTCCAGTTAGGATGGTTAAGTGCGTCTTCGACAGTTACGCTGTCGAAATGTTCTTTATCCATTTCCCTGAATGGTCCGCCCGAAGCTGTTAATATCAGCTTTTCAACCTCTTCCCGGTTTTCACCTGTTAAGCATTGAAAAATAGCGCTGTGTTCGGAATCGACGGGAATAATTTCTGCGTTATGTTTTTCTGAGAGATCTTTTACCAGTTCCCCGGCAACAACAAGAGTTTCCTTGTTTGCGAGTGCTATTCTTTTGCCGCGTTTTATTGCTTCGATAGTGGGTATTAGTCCTGCAAACCCTACCATTGCACCTACCAGAATATCGTAATCGAGCTGCGAGGCTGCGTATACCAGGCCCTCTTCGCCCGCAAGCACTTTTGTGCTGCTGCCGATTTTTCTCTCAAGTTCTGCCGCAAGTTCTCTGTTCTTAACCACTACAAAAGGAGGATTAAATTCCTTTATCTGCGGTTCAAGAAGGTCGATCCTTGTATTGACGGTGAGTGCGGTAACCCGGAATTTGTCGGGAAAGTTTCTGATTACATTCAGAGCATTTATCCCTATCGAACCGGTAGATCCCAGTATTAATAAATTTTTCATTACTACTTTTTTAAAACAGACATTAAAAGTAACGAAGTAAGCCTTTTTTAGCAATGTATTTCGCTGGTTTTCCTCCTTCAGCGGCTTGGCAGAAAAAGGGAGCGAACGGCACTTTTTTTTGTCTGAAATTACTAATTAAGAAATTAAAGTTCAGAATTTACACAATATGTGATGATTTTATCACAATTGCTATTTAGTTTAACACCAATTATCGTCGAAAAATTCACTAATCGGGAGGCTTATGAGAATGTTTAAGGTTATGCTTATTTTGTCCGCTGCACTTCTGCTTATTTCCGAAACTTATTCACTGCCAAGGTATGCGCTCCAGATGGGGGGAACCTGTGCTGACTGTCATGTCAATCCAACCGGGGGACTAATGAGGAACTCAGGCGGGTGGTATTTCGGAAAGAACGTTCTTCCTATGGAAAGACCGAGTAAAGAATTTCCAATGAGTAATAAACTAAATGAGAATATTCAGTTCGGACTGGATTTCAGGGGAAACGGACTACTTTATATGACCGATTCAACCAAAAGAATTGATTTCCAGAGGATGACAGGTTCTATATATACCAACGTTGATTTTTCTGAAAAGATAAGCGCGTTTGCACGTTATGATTTTATATGGCAGATATGGGAAGCCTATGGAATTGCACATATTCTTCCTAATGACGGGTATATAAAAGGAGGAAGCTTCACCCCGAATTACGGCATCAGGATAGCCGACCATACAGCATATACGCGGGGAGGCGATCTTGGAATAATAACTCCCGGCGCTTCGAAAAGAGGATTGATATTTGATCCCCGTTATGTTGAGAGCGGAATTGAAGTAGGGCAGTATATATCCGATTTTGTTTTGTTGACTGCCAGTGTTGGAAACTCACGCTCTCCAAATGTGTTTGTAACAGACCCAACCTATATGGCAAACGTGATGTTCTATCCAACTGTTTCTGATGTCGCGGCGCTGATGTTCGGAGGTTCAGTTGCAATTTTCCGGCAGCAGGTTTTCCAGGTATCCGGAGTTAAATTTCCGCAGGTTCAGATGTACGGCGGTTATGCGGGTATAGGAATAGGTGATTTCACATTAATGGGGGAATACGATATTGCGAATAACTATGTGAAGCAGGATTCTGCCTCAACTGCAATTATGATAGAGGCCGCATACAAGGTCATAAAGGGGCTATCTGCAGTTGTAAGGTACGACCGTTTTGATCCGCTGGATTCAAGAGAAAATGATGATATAAGCAGACTCATAGTCGGCTTTGAGGTACATCCATACAGCTTTGTTGAGATCCGTCCCCAGTACCGTTTCCAGATGGAGCATCCTGAAATTAAAAATGATACGTTCTTGATTCAGTTCCATTTGTGGTATTAGGATTTAGCGGAATATTAAGTTTAGCGAATTTTAAGATTTTTAAGAACAATTCGCCAATTTGTCAATTCGACTGATTCGTCAATCCGCACATTTCTTCTTATTTTTGTGGATTAAAAAACCAGGAAGTTAATGGCGGATAATAAATCAGTAACGATCTGGAAGTCGCACTTACAGGAAGAAATAGATGCATCATACCTGTACAAGGTGCTTGCAGGGATGGAGACTGATGCGAAGCAGAAGGATATTTATTCCCGTCTTTCAGACATAGAACAGAAGCATATAAAGGTCTGGCGTGATCTCTTATTAAAACATGACGCGAAACTAAAAGAGGAGAAGCCTTCCTTTAAAGCCAAATCACTTGTATGGCTATCCAGCAAATTCGGACCCTGGATCCTTTCTAAGGCACTGATGAATGAGGAAGCAGAGGAGGTTAGGTCATATCTTAGTCTGCATAAAACAAGCTCCGATAAAGAAACAAAAGATATAGCCCTTCAGCTGGCAAAAGATTCTGCCGAGCATGCAAACAAGCTGATGGATATTAAAGGAACCTACGAGGAACCCTGGCATCGTTCGGAATCGGGGGGACTATTAAGAAACGTTGTTTACGGATTTAACGACGGACTGACAGCTAACTTCGGTCTTATTGCAGGAGTAATCGGTGCTGCTGTCGCCCCGCATATAATTTTAATTTCAGGCATATCAGGAATGATCGCGGATGCCCTATCGATGGGTTCATCAGGATATCTTGCTGCAATAAGCGAGAAAGAGGTATATGATCACGAAAGAAAGATGGAAAAGGAAGAGATTCTCCTGATGCCTGAGCTTGAAACAGAAGAACTTGCACTTATTTATGAATCAAAGGGGATGAGTAAGGAAGATTCAGCTAACCTTGCAGGTGAGGTGATGAAAGATCCTGCCCAGGCACTTGAAGAGAAAGTAAGAGTTGAGCTGGGGATCGGTGAAGCGAATATGAGTCCTTTCCGGGAAGGCTGGATAACGGGACTGGCAACGATGATCGGTGCTCTTATTCCTGTATTCCCTTTCTTCTTTTTAACGGGAAGTGCTGCTATATGGACCGCTTTTACAATTGCCATGCTGGCACACTTCGGTGTCGGTGCCGCAAGAAGTTTCTTCACCGGCAGAGGAATTTTCCGCAGCGGGTTCGATATGTTTGTGGTTGGTTTTGGAATAGCGGCAGCGGGCTACTTCATCGGTGAATTTATTTCAAAATTCTTTTAGTCTAAGCTGAGTTTCTGCTTGCGTTGATATTGCCGTATAAAGATCTCTGCACTATCTTTTCATAAACTTCTGCGTTGGCAGTATTCTGCTCTCTTTTCTGCAGTGCATACTGCTGAATAACAAGAAGGGGAAGTACCAGCTGCTCTCTTATCTGAACTGAATCCCTTGTTACCGGGTCCTCCTCCATCAGGGTGCTGTACCCGGAAATCAGCAGAGTCATTTCTTTTGACAACTTATATTCATCATATAGTATGTTCCAGAATTCCTTATACTCTTTATCCTTTGATATGTATGATGTTAATTCAAAATTACATTTAAGGAGCGACATCATACTGTTAAGTATCATAACTTTAAAATATTCCGCATCCTTAAATAATTTCTTTAAATCATTCAGTCTGCCTTTATCAATAAGTGTTTTAATTGCGGTACCTAGTCCAAAGTAGCCCGGAACATTCTGCTTAAGCTGACTCCATGAACCTACAAACGGAATAGCCCTAAGGTCCTGTAGGTCAAGTTTCTTATCCGAACCTCTTTTCACCGGTCTGCTGCCGATGTTTGTCCTCCCGTAATACTTCAGCGTGCTTTTATTTTCCAGGTAAGGGACGAACATCTTATGATTCTTTAGCCCATTATATTTTTCATAACTGATTTGAGCGAGTTCCTCAATCAGTTCTCTCGATTTTTCTGATATAATGTTTTCACCTGCAAACATCCGGTTCGATAAACCTGCTGTTACGAGCTGTTCGCAATTATGCATAAAATGTTCTTTTGTTCCGTACTTGCTGGTTATCGTCTGACCCTGTATAGTCAGCTGAATCGCATGGTTTGCAATATTGGGTCCCTGAGCCGCATAAAATCTGTGTGTTTTACCTCCGCCCCGTGCTGGGGGACCTCCTCTGCCATCGAAGAACACTGCTTCAATATTATATTCGTCGCAAACCGCAGTCAGTTTTTCTTTTGTTTTAAATATCGACCAGTTTGCCTGCAGGTAGCCGCCGTCCTTTGTTCCGTCAGAGAATCCCAGCATAATTGTCTGTCTGTTTCCCCTGTTCTTTATATGCTGTCTGTATTCAGGGTTGTCAAAAAGCTCCCGCATTATCTGTTCAGCGTTTTTCATTCCTTCCATCGATTCGAAAAGAGGTATTATATCAAATGGTATTGTTCCTTTCTCCCATCCGCACCATCTCAGAAGTGCATAGACAAACAGCACAGAATAAATATCTTCCGAATTGGTTATAATATATCTGCTGCATCCTTCCTCACCGTTCTTTTCCTGTATATGCTTAAGCTGTATAATATTTTTAATTGTGTCGATAACAAGTTTGTCTTTGAATTGATCAGCATTAACATTGATCTTTTTACTTACAAGGATCGCAGCCAGATCTTTCCGTGAGATTTTATCCGTACTCTTTCCAACTAGTCGTTATCCTTCTTAAGTATTTCGTCGACAGTCTTTTTATGAACACTATGGTTCTGCCTGATATCCAGAGAGGCAAAATGAGTTTTGAATATTTTTACTTTGTAAATAAGCATATCAAGTTCATCCAGGTAAAGACTATTGTACTTCCTTATCAGTTTATCTCTCACGGCATTAAGCGGGTTTACTATCTCTTCATACTTTACCACAGCATCGGGATTGAACCTCGATACAGATAACTTTTCAGTAAGTTCTGCTATGGTATCCTGAACATCCCTGAATGTCAGCTTCTTTGAGAGGTCCTTTACGTCGTGATAATAGCATTTCATCAATGTCATACGAAGTTCATCTGCTACTGCTGCTGTGGTATCTGAAGTAACAAAAGGATTTCCGTCGCGGTCGCCTCCCGGCCAGAATCCCAGCTGAATAATATTTGTATTATCGAATTTACCTCCCGGTACTTGTTTTTTAATCTCTCTGTAGAGGTATCCCGCGGCATCGTAATAGACGCTTCGGAGAAAGTAGATAATGTTTTTTGCCTCATCCAGGGGAGTAGGTTTCTTTTCATTCACCAGTGAAGTGAGACCAAGCTGCTGCAATGTAAGGTCCATTCCCGGGATGTCATTCTCAGCTACAAGGTTTCTCAGTCTGCCTATGATATCAAGTACGGGGTAAGAATAAAACTGTGTGGGATGAGCAGTAAAGACAATTCTCACGCTGAACTTTGAAAGAGTATCAAAGATATCTTTTTGTGAATGAGTCGTATCGGAGAGATTTATATAATCCTTAAGGGAGAGGGTTTCCTCCAGCTTTAGTATCTCCGGGAAGGCGGCATCTTCTATGCTGTCATATAGTACAACCTGTCTCTCGATATATTGAATCACCCTGAACATAAAGTCGAACTTTTCGTTTTCAGAGTGCAGGTCTGCGTGGGTGCTGAAGAAAGATTCCATTATGGTGATGGGATCCTTGCCGGAATCCAGGTCTCTTTTGAAGACGCTCTGCATTAAGGGAATAAGCATCCCGATATTGCTTATACTGCGGAACGGCAGGTTCAGGAAAAGGCTGTTATAGACATTAAATTTATTCTTTACCGAACGCTCGAATTCTTTTTCTTTTACGGTGCTGCTCATTTCTCCGGCTCAATAGTTTCATTAAAACTAAGTAAAACTAATTAACTACTCAAATCACAAAATCGCCGGGAGCGGAGCTAGAGAATCAATCTGGCTATCGGGGGTGGGACGGATATCGTTTTGTGAAATGGACGCGGCTGAGAGGAATATCCCGCCGCGATTGTGTCTGGTGGAATATGCAACTAAATTTATTAACGTATCGCTGCACGAATGGATCTGTCCTAAGAAAAGTGGGAAGTATACCTATCCAGTAAATTGCGGATCACCTTCTGATACTGACTGCCATGCTGCCTGGCAATTTTTTTAAAGAATTCCACACTTGACCGGCTTAAGTTAAGTGTTACCTTTACTGTTTCCTCCTTAAATACCAATTCTTCCGGTTTCGGCAGGAAATCTTTAACAACATCAACTTCCCCGATTTTTTCATCACTATATTTTATTTTCTTTTTCATAAATCGATTTTCCTTTCCTCCAGTATCCCGCACCAATAATTCTGATTATATTATTTCTGTAAGTAAAACGGACTGTTACTACATCATTATCGATTTTACCGAAGCAATAATATCTTTTCTCATCTGTACTATGTTCTATATCTTTGGCTATAATTCTTCGTTCATCTTTAAATGCGTACTGTGCTTCTTCGAATGAAATGCCATGCTTCTGAAGGTTAAGTATATTCTTATTTTCGTCCCACTCAAAAGAGGAAGTTGAAGACAATATCAGGACTTTCTATAAATTAACTCTTCTATTATACATATATTTATATGTATTATCAACCATATAATTCATTGATAAAACACAACAATATTTTACACCACACGCGGAACAAATCATATTCCCGGTGGTATTAATTGCTTAGTTTATCCCCTTGAACGTACGGCTTTATTTGGCAATATTTAATTCTATGTATAAGAAACTATTAGTCATTTTACTCTCAGTTCCGGTATTTATATGGGCGCAGAACAACCCCACACTTCAGCAGCGTTATATGCTGGGACAGGGATACCTTCAGGCTGGCCAGCTTGAAAAAGCCAAATCGATTTATGAAGATCTGTATAACCAGGATCAGAACAATTTCCAGTTCTTTGAAGCCTTAAACAAGGTTTACCTTCAGCTGAAAGATTACCAGGGTTCAATACAGCTCATCCAGGACAGAATGCAGAAAATTACTCCCGATGCGAATATGTACGGACTGCTCGGATCTACTTATTACCTGATGGGTAATTCAGAACAGGCTTACAAGGTTTGGGATGAAGGTCTTCAGAAACTTCCCCCCGACCCGATGAAATACCGAATCATTGCAGATTATGTACTGGATCGAAGAGATTTTGATAAAGCAATTGAAATACTGAAAAAAGGAAAGAATGAAAGCAAAGATCCTGTTGTGTTTTCGTACCAGCTGGCCGATCTTTATGCACTGACTATGAGGTTCACCGAGGCGGCAGAGGAATATGTCTTTATCCTGACCCAAAATCCGCAGCAGGTTACGAGTGTTCAAAACAAGATCTTCAATTACATAAATAAAACCGATGCCCTTCCAAAAACGATAGAAGTTTTTGAGAATAATATGGGAGATAACCGGGGAATACGCTACCTGCTGGCAAGGTTATATGTAGAGAATAAAAATTATCAGAAGGCATTTGATTTATATCTCGATCTGGATAAAGAATTTAAGAAACAGGGAACTGACCTGATAAGACTGGCCAATCTCCTTTACAGCGATGGTATTTACAAAACCGCGGAAAAGTTTTATACCGAAATAATCGACAGGTTTTCCGACTCCCCCGTGGTTTCATCTGCTAAACTTGGCTATGCAAAGTCACTGGAAGCGCAGGTTGAACAGAACACAGGTGACAACTGGAAGCCGTATCACGGATTCAATTCTATCGGTCAGGATAAAATTGATAAAATCGTAAGCGCATACAATGATGTAATAAATCAATTTCCCAACTCTGATGTTGCTCTTGAATCATATCTGCAGCTCGGGAATCTAAAATTATACAGCCAGGGAGATCTTCCCGGAGCTGAAGGATATTACAGTAAAATACTCACAAAAGCTCCTTTTTCTGCTTTTGGAGCTCCCGCGGAGCTTGCTTCCGGAAAAATTGAACTGATGAAGGGCAATCTCGATGCTGCGGCAGGATTTTTCGAAAAGGTTACAAAACGACCTAAAATTCCCGAAGATCAGAAAAACAGCAGTAAATATTTATTAGCAAGGATAGATTTTTACAAAGGAAACTTCAAGGAAGCCAAAAATCAGCTGGTACAGATATTGAACAATCTGGGTGACAACTATGCCAATGATGCCATAGAATTGTCGCTTTTACTGAACACTACGATGAATGATTCGTCTGAATTAGTAAGGTTCGCTGATGCTGAATTCCTTGCGGATCAGAAGAAATTCAATGAAGCCGCGGAAAAATATCACCTGGTTGCTGAGAATCCGAAGGCATTTATGCTGAAAAATATTGCTGAGCTGCGAGAGGCGGAAATGGAGCTTGCTGCCGGGAATACCGATAAATCAATCGGGATGCTGGAGAGTATTGCAAGTGAAGAGAGTAAAAACATTTATGCCGATAAAGCCTTATATTTGCTGGGAAATATTTATGAATTTGGATTAAATGACACGTCTAAGGCTATTGAGAAGTATGAGGAGCTTCTTGCAAAATATCCCTCCTCCTTATATCTTGATGACGCAAGGGATGAAATAGTTAAATTAAGAAACAAAGCGAGTTAAGAATGGGAAAAAAACAAGGCCAGAAGATCGTAAAATGTTCGTTTTGCGGTCGTGATGGTAGTGAAGTCGGCAGTATGATTGCCGGACCCGATGTTTATATATGTGATATATGTATTTCCAGCAGCGTAGATATTTTAAGGAATAACCTTGCTGCATATTCGAATACGAAGACAAAAGCCACTCAGATCCCTGCCCCTTCAGCAATCAAGAAAACTCTTGATGAATATGTAATAGGACAGGAAAGAGCAAAAAAAGTATTATCAGTTGCGGTTCATAATCATTATAAGAGAATTAACTCAAAGGGTTCTTTCTTTGAACTTGATGATGTAGAGATTGAAAAGAGCAATATCCTTTTAATAGGACCGACAGGCGTTGGTAAGACCCTGCTTGCCCAGACACTTGCAAGGATCCTGGAAGTTCCTTTTGCCATTGCGGATGCCACTACCCTCACCGAGGCCGGTTATGTCGGCGATGATGTGGAAACCGTGCTTGTGCACCTTCTCCAGGCAGCTGATTACAATCTTGAACGCGCTCAAAAGGGAATTGTCTACATCGACGAAATTGATAAGATAGCCCGGAAGAGCGAGAGCACTTCTATCACCAGGGATGTATCGGGTGAAGGTGTTCAGCAGGCGCTGCTGAAAATACTTGAAGGCACGGTTGCCGGTGTTCCCCCTAAAGGCGGAAGGAAACATCCGGAACAGAGCCTCATTAACGTCAATACAAAGAATATCCTGTTTATTGTAGGCGGTGCTTTCGACGGCATCGACAAAATAATTGCTGCAAGGATCAACAAGAACAAAATGGGATTCGGTCGTGAGGATCTGAAGGATAAAATCACTGAAGAAGATCTGCTTGCTTATGCATTACCTGAAGACCTTCTCCGTTTCGGTTTGATTCCCGAGCTTATCGGTCGTATTCCCGTTACTGCTCCGCTTCATTCACTCAGTGAAGATGCACTTAAAAGCATCCTGACAGAACCGAAGAACGCAATCCTCAAGCAGTACAAAAAATTATTTATGATCGACGGAGTTGAACTTGAATTCGATCCGTTCGCGATCGATGCGATCGTTAAGAAAGCGATGGAAAGAAAAACCGGTGCCCGTGCATTGAGATCGATTGTGGAAGAATTTATGCTCGACGTAATGTATGAGTTACCGAACAAGGAAAACGTCGATAAATGCATTATAACCAAAGATGTGATTGAAAAGGGTGCCGAACCGATTTACCTCGATGCGGACAGAAAATCGGCTTGATCGTTTTCCTGATACGTTTTATATAAGAGAGGCTGTCTAAATCTTTAAGGCAGCCTCTTTAATATTTTAAAAGAAAAGATTGATATGTTCAGAAAGATTTTATTTATACTCGCCCTGACCTCCATAAGTGTATTTGCCCAATCGAAAATACTGATCTATATGGATCTGCAGCAGACAGATCATCTTAAGGCATACGGAATTACTTTTCATGCACTCCAGAAAGGAATCAAATCCGACTGGCTTCTGAATTACCGCGGCGGGTCATTTATGATAGACTATAATGATAATATCGCCGTTGAGTGCAGGGTGGAAGGTGTTGCCTTCGATCTTCTTTCAACTTCGCAGGCGGCAGACGTGTATTCAACCGTACAGAGCGAAGATAATAATATGGATGTAGTGAGGCTCGAAAAGGCGCCGAAGATAGCTGTGTACGTCCCTCCGGGTTTTATGCCCTGGGATGATGCAGTAACACTTGCACTTGAGTATGCTAAGATTCCCTATGATAAAATATGGAACGATGAGATCCTCAAAGGTGATCTTTCAAAGTACGACTGGCTTCATCTCCATCACGAGGACTTTACCGGACAGTACGGAAAATTTTATGCGAGCTTCAGCAGTGCCCAGTGGTATATAGATAACCAGATGATGTATGAAAATGATGCGAAGAAAAACGGTTTTAAGAAAGTTTCTGAAATGATGAAAACCGTGGCAATGGATATAAAGAATTTTGTTGGGCAGGGAGGATTTCTCTTTGCAATGTGTTCCGCAACGGATTCTTATGATATAGCTTTAGCTGCTCACAATGTGGATATATGCGCGGAGATGTATGATGGAGATGCAGCTGATCCCGATGCCCAGAGCAAGCTCGATTTCTCCAATACCCTTGCTTTCACAAACTTCAAGCTGGAGATGAATCCTTATGTATATGAGTACAGCAACATAGATATTCAGCCTGCTGAAGTCGGGAATTTTGCAAATGACTACTTCACGCTGTTCGAATTTTCTGCTAAATATGACCCTGTGCCTACAATGCTTACTCAGGATCATGCGAGCGTTATAAGGGGATTTATGGGTCAGACAACAATGTTCCGTAAAGAGCTTATTAAAAAATCAGTAATAATCCTTGCCGAACGTCCCGGTACTGACCAGGTGAAATATATCCATGGCAATTACGGCAGGGGAACATTCACTTTTTACGGCGGCCACGATCCGGAAGATTATCAGCATGCTGTCGGAGATCCGCCAACCGATCTTTCTCTTTATAAAAATTCTCCCGGCTACCGCTTAATACTGAATAACGTCCTCTTTCCGGCGGCTACCAAGAAAAAACAGAAAACCTGATATACCGGCTGAATCATTTCGCGAATATTAAAACATATTAAGATTCCGAAATAAATTCGGAATGACCCTTATGAGATAGCCGGCTTCGGATGACAATTTGGGTTCAGGGTTAACACATAGCGCGGACAATACCAACGAACTCCCCGAATTTTTCTATCTTTGTAAAAATATTTTAAAGAAATAAATAATTACAATGATTATGAAACAGGTTAAAATAAAAAATGGTAAGACTTATTCTATCGGTAAAATTGTATGTGTCGGCAGAAATTATGCTGCACATGCAAAAGAACTCGGCAACGAGGTACCTGAGAAGCCGGTAATATTCCTCAAGCCGACATCTTCGGTTATTTATTCCGGAGATAAAATAATTCATCCCTCATTTTCAACGGATATGCACCACGAAACAGAACTGGTATTATTGATCGGAAAAACCGTAAAAGATGCGGCTGAAAAAGAAGCGGAGGATGCAATCGAAGCTTACGGTGTTGGTCTTGATATGACCCTGCGGGATATCCAGACAGAACTGAAACAGAAGGGACATCCGTGGACTATCGCAAAGGGATTTGATACTTCTGCGGTACTATCTGATTTTATATCAAAGAAAGATTACAGACTTACAATGGATGAGGAAATTATCCTGCGGGTCAATGATGCTGAAAGACAGCACGAAAAGTTAAACAAAATGATTTTTACCCCTGCCCAGATAGTTGAATACATTTCTTCTCTAATGACCCTGGAAGAAGGGGATCTTGTATTTACCGGAACACCGGCAGGAGTTAATAAAGCTGTTCGTGGAGATAAGCTTCACGCAGAGATTACAGGTATTGCTTCACTGGAATGTGAAGTTATGTAAAATTAGCTAATCAGTTATTTAAGTTTGAAAGGGATTTTTTGATAAGATCTTCGAGAGATAAATTTGGTTCGGCTGAAAGGATATCTCTTATGATTTTATCTGCGACTTTTGAATTATAACCCAGTGTGGTAAGCGCTGCTGCTGCCTCGTTCTTAACGCTGAAAGGAATTTCTTTTGTACCAGCTTCGGATACCTGGTCGACCTTATTCTTCAGCTCAAGTACAAGTCTTTCTCCCGTCTTTCTTCCTATACCCGGAACTGCTATAATCCTGGAAATATCTCCCCGCAGTATAGCATCCTTAAGATCGTCCGTTTGAATTCCCGATAAAATACTCAGGGCAAGTTTAGGACCTATCCCTGTGATAGAGATAAGGAGCTCAAACATCTGTTTCTCTGATTCGGTGAAGAATCCAAAGAGAGTTATTGAATCTTCTTTAACACTTGTATAGATAAAAAGTGAAACGGTTTCTTTTTCTGAGATGTTCTCAAAGGTATTAATTGAGATGCTTACGGCATAGCCGACACCGTTGACGTCCAGCAGGACCTTTGTTGGTTTAAGAGAAATTATTTTACCGGTCAAGTAGCCTATCATAAAAAATTAACTACCAGGTTCATTCATTCATTAATAATTCTATCCGGAAATGCTTCGATAAAAGATTTCCAGTCTTTACTCTTTTTTGTTGTCGATTTTAGTCTGAATGCGTGGCAGAGAGCGATTGCCAGTGCATCACTCTCATCGTATTTCATTTTTACTGTTTTGATCTCCAGCAATGTCCTTATCATAAATCCCACCTGTTCCTTAGAGGCTGCACCATTGCCCACGATCGATTTCTTTACTTCCCTGGGGGAGTATTCACTTGTGGGCACATTGTTATGCACGGCAGCAAGGATTGAAACCCCGCGAGCATATCCTATTTTCATGGCCGACTGCACGTTCTTACCATAAAACGCAGTTTCTATCGCAAACTCATCAGGTTTGTACAGCTTGATAAGACTGTCGAGCTCATTATAAATAATTTCAAGTTTTAATGGTAAGGTTTTAGAAGGAGGCAATTTGATTATTCCGTGAGTTACCCGGTTAAAGTTATTTTTGCTGAAATTTATTACCCCGAAACCTGTGAAATTTGTTCCGGGGTCAACTCCGAGAATAATCATTTATATTAAGCGCGGAACGCTTTTAGTTTATGGAACTTTCATCAATATCGGCATTAGAATAGACGTTCTGAACGTCATCGTTATCTTCAAGAGCTTCAATCAGCTTCATCACTTTTTCAGCTTCCTCACCGGCAACCGGCACAGTATTCTTAGCTATCCACTGCAGCGAAGCATTCTCAATAGAAAGGTCTTTATCGACCAGTGATTTTCTTACAGGTTCAAAACTTTCAAGCGGCGTATATATTTCGAAAAATTCATCTTCGGCCTGCAGGTCCTCAGCTCCGGCGTCAAGTATAATTTCCATTATATCATCTTCCGTCTTTTCCTGTTTGGGAAGAGAAATAACACCTTTACGGTCGAACATCCATGCAACCGAACCGTTCTCACCCATGCTTCCGCCGTACTTACTGAATATGTGTCTGACTTCTGCAACAATCCTGTTCTTATTGTCGGTTGCAACTTCAACAAGTATAGCAACACCGGCGGGACCATAACCCTCATAAGTTAACTCATGATATGTAACGCCTTCAAGCTCACCCGTAGCTTTCTTAATAGCTCTCTCGATGTTATCCTGCGGCATATTTGCTGCTTTAGCATTATCAACTGCCAGGCGAAGTCTCGGATTTGCTGTAGGATCACCTCCGCCTTCTCTTGCGGCTATAGTAAGTTCCTTGATTAACTTGGTGAACATTTTACCGCGTTTAGCATCCAGAGCGCCCTTTTTTCTTTTGATCGTTGCCCACTTTGAATGACCTGACATTTAAGCTATACTCCTATTTATATTTTCTTTTACTTTTATGTCTTTTATTTTGAACTGAGGGAATATCCTTCCGTCTCTTACTGTTTTATCTATAGAATATACAACATCCAGAAGCTGACCATCCCTTCCGATTATATCACAGTAGCTTCCCATATTGAAGCCGATACAGTCAAATACTCTCTCACAGCCGTTTTGTTTTAATGCAACCAGCAGGTGATCATTTCCCACAATCCTGGGATTTCCCGCAACTGTAACTTCCTCTGATAAGAACACGGGTCTCATATTGCCGGGACCGAATGGTGAGAACAGGTCAATAATTCTTAAAAACTTAGGTGTTATTTCTGAAAATTTAAGCTTAGAGTCAATATGAACCTCAGGAAAAAGATCCTCAGCGGTTACAGTTTCTCTTACTATCTGGTTAAACTTTGTCTTGAACTCTTCAATTTTATCAACTTCAACCGCAAGTCCCGCCGCCGCCTGGTGACCTCCGAAATGGATCAGCAGATCCTCGCATTTCTTAAGTGCATCGTATATATTGAAATTAGTAATACTCCTTGCAGAACCCTTGGCAACACCGTCGACAGTAGTCAGCATTATAGTAGGGCGGTAGTACTTCTCCACAAGACGCGAAGCGACGATACCTATCACACCGGGATGCCATGCTTCCTGGTGAAGGATAATCGACAATTCTTCCTTAAGATCAATCGTACTTTCTACCAGGTCAAGAGCGCTGTCAAAAGTATCTACATCAATTTTTCGTCTTTCATAATTTTCTGTTTCCAGTACCTGGGCAAGCTTGTGTGCTTCAGCTTTATCCTTTGTTATCATAAGCTCGACGGCACGTTCCGCATCACCGAGTCTTCCCACTGCATTTATTCGCGGAGCCAGAGTAAATACTATCTGTCCCGTATTCAGGTATCCAGGGTGAACATTACTTTTGGCGATCAGCGCTTCAACGCCCGGACGGGGATTATCATTGATGATCCTTATACCTTCACTTACGAGCACGCGATTCTCATCAACCAGGGGAACGATATCAGCAGCACCTGCAAGCGCGACAAGATCGAGATACTGCATCGGCATCTCTCTTTTACCAATTCGTTCTGCTACTCCCTGTGCAAGTTTAAAAGCAATTCCGGCACCTGATAAATATTTAAAAGGATAATTGCATGTTGGCTTGAGGGGATCAAGCACGGCATAAGCATTCGGAAGCTGTTCCTTCGGCTGGTGGTGGTCGCAGATGATCAGATCCATTCCCAGCTTATTGACGAGGTCGGTTTCTTCGATGGCGGTAATACCGCAGTCGACCGCAATCATAAGGGAAGTACCGCGGCTCTTGATATACTCCACTCCCGCTGCCGAAATCCCGTATCCCTCAGTAAGTCTTTTAGGGATATAGTATTCAACATTTGCATCCAGCTCCTTCAGGAAAAGATAGAGTACCGCGGTTGAGCATGTACCATCAACATCATAATCACCGTAGACGGTAATATGTTCATTTTCTGTAAGAGCCTGGATTACACGGTAAGTAGCCGGTTCCATTCCATCCATAAGGAAAGGATCGTGGAGAGCATCAATTGAGGGGCGGAAGAAATTTTTAGCCTGGGTAAAAGTTTTAATATCTCTTAAAACAAGAAGTCTCGACAATACCTCTGAGATATTGAGCGAATCAGCCAGCGACCGTGTTGTATAGTCGTCGATGGCCTCTCTTATTTTCCAGCGTTTTTCTGGCATAATACTCTTTTAAGAGATAAAAAATTATAAAAGAACAAAACACTGCTCAGAACTATAAGCCGAATTCTGTAATCCCGCCTAAGCGGGACGGCAATTATTTGTCTTGGCTATACATTGCTGCACAGCTCCAGCGGTCTACCCGGAGATCATACCCGGTATTATCGGATATCGAAGCGAACAACTTCGCACTATTAAAAGATGAATCTCCATATTTGACCTTGCTTCGAGTGGGGTTTGCCATGACCCGTAAACGGGCTCCCTTTCGGGACCGGTAATGTTACCATTACCGCGGTAGGCTCTTAACCTGCCTTTTCACCCTTATCCCGGTTAAAACCAGGACGGTATCTTTTCTGCGGCACTTTCCGTAGTTATAAGATTGCTCCATACAACTCCCGGGGGTTACCCGGCACTCTGTTCTGTGAAGTTCGGACTTTCCTCCCTCCCGTTTAACCGGAAGAGCAATTGCCCGTTCTGAACTGTATTTTTATTCTTTTAAACTCTTTTCAATCTCTTAAGTTTTATAACTAAAAGAAATGATAATTATTATTTAACTGAGGCGAATATAATAAATTTAACGCCATAAGTCAGCAGAAAAGAGCTATAGGATAGTCTTTATGCAGATTTCCCTTAAAAACAGAAGGAAATAATTCTATTTTTTTAAGATCCCGGGTTTATTCTTCAGCAAGCTCAGCAATTTCCGGCGAAACCAGAATCCTGCCGCAGTATTCGCAAAAGAAAAGTTTGTTATTTCTTCTTATCTCAAGCTGTCTCTGAGGAGGCACGATGTTATGGCATCCCGAGCAGGCCGATCTTTTTATAGTAGCAACCGCCAGGCCCTTCTTAGCTCTTCTGATGCGCATATATGCGGAATAGTCAGGTTTTTTAGTCTGTGCTTCAATTTCTTTTCTTTGAGCACGAAGCTTTGCCTCTTCTTTTTCATTGGCCTTAATGATCTCTTTAAGGTCGGCTTCCTTAACCTTCAGCTCCTCGTTGAGTTCATCAAGCTGGGGATTAAGAGCTTCAATATCCTCGGCAAGTGTTTTACTTTGATCGGCAAGAGCATCGTTTTCCGTCTCCAGTTTGGTTATCTGCTCCTCGGTATGGTCGATCTCTTTAGTTAAGGCGTCATATTCTTTATTGTTCCTGACCTGATAAAGCTGAGCTTTGAATTTTTTCTGGTTGGCTTTCAGCTTTTCAACTTCTTCTTCATTCTCTTCTCTTTTTTCAAGCGACTCTTTACGTTTGGCTTCTTTCTCAGTCACCTGGTCTTTGATGCCGTCTATTTTGTCCTGCAGTGCCTGAACGGCGTTTGGTAAATCCCCCCGGAGCTCCTCCAGTTCGTCAAGCTGGTCATCAATTTGCTGCAATTCATACAGGGTTTTTAATCTGTTTACCAATTTATCCATTCTCCTTTTTATTTATAAAAAATTTAACCGGATTTGTAGTTTTACTGTAATTAAAAATCTTTATTTGCTTATTTAAAAAAGCTGAAAGTCTTTCTCTGACCTCATCCATTGCAAAGATCTCAGTCTCGTAATGTCCCGCATCGATAAGTAAAATATCGTCTTCTGCATCCTGGAAAGTATGATACTTTACATCTGCGGTGATATAAGCATCTGCGCCGGCTTTTAAGGCATCCTTTATGTATTCACTCCCGGAACCACCGCATACGGCAACCTTTTTTATCTTTCTTTTCCCTCTGCCGGAATACCTGAAGTTTTTCAGCTTAAGCTTACTACTTACATAAGAGAGGAAATTCTTCAGTATTCATCGGGGAATTAAGGTTTCCGATTGCACCAATACCGTGGTTTATATTTTCATTATTAAGAGGATATATATCATAAGCGGGTTCTTCATAGGGGTGAACTTTCAGCATCTCTGAAAGCACATTCTTTAATTTCCAGGAATCGACGATAACTTCAAGCCGCACTTCATTAACTGTTTCAAAAACTTCTTTTTTTCCTGCTGCCGGATTAGTTTTTTCAGAACCTTTGAAGGTCCCTTTCCCGGGGATCCTGAAGCTGCAGTTCGAGTATTCTCCGATTTTTCCGCCGCCTGCTTTGAATATTGCATCAGAAACTTTTTCCAGGGATTCTTCGGGGATAAATACTACAAGCTTTACCTGGTTAGCGCTTAGTCTTGTCAGAAAATCGATTTCATTAAGATTAAGCTGCTTTGCAAGTCTGAAAGCTTACCCCGCCTTTGGTATAATCAAGATTAGTGTGTGCCGAATAAAGGGTAATATCATTTTTAATAAGTTTCTCGATTATCTTTGACCGGGTATCTTTATCGGTTGAAATTCTTCTAAGCGGATTAAATAGAAGAGGATGGTGTGAAATGATCAGGTTGCATGATTTCCTTACGGCCTCATCGACTGCTGAGGGTGTTACATCAAGACAGAGGAAAATGTTTTTTATATCTCTTTCACCCGATCCTACCTGCAATCCTACATTGTCCCTTTCCCAGGCTGTTTCTTTAGGAGCCCATTGCTCCAGATATTTAATTATTTCAATGCACTTCATAGCAAAAAAAATGCACTTCTAAGATTCGAAGTGCATTTTTATAATTTCTCTGCTTTTATGGTTTTTGAGGGAGCAGAATATTTAACAAGATCGAGAAATTTAAGTTTTTCTAAAATTAGTTTATCCATATCAAGTCTCTAAATATACCAGATCAATATTTAATAATCAACAATCGAGCCAGTGACCCTGATTAATTAATCGGATTGATCCAGTTATCGTCTTCTTTAATCAGCTCTATCAGTTCATCAACGGCGTTTTCAGCCGGTACGTTTCGCTTCACAATATCTTTAGCACGGTAAAGGGTGATCTTTCCTACTCCGGATCCCACATAACCGTAATCTGCATCAGCCATTTCGCCGGGACCATTAACGATACATCCCATTACCGCTATTTTCACACCTTTAAGATGTTCTGTTCTCTTCCTGATTTTTTCTGTCGTTATCTGCAGATCAAAAAGAGTTCTTCCGCAGGAGGGACAGGCAATGTATTCTGTCTTTGAGATCCTTACCCGTGCCGCCTGGAGAATTCCGAAGAGCGTACGATTAATAACTGCTTCATACGACTCATTAATATTTACAAATTTTCTGACCAGCTTGTTGTGATTATCAAACTCTTTTTCCTCATCCTGTAATTTACCTTTCAGATTGACCCAGACCCCGTCACCCAGACCATCTATAAGCAGACCCCCAAGATCTGTAGAGGCAAACAATCTCAGCTGATCAATATCAATATTGTCGTAGGTTCTTCTTATGATAACAGGGTTCTCAATACCGTTGTTCATTAGTTCAAAGAAAACCCTTCTCTGTTCAGCCATTCCATGCAGGTTTTCGGTTGTTAAGAGGATTACTACAGTTTTATCTTTTTTAAGCGAGGTCAGGATTTCCGGGTTGAGATCTTTTAATTCAAGCTGAATGAAATTGAGTGACTCAGAGCGATCCTTCCCGCCGGCGTATTCTAAGGGGTTAAGTAAAGGATAACCACTGCGGCTGCTATTCCAGGCTTCATAGTTTCTTATTTGTCTCAGTCCCGTGGGAAGTTCAAAAGGTAAATTCTGATCCCCGGTGAAGATTAAATCAGCAGCACTGTCGCTTACATTCCATTTATCAGTTTCAGCGTTGTAGCGGTAACCTATATCGGCCAGATCCTTTGGTCCGTAGATTGTTCGATTTGCATAATCGGCAGCGACCACGGGAACATTTGAGCCCCCGATGTTCAGCACCTCAAACGTATGTCTTCTCTTGTATTCAAGAGGATCGATAGGGAGATCAGTTATGGGAGGAATCTCTTTATGATTTTTTCTGTCTTTATATCGTTCAACCAGCTCAATAGCAACCGGAGCCTCAAATTCGGGATCTTCTGTGAGGGATACACGGACCGTATCACCAATGCCATCCTCAAGAAGAGTTCCAATACCGAGTGCGGATTTTATCCTTCCGTCCTCGCCGCCGCCCGCCTCCGTTACTCCCAGGTGCATCGGATAATTCATTCCCTCTTCTTCCATCTTCATTACGAGCAGCCGGTATGCCTGAACCATCACCTGGGGATTGCTGGCTTTCATTGAAAGGACAATATCCCTGTAATTCAGGTCCTCACATATTCTTACAAACTCGAGGGCAGATTCAACCATGCCGAGGGGAGTATCACCATAGCGGCTCATTATTCTGTCTGATAGAGAACCATGGTTTGTCCCGATCCTCATCGCAGTCCCGTATTCCTTGCATATCCTTACAAGGGGAGTAAACTTCTGCCTTATTCTGTGCAGTTCTTCTTCGTACTGCTGGTCGGTATACTCTATTATATTAAACTTTTTACGATCGGCGTAGTTGCCCGGATTAACCCTTACCTTTTCTACAATCCTTGCGGCGATTTCAGCGGCATTCGGAGTAAAGTGGATATCGGCGATAAGCGGAACATTATAACCTCGCTCCCTCAGTTCCTTTTTAATATTTTCAAGGTTCTGGGCTTCAAGCTTGCTTGGTGCAGTAATCCTCACATAATCACATCCCGATTCCACCATTCTTATCGTCTGCTCAACAGTGGCTTTTGTATCCATCGTATCGGTGATGGTCATCGACTGGATCCTTATAGGGTAGTCGCCTCCCAGCGGGATATCTCCCACATTTACAACTCTTGTTTTATAACGGGAATAAGAGGTGAGACTATTACAGTATTTTTTTGCCTTACTTATCGATTCAATCATTAATGTTCAATAAACTGGTTATGTATATCTTATATAATCTTTTTTATCTCTAAAAAGTTCCGTATTTAAGCCTGTCAGGTCAACAAATATAATAAATAGCGGACTCTCATTGAATCAATTAATGTGTTAAAATATATCCCCGCCTTTAATATTTGGAGGAAAGTAAATTATTTTGTGAGGGCTATTATTTAATTTAATGTTTAAATTGAATTTAATTAAATCAAAATGATTTCTGTGCCAGATTGTTAGTATGAGAATTTCTGAGAATAAAATAGAAGAGATACGGTCTGCAGCGAGTATTGTGGATGTGATATCGGGGTATGTACAGCTGAGGAAACGGGGGAAGAATTTCCTCGGACTTTGTCCCTTTCATTCCGAAAAGACCCCTTCATTCACAGTCAGTGAAGAAAAACAGATCTTCCACTGCTTCGGATGCCATACCGGCGGGAAATGTATTCAAGTTCCTGATGGAATATGAGAAGATATCATTTGTTGAGGCGGTACAGGAACTGGCAGAAGAGCTGGGAATTCCTCTTGAGTTCGATCAGCAGGAATCGGAAGAACGTCAGTCGGAACAGGAAATACTCTACGACATAAATACTGAAGCCGCAAGATATTTTTCTCATAATCTTCTTAATTCCGATGAGGGTGAGATCGCTCTTAATTATTTCCAGAACAGGAAGATAAAACCTAATACAATGAGAGCGTTCGGACTCGGTTATGCCGTTAACGGATGGGATAACCTTCTGCACTACCTTCAGGAAAAGAAAGTTGACATTGAAAAGGCTCTTGCACTCGGCCTGATCGGACAGTCGAAGGAAGGCAGATTATACGATAAGTTTTCCTCAAGGATCATCTTTCCTATTTTTTCACCTAACGGCAGGGTTGTGGCATTTGCCGGAAGGATACTTGAGAATAAGGAAGGAACCGCAAAATACCTTAACTCTCCCGAATCACTGATATATACAAAAGGGCGTATACTTATACGGATTGTCTCACGCCAAAGATGAGATTAGGAGACTGGATAAAGCTATCCTTGTTGAAGGATATATGGACCTTATCTCCCTCTACCAGAGCGGCATTAAGAACGTGGTTGCTGTTTCCGGCACGGCTCTTACGGAAGAGCAGGTTCAGCTTCTGTCGAGATATACAAAAAATGTTGTGCTTTTATTTGATGCTGACACCGCAGGGATCAAAGCTGCGATGAGAAGCATCGAACTTCTTCTTAAAAGAGATTTTGAAATTAAGATTGTTTCTCTTCCGCAGGGGGAGGATCCCGACTCATATGTGAACAATTACGGAAAAGAGAAATTTGATGAGATGGTTAAATCGGCTAAGAATTTTCTTGAATATCAATCGGAGTACTATGAATCATTAGGTATGTTCGAAGATCCTGCAAAAACAACAGAAGCTATACGAGACCTGGTAAGGCCCCTCGCGTTAATAAGTGATGAACTTAAGGTTAATATCCTGATTAAAAACATTGCAAAAAAGTTTAACCTGAGGGAAAAGCTGATAGAGAGTGAATACGATAAGATCAAAGCAGGACTGACCAGGCAGAAAGCATGTGGAGGACAGCAGACAGCAAAGAAAATCGGCTGATCAGGATAAAATTGCATTAAAGTCGGAAGCTAAGCTGAAATTTACGGATATAAGTCTTGAAAGAGAGCTGGTTAAACTGCTGCTGGAAGGAAGCAGGGAAACATGCGACTTCATCCTGCGTCATATTAAACCGGATGAGTTCAAAATCGATATTCATAAGGAACTGGCAGAACTTGTACAAACGGCAGTTATGAATGACGACGACCTGACTGCTGTATCGCTGATAGAAAAACTGGAAAATGAGGAGGCAAAATCATACGCAAGGGAACTCGCATTTGAAAAGTACCAGATCAGCAAAAACTGGGATGATATAAATCCTTCGGACGATTCTGAAAAAACTTTAAAGAAGTATTCGTCTGATGCAGTCAGAAAATTTAAGTTAAACGAGGTTGAGGATAAGATAGATATCCTTAATAATACTATGTCGTCTCTTGATGACGAAGATAAAAGGCTTGAATTATTAAAAGAAATACGTGACCTGACGAGAGAGAAACAGCTCATTAAAGAGGATCTGGAGGGCGAAGATATACCTCATGAGAACTAAAAAAACCGATTAGTAAGTGGTAATAAAAAAGCCGCATATTATGCGGCTCAGTGCCCCTGCCATCTGATTAAATTAATAATCAGGCGAATTTCTATTGTATTAATAGAGTAAAAAATGACGGATTCGGAAAATTGCTGAAAGATTTTTGGAATCCGTGAAAAAATACTTTCCGATTTAAAATATATCCTTTCAGACTATTTATTTTTAATTTCCGTCGAATCAAATAAAAGTTTAATATGCATTACAGGCAGGCAAAAAACGGAAAGCTTCTGATAAACATTCTTCCTGACAAATGTGATTTTTGCGGATGCTGTGTGGGTGTTTGTCCCGAAGACGCAATCGAATTAAAGGAAGCTGAGATAAAGATAATTGATCCGAGGTGTACGAACTGTGCCAAATGTGTGTGGAGCTGTCCTATTGAGGTTATTGAATTCAGAAAGGAAGGGGTCATGGTTCCGCAGGTATGAGAGGGCCTGTCATATATGAATAACAGTTATGATGTGATTGTGGTTGGAGCGGGTCCTGCCGGAAGCATTGCTGCAAGGACTGCTGCCGGACTGGGAGTTTCTGTTCTTCTGCTTGAAAAGGACCGCGATGTCGGTTACCCGGTAAGGTGCGGCGAGGCGATAAGCAAATACGGACTGGAGGAATTCATTCAGCCGGACCCAAAGTGGATTGCAGCCGTTATAAGTAAATTTTCTTTTAATGCACCTGACGGCAATGAAGTTACTATCGAATTCGGTGACGCCGGGTATGTACTTGAGCGCAGGATCTTTGATTATGAACTGGCAAGAACTGCGGCCGATGCCGGGGCAGAAATAATGACAAGGGCTTATGTTAATGGTCTGCTTTTTAATGACGGCAGGGTAAGCGGTGTAAAGTATGAGTTCAAAGGGGAGCAGAAGGAAGTTAACGCAAAGATTGTAATTGCAGCCGACGGCGTGGAATCGCGTGTAGGCCGGTGGGCCGGACTAAAAACACATATTGATTTTCGCGATATGGAAAGTGCCGTGCAGATCACCGCGGCTAATATCCCGGTAAAAGAAGATACACTTTACTTTTATTTCGGACAGGAATACGCACCTAACGGATATTTCTGGATCTTTCCAAAAGGTGATGGGAAGGCTAATATAGGACTGGGGGTGAGCGGACTAATAGGTAAAAAGAAATCTGCCCAATCCTTTCTCAATGACTTTATGAATAAATATTACCCGAAGGCTCCTGTGCTTACTACTATTGCCGGGGGAGTTCCCTGCAGCATTACGCTGCCGAAAATATCAGCACCAGGAATTATGCTGGCCGGGGACGCGGCAAGACAGGTAAATCCACTTAGCGGAGGGGGAATCGCCAGCGGTATGATAGGAGGAAGTATAGCGGGACGAATTGCTGCGGAATCAGTAAAGAAAAACAGGCCCGATCATATACTTACATATGATAAAGAGTGGGCTAAAAGATCGGGAAAACGTCATGAAATTTTTGATAGAATAAAAAACGGGATCTATAATTTCTCAGATGATAAATTTAACAGCATTGCCCGCAGTTTCTCCAAAGTGCCCTATGAAAAAAGAACTCTCAAAAAATTATTCACTACCGCTCTTGTGAACAACCCTTCTCTCATCCTGGATGTTGCTAAGGTATTTGTTGAGAAAAACTCCAACACCAAAATATTCTGACTGATTTTAATATCTCATCTGCATTTATATTTCCGGTTGAACTTCAGCTTGAAAAATCATATATATCTTTTAGGAAAAATCATTTATTATTTTAATAAACGATTAGATATCGCGCCAACCTTACTGTTTAATATTTCAACAGATTAACCCATAAAAACCTTCCACAAACGTTATTGAACCGTCTCTAACCCGGTACAAAAACGAGATAGATCCGGGGATCATACCGATAAAAGATCAGGAGAAGCTAAAACCGGGTATGCGAAGAAACTCACGCTATCGGGCATACGTTAATATTTTTATTGCTTCTTCAGTTATTTACAAATATCTTCTATAAATAAAATAACGGGAATAAAAATTCCGGGGAAGGATTATGTCTCTTACAACATCGCGTACCAATGAAAATGCTCATGTAAAAATTGATTTTAGTCAGTGCAGCGACTGCGGCCTGTGCTCTTTAGTCTGCAAAGACCTCACACTGCAGATGAAGAACGGAAAAATTACAATTGACGATAACCCGGTCTTCGGTTGTGTGGGTTGCGCCCAGTGTGTTGCTGTTTGTCCCGAGGACTGTATAGAAGTCGAGGGACGTACAATCACCATGGATGACTTTGTACCTCTCCCCGAAGCGAAAACTGCAGCAAATTACGAACAGATTCGTTCACTGATGTTCAAAAGGAGAAGCATAAGAGACTTTAAGGATAAGGAAGTCGAACAGGAAATGATCGATAAGATTCTGGATGCTGCTGTAACATCCCCGATGGGGATACCTCCTTCTGATGTGGAAGTTTTGATCTTCAGAGGCAGAGAGAAAGTTAAAGCATTTTCAAACGATTTTATTAAGTATCTTGAGAGTATATTCTGGATGTTTTCAAAGTGGACGCTCCCGCTGTGGAGACCTTTTGTTTCAGGAGCTGATTATAAAATGTATAAATCGTTCCTGGTTCCTCTTGTTAAATTCTTAATCGAAAGAAATAAAAAGGGGGAGGACTGGCTTCTCTATAACGCTCCCCTTGCCCTGTACTTTTATGGTTCCCCCTATTCAGACCATGCCGATCCGTATATTCCCGCAACCTATGCAATGCTGGCAGCTGAATCCCTGGGACTAGGAACATGTATGATCGGCAGTATACATCCTTTCCTTGAGCACGGCGGAGCTTCTCTTAAGAAGAAATACAAGATAAAAAATACTTGTAAAAGCGGTATATTCCTTATCATCGGGTATCCCAAAGTCAAATATCATAAAGGAATTAAAAGAACTTTCGCAAAAGTCACCGAAGTCTAGGCAAAATCTTTTTGCCATCACATTATTTTTTTATTTAATTCCCGAATAAAAAGAGGCCGTCTTTGAGACAGCCTCTTCCTTTATGCACTCAACTGTTAATCCATCACTTCAGCAATAACATCTTCTTCGAGCTGACGTAGTCATTAACCCGAAGCTGGTATATGTATACTCCGCTTGCAAGTCTTGAAGCATCGAAGTTAACAGAATACCTTCCCTGGTTTTTCTGCTCGTTAACAAGTGTTGCAACTTCTTTGCCGAGTATATCATAGACCTTAAGTGTCACAAAACCTGTCTGAGGTATCTGATAGTTTATCGTTGTGGCAGGGTTGAAAGGATTGGGGTAATTCTGGGATAAATCGTAAGATTCGGGCAGCTTTGTCCCATCAAAGTTTATCTGGGTGTATGTTCTTTTACTCAATCCCTCACCCGTGTTCTGCACATTTCCCAGGAAGTATTCAGCTTCCCCGTCTACTGAAGTTACAAGTCTCAGGAAATAATCCCCCGGGACTATGCTGCTGCAGTCAACCCGGTATCCTATATTATTGTGTTTTTCAAGATTTTCTTTTGTGTAAGTAATATTATCAAATGTACCTGCCGTTATCCCTGTCCGGCTGTTAACAAGTTCAACCTTAAAGCTGACCGCATCTGCTTCGGTAAGCAGACTGTCGGCTTCTTCCTGATTGAGCACATAATAAAAATCTGTAAAATAAAATTCTGATCCCGGGTTTAATTCAAATGATTCTGTCCTAACCAGGTCGTTTAATTCCGTCTGAGAACTATAGGCAACAGTATCAGGACAGTCAATGAACTTTATTACGCTGTCATTAACAATAACATCTCCTATGTTAAAGAGAAACTCGATCCCGGTTTTATCTATTACACCCTCTCTTCCATAGGATAATTCGACAATATCGCCTGGTTTTTCCAGTTCTCCCTTAGGAAAGATTACGCTGAAATCAGTAGCGCTTAAAGCCAGATCAAATGGCTCGGCAGCGGTTGAAAAGACAAGGCCTTTAATATTGGTTAAGCTGCTGCCGTTTGAGACCTGGTTCTGTTTTCCACCCGGGCTGATTGAATGAGCATCGGTATAGACTCCGTTTGTCCTCCTTACCCATTTGCTGCTGTAGTCAGGAGCCGTTCCTTCACTCCAGGCTATTATGGTAGCTTCTGTCAGTGAGGATATTACGGAGTTATTATTTGTTGTTACAGCATCCGTGCCTGCCTTAAAAAATGAGCCCCATTTCCCATAATACCCTCTTCTGACCACTACTTTTGGAACATACTCAGTAGTGCTTACCTCATTTCCCTTGCTGACCGTCCCCGGGGGGATGATATTACTGTAGCCGACCCAGCTTACAACCGGGTAATCATCCCTGGCTATACTAATAGAAGGAGAGTGATTAAAGTCATAACCGCTGCCTCTGGATATTGTCTCGTAATAAAAATATCCCCAGTTCGGCCACGATGCAGATGCATATAAATAGTTTATGCTGTTAAACTGTTCATAGGCAAGATGAACATTGGTTGTTCTCCCGGCTGCAGCAGGGTTATCGGAATATGAATTTGTGTTTGGAATCAGGCCCTCGCTGCCCCATTGCCAGCTGCCGCCAAGATTCCAGTTTGTCCTCTGGTAAATACCACCTGATGTATTTTTCCTGTAGGCAATGAATACCACCTGGCCGGTATATGCTATTACAGGCTTTGCATTCCCGAAATATTCGGCAGGATAGGATGATAATACTTCCTCCGATCCTGATTCGGTGTATCCTCCGCCCTGATCAGGTTCATAAGTTTCCAGTTGAATTACCGGATAGGGGTCATAGACGGGAAGGAACTTTTCATAGACTATTTTTACTATATTGTCTTCAAAATCTATTGCCGGGTTTTTACCTGCATCCAGTTCTATCTCATCACTCCATTGACCGTTGAAATTGTTCGTTAGCGAATAAGTATACCACACAGAACCAAGGGATTCATATACCAGGTGGTAAATACCGTTATCTGTACGGACGAGCTTACGCTGGCTGCCGCTGCTTATTCCATTCTGATCGTTTGATAGGCGGTGGCCTTTAAGTATGGCGCTGACTGTTGCATCCGCAGAAGTAAATGTAACGCCTGCCCGAATGCCGCCACCTTGAATACTCGCATTTGTTCCGCTCCAGTTATGAAACCAGAACTTCCTTGTCCCTAAGCTACCTCCAAGGTATATATCCTGCGGGCTTACTGCCTGTACGGAGTAATAAGGCGGAGCCCAGGCGGGTGGTCCACTTTGATTCAGGAAAACGCCTTGGTATGCGTGAGCAGGATCATTTTCATTTTGATATACAGTGCTGTAATCAGGGTAAAACGGTGAAGTCCTTTCTCTGTATTGTAGTGCATCCGGACCAGTGTCTTTTATTCCACGATTCCGCACACTATCAGCATAATCAGGGTCCGCATAATCAATATACCAGGGATCAGCAAATTTAACATTGCCACCCGAAACGGTAGTTCCCTCAAAGGAATTCTTTACTGCTACACCAGGATTTGTGGGATTAAATCGTGAAGTTAAGTTATTAGTGTAAGAATAAATATGAAAAGTCTTATGATTTACAATATCATTATCAACCTGCGAGTTATTTTCCCAGTGAAAATATTTTTGATCGCTTAATAATTTTTGTGAACCACGTAGAATTTTTGACGAACCCACATCCCAGGTAAAACTTACCGGTGCTAAAAAGTTATCAAATTTATTTGCTGAGGGATTCCATAATCCTACCGAATCTATACTTGCATTATTTGATAATTTCTGATCAACAATAATATTCTGTGAGGGTGGGCTGTAGACGATCCTGATTGTAAAAGACGAATTGTCAATCTGCCACTCATATGGATAAATTTCCGAATTAGAAGTTAATCCCAAGGTAAATTTATCGGACGATAATGCATTTTGAACAGCAATACAGAAATCAGAGGAAGGGCCAAAGATGCTTAATACCGTATCCTGCTGGCTGCCCTGTAATCCGTATTTATTACCCTGTCCTGAACCTATTTGATATGAGCTCCCCAAATCTGATCTGTCCCACATCGTATTAACATCAGGGCTCCGGAGATCTTCCCCAACATCTGAATAACCAACTGCAATATAATAAGTTGAAACAAACGGCGTATATGTAAAGAATATCTCAACAGTGTCTATCTGCGAGCCGTTCGGAATTACATTATCAGTCAAATTCCACTGATAAAATGCCCTGTATTTTGTCGAACCGTCATTACCAATGAACATCAGATTGTTATTATATAGAAGGGCCGATGCTGCCGGAGGATTGCTCCCGGTTTTATAAGCATATCTTTTATAATTAGCAGTATCAGGACCAAAAATTTCCTGACTTTTCGCGTTATTTGCAAGGAGGAAACAGCATAATAACAAAACAACATTAATAGTTCTCATTTTCCATATTCCTTGTTTTATTTATAAAATTTTTCATATTATTCGGACAGCAAATAAAAAGGCAGAATGATTCTCAGAATCATTTTATCCCAACCTTTCTTATTTGCAATTTCTGTGTAGCGATGTTGCCGCATCGCTACACATATTTTATAGCATTTGGCGGACTCATTTTTTACCTCCTTCCCATAAGTATGACGGCTTCTGAGTTTAACGACACCTGATTGGAACCTATGGCCACAACCAGGTCCCCTTTTACGGCTACACTTGTATATGACCCATTACTAAGTAATGGGTCCAGGTAGTCATTCTTCCAGCTTACCCCGTTAAAATGATCAAAATCCCCGAATGCCCCCACTACAAAAACATCATTTATTTCATTTCCACTAATTGAGGTTGTAGCAAAAGTTGTAATATTGTACTGATTGTTTTTCCAAATTTTATCGACTAAAGAATGTTTTTGATATATTCCACTGCCCACGACATAATATTGCCTGCTTGGGATAAACCACACACCGAGCAATGGTTCCATCGTTGGATTAGAATCTGAAGAATGAGAAATTACCTGCTCGTTTTCTTGTATAGATAATATTTCCTTCTCAAAACTTTGTCCATAGTCAGAAGCAACAGCAAGTATTTCATATTGATTTGTTTTTTGATTATAAGCTCCATAGATATCATTTATATTCAAATTCGTTCCGCTTTCTATTCTGCTCCATATACCATTTTGATAATGAGCTATGTGCCCATTATCTCCAACTACATATAAGTCATTGTCGGATGTTCCCCAGATCTCGTTCATCCAGTAAGGACCCCAATTTGGTACAGCTACGGGATTATACTGATTACCATCCCAGTGGATTAATCCGTTTCCGCAAAACCAGATATCATTTGCCCCAAACGCAAAAACCGACCGGATGGGGTGGTAGAATGGCTGACCCTGGTAATAATACGGGACACGTTTTATTTCCCAGTTATTTCCGTTCCAAACAGCGAGATTATATCTGTCCGGATCAGGCTGACCCAATGTATCCAGCAGATAAATCTCACCAACAGCCCAGATATTGTTCTCATCTATTATTGCAACATCATTAAGTACACAGCTTCCTGCCTGTCCTCCGAATGTCCAGGTCTGGAAGGAGAAATTGTGGGAAGTGGTGTCCATAGTTGTAACACTAAGCAGATTGCCTGATTGACCGGTTGACTGAATGACTGACTGGTATTTGTATGTATGGTTAGGCAGGAGTGAATCGACATAAAGGACTGTGTCCTCTGAGGTCAGGTTTATTGTTTCAACAAGACTGCTGTCTCTGTACAGATCAATATCTGAAGGTAATGCCAGGCTGCCTGTGCTCAGTTTAATCCAGGCCTCTGTACAGCTTGTATCCTCCAAGGTTAAATTTACTTGGGGCTGCTCTTCGGGCGGTGGGATAGGGTTACTTTCCTCCTTCTTGCAGGAGAATAAAAAAAGTGAGGGAATCAATAACGCTGCAGATAATAACAGAATCTTCATACTAAACCCCGTGACAATTTTAGTTTAAAGTTCCCGGGTATTCAAAATAAATAGCAGCGCAAATACTTTTTATCAGAATCCCTTTATCTTCCTGTTACAATATAGAAAAAAAAAAAATAAAAAGCAACTTTACCTGGTATTTTCAGATTTAAGCCGGAATAATCGATTTTGTAACTTTATTTATGAGAGATTCCGGCAATAAATAATCAATCCGGCCTCCAGGCTGCCGATGCCTGAAGTAAAAAAGGATACGGTTTATTAATTTTTCTACTGGAGGTATTATTTTTATATTTCAGGTTATGCATTTATATAATTCGTAAGTATCAGACGATAAAAAGCAGATTATTTTGGAAAAACATACACTTCAAAACCTTCCCGCAGAAATTTTATCCGGCAACTACAATGAATTTGATGACAGGTTTACCTGGCTTCTGACCTTTGAGGAGGATACCGAGGAAATTAATTACTCGGAAAACATTTCAGCTGTTACCGGGTATGATCCTTCAGAGCTTAAAGGTACACGCGGGAAATGGTATAACCTTGTTAATGAAGAGGATCTTGAACCTCTTAGAATTAAGTTCAACGGCCTGGTTAACGATCCTTCGCTGAATCAGTATACAGCCGATTACAGGATTGCGAGTAAGAATAATTCGGATATCTGGGTCAGAGAATCGGTCCGTGCAGAAAGATATCCTTCAGGAAAACTGAAGAGCGCTTACGGTATTGTTCAGAATATTTCCGATCTGAAGAACAAGGAATCGGAACTTCAGGATGACATCATGAAACTACAGGATGCGAACTACTCCAAAGACGATTTTATTGCGATCCTCTCTCACGATCTTCGGTCACCTTTTACCAGTATCCTTGGCTTCTCTGAGATACTGCTTAATGAACCAAAGCTGCCCGAAGCGGAGAAGAATGAATACCTGAACCTGATCCATACTTCTTCGGTGAAGCAGCTGAAGCTTATTAATAACCTGCTCGACTGGTCGCGCTTAAGGACCGGCAGGTCGCATACAGAGCTTTCTAAAGTTGATGTTAGAAACGCAGTTTATAATGCAGTCTCGCAGCTTACCGGTGAGGCTGTCAGGAAAAATATTGAGATCAGAGTTTATGTGCCGGCGGATCTTTATATAGAGGCGGATGAAATACTTTTCTCAAAGGTCGTATCAAATCTCCTTGAGAATTCCATAAAGTTCTCTTCGGAAAATAAAGCTGTAGATATTAAGACCTCCCCCTTCAACGAGAAGTTTATTGAGTTCGTTGTAAGAGACCGGGGAAAAGGGATTCCCGAACCCAACAAGCATAAGCTTTTCCAGATAAACAAGATATTCTCTACTCAGGGAACCGCGGGCGAGAAAGGTACGGGACTGGGACTCATTCTCTGCCGCGAGATAATTGAAAAGCATAGCGGAGAGATCTGGTACTTCTCTGAATCAGAGTCCGGTTCTGAGTTTCATTTTACTTTCCCGCTGTTCAGGGAGAATGTTTTAATGGTAGGACTTGAGAACGGTATGTGCAAGGAAATCAGAGAACTGATAGAAGAAATAAAACCATCCTATACAGTCAGAACCACTCCCAACGGTTTTGAAGCAGTAGAAGAGATAAAATCAAAAATGCCGTCAACAATATTACTTAATGATAAAATGCAGCTGATGGACGGAATACAGTTTATGGAAATTCTTCAAGTCGAGAACCGTACAGCCGGGATACCTGTCTATTTATTCGCCGATGAACTTCCTGCGCAGGCTGTTACCAGTTATAACAACCTCGGCGTGAAAAAAATCTTAAAGAAAACATTAAAGGGTAATGAGCTTAAAACAGAACTGCAGGCAATCTGAATTATAAAAATTTAACAAACAAGAAAGACGGAGAACTAAGTGAATATAGCTATTGTCGGGACCGGATATGTTGGACTGGTAACAGGCACATGTTTTGCCGAAACCGGTAATACCGTTTATTGTGTTGATATAGATTCTGAAAAAGTTAAAAAATTAAAAAAAGGAATTGTACCGATCTATGAACCGGGACTGGATATACTTATTGACAGAAATATAAAGGTAGGCAGATTAAAATTTACGACCGAACTTTCTGAGGCTGTAAAGCATTCATCGCTGGTTTTCCTGTGTCTGCCGACTCCCCAGGATGGTGACGGCAGTGCGGATCTGCAGTATGTACTTAAAGTTGCAGATGATCTTGGTAAAATGTTCAAAGCTGATCCCGGTCTGGGATTTAAAGTATTAGTAAATAAGAGTACAGTTCCCGTAGGAACAAGCGATAAGGTCAGGAATGCCATTAAGAAGCATGCACCTGATTTTGAATTTGATGTTGCTTCCAATCCCGAGTTCTTAAGAGAGGGTATGGCGGTAGATGATTTTATGAAACCGGAAAGAGTTGTGGTAGGAACAAGCAATGAGAAGACACGCGATATAATGGAGCAGCTTTACGAACCCTTTGTAAGGTCGGGCAACCCGATATATTTTATGGATGAGAAGTCGGCCGAAGTAACAAAGTACGCTGCAAATTCCTTTCTTGCAACCAAGATCTCATTTATGAATGAGATTGCCAACCTCTGTGAGATCACCGGGGCTGAAGTTGACAAGGTCAGGATCGGCGTGGGTTCTGATTCAAGAATAGGTAAAAGGTTCCTCTTCCCCGGAGTCGGTTACGGCGGGTCATGCTTTCCAAAGGATGTTATGGCGCTGATCAATACTGCCAGGGAAAATAAGTATGACTTTAAGATCCTTAAATCCGTCGTTGAAATAAATAAGAAACAGATAATCAGGTTCTTTGAGAGAATAGAGAATCATTACAAGAAAGACCTTTCGGGTAAAACTTTCGCGGTGTGGGGACTTTCATTCAAGCCTAATACTGATGATGTTCGTGAAGCACCGGCAATTGCGCTTATCCAGAAAATGCTTGAAAATAAAGTTAAAGTTAAAGTTTATGATCCGGCTGCTATGGAAACATCCCGCAGGATACTTAAGGATAAAGTTGAATACTGCAAAACTCCCTATGCGGCACTTGAAGGAGCCGATGCTTTAATTATTGTTACCGAATGGAATGAGTTCAGGACACCCGACTACGACAAGATCAAGAAAACACTTAAGAAACCGGTGATCTTTGACGGCCGGAATCTTTATGATTTATCGAAGATGGAAGAAAAGGGATTTACCTATTATTCTATTGGAAGAAAAGCTATTATAGGTAAATAAATGTTAACGGAAGATACCAGGGAAATGGATGGAAAATCCTGGTTTGCTCTTTATACAAAGCCCAGGAGTGAATTTAAAGCGGCCGAACAACTGGAGGCCAACGGAATAAATCATTATCTTCCGACTGTAACGACTCTGAAGCAATGGAGCGACCGTAAAAAGAAGATTACCGAACCGGTAATACGCGGATATATCTTCGTTAAAGCTGATGAAAAAGAGAGGCTGCTTTCTCTTGAACAATACTCAATAGTCAGGTGTGTTACCGAAAGAGGCAGACCTGCAGTGATACCGGAATGGCAGATTGACAATCTTAAAAAAATGCTCGAGTATGAGGGAGATTTTTTTGTAATGAATGGTCTTGTGCCTGGAAAAAAGGTCAGGATTAAAGAAGGTCCCTTTGCCGGTGTTGAGGGCACATACCGTGAGAGTGAGAATGACAAAACAATTTCTGTATCTATAGAACTCCTTAATCGTTCTGTTATAGCTCATCTCCCGAAAGAGAGTGTTATTGAAGTTATCAAATCATAATTGCAGCGTTCCGAAATGCTCAATCAGAAAGAATTAAACCAGTTAAAAAAGGGGGACGCACTTAATCATTTTCTGATAGTGCGGAAAAGCGAGATCCGCCTTACCAAGGCTAATAAGCAATATCTTTTACTCGAGCTCGGAGATAAAACTCTTACCCTGAACGCTAATTTGTGGGATAACTTTGATGATATCGCAGATTATATAACCTCCGGCTCTGTTGTTAAAGTAGCCGGGTTTATAGACGAATTCATGGGAAATCCCCAGATTAAAGTTACATCTATAAGACCCGCGGCTCCTTCTGATGGAATAAATGCTGTCGACTTCCTTGCTCACTCAAAAAGAGATCTGCAGGAAATGAAAGATGAATTCTCAGCAAGGATGGACAAAATAAATGATCCTTATCTTCGTCAGCTTATGGGAATCATTTTCCAGGGGGAGAGATTTGAAAAGTTTATTAATGTACCGGCCGGCAAGTCGTGGCATCATGCATACATACACGGACTGCTGGAGCATACCCTGGAGATCATCAGGATCTGCGATCTTATGTGCGATATTCACCCTGAGATAAACAGGGATATCGTGATCTGCGGCGCTATGCTGCATGACTTTGGTAAGACCGAGGAGCTCAGTTACGAACCCGTATTTGAATATACAGATAAAGGCAAGCTGCTGGGTCATATAGTTATTTCAGCGATGCTCGTAAATGAAGAATCTAAAAAGATTAAGGACTTTCCCGAAGACCTGAAGGACTGTCTTATTCATGTAATTTTAAGTCACCAGGGAAAACTGGAGTTTGCTTCCCCGGTAGTTCCCAAAACCCTTGAAGCTATCACCCTATATCAGGCGGATGAACTTAGCGCCAAAGTAAATGCATATAAAAATGCAATACTTAACGATCAGAAAACTGACAGTAAATGGACAAAGTACATCAGTCTCGTCTCCACAGAACTCTTCAATCATGGGATTTCTCCCGATATTGATGAAGAGATTAGCAAATCACTTTTCGACTAACAGAAAGGACTGCCATGCTTATCTTTACAAAACGCATCTTCAGAACTTTTTTATTTATTCTGCTTTTAAGCACTGCTGCAGGGGCACAGTCAGTCGATTCATTAATTCAGTTAGGGGACAAATACACTGAGGAATTCAATAACCAGAAAGCTCTGGCAGCTTATCAGAAAGCCGACAAATTATCTCCCGATAACTGGAAGATACTCTGGAGGATCAGCCGCGCGTATGTTAATATAGCTGTTAAAATGCCGTCAACCAACGGTGATGAAGAGGATGCGCAGCTTGCAGTTTATGAAAAGGCATTGGGCTATGCAGATCGTGCTGTGAAGCTGGCAAAGGACAAGTCGGTTGTTTATGTAAGAAGGGCCGTAGTAAACGGAAGGATAGCCCTCTTCAAGGGAGTCTTTACAGTAGGCGGCGTTGTTAACCAGGTTAAAGACGACTGCGAAAAAGCAATCAAACTAAACAACGGTGATGCATACACAATGGCGCTGGCTAACTATATACTCGGAAGAACCCATGCAAAAGTAAGTGAAAAGTGGGCGCCTGCCCGTGCGGTTCTGGGTCTGGGATGGGCCGATAAAGACAGCGCACTGGTTCACCTCAAAAAAGCAGTAGATCTCTATCCCAATTTCAGGATGTTCTACCTTGAGCTCGGCAAAGTTTATCTTGAGGAAGATGAATATGATAATGCAAGGATTTATCTAAAGAAGGTAATCGAAACACCGAAAAAAGACCAGGAAGATGACCAGGTGCTTGCCGAAGCAAAGCAGCTGTTGAACGATCTTAATGATTAGGATATGATTGATATACCGGAAAGTTTAATAAACAGACTTCAGGAAGCTGAGTCGGTAGTATTCTTTACAGGTGCCGGCATTTCTGCCGAAAGCGGGATCCCTACTTTCAGGGGAAAGGACGGGATATGGAATAAACTAAGGCCTGAGGAACTCGCCAATTTCAATGCATTCCTGAGAAATCCGGAAATGGTCTGGGAATGGTATTCCCACCGGAAACAGATCATACATGAATCAAAACCTAACAATGCTCATATAGCGATTGCGGAAATGCAGGATCTGTTCAAAGAAGTCACGGTAGTTACTCAGAACATAGATAATTTTCACCGCAGAGCAGGAAGCAGAACTGTTTATGAGCTCCACGGCAATATTGAGCGCAATTACTGCATCGAATGTAAAACTTTTTATAACGATGAACTCCCGATGGCGGGAAAAATTCCAAAGTGTACTAAATGCGGCGGGTTAATACGACCGGATATCGTCTGGTTCGGTGAATACCTGCCGCAGGACCAGTTTACTGCAGGTGAAAAGGCTGCAAGGAATTGCGATATATTCTTTGTAGTGGGAACATCGGCCGTAGTTTATCCGGCAGCATCGCTTATCTATGTTGCCCGCGATAACGGTGCTTATATCATTGAAGTTAATATCGAAGAAACTGAAATTTCTTACCTTGCCGATAAATCCTTTTATGGTGAGGCGGGAAAAGTACTTCCCCTGATAAAGGATGAAATAATAAAAAATAAATAATCCGGTCAGTTATCTTTTAATCCTATCTTCTTGCACATCTTTTGAAGCTCATGCTGTTCATTATCAGATAAAACACCAAGTTCGTTTACGATGGCCTCAAGATGATCCGGGAAGATTTGTGAGATGAATTCTTTTCCTGTGGAAGTTAGATGAATTATATAATGCCTTCGGTCAAGCTCTCCCCTCTCCCTTTTAACAAACTTCCTTTTTTCCAGGTTGTCGATAACCATTGTAATATTTCCGGGACTTCGGAGAAGTTTTGTGCTCAGCTCTCTCTGGTTCAGCGGTCCTATATGATATAAAGCTTCAAGTACTGCAAACTGGCTTTCTGTAAGCGAATGTTTGGTTAGAAACGGATAGAGCCTTTGATTTAGTGATTCTACAGCCCGCACCAGTTTGATGTAAGTATTGAGGGCCGTAACCTCTTTTTTAGAGCCTTTATGGTGTGTTCCCATCTTTATAAATTTTAAATATAAAGGAAGCTAATGTTTAACAAGGGAATAATCAATTATTTTTTTATGTTCTTCTTCTTGGTGAAAGAAGGCCCAGGATTGCAGTAAAGACCACAGCTCCCAGAATTGACCACACAACCGGGAATGTTACATCCCCTACATTTATTACGAAGATTTCCGGAAGATCCATTTTATGGGCTATCCATGTACCAATGAGTGCACCTATGAAACCGACAGCAATTGAAAGGAAACAGCCCCCGCTCGAGAATCCTGTTAAAGCCTGTCCTATAGCCCCGGAAATTCCTGCAATTATAAGCAGGATTATTATTTCTAGAAATGACATACTTTTCCTGATTTTTGGCTACAAAATAACATACACTGTTGATGTACATGTTAACCCCGTCACCTGAACGAAAAGTTCTTCAGGAAAATGTTAATAAGGATTTGAGTCCTTATTTTGCTTTTCGCGTGTAAAACTTAGCGCAGCAAGAAGAAAAACAACAAGGAGAGTAATAGAAAATACTATCGTCATTGCATCGGAAATAATCTGCATGGTTCTACCCTTTTAGTAAAAAATTTCAATTTATCCGTAGTAAAGCTGGTTTGAGTATTAAAATTCCATACCAGAAATTATCATCCTAAAAAAGCTGCAAATGGGGATATTTTATCTTGCCGATAATAAAAAATGATTTAAAATTATAATTATGTTTCAGTTTAAGATTAAAACTCAACAGGATTTACTATGGGATTACAGGCAGGTTATATACAGGTTTATACCGGAAATGGAAAAGGGAAGACAACTGCTGCAATAGGACAGGCGGTAAGGGCTGCAGGAGCCGGTCTAAAAACTTACATTATTCAGTTTATGAAGGAATATCCATACAGCGAGCTTAATTCTCTCAAATATTTGTCGGAATGGATAACCATCGAACAAAAAGGGGGAGATGATTTTGTATATAAGCGGGAACTTCCCTCGGAGGAAGAGAAAACAAAGGCAAGGAAAGCACTTCAAAAAGCAGCTGATTTAATGAGGGGCGGGACCTTTGACATCGTCATTCTTGATGAAATTCTTGTAACAGTTTATTTTAAACTGCTTACGGAAGATGAGATTATTGAAGCAATAAAAAGGAAACCGGAACAGGTTGAACTGATCCTGACAGGCAGATATTGTCCCGAAAAGATAAGTGAAATGGCGGATCTTGTGACTGAGATGAGTGAAATAAAGCATTATTATTTAAAAGGAATAGTTTCAAGGAAGGGCATTGAATCCTGAAAATTAGTATTTTAATGGTAATTAATTGAACTTTAAAGCCGCGTTTCCGGTTTTAAATTTATAATATGGTGCAATATGATAAGAGAAGTTTATTACCTGGATTATTTTAACGGCCTGCTCGAAGGAGACAGGAACAGGTGCCGCAGTGTTATTGACAGACTGCTGAATGAAAAAACCGATATAATTGAAATTTATACGGGACTGTTTCAGAAATCTCTTTACCAGGTAGGTAAAATGTGGGATCAGAACAAGCTGTCCGTGGGGGATGAACACCTGGGAACAGAAATTACCGAAGAGCTGCTTTATTATTGCTCATCCCGAATTACACCGGTAAGGCAATTAAATAAAAAAGCTATTGTTTCGTGTGTAAATAAGGAATTCCACAAGCTGGGTGCAAGAATGGCAGCTGATATTTTTGTGCTGAACGGCTGGGAAACCTATTTCCTCGGCGCCTCAACACCTACAAGGGAAATACTCAAATATATAGATTTGAAAAAGCCTGATATTGTAGGACTTTCCTTCAGTTTTTATATAAATATAATGAAACTCATTGATGTTGTGAGGGAAATAAAGACCAATTTCCCTGATCAGAGAGTAATACTCGGAGGCAGAGCAGAGCTGAACGGCCAGACTGAAGTGCTTACGAAATTTGATGATGTCCTCTATTTTAATACTATTGAAGGGCTTAACAGCTATCTGCAGAAGGAATCTGCCGCTTAACAAATTTTTATTGAACTTCCTCATCGAATCTCTTATGTTAACTTCAAATGAAAAATTATTTTATCAGGATGTTCAATTTAATTAATCCGGAAGCTCTGATCTGGATTTCGGGGATCCTGGTACTGGCTTTCATTAACATCGACGGATCGTCTCACTTTTCAGTTTGTCCTTTTAAGAATATCGGAATTGATTTCTGTCCCGGCTGCGGTTTGGGAAAATCAATTCACTACCTGCTTTCTTTTGAAATTGATAAATCTTTAAATGCTCACCCACTGGGAATTTTTGCATTTTTTGTACTGATCCGCCGGATTTACGTACTTCTGAAAGCTCCTTTATCCAATTCAATAAACCTTTTTAGAACAAAAACGGAGTATAAGTATGATCAATCTTTTACAACTAATGCCTAATCTTGAACCGGAAGAGCTTAGCTATATACAGGGAATGGTAAAAGATTTCAGTGACGACCAGATCAGGCAGTTTGCGAACATTTATAACTCGAGAAGAAAAGATCCCCAGATTATACTCCTGCTTGCCCTGGTGGGATTTCTGGGAGTTTCGGGTGTACAGAGGTTTGTAATTGACCAGATCGGGATGGGACTTCTTTACCTCTTTACCGGAGGACTCTGCCTTGTAGGAACCATCGTAGATATTGTAAACCACAAAAGACTGGCTATTGAATACAACCAGAAAGTCGCCAACCAGGTTTCAGGTATGTTAATGAGCTGATTGCAAGGTTAAAAATTGTTTAGCAGGAAGAGTATTTACTCAATTCTATAAGATCTCATTATCAAATAACTAATTAGATACAGGATGCTCATGTTTGTGAGCATCCTTTTTTTTCGCCCCTTCAAATTAAAGCACTCTTGCTTTTAAATTTAAGCTTACTTAAATTCGATCCGTTCAAAGCTTAAAATTATTAAAATGGCTAATATTTCAATAGAAGACTATCTGAGTGCTATTTATAAGTACCAGGATGAGTCGGGAAACATAAAACCGAACATAATCGCCGAGAAGCTGGGAATTTCCAATGCTGCGGTTACAGACATGCTTCGCAGGTTGTCCAGGGAAAAGTATGTTAATTATGAAAAATACAAGAGCATTACCCTGACCGAAAAGGGCAGAAGCTATGCCAGGAATATGGTAAGGCGCCACAGGATATGGGAGGTATTTCTCAATCAGGTGGTAGGGATGCCGTGGGATAAAGTGCACGACGAGGCTCACCGTCTTGAACACTCAGCTTCGGACGAACTGATCGACAGGATGGAGGAAATGCTTGAATTTCCGGAATATGATCCGCACGGAGATCCTATTCCCTCAAAGCTGGGAAAGGTTCCGAAGCTTAGGAAGAATATCCCGCTCTCTCTTTTAAAACAGGGAGAAAAGGGAAAAGTAATTCGTGTAAATGACTTCGATGAAGGCTTCCTTGTATATATAGCCGAAATAGGAATTAACCTGAATGAGCTGATTGAGATGAAAGCGGTAAGGAATTTTGATAAATCGATGCTGATTGAGGTAGGCGGGAAGGACTGCAATATCAGCCGCAAGATAGCAGATAATGTTTTTGTTGAATTGACAAAAAAATAATGTATGGATAAATCACTTTCAGAAGTACATTCATCAGTAAAAATTAAAGCAGGTTCCAATTTCTGGAGAAGACTCCTTTTTTTCACCGGTCCTGCTTTTATGGTCTCGGTTGGATATATGGATCCCGGGAACTGGGCTACCGACCTTGCCGGCGGAGCAAAGTTCGGCTATGCTTTGATCTGGGTGATACTCCTTGCTAACATAATGGCTATCGTGTTCCAGACATTGTCGGCCCGGCTGGGAATTGTAACCGGAAGGGACCTTGCACAGGCCTGCCGCGATCACTATCCGAAACCTGTTAATTATGTCTTATGGATTATAACGGAGATTGCAATTGCCGCAACAGACCTTGCAGAAGTTCTGGGGTCTGCAGTTGGAATGTACCTTCTGTTCAATATTCCCCTGATATGGGGCGTAGCTATTACCGCCTTTGATGTTCTGATACTAATGGCTCTGATGTCATTCGGGATCAGAAAGATGGAAGCTTTCATACTTGCCCTGGTGGCAACTATTGGAGTGTGTTTTGCCTTCGAAATGTTCCTGTCACAGCCGGATATTTCCGGTATCGCGCAGGGATTCGTGCCGGGTGCATTGAATGGAGAGGCTCTGTTTATCGCTCTCGGTATAATCGGGGCAACTGTAATGCCGCATAACCTTTACCTGCATTCGGCACTTGTTCAGTCGAGAAGCATTGAAAGAACGGATACCGGGTTAAAAGAAGCGAATAAGTTTAATCTCATCGATTCAATTGTTGCATTGAACGCAGCATTTCTTGTTAATGCATCAATTTTAATCCTTGCTGCTGCTGTCTTTTTTACAACGGGACATTCAGAGGTTGCCTCAATAATTGATGCTCACGCATTACTCGCTCCTCTTTTCGGCAGTAATGTTGCTCCTATAGCATTCGGTATTGCACTGCTAGCAGCCGGACAATCATCCACCATTACGGGTACTTTTGCCGGTCAGATTGTAATGGAAGGGTTTACCGGAATGAAATTAAGACCCTGGCTGCGTCGATTGATAACACGGCTTCTTGCGATAATTCCGGCTGTAATTGTCATTAAAATATCCGGCTCAGGTGCGGTTGATGAACTGCTTGTTCTTTCCCAGGTAATACTATCATTACAGCTTCCTTTTGCACTGATCCCGCTTCTTCATTTTACTAATAGTAAGTTAAGGATGAAGGAATTTGCATCAAGGCTGCTGCTGCGTCTTGCTGCGTGGCTATCTGCTGTTTTGATAATAGTTCTTAACTTTAAGCTGGTATATGATTTTCTTTTAGGGAATTTCAATGATCAGGGCATTGCGGGAATATTAACGAGATATGGTCTGCTGCCTTTGTTGTTTTTCCTGGTTGTATTATTATTCTGGATAAGTTTTGAACCATACCTGAAGAAAGAAAAGATTGCCAGGGTAATCGGTAAGAAATCTGTCTTTCTATCATACTTTGAAAATAAAAAGACCTATCCGTCTATGTATAAAAAAATAGGAATAGCGCTGGAAGGTAAGGCTGAAAGAGACAGAGAGATAATAAAGGGTGCACTCCCTCTGGTCAGGTCGCTTAACCCGGTTATTTACCTTATTCACTGCGTCGAATCGGCTACAGGCAGGTTCATTGGTGATTTGGTAGCCGATAAAAGTGCAATGGAGATGCAGGAGTACCTCGAGAGCTTTGCGGTCGAACTGAAAAAAGAAAATATTAAGGCACATACTATAATCGGGGGCGGGGAACCTGAAGATGAGATAGCACGGATATCGAAAAAAGAAGAACTGGAGATGCTTATAGTCGGGAGCCATGGTCATAAAATACTTAAAGATATAATCTATGGTTCAACCGTCGACGGACTAAGGCACAGAGTGAGGATACCGGTTCTGGCTATACCTGTTGAACAGTAATAAATTTTTTATTTATGCAGACACTTAGATTATTATCCTGGAATGTTAACGGGATCAGGGCAGTACATAAAAAAGGTTTTCTAAACTGGTTTAGTTCCGAAAGTCCCGACATTCTCTGTCTGCAGGAAACTAAAGCATCCGAGGAGCAGCTTGCTGACGAACTGAGGAATCCTCCCGGCTACACTTCATATTTCTCCTCTGCTGAGAAGAAAGGCTACAGCGGTGTAGCTATCTATACGAAGAAAAAGCCGTTGAAGGTTGAAAAGGGATTGGGGATAAAGAAATTTGACAGTGAAGGAAGAATTCTTGCTGCCGACTACGAGGACTTTATCCTGCTGAACATCTACTATCCCAATGGTAAGGCATCACCCGAAAGACTTAAATATAAAATGGATTTTTACGATGCATTCCTGGAATATGCCGAAGCATTAAGAGCTAAAGGCAGAAACCTTGTGATATGCGGCGACGTTAATACTGCGCATAAAGAGATAGACCTTGCTCATCCAAAACAAAATGAAACCACTTCCGGTTTTCTTCCGGTTGAAAGGGAATGGATGGATAAGTTCTGCGGCTGCGGATACGTGGATACTTTCAGGATGTTTAACAAGGAACCTGAACAATATACCTGGTGGCACGTAATTACACGTGCACGTGAAAGAAACGTTGGATGGCGTATTGATTATTTTTTTGTAAATGAGGAATTCAAAGCTAATGTTAGATCTGCTTTCATAATGCCTGATGTGATGGGCTCCGATCATTGCCCGGTTGGTATTGAACTTTCCATTCCCTGATCTATAAAATACTCCCTTTAGCGGTCTTCCCCTCTTTGCCCCTTTGTGATTAATTATTCCGGGGGACTTTATTTCGGGGAAAGAATAATTTAAGTTGTAGCAAATATTATTATCAGGACAGTTATGAAGTTAATTAATTATCTGTGCTGCTTTGTAGTTTTTTCTCTTCTGATTTCTGCCGGGTGCAGCAGCAAAGAAAAAGTAAACGGGGAACTTATCAAAGAATATCCCATCAGCAAAAATGATATCATTAGTAAATCAAATGCTGCCTTCGATAAAAATGTTTCCTTTGATGGTAATGGTTCGCTGGTGATAACCACCGATCACCCCACAGTAGTACATCTTTATGAAACCGGCGATATTGATATTGAAAATGCACGCTTGATATACCAGGCAAAGGTAAAGACACAGGATGTGAATGGAACTGTTTATCTTGAAATGTGGTGCGTTTTTAAGAACAAAGGGGAATATTTTTCGCGGGGACTCGAGTCATCTCTGACGGGAACAGCCGGCTGGACAACCCTGCAGACACCATTCTACCTGCGTAAGGGTGAAAATCCTGACAATGTAAAATTGAACATTATAATCGACGGAGCCGGCATTGTCTGGGTAGATGATCTGAAACTAATTAAAGTTCCGCTGGATTCAACTCAAAGTAAATAGTCCGGTACCCTTCTGTTTGAACTTATCCTTGACCGGTTTTGTTATTCAGGTAAAAAAGCAATGATATGGATGAATTCAGGAACAGGGTCACATTATTAAAGGAAGGAAAAGAAAGCAAAGGTCCTGTTATTTACTGGATGAGCAGAGACCAGCGGGTTCATGATAATTATGCTCTCCTTTACGCTCAGAAACTCGCGTCTGACAGGAAAACACCCTTCGGGGTAGTATTCAGTCTTGTTCCTAAGTTTCTTAGTGCCTCCTTCCGTCAGTATGATTTTATGCTGAAAGGACTGGAAGAACTTGAAAAAGAACTAAAGGAGTACAACATTCCTTTTTTTCTTCTGAAAGGCGATCCTGTGAAAGAACTGCCAGAGTTCATTGAATCCCGGGAAGTAAGCAGTATCGTTACTGATTTCGATCCTCTGAAGATCAAAAGGAAATGGAAAAAAGAGGTAGGAAGCAATATTCACATACCGTTTTATGAAGTTGATACGCATAATATAATTCCCTGCCGGTATGTTTCCGGTAAGCAGGAATTTGCAGCATATACATTGCGTCCTAAAATCCATAAACACCTTCCGGAATTTCTCACTGAGTTCTCCCCGGTAAATAAAATAAAAAGTTCTGAAGCTTTCTCGGCTGATCCTGTGGATTGGGAAAGCATAATTAAAAGCCTGAATGTAGATAGAAGCGTTGGAGTGGTTGACTGGATAAGTCCCGGTGAACATTCTGCACATCAGACATTGAAAAATTTCCTTGATATAAAATTTGATAATTATAATACCTACAGAAATGATCCGTTAAAAGATGCTCAATCCGGATTATCGCCTTACCTTCATTTCGGACAAATCTCTGCACAACGTGTCGCCCTGGAGGTGAAGAAACATGGAGGAGATACAGAATCTGAAAAAGCCTTTCTTGAGGAACTGATAGTAAGGAGAGAGCTGTCGGATAATTTCTGCTTCTATAACAGGCAGTATGATTCTGTTGAAGGATTTCCCGACTGGGCAAAGGAAACGCTTAAGCGAGCATAAGAACGACAAAAGGGAATACACCTACACGCAGGACCAGTTTGAAAAAGCAGAAACGCATGAGGATCTCTGGAACGCTGCACAAAAAGAGCTTACTTCTACCGGGAAAATGCATGGATATATGAGAATGTACTGGGCAAAAAAAATCCTTGAATGGTCGGACTCACCTGAAGATGCTCTTAGCATCGCCATCTACCTTAATGACAAATATGAATTAGACGGCAGAGACCCGAACGGATATACAGGCTGCGCCTGGTCAATAGGCGGCGTGCACGACCGTCCCTGGGCAGAACGTGAAATATTCGGAAAAATCAGGTATATGAATCGTAACGGCGCTAAACGAAAATTTGATATAAATACTTATATGTCTAAAATACAATCCTCAATCAACTGACAAAGGTTCTTATACCGCCCGGGTACCATTACTTACAAATTATTTAGGTTCAGCTAAGCCAAATACAGTCCCAATCTCTTCGAAATACCACCTACTATCGCTCCACCACCGCTTCAACACCGCTCCACATACGCTTCACATACGCTCCACATACGCTTCAAAGCCGATATTTCGCAAAGATATTCCGCCGCCTTTAAGCTCATTTTCAACTCATCTGATAATCTTCTCCCTTTCAAAGAAGCTGTGCAATTATTATTTTCCCCCCTGATTTTAGGAACTAAACCAAAAGAAGAATGAAATACCGCGTATTACTATTCTATAAGTACGTCCAGGTCGAAAATCCTCAGGAAATTGTTGATGAGCACCTGGAATGGTGTTTAAAGAATGATATAAAAGGAAGGGTTTTTATTGCAGGCGAAGGGATAAACGGGACTGTTTCAGGCACGGTTGAGAATATTGAAAAATATAAAAATCAGCTGAAGAGTTACAGGGCCTTTTCCGATATCTGGTTCAAGGAAGACGAAGCTGAGGATCATGCATTTTTTAAGATGCATGTCAGACTGAAAAATGAAATTGTACATAGCGGTCTTGAAGAAGTTTCTCTGAAAAACGGAGGCAAAAGATTAACACCCGATAAATTGCTTGAGTTTTATGAGGAAGGTAAAGATTTTATTATCATCGATGCCCGTAACTGGTATGAGAGCAGGATTGGAAAATTCAAAAATGCACTGACTCCCCCGATGAAAAATTTCCGGGAATGGAAAAAGGTGGCCGAAGATCTGAAAGATCAAAAAGATAAAACTATAATTACATACTGCACAGGGGGTATTCGCTGTGAGAAAGCTTCCGCATACCTGGTGGAAAACGGATTTAAGGATGTATATCAGCTGGATGGGGGAATAGTAAACTTTATAAAACAATATCCGGATACCTTCTGGGAAGGGGGCATGTTTGTTTTCGATGAGAGGCGTGTTGTTAATCCTAACAGTCGTGATGAAATAAAACATATAGCAAAATGTCATTACTGCAGAACGCCGACCTCCTATTACATAAACTGCCATAATCAGTCGTGCGATAAGCTCTTTGTCTGCTGTCATGAATGCAAAGTAAAGTACGATTACTGTTGTTCTGACGAATGCCGGAATTCAGAAAATAAAAGACCCCGCTATTATGGATGAACATTTTCAATAATATTCTTTATTTTTAATTATTGAAATTTTCAATTAATCTTACTTTACATATGAATCTTCGCTTTACTGTCCTCATCATCCTGTTTACCTCCCTATTTATTCCCGAACAGACCTTTTCTCAGGAAAATAAAAAACCTGAAGATCAGAAAAACAAAACTGAAGAAGCTGATACTCTTGAATACGGACTTGATGAAATAACCGTAGTAGGAACTCGCGCAAAAGAGAGAATAATAGATATACCATACTCAGTCTTCAGTGTTGATAAGAAAGAACTCGCTTATGGAAAGAAGGTTTCCGCCAGGAATGTTCTTGCGGATGTACCGGGCCTTTTCTTACAGTCGCGCTATGGCAACCAGGACCTTCGCGTATCCATACGCGGATTCGGCACGAGATCGAATACAGGGATCCGCGGGATCAGGATCCTTCAGGACGGCATTCCTTTATCAGAACCTGACGGCGAAACGGTAATAGATGCTATTGATTTCACTTCACTTGCAGGGGTGGAGGTTGTGAAAGGAAATCTGTCTTCCCTCTATGCAAATGCGCCCGGGGGGGTTATTGATTTCAAAACTGACTACTTTTTCAACGAAGACTATGCCGCTACCTATAACCAGTTTGGTAAGTTCGGCTTCAGGCAGAACGGATTAAAGATGGGTCTGAAAAACAGCAGTAACAGATTCTTTCTGTCATATTACTATCGCAACCTGGATGGATACCGTCAGCACAGCGAAGAATTTCAACATCTTGTTAATTCTGTTTATGAAGGTTACCTCGGCCCGAGATCATCTATAACACTGCTCGGCGATTATGTTGATGGTTTTAACAGACTTCCGGGACCTTTGACTAAAGCCCAGTTTAATGCTGATCCTTATATGGCTGATTCCGTTGCCGTCGCACAGGATTTAAGGAGAATTTCCAAAAAAGGAAGATTAGCGGTGAAGTACCGAACAGGTTTTGGAGCTCCGGAAGAAAATGAGATTGAAATAGCTGTCTATGGAGGAATAAAAGAACTGACCAGGGCAGATTATGAGTCGTATGCCGTTTCTACAAGATATTCCCTCGGAACATTAACCCGGTATACCAACAGGGGGCATATCCTCAGCTGGAAAAATACTATAACAACCGGATTTGATTATGCATATCAAAGCGGTCCTCTTACTGCCTTCGAAAATGTTTCGGGTAATCCCGATTTTTCAATTCAGGATTCCTATGATGCGAGCGTGGGGAATGTAGGATTCTACTTCCTGGATCATATCGATCTTCTGGAAGATCTTGGCGTATTTATATCAAGCCGGTATGACATCAGCACCTATAAAAAAGATACTTTTCAACCGTACGGCCGGACTGATTCTTCGCGGGTATTTACCGGGTTTACACCCAAAGTAGGAATAAACTATAAACTGCTTCCCTTTATTGCGTTGTATACATCATACGGTTTGAGCTATGATTTTCCTGCGCTGAGCGAACTTGATATAAGGTCGGCTCTTCCCAACAGATATACATTAAACCCGGACCTTGAACCTCAGAAATCACTTAACTTTGAGTTCGGAATAAAAGGCAACCTGATAGATGAAGATTCGGAGTTTATGAAAAAAGTGGTTTTTGACATAACATATTTTCATTATATCCTTTCGGATGAAATAATCCCTTATATAATTATTGGTGAACAGGCACTATTTCAAAACGCCCCGAAAACAAGGCGGGATGGCATAGAGATCGGCATACACACAAAACCATTTGAAGAAACTGAGGTCACTGTCAACTATACTTACACAAATTTTAAATATACCAGTTACAAATCGGAGATCACCACTCCTTCTGCGGATAATGTAAAAGTTGATTACTCCGGCAATTTTGAACCCTCTGTACCGCAGCAGATAGTGAATTTTATCTTCAATAAAGAATTTGAATTAGGCGAAGATATATCGGGTTTACTGCAGTGGGACTGCGACTACATTGGCAAAATGTATGTGAACGATGCGAATACTGAAACAGCTCCCGGGTATTTTTACGGAAATATAATGGCCGGAATAACGTATCAAACTGAAATATTCAGCGCTGTGCTTTACGGGGGTGTCTATAATATATTTGATAAAAAATATGTTGGTTACATTAACACCAACGATTACCTCGGAAGATATTACGAATCAGGGGAACCAAGAAGCTATTATTCCGGAGTTAATATACGTATGAATTTATAATCTTTGGGTATCTGATGCTGATTAGAATTATCTGTTTACTTGTTTTAATAAATTTTACTGTGCTTCCGCAGACTGTACTCGATGTTCCGAAATTCAGGATCTATCCTTCAACCATTACCCAAACCGAACCTGTTGTTACAGTTTCTCCTTCAGATAAAAATAAAATGTTCGCAAGTGCGGTTACCATAGATGTAAGTACTGGTTTTAAAAGTGAAGGAGTATATTTCTCTGAGGATGGCGGACTAACGTGGTCTGGAAACGACAAATGCAGCGGCCCCTCGATTTATAACCATGGCGGAGATCCCGGGTGTGGCAATAACGAACACGGGCAGACTGATACTGTCACACATTGGCTTACAGTTTCCGGGTATGTATGTAAACTATTCTGATGACAATGGAACTTCATGGTCGTCTAATCATACAATTTCCACCAACCCGGTTGAAGATAAAGGCACTCTTGAAATCGATAATTCATCCCAAAGCCCATATCAGAATAGACTGTACCTGGCATATGTGGATTATGTGAATACTTCTGTTAAAGTCTCCATCTCCGGTGACAATGGTGTAAACTGGAGCCAGCCTGCACAGGTTAATCCAAATCCCCCGACCCGAAGCACCGGTTCCTCAATTGCAATAGGCGACGACGGCATAGTTTATTTATGCTGGGCGGGCGTAACTTCGGATAACGACACCCACGAAGACTATATTGGTTTTGGCGTTTCAAGCAATGGCGGGCAGAACTGGAATTATACCCAGAATATAATCGATATAAATGGAATTACCGGACTGCTTCCTGAAAAGAGCAACATCAGGGTAAACAGTATTCCCCAGATTGTGATTGATAGAAGCGGCGGTGCAAGAGACGGCTGGTTGTATATCGTTACTACTGAAAAAAATAATTCACCTGCCGGGAGCGATCCCGATATTATCTTATACCGTTCGACTGATAAAGGAACCACCTGGTCCGGTGGTGTACGTGTAAACCAGGATCCCTTAAATAACGGAAAGATACAATATTTTCCATTTCTTGAAGTGGACGATACAGGGAGACTGAATATGATCTTTTACGATGACAGGAATACTACTTCCGATTCGGCAAGTGTTTTTATTTCAACTTCATCAGACGGCGGTGATCACTGGTCAGAATTTGAATTAAATAATTCCACGTTCCAGCCTTATGGTATAATCGGGGGATCATCTAATTATCAGGGAGACCATATTGCTCTCATATCAACTGAAAATAATCTCAATGCATTCTGGATGGCCGATTATTCGGGTGTATACCAGGTATGGAGTTCAGTAATCGATAAATCAGTCGTGGGTATCAAAGACACTCCCGAAAGCTCTGCCAAACCGGTTACTTTCACTTTATTCCAGAACTATCCGAATCCATTTAACCCTTCTACCACCATTAAGTATTCCCTGGGTAAAAGAACCTTTGTCAGCCTTAAAGTTTATGACATGCTTGGTTGCGAGATAACAACACTGGTAAGCGCAGAACAGGCTGCAGGAGAATATGAAGTAAATTACCAACCCGAAAACCTTTCGTCTGGTATTTATTTTTATACTCTTAAAGCTGGCAATTATCATATGACGAGAAAACTTCTTCTGCTGAGATAATGTCCGATCTTTTTCAGGCAGTAATTGGCCTGGTTTATTGTCCTGTTCGAAGTACCCTGCCCCTCATTTCTACTCCAATCTGCATTCCCTCATAGTCATTTTTTTGATGCTTTATTCTCATTATGGAGCACTTAAATTCTTATATTTTTGCCCTATAAAAAATAAAACATATGGCATAAATGTTGAGTTTGAGACATAGAATTTTTAAGGGTTCTTTAATTAGATGGCACGTAAAGAAAAACCAAAAACTGAAGGATTAAAATTAGGTTTCCTGTCGAACCTGACCCTTTTTCTTATTTTTACAGGTCTGGGGTTCGGACTTTACATTTTTTTTATGAAAGAACTTGAATCTCAGAAACTTGCAGATTCAAAGTACAGAATAGAACAGATTGCCGAAGAAATAGTAAAAAAAGAACTCATTCCTGCCGATTCCACCCGGAAAACACCAGATTTATTTCGTGCCTATGAAGATGCTAATGATATTGTCTATTGTGTTTTGTGCAAAGATTCCGCAAACGTTTTAAACAGTTATAATTACTCAGAGGCATTGAACAGTCAGTTTTTATCCTCAGCTGTCCGTGGTTCATACAATTACCCTAACAGATTGTATATGATAAAATGCCCGGTTCAGCTTCCCGGAAAAACATATACATTATATCTCGGACTAAGCGGCAGATTTATTGAAAACTACCTGCAGGAGAAAAACAAGACTGTACTTCCGTTTGTAGGAGGATTGATGCTCCTTGGTTTGCTCCTGTTACTTCTATTAAATAAAATTTTTGTTACCGGACCCATGCGAAAAATAGCTTTCGCTGCCCAGGGAATTTCAGCAGGTAATATGGACCTTAGAGCAAGATATAACAGCAGCAGCGAATTAGGGATAATTGCCGCAGGTGTAAATTTCCTTGTTCACCACCTGGATAAAGCTAACCGCCAGGTATCTGTATTAAATAAAGAGCTTAAAACGGTAGTTAAAGATAAGATCGGCGAGCTAAACCTTGAGGTTAACCAGAGAAGACTTGCAGAACACAAACTCAGACAAAGCGAGGAACAGTTCCGTCTCTTATTCGAGAGAGCGCCTATTGGGATGGTTATAACAACAATTGAGGGTAAAATTATCAGAAGCAACAGTGCTTTCTGTGAGACACTGGGCTATACTTCTGACGAAATAGAAACAAAAAATATTTCAGATATTACCGTTGATGAATATGTTGAGTATGATAAACAGCTGCACAAGGCTTTCTCAGCGGAAAACTTTCACATGTCTATTTTGAAAAAGAATTAAAAAAGAAAGATGGTTTAAGCATTCATGCGATTGTAGAATCCGTAATGACAAGGGACGCCAGCAATCATCCGCATCATATCATTCAGCAGGTCATCGATATTACTGAACGTAAGAAAGTTGAGAAAGAACTTATAGTTTCCAAGGAAAAAGCAGAGGAATCAGACAGACTGAAGAGTGCGTTCCTTGCCCAGATGTCTCACGAGATCAGAACCCCTCTAAATGTAATTTTAACGGCAACGCCGCTGCTGGCTGAGGATCTTTCTACAGAAGATGAGGATATAAGCGTGCTGCTTGATTCTGTAAATTCAGCAGGTAAAAGGCTTCAGAGAACGATTGATATGATCCTTAATCTGTCATCTGTACAAAGCGGTAATTATGTACTCACAGTTTGAGGCTGTGAATCTTAGCGATGATTTGAAAGTGCTTGTTGATGAAATGAAATCACTGGCAATGGAGAAGAATCTGTCACTCACATTTACCAACCATGCTTATGATCCTCTAATAAAAGGGGATAAATATACACTGAACCAGATATTCCAGAATCTGCTCGGTAATGCAATAAAGTATACTCAGGCAGGTACAATAGAAGTTAAAGTACTTGAAGAAAATCCTGGTAAGATCGTTGTGGAAGTAAAAGATACCGGAATCGGAATGTCTCAGGAATATCTGAAAAAACTTTTCACCCCGTTCTCCCAGGAGGATATGGGATACAAACGTGAATTTGAAGGCAACGGACTGGGACTGGCTCTTGTAAAGAAATACGTTGAATTAAATAATGCTGAAATTTTCGTTAAAAGCGAGAAAAGCAAAGGAACTACTTTCAAAGTAGTGTTCAAGAAGTCGGCTGATAAAAAAGCTTATACCGCACTGCAGGATAATACAAAAGTAATTTCCTGAAGAACCGGTATTGATTTATTAACCCACTCTCCCGGGGCGGCAGTCCTTTTCATACACTAAACCTAATCCACAATCACCGATGCAGCCTGCTGATTACTCTATTTCTGCCTCTTATAATTGAAGATAAATTTTTAATTTACCGCTTCAAATAAAAAAATAATTCAAAATGAAATCAGCTTACTTCATCATCAGTTTATTGATTTTTAATGTTTCTTTTGCCCAGGAAGGACTGGTTAAATCGTATTATTCAAATGATACTATTAAATCGGAGATAAATTATGAAAGAAACGTAAGGCAGGGAGAAGCAAAGTTTTATTATGAAAACGGAAATCTTAAAGAGGAACTGACATATGTGAACGGGAAAGTTGATGGTGTTGTAAAAGAGTATAATGAAGATGGTTTGCTTAAAGAACTCTATAATCTGGAAAGCGGGAAAAGACAGGGCCCAACCTCATACTATGATGAAAAAGGAGTATATACCGGAGACAAGAATTTTGAAAATGGAGTACTTGTTGTGGAGAAAGAACCCGAATCGGAGGAAATCGTTGAAAGTTCTCAGCCGTCTACCGATGAGAGTACCGGAACTAATAAACCAGCAGAAAAGAACACGGTGAAGGTTAGAAAAACAGAAGAAAAAACTCTTCCACCGACAGTACAGGAGGAAAATTTTGATGATGATCCTGCCTATTATCTGAGTGCTGAAGTTATGCCTGAGCCAAAAGGAGGTATAGCTGAACTTCAGAAGAAGCTTATTTATCCATCCTATGCTAAAGAAAATGAAATCGAAGGAACTGTGAAGATCAAAGCCTTTATAGATCAGAATGGAGATGTAACCAGGGCAGAAGTAGAAAAGGGGATTGGGTATGGATGTGATGAATCCGCAAGGATTACGGTTTTATACGCTAAATTTAATCCCGGTTTGATCAGGGGAAAGCCTGTTAAAACTCAGGTTGTAATACCGCTTGAATTCAAACTTCCGGAAAAGGATTAGTACTGGCTTATATTAAATCTTAGGGCTTTTAATATCTTTATTTCTTTCTCCAGTTTTCTGCTGATTTTTACGGTATAATTTGTAAACTCCCGCCTTATAGGATACTTTTTTCTGAGATGGTCGAAGTAGCTCCCTGATTCCTTTTGATCGGTGATCTGACGCAGTCTCTCATCGTCTGCTTTGATATTATAAATTCGGGAAATTAAACTATGCAAAGATTTCTCCGTCGATTCTGATTCGGGGTAATTTATCACTGCATCCTTCACTTCCGGCATTGCCGGCTGCCATATTTTATTTGCCTTCAGAAACCTGTTGAGCGAGTTAAAAATCATTACAGTTCCGTTCACCTTTCCCTCAAAGGAATAACCCGCTATGTGAGGTGTACCGATTAATACAAGCTTCAGCAATTCTTCATCAATGGCCGGCTCACTCTCCCATACGTCCAGGATTACTTTATTGCCTTTATTAAGCAGAAACTTTTTAAGATCCTCGTTAGCTACAACTTTACCACGTGATGCATTCAGAATAATCTTCTCATTCCCGAATGTATTCAGCTGAGATGATGAGAGCATATGAAATGTATTATCCGGTCCACCGATGTTAAGAGGAACATGATAGGTTATAATGTCTGCTCCTAGAGCTTCATCATAAGTGCAGAATGAAGAATTCCCGGTTGCCCTTTGTAAAGGGGGGTCATTTATGTACAATTTCATGCCTATAGCATCTGCTATCCTTCCAATACGACTCCCGATATTTCCGTACCCTATAATTCCCAGGGAACATTTATCGATTGACAGTCGGGTTTCCGAAGCTAATTTATATAGTCCTGCAAAGATATACTCTGCCACGGAATCAGCATTGCAGCCGGGAGCGTTTGCATAGCTTATATGCTTTTTCTTCAGGTAACCGGTGTCTATATGATCAAGTCCTATAGTAGTTGTTCCCACGAATTTGACATTAGATCCTTCCAGTAGATGTTCATTTACTTTGGTGACGGACCTGACGATGAGGATATCATAAGGTCTGACTATTTCATTGGTAAATTCTCTTCCCGACAGGAGCCGAACGGTGCCGAAATTTGAAAACGCAGCTTCGGCAAAAGGAATATTTTCATCTGCAAGGATTTTATACATAATTGTGATTTCGGGTTATTTGTCTATAATATAGATGCAAACATTGTTTTTTGGAACATTAAAACATATTTTTTACAACCTTTTCTTAAATACTTTTAAAAGATAATGAATATGTAGAATAAATAGGTTCACTTATAACTGAGGAGAGATAAATATGCTGAGTCAACTGCTGCAACCTGAAATCAAGTCCTTAATTGATGAGCGTAAGCTTAGCACACTCAAAGAAGTTTTAAGTGACTGGTCTCCCGCCGATATCGCTGAACTTATCGCTGAACTTTCCGAGAATGAACAGGCCGTTGTTTTCAGAGTACTCCCCCAGGAACTTGCTGCTGATACCTTCGAATACCTCGAATTTGATATGCAGGTAACACTTCTTAAAGCTATGGGGAAAGAGGAAGTTGCGTCTATTCTGAACGAAATGTCGCCTGACGATCGTACCGCATTGCTTGAGGATCTTCCAAGCAGTGCCGCCAGACAGATGATGATGCTTCTTTCAACAGAGGAAAGGCATATCGCGAGAACATTGCTGGGTTACCCTGAGGACAGTGTAGGCCGACTAATGACTCCCGATTACCTTGCAGTAAAACCAGAATACACGATTGAAGAAGTGCTGAATTATATCAGAGAGAACGGTAGAGATAAGGAAACGATCAATACTCTGTATATAGTGAACGAAAAAGGAAAGTTAATGGATGATGTCAGGATAAGGGAGATCCTGCTGGCCGAGTTTAATCAGCAGATACGTGACCTGATGGATGAAAATTATATTGCACTTAATGTGTACGATGACCAGGAAACGGCAGTAGAAATATTTAAAAAATATGACCGTATTGCATTGCCCGTAGTGGATTCTTTTGGTGTTCTGCTTGGTATTGTTACAGTAGATGACGTTTTTGATGTTGCAGAAGAAGAGGCCACTGAGGATATCCATAAGATTGCCGGTGTGACCGCCCTTGAAGAAGCATATTCTTCTATTTCGCTTTTTGAGATGATCAAAAAGCGTGGGGGATGGCTGGCGCTGTTATTCGTAGGTGAGATGTTTACTGCAACTGCGATGGGATTATTTGAGGTAGAAATAAAAAAGGCAATTGTACTGACTCTGTTTCTTCCCCTGATTATCTCAAGCGGAGGAAACTCAGGTTCGCAGGCATCAACACTCGTTATACGTGCTCTGTCGCTGGGTGAAATCTCCTTAAAAGACTGGTTCTTTGTGATGAGGAGAGAAATAATAACGGGATTTGTACTGGGGGCAATTCTTGCGGTAATAGGTTTTCTGCGGATTTCTGTATGGCAGGCATTTTCCGACGTTTACGGCATCCACTGGCTGCTGGTAGGTGTAACTGTGTCTATAGCTTTAATAGGAGTGGTACTTTGGGGAACATTGTCAGGTTCTATGCTGCCCTTTATACTTAAAAAACTGGGGGCTGATCCGGCGACTTCAAGTGCCCCGCTGGTAGCTACCATGGTGGATGTGATAGGACTAATAATCTATTTCCTGGTTGCTATATTTATACTAAGGGGAACTCTGCTTTGAAATAAAACCCTTTTTTATTCTGAGTCACATATTAGCATCTGTCTTATTTTGTCCTTTCCCCTTTCCTAAGTAAATTAATGGCTATTCTGAAAAAAATTAAGCAAATGATTAAGGATTTAGTCATTCTCAGTATCCGGCCTGCAATTTGACAGGGATTTAGGTTCCTCAATGTTATTTCAAAATGAAGGATAATTATGGAGTTATTGAATAAAATTAAAGATAAATCAGCTATAGTTGGTATAATTGGTCTAGGATATGTCGGCCTTCCTCTTGGATTGGAATTCGCATCAAAAGGTTTTAAAGTTCTTGGCTTTGATCTCGATGAAGCAAAGGTAAAAAATCTAAATGAAGGGAAGACTTATATAAAGCATATTGCCGCTAAAAGGGTCAAGGAAGTTGTCGATAATAAAAGTTTCTCTGCCACCAGCGAATTTAACAGACTTCCTGAAGCGGATGCAGTTATCATTTGTGTTCCCACACCGCTTAATGAACATCGGGAACCGGATATGACTTATATTAACAATACTACCGAAACAATTGCAAAATACCTCAGGAAAGGCCAGCTGGTTTCACTCGAATCAACCACATATCCCGGTACAACGGATGAGATTTTGCTGCCTATGTTTGAAAAATCAGGTGAACGCGATGGCGGCAAAAAATTTGAGGTAGGAAAAGACTTTTATCTTTCATTCTCTCCTGAAAGGGAGGATCCAAACAATCCAAGTTATAACACAGCAACTATTCCTAAAGTTGTAGGGGGAGTAACCCCTGATTGTGTAAAAATAGCTACTGCCTTATATAATAATGTTGTTGTGAAAACAGTCCCTGTTTCTTCCACCAGAGCTGCTGAAGCAACTAAACTCACAGAAAATATATACAGGTCGGTGAATATTGCTCTTGTAAACGAACTTAAAATGGTTTTTGACAGAATGGGAATAGACGTATGGGAGGTAATCGATGCAGCATCTACAAAACCTTTCGGTTTTCAGCCCTTTTACCCCGGACCCGGATTAGGCGGACACTGTATTCCTATAGATCCTTTCTATTTAACCTGGAAAGCACGCGAGTATGAAATCCATACCAGGTTTATTGAGCTGGCCGGAGAAGTAAATACACACATGCCTTATTATGTTGTTGAAAAAGGAGGGGAGGCACTTAATCGTGTAAAGAAATCCTTAAACGGTTCAAAGGTGCTCATACTTGGTGTCGCTTATAAAAAAGACATTGATGATATGAGAGAATCTCCTTCACTCAGACTGATAGAATTATTCAGGGAGAAAGGGTGTGATGTTTCATATAATGACCCTTACGTCCCGAAATTACCAAAAACTCGTAAGTACCATTTTGATATGGAGTCGGTTGAGCTGACAAAGGAGAACCTGGAAAATTTTGATCTTGTAGTTTTGAGTACTGATCATTCTGATTATGATTATAAAATGATTGCTGAAAGTGCACATTTAATTCTTGACAGCAGGAATGCTTTCGTTAAACACGGTATAACTGATAATAGCAAAATAGTAAAGGCATAAGATGTTTGAGGGAATTGGATTAGGAATTATTGGTGCTGGCAGATGGGGAATAAATCATGTCAGGACTGCAAATCAGGTGTTAGGAAAAAATCTGAAATTTGTCTGCGATTTTGATCTGTCCGCCTCGGAAAAAATAGCAGGAATTTCTCCCGATATTCCGTTTACCACTAAAATTGAAGACATTCTGGATAACCCTGATATTAATGCAGTTATTATTGCTACACCGGCAGAAACACATTATGAAATTGCAAAAAAGACCTTAATGAAAGGTAAAAATGTTCTAACAGAAAAGCCGATAACTCTGATATCAACCCATGCACGGGAGCTTGTGGAAATCGCTGAGAGAAAAGATAAAAAACTGATGGTAGGTCATGTCCTATTGTATCATCCGGCAGTAAAAAAAATAAAGAAGATGATCAGGGAAAATAAAATAGGAAGGCTTCAGTATATATATAGCAACAGACTCAACCTGGGCTCTATCAGAACAGAGGAAAATATTCTCTGGAGCTTTGCTCCGCATGACATTTCTGTGATTCAATATCTGCTGGAAAGTAATCCGGTTTACGTAGATGCAAAGGGAGCCACAATTCTGCAGAGTGAAATAGAGGATACTACTGTTACATATCTTTCATACCCCGGAAACATACATGCTCATATCTTTGTCAGCTGGCTCCATCCTTTCAAAGAACAGCGGCTCGTTGTTATAGGTGCTGAGGGCATGGTTGTATTTGAAGATAGTCTTAAAACTGATAAACTGAAATTTTATCCTAAAGGTTTCAAAAATGTCAATGGATCACTTCAGAAATTTGAAAGTGACTTTGAAGTGGTGGCCTTTGAAAACGAGCAGCCCCTGGCTGAAGAGCAGAAACATTTTTTTAATTCAATAATTAACAATAAAAAACCATTGACAGACGGCATTCATGCTGTGGAAGTGCTTGAAATACTTGAAAAAGCACAGGCATGTCTTTCAGCAGACCAGTCACTTGCAAAATTCAAATAAAAATAAATAAATTCGAAAACGGGAGCAGGATTTAATGGAAAATAAAAATTACTACATCAATCAATATGCAGTGGTTGACGATAATGTCGAAATAGGAGAGAACTCCAAAATCTGGCATTTCACGCATGTTCAATCAGGTTCAAAGATCGGAAAAAAATGTATACTGGGTCAGAATGTGAACATAGCAAATAATGTAATGATAGGTGATTTCGTAAAAATACAGAATAACGTTTCAGTTTATGAAGGTGTGGAGCTTGAGGATTATGTATTCTGCGGCCCTTCAATGGTATTTACAAACATTCTTAATCCGCGCTCAAAATATCCTCAGGTTGGAGCAGAATTTTATATAAAAACTCTTGTGCGGGAAGGGGCTTCTCTGGGAGCCAATTCAACAATCGTCTGCGGTATAACGATAGGACGGTTTGCATTTGTCGGTGCGGGAGCGGTAGTTACTAAAGATGTTCCTGACTTTGCACTGGTAGTTGGTAATCCGGCAAAGATAAAAGGATGGTACAGTGAAGCCGGCAAGAAACTGGTTTTTGATAAAGATGGTTACGCATTCTGTGAGAAATCAGGTAAAAAATATAAGTTTGAAAACGACATTGTAAAAGAAGTTTAATTTATTATTCATAGACAATCTGGAAATATGAAAGGTATTATATTAGCGGGAGGTTCTGGTTCCCGTCTTTATCCTATTACTAAAGTCTACAGCAAACAGCTGACGTTAATATACGACAAACCCCTGATCTATTATCCTCTATCAATTCTTATGCTGGGAGGAATACGTGAAATTCTTATTATTTCAAATGAGGAGACTATCCCACTGTACAAGCAGTTATTTGAGGATGGATCGCAGGTTGGATTAAAAATAGATTACGCGGTACAGGAAGCCCCAAGGGGAATTGCAGAGGCTTTTATTATCGGCGAAAAATTTATCGGCAGGGACAGTGTTTGTCTGGTACTTGGAGATAATATTTTTTACGGCAACCTTGATTTCTGGTACAAAGCTCTGAAAAATCATAAAAATGGCGCAACCATATTCGGCTACCAGGTTAATGATCCTCAGCGATACGGTATTGTGGATTTTGACAAAAAAGGCAAAGCGAAATCTATCGAGGAAAAACCAAAGTATCCAAAATCGGATTTTGCTGTGCCTGGTCTTTATGTATATGATAATGATGTGGTGAAAATATCGAAATCATTAAAACCCTCCCGACGCGGAGAGCTGGAAATAACAGATGTAAATAATACTTATTTGAAAAAAAGAAAACTAAGTGTAGAGAAGATCGGAAGAGGGATTGCATGGCTTGATACCGGGAACCCTACAGCTCTCCTGCAGGCATCAAACTTTTTCGGTGTTATAGAGGAACGACAGGGACTCAAGGTTGCCTGTATAGAAGAGATTGCATACAGGATGAATTATATAGATAAAAAGAAGTTTAAGAAACTAATTTCCTCAATGCCGAAATCGCTTTACAGAGATTACCTTGAGAAATATCTGAAAGATCATAGTTAATCGTATGCAAATTAGTTCCGCAGAAATACCCGAAGTTCTTGTAATTCAACCTGACGTATTTGAAGATTCGCGTGGATATTTCCTCGAGTCTTTTAATAAAGCAAGGTTTAATGAGTATAACCTTGAAGTTAACTTCGTACAGGATAATATATCGAAGTCAGGCAGAAGTACGATCAGGGGACTTCATTATCAGGCTGGCAGCAGAGCTCAGGGAAAGCTTTGCCAGGTGATTGCAGGCAGGGTGCTTGATGTAGCAGTTGATATAAGATTCGGTTCTCCTACCTTCGGTATGTATGTTGCCCAGGAGTTGTCGGAAGAGAATCATATTCAGTTGTGGATTCCGCAGGGATTTGCACATGGTTTTTCTGTTCTTTCAGATCAAGCAATTTTCCTGTATAAGTGCACCGACTTTTACAGTAAAGAACATGAAAGAACAATTATTTATAATGATCCGCAGTTAAATATTGACTGGGGGGTCAATGATCCTGTTATTTCACAAAAGGATTCGAATGGAAAATCACTAAATGAGATAGACAGGGACTTTATTTACTCAGAGTTGAAAAAATAGAAATGGAGAAAATAGTATGACCGTTCCATTATTAGATTTAAAGATACAATATCAGTCGTTAAAAAGTGAATTAGATGCAGCCCTCATCCGCGTTGCCGAATCGCAGTACTTTATTCTTGGTCCTGAAGTTGAAAAAATGGAAAAAGCGTTCTGTGAATATCTTGATTGTAAATATGCCATAGGTGTCTCTTCGGGTACAGATGCTCTTCTGGTAGCTTTAATGGCGCTTGGTATACAACCGGGCGACGAAGTAATTGTCCCGACATATTCTTTTTTTGCCACTGCTGGTGTTGTTTCCAGGATGAATGCAGTGCCGGTCTTTACTGATATTGATCCGGTTACTTTTAACATTGATCCTGATGATATAGAGAAGAAAATAACTCGCAAAACTAAAGCTATTATTCCTGTTCACTTGTATGGTCAAAGCTGTGAAATGGATAAGATTATGGAGATTGCGCGTAAACATAATCTTAAAGTTGTTGAAGACGGAGCTCAGGCAATCGGCGTTCAATATAAGGATGGAAAGCGTGTTGGTACTATAGGCGACATCGGCTGTTATTCATTCTTCCCGAGTAAAAATCTTGGATGTTTCGGCGACGGCGGACTAGTTGTGTCGAATGATGATGAACTTGGCGAAAAACTGCGTATTCTCCGTGTACATGGGGGTAAACCCAAATACTATCATAAAATTATCGGCGGAAACTTCCGGCTTGATGCTATCCAGGCTGCAGTACTGAATGTAAAGCTCCCACACCTTGATGACTGGTCGGCCCAGAGACGTGCGAATGCTGAATTGTACACCAAACTTTTTGTTGGAGCCGGCCTGGCTGAATCAACAGGAAAAACAAAGTTCGATGATAAAAACAAAGTACTTCTACCTGAAGCTGTGTATAGTAATTCCGGGGTTAAGAATTATCATATTTATAATCAGTATATTATAAGAGTTCAAGACAGAGATGCTGTAAGAAAACACCTTTCTGATAATAGTATTGGTTCAGAAATTTACTATCCCGTTCCTTTTCATCTTCAGGAATGTTTCTCTTCGCTCGGTTATAAAAAAGGCGATTTCCCGCTGGCAGAGGAAGCAGCTGATGACTCGATTGCTCTTCCGATATATCCGGAATTAACTGAGGAGCAGCAGAAATTTGTTGTAGATAAGATAGCGGAATCTATAAAGAAATAATTGCTTAAGGAATGACAGGAAATTTAAAAGAGAAGAAAATATATATTGCCGGGCATGCCGGTATGGTAGGTTCGGCAATTAAAAGGAAACTTGAAACTGAGGGCTATCAGAACCTTTTATATAAGAACCTTTCTGAACTTGACCTGATAAGACAGGAACAGGTTGAAAAATATTTTGCAGAGTCTAAACCTGATATAGTGATTGTAGCCGCAGCTAAAGTCGGAGGCATTCTCGCTAATAATACGTACAGGGCAGAATTCATATACGACAACCTGATGATAGAATCTAATATAATACACCAGGCATATGTAAATAAAACTGAAAAGTTGATATTCCTCGGCAGCAGCTGCATCTATCCTAAACTCGCTCCACAACCCCTGAAAGAGGAATACCTTCTTTCGGATTACCTGGAATTTACAAACGAGCCTTACGCTGTTGCCAAGATAGCGGGAATAAAACTATGTGAAAATTACTACAGACAGTATGGATGTAATTTCTATTCCGTTATGCCCACTAACTTGTATGGTCCGTTTGATAACTTTAATCCAGAGACCTCCCATGTTCTTCCTGCCCTTATACGAAAGTTCCATGAAGCAAAAGAAAAAAATCATTCTTCTGTTACACTATGGGGAACCGGGCAGCCGATGAGGGAGTTTCTCTATGTTGATGATCTTGCTGAAGCGATAGTTTTTCTGATGGAAAATATTGAAGCCGAAAATATATATGAGCAGGGTATCTCTCATATCAATATAGGTACAGGTGAAGATCTTACAATCAATGAACTTGCATATGTTATTGCTGATGTGACAGGTTATTCGGGAAAAATTGAATATGATACTACTAAACCCGATGGGACACCTAGAAAGCTTATGGATGTTTTCAGGATAAATAACCTGGGATGGAAATACAGTACCAGCCTGAGAGACGGGATTAAAAAAACCTACGAGTGGTTCAAATCTAATGTTAAATAGTTGAGGGAAAAATGAAAAGAGCTTTAATAACAGGAATAACCGGTCAGGATGGAAGTTATCTAACAGAAATTTTACTTGAAAAAGGATATGAAGTCCATGGGATTATAAGAAAAAGCAGTTCCTTCAACACAGGCAGGATAGACCATCTCTACAGCAACAAAGAGATACTGGATAAAAAGCTTTTTCTTCATTATGGGGATCTCGTAGATACAAGTGCTTTAAACCGTCTTCTGGAAAAAATCGAACCGGACGAAATTTACAACCTTGCCGCACAAAGTCACGTTAAGGTTTCATTTGAAATCCCCGATTATACTGCACAGGTGGATGCGCTTGGTACACTCAGATTTTTGGATGCTATCAGGGAAGTGGGTCTGAGGAAGGTTAAATTCTATCAGGCTTCTACAAGTGAGCTCTTTGGTAAAGTACGGGAAGTTCCTCAAACTGAAGAAACTCCATTTTATCCACGTTCTCCTTATGGAGTTGCGAAGCTTTACGGGTACTGGATCATAATCAATTACAGGGAAGCGTATGATATCTTTGCCTCGAATGGTATCTTGTTTAATCACGAATCACCCAGACGCGGCGAAACCTTCGTTACAAGAAAAATTACAAGGGCTGTATCCAGAATTTCAGCCGGAATCCAGGACAGGCTTCTTCTGGGAAATCTTGATGCAAAACGAGACTGGGGTTATGCTCCCGAATACTGTGAGGGTATGTGGAGGATTCTTAACCATAAAAAGGCAGAAGATTTTGTGCTTGCAACTGGTGAAACACATACTGTCAGGGAATTTGTTGAATCTGCCTTTGATGAGATAGGTATAGAACTTACATGGAAGGGAAAGGGTGCTGAGGAGAAAGGTCTTATAAAGAATATCTATTGGGATAAAGGCAATAAGCTTTTATCTAAAAGAGGATCAAAGACAGAGTACAGATACTCTTTCTCAGATGAACTTAAAAAAGGGAAGACTGTAGTTGCAGTAGATCCCGACTATTACAGGCCGACCGAGGTAGATTTATTAATTGGTAATCCGGCCAAAGCAAAAAAGGTACTCGGCTGGAAAGCAAAAACAACCTTCAGTCAGCTTGTTAAAATCATGATTAAGTCCGACCTTGAAAAAGTCTTGATTAGAGGATATTAAGAAGTAATTCTTTTCCGGTGAATTATTAAAACCACTACGAGTGCTGCCGCTATAATTGTTAACAATATAATTATCGACAACGACATATTTTTATGGGGCCTCAATTGAACAGGTTCTACATTCCCTGATAATACAAACGCACTCCAATAATACGGATTTGGTGAATATTTTTGAATGAATTCAGACTTTGCAAGTCTTAAAGCTTTCGATTTACTATAACCCATACTAAGTTTTTCGTAGAAAAGAGTCATTAGTTTTGAGGTATACCTGTCGTTTACATCCCAAAGCGATACCACCACGCTTTTCGAACCGGCCTCGAAGAAAGCTTTGGTCAATCCAAGAATACCTTCAGATTTATCGATACTGCCCAGACCCGAATTACACGAACTCAACACAACCAGGTCACTGTTGAGTTTTAGTTTAACTATTTCGCCTGCCTCCAGGAAGCCGTCATTTTCAGCATCATAAGTATTGGAAAAAAATATCAATGGCTGCTTTTTGTAAAGAAAAGAATGAGTTGATAAATGAATTATTCTGCTCAATCCGGCATTTTCCTTAAAATTGGTTTCAGTGGCATTTTTCTTTAGAAGAATAGTACTCGCATTTAAAATCTCTCCTATACTGCTTACCTCTTCACCCGAATATTTCAGGGGGAGGAGTGCAAGGTTTCTTGGTATTCCCGGTGGTTCATCCAGAAGCCCTCTTCTTTCTGAGAACTCCGGAGAAGTAGTATTTATAGACGGATCACCTACAAGCAGCACCTTCCCGTTATTTTTCAAATGATTTTTTTTCTGCTGTATAAACGTAGTTGCAGAGGGAGAATAAGAAATATCATAATCCGTTAAAAGGAATTTCTTATTGGCATATGAATAAGGACTTTCCTCGGAGCTGTAGGAGGTTACCAGGAATTCCATGGGTATTGCTATCAACTCAGTACAGGGCGAAATAATTATTTTTTGATCGTGTGGTATATCTTTAACAATCGGTTCTATGATCTTCTTATACAAAACATTTGAAGCTTCTGCATTAAAGGAAAACAAATCCTGGTTATAAAAAGCATTTGTCTTTCCGGGTATATTTTCAAAATACGGAGATATTTCAGCAATCATCCTGTTGAGCTGATTTGATGATATATTAAAACTGAACGGCTTGAAGTTATGCTTATTTATCAGAAACGCATAGAGGGTGTTCCCGTTAGAGTAATATAAAATGATATTCTCATCTTCTGAGAGGGAGCTTTGAATCCCATCTATTGAAGGCCAGCTTTCCATATTCAGATAGGGTCTGAGTTCGGGGTTAGATTCAACGAGATACTTTTTTAACTCAGTTAATTGTCCTTTTACTTTTTTGGTTTTCTCCCTATCATATATTCCCGAATGAATGATCCAGTCATAATCATAAAGTTTACTCAAGACCGTGCTGTCTTCCAGCAGAGTTTGCAGTTTGAGGTTATTCAGGTTCTGCAGCAAACTCCTTGAGTGCGATTTGTTAATAAGCTCAAAAGCCCTGCGGTATTTTTTAAGTCGGAGATAATGTTCCGCAAAGGCATCAAACACAGTTCTGTTACTGGAAAAATAGGATATCTGGACATCCTCCTGTCTGAACAGAGGGCGGGAAACATTTTCAATCAGAGAAATGGCCGACCTGTAATAACTTTCCGCAGCTTCGTTAAAATTTCTTGAATCGTTAAGCCTTGCAAGATTAAAATAGGCTTCAACCTCGAGGGTTTTCTCATTAAGATTTTTCACTATTTCAATGGTATGATTATAAGCAGATTGGGCAACCTCAAAATCATCACGCTTTGCCAGGATACTGCCCCGAAGATTCTCCGCTCTTGCCTCCAGATACGGGAAATTTCCGGAAGATGCTCCTTTCGTTATGGTATTCAGCAGTACTAATGCATTCGAATACTCTCCTTTTTTAACTATAACTTCGGCACTATTTAAAGCTGACAATAAGGCGGTATAGGGAGAACTGTTTTGCCGCGAAAGTTTTTCTGCTTCTGAAAAATATTGTTCGGCTATATTCAGACTGTCAAGAGCAGAATATACTGTGCCCAGCTTATCATATATATCGGCGGTCAGGAATGGATTATTAATTTTGCTGCACTCTGATTCTGCCTGTAAATAATATCCCAGAGCGTTATCAATGCGATCAAGATTATAATTTAATGCTCCAAGTCCGCTGTTTATTTTTATGCTTAATTCAACAGCTTTTATATCAACACTAAGTTTCTTAGCCTCATTGTAATATTTAAGCGCTTCGGAATAGTTAGACAGGTTTGAATATGCATCTGCGAGACCCGTCAGATTCAAAATAAGTGAGCGTTTATTATCCCCGGCAAACTCAATTCCCTCATTGTAATATTTAATCGCGCTTTCATAATTAAAGATTGACATATAGATCTTGCCGAGGTTTTCGGAAAGGAGTGATAACCTCAGACGGTTACCCAGTTTTTTGTATAAATTATAACTTTTTAAGTAATTTTCTTTTGCTTCTATTAGTTCATTCGTATAACTGCAGGATACCCCCAATTCTGAATATGCATAGGCCTTTAGTCCCTGATTTTGAATCTTTCCAGCAATGTCAACTGCATTCTGATATTTGGTTCTTGCTTTATCAGTAAAACCCTGAATATCATCCATAATTCCAAGAGCTACATAAGAAAAACCGGAATTTTCCAGCATTTGGTTATCCTGAGCCATTTTGAAGGCCTTCTTATAGATATCATCTGCCAGATCATATTCCCCTGAGAGAAAGTAAAGAGCACCCTCTGCAAGGAGGACTTTTACTCGAAAATAGGGATCTCCCTCAGACATATCACCTGCTCTTTTTATTAACCTCAAGGCCGTATTATAATCACCAAGACTCCTGTAAGAATAGGAAAGTTTGTACAAAATATATTTATTTGTTGTATCTGTCTGCAGACTTTTCTCAAAGTGTTCCTTTGATGAATTATAGTCAGCATTCTGATAATCAATTAGTCCAAGTAGATAATTCTTTTCCCCCGTGCGAAATTCCTTTGAAGATTCAATTTTCGATTTTAGTAACTGAAGTCTCCCGGAAGCGTTAGCTGCGGTAATAAGCTCGTCATAATAAGGTAGATATTCAGGTATCTCCTTTATATATGAGTTCAGAGTATCATACATCTCCTTATACTTACTTTGCTTCTTCAGCAGTACAGCCTGAAGAAGTGCTTTACGGTAATCATTTTTCAGATCCATTAGTAAATTCAGATCAGATTCAGCAGGAGCATAGGAGTCCGTAAAATAATATTTCAATAGTGAAAGTCGTTGTGGATTCCAACCGGCTTTACTTACCTGTAATAAAAGGGAGTCGGGTGAGCTTGATGAATAAGTTGAGAGATTTTTTCGGAGTCCGGAATCAACTCCGGCCGACTGCAGAAGCGAGAAAATAAAAGCAATGAATAATATTGATACTTTTTGTAAAATCATTTAACACAATTATTCCATTTCCCCCAGGAGATATTTTGCTTCTTCTATCTTACTGCCCCTCTCACTTATTACCATATTCAAATATTTCTCTGCCTTATTTTTATCGTTAAGCATGAGATTGGCTTTTGCCAGGTAGAAGTAGGAGTTCAGTTTGATATTGTTAAATTTCCCGGAGTTGTTTTTACGGATGCTTTCTTCGAGGTATTGCAGACCATTCTCAACTCTTTCCCGGTTATATCCCGGAAAGAGTCCCAGGAAATCATGTTCGGCTGTTTTGAGATATGATAACCCGATTATATAATATGAATAAAATATCGTGTTATCGTCGGGATTTTGCTTAATATCATTTTTCAGATAGGATATTGCTTCATCGTATTTATCCTGTTCAAGAGCTTTTAGACTATTCTGAAAATTTTCTGTTGCCCTGCCCCGGCTGATTGAAAATTGTGAATCCTGTCTGATGGCCGCATCAGCATAATACTCAGGGGTGGCAAAAGACGAAATAATATAAAGAGCCAGGTAAATAAAGCCTGCCGCCAGGATCGACGCAAAAGCATATCGGGGAGTCTTATACCGGGATACAGGAATTTGCTGCGACAAATTCTTTGAATCAGAAGCTTCATCTTTAACTTCAGCAAAAGTTTCAGATATGAAATTATCAACATCCGAATATTCCTGGTTTAATTCTTTAAATAGCTCAGAACATTTTTGACACTCTCTCAAATGTTGTTCTATAAAGGGGATGCGTTCGATGATGGATTGGTCGTCAAGCTGCAATCCATTTTTATAGAGGGTATACTGCACCAGTACGTCCTCATTTAAATGAGATGAATGATTTATAATCTTTCCAAGCTGCTCATATGTTTTTACCAGTGCTCCCAGTTCTTCATCGTGGCTAATAAGTTTCTCAAGCTCATCCTTCTCTGTTGCAGTCAGGCTTTCCCTGCCCAGCAGCTCTAATATTTTTTCTTTTTTGTCCATCTATATCTATTTATCCGTATTTATAACCAATTAGTAATATGTTTAATCATAAAGTGACAACTTTAGATTTTTAATTTAAGTTCCTCAATAGTTCTGTAGAACATCTTTTTTACGGCATCCTCAGATTTTCCCATATTCTCTGCAATTTCAGCAAATTTTAAGTCCTCCCAGAACCTCATTTTAAATATTTCCTGTTTGTCAGGGCTCAAAGTATTCAGAATTGAGATTATTTTTTCGGCATCTATTTTAACGGATGGATGCTCATTTTTCTGTTCGATATAATAAGCTTCATCGAGCTCAAAGGTCTTCCTTTTTTTAGATTTTTTATACCAATTGACAAAAGTTAGGAATAAGACCCGTCTCAGCCAGTTTTCCAGACTCTCAATTTTGTGATATTGTTCGGCAAACGACAGGTACACATTATTTGAAAGGTCATCCACATCTTCCGTATTTGGTATTTTTCCATGCCGTAACTTTGAAAGGAAATAGCTGTAAGAGATTTCTCGTATTAGACCCGATAATTCGCTGAATGCCGATGAATTCCCTTTTTTCGCCTTTGAAAAAAGCTCATCCAGCTCATTTCCGGAAAAATTTATGTAATTTAATTTTTGATCTGCCACGGAAGTATTATTTTGTCACTATTGACTCGATTACGTTACTATTAGTATAATTATTCTACTCAACTTAAACAATTATAATGAGATTTTTAACCGCAGGTATTTTCGTATTACTTTTCTTTATTTCTGCAAAAGCTCAGCCCGTACTGCAGTTATATCCGGATGAACTGGAATACCACGATGTCTTTCACAGGCTCCAGAATGCTTATTTTGTGAACACCGGCGATCAAACACTACAAATAGACAGTATTTATTACAGTAAGAATGATTTTTATTATTTGAGATTTAACAATTACTGGAGGTATCCTATTTCCATTGCGCCCGGTGATTCAATCTTGATGGATTGTATACTTTCGGGTTACCTTAATTATACTTATGAGGATATCGAGGATACACTGTATATTTATAATAATGGAGTGAATCCTTACGAATATCTTAAAATTAAGATTGACTACTATGAAGATGAATACTACTCCGGAACTTTACAGGGAAGTGTAAGTTCAGATGGACTTCCCGTAGCAAATGCAGATCTATATTTTCTGTATGGTGGAAATTTCGTAATCGCACAGAGTGTTTCTGATGCTGCAGGAAATTATTCTGTTGAACTTCCGGTCGGTAATTATTCGGTGGCAGCCGCTAAAGATTCCTATTATGTATCATTCTACGATCAGCAATTTGACCCGCTTAGCGCTACTCAGGTATTTGTCGATACTAACGGGATTACCAGCACAGATATAAATCTGGTAAAGGCAACTCCCACACAGATTTCTGTTTCCGGAAAAATATATGATTCTCTTGCAATCTATCCTTTAAAAAAAGGTATTGTAATTGTCAGAAGCGGTACCCATACCCCAGATAAAATTGCGCCTGGTAAACTTAATACGCCTGCGTTGGGAGGGGCTTATGCAGCCTTCGTTGATGAGACCGGTACTTACACAATCGATAACATTATTAATCCCGGCTATTATTATATCCAGTCATTTTCCGATTACTATGTCCCATCCTATTATGATACCCTGGGAAATAATCCCGGGTTCTGGCAGGATGCCGACTCTGTTTATATCGGTTCACAACTTATTAATGCAGATATTTATATGCCCAGAGATTCTTCCGTAGGAGGAGGCATCATATCTGGTACTGTGGGAATTGCAGGTAAACGTGACAGTATAGTTACCGATGCAATTATTTATGCTCAATCTGCCGAAAATAATCTTATCACTTATGCCTTTTCACAGGCTGATGGAAACTTCAGGGAGAATTTTCTTCCCTACGGCAGCTATTATTTGGTTGCCCAGAAAATCGGTTATGAAGATGTAGTTAGCGACAAAATTATTATAGATAGTACTATGACATCCATAGGAGACATAACCCTATTATTTTCTTCTCCGAGTTCTGTAATGGAACAGGAAATCATTCCCGATCGGATAAGTCTTTCCCAGAATTATCCTAACCCTTTCAACCCTTCAACTACTGTCGAATTTCACCTTCCGCATGGAACAAACGTCGTTCTTCGGGTGACAAATATTCTGGGTGAAACTGTTTCAGTACTTCACAACGGATATTTATCTCCAGGCAACTATAAAATGCTCTTTAATGGCAGAGGTTTAAGCTCAGGAATATATTTCATCTCGCTTTTAACTCCCGAAACTTCGCTTGTAAGAAAAATACTTCTCTTAAAATAGATTCTAATCAATCAGTACATCATATCACGGAATTTCATTAGAATAAAGGAGATCGGACTACCTTTCATTTTGGTCCATATTGACCCTTTTGGTTGCTAGTAATGGCTATTTTAGATAGTTTAGTTGATCTAACTATAAAAAACTAGAGGTACCAATGTTTGATGATAAATATAAATTTACCTGCGTCGATCGGTTTCTTGAATACGTAAAATACGATACTCAATCAGACGAAGAATCAACATCCTTCCCTTCAACAGAAAAACAGAAAGTTCTTTCAAAAGCCCTTGCCGAAGAATTGAAAAAAATGGGTCTGGAAGACTCCCATATGGATGAACATGGTTATGTAATGGCAACCCTCCCGTCTAATTCGGATAAAAATGTACCAGCAATCGGATTTATTGCCCACGTTGATACTTCTCCTGCTGTTACCGGTGCGGGTGTAAACCCTGTCATTCATAAAAACTACCAGGGAGGAGACATAAAACTTCCCAAAGATCCTTCCCAGGTTATACTTGAAAGTGAGAACCCCGACCTTAAGAACATGAAGGGATTCGATATTATAACTGCAGACGGAACCACCCTTCTTGGTGCTGACAATAAGTCAGGTGTTGCTGAAATTGTTGATGCGGTTAATTACTGGTTAACCCATCCTGAAGTAAAACATGGCCCTATAAAAATCTGCTTTACACCAGATGAAGAAGTTGGAAGAGGAACAGAGAAATTTGATGTCAAAAAATTTGGTGCAAAGTATGCATACACTATGGACGGTCAGAGCCGCGGAGAAGTTGAATCTGAAACATTCAGCGCCGATGCAGTTACTATTAAGATACACGGAAAAAATATTCATCCGGGCTACGCTAAAGGCATTATGGTTAATGCTGTAAGGGTTGCATCTGAATTTATGGAAAGTCTCCCGAAAGACAGACTTTCTCCCGAGACTACAGAAAAACGTGAAGGTTATGTTCACTGCACTAACTTCAATGGTAATGAAGAGATGGCAGTATTGAAATTTATCATCAGGGATTTTGAGACTCCAAAACTCAAAGAATATGAAGCTCTTTTAAAAGATCTTGCCGAGAAAACAGTAAAAAAATATCCTGCAGCAAAGCTGGAATTTGAGGTAATTGAGCAGTATCGGAATATGAAGGAAATTCTTGTCCAGCATCCGCAGGTTACTGATTATGCTGAACAGGCAATGAAGAATCTGGATATTGAGCCCATTATGCATCCAATCCGCGGGGGTACAGATGGTTCGAGACTTTCATTTATGGGACTGCCGTGTCCTAATATCTTTGCGGGGGAACATAGTTTCCACTCAAAGGTAGAATGGGTTGCCATCCAGGATATGGAGATGGCGGTTAGAGTTATAATCGAAATTGCAAAAATTTGGGAAGAAAAGTCGTAAGTAGAATTTCCGATACGTACTAATAAGGTTTTAGATAAATTATGATAAACTCACGACAGACAACTAACAGCAAACCAGAGCTTATGGCCCCTGCAGGTAATAAGACCATGCTAACAGCAGTGGTTAAGGCAGGGGCCGATGCCGTTTACTTCGGCGTAGAAAAACTGAATATGAGGGCGAAAGCCTCAAACTTTAAGACTGATAACCTTCCTGAACTCACCTCCTATTGTAAGGAAAATAATGTCAGGACTTACCTTACACTCAACACAATTATCTATGAAGAAGAATTAGATCAGCTCAGGGATATCATCCTTAAAGCCAAAGAAGCCGGGGTTGATAGAATAATCTGCTGGGATTTCTCGGTTGTGCAGCTATGTAAAGAGGCAGGGATGCCGTTCTGTATCTCCACTCAGGGGTCTGTATCCAATTCGCTTGCCGCAAATTTTTATAAGGAAATGGGTGCAGAAAGGATAGTGCTGGCAAGGGAATGTTCGCTGGAAGATATTAAAAAAGTGAGGGCTCTTACCGACCTTGAGATTGAAGTGTTTGTGCATGGAGCTATGTGTATTGCTGTAAGCGGAAGGTGCTTTATGAGCCATCATCTCTTCGATAAGAGCGCCAACCGCGGTGAATGTATCCAGCCCTGCAGAAGAGAGTACGAAGTATATGATCCGACTATCGGTAAAAGCATGATCGTGGGTGAAGATTACATACTATCGCCTGAAGATCTGTGCACCCTCGGTTTTATCGATCAGCTTATAGAAACAGGCGTTGATTCTTTCAAAATTGAAGGTAGAAAAAGGAGTCCCGAATACGCAGCCGCTGTAACATCAGCTTACAGGAGGGCCATCGATCTTTACTATGAAAACAAACTTACTCCCGAAATCAAAAAGGAGCTTACCGAAGGACTTGAGAAAGTATTCAACCGGGGATTCTCGACAGGATTTTATTTTAATACTCCCGGTGCCGATGAATATGCTGATATATACGGCAGCAAAGCCAGCAAAAGAAAAGAATATCTTGGTAAAGTCCTTAACTATTATAAACAAGCCGGTGCGGTATATATTTCTGTTGATGCCGGTACTCTAAACGAAGGGGATGAGATATACATTATCGGGGAGACTACCGGCGTGGTTCAGCTTAAAGTTGAGAATATACTTGAGGATGAGCGCAGCATAAAATCTGCCTCTAAAGGAATGAAGATCACTTTTAAGTGCAATGATATGGTAAGACCACGGGATGCGGTATACCTTATCAAAGAAGCCCCGGTAAAGAAAAGAATAAAGACTAGGACATAGCTCTTAATTTCTCAGCATTGTCTTTGTACATGGTTAGACTCTCTTCAATAATTTTATATGCTTTCTCTTTCCCAAGGAAATCCTTTACAAGAACCTCCTTCTGTTCCAGCTTTTTATAATCCTCAAAGAACCGTTTCAATTCTACTGAGGTATGCGGCGGGAGTTCATTTATATCGTTGATATAATTAACTGACATATCGTTCTTAGCCACGGCAATTATTTTATCGTCAGTCTGTTCCTGGTCAGTCATATGCATTACCCCGATTACCTTACTTTCAATTATACACAGTGGGTCTACATCAATAGAACAGATCACCAGGATATCCAGCGGATCCTTGTCATCGCAGTAAGTCTGCGGAATAAATCCGTAATTTGCCGGATAATGAACCGAGGAAAACAATACGCGGTCAAGCCTCAGCAGTCCGCTTGCCTTATCCAGTTCATACTTACCCTTCGATCCTTTAGGTATCTCTATAATACTGTTAACTACACGGGGTGCATCATTTCCCGGCGTCACTGAATGCCATGGGTTGCTTACGTGCTTCATATTATCCTTAATAATTTTACCCTCTGAAATTATACTTTTAAAAGGGCAATTAAAATTCCAATATGGCTTATTTTGATAAGCATCATCAAATCTTTATTTTTGACAACTATTTAAAGTTTTTATTATCCTATTTCAGTAAAAATACTATGAGATTAAGCAAATCCTTTGTTCCAACGTTAAAAGAAGTACCAAGCGACGCAGTAGTTACCAGCCATATTCTTATGCTCAGGGCCGGTATGATCCGCATGCTATCTGCAGGTATTTATTCATTCCTGCCGGTAGGTTACCGTGTTGTCAGAAAAATATCCGAAATTATCCGTGAAGAAATGAATGCGATAGGGGGACAAGAGTTCCATCTTCCCGCATTGAACCCTAAGGAGATCTGGGAGGAAACCGGAAGGGTGGAAGCTTTCGGTGATATTCTTTTTCATGTTGTGAACAGGGAATATGTTCTTGCACCTACCCACGAAGAGATAATGACGTTCCACGCAAGGAATGTCCTGAAGTCATATAAAGATATGCCCCAGATATGGTACCAGATCCAGACAAAGTTTAGAAATGAATCAAGACCGAGGAGCGGTGTGATACGGGGACGACAGTTCCTTATGAAGGATGCCTATTCATTTGATGTTTCTCCTGAGGGACTCGATCATTCTTACAGTTTACACGACAAAGCTTACAGGAATATCTTCGACCGCTGCCATTTATCGTATTTCATTGTAGGAGCATCAAGCGGTGCAATGGGTGGTTCCGGTTCTGAGGAATTTATGGTTAAGTCGGATGCCGGCGAGGATACAGTTGCCCATTGTGAGAACTGCGGGTACGCTGCTAATCTGGAGGTAGCAACTTCTAAAGTCGACGCCAGACAGAGGGATGATAAGAGCGAGGAAATAAAGAAGATCCATACACCTGATGTCAGGTCGATAGACGAGCTTTGTGAATTTCTGAAGATAGATGAAACTCAGTGTGCCAAGTCAAGAGTTTATGTCCATAACGGTAACCCTGTGCTTGTTCTGATGCTGGGAAATGAAGATGTAAATGAGGCCAAGCTTGAGCGGGCCCTCGGCGGTGCTGTCCGTCCTGCTCATCCTGAGGAACTAGTGAAAATTACAGGGGCTGAGGCCGGCTCGATCGGTCCTGTCGGATATAAAGGAAAGATTATTGCTGACCTAAGACTTAAAGATGCAAACAATATGTACAGCGGTGCTAATGAAACCGATTATCACTTAGGAGGTATAGATCTTCAGAGAGATGCTAATGACATCGAATACTTTGATCTGCGCTCCATAAATTCAGGTGAATCCTGCCCAAGATGCGACCATAAGCTTGAGGTTTTTACTGCTATAGAACTGGGGCATATTTTTAAGCTCGGGACAAAATATTCTACTTCAATGGGCGCTAATTTCCTCGATGAGAACGGTAAGGAAAATCCTATTATTATGGGAAGCTACGGCATTGGTGTGGAACGTGTTCTCGCCTGCTATATCGAACAGCATCACGATGACTATGGCATCATCTGGGATAAAACCCTTGCGCCTTTCCATATCCACCTGATGGGACTAAATATGAAGAAGCAGGAAGTCATCGAAACCTGCGATAAACTCTATAATGATCTGACAACTGCAGGCTACGAAGTTTTATTCGATGACAGGGTAGATGCCCAGGCCGGGTTCAAATTTAAAGATGCAGACCTCCTGGGTATGCCGGTGCAGGTAATTGTGGGGGATAAAAAGCTGAAAGATCTTAAGGTAGAAATCAAGATCCGGAAGTCCGGTGAAAGATTCGACGTTGATCTTGACCAGGTAATCAATAAGATCCCTGAATTCCTTGGCTGATCTCTTCAGCCTATTTGATTAAAAGCATCTTTCTGGATTGAACAAAATCTCCGGCTCTTAAAGTATAGAAGTATACTCCGCTTGTCGCGCTTGAGCCATCAAAAGAAACCTCGTATCTGCCGGAATTTTTTTCCTCATTTACAAGGGTCTTAATTTCATTTCCCAGTACATCATAAACTTTTATCGTTACATATCCGGGGTGCGGCAGCACATAATTTATTTTTGTCACTGGATTAAAGGGATTCGGAAAGTTCTGAAATAGGATGAAACTTTCGGGTTTTTCCGAACTTTCATCACCCACCCCAGTAATTTGTGTACCATATTCAACACTATCTATAATTGCATATCTCAGAACAGTAGATCCGCAGCTGAATTCACAGGATGAAGCATTGATAAACCCTATTCCCTTTGCAAATAATAAATTTGTGGCAGGTATTCCCGATTCATCTTCTAACTCCCGAACTTCAGTCGGATAACTCAGAACACTGTCTTCATATTTATCAAGACAAAGAGTCAGGAATATTCCCTGGTTTGAAGTGAATCCTGTATATGAGCCCCCGAAATACTCGCCAGAGTCAGCAAGAAGACTGTCTACAAGGTATTCATTATCCGTAAACAAAGGGTCATCGGTGTACCTGTAAACGCAGGCGGTAGTAGAATCAATCCTCTCGTATGTTTTACTAATGTATCCATCAAACGGAATATTTTTTTTTGTCAGAATTTTATAGGATCTATTGTTTGATAATAATGTATCTCCCGTTACTTCTAATGAATGAAAAGATGAGTCTACTTCGTAAGGAATAATCTGGTAGGAATAGTTTGCATATTCCCAGTAGTTCCCGTTTTGAAGAGGATAATATTTTAACGCTTCAGTTAGACTATCGATTTGAGCAAAGGTAAGACTTGCTAAGAAGATCAAAAGAATAAGGTTTTTCATAAGCTCCCCGCTTTCCCGTATTATTTAATACCCGGTTTCCTATATACAAGTTGAACGATTCCTGAAGAGTACGACTTTGATTCAACCTGGTTAAATCTAATAATTTTATCCCTTGATGTAAACAGGGGCTTGCCGCTGCCCAGTATAAGGGGGTGAACAGCCAGCTGAAGTTCATCAACAAGATCCATATCGAGCAATTTGTTGAATAATTCAGCCCCGCCAAACAGCCAGATGTCATTTTCTCTGAATTCCTTTAATTCATTTATTTTGATAGGATCAATTCGTAACGATATAGCATTTTTTGCAATGTATTCCCGATTTTCAGAGAATACCACTTTAGCTTTATCGGGATAAGGGTTACTATCCATACTCAACAAAACTTCGTAACTCCGCCTTCCGAAGAAGATCGTATCGATACTTTTAAGAAAAGCAGACATACCGTAGTCCTGATCGGTGAAGCACCAGTCGAATTCACCATTGGGTCCTTCAATAAACCCGTCAAGGCTTACTGCAAGATTTAATATTATTTTGCGCATAGCTTTAAAATAAAACAGGCTGTCTGTTTTTGCCGGTTACAAAAACGAAGACAGCCCGATTCTAAATTCTATTTCTTCCTGGTAAAATCAATCTCCATAGTTTTGAATTCCTTACCATTATCCGTCATAAACATTTCCATATGGTGATGATCGTCGTCAATTCTTTTAATAGTTTCTTTAACTGCTACATCCTGTCCTGTCATCGGATCAACCGAAGTTCCTGTATATGTAAATGTTTGACTTCCTTCATCATAGGTGCCTTCAAGGTACATTACGCCGGTACCGAAGTTATCAATCCAGGTAGAGAAAAATTTCTTTTTGGCATTATCATACCCGGAAATTTCTCTGCCGTCCATATCCATACCGTTGAATGTTCCTGTATGCCGGCCTTCAAAATATCTTCCGCCAAGTATTGGTTTAATTACCGATGTACCGATTGATTCTGTTGGAGGCTGCTCGGGGTCCATCCACATTTTAATATCGCCTGTCCACTCTCCCGCTCCTTTGGAGAGAAGTTCATGCATCGGACCGGGTGTCATATACTCTGTCCATGCTTTCATCATCTCTTCCTGGTAATTTTCATCCTGAGCCAGAACCGGAAGACTAAATACTATAAGAAACAGAAAAGCCGAAAAAACAATGAACTTTTTCATAGTACTCCTCAAAATTATTTGTTACTAAGTCAGCATTTGCAGGGGGAAAATAAGTTATCGGTAATTCCTGAATAAAGCAACAAAAAAAATTAGTTGTGTGTTATTTCTTAAGACTCTTAATTTCGTGATCAAGCAGCCACTGTTTTCTCCAGAGTCCGCCTCCGTACCCGGTAAGTTTTCCGTTTTCTCCGATCACGCGGTGACAGGGAATTATTATAGCTATCCTGTTGTGTCCGTTAGCGGTGCCAACAGCACGGACTGCCCTGGGGTGACCAATAATTTCAGCCTGAGTTTTATATGAACGGGTAGTTCCATAAGGAATTTTTACCAGGGCGTCCCAGGCTTTCTTCTGGAAATCTGTTCCGAATATTTTAAGAGGTACATCAAACTGCTGCCGTTTTCCTTCGAAATATTCTTTTAGCTGTAACTTTAATTCTTTAATGTGATGGTTAGTTCCCGGCAGTATGGTACACTTAAATTTCTTCTCAAGCTGTTTTAACTCAGTTTCAAGTGCCCTTCTGTCAGTGAATTCAAGCAGATATATACCCTCATCACTGCCGATTACTATCATTGGACCAAGGGGCGTTGTAAAGCGTTCAAAAGACAAAACCTTTTCGTTCTTTGTCTCTGAAGGACTGCCTGAGGTAGCTTTCTTAAAAGTATGCTGAAATCCGCTTAGTGATTCATACCCGGCATCATAAGCAGCTTCAATCACTTTATCTCCGTTCTGAATATTTTTCAACGCATTATTTATCCTGAACATTCTCTGGATAGGCGTGGAAGGTCATGCCGTGATTTTTTATAAACCATCTTCTGATGCGCGCCGGATCTATTCCTCTTTGCACAAGTCCGTATTCGGTAATTTTCCGGGAAGGATTCTTTTCAATCTCATTCAGTAATGATTTAATTTCCGGAAGCATCTCGTCGGGGTACTCAAGAGGACGGCATATTTTACAGGGCCGGTACCCGTTATCCATCGCTTCCTTAGCGGTCTGAAAAAATTCTACATTTTCTCTCTTTGGTTTACGTGCCCTGCAGGTCGGCCTGCAGAAAATCCCCGTAGTTTTAATAGCGGCGAAAAACAATCCTTCATACTGCGGATCTTTCCTCATCAAAGCCTTGTAAGCTCGCTCATCAGATAAATTGAATGAATCCATATCTATTCCTTTTTTGAACCCAACTTATGGAGATGTAAATACCATTTCCACCGAAAACTTAACAAGTATTTTTCTATACTCTGCTCCCGGAAATCTGAGTGTAAAATTAAGTGTTATGGTGAAAAACAACTATATGAAATGGTGATGAGATATTCAACAATGTATGACAAAATGGCAGACTGTTTGCAATCTGGTTTTATACTCGGAGTAATCCCGTATTAGTCCCGTATTTGAACTCAAAATGAGACACTCAAAAAATGCGAAATTACGCAATTTTCGCCTGTTGAAATAATCTACAGTGTGACAAAATGGCAGTGTCTCAATCCGGGTAACTGAACCGGTCAGGACTACCAGTGAATTGATAAGTTTGCTTCAGATCCAATGGCTCCTGAATGGACACAGGCAGATTCGGATAACAACTTGAACGAAATACAAAATTTCTGATGAGAGAACGTTAAGACCCGGATAGAACTCTTGTAGTCTCTTCAACACTCTTTTTCATTGGTGCTGCCTTGAAAAAATGATCCTCAAAATCACTGCTGTCGAAGAGATATTCAGAATCGTACTGGTACATCATCTCATCCATTTCCCTGATAACGGGAACGAATAAACCTACCATTTTAAGCATCCACCTTGAGAGTGTTGAATAGCCTGTGTTTTTTCCATAGGTATCCTGCACCATCTGAATAAATTCTTTGCCGGTAGGAGCATTCCTGTCAGTCGGCAGGTGCCAGACTCTGTTGTAAGCATCTGAAGTATTACCAAGAAGTGCCGTTGCTTTTGCAGCATCAGCTGTGTAAGTAAGCGAATGTTTTAAGTCGGCATTGATGAACCACTGCGCTTTCTTCCCATTCATTACTTTATCATAAACAAGAGGATATAAAAAAGTCATTTTAGTAGGTCCGTTGAAATCCGCTGCACGTGCAATGATGGCCTTTATATTTCCCTGCTCGTATTCACTTATAAGCTGTCCTGATATCTGCGCACGGACTTCACCTTTTTTACTGGACGGGTTCATGGGAGTATTTTCTGTCATCCACCCGTCAACTTTTCCGTAGGCATAAACGTTGTCAAAAAATACCAGCTTAGTATTAAATTTTTTACAAGCGTTTATAACGTTAGTCATTACTTTCGGCCAGTCACGCTGCCAGACGCTCAGTTTATATTCCATTCCCAAAACGAGGTAAGCAACATCTGCACCCTCAACAGCTTTTTCTGTTTGGGCATTATCTGTAAGATCTCCCTTTACGAGTTCATCATTCTTATTAACCGCAGAAGGATGTCTGCTGACGAGTCTCACCCTGTCTGTATATTGTGGCAAAATTTCAGCAAGACCTCTGCCTATAATTCCTCCTGAGCCAAGGATAACCTGCATTCGCAAACCTTTCTTATTTAACTTTTTTAATGTTGCCCCATCTCATCGGCGGTATAAATTCACCTTCTTCTGAACACTTAATAAGTGATTTAAGTCTTTTTAACCTTGTTGCCTCCTGCTTTGCACTCATTACCCAATGAATAACGGGTCTTTGATATGACGAAACCTGCGACTTAAAAAACTTCCAGGCCTTCGGGTTTTTCTTAAGCTCCAGTTCATACTTTTTATCAAGCTTAACTATGCGCTGTTCAAATGAATAAGTACGGCTATTTTCTTCTTTTCTATTCCGGTAAGCCTTCAGTCCGGCAGGCTTCATCTGTTCCAGCTTAATCAGTTCCTCAACCCGGTTTATATTTTTCGCGCTCCAGTTACTGTTATTTCTGCGCGGAGTAAAACGGATTGTGTAGCTTATATCATCAAGCGATTTTCTTATTCCGTCTATCCATCCGAAACAGAGCGCCTCATCAACTGATTCATTCCATGTAATACTTGGTTTTCCCGAATTCTTTTTATAAAAACCAATGAGCAGCTCATCTTTATTATCATGATTTTTTTCGAACCATTTCCTTAGTTTTGATTGATTACTGAAGAACACCGGCTTCATTTATTTACCGCCTGAACTTCAGGTTCAAAATCCAGAACGATAGAATTCATACAATACCTTTTGCCGGTAGGTGGAGGACCATCATCGAAAATATGTCCCAGGTGGGCGCCGCATCTCCCGCATAAAACTTCAATGCGATGCATGCCGTACGAATTATCGGTTTTATAAACGACACTGTTTTTTCTCATAGGTTCAAAGAAACTGGGCCATCCGCAGGTACTCGCGAACTTAGCATCTGAACGGAACAAAGGATTTCCGCAGGCAGCACAGTAATATGTACCCTTACCTTCAAAGTCCCAGTACTTTCCCGTAAATGCTCTCTCGGTTGCCTTATTGCGTGCAACTTCATAAACATCCTCAGGCAGAACTTTCTTCCATACAGAATCAGGCAAATCTAATTTAGTTGTATCCGTTCTCGAATAATAAGGATTATCCGGTTTTACACTCTGTTCTTTCATAACCTCCTGCTTTCCGTATGTAACTTCGCTTTTATTCTGACAGCTTAAAAAAGAAAACGCGGAAAGAATAAAAACAATTAAACTTAATTTCATAATGTTAACTCACTTTCTCTTTTTCCCCAAACATAAAATCAATGCAGGTGAAAATAATCACTTAATTATAACATCATTATTTCATTATTATAGTGGCTAATCTTCATCTTCATCGGAAAAACGGATAGACTTATCCCTCTTTCCATTCCGACCTTCTTTTAAGTCCGATTTATGATCTTTTTCCTCACCGAAAGTTGCAATTAAACCTGCAATAAACTCTTTTTTCTCAGCATCAGTCAGTCTGGCTTCTGAATGCATCAGGGTATACTGCCACATGGGCATAGCACCTTTCCTGACCTCCTTTGCAGCCTCATCTCCCTTGCCGGGTTTCCAGTCGGACATATTAAAATGCTTTCTCCCTTCCTCTACATCATCGGCCACAAACCAGCTCACCGGTGCTACATACGAGTAAGCCGGCCATTTTGTTTCATTGCTGTGACAATCGAAGCAGGCTCTTACGGCATATGCCCTTGTTTTTGGGGAATCCCAGTTGGGCTCTTTTACAACAGGAGGATTGGTCCTGTCAACCGGGATAAATTGAATCAGAACGAATAATATGACGATAATAAGAAGCGAATATTTTACTGCCTTACCTTTTTGCCTCTTTGAAGCTGCCATTTGAAACCTTTAAGCTAGTTGGGAAATTTTCGATACAGTAATATAATGAGTTTTTAAGAGGTTATAAAAACCCGGTTCTTCCTGAGGAATCAGCCGGATAACAGAAGCATTATAAACAATTTACAGCTTTGTTTGAAAGGCAAAATCCAGTCTTACAGGGTTTACAAGTCTTTCATAATCTGAGTACGACATCTTGATAAGCTGGGAATGCGAACAAGCGTTAAATGCTATTTCCTCATCCTCTGCAAGGCTATTTGCTACAAACACATCCACTCCGTAAAGATTGCCGAAAGGAGGCATAGCTCCAACTTCACAATCGGGAAACTTATCGATGAATTCATGCTCGTCGGCAAGCCGAATATTATCCGAACCCAGCACTTTCTTAAGGTTCTCGAAATTTATCTTAAAGGATCCCGGCAGTACAGCCATTGCAAGTTTGCCTTCAATTTTAACGAGAACGGTTTTAGCAATTTCTTTTCCCGGAAGATGTGCTTTTGCTGCGATTTCCTGGGCAGTGTAAGCAGGTGAATGTGATACTGTTATATACCTTACATTATTCTCGTCCAGAAATTCTTTCAGTTTTGTTATTGCCATTTTCTCAACTCCATTTCTAAAATTTATTAGTGATCTGTGCGATTATATTTTATCCACCAGGTCAAGGAATTTTTTATAAGGGATAGCAATAAGACTCTGTGCCTCGAAAGCGCCGTTTGAAAGGCTGATCATTGAAACTTTGGCCGCTGTTTCCTCATCGGGTGCTTCATATATATCAAGGAAATCATAAGGACCCAGAAGTGCGAAATGTTCCACGAACTTTACCTCGGGACATTTCTGCTTTACCTGTTCCAGCCAGTTTCTTCCCAGCCTCGCACGGTCTTTCATCTGTTTAGAGATTTCCGGAGCTAACTTGGTTAGTAATATGAATGTTTTCATGGCTTCCTCCCTCTGAGTATGATGATTAATTTTGACCCACCATACATCTTAAGCCGCTGAATTAACAATATGGTTTAAGGTGTGAACATCCCTAATTTAATCTTTGAGAGGATAAAATTCTACTCCCGCCGGGAATAGTGCGTTGCAGAACTTCCCCGGCCCTGACCTTTTATTATATTGATGTCAGGATTGACAAAATGCAGTGATTTCATTTAGCAAAACATTTTTTGATATCAAAAGAAGGATTTATGGCTAAGAATGTCTCTCAAAAACTCATAGAATCCCACCTAATCGAAGGGAAAATGATCCCCGGTGAGGAAATCGGGATTAAAATCGATCAGACTCTTACCCAGGATGCAACAGGTACCCTGGTAATGCTCGAGTTCGAGGCAATGCATATTGACAGGGTGAAGACGGAATTATCAGCACAATATGTGGATCACAACCTGATCCAGGAGGATTTCAAAAATCCCGATGATCATATATTCCTGAGAAGCGCCTGTAAGAAATTTGGTATCTGGTTCAGCCGTCCCGGCAACGGCGTAAGTCATCCCGTTCATATGGAAAGGTTCGGTATTCCCGGAAAAACTCTTCTTGGATCCGACAGTCATACCCCTGCCGGCGGCGCCCTGGGAATGCTTGCTATAGGCGCAGGCGGACTTGAGGTTGCGCTTGCAATGGCCGGGGAACCTCTTTATATAAAGATGCCGAAAATATGGGGTGTGAAATTAACAGGAAAGATGCCCGACTGGGTATCAGCCAAGGATGTTATCCTGGAGATGCTGCGAAGGCACGATGTGGATGGGGGAGTAAATAAGATAGTTGAATATTACGGCCCGGGACTAAAAAACCTGACCGCAATGGACCGCCATGTTATTGCTAATATGGGAACTGAACTCGGCGCTACTACTACGGTTTTTCCTTCTGATGAAGAAGTTAAAAAGTTTCTTAAGACTCAGGAAAGGGAAAATGTCTGGGTGGAACTGACTGCAGATGAAGGTGCAGAATATGATGAATACGAGGAAATAAATCTTTCGGAAATTGAGCCTTTGATCGCTCTTCCCGGAAGTCCCGGCAAAGTTGTACCTGTAAAAGAAGTTGCGGGAGAAGAGATCTACCAGGCATATATCGGCTCCTCTGCAAATCCCGGCTACAGGGACTTTGCTATCGCGGCATTAATGGTTGACGGGAAGCAGGTTAATGACAGGGTATCATTCGATATCAATCCCACTTCGCGCCAGATACTTGAGAACCTTATGTCGTCAGGACTGCTTGGCAAGCTTATCCATTCCGGTGCGAGGCTTCACCAGGCAGGATGCAACGGGTGTATCGGGATGGGGCAGGCTCCCGCTACGGATAAAATCAGTCTCCGTACAGTACCGCGCAACTTCCCGGGAAGGTCCGGTACAAAAGAGGATAAAGTACATCTTTGTTCACCCGAAACCGCGGCAGCATCAGCTTTAACAGGCGTTATAACCGACCCGAGAACGCTGGGCATCAGTTATCCCCATTTTAAGGAGCCCGACAAAATTACTATCAACACCGAAATGCTTGTTGCTCCAGCCGATCGTAATGAAGAAGTTCAGCTTGAGAAGGGTCCTAACATAAAACCATTACCGCCTTTTAAACCTCTGCCGGATAAGTTTGAAGGAACTGTACTGCTGAAGGTTGGCGACGATATCTCAACCGATGAAATAATGCCTGCCGGTGCGAAAGTGCTTCCTTACAGAAGCAACATTCCCGAGATAAGTAAATTTGTTTTCAGCCAGGTCGATGAGACTTTTTATGACAGGGCGCTGGAGCATAAAGAAAAAGGATTTTTTATTGTCGGCGGGGAAAATTACGGACAGGGAAGCAGCCGTGAGCATGCTGCACTTGCACCCAGGTACCTGGGCTTAAGAATGGTATTAGCAATATCATTTGCAAGGATACACTGGCAGAACCTTATTAACTTCGGAATACTTCCTGTGACTTTTCTTAATGCGGATGATAAAAATCAAATTGAGCAGGGAGATATACTTTCAGTCGTGAACCTTATCAATTCTCTTAAAGAAGGCAATAAAATTAAAGTAACAAATAAAACTAAGAAGGTAGAGATAGAGACGGTCCACAATATGAGTAAACGACAGGTTGATATGATACTTGAAGGAAGTCTTATTGAACTTGTAAAGAATAAGTTTAAGAAACAGGTAGGGAATTAATTGCTTTCTGTCACATTCCCAGGTATATCATAATAGGTTCCTCCGATTTTAATTAAGATAATAAATTAAACTTTCAGGAGGATTTTGAGAATGAATGAAGTATATCATTTCCTGTCAAATATATTTGGTCTTGATGCTCAACCTGTAAATTTCTATCAGATGGTCGCGCGGGCAGCTTTTATCTATATAGCCTCTCTGGTGATCATACGGTTCGGTAATAAAAGATTTCTTGGAAAGAATACTGCTTTTGATTTTGTAATTGGTATTGTAATCGGATCTGTTTTTAGTCGTGCTATAAATGGAAATGGACCTCTTTTTGTTACAGTTGCTGCCGGCCTTACCCTGGTGGGACTTCACTGGCTGTTCGCTATATTATCAATGAACCACAAAGGTATTTCAAATCTTGTGAAGGGAAAGACATCCGTAATAGTTGAAAATTATAAACCTGATGAAAAAGAAATGAGAAAGGGACATGTTTCTGAAGATGATCTTAAAGAACAGTTACGTATCTGGATGAACCAAAAGAACCTGGATGATATAAAGGAAGCATACCTCGAAAGGGACGGTCAGATCAGCTTTATAAAGGATAACCACGATCCAAAAATCCTTGATATAAAAGTTGAAGAAGGCGTACAGACTGTCAGGATCAAACTCGAATGAAAAGTTAGTCTATGATATTTTTTCTATCAGGTTCATTTTCATTTTGTATAATTTATCTGAGATCGAAACGTGGTAATAGTGGGGATTGATCAGCCTTTTCACACCTGAATCCAGTCGTTCAATATCATTCATTCTTTTTTCTCTTAGTTCATCAATTGAAGGGAAATCATACACGAGCTTCCCATTATCCAGTATAGTTTCAAGCAGAGGTTCCACCTTTGAGATATGTTCTTTTCCCAGCGTCCTTTTTTTGCTCTGACTTGTCACATGATGAAGAAGGATATCCTCAGTTGTACCGGGTTTTTCATCTTCAAGCGTAAGCAGATCGGCATTCGCTTTTTCTTTTGAGTTATAGAGTCTCCAGACCTTCTTATTTCCGGGATTGGGGATCTTTTCAACTGATTCCGATATTTTTATTGCCGGCACCCATTCATTCTTATCATTTGTTACCGCAACGAGCTTATATACGCCGCCTATTGAGGGGTCGCCGTACGAGGTTATCAGCCGTGTTCCCACACCATACACAAGTCTCTTGATTATATGTTCGGGATCAAGTTGATATTTGGGAGCCTCTTCTGTTACCTGGGTAATAATCTGCCAGATGTTCATCTCATCCAGTTCATTGGAAAGGACGATTTTAACATCCTCAAAGCCTGCATCGTTCAGCTGTTTTGCGGTTTGTATACTCAGGTACGCCAGGTCTCCCGAATCGAGTCTTACCCCGAGAGGCTTTTGTCCCTTCTTCTTCATCTTTTCAAATACCTTTATAGCGTTAGGCACGCCGCTTTCAAGAGTATTTACAGTGTCAACAAGCAAAATAGTATCCGCCGGATAAAGGGAAGCAAACTCTTCAAAAGCTTCCTGCTCAGTCATTCCCAGGGCCATAAACATCTGCACCATACTGTGGGCATGAGTTCCTTTAGGAGGATAACCAAGGAGATGAGATATGCCTACATTAGAAGAAAAATCGGCACCGCCTATGAGAGCTGCACGTACTCCCGCATTCGCGCCGCGGTCATGTGCGCGTCTCATACCGAATTCAAGAAGCATCTGGTGCCTGCCTGCCTCATTTATTCTGCAGGCCTTAGTTGCGATAAGGATTTGATAGTTTAACTGGTTAAGTAAGGCGGTTTCAAGTATCTGTGACATAGCGGCGGGTCCCTCAACAACTGTCAAAGGAACATTTGGATGTACCACCCTGCCTTCAGGGATCGCTCTTAAGGTAATCTGACTGAAGTTGCCGTTTTGCCTGAACCAGTCGAGAAAATCTTTTTCAAATACAGGATTTCCATCGCTGTCTCTTTGAGCAGCCATCAGTTCTATATCTTTATCAGTTGTGTGTGTGTTCTGCATCCAGTCGATCAGCCATTCAAGTCCTGCGTTTATGCAGTACCCAGCTTTGTGAACACCGTAATCAGGGTAATGCCTGAAGAAGTGATCGAACTGAACCCTTTTTTCGTGTAATCCCATCTTAAAGAACAACTGCGCCATCACCAGCTCATACTGATCCGTAAATAGGATTCCTTCAGTTACTTCCTGATTAAATTTCTTTAGCATAATTCTTCCGGATGGTTAACATTAAAGTAATAATATAAAGAATCAGCGGCTAAGTTAATGAGGCAGCGCAAAAACATTATAATTTATAAGTATTTATCAGGCGATTCCTCATTTCTTCACAGCTTGTATTTTCTTATTTTAGCCGGATAATTATGGTAAAAAGTAAGAAAAATATCGCTGTTGTTGCGCTCAGCGGCGGGATGGACAGCTGTGTAACTGCGGCAATTGCGGCTGAAAATTATGACCTTGCCCTGCTCCATATAAATTACGGACAGAGAACCGAGAAAAGAGAACTAAAAGCTTTCAATGATATTGCTGATTTTTATAAGGCTGATAAAAGACTCGTAATCGATCATGCACACCTGGCAGAAATCGGAGGATCATCCCTGACGGATATGAAACAGGATATCAGAAAAGCGGATCTTTCCGATAAAAGCATACCTTCCTCATATGTTCCCTTCAGAAATGCAAATATTTTATCAGCCTGTACCAGCTGGGCAGAGGTTCTTGGAGCAGAAAAGATATATATTGGTGCTGTGTATGAGGATTCATCCGGATATCCCGACTGTCGTCCGGAATTTTTCGAGGCATTCGAAAAAGTGATAAATGCAGGAACAAGACCCGAAACAATTATTAAAATAGAAACACCGGTAATAAACTTTTCCAAGTCGGAAATTGTTAAGAAAGGTATAGAGCTTGGTGCACCTCTCCATCTTACATGGTCGTGTTATAAGAATGAAGATGAAGCCTGCGGAGAGTGCGACAGCTGTGCACTGAGGCTGCGAGGGTTTCAGCAGGCAGGTGTAGAAGACCCTATTAAATATAAAATCAGACCCGTCTATACCTGAAACGGATAAGAACAATGACGGAGATGCTGAAATAAATTCAGCATGACTTATATAATCCACTAACAATTAAATATGTTTAATCAGAAATAAAAACAAGAGAATGGACGATAAATTAAAAATACTTGAAGTATTCGATAATGCTTACCCCGACAGGGATTATTCTGTAATTCATACGGCGCCGGAATTTACTTCCGTTTGTCCTAAAACCGGCCAGCCTGACTTTGCCACAATGATCATCGAATACATTCCTGATAAACTGTGCATAGAATTGAAATCATTAAAATTTTATCTTAACTCGTACAGAAATGACGGGATATATTTTGAGAGTGTAACTAATAAAATTCTGGATGATCTCGTTGAAGTGTGTAAACCAAGGTATATGTTAATCACTGCCTCTTTCAATGTAAGAGGCGGTATATCATCAGTAGTAAAGGCTGAACATAAAAATAATGGTTCCCCTGGAAGTAGCAAACAGAATAAGACAGGATTTTAGGGAAAAGAAGGAAAAGCTTTTCTCTGAATACAAAGGAGTGGACGCATCGCTGAAGTTCAGTCTTGAGTTCAGTCTGCTTGTCGAAGAGTTTATCCGTGCCCTCGCGGGCGGCGGTAAATATAACTTTGCTCTTGCGTCCGCAGGAAGCTTCAGTCGAAGGGAACTCTCGCCCTATTCTGATATTGACCTGATGTTTATTACCGATTCGGTTGCCGACAATGAAAAGGATATAGTAGAGTTCGTTACAAGACTCTGGGATAACGGTATCGAGGTTTCGCATACAGTAAGGGAATTCTCAGATATTAAGAAGTTTATTGAAAGCGATCTTCACACCTTTACGCAGTTCTTTGAAACAAGGTTTCTCCTTGGTAATGATAAAATATACCTGCTATGGAATGACATTGCTCTTGATTCGGTAACAGAAGAGGTAAAGGTTAAGCTTATAAACGAGATGCTGGAAGATATCCAGCACCGCTACGATAAATATGATGATTCACCGAAGATCCTTGAACCGAACGTCAAGTTATCGGCAGGGGGATTAAGGGATTTCCAGGCTGTTGAGTGGATGTACATGCTTGTAAATAAGACCCTCCTCAACAAGCAGAACGAAATGACGCAGGCCGAGAACTTCATACAGCAGCTAAACGAAGATGAATATACTACTTCTAATGAATGTAAGAGACTGCTTGAAAGCTACAACTTCGTGATCACTGTGCGCAATATCCTTCATATAATGAATCAGCAGAAGAGCGACAGACTCGAGTTCCAGGATCAGAAAAAGATCGCGGCTATGGTCTATAACTCGGAGAATGCTATATCAACCTTTATGAACAGGTATTATGCTGCAGCCAATGTCATCAACAGGTTTTCAAAATCTATAGCAAAGACCTTCCGGGAAGAGGTTGTTAATCCTCTCCCCGATACTCTTGCCATAAAACTGGATGATGATTATGTCTTTAAGGGAAATATTATCTCATTTGTCGGTGAAAAAGATTTTACCCTGTCTTCAATTCTTCGCGGCTACTACTACCGCGGGCTTTATAACGCAAGGTTTGATGAGAGTCTCCGCGCAAGGATAATTGAGACAGTTGAAAAAATGGATAAAGGATCTTCCCTGGAGACCGAGTCTTCAGTGTTTTTCAGGGAGATCCTCAAACTGCCGAAAAACGTGGGACAGACGCTCTCTGCAATGAATGAACTTGGTGTGCTGGGAGCCTTCCTTCCCGAGTTTAAAGATATGATCGGTTTTCTGCAGCACGGTGTATATCATTTCTATACAGCCGACGAGCATACCCTCGTTACGATTAAGAATGTTGAGAAGCTGGAACGCGAACATTCTCAGCTGGGTAAGCTGTTTACCAGTCTGAAGGATAAAGAATTTCTCTACCTGGGACTTCTGTTCCACGACATTGCCAAGCCGATAAATATTGCGGGACATGAAATTATAGGTGCTGAGGTTGCAGCCGCCGTAATGTATCGGTTGGGATATTCGGAAGAAGAAATTGAAAAGGTTTCCCTGCTTGTAAGAAATCATCTTGTCATGGAACAGGTTGCTTTCAGGCGGAACCTTAATGATCCCGAAACCCTTAATAACTTTGCTTCCCGCTTTAATTCTACCAATGAGCTGAACCTTCTTTACCTTGTTACTTACGCTGATCTGTCTGCTGTGAATCCCGCTGTATGGACTTCCTGGAAAAGCGATCTTCTTGCTGAATTGTACCGTAAAACCTATGCCATGCTTGAAGAAAAGATCAGCGGCGAGGAATTCCTGATCTCCAGTACGTACCTTATTCCAAAAGAGATCAGCAAACACTCGGACGCGATATCAGAAGATAACGTGCAGGAACATATTGACTCCATTAATGATATTGCCTATGCTCAAAACTTCACCGAAAAGGAAATAGCCAAACACGTTGAGGAAATCCAGAAGGGTGTTACGATCTCTACCTCATTTAAGGAGCTTAACGATTTTACAAACATAACGGTTATTACACGTGACTTTTCTTCTCTTCTTTCCAAGGTGTGCGGCGTTCTGTCTATAAATGGCGTGAATATTCACGATGCAAGAATATTTACAAGGAAAGACGGGATAGTAATAGATACTTTCAATGTGACAGATTTTAATACCGGAAAGAAGATCGAGAAGGACCGCTTCGGTAAAATAAGGAAGGATATGAAATCTGTTATATCCGGGTTGCTTCGGTTAGACCAGGAATTTGCGAAGATGAAATCGAAGTGGTGGAGAATTGAAACGCGTCTCTTCAAACGTACGGGCAAAGTGAAATTAGAATTCGAAAATTATGAGAAGTATACAATAATAGATATTTTTTCACCCGACAGACTTGGATTTTTGTACCAGGTAACGAATAAAATGAACCAGCTTGGCTTAAGCATTTATTTTGCCAAGATCGCTACGAGAGGTGATGATATAGTCGACTCATTTTATGTGCTGGATGCCAGCGGGAAGAAAATCTCCCCCAGCGATTACGATCTCATTAAAACAGAACTTACGGAAACTATCTCTCAATTATTATAGGATTTACACATTGAACTTTATGGAGAAAGAAAAGCCGATAGGAGTATTTGATTCTGGTATCGGCGGACTTACGGTGGTTAAACGTATTGCAGCGACTTTGCCGGAAGAAAATATCGTTTACTTCGGTGATACAGCAAGAGTACCGTATGGTTCTAAATCCAATGACACTGTCATCGAGTATTCAATGGAAGATGCTAAGTTTTTAATGCAGAAGAATGTCAAAGCCATAATTGTAGCCTGCAATACTGCATCCTCTGTCGCTATGGAAGTACTTAAAAAGAATTTTAATGTTCCTATTATCGGAATGATAGAGCCGGGCTCAGCAACCGCCGTCAGAACCACGAAGAACAACAGGGTTGGTGTAATAGGGACACGAGCCACTATCTCCAATAAAGCTTACTCAAATAAGATCAGGCATTTGAATCCCGAAATAGAAGTATTTGAAACCGCCTGCCCTTTATTCGTTCCGCTTGCCGAAGAAGGATGGATTGAACATAAAGCAACTTACGAGATCGCTGAAGAGTATCTGCATGAGCTGCGCGATGAGAATATTGACACCCTGGTACTGGGATGTACGCATTATCCTATTCTTTCAAAAGTGATCCAGGAGGTGATCGGTGATGATGTAACCCTGGTGGATTCAGGGGTGGTTGCAGCTGAAATGATAAGGAATGAACTTGACAGGACAGACCTGCATACTAACAGCTACAGTATGGGCAACCAGGAATTATATGTAAGTGATATCCCCACCAAGTTCAGAGAGGTTGCAGAATTATTTCTCGGAAATCCTGTTAAGGATGTTCACAAGGTTGAAGTGGAACATCTGAATTTCCTGAATCATTCCCGGCCGTCTTAATTTTCGAAAAGCTTCCTTAATTTCTTCTTGTCTTTAGTAATCCCCAGTGCAAGCATCAGTTTTATCCTTGCCTTCTGGCCGTTAAGGTAATCGGCGAAGATAACTCCTAATTTGTGCAGCCATTTTCCTGCTCCGGGATAGCTGTAAATATCAAGAGTTTCTCCCGCGGGACAGCGTGAGACCAGCACAACAGGAATTCCTTTTTCAACCGCATACTTAATGCCCTCAAAAGCCGGGGGAGGCACATTTCCTACTCCCAGCGCCTCAACAACAATTCCTTCAACACCGCTGTCGGCGGAATATCTAAAGAACTTATCATCCATACCTGCATATACGGTAAGCAAATCCACATTCATTACCAGCTTATCCGTTTCAATTGTTTCCAGTCTTCGCGGCAGACGGTTCAATATTACACGGCCGTTCTGGACAAATCCCAGGTCACCGAAATCGAGACTCGTAAAGCTGTCTATCTGTTCGGTATAGATCTTTGTTACTTCACTTGCAGCATTTATCTCTCCGTTTAAGCAGACCAGCACACCTATATTCCTGCAGTTATCAGTCAGGCAGATATGTATTGCATCAAGCAGGTTCCTCGGTCCGTCCCAATCCGGTTCCGAACTGTTTTTCATAGAGCCGATCACCACAATCGGTGTCGCCGTTTTAATAGTAAGATCAAGAAAATAAGCAGTTTCCTCCAGGGTATCTGTTCCGTGTGTAACAATTATTCCGGCATATTCCTCCTGCTGCATCAGCTCGCGGATCTTCATCGATAAATTCATCATAAGAGCGGGAGTCATATGTGGTCCCGGGTACTTTCCGAAATCATAGCAGGTTATATCTGCCAGTTCCTTTGCCTCAGGGATCTTATCGAGCAGCTCATCCCCGGAATACCTGGGGACAGCCCCACCCGTTTTTTTATCGATTTTCATTGAAAATGTACCGCCGGTAAAAACAACTAATATTTTCTTCATCATCTTTCGAATTATTTTTAATGTAACTCTAAAATATATCCTCAAAAAGGAATTTATACAATTTATAATGAATTAAGTCTGCTCCGGTCCGCAGCATAGGAGGAACGGATTAGTCCCGGTTTTATCCCGGGGAATAGACGGTTCAAGGACGGTTCAACCCGTATTTCTTAGGGTAAATTGTTGAATCATTCAACAGAGGATTCTGCAGTTTTAATCCCCTTATTGTAATACATTATAAATCTTTTTAATCGGAAATTCAATAGTAATTACTAACTGTATATTTACATTAGTCCGCTTATTTGAGAACGGAAAATATAATAGCGCCGGGACAGCGTCCGGTATTGAAAAAGACTTTAGTTTTCAGGAACGAAATGTGCTCCGGTAAGGTTAGTACTGAAATAACATCTTTTAGACTTGTGGTATTTGGCCATATGCCTTATTTTTGCAATTGAAAGGAGAATACCTATGTTAATGATTGAAGATGTGGAATTGACCCCAAATCCACAGGCTTTGAAGTTTATATTGAATGAGAAATTACTAAACCTGGAAACCAGGCAGTTTCCTGATCAGGAATCGGCAAAAGATGACCCGCTTGCTGCCGGTATTTTTGAAATAGAAGGTGTTGTATCTGTATTTTATATGGATAAGTTTGTTACGATTGAAAAGTTACCGAATACCAGCTGGGGACAGATACAGAAACCATTAATTGAATTTGTCAGAGGCTTTGACAGAAGTCAGATTCCCGCTGAAAAGGAAGTCCAGCCGTTTAACGGAAGTGATAACGAATTGCTTAAGCAGATAAATTCGCTGCTTGATATGAGAGTAAGACCGGCGCTTGCCGGTGATGGAGGCGGACTTGAGGTACTGGGTCTTGACGGATACACTGTAAAGATCCGCTACCAGGGAGCCTGCGGAAGCTGCCCCAGTTCTATCAGCGGAACATTGATGGCTATCGAAGGACTGCTTAAAAGAGATATTCACCCGTCTCTTGAAGTGGTTCCAGCATAAAAATTCTCTCGTGTACTCACTGACACAGGGGAAGAAATATAAGATTTCTTCCCCTTTTTTATTATGTTTTTTATAAATTATCATCAAGTTAATGATGAATAATTTTATGGGAAACCAGGACCCTTTATACTACTCTTCCTTTAGACTCTTTGATATAAATTTCAAAGTACTTGCTTCAAAAAAAGGGATATGCGAAGTTCATCTTAATAATAAAAAAATCACACCCGCAAATTATAAAGCCATTAAACTCCGGCCAGATGATCCCTATCTGTTTAATATCTATTCCGAGCTGGAAGAATATTTTAACCGAACCAGGAAAAATTTTAAAATTCCTCTGGACATCTCAGGCTCCGATTTCCAGTTAAATGTCTGGAAAGAGCTAAGTAAAATCTCTTATGGGCAAGTTAAATCATACAGAGAAATCGCTGTGAAAGTAGGCGGAGCAAATTATGTAAGAGCGGTTGGAAGAGCAAACGGACAGAATCCGGTTCCTATAATAATACCCTGCCACAGGGTGATAGAATCAAGCGGGAGGTTAGGCGGCTACTCCGGAGGAACGGGGATTAAAGAAAAACTGCTTGGGCTCGAGGGCAGTCTTAGTATGGAATTATTTTAATAAAAAAACCCGGGACGAATCATCCCGGGTTTAAATTTTTTAGAAGATTCTATTATCGGGTATCAGGCAAAAAGTTTTACATCAACTTCCGAATCATCTTCGAAATCATCATCGAAGAACATTTGTCCGTTCTTCGTCATTAATATCTCATTCATCTCATCCTGGAAGAAGAATTTATCTTTGCCGAAAGCAGGCATCAGCTCATTGTACCATGATATATTTGGATCATATTTGGCAAAGAACGGCCGTTTAACCCATTCAGGATTTCTCGCCTGCAGTAAAGTCAGTACAAACACCTTCTCGCCTCTGATTTCGGTAATTCCTTCAATAGCAACTTTACCGGGGAGGCACGACATTGAAGGTCCACGCACTGTTCTGCTCAAACCGGATACCTGTACATACGCATCTCTGAATATGTTATATGCTCTCTCAAGAGGTATTTCAAAATAATTCTTTGCTCCGGTGTTTCTTTCCACGAAGAAATAATATGGGATACATCCAAGATGAACCTGATCTTTCCACATCTTTGCCCATACATCGGGATCATCGTTAATGTGTTTAATCAGGGGAGATTGAGTCCTTATCTGCGCGCCGGTATTCCTTATTCTCCGGATAGCCTCCTTCGCAACATCGGTACTCAGTTCTTTCCAGTGATTATAATGTCCCATAATGGCCAGATGCTTTCCTGATGCAACAACTTTTTCAAACAGCCTCAGCAGCTCATCTGATTCCTTATCTGTAACATATTTGTAAGGCCAGTAGGCAACAGATTTGGTTCCGATCCTGATCGACTGAATATGATCAAATTCAGGCTCAAGGAGGGGTTCAATGTATGCTTTGATATTATTCAACCCCATGATCATCGGATCACCGCCCGTAAGGAGTACGTCGGATACCTCTTTGTGTTTGCTAAGGTATTTCTGAAATCTGCGGGATTCATCAGTTGCAAATCTAATGTCGTTCATTCCGACGAACTGAGCCCATCTGAAACAGAAAGTGCAGTAGGCATGGCAGGTTTGCCCGCTCGAAGGAAATATAAGAACGGTTTCCCTGTATTTATGCTGAACGCCGGGTACAGGTTCATCCCCCAGCCTGGGAACGTTCTCCGTCATCTGTCCTGCAGGATGAGGATTAAGTTCAAGTCTGATTTCATCAACGACCTGCTTAATTTCGTTGCGCGGCAGATCCCGTATTAAAGCATCGGCCATTTTTTCAAATTGATCATCAGTGAGCATATCTTTCTGCAGAAAAGTAAGCTGGTATATAGGATCATCGGGCACATTGCTCCAGTCAATTAATTCCTCAACCACATAGTTATTTGTTCTGAAAGGGAGAACATTAGAAACAACACTTAAAGCAAACTTTTCTTCATTGTTTAGCATTTTGAGTTGAGGGATGCTGTCTATATCCTTCAGACCATAGAATTTCATTTTTCTGGGGGTAATCATGATAACATTCCTCCGGATTATGGATGGATTAATAGCGTAATTAGATTTTGTAAAGTGTACTTGCTAAAACAAGTAAGTATCAGGAAAAGTCAGTAACAGACGATTTCGTGATTTGGTAGTAAATTTAATTTAATAAAAAATCCTTACGAGTCAAGGATTATTTTTGGGAACATGAGAAGATTTTCCCGGAGAGTATTATGACGAAAAAAAGCGGCTAAAACCGCTCTTTTTCATTTATTTAAGATCTGTAACCTTGCTGATATCGTCGATTTTAACGAATTTTTCGTTGAATTTGTACGATCCTTTTGAAGTTTTGACCGTTTTTATAAGTTTTACGCTTATTCCTTCGGCTTTCTTCTTTGCTTTGGATTTATCTGCAAAACTTTGTTGTTTAGCCATTTTATTCTCCTGAATTAAGGGAGACAAATATAGAAAATCTAATTCTCAAAAAAAAGATGCATGTGGGTAAAACTTTTCACCCTGATAAGGTAAGCTATTACGTAATTAGAAAATACTTCTAAATTATGGAGCCTGCTCTGGATTTGCCCTTTCGGTCTTAAATCACATCAGCAAATTTTGCTTTGACCAGGTTTGCCAGATCGAGGGGGGAAATCCGGATCTGCATACCCCTGATTCCTGCGCTTATGTAAATATTTCCCAGTATTTGTGCGGTTTCCTCAATAAATACGGGATATTCCTTTTTCATTCCAATCGGCGAGCATCCTCCCCGCATATACCCGGTAAGGGGAAGCAGTTCAGTCTGTTTTATCATTTCTATTTTTTTACTCTCGCTTGCAGCTGCTGCCTTCTTCATATTAAGTTCCTGGTTAACAGGTATGCAGAAGACCAGGATTGAATTTTTGTCATTCCTTGTTACAAGTGTTTTGAATACGGAATCCTCATCCGCATTGATCTTCCTGGCAACAGATGCGCCGCTGAGATCATCTTCATTAACTTCATATTCAAAAGTCTCAAATGGAATTTGGTGTGCTTCCACGATCCTGACGGCGTTGGTTTTATTCATTGCCCGAAACTTGTCTTAAAATCATCAAAAGTAAGATCGTAATTTTCCGACTTCAGTAAAAATTTTGTATAGGGGTGTTGGGGAGAATTAAAGATATCTTCGGTATTTCCCTGCTCGATAAGTCGGCCTCTGTAAATAATCATTATTTCGTCGCAAAGTTTCCGCAGCAGACGGATATTATGAGCAATGCAGATCATCGTGATGTCATATTCACTTTTTATTTTTTGGAAGAGATTCAGGAAGTTGAGCTGGGATTCAGGGTCCTGAGCTGAAAAGGGTTCATCAAGTATCAGAACCTCCGGTTCAGATGCCAGCAGTCTGGCCAGTGCTGCCCTCTGCTGTTCTCCTCCGCTGAGTTCATAGCCTTTTCTTTCCCATAAGTCAGGTGGAAAACCAAGCGATTGAAATAGCAATGCTCTTTTCTCCGCAGCGCCGGTTTTACCTGTTCTTATTCTAACAGCTTCTTCTACAACTTCCCCGACCTTTCTGAATGGGTTTAGTATCTCCCCGTTATTCTGGAAAAGGATCTGCACGGGCGCAGTTCTTTGTGATTTTGAAGGCTTAATATCGAATTTTATTTCTCCACTTGTAGGGACTAATATTCCTGCAAGCAGCTTCCCTAGGGTTGTTTTGCCGCTGCCCGACTCACCTGCAATGCCCAGGGTTCGTTCCTTTTCGAGTTCAAAAGAAATGTTATCAAGAATAGATATTTTTCCCTCGTCCCCCTGCACACTGTAGGATAGATTATTTACCCGTACCAGTTTGGTTTTCATTTTAGTTGATTGTAAGCTGAAACAAACTTTTCTACTCCCGGATCAGACCTTTCAAAAAACTCTTCAGCAGCATAAAAGGAAGAGAGAGTACCCTCTTCGAGAAAGGCAATCCGGTCTCCGGCTTTTCCTGCAAACTCCAGATCCTGCGTAACAAGCAGAACAGAATTTCGACCTCTTTGAATGTATTCTTTCAACTTTAAGATTATGAGATTAGAAACGGGAGTATCAATACCTGAGGTCGGTTCGTCCAGTATTAATATTTCGGGATTTGCCAGCAGAGACGAGGCCAGGAGGAGTCTCTGAGCCATCCCTCCGCTTATCTCATAGGGATAAAGTTTGAACAGGCCTTTTATTTCAGGCAGCATCAGTTTATCAAAAAGATTTTTCAGGCCAGATTCATTTTCATGGTCGCGGAAATAATGTCCCACATTTCTTAAAGGGTCAAAACTATTAATGGCATCCTGGAATACATACCTTATCTCCGACTGACGAATTTTTATTAATTCATCATACGGGGCCGAAATTAAATCCTTATTATTAAAAAATACCTCTCCCGAAATGGTATAGAACCTTTCATCAAGCAGTCGTGTTAAAGACCTGATAAGGGTTGATTTCCCTGTACCGTTTTTTCCGACAATGATACTTATGCTGTTGTTTTCCAGCTGAAAAAACAAATCATGCAGAAGCACTCTTTCTGTTCCATCACCCCTGAAAGAAATATTTTTAATTTCCGCTTTAAGCATTTGATCCGGTTTTATTTTTTATTTGTCAAACAAAATAATAAATTAACTGCAAATTTATTTAACTACTCTCAGGAGAAGAGTTAATGAAAGTAAGATACCTCTATTTATTGTTATTTCTTTCTTCTTTAATTTTTTTCTCATCCTGCCGGGAAAGTTCATCTTCAAAAGATTATATCGTTGTTGGGGTCGCACAGGATGTTGAATCAATAAATCCGTTGTTTGCATTCAGCGTGGATGAAGGCAGTATATCTGAGCTTTTATACCTGGGAATGGTAAAGCATGACTGGAATGAAGAAAAAGGAGAAATAACATCTGAACCCCTTCTGGCTAAAGACTGGGAGTGGAATTCCGATACTTCATCCATAACGATAAATCTTCGCAATGATATCAGATGGTCTGACGGGGAGAAATTAACCGCAAAGGATGTGGCTTATTCATTTGATATCTTTTCTGATCCTGTCGTAGACAGCAGGTTATTCGGCAGCTTTGAGAAATTTTATACGGATAGCACAGGACATATTCGTTCAGATAAGACTTTTGAAATTCTATCTGACAGCAGGCTGAAAATTAATTTTCTTCAGCATTCACATCCAACCTTATTTAATATTGATATTCCGATCCTTCCGGAACATATATTTTCTAAGGTTAACAGGAAAGAATTAGCAACATCTGACATAAATTCAAAACCGGTTACCAACGGACCTTACAGGCTCGATAACTGGGACAAGAATCAGACATTGACTCTGAAAGCTGATACAACTTCATTTTTATACCATGAAGGAATTATAAATAAAATCGTATTTAAAATAATTCCCGAATATACTTCCAGACTCACCCAGTTAAAGAAAGGCGAAATTGATCTTTGCGAACTTATCAAACCTGAAGACGCCCCCGCTCTGGAAAAACAGGAAAACATTGAAATTGTTCCTGTAAAGGGGAGGGAATATGAATATATCGGCTGGAACAATATTGATCCTGACGTTTTTAACAACAATGGTAAACTGGTTCCGAATAAATTTTTTGGTTCTGTAAAAACAAGAAAAGCCCTGTCTTATGCTATAAACAAGAGAGAAATTCTTGAAGAATATCTTCATAATTATGGTCAGCTGGCGGTAGGACCTGTCTCGCCGATATTTAAGGAAGTGATTAATAGTAATGTAAAACCATACAGCTATGATCCTTCAAAGGCGAAGGAGCTTTTGAACGAAGAAGGATGGAAGGATACTGATAATGACGGTATCCTCGATAAGAATGGGATTAAATTCGCCTTCGATCTTTATATACCGGGAGGCAACCCCCTGCGGAATTACTCTGCTACGGTGATAAAGAATGATCTCAAGAATGTAGGGGTTTCTGTAAATATACAGACCATGGAACTGAACACCTTCCTTGATAATCTGTTCTCGAAGAAATTCAACGCCTGGATTGCAAGCTGGTATATAGCGATCCCCCTGCAACTAAAAATGATGTGGTATTCGGATATAAAAAGTACACCCCTCAACGTACAAAGCTATTCAAATCAGGAAATTGATAAGATCCTGGATGAGATAGAACAAAGTCCTCAAAAAGATAAACTTTATGATCTTTATAAACAATTCCAGGAAATAATGCATAATGATGAACCAGTGACATTCTTGTACTGGATTGATGATATAACCGCACACAATACCAGGATTAAGAATATTGATATCAATCCTCTCGGAGTAATTCATCACTGCTGGAATTGGGAACTGGAAGATTAATTAATTTATTATGAGAGAAAGTTTCGGCAGAGCAATATTATTCAGGATCGCATCCTCACTGCTGATCTTATTTTTCCTGGTGAGCTTCCTGTTTTTTTTATTGCGTATCTCTCCCGGTGGTCCCGAACAAAAATATATTTCCCCCCAGTTAAAACCTGAGTTAATTGAGAAAGTAAGGGAGTCATTTAACCTCGATAAACCGCTGATTGAACAATACACTGCATTCCTGGTTAACTCTTTTGAGGGGAATTTCGGTGTGTCGTATAACTACAGGGAACCTGTATTTGAGGTGATAATGGATTACCTTCCGTTCACGCTCGTATTCGCCCTGATTGTAGTGATTGTACAGCTGGTTATGAGTTTCTGGCTCTCCTTTGCTGCTGTCAGCAATCTGAACAGCAGAACCGACAAAACGATATCGGGATTCACGCTCTTTCTCTATTCAATACCAACCTTTGTTGCGGGTGTATTTTTAATATATATCTTTTCTGAAAAGATAGATCTGTTTCCATCATCAGGTCTGAAGTCGATTGATCATGCTGAGATGAGTTTCGCTTCGCAGGTCTGGGATTATATTGTTCACCTTGTGCTGCCGGTTATAACTCTCTGTCTCGGCGGTATAGCTGTATACTACAGGTATTTAAGGGATAACCTGGAAGAGATCTATAACAAACCGTTTATTCTGAACCTGAGAGCTTCAGGCGTTAGTGAAAAAAGAATAACAATGAGACACGTTATTCCTAATGCATTGAATCCTCTTATTACAGTTGCAGGAATAGACCTGGGACTTTTGCTGAGCGGTGCCCTTATTACCGAAGTTATATTTGGACTTCCTGGTATGGGCAGGTTAACCGTTACGGCTATTCTTACCCGTGATTATCCGCTGGTACTCGGCTGTACTTTTACTGCCGGAGTATTTATTGTAATAACAAATCTCGCAGCGGATATCATAAAAGCAAAAATTGATAAAAGATTAATTAAAGGAATTTCCGGTTAATTGAATTTACAGGTTAAAAATCGGCATTTTATGCTATTTGTTCTGCTGGCGATAATCATTCTTCGGTATTCGCGCCTGTATGATATAGCTGTGCTGCTTTTCTCTTTTGTAACTTCGCTCTTTAAAAGCAATTCGCAGACTCCTTTGCTGTTCAGCCTCTCCCTGGCTGATAATTTCATTTCAGTGATCCTGATCTTTGCTTTACTGATATACCTTGCGGCCGCCGGGAAAAGATTACCTGTATTGAATAGAAAACTAAATCTGACGTCCTCAGTAATAATATTACTTTTAACCTTTTTTATTTTCTCCCCTGTTGTATCTACCTCTGATCCTGATTATCAGGGAAATATAGGAATTACAAAACTACTACCGCCTTTTTCCGTAGTTAAAACTCTTGTCCCATCCGGGCAAACAGAGTATATCTCATTAAGGAACCGGCTGCAGAATGAACCGGTTATATATATTGACAGTATTAAGAATGAAGGGAAAGAATATTATTATTATCAAAAGGGAATTAAAAAGAAGGCCGGGCCGGGTGAAATCAGATTTAACGGTGGAATTCCGGTTGTAGATTCCCGGCTGTTTATCCTCGGTACCGATGAGTTTGGAAGAGATATTTTTTCACGCCTCGTTTACGGAACAAGGATCTCGATGATTGTAGGTTTAGGAGCGGTTATTATTGCATTTATATTGGGGATCGGTCTTGGTTTTCTTGCGGGTTATTCCAGGTGGTTTTTTGACACCTTACTGAACCGGTTCACTGATATGTTCCTTTCCATTCCTGTCATCTTTCTGATTATCCTTATATTAACTTTTTTCGGTAATTCAATATTTACTATCATTTTCATCCTGGGATTCTCAGGATGGATGAGTTTGTTTAAGATAGTCAGGAGTGAAGTTATTTCCATAAAGCAGAAAGACTACTTTATTACCGCAGTGAATATTGGTCTGCCGCAGCGGCAATTACTTTTAAAGGAAATTCTGCCTGTAATAATAGCACCGGTCGTTGTTAACCTTATATTTCAATATGGAAATGTTATTCTTGCCGAAGCAGCCTTAAGTTACCTGGGGCTGGGAACAGGTCTGAACTATCCGTCATGGGGAGGTATGATTGAAGCAGGACAGGAGTATTTATCGCAGGCCTGGTGGATGATACTTTTCCCGGGACTTGCTTTAATACTAACCTTATTTACTGCGAATAACCTGGGAAGGGAACTGAATCAGTTTTATAATCCCCGGGTGAATAAATGATTAATGGCCGTTATAAAATACTGAAAAAAGCAGGAGAGGGAAGAAGTACCGTCTATCTCTGCGAAGACATATTGAAAGAAAATTCCCTGCTGGCAATCAAGATTCTGCCATACTCTGTTAGTAACGAAGAAAGAGAAGCCTTCCGGGATGAATACTTTCTCCTCCAGAAATTAAGTCACCCGAATATAATCAGTGTATTTGAATATGGCGAAGTTAAATCATCCGGTGAAGGAGATAAGGTTTTTAATATTTCTGCCGGCAGTCCGTTCTTTACACTTGAGTATTTCGATGGAGTTGAACTCTATGAATCACAAGGTTTGGATCAGAAAAACATATTAGTTGATATCCTATGTCAGATTTCTTCGGTTCTCTATTACCTGCATCAATCGTCTTATATATACTATGATCTTAAATCAGAAAACATCCTTGTAAAAGTAAAAGACAACCAGCCGGTTATAAGGTTTATTGATTTTGGTCTGGCGGCCAGGATAAATAATGCTGATAAACTAAGTGCAAGGGGAACTTCGGAATATATCGCTCCTGAGATATTGAGAAAAGAGGAAATTGATCATCGTTCTGATCTTTATTCATTTGGAATACTTCTTTACAAAGCTCTTTACGGTAAATTTCCGTTTTCTGTAAAGGATCAGCTCGGAATTTATAAGGCACATCTTAATGAACAATTTGGTTTTCCCGAATCACCTTTAGGTAACAAACTTGTTGATGTTGTAAAGGTTTTATTATCCAAAGATCCCGATGAAAGATATTACACCTCTGTAGGAATAATTAATGAAATAGCTCCCTCCAGACTGCAGGATCTAAAGAAAGATTGGACAAGGATCCAAACGTTCACGGCAAGGCAGGATGCGTTTTCAATAATCTCTTCTTATATAGAGAAGGAAAACGGCGGAGAGGTATTAACTATAAAAGGAGCTGAAGGAGCCGGTAAGACCAGGCTATTGCAGGAATTAAACCATAAATATTCATCCTCATTCATTCTCTCAAACGATCAAAAAACTCCGGGAAATATCTGGAACCTGTTTTTAAGAAAAATTTTATATCAGGGTAATATTTATACCGGGATCGACCCGGAAACCCGTGAACTGGCTGTCAGGCTGCTGGAGGGGAAAAGTACAAATCTTGCGGAGGAACTGAAAACAGTAATAGTCAAATTACTTGCGGCGGGCAGGTTTATTGTATTGGTAGATAACTTTAACCTGATCAGCGATTTCGATCTTGATATTTTTATACAAATCATACCGATACTTCAGGTCAACAAGATTAAGGTAATACTTACAGAAGACTCTTCGACGGAATATAAATCGAAAGCCATAAACAACCTTCAGGTATTAAACCTGAACCCGTTTACCGAGACAGAAGTTACTGAGTTTGTTCAGAATAGTTTTAGTGAATTTTACCCCGATGAAGAAATTAAAAAAGCTGTAATACTTTATTCAGACCTTCTGCCGGGCAGTATTGAGATTTTCCTTAAAGATCTTATCGTTCTGGATATCCTGAAATTCGCAACCGAGGGTCCTTCACTCAGGATCGATAAGGATATAGACGAAGTCCTGAAGGGAAGCCACGAGGATATATACAAATTCAGACTTGATAAACTTGACCCGGGAAGCAGGGAGTTAGCAGTATTTCTTTCTTTGTTTAATGATAATCTGGACGTCAAAACAATTACTTTGCTGACTAACAAAAAGGAAGAAGAAATTAAGCCGATGCTGACAAAATTAGCCGAAGCTAATATTATTCATTTCAATCCTGTCATAGGCATTATACAGTTTTCATCCAGGGGAATTAAGGAGTACACCTGTTCAACAATTGAGGATTTAAAAGAGGCGCACTTACAGGCAGCTCAACTGATATCGGGCCGGATACCTGATTTCAACAAAAATGAACTTGCCGGGCATTGGGAGGCCGCGGGAGAATATGAACTTGCCTATGACGTTCTGAAGGAAGAATTACTTAGAGCAAGGAATGCATCAGCTCTGGCATACGAAAGGGGTTTACTTGAGCACCTCAAGGGACTACCACTCAATAATGATAGTCTTAGAGAAGTTAAAATTGCCCTGAGTAACTGCTTATTCCAGATTGGCGAACATCAGGCTAGTCTGAAATTGATTAACGAATTATTAAAAGAGAACCTTTCTACTGAGGAAGAAATATCGTTAAAAATACTTAAAGGTAAGGCGCTGATCTCTAGTCAGAATCTTGAAGAAGGGAAGAATTTACTTGAGTCAATTCTGCTCAGGATTGAAAGCGAAGGAAGAAAAAATGAAATATTAGCTGAAATCACCGAAGCCGAGTTTGAGATGGCCAAATATGAGGAAGCTGAAAAACTCGCTGATAAATTAATAAATGATAAAAATTCCTTTGCGGACACCAAAGGTAAAGTATACAGAATTAAGGGGCTAATTGAATTGTTTAAGAATAATAACCCTGCAGATACTGTCAAATATTTTGAAAATTCATTGAATATGTACCGGGTGACAAAGATTTTGGCAAAAGTCGCATCAATGGAAAATAATCTTGGTAATATTTTCAATATACTTCAAAACAGCGGGAAAGCTGAAGAACACTGGCAAAAATCGATCGAGATGAATTCTTCAATAGGAAATATACAGCAGCAGGGGGGTGTTTTAATTAATTATGGTATTTACCATTTTGAAAATTGCAATTTTGAGAAAGCAATCGAACTATATTTAGAAGCTTTGCCGATGTTCAAAGCTTCAGGTGATAATTTTAATGCAGGTCTGGTCTTATCTAACCTTGGGGAGGTTCAGTTAATAATATGCGAATTTGAAAGGGCAATCGGCTCTCTTGAAACAGCCGTAAAAATCTTTGATGAGTTGGGAAACTCCCTTGAGAAAGGAGAGGCCACGTTTTTATTGGGAAAATTATATTTCGAAGTGGGTGACATTGAAAACCTGGGGATGATTATTAAGCTATACGGTGATATACAGAAGCAAAAGCTTGAGAGACTTGATTTCAATTACAACTATCTGAAGATCTTATATAAAATTCTGGAGAACGGATCTTCTGACATTATGCGGGAATTTTATTTATTAAGAGATAAAAGTAAATCTTTTCCGGGACGTCTCATTTATTGTGAAATTCAAATAAGAATTATAGAGTTTTTGATTCGTACCGGAGAATATTCAGCAGCATCTGAAGAACTGTTAGCTTCTGATTTCGAGAATATTTGCAATAAAAATATTTATTTTAATTCTTATCGAAAATATTTGATGGGCAGGGCGGCAGAACAACATAAGGAATCGGGACTTCAACCCCATTTATCTTATTATGAAGAATCTTTAAATTTAATGTCTAATATTAGTATTACTGACTTAACTTGGAGAACATTATTTGAATTGTCAGAAGCATACCGCGAAAGAGGGAATAACTCCCGCGCCGAAGAATATCAGCAATATGCGAAGCAGACAATATCTTTTATACTTAATCAAATGAAATCCTCACGCATGAAGGGGTTATATCTTGAACATCCCGAAAGGAAGTTTCTGATTCATAAAATGGAAATGAATGAATAGTTTTATGGAAGGATTTGAAGAAATAATAGTCAAGGTATACTCGGATGATGAAGAATATAATTCTATCAATTCCGCCCTCTCCAAGCTTAAAAATTCAGATATAAACGTTGTTACTCCGGAAAACAAAAAAATATTTCTTGAAGATTATGAAGTACTGATTATTAAGCTTTCCGGGTTAGAGTCACTGTTTATTCAACAGGTTGTCGAACTCAAAAGACCTCTGAACAGCAAAGTGTTATTTGTTATTCCCGAAAATAATACTCTCCTTGCGGTTACCCTTGCCAAGTTAGGTTTCAATGAAATTTTTATTCTGCCCTACGAAGTCTATAAATTTTCGACATACCTTGATGAAATTATTGAAGATTTTGAAGCAAGAAGGCAGGGAGAACTTATCCTTGATGAAGTTGAAAGTTCTGCTGACTTTGAAGACTTCTGGGGAAATTCTGATCCTGTTTTAAAAATAAAAAAATTGGCTAAAAAGATTTCCGCAGAACCCCGGCTTAATATTCTGATACTGGGGGAAACCGGAACCGGCAAGGGGCTGCTGGCCAAACTGATTCATAACAACAGCATCGGCAGCAGTAATGCATTTGTTGACGTTCTATGTACTGCAATTCCTGAGGCACTGCTTGAGTCAGAACTCTTTGGTCATGAAAAGGGAGCTTTTACCAGTGCGCAATTTAAGAAAAGCGGATTGTTTGAGATTGCGGAAAACGGTACTCTCTTTCTTGATGAGATCGGAGATCTGTCAATTACTCTCCAGGCTAAACTTCTCAGAGTTATAGAAAAAAAAGTAATCAGAAGATTAGGGGGAGTAACGGACATCCCGGTAAATGCCCGTGTAATCTCTGCAACCAACAGAAACCTGGAAGAACTGATTGAACAAAACGAATTTAGAAGCGACCTTTTCTACAGGTTAAATACAGTTTCTATTGAAATTCCGCCTCTCAGAGAAAGACAGGAGGATATACATACGCTGCTTGAAAACTATATAAAGGAGTATAATATTCAATTCAATAAGAAGATCACCAGAGTAGACAGCGATCTTGAGGACTTTATTTTGAATTACAGCTGGCCGGGAAATGTGAGAGAGCTGAAAAATTCTGTTGAGCGGGCTGTGCTCTTAAGTGAAGGTAAAAACCTGAGTTTAAAACATTTTTCAAGTATCATAAATTTTACACCCCCGCCTGAAAAATCCGGGGATAAGGTTCCCACTCTTCACCCCCATATTATAAATCTTCAGCTCAATTATATTAGCACGGATCTTGATGAATTAAGTAAATTATATGCGGAAGAAGTTCTTAAGAAGTTTAAAGGAAACAAATCACGCACTTCAGAGCAGCTTGGGATCTCAAGACCTAAACTGGACAAATTATTAAAAAAATAGGTTTATGATCGCCATTCGGATTTAAGCCCATCATTGTACAAATCATCGAATTTTTCACCTTCTGCTCATAAAATTGTAAAAATATTTTACAAAAATCCCATTATTACCGGCCCTCTTCGGTAAAATTTACAACTCCTGAATTTCAGCAGATATAAAACACAGAATCTTTTGATAAAAAATAAGTGGCATAAACCTTGCGCTTTCATAGTCACTCTTGTGAGCGCAACACTCGAGTAAAAAAACTAAAATCTATTTTCAAATACTCATAATTATGAGAGGGTGTTAGTACTATGAAAAAACTTCTATTTTCCATTCTGTTTGCAGGTCTGCTGTTAGGAGGCTGCTCCGACATTAATAACAGCACAAATCCCGGTCCGAATGGTAACACCGTAAAGATGTTCAAGATGCCCCAGACTGCTGATATGGCTACTGAAGCTTCATTCGCTTCTTCTCGGAATATTAGCGGCAGCACAGGTGGAACTCTTGAGCTGAGCGGGTCATATCTTTCAACATCCGGTATGGTTACTATTCAGGCTAGTCTCAATGTTCCTGCGAGCGCATACCAGGGAGAGAAAGTCCTTTACGTTGCTAACAGCGACGCATTTGCAGAGATTGACTTTAATCCCACACTTTCATTCGATGCACCTGTGCTTCTGAATGCCACAGTTTCCGGACTCGATCTTTCAGGGGTTAACCCGGCAGATGTATATTTTGCATATATATCTGATGATGGTTCATATGTTGAACCAATCAGCTGTGATCAGGTTAGTGTAGATGTAGTTAATGGAACCTTATCGGTTACAAATGCTCATCTTACACATTTTTCCAGATATATCTGGACTAGATAATTAATTTTTTGTTATACTTGTGTAATATAAGATCATAACAAAGTGATTAAAGAAGCACAACACTCAATAGAGAAGATATTAGGAAGCTATTTCAACAAGAAGGAAATCTCCGAGTATCAACAACTTTTAGGGGCAAAACCTTCTGAGGCTGACGAAATATCTTCTCTATCCATTTTAAATAAAAAGCAGCTGGCCTCCTCCTTTCCCTCAGGATCTGAGTTTCATTATAAAGTTAACCTCCTGATTACCTTTGCTAAAGATAAACTTAAAGATACAGCCTATGCGGAATTCCTTGTCCATCTTGCCAATATGTCTGTCATCCAGGGTGAATTCACTTCAGCAGAACAGACTATTGATTCCCTTACCAGATTGGCAAAGAACAGGGATGATCTTAATTCATATTATGCTCATGGTCTTTATATCTTAGCAACAGTATTCAGCAGGCAGGCAGAATGGAAAAAAAGCATATCTATTCTGAACAGGGCCAAAAAATTATTTGAAAAAGAAAAAGACTTCAGGGGTTATGTAAGATGTGAAAACCTGCTCGGGGTTATTCACCTTGACTATGGAAAACTTTTCAAGGCCGAAAAATATTTTGAAAATTGTCTATCCTACCTTAATATTACCAGTGATACCAACCTGATGGGAATGATAGAAATAAACCTTGGCGTCGTTAACGGAATGAAGGGAACGTATGAGGAAGCATATAATTATTTTCACAGAGCTTTGATTAAGTTTAACAGGCTGAAGAATATTGTCAGGATTGTTGAATTGAGGCATAACCTGGCACTGCTTCATACCCAGAAGCATGAATACAAACAGGCTCTCGTTGAGATCGATCAGAGTATTAACTTTGCAAACAAACTAAACTACATTTCCAACCTTGCAATATCCTACCTTACTAAAGCCTTTATTTATATCCAGCTTAATGATCTTTCGCTGGCGGAAGCTTTCACAGAGAGATCTCTTGAGCTGAGCTATAAACTGGACGACAGGTTGTCTGTTGCTGATAATTTCAAGCTGAAGGGTATAATTGAGAAAGAAAAAGAAAATCTTTCTCTTGCTGAGACCCACTTCCTTACAAGTCTGAGAATTAACGATGAACTAGAAAACAGGTTAAATCATGCTGAAACTTCCCTGGAACTTGGAATTTTATATAAGAAAATGGACAGGAAAGAGGAAGCAGCCCGGTATCTGAATTCATCCCTAAACTTCTATAAATCAATTAAACATACTGAACAGATAAATCTTATAAAAGAGCTTATACAGGGCCTCTGAAGCTCCTTTTGACGGTATTTTTTGCTTTTTTGAAAAAATTACCGACAAAATAGACGGAAAAAACGAGCTATACTGCGAAATTTAAGCAAATTAGCTGGCAGAAAACTTGATATTTACCTTCCGGAAGACAAATTAAACTATAACTACTTCAGGATGGGTTTATGAAAAAAGTATTACTACTTCTTATTCCAGTCATGCTTATTTTTGCTGGTTGTTCTGAGTCGATTCTCGAACCAACAGCTCCGGTTTCGGAAGTTCAGAAATCTGTAATTCAGCTTCCCACACCAAACTCGCTTAACGTAGAAAATAATGTATTTTCTGCAAGTGAGGAAATTAATGGAAGCCAGGGCGGTATGGTGAAAATGAATGAATCATACAGCTCGGGATCAGGTCAGGTTAATATTAATGCGAAGCTTAAAATTCCTAAGAATGCATTCAGCGGAACCGAGACAATCGGTTACCTGGTAGACGATGCTGATGGGTCAATCGATTTTTCTCCATCAATGTCATTCAGTGAAGATCTGCGTTTTGATATAAAGTTTATTGGTCTGGATTTATCAGGTTTTGAGCCGGAAGACATTTATTTTATGTATGTTGATGGTGGTGGAATAACTCATCCGGTTCAGTATTCAAAATTAACCGTGGATATAGATAGAGGTGTCCTGGAAGTTAAGGATGCGGTAATATCTCATTTTTCACGGTATATATGGACAAGGTAATAAGCTAAAAATAGTGATTAAAAGGATGCCTGATTAATTGAGATCAGGCATCAATTTATTAATAATACCATTTCGGTTTCTTAGTTATTATAATATTTTTATTTTAATTTATTCTCAGGATAGTAAAATAACAGGCACTCATGAAATTCAGTGATTTTAAGAAGAATCTGGATGAATCAGGTACCGGTGTTGCGGCTCCGGATGAACCTATTGAAAGACTAAAGAATCTTGAGGTTATACTTGATATCGTTAAAAGTATTAACAGCTCCCTGATTCTTGAGGATGTGCTTGAGCTGGTACTGAAGAATGCTATAAAACTGACAAATTCGGAAAGAGGATTTATTGTTCTTAAGAACAGCTCCGGCGAGCTTGAGTACAAGCTTGGCCTTGATTCCGGAAATAATACGATGCCTGAATCTCTTTTTGAGGTTAGTACAACCGTCGTAGAAGATGTATTCCAGACTGGCCAGTCGAAGTTTATTGAAGGGGCTCAGAGCGATAATAATTATGATCCGAGTAAAAGTATATTAAAGCTAGAACTGCAGACTATCCTGTGTTCCCCCCTCATTACGGAAGGGAAAAAAATAGGTGTAATTTATGTCGATAGTAAGTTTCTTCATAAAATACGCGTGAGGGAAATTACCGATACTTTTGAAATTCTAGCAGGACAGGCAGCTACCGCAATAAGAAATGCACAGCTGTATCATGGTCAGTTGAGTGCGTATAATGCTCTCCAGGAAGCCAATACTCAGCTGATAATCGCTGAAAGGAAAGCTCTGAAATCCAGTATTGATTCAGAAATAGGACAGTCGCTTCAGGGACTTGTTCACCTAGCTTTACTTGAAACAGAGAGCCTTATGAGGGTTGTTGAAAAATCTCATAAAGATTTTGAGTCGGGCAGTACCGATATAGACTCAATTCTTTTCGACAGGTTAAAATTAAAGTTAAAAGTTACTATAGACAGCATTAGAAATATTCAGAAATATGCTCAGGTTCTGCTGGAGACCTCTATAGTGAACTTGAATAAGGATCACGGAGAAATAAATAAGACGGTTCAGTCTGTTATTAAATATCTGTCGCCGATGAAAAAATTTAATAAGGTTACATTTGAAACAGAATTTAATACAGTCCCTGCCTGCAATTATGATTCGGGTCAAATTCAGCACCTCCTCGTTCATCTGTTTACGAATTCTACAGAAGCGAGAGCTGACGCGACTATAACAGTAAAAACATATTCTTCCGGAGCCAAGGTAAGCGTAGAAGTGAAGGATAATGGTCCCGGCTTCCCCGGGGATAAGTTCAATACATTGTTTGAACTCCCCACATCAAGAGGCAGTGGATACGGACTCTTCCTTTGTAAGAGCATTATTGATCAGCATAGTGGAAACATTGAAGTTCTGAAGAATGACTCAGGCGCCACTATTGTTTTTTCATTGCCTGTGAACTGAAAATTATGAAAGATAAGACAGAAAAATATTTCTCAACTTTTTATGATCCTCTAATGTTTCCTGTTGAGATCATAAATGATAAAGGTAACATAGTTTATGTAAACCTGGCATTCTCAAAACTATGGGGATATACCTTCGGCGAGTTGAAGGAGTATAACGTTTTCAAAGATGTTGAATTAAGAAGGAATGGTATTCAGGAGCTTATCCAGAAAATCTTCGTAGAAAATAGTCATGCAGAGACGGAAAACTTTGCCGATTCACTCCTGAGAAGCAAAGAAATAACCATTCCGATCTTCAAAACAAATCTTTTTTATATCTCATTTGAAAATCTTGGTTATGTAGTATTGATTCACATGGATCAGACTGAAATGATCCTTACTGAGGAAGAAATAAAAAAAGCACGCCTTGGCAACAGGGAAGCAGAGAGGTTGAAAAATACTTTCCTTAATGTGCTTTCTCATGAACTGCGGACACCTCTTAATATAATCCTTGGTTATTCGTCGATCATTAAAGAGAACCTTAAAGATAAACTTGGACCTGAAGACAGGATCTACCTGGATAACCTGTACAGCGGAAGTGAAAGACTTTTTAAAAGTATAACTCAGATGCTTGATTTTGCTCAGCTTGAAGCAGGTAATTATAAATTGAATGTACAGACCGTTGACCTTGTCGGAATCCTTAAATCGAGCATAAACTTAATTAAAGGAAGTGCATTAAGTAAAAACATCGACGTAAAAACGAATTTCCTGAAGGATAAAATATACGTTGATGTTGATGTGCAGAGTACTGAGAATATCATCAATAATCTGCTGAATAATGCTGAAAAGTTTACCAAAAAAGGGTTTATTGAAATTGAAGCTGATATACTTACCGAGAGAGAACTGGCAGTGTGCAGGATTAAAGATTCTGGTATCGGTATTTCTACAGAATATATGGATCATCTGTTTAAACCATTCAGCCAGGAAGATCTGAATATTGGGAGAAATTTTGAGGGAAACGGACTAGGATTAGCGCTTGCTAAAAAGTATATCGAAAAACTAGGTGGTTCTCTGCTTGTGGATAGTATTAAAGGTGTCGGCACTACTTTTACTTTTACGCTTCCGTTGTCTCAGAATATCAATCATGATCAGGAAAAAATAAGAAGTAATGAGAACCGTAAAGAGATCTTAATGATAGATAACAGTGGTGAATCGTATGAACTGATAAAGGCATTTCTTAAAAAATCACATTTAATAAAAGTCTTTTCACTCAGAGAATTTAAGATTGATATTGTACTGAATGGTAATTACGGAGTAATCATTTTTGATGTGAACCCAAGTCTTTGGACGCAGAGTCTTTTAATATGCAAAGACCTTAAGAAAAATGATCCGTACAAACGTCCCATCATCATTATTTCAAGTGAATCTATTGATTCGAGAATATCTGAGTTTTTAAATGCAGGAGCAGATAAATTCCTTATTAAGCCTTTTTCTAAATCGGAACTGGTCCAATCTCTTGAAGAAATAGAAAAGAAAAGTCTCCAGTCAATTAACTAATCATTTTAATTTGTATAACTGCCACCAGGGGGTCCTGGGCGAATCATGATGTTCAAAATGGTAGCCGAAAAAATAACAGGTTAACATTCCCCATAAATGATTTTTCTTTAGCGTTCGGGCATTATGCGGTTTCATTTTACTTGTATGAGGATATTTATGAGGAATATAGGTGCCGAAATAAAATAGCTGAAGTGTACCCAGGAAAGCCGGTATGACCCAGAAAGAAAAGACCGATGCCTCATCAAACCATATCTTTAATATATTAAACAATAAAGCCATTATTATCAGCTGGGTAATTGTAGTATAACGTTTTAAAAAGACAAACCACCAGATGAAGAAATTTTGTGAATTCTTATAAAAGTCGGGATCATTATCCTCTCCAGGATTACTATGATGAGCAATATGATTTTTAAGAAGTTTCTTATAAGACAGCCCGGCAAAAAGGAATGAGGCTGTTCTCCCAATCATATTATTTATAAACCTTTTGTGCGATACAGTTCCATGCATTGCGTCGTGAGAAGTAATAAAAAGGCCGGTGTAAAGATAACCCTGCAGTAAAATATGGAGAAAGAAATAAGGATCTGTCAGCGAAGGGTTAACATACAGCAGAGAAAATAATAGATGTGCCAGCCACAGTGCTATGATAAGTAAAGCTATAATCAGTCCCATAACATTCTCAATCAGACAAATAATGATAACAGTATAAAAAACGCAAATTGTATTGTAAAATAGACTTCAGGAAGTTTCTCACTTGTTTTTATTTTGAAGAAATCGTAAAGCATCGACGAGAGAAAAGAAATTCCAAACCAGGTATAATAATTTGAAAATGGTATAAAACCTGAATCCCAGGTCCAGTAGTCAAGTTTTATCGCAACGGGCTCCATCATTATATCAAACAATACGGCAAGTGTACCGGTAAACAAAGCGGTCAGAAATATATTCTGATCAATTTGTTCCGCTATCGTAATGGCTCCAAGGATCACTATTACCCAGTTAAAACCTATTAATAAGGGAACTCCCAGTAATTGGACTCCTAAGGTATTCCCGTATGAGTAACTTCCGAATATGAGTCCTGTTTTAACTCCGACAACTTCCAGTATAAAAGTCAGCAGATATATAATTAAACACCAGAGAAGCAGTTTTAGTTCACCTCTTCTTAAAGTAAGGTAGAATATCAAAAGCCCTGTCACAAAAAGCATGTAAGGTGTAAGCAGCAGCATGAGAGGGCGAATTATGGGTATTATGTGCCCTATTATTCCAACAATAAAGATAACGCAAAGAAGAATTATGAAATGATTCCTTTTCAGAAAACCCTTCCTTTCCATTTTCTTTTTTTTGTTTTACTCACAATTTCTGAATTTATACCAAGGATAAACAACATTATTATCTGCAAAGGATGAAAAAGAAGGTTTATTAAGACGTGCTGCCTGCTTTTGTAGGAGATTAAAATGCGCTGCAGGATTATCAGCATCAATGGTAAAATAAAGATTTTATCAATAAACACCATGATAATGGGGACGCCAAAGCTGAATGTTATTAAGGATGCGGCAATAAGAAATGCAGAGGGATTCAGACCGGAACCGGGGAAAAAGTTCTTTGAAAAACCTTCAAAGGAAGAATTGAAATCACTGTACATCCTGCAGAATACAAGTTCACCTCCCAGAAATGTTTTAACCGGGAAACTGTTTTGTTTCAATTGTCTTGCAAACATTATATCTTCTGCAATGCTGGATTTCATTGAATAATGTCCTCCTATACTTTCATATGCCGAACGCTTGAAAAGCATAAACTGACCGTTCGCGGCAGCTAATGAATGAGACTTACTTGAATAAACGAAGTATAACGGCAGAAAAGTAAGCAGCAGCCAGTTCATTAAAGGGACAATTATCCATTCACCCGCAGATCTTATTTTCTGAGTGGGGAATACAGATAATAACCCTAGGTTTAATCTTATAACTTGATTAAAAGCTGAAAGAATAGCTCCGTTTTCCAGGATTACATCAGCATCGATAAAAAGGAGGTATTTGCCCCTTGCTGACTGCGAGAGCTGGTGGCAGGCCCAGTTCTTACCGGTGAAGCCCGCAGGCAGTGGTTTTCCTTTAATTACCTTAATCCTTTTATCTTTTTTTGATAATGCATCGGCCACACTGTAAGTATTATCATCTGAATCGTCGTCGAGAACGAGAATTTCCAGTCCGGGGTAATCCTGTTCTAATATCGACAGAAGACAGTCAGCAATATTGTTTTCTTCGTTCCTGGCAGGAATTAAAACGGAAATCAGGTCTACTCCGAACTTTTCCCCGGAGTTAATTTTTATGACGGGTGCAGTAAAATAATTGTAGATAACGATTATTCCGGTAGGAAATAATACTGCCAGGACAATATAGAAGATAGTTGTCAAAACAAATTCCTGCATTTATCGAAATCTGACAAGTTCCTCAGATGTTGGACATTGAGTTGGAATTCTTGAGTATATGTGTCGTAATCCGTGTTAATTTCCTCTGCGGTAAATATCCTGCCGAATCCTGCCGCTATGTCAGGTTTTTTATTGTTTCCGTATTCTATTTTTAATGCCAGGGGAAGGACATACTTCCCGTTGCTCTTTTTCCCCAGTATTAATTTCAGACCGGGTTTTATAATCACCTTTTCCGAAGTCAGCGGCTGAATTTCACCCTGCGGATAAAGCACCACAATATTTTTTTTATCATTAAGTACTTTTCTTGTGTAGTCGAGAGTTCTGCCAATACTTACAGGATTTGACTGATTAATTGAATATGCCCCGACTTTCTTAAAGAACCAGTATCTCTTCAACTGATCTTCAAGCATCATCGTATATATTCTTCTCCGGGTGAATTTTTTTAGGAGGTAGTATGTTATAAACCCATCCCACCATGAAAAATGATTTGGTGTGATTATCAGTCCCGGATATTTCTCCAGATCAGGCAGGTTTCCGGTTACATAGAACCCGTTAAAATTCTTATGCAGCAGGTGATTGATATAAGGGTCGAAAATGAATTCTGCCCATTTTTTGTGCTCCGCCTTTATCATAAATTCTCTCTGCTTATTAATTCGGAAACGTGTTTCCCTGATAACAGAACAAGCGGAATCCCGCCGCCCGGGTGAACACTCCCGCCGCAGAAGAAAAGGTTTTTATAATGAGGCGATTTAACCGGGGGTCTCCTGAATGCCGAGGTTATATTGTTGGAAGAAAAACCGTAAATGCTTCCGTGCAAGCTTCCTGTCTCGGCTTCTATATCAGAAGGACTAAGAATATCCTCAAAGATTATTTTATCGGACATATTTATGCCGGTGACTTTTTGGATCTTTCGTTTTACGATCTCTCTTATTCTCTTAATTTCCAACTCCCAGTCCTGACCCGAATCGTAAGGAGTATTAACCATTACAAACCAGTTCTCATAACCCGCAGGTGCATCATCAGATTTATATTTTGAAGAAACATAAATATAGATAGTCGGATCATCAGCACATCTTTTATGTATAGTAATATCTTCAAATTCTTTCTTATAGTTTTCTGAAAACAAAATATTATGTGTCTCAATGGAATCATAATTTCCTTTTATTCCCCAATAAAAAACGATGCCCGACATTGAAGGCTCTCCATTCTCTTTATAGTCTTCACCCGCCAGATATTGGTAGGTATTCCTGACATCGAGATTTGAAACCACTGAACTAAAAAAATGATCCTTATCCTTTACCCTTAATCCCACTGCTGATTTACCGGAGATCAGTATTTTATCAACTCTGTGATCGGGATAAAAAACCACTCCTTTATGTTCCGCCAGTTTTTTAAGGGTTGCCGGAACTGCCGCGATACCCTCTGAAATAATATAACTTCCAAGATTTAATTCAACGTGAGGGATTATATTTAAGGTAGCTGGTGCACGATAGGGATCGGATCCGTTATATGTTGCAAACCTGTCAAATAATTGTATGGTTTTAGGATCACTGAAAAACCTGGTATTAGCATTATGCATCGTTCTGAAGGGATCGATCCTGAACGAACTTAATAATGATTTTATTGCCCGGGGTTTCAGGAATGATTTTATGTTTATTTCAGGTGAAAAAAGAAATTGCTCAGAAGTCAGATCATATATATTGGCGCAGTGGTCAAAGTATCGTTTAACGGCTTTAGCTGTATCACTGGTTTTCGAAGCTATTTCATCACCAAGTTTTTCCGGATCTGAATAAGCATTTAGGATAGTTCCATCGGGGTAAAAGTATTTGCAGTTGTTATTGAGCCGTTTAATGGTTAAATAATCTTCAATATCTTCATTGCACGCATTAAATAAATCCCTGAGAATAAAAGGCATGGTGATGACCGAGGGACCGGTATCGAATCTAAACCCTTCCCTTTTCAATACACCCGCTTTCCCGCCCGCATAACTGTTCTTTTCAAAAACCGAAACACGGAATCCTTTGCTGCTAAGGTAAATGGCTGCTGAAAGGCCGCCCAAACCCGCACCTATAATTCCAATGTTCCGACTGCCGGCAGATTTATTCATTGTAATTATTCCCCGTAATTTTTCCCGCAATAATATAAAACAGGATCCAGAAGGATATCATCGAATAAGAATAGAAAAAATCTTCAACAGGGATGGTTATGAATCTATATCCCCAAATTGCACTATCATTATATTCAACAACAGGCAGGGAGGTTAACAGGTAATTTACAACCAAAAATGGAATATAGGATAGCAGGATTGTAAGCCAGTAAATCTTTGACCTCAATAAAAAATTAAATCTGAATAAACCGGTCAGAAGAAAAAAGGCGGAGAAGAGAAGCACCGTAAAAGTGTAATACTGATCCCTGAAGATGAAAGCCAAAACAATAATAATAAGGGCAATGAATATTATTACGCTATTTCCAACCCGCAGTTTTTTTTCGCTGACATAATTCCTTAATACTTCATATATAAAAATACAGCTGTAGGGAACTGTTATAAAAAAAAGGACCTCTTCCAGGGGTAGATTAAAAAAATATATACCTGTTAAAAACTCTCTGTTAAAGCTCCAGTCGCCTCTTACTACTGCAATTGAATCCCATATAAGAAAGGCTGTACCGACAATAACTACGGATATAAATACTTGAATGAGATTTTTATAATAAGCAGTTTTTTTGTCGAAGCTTAACAGAAGTGGAAATAATATTATAAAAAAATTTATAAGTAAGTACGTACTCATTTATTGGCAAAAGAGGAAATTAAATCCTGAATTAAACTTTCCTGATGGCGGCTTAATCTTCCCGATTCCAGCATATACTCCGCCATACCTTTTTGAATCTCGTAGCCGGGTGAAGAGTAATCTTTCTGAATCAGCAGCCCGCATATTTTGTCTCTGTCAGCATCCCTCTCATTTGAATATCCAAGAAAACCGGGGACATGGTCGAGAATTGAAAACCGCATAAACCTTATCTCAAGATTATCTGGACTTTTTTCTACCGCTTCTTCCAGTCTGTTCAATCCGGATATTAAATGACTAAGTTTTGAGATAGGGTTAAAAGCATGCTTAGCTTTAAGCGCCTGAATGCCGCCGTAATAAGCAAGGATAACAGGACTATAACTGGTATAATCATCTGAATATCTGGATATAATATACTGCTCGAGCAGATCGACTTTGTCTTCGTCTTCCACTGCAGCATAAAATTCAGTTCTCAGGTAATTCATTGAAGCAGAATCAGGATTTACCGATAAGCCAAAAACTTTAGCTGAGAGGATAATAACCAGGACTGCGCTGTACTTAAATATCATAATACCACCTTTTATTAACAGGTTTTCAGAATCCTGACTTCAAGCCAGGACTTCAGCAAAAGCATAATTTTCGAAAAATTGGATACACGAACTCTTTTACGCAACAGTAATTCAATATCGCTTTTCCTGATCTTATTAAATAAACCAAGATAGTAAAGATATGCGGAATATACTCCCAGTTTTACACCCGCCGGGAGCTTTTTAATACCTTTTAATGCTGTCTCAAACTCAGCAACTATATCTTCTTCAAGCTTCTGTTTATTGGCATTAGTGATATTGACTTCCTGGTTGATGCCGGGCAGATATATCCTTCCGCGCTCAGACAAATCACTTTTAACATCTCTGAGGAAATTAACTTTCTGGAATGCTGATCCCAGGCTTTTAGCTGATTCCAGAAGTTCCTCAAATAAACCGGGATGACCATAACAGAATACTTTCAAACACATCAGCCCCACAACTTCTGCTGATCCGTATATATAATCATCGTAAACTTTGGGTTCATAAAAGTTATTAGATAAGTCCATTTCCATACTATTAAGAAAGTCCTCTACATACTTTAAGTCTATCCCGTACTTATTCACCGCCAGCTGAAAAGAGTTGATGACAGGATTAGTAGAAATTCCTCTTTTTATAGCATCAAAAGTTTCCCGCCGGAAATCATCAAGTAAAAGCTTTTTTTCATAGTTATGAAAGGAGTCGACTATTTCATCTGCAAGTCGTACATAACCGTAGACAGCATAAATGGCATCCCTGTATGAGGGCGCGAAAACCTGTATACCCAGGCTGAAGGAGGTGCTGTAGCTATGAGTTATGACACGGCTGATTTTATATGCCGTATTATGATAAACTGCTTCCATATTCCTTTTGAATTTTTTCTAAGACCAGTTTTGAACTAATGATGACCATTGGTAGTCCTGTCCCGGGGATAGTAGATGCTCCAACATAAAACAGGTTCGGAAATTCTTCGTCCTGATTCTTTGGGCGGAATCCGCCTACCTGGTTAATACCATGTGCTAAACCAAGTCCCGAACCCCTATAAAGATTAAAATTATTCTCCCAATCGACGGGGCTCCATACTTCTTTAACAAGCAGGTTCTTTCCAATATCAAAATTCACCCGTTCGGAAAGGTCTCTGATAATATTATCTGCAAGCTCGTCCTTATCGTTCCATTCCGACTTAAATCTTCTGTCTGGTACGGGGCAGAGGATAAAGAGATTCTCACAATCGGGCGGTGCAGATTCCGGCCAGGATTTAGAGGATACATTAACGTAATAATAAGGCTTGCGGGGACTTACCGCCGAAGTAAATATTTTATCTGCATACTCTTTGAAATTTTTTCCAAGGAAATAATTATGATGCATAAGACCATCAATTTTGCCCTGAACACCAAGATAAATTGTAAACGGAGCCAGTGTCCATTCCATCTTATCCAGTTTTTCTTCTCTGAAGTTTTTCCTTCCCAGGATTTTCCCCCTGAAAGAGGCTGCATCAGAATTAGAAATATAAATATCGGCTGTCCATTCTTTTCCATTATTATCGAGAAGCGACAATAGTTTTCCATTGGAACTTCCGACAGATACTATTTCGGTGTTATAATGGAATTCAACTCCTTTTCTTTCCAGTATTCGTACTATTTCTTCAACCAGTTTATACATACCGCCTTCCACCTTCCAGTAACCATCGTGCTTCATTTCAGTATAGTTAAGCAGGGAATAAATGGCGGGCGTCTGAAAAGGAGTTGATCCCAGGAAAAAAGCTACCAGCGAAAATATTATCTTTACCTCGTCAGAGGTAAAGCTGCGTTCTACTTCATTCCACATATTCCGGAAAAGGTAGGGCAGATGCTTAAGGGGAACTCTGGTCAGTTTCAATAGATAGTCAAGCACATTTGCATAGTTCGATTTTATAACTTTGTCTTCGGTATCGTGAAAGAATTCCCCCGCTTTATTTAGATAGCTTTTTACTTTAGTGCCCAGATCCGGTTCAATATCTCTTAAATTCTTCCTGCAGCTTGTCCAGATCTTTCCATATTCTGTAAGGCTTATTTCCACCTTCAAAATAAACCTGGTAAAGGGGATCAAGCTCTGTTAGGGTTACCGGATTTTTCTCACCGGAACTCCTGAATAGTTCATCGAGCTCATAGCTCATACTCATGAAAGAGGGCCCTACATCAAAGGTAAAACCATCTTTTTTCAGCTGGTTAAGTCTGCCTCCCGGCTTCTGATACTTCTCCAGAATGGTAACTTTATATCCTGACGTGCTTAACCTCAGAGCTGTCGACAGCCCTCCGAGACCTGCACCGATAATTATTGCTTTTTTCATTTGAGATAATCCTTATAATGAGACAACGCAAAACCTTCTTAAATAGTTCCTGATGTTGAAAAAAGTTGCACTCCGGGACAGAAAAGCACAGAAATTGTATTAAATTTCCTGATTATGGGTCCTTTATGCAGTCAAAAATTTTCTAAGTGTAATTATTCAGTTATTTTTGGGTGTGCAGTTATTTTATTATCTGCATAGATCAAATTAAGTATGGAGGAATTGTGGCCTCGATGGATGAATTGAAGAACAAAGTTCAGCAGGCATATAAAGAGTGGGAAGAAAAGACATATCTGAAAAGCACATCTAAGTATCCTGAAAGACAAGAAGAATTTTCTACGGTTTCGTTTTCACCCGTAAAACCCTTGTACATTCCGGCTGACACCGAAGCAGCATACCTGGAGAAATCAGGTTTCCCGGGACAATATCCGTATACGCGCGGAATCCAGCCTACTATGTATCGCGGAAGATTGTGGACAATGCGCCAGTACGCCGGTTTCGGGACGGCAAAAGAGTCGAACCAGAGGTACAGGTATCTGCTTGAGCAGGGAACAAGCGGACTTTCGGTTGCATTTGATCTGCCTACCCAGATCGGGTATGACAGTGACGATCCTATATGCTACGGCGAGGTTGGAAAAGTAGGCGTTGCTATCGATACCCTGGCAGATATGGAGGTGCTGTTCGATAAAATTCCTCTTGATAAAATATCAACCTCAATGACGATAAACGCATCGGCTTCAGTTCTTCTGGCGATGTATATTGCCGTGGCTGAGAAGCAGGGTGTTTCACGTGATAAAATAAGCGGGACCATACAGAACGATCTGCTTAAAGAATATATTGCAAGAGGAACTTACATTTATCCTCCAAAACCCTCGATGAGGATTATTACCAATATATTCGAATTCTGTTCAAAGGAAGTTCCCCGCTGGAATACGATCTCAATATCGGGATATCATATAAGGGAGGCCGGTTCTACGGCGGCTCAGGAAGTCGGTTTTACACTTGCGAATGGTATAGCCTACGTGGAGGCAGCATTAAAAGCGGGACTTGATATAGACGATTTTGCGGGACAGCTTTCCTTCTTCTTTAATTCTCATAATGACCTTCTTGAAGAAGTAGCAAAGTTCAGGGCGGCAAGGAGACTATGGGCCCGGATAGTTAAAGATCGTTTTGGTGCCAAAAAATCCAAATCTATGATGCTGCGGTTCCATACCCAAACAGCCGGTTCCACGCTGACTGCACAGCAGGTTGATAATAATATTGTGAGAGTTACAGTGCAGACTCTTGCCGCTGTACTTGGAGGCACTCAAAGTCTTCATACTAATTCAAAAGATGAAGCTCTGGCGCTGCCTACTGAAAACTCTGTCCGTACAGCTTTACGTACCCAGCAGATAGTTGCATACGAAAGCGGCGTAACTAATACAATTGATCCCCTTGCAGGATCCTATTTCGTTGAGGCTATGACTGACCAGATCGAAAAAGAAGCCGGGGATTATATAGACCGTATCGATGCTATGGGAGGAATGATAAAGGCAATTGAGGACGGATTCGTTCAGATGGAAATCCAGAAGGCTGCTTATGAATTTGAAAAGCAGGTGGAAAGCGGCAAATATACTGTTGTCGGCGTAAATAAATTCCGTGTTGAAGAGGATGAGGAACCTGAACTGCTGAGAATAGATATGAAAGTTCAGGAAGACCAGATAAAATTTCTCAACAAGGTAAGAAGAGAAAGAGGTGACAGCAAAGTGCAGGAATCTTTAAAGAAATTAAAAGAAGCGGCTGAAGGCAGCGATAATCTTATGCCGCCCATTATTGAGGCAGTTAAAACATATGCCAGTGTCGGAGAGATCTGCAATACAATGCGTGCGGTCTTCGGCGAATACAAGGAGCATGTAGTTATATAAATTAAAGGTATTGACATGGATTTAACCCATATTGAACACATCGGAATAGCAGTAAAGAATCTTGAAGAAGCGATTAAATATTATGAAGATGTTCTCGGGTTAAAATGTTACGCTGTGGAAGAGGTTAAAGATCAAAAAGTAAAGACAGCTTTTTTTCAGATAGGACAAACCAAAATAGAACTTCTGGAAACAACAGATCCGGAAGGTCCGATAGGAAAATTTATAGAAAAAAGAGGGGAAGGAATTCACCATTTAGCTTTTGCAGTAAAGAATCTTCCTTCTGCCCTCAATGAATTAAAAGAGAAAGAAATCAAATTAATTGATGTAAGTCCGCGTAGGGGAGCAGAAGGCCTGGACATAGCATTCATCCATCCCAGATCTACTTACGGGGTTCTTACAGAATTATGTTCAAAACCCGAGGCTGATTAAAATATAAGTAATGTCAACCGAAACCAGATGTGGTCATTACACAAACTAGCTGTATAATGGAGTTGTCCGGGATCTTAATGAGCTGCTGAAATATTCAACAGGTATGACAAAATGGCAGACTATTTATTTATCCCGGTTTAGTCCCGTAGTTATGCCGTAGTTATCCCGTATTTGGACTCAGAATGAGACACTCCTAAAACAGCGAATAAACGCAAATTTCCGCTGTTGAAAAAGTCAGCAGTATGACAATTTGTCAGTGTCTCATTTTCGGAATTACGGATGTTTCCAGGTGAGTTTAGCCTTCGGGACGGGGGTCACCTAAGGCTGAACCACTCCAGCATCAACAGGTAAAACCATCGGATCTCTACCTGATAAATCGCCGAAAAATTCAGTCATAATTCGACTAATTATTCCTCAGCAGGAGATCTCTTACTACAACCTGACCAATTCGGCATCAGTGATCCTAAAAATGATAATTGAACCCTATCAGGGCTCTTATCATTAGTTTAGGCTGATTTATGGCCTGGTCGGCATCTGTGTAGGTATAGTCGCGGCGGCCATTAATATCCTGTCCATCAGGACTATAGGAGGTATCATGTCCCTGAAGCTCACTGTTAAAATAAAAGTCAGTACCTGCTGAGAAAACCAGGTCAAGGCCGGGAACAAGTACAAAGTAACTCTCTCCTCCCAATCCCAGTCCCCATTGGCTGCTGTTAATAGTGAAAAACTCATTACCGTCAATAAATCTGAAATCTGCAGAGAAAGAAGAGTATCGTAATCCTGCAAACAGAAAGAATCTCTTCAAGGAGAGAAATGGAGCATGGTACATAAAATCCATTCTGAAATTCCAGTCGGTTCCGCTTTTCTCAGGGACTCCATTTGTTGCGTCGTTTATGAAGATTTTTCTGGCAGCTGCCGGATCCCCCGGGTTAAGAGTAGAATATCCGACTGCAAATCTTGCCGAAAAGGGAAAATCCTGGGCAAAATTGGATATCATTAAATTTCCCTGAATTCCAAATCCGTCGGTATAACCGGTATAAAGACCGGCACTCACTTTGGGCTTTTGCGAATATTCCTGTCCCGTTTGTGCTTTAGTTACCTGGTAAACGCAAAAAAATATAATCAGAAAAACTAAGAGTTTTTTCATAAATAATACTCCGATGTATTAATTAAATATACCTGTCTTCTGAAAATAGTTTTTGCAGATACCCCGGGAATTGCCGTATTGCTGAACAAAGGTTCTTAAATAATATCAAAATGAACTATAAGAGGCAAGGGAAATCTTTAAATAATTTTAGGGTATGCGAGATTACGGAAAAGCTTTATTCCTTTGAAAAGTGCTGAAAAATATACAAATTGAAGTAGGGAAATTCTCTTTTTAATATCCCTTTGTAGGAGAAAATGCAAAGAGAAATTCATAAATGGAATAGTGACAAGCTTCAAAAGACTATGGAGGTTGCTGTATACGGTCATTATGGTTATGCCCTCCTTATGTTTCCTACCGCCGGTGCCGATTACCTGGAATATGAAAGATTTTACCTGATAGATAGTATTTCAGAATATATTAATAACGGTACACTCAAGGTCTTTTCAATAAACAGCGTTAACAATGAGACCTGGATGAATAAAGACCTGACTCCTTCCGAAAAGGCTGAAAAACATGACAGGTACAACAAATACGTTATTGAGGAAGTAATTCCATTTATTAAAGAACATTGCGAAGGCCAGGTTCCTATTGTTACTTCAGGCGCTTCCCTGGGGGCCTACCATGCCGCCAACACATTTTTCAGAAGACCGGATTTATTTGCCGGCGTTATCGCAATGAGCGGTATTTACGATCTCAAGTATTATACTGGCGGTTATTTTGATGATACCTGTTATTTCAATTCGCCCGTAGATTTTCTTCCTGGATTAAAGGATGAAAATATCATTTCTACCATGAGGAAAAAGAATATAATCATTGCCAGCGGACAGGGAGCTTATGAAGATCCCGGGGCATCAAAACAACTCTCTGATATTCTACATTCTAAAAATATTCCTCACTGGTTTGATCTTTGGGGAGAGGATATGGTACACGACTGGTCCACCTGGCGTAAAATGCTTCCCTACTTCCTGGACAACATTAACATAGAAAATTCATGATAGAATCAGCCTGGATCGATTCATATAAACTGAAGAATGTACAATACAGACTTTTAATTTCAGTTATAATTCTTGGAACTACTCTTTACTTTTATTCGAAATTTCTGAATTACGTTGAAACCCGGCAGGGATTTTCCTTTGCTGATCCTATCCTTCGTTTATTTAATCCGGTAGATCTGACGTGGCTGATATTTATAATAATCTATATGTCATTATTAACAGGCATCATAATTCTTATAAGGAACCCTGTTCGTCTGATCTTTACTTTGCAGGTTTATACAGTTTTGATCTTATTCAGAATGGCAGCTATGTATTCGGTACCCTTTAATCCTCCTCCTGAAATGATCCCTTTAAATGATCCCTTTGTACAGTTGTTTGGCTCGGGTAAGCTGTTAACAAAAGACCTGTTTTTCTCGGGACATACAGCCACATTATTTTTGCTGTTCCTTGTCATTGACAAAAAACCATTTAAACAGATATTCCTGATTTTTACGATAGTGATCGGTTTCAGTGTAATCCTGCAGCATGTTCATTATTTTATTGATGTACTTGCCGCTCCCTTCTTTACTTTCGGCAGCTATAGAATAGTGAAAGGAATCAGGGAAAAATTCAGTTATAGTTCCGGTTTGAAATAATTTTTGTTTAACCGGACTGCTTTATATATTCTTATAATGAAAGTTGAACCTTCTTCAAATAAAGCAGTCAGGCTGTTTTTTTTCTGGTGCGGGTGCGTTTTTTCAATTATCGGGATAATCGGATTGATATTTCCGATTATTCCCGGGTTTATATTTTTTATTCCTGCGGCATTTTGTTTTGCCAAATCGTCGAATACTTTTAACAGAAAGCTGAAAAACAGCAGAAGATTTGGTAAATATTTCAGATAAAAAATTTTCATAATTAGTAACCGAGGGTTTTATGAATGAAGAAAAAAACCAGGTAATTGAGGTTTCCGAAACCATCACAAAGGATTTTGACAAAGCAGGTCTTTCGTCGGTTATTACTCCCGATGGAATTGATAACCTTGAGCAGCTAAAAAAACATCTTACCAGGAAGATAACCGAACTAATGGATTCTAACTATGAAAAACTGATAAACATCCTGTACCGGATAGACATTAACGAGAAAAAGCTCAATGATCTATTTGGTTCGAAGAACAGGGAGTTTATCCCGGCCCGGCTTGCTGACCTTATCATCGAACGACAACTTCAGAAAATCAGTTTCAGAAACAGGTACCGCAGGCAAAGAGACGAGCTCCCGGGAGACGATTGATCTTTAAAGTCAATCTAAAGTGAGTGAGCATACAATAAATTTCCATCAAAACCATAAATTATCTCAAGTTACCTCTTCTTATTAACTAAAGGCCATACATTTTTGAATAGAGATACATATTCACAGAAGGTACTCTACACAATCGGAGTGGTTGTTATTGTAATAGCCTTAATAATGCTCTTTGTAGAGGCTGTACAGGTAATGCTTCTTATTTTTGCAGGAATCCTCGTTGCGGTTTTCCTGAGAGGGATGGCTTCTTTTATTTCGGTAAGGACCCATGTTTCTTCTGGTTTGTCTCTTGTAATCGTATTACTCATAATTTTCATATTAGTTACAGGAGGGATATGGCTGCTTGGTCCGAGCATCGTTGACGGATTTAACCAGATGAAAGATCAGGTACCGACCGCATGGCAACATTTAAAAGAAGATATGGCAAGATCGGACTGGGGCAAAACTATTGTCCAGGGGATTGAAAATGCAAAGAAGAACTTTACTTCCGATACGGCGATGTTAAGCAAGATTACAGGAATCTTCTCATCCACTTTTGGTGCCCTGGTTAATTTATTTATCATTCTCATCATCGGACTTTATTCGGCCTTCAGCCCGGGGATCTATATAAGAGGAGTAATAAAGTTATTTCCAAAGCGGAGGAGACAAAGAGTCCGGGAAGTAATGGAGGCAATGAACAGTGCTCTGAAATGGTGGTTTGTCGGAAGGTTTGCTTCAATGCTGGTGATTGGAATTCTGACGGCGATAGGTTTATGGGTATTTGATATTCCTATGCCAATAACCCTCGGCATTTTTGCTGCCATTCTTACCTTCGTTCCGAATATTGGTCCCGTTATTTCTGCTGTCCCCGCGGTACTGTTCGGACTTGTGATAAGTCCGGTTAAAGGATTATGGATCGTTGCTCTTTACGTTGGGATCCAGACGCTGGAAAGCTATTTTATTACACCCCAGATTCAGAAAAGGGCTGTGTCAATCCCACCTGCCCTCCTTATCTCAGCCCAGATCCTTATGGGCGTTCTGCTGGGAATATTTGGTATAATCCTCGCAACTCCAATGATGGTCTGTATTATTGTGGCAGTACAGATGGTATATGTTGAAGATGCACTCGGTGATCAGGTTGAAGTACTGGGTGACGGGCACTCTTCCAAAAGCTGAAATCTGATTGATAATTTAGCTTCTAATAAGTAAGTTCATGCATTATTTATATCATTTTTGATATCCAACCCATTTTCGGATTCTGTTTTGATGACTATTAATTAAAGTACTCCGGGAGATAAGGCAATGGCTATTTTTAATTCAAAAGAAAATGAAGCTCTGAGGAAAGAGAACCAGGAGCTTAAAAATAAGCTTCACGCCTATAGTGAGCAGGAAGAGGTTGTAAATGATCTGCAGAATCTGCTGAAAAGGCTCCAGGGAGAAATCGCTGATCTGAATTCAGCAAAAGGAGATTTGAATGATGAAATCCAGATCCTTAAAAATGATAAGAAGATCAGGGAATCGGAATTAAACGAGCTGGTTAATAAAATTCCGGAGTTGAACGGACTCAAAAAAGAACTTCAGCATACCTTGATTGACTACAATAACAAGGTTGAAGCACTTAAAAAAGAATTTGAGAGTCTTTCCGGGTCTGCCGCAGAGGAAAAAACCGAAGATGAGTCAGGAAATTCTGAAAGTTATAAACTCCTTAAAAAGGAGAATGAATGGCAGAAAAGGGAAATACAGAGGTTAAACACGGAGCTGCAAAAGTTTTTATCTCAAAAGGATGAACTTGAAAAGGAAATCAAAAATGACAGCCAGGGGAAGTTAGAAGCTGAAGAAAAAATTCTGGAAGACCTCAGAAAACATGAGGCAAAAATATTGAGAGGGATTGATAGTAAGAAGGAAGAGGTAAAAGAGCTTATAAAAAAGGTTGAGGCTCTTCACGAACGTGATAAGGCAGAGAAGGAAAATCTTAAGAACTTATATAAAGAAATTGAAGAGAGAAAAAGAGAGAAAGAATATTATTCCGGCGAAGAAGTAAGACTTCTTAACAATGTTGCCAGGCTAAAGGAAAAAGAAGAAAAGCTGAGCGATGAGATAGCTAACCATGAGCAGGAAATTAAAGCTAAAGATGAAATCCTTAATATGCTAACCAAAAACATTGCTCACAAGCAGGAGAAAGAAGTTGAACTGGATAAAGATCTAAAGGAACTTGATACAGAACTAAGAGAGAGATCAAATTCTATCCATACGATTTCTAATAACTACAGCAGAATTTCGGAGGAAAAGAACAATAAGCAGCGTGAACTTTTTGAAATCACGAATGAACTTGAAGCTAAAAGCAGCAAATTAACAAAAGTTGGGGAAGAGCTTACATTGCTTCAGGATAAACTGACTGCTCTTGAAAGGGAAATCGATGCCTCGGAAGTACTCAAAAAAGAGCTGGGTAAAAAGGTAAGTGATCAGGCTGAAGTTTATGAAAAACTGAAAGAACAGTCGGATTTACTAAGACAGACTATCCCTCTCGTTGAAAAGAAAAAGGCTGAAATCGAAAATGAAAATGCAGCTCTTGAAGAGAGGTTCGGAAAAGTATTCCAGAAATATAGTCGTGATGTGAATGAACTCAGCCGGAAACGTATCTTCTATGAGAAGGTTGTGATGGATAAAGAGAAAGAAATAAATGAAAAGGATCAGACCCTCTTCGAAAAGATAGCGGCTCTGGAAGAGAGTGAAAGAGTGCTTGGAATGCGACAGGCTGAAATAAATTCTCTGGAGAATTCCGTGAAAGAACTTGAGGGAGACAAAGAAATACTGAAACAGGATATTAAATCGCTTGAGGATAAGACAACCGAGATTCTCCGGCGTAACGACGGTCTGAGGATGGAGACCGAGTACCTGATGAGTAAAAAGCAGTCGATCGAAGATAATATGAAAGAGATCCTTAACGATATGAATGAAAGGTTTGAGAAATCAAGATCTAAAAAACATGAGATTGATGAGGAAATATCCGAATTTGAAGACAGGCTTCATATCACCAGGGAAAGGATTTCTGAATCCAGGAAAGAATTATCTGAACTTCAGAACTCTATTGGACAATTAAAGCTTGAGCATGAAGAACAGAGGGGCTATATAACCAAACTTGAGGCAAAGAAAACAAAACTCCTCGAGGAGATCTCCCGGAGCCAGACCCTGCTGCAGCACTATGATCAGATCAAGGAAAAAGTTAAAGTAGAAAAGGCCGTACCAACAGATCAAGAACACGAAATGTTTGAAAGAGCACAGTATCAGACCGAAGTTAAGAAAGGTAAAGGTAAGGAAAAACGTTCTGAATTGTGATCAATTTCCATCAATTTAATTTAAGGGGAGAATTCTGTAGATAAGAATTCACCCGGTTTACATTATTAATATTACAGAGAAATTTATGTCGAATCATAACTACAAAATATTCCTGCTGTTTTTTGCATTGATCTTATTTGTCAATTATAGTCCTGCCCAGGAAATAAAATCTGTTGAACATCCTGCCTGGAGCAGGAATGCTTCAATTTATGAAGTGAATACACGGCAGTATACTCCTGAAGGTACTTTTAAGGCATTTGATGCTCATATTGAAGAATTGAAAGACCTTGGTATTGGAATAGTCTGGTTTATGCCTATAAACCCGATTGGTGAAAAGAACCGGAAGGGAAGTCTCGGAAGCTATTATTCGGTTAAGGATTACAAAGCAGTGAACCCTGAATTTGGTACGCTTGATGACTTCAAAGAAACTGTAAGGAAGGTTCACGAAGCCGGTATGTATGTAATCATCGACTGGGTGGCGAACCATACTTCCTGGGATAATGTGTGGGTGACAGAACACCCCGACTTCTATACAAAAGATTCCCTTGGAAATTTTGTGCCGCCTGTTGCCGACTGGCATGATGTTATTGACCTGAACTACGATAATAAAGAATTAAGAAGGTATATGATCAATGCAATGAAATACTGGGTACAGGAATGTGATATCGATGGCTTCAGGTGTGATGTTGCCGGAATGGTTCCTCTGGATTTCTGGAAATCAGCCCGTGCCAGCCTGGACAGCGTCAAGAAAGTTTTTATGCTGGCTGAAGCAGAAGGACCTGAGTTTCACGAGGCATTCGATATGACTTATTCCTGGCACCTTATGCACCTGATGAACGACTTAGCGCAGGGAAAGACAAGCGTTCAGGCAATAAGAGATTATTTTAAGAAGGAAACTAATACCTATCCCCCTGATGCGTACAGAATGAGATTTACAACTAATCACGATGAAAACAGCTGGAACGGTACTGTGTTTGAAAGATTGGGCGATGCGGCAGAGACATTCGATGCATTTACCTGCGTTATAAAAGGAATGCCGCTTGTATACTCCGGGCAGGAAGCAGGTCTGGATAAGAGGCTCAAGTTTTTTGATAAAGATACGATCGATTGGAAAAAGAGCAAATACCGTCTGCTTTATACAGATCTTCTCAATGATAAAATAAAAAACAAGGCTTTGTGGAACGGCAGTGACGGCGGCAGGATGATAATGGTTAACTCAAGTAAAGCCGAAGTTTTTGCCTTTGTAAGGCAGAATGGTGAAGATAAAGTGTATGCGATTTTCAATCTTTCGGATAAAAAGGTTAGAACTGAGCTGCAGAGTGACCAGATAGCGGGAGAGTATAAAAATCCGTTTTCAGGTAAAAAGACCGAGATCAGATCAAAAGAATGGCTGGAGCTTCAACCGTGGGACTATAGAATACTTGTTGCAGAGTAGAGATCTTCCGATGAACGAATTTTAAGCTGATGTCTGTTTTACTTAATAATATTTCAAAATCCTTTGATGGAACTGAAGCACTAAAGCAAGTTAGCCTTGAGATAGAAAATAAAAAATCCGCAGTTTTGATCGGTCCCAGCGGCTGTGGAAAATCCACACTAATCAGGATTTTAACCGGAATTATCAAACCTGACTCCGGTCAGGTTACGTTTGATGACAGGGAACTTCTACCGTCCAACCTTCGCGATATAAGATTAAAAATAGGGTATGTAATCCAGGAGGGCGGATTATTTCCTCACCTTACCGCGGAAGAAAATGTATCACTGCTTTCGCGATACCTCGGGTGGGATAAACAAAGAATACAAAACAGGATAAATGAATTAGCAGAGCTGACAAAATTTCCGGCTGAGGGATTTTCAAAGTATCCTGCGGAACTGTCGGGCGGTCAAAGACAGAGGGTAAGCCTTATGCGGGCACTTATGCTGGACCCGGAGTTTCTTTTCCTGGATGAACCCCTCGGTGCACTTGATCCATTGATAAGGTACGACCTGCAGTCTGATCTCAGGGAAATTTTCCGGGGATTGCAGAAGACAGTGTTAATGGTTACGCACGATCTTAATGAAGCGGTATTCTTTGCCGATAAAATTGTATTGATGAAAGATGGTAAGATAGTACAGGAGGGCGACTTTAAATCCCTGCAGGATAATCCTGCTGATCCATTTGTTTCATCGTTTATCCGGGCGCAGCGCAGCGTTATAGGTTTTTAGACAGACAATGAATTTAACAGACAAAATATTACTCATTATTATTTTTACGGTTTCTTCCCTTTCGCCTCAGTCGAAGGAACCCCCGTTTATCGTCGGATCCAAAAAATTTACTGAGTCTGTAATACTGGGAGAAATTGCTGCCCAGATGGCGAGAACCGTTAATCCTCAGACGATACATAAAAGAGAATTAGGAGGGACCAGAGTCCTTTGGGATGCATTGGTGAGGGGTGACATTGATATCTATCCTGAATATACAGGTACAATAAAGCAGGAAATTCTTTCGAGTGAGGATGTTGCCAGCGATGAACAGATGATAAATATACTCCACTCCAGGAAAATAGAGATCAGCAAACCCCTGGGATTCAACGATACATATGCAATAGGAATGAAAAAGAGTCTCGCCGAAAAACTGAATATTAATTCTATATCTGATCTGCGAAAACATCCGGAACTGAAGTACGGATTCAGCAATGAATTCCTTGACCGGAAAGACGGGTGGCCGGGTCTGTCGCAGGCCTACGGACTTCCGCAGAATAATGTTACCGGACTTGATCATGATCTTGCCTACAGGGGACTGGCCGAAGGATCAATCGATGTTATCGATTTTTATTCAACCGATGCGGATATAAAATATTATAACCTTAAGGTCCTTAAAGATGATTTACACTTCTTCCCTGAATATAAGGCTGTCTTTTTGTACAGGAAGGATACTGAAGATGAGAATCCACAGGCTCTTTCGGAAGTTTTGAAACTGGAAGGAAGCATTCCTGAATCTACAATGATTAAGATGAATGCGGAAGTTAAGATCGGCGGCAAACCCGAAACTTATGTGGCTGCACAGTTTATTAAAAAGGAATTCGGTGTTAAGTCGAGTTACGAAGAAAATACCTTCTGGAAACGTCTGCTGAAAAATACTCTCGATCATCTTTTTCTTGTTGTCATTTCCTTATTCGCCGCCATTATCACTGCTATTCCCCTTGGAATAACAGCATACAGGAATAAAAAGTCGGGAAGCTTAATACTCGGTGCCGTTGGTGTTATACAGACCATTCCTTCACTTGCACTCCTGGTATTTATGATCCCGCTGATAGGAATAGGATCATGGCCCGCCATTGTTGCTCTGTTCCTGTATAGTCTTCTCCCTATTGTCCGCAACACCTACAGCGGACTGCATGGAATTCCGGGGCATATCAGGGAATCGGCTGAGGTGCTGGGTATTACCCCTGGGGCAAGACTGCGCCTTGTTGAACTCCCCATAGCCTCACCCTCAATACTTGCCGGAATAAAAACTTCTGCGGTAATTAATGTGGGCACTGCAACCCTGGGAGCCTTAATTGGTGCCGGCGGTTACGGTCAGCCTATATTAACAGGTATAAGGCTCGACAACATTTCCCTGATACTTCAGGGCGCTGTGCCTGCAGCGATTCTTGCACTTCTCGTGCAGGGAATATTTGATTTGATTGAGAAGCTTTTTGTCCCTCGTGGACTGAAAATATAGCCTTATTCCTTAAGGCGATCATCAGTCTCTTAATATTTAATATCCACTTATCATTTTCTGATACCTTAAATGCAGGAGCTTTAGTAATTTAGAGAGATGATTTCCATTGTTTTTAATTTTTCTACCAGGAGAGAAAATGAAACAGCTAATCAGTTTATTTACAATACTTATCCTGTATAGTGTAAGCCTGTCGGCACAGTCAGCCGGAGGCGGCTTTATGCTTGGTTTTCCACAGGGTGAATTCAAAGAGAATGTTGACCGGCTGGGATTCGGACTTTCAGGCGAGGTTCTTATTTTTAATCCGTCAGAAATTCTTCCTTTTGGTTTCGGACTGGATGTGGGCTATCTTAATTATGGAAGTGAATCAAGACAGGAACCATTTAATTACAGGATTCCGGATGTCGTCGTTAATGTCGACCGCACTAATAATCTTATAAATTTCCATCTATTATTTCAGATCGCACCTCCTTCAGGCGACGTTCGTCCTTACGCAGAACTATTATTCGGGGGTGCCTACCTCTGGACAGAGACTTCTGTAAACAGCCAGGGTGATGAAGAAATAGCCAGTAATACAAATTTTGATGATTTTGCCTGGAATTACGGCGTCGGCGGCGGACTGCTGATTAGGCTCTATTCCCCTGATCAACAGGAGGGTAGTTTTCAATCATTATTTCTTGATCTGAAAGTAAGGTACCTGTTAGGCACCGAGGCTGAGTACCTTAAAGAAGGGTCAGTAACGATTGATAACGGGAATGTTTATTATGATGTTACTAAATCGAAAACTGATCTGCTGATCACACAGCTTGGTGTAATGTTTTATTTCAATTCATTTACCGGAAACTGATCATTTTAATATATTTGTATACAATCATTTGAGGAGTGTGGAATGTCCTTTCCATCTGAGAACACAGATCTTGCAGCGATTAACACATTAAGATTTTTATCAGTCGATGCCGTACAAAAAGCAAACTCAGGGCATCCGGGTATGCCTATGGGATGCGCTCCTATTGCATACATCCTGTATGCTAAACATATGCGCCATAATCCTGAGAATCCGAACTGGGTTAACCGCGACAGGTTTATTTTATCTAACGGACACGGAAGCATGCTTTTATATTCCATTCTTCATTTGTGCGGATATAAAATCTCAATGGAGGATATAAAGAATTTCAGGCAGTGGGACAGCATAACTCCGGGACATCCCGAGTACCATCTGACCCCGGGAGTTGAAACTACAACGGGACCTCTCGGGCAGGGCTTCGCTAATGCTGTCGGTATGGCCATAGCAGAATCCTACCTCGCCTCAATGTTCAATAAAGAAGATATCAAAATACTGGATCATTTCATCTACGGTATTTGCAGTGACGGCGACCTGATGGAGGGAGTTTCACATGAAGCCGCTTCAATAGCAGGACATCTGAAACTTGGCAAGCTGATATTCTTTTACGATGACAATGGAATCACGATTGATGGATCGACGTCCCTGTCATTCAGTGAAGATATTGCGAAAAGATTTGATGCTTACGGATGGCATATACAAAAAGTTGATGATGTAAATAATCTTGAGGCTCTGGAAGCGGCACTCCTCGCAGCAAAAAATGAAACTGATAAACCGTCTATTATAATTACAAAGACGCATATCGGATTCGGAAGTCCCCATAAACAGGATACTTCAGATGCTCATGGCTCTCCCCTGGGTGAGGAAGAAATAAAGCTTACCAAGAAAAATCTGAACTGGCCTGAAAATAAAACTTTTTATATCCCGGAGGAGGTTTCTGAACATTTTGATTCACTTTCGGGACAGTTCACCAAATACGAGAATGACTGGAATTCACTGTTTGAAGAATATGAAAAGCAGTACCCCGGAAAAGCTGTTCATTTTAAGAACATTATGAGCGGGGTTTACGGAGATGAGTGGAAAGAAAATCTACCTGTATTCGTGAATGACGGTAAAAATCTCGCTACCAGGGCCGCGTCAGGAAAAGTTTTGAATGCGGTTGCGTCCTACCTCCCTACACTAATTGGCGGTTCGGCTGATCTGGCTCCTTCAAACAATACCTTTCTTAAAGGCTATGCAAACTTCAGCTCGTCCGATAAGAGCGGCAGAAATTTTCATTTTGGTATCCGTGAGCATGGAATGGCGAGCATCCTGAACGGTATGGCTCTTTATGGAGGTGTCATTCCTTACGGAGGTACTTTTCTGATATTTTCTGATTATCTCAGACCTGCAATAAGGCTGGGTGCATTATCGGGTATTAAGCCTATATATGTTTTTACACATGACAGCATCGGACTTGGTGAAGATGGTCCGACTCATCAGCCGATAGAGCATCTTGCAGCATTACGCGCAATTCCTAAGGTCATTGTAATTCGTCCTGCCGACGCAAATGAAACATCAGCCGCCTGGAAAGAGGCAATTGAGCATCAGGGAAGTCCTGTTTTGCTGATACTCACAAGGCAGGGACTGCCGGTTATTGATCAGACCAAATACAATTCAGCTGCAAACCTTGCGAAAGGAGCATACATTTTAAAAGATTCAACAGATCCGGAGCTCATCTTAATGGCCTCAGGTTCCGAAGTTTCTATTACACTTCAGGCTTCAGAACTGCTGGAAAAACAGGGAATAAAGGTGAGAGTTGTAAGCTTCCCAAGCTTTGAGCTTTTTGAAAAGCAGAATAATGAATACAAGGAATCCGTACTGCCTTCCAAAATAAAGGCAAGAGTATCTGTTGAGGCAGGTGTAAGTCAGTGCTGGTACAAATACCTGGGAGATGCAGGAGAAGCCGTCAGTATTGAAAAATTCGGATCATCTGCTCCATTAAAAGTTATCATGGAAAAGTATGGTATCACTGCGGAAAACATCGTTGAGACATCGGTCCGTGTTATGGAAAAAATGAAAGTTGCATCCTGATATCCGGTTAAAATTTTTTACAGGATTTTTAATAATATCCGGCAAAAACAGAAACCTTTTACTTATATTTAATTCCAAAAACAGCTGGGGAATTTATGAATAAAGAAATAAAATACTTTGATGTCCCTTTAATCTCATCAATAAGGGATTTGATCTTCAGGTCGGCTCAAAGTTTTCCTGACAAGCTCGCACTTGAGGATCTGGCAGACACCCCGATAAAGAAAGTTTCATTCAGACAGCTGCTTGAGGATGTATTAAAATTCGGCTATTCACTTCAGAAACTTGGACTAACAAAAAGAGCCCACATTGCAGTCATCAGCGAGAACCGCGTACAATGGGGTATTGCATACCTGACCGGAATGACGTTCAATTATGTTGTTGTTCCTATTGATAAAAATCTTCCTGAACAGGATATAATTAACATCATTCATGAATCAGAAGCCGAAGCGGTGATCTTCTCAAATACATATAATGATTTAATGCTCGATAAGAAAGACCTTTTGAAGAAGCTGAAGATTTTTGTGAATATGGATATTGAGAATGACAAAGACGGCTTTCACTCAATGACAAAGTTAATAGAAAAGGGAAAGGTTATTGATGAAAAATCCCTTCCCGATATAAATCCGGAAGAGCTGGCTGAAATAAATTTCACCTCCGGCTCTTTAGGCAGGGCAAAGGGCGTAATGCTCAGTCAGAAAAACATTGCCGAGAACCTGATGTCAATGACCAGCATGGTCGAAATAAATGAAAAGGATAGATTTCTTTCGGTACTTCCTATACATCATACTTATGAGTGTACCTGCGGCTTTCTTTGCCCTCTCTACAGCGGGGGCTCGGTACATTACGCAAGGTCTTTGAAAACAGTAGCTGAAGACCTGCAGAAAGTAAAGGCCACAATCCTTCTTGGGGTACCGCTGCTTTACGATAAAATGTTCAGAAAGATTTATAAAGCAATTACGGAAGATAAAGTAAAATCCAAAGTTGTTCCCCCGCTTCTTAAAATGACAAACATTGCAGAAAAGATCGGCTGGAAAGCATCGAAGAAAATTGTTTTCAGGGAACTTCATAACCAGTTCGGCGGGGCAATAAGACTTTTCATTGCCGGGGCTGCAGCACCTGACCCGAAAGTGGCGAAAGGACTTAGAGAGTTCGGGTTTAATTTTATTCAGGGCTACGGCTTAACCGAAACATCACCCATACTCGCATTAAACCAGATCGATAATTTTAAGGATATGGCTGCAGGGCTCCCGCTTAAGAACGTTCAGCTGAAAATAAATAGTCCCAATCCCGAAGGGATAGGGGAAGTCTGGGCTAAGGGTCCCAGTGTAATGCTAGGGTACTATAAGAATCCCCAGTTAACAAAAGAGGTGTTCGAGGGCGAATGGTTAAAAACCGGAGATCTGGGTTATATAGATAGCGACGGATTCCTTCACCTGGTGGGCAGGAAGAAAAATATGATACTTTCCCGCACCGGTGAAAATGTATATCCGGAAGAAATTGAAGATATCGTTAACAGGAGTCCTTTTATTATGGAATCCCTTGTTTACGGGGAGGACTGGATGAGAAGCACGATGAAATTATTGCCGCCCAGATAGTTACCGATGCCGATGCGTTCATAGAATATTCGGAACAACATAATGCGGAGATAAACGATGATCTTATCCGGAAGATAATCGATGAGGAAATTAAGAAGGTTAATAAACAGCTTCCTTTATATAAGCAGATAAGAAAGTTTTATATAAGAACAGAAGAATTTGAAAAAACCACTACCCAGAAGATCAAAAGATACCTTGTGAAAAAAGAAAAGATCGTAACGGGAGATAATGTTTAGAAAAGAGATGGGGTTAAAAAGAAAAAGCGTTCTTGAAAAAGAACGCTTTTGAGACCGGCCAACTAAATATTAAGTACGTGGTTTAGCAACATTAACAACTATATTTCTACCACCGAGTTGAGCATTGTTCAGTGCAGTAATAGCACTGTCAGCGCTATCCTCTGATGCCATCTCAACGAAACCGAATCCTCTGGATCTACCGGTTTCACGGTCTTTAATTACTTTTGCTGAAACCACTTCACCGTGTTCTTCAAAAGCTTCTTGCAGTTTTTGGTCATCAACTGACCAGGGCAGGCTGCCCACAAACAATTTAGTACTCACTTATATTAATCCTTAAAAAGTTATTAGTAAAATAACCCGGTTTTATGATAACCGGGATAAGAAACATACAACAAAAAAGGATACCAACCTAATTAATTTTTTGTATTGTGTCTGATCACCGACCCCCAAAATCAGAAAATATCGCCCTTTTTGAACCGCCAGAAACTGACGGCATTAACCAAAACACCAATACCGATCAAAATACCAAGGTAAGGCAGAATCTCCAGAAAGCCCGCACCGTTCCATAGTACCTGCAGAAATCCTTCTACCGACCAGTACACTATCGTAAACTTGCTTAAAATCCTTATAAATTCAGGCAGGAGGAAGGTAGGAAACCAGGCTCCTCCAATAGCACTCATAGTTAAAATCAGGAAGGTTCCCAGGCCGTTGGCCTGTGCATTGGTTTTGCTGAAGGCAGCCAGTACCATTCCGAATGCCGTGGCGGCAGCCGATGAACAAATTATAACGAGGAACAGATTTCCGAAGTTCGAAAAAATATCAATATTGAAAAGCGCATATCCCGCCAGGAAAAGAACAAGAAGCTGGATTATCCCGAGGGATATGTTGTAAAGATACTTGCTCCATAATATGTCAGTACGCGATACGGGTGCTGATAATATTCTTAAAGTAACACCGGAATTCCTTTCATCGAAAAGTGATGTTGCAGATGCAGTTATACTGAAGAGAAGAAACATCATAGCCCAGCCGCCCACACTTCTTGTTGCATTCGGGTTACTTACTTCTTTCCCTACCAGCTGTTCCTTATCAAGCTTAACAATGTTCTTGAAAAAATCTGAAGCTCCTTTCGTAGATGCAGTATCTTCATCAGTAGTGTCACTCTCAAAACTGTAAAAACCCTGTCTGAGGATTTTTGATGTATCTACATCAAAATACTGACTTATAACTGATGCCATTTTTTTGTTGAACATCGTTCCTTTTTGTTTACCGAGATATTCTTCCGATCGGCGCATCATACTCTGGTTGAATACCTCCGGTATTTGTGTCATGATAGCCTGCTGCAGAAGTCCCTGAACTATCTGCATCTCCATCGCATTCTTAGGATTATAATAGAACTTCAGTTTTATCCCGAAAGAAGTATCCGTGTAGGCATCCTTTGGAATCACGAGAGCCGATGAAGCATTCCCTTTTATTATATAGTCCTTAATGCTGCTGGTATCAAAAGGTACTTCTTTTCCTTCGTCATCGGTGTAGGATTTAATGATTCGAAAGGTTGAGGATGTGTCGAGTGTTGACTCGATCTTTTTTGCGATTTTGGTTTGGTTCTGACTAAGAAAAGCCAGCCTTATCCCGCTCGCGGTTCCGCCTCCCGATCTTCCGAAGATCGAACCAAATAACAGGATCAGCGCCGCGGGCACAATGAAAGTTAAACCAACAGCTACTTTATCATGCCAGAATAAAATGTAATCCTTCTTAATGAGTCTTAATATCTTTTTCAATCCCTCAGACTCCTTCCCGTCAGGTGAAGAAAGAGTGCTTCCAGTGAGGGTCTCCTGATATTAACGGAAGAATAACCTATTCCTGTCTCTTCAACTTTCCTGAAGAAGTCGGAAAGAACCAAACCGTCTTCAGGCTGAAGTTCATACTTCTCCTGTCCATTTATAATGGTTCCGAATGACCTAAAGGAACTGATATGCTTTTCGGTAACCGGGTTTTTGGAAATTGAAATGGTCTGCTTTAATTCCAGTTTGTTCAGCAGGTCATCAAGTGTACCGACAGAGATTATATTCCCTGAATCTATTATGGCAATCCTTGTACAGAGTCTTTCTGCCTCTTCCATATAATGAGTTGTATATATAATAGTCTTCCCGTCTCTGTTTAATGCTTCCAGGTAGTCGAATATTGCATTACGCGACTGAGGGTCGATACCTACCGTCGGTTCGTCACAGAGAATTATCTCAGGATCGTGAAGGAGAGAAGCGGCAAGGTTGAGCCTTCTTTTCATTCCTCCCGAGAACGATTTTACTGTGTCGTTCCTCCTTTCAAACAAACCAACTGTTTTAAGGTTTTCTGCAATAATATATCTCAGGTCCTTTTTCAATATCCCGTAGAATGAACCGAATATTTCCAGGTTCTCTTTTGCTGAAATATCCTCATAAAGAGCTATTGTTTGAGGAACCAGTCCTATCTTTTTTCTCAGTTCCAGCGAGCCCGGAAGCATTTTTTCGCCATCAATCAGAATTTCACCAGTGTCTGCGCCCAGATAACCTATAAGGAGATTCATCAATGTTGATTTTCCTGCACCGTTAGGACCAAGGAGTCCGAAGAATTCCTTCTGCTTTATTTCAAGTGAAACATCATCGAGGGCTGTGGTGGCACCAAATTTTTTTGTGAGGTTAGATATGGAAATCATAACTAAAAAAAGGCTTTCAATTCAGCCGTCAATTTACAGAAGCAGTCGTTCCATTACAACAAGATACTCCCCGTTCATTAATTTTATATCCCTTTCATCCGTTAATAGTTATTTCGGGGCATTATTAATGTAAATTATTACTGCCTAAAGTAACGAGTATGAGATGTTTCGATTAAAATTTCATAACCTTTTTCCTGCAGGAGGAGAACTAAAATGAGTCTGACAATTTTATTAGCCATTTTAGCCTTTATTGCCGTCGGCTGGTATATAACCTCAGGTATTATGATATTCAGTGAACTTCAGAAGAGGGGAGAAAAAGTTTATTTTATTTTTCTGAATGTTATGCTTCCGTTTTATGCACAGCGCTATAAAAAACTAACACTTGAGGAAACCGGCAGACCGGGAAAATTATTTTATCACTGGTTAGTTTCAATCAACACTGCATTGATCTTCGGAGCTGCTGCTATCGCTTCTAAATTATGGTAAATAAGTACCCTTCAATTATTCTAAGTAGAAATAATTTCACGTCCGGGCTATTATACTAGTGTTTCCAGGGTGGTATCAGACGATAATTGCTCAGGTAAAAAGACGTATTAATGCCGTTTTTGGGTCGGGGAAAAGACGGTTCAAGGACGGTTCAACACCTATTTGGCGTGCAATCTGCTGAAATATTAAACAGGAAATTGGTGAAAAAATATACATTTACTGAGGATAATAAATGATCTTCCCTGGATCTATTATATGTTTTTTTGATCTGAAGTTCAATAAAGAGTCATAAAAATAATTGCAGTTTTCCTTTCTATTATTGAAGGGAGTTTTTATTTAAACCTCTCTGATATTTTGCACAATTATTCAATCAGTAAGTTTTTTTTATACAATAATTCTTATTTTAAGTCCGACGTAGAATTCCCCAAAAGAGTTTCTGATCCCGCAATAATACAAAGATTGTAATATGAATGAATTACTGGAAAAAGGACGTGAGGCTTTAGCCGTTGGTGAATGGGAGAAGGCAAAGGATCTGCTGGAGAAAGCTCTTGCCGCTGAAGAATCGGCTGAAGTGTATGAAGAGCTGGGCTGGGCATACTGGTGGCTGAACGATGCTGCACAGGTGTTCGATCTAAGGTCTAAAGCATACAATCTTTTCCTAAGGGATAATAATAAGGTGGGGGCCGCACGTATTTCCTGCTGGTTGGGACTTGATTACATAGAATTCAAAGGCGAGTTTGCTGTGGCAAGCGGCTGGTTCCAGAGAGCTGAAAAACTTTTAGAAGGACTACCCGACTCCCCCGAACTTGCTATGATTAAACTTCTTAAAGCACGCTGGTCTTTCCAGGTTGAAAAGAATAGTGAACAGGCTTTCAGACTTATCGATGAAAGTCTCAGGATCAGTAAATCATTGCAGAATGTAGACCGTGAAATGCTTGCCGAAGCCCTGAAAGGTTTTATACTTGTGGTAGAAGGCAAAGTCTCTGAGGGCATGCCTTTACTTGATGACGCAACTCTGCTTGCATTAACTTCTGAGAACGGGGATATAAAATTTACTACAATTACCTGCTGCTACCTTATAGATGCATGCGAAAAGATAAGAGATTATGAACGGGCCAGTCAGTGGTGCAATAATGTGAAAGAAATATGCAAGCGCTGGAAGTATAAGGCTATGTTTGCCAACTGCAGGATGAAATATGCCGGTGTTTTAATGTGGAAAGGCGACTGGGAGGAAGCTGAAGAGGAACTGATATCTGCATCAACGGAGCTGCAGAAACTAAGACCTGTTCAGGTAAATGCCTGTACGGTGCGACTTGCAGATCTGAAAAGAAGGAAGGGGGATTGGAAAGGCGCTGAAGAACTGCTCAGTAAAGTTGAGTCGCATCCTCTTGTTCATCTTGTATTCTGCGTATCTGAGCTATGATAAAGGTGAATATGACAAAGCCTTAAGCCCCGCAGAAAGATATCTGCGTGGATTTGGTCCTGATGAAAAAGCAGAAAGGACCGCAGGATTAGAGATCCTGATCAGGATTTATGCCAAATTGGGAAGGTTTGAAGAAGCCGGTAAAAAGCTGGATGAATTAAGAGAGATATCAGAAGCAATAAATACTGCACCGCTGCGGGCTGCGCTGTTAAGTGCAGAGGGCAGCTTAAGCCTTGCCTTAAAAAATTATCAGTCGGCAAAAGAAAACCTTGAAGATGCCGTGGATATTTATGACAGAATATCAGCTCCGTTCGAAGCAGCAAGATGCAGGGTAAACCTTGCCGATGCACTGGTAAGTCTGAAATTTTATGCACAGGCTGAAGCTGAATTAAATTCAGCAGAGAACAGCTTCAGGAAGCTTGGGGCTGAAAGGGATCTTGAAAATATGAGACACACCCTCAAAAATATATATAAAAAGAATGCAGAGGTTCAGAGTGAATATGAGTTTACCGGGCGGGAGCTGGAAGTGTTAAGATTAATCGCCGGCGGAAAAAATAATGAAGAAATTGCCGATCAGCTTTTCCTGAGCATTCGGACGGTCGAAAAACATCTCACAAATATCTATAGTAAAATGGGGATATCAGGGAAATCAGCACGTGCATATGCAGCATCATATTCAGTACGACATAAGCTTTTTTAGCTGATGTGACCTTTCTCCTTCCGGGAACGATATACGTACTGATTTTTATAAAATTACGTAGTACCCCTGATTTTTATCCCTTAACTCACCGCTATATTGTCCTCAGAAACTAAAACATCAAAATCTAATAACCGGAGGTGAGATGATGACTAATATGGCGGAGGAGAAGTACAAGGTAATCGTAATAGGAGCAGGTCAGGCAGGTTTGTCGGTTGGATATTATCTTAAAAAAGCAGGAATTCCTTTCCTGATACTGGATGCGAACAAACGAATAGGGGATTCTTGGCGGAAACGCTGGGACTCACTGCATCTTTTCACCCCCGCTAAATTCGACGGACTGGCAGGGATGCCCTTCCCGGCAGATCCTAATTATTTCCCGACCAAAGATGAAATGGCTGATTACCTGGAAAAGTATGCAGCTCATTTTGAACTTCCTGTAAAAACAGGAATGAAGGTTAACAGCCTTTCCAAAGAAGGAGATTTATTTTGTGTATCTGCTGATGGTAAGCAGTTCGCAGCTGAAAATGTGGTTGTTGCAATGTCAACTTTCCAGGTTCCGAAAGTCCCGGAATTTGCCCGGAAACTTAATCCTGATATTACTCAATTTCATTCACTCGACTACCGGCGTCCTTCTCAGTTCCAGGATGGTGGTGTACTTGTTGTCGGTGCCGGCAATTCGGGAGCGGAAATAGCACTGGAAGCAGCCCGCAATGGCCACAAGGTCTGGCTCTCAGGCAGGGATACAGGTCATATACCATTTAACATCGAAGGCCTGCCTGCAAGGCTTATTCTTGTCAGGCTGGTTGTACGTTTCCTGTTTCACAGAATACTTACCACCAGTACTCCAATCGGCAGAAAAGTAAGACCGAAATTTTTATCGATGGGCGGGGGACTTATCAGAATTAAACCACGTGATTTAGATGTGGCGGGTATAATACGTGCTTCAAAAGTAATTGATGTTTCCGGAGGATTTCCTCTTTTTGAAGATGGACATAAACCTGATGTAAAAAACGTAGTCTGGTGTACGGGATTCTATCCTTCATTTTCCTGGATAGATATTCCGGTTTTTAAAAATACGGAGCCAATGCATCAGCGTGGTATAGTGAGCAAAGAACCTGGTTTGTATTTCACCGGCCTTCATTTCCTCTATGCTCTTTCGTCAACTATGGTGCATGGTGCTGCAAGAGATGCGAAATATATTGTTAAAGATATCGACAGGAGGATGAGTTATGCATGAGAATAGATCCGCGGGTAAACAAAAGGTAATCATTATGACCAGGTTTCTGAACTGGTATATAAAGAAACTACACACTGCAGCTCATTATGATGCTGATGTATCAATTGCTTTCCTTAAAGTGATTAATATGGTCGCCTCTCCGCCTTCAATACTCGCCCCGCGTATAATGCTGCGTATTATAAAGAATAATCTCAGGTATAATGATAGAGAGAGCGGCGGTGCTGAATATGCTCAAACCCGCACAGCTTAAATACCGTTAGCAGCTATGGCAGAAATCCCCTGCTGCATCAGGTAAATCCCGAAAACCGTTAAGCCTAAAGCAGCAATTCCGAGAGTAACTTTTGTTACCCTGGGACCAAGATTTTTGGTAAGGCCGAATAACATTATTATCCCCATCTGGCATAAAACCATGGTAACATAAAAACCTATGATCAGTACAGCACCGTTGATCGATGCTTCCCTGTAAGCTTTGATGAAAAGGGGTCCCATTATTAAACTCCATCCAAGGTAAGGGTTGGGATTAAGAGCATTTACCATCACAGCTTTAAATAGAGTTTTATCGCTTCGGGACTTTTTTTGTTTACTTAATTCTTCAAATTTCAGAAAAGATTTAAATGAATCGAAAGCCAGGTAAAATAAAAGCAGACCTCCTCCGATCTGCAAAAATGCAAGAAACCCCGGCGGAATTCTTGTAAGTAGAAGCAGTATAACAATAATGATCGGGATATCGCTTAATATAGGGGCGAAAGCGGCGGGCAGGGTCTTTTTCCATCCGTTCTTTAAGGTCTGAGAGATCAAAAATGTCTGGAATGGCCCCGGCTGAATAGCAGCTGCGAAAGCGTAAGTAATACCGAGTACAAGATAAGCTGCCAAAAAAATTCCTTATCCGGGAATAAAAAGTAATTTCAGTACAAATATATAATTACCTTATCCTGCAGAGCAAGAAAATAATGTATAAATCACATTATAGGGATTATTGATATCTCAGGGAATTATCCGGAGAATAAGACTGTTATACAATAAAACGACATCTGAGAGTATGAATATTTTGTTAACCGGTGCAACCGGATATATTGGAAAAAGAATTATTCCCGCACTTCTTGGTGACGGACATAAGATAATATGCTGTGTCAGAGACAGGAACCGATTTCCTAAGGAAGGTGTCTTTGCACATCCGGATATCACTCTGTTTGAGATAGACTTTCTGAAGGATGGAGTATATCAGGATTTTCCCGCAAAGATTGATGCAGCTTATTACCTTATTCATTCAATGAGTTCAAACAGGGAAGACTTTGAGAAACTTGAGATCAAAGCCGCAAATAACTTTATTAAACTGGTAAAAGGTACTGCCGTCAAACAGATCATCTATCTGGGGGGTATCACCAATGAAGGAAAGCTTTCCAGACACCTGGAATCGCGTAAAAAAGTTGAAGAAGTATTAAAAACCGGAGGCATTGCCGTTACATCTGTCAAGGCAGGCATAATAGTCGGTTCGGGAAGCGCTTCATTTGAAATAATCCGTGACCTCGTAGAAAAACTTCCGGTTATGATTGCCCCCCGCTGGCTTAATACCAGGCACCAGCCTGTTGCAATAAGGGATGTAATTCAATATCTGACCGGGGTTCTCTTAATGCCTGAAACTTATAATAAATCATATGATATCGGCGGTCCGGATATCTTAACGTACAAAGATATGCTCCTTCAGTTTGCACAGGAAAGGGGACTAAAAAGGTATATATTAACTATTCCTCTTATGACCCCCAGGCTGTCATCCTACTGGCTCTACTTTGTTACCTCAACTTCCTACAGACTTGCAGTACACCTGGTAAACAGTATGAAAATTGAGTTAATTGCTGAAAATAATAAGCTTGAGAAACTTCTTAAAATTAAACCTACTTCTTATAAAAAAGCTTTGAATTATGCTTTCCAGAATATTGAACAGAATAATGTTGTTTCAAGCTGGAAGGATGCCCTTATATCAAGCTATTCTGATAACTCCCTGCTTAATCATATAAATATCCCGGTGAATGGCTGCTATTCTGATGTAAGGAAAAAGAATATCGGTAATAACCGTGACCAGGTACTTGATAAGATCTGGTCAATTGGCGGAAAGCATGGATGGTATTACGGTAACTGGCTCTGGAAGATACGGGGAATACTTGATAAGCTGTTCGGGGGTGTAGGTCTCCGGCGCGGAAGGACCAATGAGCATACAATAAATACAGGGGATACAGTGGACTTCTGGAGAGTGCTTGCTGCTGACAGGGCCAATGCGCGGCTTCTTCTTTATGCGGAAATGAAACTTCCCGGAGAAGCCTGGCTTGAATTCAAGATTGTAAAGGAAGATGATAATTACAGTCTGATTCAGACAGCAACCTTCAGACCCAAAGGTTTGTTGGGCAGGTTGTACTGGTATTCTGTTCTGCCGTTTCATTCTTTTATTTTTAACGGAATGGCCAATAATATAATCCGCATTCAGGAAGGTAACTGACTTGTTTGTGCCCCTGGTTCAAATATCACCTGACGTAAAATAAATAAGAAAAATGTTGACAATCTCTCCTCTGAGCCTTAAGTTCTTTTCATACTTACTCCCACAGAAACTATTTTCTCAATAAACCCCAGGAGGTTCGTATGAAAGTATTGAACTTTTCACGGTACTTATTGTCTTTTTTCATCCTTTTCGTTTTTACGGCACCTATCCTTTCCCAGGAGCAGCCCAAAGATCAGCTCTTTTACATCCATGAGGAGGTTGCTAAGATCAGTAAGATCGATCAGTACAACAGCACGTCGAAGGAATTTTCGCAAATGATGATGGATTCAAAACTGGATGTTCCCTTTATTAGGGCTTCGCAGACCGATGATCTTACCTTTTATTACCTTGTTCCGCTTAATAATTATGGTGATATCGACAAGATGTCAGCGGCATTTAATGATATGATATCTAAAGGCTGACAAAGATAAGATGGATAAAATGATGAAGGAAAATGCCGAATCAATCGCATCAGTAAGGGAACTTGTTTTCAAACGCTCAGGGTCACTTTCCTATGAAGGACAGGATCAGGGTCTTGATATGAGCAAAAATAATTTTATTCACTGGGATTATTACACTGTCAAATCGGGAATGATGAAAGAGATGTTAGCCCTTGGCGCTAAATACAAAAAACTCTGTGAGGATAAAAAAATCCCTACCCCATATACAGTATGGCTGGCCGATATGGGTGAAAATGACAACCTCATAGTTATTACAACACTTTCAAAAGACGCGGTATCTTTTTATCAGCAGATGGACAAAGATAATGCGGCGCTTGGTAAAGAGGGGGATGATCTATGGCAGCAGATGATGCCTTTGCTTGATCACTTTGAGCATAAGAACGGACACACACGTCCCGACCTTAGTTATATAAAAAGTGAATAACAGGAATTGATTTTTTAGAGGCTGCTCTGAGCATCAAATTCAAAGCAGCCTTCTGCATCCATCAAACTTAAAAAAGAAGGAGCGGGAAAAATTAAAATTCCAGGCTTATACCGATTGAGGGAAGAATTCCTATCGATTCGCCTTTTTCGGCCTGCTGGGTTCTCGGGTTCCAGCGGATGGAATTACTTTTCTTATTGTTATAAATGTTCTGAATATCTACATAAGTAATTAGTGTAAGGCTGCTGAAGTACCATCTTCTGTCAACACGCACGTCAAGACTATGAAGCGGATCATAATACATACTCAGGTAGCGCGATACCAGCTGTGTTCCGTCTGATTCAAACGGGGTGTAAGGACTCCCGGAAGCGAAGCGGAATTTCATACTTGCTTCCCACTTTTCATTAAATTTATAGCCGCCGCTAAGGTTTACTATCCATTTCTGATCATATGCACCGGGTCGTGTTACGTCGTCAAGGGGAGTGAACCTGGTTTCGCTGTAAGTTATGCTCATTATACCATAAAAAGGAATGTCAGATAACTTTTTCTGAGCTGAAAGTTCAATTCCGCGGCTAAATCCCTTACCCTTATCGGTAAGCGGTTCTAATCCGAACGAAGAGAAGTTATCTCCCGAACCTTCGAATCCCGCGCCGGTATTTGCCAGGATAAGGTATGGCCTTACCAGGCTTGTCGGGTAATCCCTGTACCATTTATAAAATGCTTCAAGCTTAACCAATGCATCCTCTCTCAGAAGATGATCAAGTCCGAGTACAAGATGATCGGCACGTATATCTTTCAGGTTGTCCTTGTTCTGATCGTAAGCAAGCCATATGTAGGAAGGCGACTGATAATATATTCCTCCCGCGGCGTTCAGCGATGTAAGATCCGACAGACGGTAAGATGCTGAAACCCTTGGTGAAGCATAAAATTTCTTCTCAAGCGGACTGAAATAATCCAGACGCAGTCCGATATTTGTTTTAAGTCTCTCGAAGAATAAATGATTAAGGTTAACATACCCCGAACTTTTATAGTAAACGTCCTCAGCCTCCAGTGAATTTATAGGCAGGGTATCCCTGAAAGTTGTAACGAACGACGGAAGCAGCACATCGGCATTAAACTTAATAAGCTTTCCGGTCAGTCCGGCTGTAATCTCTGTTGCAGGTGAGAATCTTATATACAAGATCTCCTCTAAGAGAATTTTCCTGTTCCCTTGAAATACTTTTGAATATCGGGTTAAGAAGACTGTCCCGCTGGAGAGTATTATAATCCACATAGGTTCGGCTCAGTGTAAAATTCAAGAATCCGTTATTGATGAGGTGAAGATAGCTCAGTCCTGTCGCATACTGTGTCTGATCACTCCCGAGTATTCTTGAGTTGTCAAACCGCTGATCGGCAGTTTCGTTGAAATATTTCACATTATCAAAAGCACCTGTAAAAAGGTAAGAGATGCTGTTATTATTGTCCATCTTGAAATCGGCTTTGGTTATTACATCATAGTATTCGGGAACAAATCCGAATCCCGCCGCCTTGAAAATGAAATCAAGATAACTTCTCCTTGCAGAGAAAATAAAATTATTATTCTTACCAAGCGGGCCTTCGAGGTTTAGTCCGAACTGGGATGCAGAAACCGTAGCTTTACCCCCTAACCGGTCCTCTCTTCCTTTTCTCAGGTCTATTTTCAGCACAGAAGAAAGCTTATCCCCGTACTCCGCTGAAAATCCGCCGGTAGAAAACGTGGTTTCCTTTACATAGTCGAGGTTAATATAGCTTAACGGTCCTCCCGCTGCTCCCTGTGTCCCGAAGTGATTTATATTCTGTATTTCGATCCCGTCGACGATATAAAGATTTTCGGATGGAGCACCGCCGCGGACTATAAGATCATTTCTTCCGGCATCTGCCTGCGCTACTCCCGGGAGAACAGACAAAGCTCTGATAACATCCTCAAAACCACCCGGAGCCCTGCGAATCTCTTCATAGCCGAAACTTCTTGTGCTGATCACTTCTGTCGGCGCCTTCTGGAAATATCCAGATCTTACAGTTACATCCTGCAGCTTTACGGCTTCTTCTGTAAGACTAAAATCCACTTCTGCCGGTTTTGATGAACGCACAACAACATCAGTTTTCGTTATGGTAGAATAGCCTATAATCGAAGCTCTTATTCTGTAAGTATTTACAGGCACGCCTTTAATTTCGTAGTGACCGTTAAGATCAGTTGCATCACCGAGGGTAGTACCTTCAAGAATAATATTAACCCCGATTAGAGGCTCATTGCTGACCGCATCCGTAACCTTACCGTAAATGGATCCCTTCTCATCCTGTGCCCTGGTCAAAGATGGTATGATAAATACAATTAAAATTAGTACGAACTTTTTCATTAATTCCTGCTTTTCCCCGAATAACAGTTCAAATTTACTAAAAGTTCAATCCAATAGGATTTATTGTGAATTAACTTTTCCTTTGCAGGTATGCTTAAAAGTTGCGTATCTTATCTGGCGAGCTTAATAATACAATTATTTTAACCACTGGAGGAAATAATATGGTTTCAATTGTTTCACTCTGGCTGCCCATACTTCTCTCTGCCGTTGTTGTTTTCATAATCAGTTCTGTTTTTCACACTGTGTTTACGTACCATAATTCCGATTTTAAAAAGCATCCGGCCGAAGACCAGGTAATGGATGACCTGAGGAAGTATGACACTCCGCCCGGAGATTATATGATCCCTTACACCACAGATTCAAAGGAACGGGGATCGGAAGCCTTCAAGGAAAAAATGAATAAGGGTCCTGTCCTTCTTGCCACCTTTTATCCTTCAGGCGAGATGGGAATGGGTGCGAGTCTTTTTCTCTGGTTTGTCTACTGCCTTATCATCAGCATTTTTGCTGCCTATATTACAGGGCATGCTGTCCCCCCCGGCTCTGATTACCTTGCGGTTTTCCGTTTTGCAGGTGCTGTATCCTTTGCCGGTTATAGTCTTGCCCTGATGCAGGAAAGCATCTGGTTTAAGAAAAGCTGGAGTGCAACAATCAAATCAATGGCCGACGGTTTTATCTATGCGCTGCTTACTGCGGGAGTTTTCGGCTGGCTCTGGCCTGCTATATAATTCTGATACGATTATCCGCCTGATTTATCAATATGTCGGGCGGATCAATCTACCCTGTCGTAGAAAATCTCGAAGCGTTTATTGAAATCAAACCTCTGCCCGATCCAATGCATAGTATCGCCTTTGATGATAACCTGCCAGTAGCTGTCGTCATCGTCTCCGGCATTGCTGTCAATGAATATTTCAAATCCTTTAAATGACCATCGGCCCGTATTCTCTTTTTGGTCTCCCCGCCCGCTCTCAAAATAGCCGCCGTTTTGTATATCATCATCCTTAATGAACCTAATCCACCTGGTCCCTTCAGGATTATGATATTTTGTTACATCCTCTGAACGGTCAAGCACTTTTGTCATCTTCCATTTACCTTCAATTCTGCCTCTGAGACTTGTGTCATTATCTTCCTTACCGCACGAAAGTATAGCAAGAGAGAAAGTTATGCATATAAGTAGTATTAACTGTTTCATCGCATTTTTTTGTTAGTGTTGAATTTGCTGCAACCTTAAGCTCTGATAAGCGAATGAGAATATATAGAATTCTTGATATTAGATAAAACTTATATAAAACCTGGTTCGTTGTTTTTAGTAAATTACCGTTATCATATAAAAGATATTAAACATTTATCGGAGAGATGTATGAAACAATTATTATTATCAGCTTTGTTTATGCTTCTGCCGCTGGTTATTTGCGCTCAGACATCAGCAGCAGATAATTCCAATGTATACCAGATAAAGCAGGGGTATGTTGATGCGAAAGGAGTGATGATTTGGTATGAGGAGTTCGGGAAGGGTGAACCATTGATGATCGTTCATGGCGGTCCGGGCGCCACCCACGATTACTTCCTGCCATACTTAATTCCTCTTGCAAGAAATAACCGCCTGATATTTATCGATGAAAGAGGATCGGGTAAATCAGAACAGCTTGAGGATGTAAAAAAGTATACCGTGGAAAATATGGCCGAGGATGTCGAAGCCGTAAGGCAGGCACTGGGACTGGGGAAGATTAACCTGCTGGGACATTCATACGGCGGGGTGCTGGCCCAGGCATATGCCCTCAAATACCAGGAGCACCTTTCTCACCTGATACTCTGCAGCACTTTTGCTAGCACCTCGGAGATGAACAAAGTATTCGATAATATTAAGGCAAATATGTCCCCCGAGCTTCGTAACAGGATAAATAAAATGGAGAGTGAAGGACTTTATGGTCATGGTTTACCTTATGAGCAGAACCGCTACACTGATGAATATGAGATAGCTGCCTGGGGTGAAGGATATTTTCCTTACCTGTATCAGCGCAGACCTGATCCCGCGTATGATCCTACAAACGGAGGATTCGCCTGGGATCTGTACCGTGAGATGTGGGGCTCGGACGGTGAATATGTAATTGACGGCAATCTTAAATCAGTAGAGTACGTAGACAGTCTTCATACTATCAAGGTTCCTACTCTTGTTAACTGTGGTGACCATGATGAATGTGCACCGTGGTTATCAGAAGAAATGCATGCTAAAATTCCCGGCTCGAAGCTGGTTATATTCCCGCAGAGCGGTCATATGACTTTCGTAGACCAGTCCGATATGTTCATCAAAACAATTAATGATTTTCTGCACGGGAAGTAAAAAGGAGATAAAAAAATCCCCGCTGATGTATAAGCATCAGCGGGAGTGTGTTATGCGCTCCGGGAGTATCCGCATATGGAGCATCATTAAAAATTATCAGGCGTACTTTTTCCCGATTTCTTCGAGACCCGAGTTTTGGATCTCCTCAGGGGTAATTACAATATCATATTTTATATCAGCATTAAACTGAAGAAAGAACGGCTCGGCATATTTTACATAATCGCCGGCGCTGTTCACATTGATGACCATAAAAATATTCCTCTTCCCCTCGTTGAGAGAAAAATAAGCTGCTTCCGGTTTCATTTCTCCCAGCAGCTTGCCTAGAACCTCGCCGATCGTCCCCTTCTTAATCTTTGCATTAAACGGGTCGTGAGGAAACGTGACGGTTAATATCATTTTCATATCGGTCTCCTTGGTTATAATTATTAAATACAGAACACAGTCATTGTTGTCGTACGGAAAGGGGAACAGGATGAAATTAGGATTACAATAGATAAGTATCAGAAGTTAAGATGAGATTAACCTGAAATTAATAAATATTAATAATAAGCCCCGGTAGTTTCCGGGGCCGGGAAGACCGAATAGTGAAAGCCGGTTGGTCTATAGTTATCAAACTGACTTAAACTGGGACTTTTGCGGCTGTGTTCGTCTCCTGCTAATTCGAGTCGGTCTTGTATAAATGAACATCCCGCTGAGGGAAAGGAATGGAAATTCCTGCCTCATCGAAGGCCAGTTTCACTTTTTCGTGAGTATCGAAAAAGATGCCCCAGTAATCAGCCGAATCACACCATACTCTTAGGTTGAAATTCACAGAATTATCACCCAGCTCGCCTACAACTATCTGCGGTGCCGGTTCCTTATGAACTCTCGGTTCGGAATCGGCAATCTTTTTAAAACTGTTTTAGCCTTTTCAATACTGTCGCCGTACCCGATACCGAATACCATATCGACACGCCTTTTCGGTTCAGTAGAAAAGTTAACCATACTGCCGTTTGATAAAGCGCCGTTAGGTATAATCACAGTTTTATTATCGGGTGTTTTAAGAATAGTTGTAAAGATTGTTATTTCATTTACCGTACCCATATATCCCTGTGCATCGATAAAGTCGCCAACTTTAAAAGGTTTGAAGATAAGGATTATAACACCGCCGGCAAAGTTTGCAAGACCTCCCTGCAGAGCGAGGCCGACTGCCAGTCCTGCCGCTCCTATAATAGCCACAAATGATGTGGTTGCAATACCGATCATCGAAGCCACACTTATCAGCAGAAGAACTTTAAGTATAATTCCGAACAAACCGCTCAGGAATTTTCTCAGTGATATCTCAAGGTTTGAACGCTCCATTGCCCTGTTCGTGCCTTTTAAAACAAGCCTGATTATCCAGAGACCAATGAGAAGAACAAGAATAGCGAGAAGTAATTTCGGTCCGTATTCAACGGCTAAGTCCATTAATTTCTGTGTATAGGATTGCAGGCTGTTTGCATTGATACCTTCCATTATATCCTCGTGATTTGGAATGAAAATTTGATATGATAACAAAAGATAAAAAATTATCCTCAAGGATGTAAGGTTTTATAGAAAAAAACGGGGCGGCAATTTTAAGGGAATAATTGCTCGCAGAAAATTTTTTCCATTCTGGTTAAATTACAGGAAAGAAGATTTCTCCCTTCCTGCACGGAGCAGGAAGGTCGAAATGACAATATTATGTGTAATAACTTAAGTGTTATGTACTACTTAAAAATCCTGTTAAAGAATTCCTGCATATCCATCCAGCTGTTTTCGTCTGCTGCTTTATTGTAGGCTAAAGGCAGATTATACTTTTTGCCAATACTGTCTGCGGCAGGATTAGTAAAGCTGTGCTTCGCTCCTGCATAGTTCTGAAATGTATAAGGTATTCCCGCATTGTCCATCATAGATTTGAACGCTTCAACCTTTTCAGGAGGATTAAAAGGATCGGCTGCACCGTTGCAGACAAGTATAGCTGCTTTTACTGAATCCGGATGTTCAGGAGCCTTTGTGGGCAGATCGCCATGAAAACTAACGACACCATCCAGAGGCTCTCCTGCAAGGGCCATACGAAGAACCACACCTCCGCCGAAGCAGTAGCCTATTGCGGCAATTTTCGAAGTATCTGTCTGCGGTTGATCCTTAAGGAGTTTAAGTCCTGCATTAAACCTTGCTGTTGCAGTATCCATATGCTCCATAACAGCCTGTGCAAACTTACCAGCATTATCGGGATGCTCCGCGGTTTTTCCGTTTCCGTACATATCAATTGCAAGGGCAATATAGCCGAGCTTTGCCAGTGAATCCGCACGGTGTTCGGCATAAGCATTCATACCCCACCATTCGTGCACTACGATAATGCCGGGTCTTTTGCCTGTCTGACTGCTGTCATAAGCAATGTATCCTTTCAGGGGAGTGCCGTCCGACGAATAGCTGACGGTCCTCGAAACTATTGTCGGGCCTTCTTCTTTAGCCGGTTCTTCTTTTTTCTGCGTACATCCATAAACAATAAACATACTTAGCATAAATAAGAATGCGTATCTCATAAAGTTAACCTCATAGTTTTATGATCAATAGAAAGTAACAAGATTACAAAGGCGAGAGAATAATTCCACCTGTTTGATTACGTTATACAAGCGAATTGATGTGGCTCACGTATTGGAGTGAGGGTTTGGGATGACTGTGAGGGGGATTGATTCAGTCAGGAACTCCCTGTTAATGACCTACGTGAAAGTTTTCTCCCTGACGATGAGTGACAGGGAGGAGAGAGATTGCTTTGCCCGAAGACTCGCTCGCAATGACAGTTAAAAATTACAGCCAGTAGCTGATCTTCAGCATGAAGATGTTATCGGGATGGACGCTGAAGAGATTATTAAATGAGCGGCCCAAACGAAAATCGCCATTAGCTTCAATATTCTCCCTGCTCTGTGTCCATACCAGATATAATGTCGAGCCGGGCATATATTCCCAGCGAAGCACTGCATTGCCGCGCAGCGATATATAATTGAAATCGGGGTTATCGATTACCTGTGCCGGGGCGGGACCCGAACCATCGGGATCCAGCTCATAGGATATCACATCCCCGCCGGCAGAGGTATTGCGCACCAGGGTAGAACCGTTTCTGCCGTATGTATTGAAATCGTAAGTCTTCGGCTGCATTAAATACTTAAAGCTGTTGTAATCTCCCGATGCAATCAACGGCTGGAAGTAAACCTGGAAGCTGAGGGAGGGACTCAGGATCCAGTCGGCTCTTATATTCGCCGCAATTATATTCTGCTCGAGATGAGCGAAGATATATCTCCGGTCGTATGTATCAACGGCATAATCATCTTTGAAATTGCTCACCCACTGTGTCTCTGAAACATCGTTCGTGTACTCGGGTCCTATCGACATCGTTAATGTAGGCGTCACCTTTATCTCAAGTGAAGCGTAAACAGAATTAGAATTACCGTCGCTGCTGAATGATCCCGATCCACCTGTACTTAACACCCACCACTTCCTGTTATCTGTAAAAACATCTGCTGACCAGGAGGCGCCGGAAGGATTAACAGTTAATGGGCCTCCTCGTGTTTTCCTCGAGTTAAGCGTAGAAGGATTATACATTATTGTGCCCTGGATTCCATTGTAATCCGGCATAGTAAGGTAAGCTCCGATCCTGTATCCCTGGGCCGTGTTGTTTCCTCCAAAGTTATAACCTGTATAAGCTCCGAAATTAACACCCGCATTCTGATAAAGGGCCGTGGGCTCAGTCCACCTGTAAGCTGTAAAAAAGTGGCCGTTTATATAATCACTGTAAGATCCGTACCCTAAATCATTCACGTCAAAGCCGGGACTGATAAGACCCACAGCCGTATTTATCACCCAGCGTCCGCGGTTTTTATTCAGCATCAACCGCCCGCTGTATCCTGTTAACGAGGCTGCAGAACTGTCAACAGAAATGTATGATGCATCGGGTCTCTGGAAGTAGTGTACAGGACTCCTCTGCAGGGCTGTTATCCGTTCTTTCGAACCGGCAACATTTGAAAACGCCGCCCAGCCCGTAAGTACATAAGTGTTATCCTCATCAAGGAATGTCCATCCGTCGCTTCCTATTACAAATGCATTATTATTTATTTGTGTGCTCAGACCTTCATTCTTGAAAAATCTGTCTGTGAATGTGGTAAGCAGTCCTAATCCCTGTTTCCCTGAATTAAAATCTCTCTGCGCACGGAATATACCGTAGTAAGTCAACGGTTCCAGCTCAACGCTGGAGCGCTGTCCGTCAACTGAAATATCCGCAAACTCTCTTTGTGTAACTGCGTGAATAGTTCCGATCTTCCAGTTATCAAATACCTGTCCCGATATCTTGGCAGCACCCAGTATATGAGTTCCCTGCGGGATATCGGCATAATCATAATCAGGAAGACTTCCCTGGGGATTCCTTCCGATACGTCTGCTGTAGAAAATGTTTGTAGTCGGCCAGTTGAATGATACATTATTATTTGTACCGCCCCGGCCGAACCTGTAGATGCTTACGCCCTCTGTGAAGAAAGGCCGTTTTTCATCAAATGTTGATTCAACGTCGGAGAGATTTACCACGGCAGGGTCCACCTCAACCTGCCCGAAATCAGGATTGATAGTTGCGTTAAGAGTAAGACTGCTTCCAAGACCCGCACGTAAATCAAGTCCTGCTCCCGGCGAATATTCACGTCCCGAGTTAAACGGATCTCCCGGCTGTGCACCGATATACTTCGCCTTGCCGACCACATAAGGAAGCAGTTCAATCCTTGAAGGAGGTGTAATTTCATCAATCCCTACCAGGTCGGGGAACCTTGAAGCAAAACCGCTTTCATTCCTTGGCGTATAAACCAGCATATCGGTTTCAAACCTTCTGCTTATAAACCTTTCCACGTTCACTCCCCACACCTGCTTCTCACCATCCTTAAATCGGAGCTGCGAATAGGGGATCTTCATCTCAACCGACCAGCCCTCATCATCGATATTGCTTGCACCTTTCCACACTGCATCCCAGCTCAGGTCATTCGGCTGCTTAACGTCGTTCTCTATCAGTCCGTCTGCCACAGCACCGGCAGCTGATACATAAAAGAAGTAACCGTTGCGCTTATCACGGTACGAGTCTATATAAAGTACGCATCCGTCGGACGGATCGCCCCAGATAAAATCTCTCCGTACAAGTCTTGCCATAATCGAATCAGGATTTGAATCATAAAATTTTCCCGCAAAATAGATTGCCTCGTCATCGTAAGCGAACCAAAATTCAGATTTCTGTGTGGGACGCACACCCTGCTGTGGATCCTGCTGGATCAAAGTATTAAAACCGGGTTTCTGCCATACCTTTTCGGTGAGTTTACCATCTATCTTTATATTCTCAGCTAATCTTACAGCAGATATCTGTGAGCTCGAATTGTCTTTAAGGGTGGGATATTTATTAGCATACACTACAGCTGCGGTCACTAAACAAAAAAGGAGCAAACATTTCATGGTTACCTTCTCCCGGATTTTAATTATCCGCAATTAAATAAAAGGAGGAGTGGTTGGGAAGTGAATTTAAACGGCAGGCATAACCGTGTGATAAATGGAGATAAGCAGGAAGCAGTGGAACTGAGAGATGTACGAAATAATATCCTCTGTATGTATAGGGAATTATACGCAATAAATGTTAAATTATACCGGGTGAAACGCTTATCAATCCTGAAACCCGTTCATCACGGGATTCAATGGATGGCACAAGGTTTGGTAAAGTGAAAAAGCTAAACATGCGGCTTTTAATTTATGGGAGAATAAAATTATGAAAACAATCCTATACACCTTGTTAATTGGTGCAGCCATGCTGGCAGCTGCTTCCGCACAGGACCGTACCGAGGCAAAAAAGTGGAAAATCGATCCGGCAACCGGGGACACGATCTATTATGAAGAAGTTACTATATCCACCACCGAGGATATCACGCCCCGCAATAATATGATAATTATCAATCCGCTGAAATTCCTTCTTTTTTATAACATATCATATTTTCATAAGCTGGGTGAAGGATCCGCCTTTGGGATAGGAGTTCAGGCACCTACGATATCGGGAGTGGATGGCTTTGGTCTTAATGCTGAAATAAGGCTTTATCCTAACGGGAATAATCTCAGGGGATTTTATATCGCACCGAATGTTTCGTACAACAATCTAACCAGCGATGAAGGCAGTTCATCTGTTTCTGTAACTTCTGTCGGCGGCTTGGTAGGCTGGCAGTGGTTTCCGGGAGAGCAGTTTGCAATGGGACTCGGTATAGGAATGGATTATTACTTCTTTTCGGGAGATGATGATTCATTCAACAAGATAAACGGAACCGCCCCTGCTCTGAGATTTGACATCGGCTACGCCTGGTAAATACGCGGTATTGACGCAAGGATACGTGGTAAACGGAATACCGGCAGTATGGGAATATCAGATCCGGTTCTAATCCTCCTTTCAGGACCCGGAAGTTGACTTATTCAATATTTAGCTTTATAATGTTGAATAAATAACCTCAGGAGGCAGTTATGGCAACTATGACTGATTCCGGAAAGAAAAACGACAAAGACGGGAAATCCTCTTCTGACACACCAAAACTGAAATGGCTCAGCATCAAATTACTGGATGATGTCTTCACCGATGAAGTCAGTTTATTTAAGCCGCACTTTGAAGTCAACTACGAAGCTTACATACAAAGACTCTGGGATTCAAATCCCGCTATTTATGAAATACTAAAGGAGTCTCCCGATCTTGAAGCCGCACGTGATTCAATGTACACCTACCTCGAAAAAGCCGAGCGAAAAGTATTTGAAGTTGATAACGATCTGCATATACTTGAGAAATCTACGGTTAGAGAATGCATCCGTGTCTTCAGGAGTGTAATAGGTCCCATCAACGAATTCCGCACCGAATTCTCCGCACTTGACAGTCTCTGGAAACTTGCACAGGACCGTCGGGATGAACTGAAGGATAAAATATCTGTAGGGTTCCTGCTCGAGTTCATAAATCTTTTCAGGGGCGTTACGGGCAAATCAAATATATACCTTGAAGATGAACAGGTTAAAAAAAGCATTCCCGAATTCTTAAAGCTGAAGGGGAGGGAGGCAGCAAATATAAGGATGGAGCTTCTCGACGAGCTCGGTTCAAGTGTTCATAAATATTTTATGAAATATCCTTCAGGACTTGATGATGAGGTCGCTGCCTGGCGCAGAGAAAACAAAACCAGGATACTCAGGTACTTCAAAGCTGATGAGAGCAGCTGGAACGACTACCTGTGGCACCTTAAGAACGTGATCAGGGATGCTGCTCCGCTTGTCAATCTTATCGAGCTTACAACCGAGCAGAAGGAAGCGGTTGATAAGGCAGTAAAGAATAAAATAGCGTTTGGGATTACTCCCTATTACCTTAGTCTTATGGACAGGAAGCTGTCGATCGGTTATGATCATGCCGTCAGGGCACAGGTTATTCCGCCGAAGGAGTATGTTGATAAAATGGTTGATCACAAAAACGACCGGGGGATGACATTTGATTTTATGGGCGAGCACGATACTTCTCCAATCGAACTTGTTACAAGGCGTTACCCGGTAATAGCCATTCTCAAACCGTTCAATACCTGCGCTCAGATCTGTGTTTACTGCCAGCGCAACTGGGAAATACAGAGAGTGCTCGAACCGAAGGCTCTTGCATCAGTAAGGAAACTATACGACGCTATGGCCTGGTTTGATGAACATAAAAGCATCGGCGATGTATTAATAACAGGCGGCGATCCCCTCATTATGAAGGATTACCAGGTGGAACGTATACTGGAAGCCCTGGCCCAGAAAAAACAGATCTACAGGATAAGGATCGGAAGCAGAACTCCTGTTGTACTGCCTATGAGGATAACAGATGGTCTTATAAATACCATCTCACGGTTTCACAATCCCCCGAAACTTGAAATAGCTATCGTTACTCATTTTGAACATTCGTATGAGATTACTCCCGATGCAATGAACGCCGTTCAGAAATTCAGGAAAGCCGGCATAAGCGTTTATAACCAGGAAGTTTATACTGTAGAAAATTCGAGAAGATTTGAAACTGCAAAGCTGAGAAAGGATCTCAGATCCATAGGCGTTGATCCTTATTATACTTTTAATATGAAAGGGAAGGAAGAAACCAAACGGTATATGGTTCCCATCGCCCGGATACTGCAGGAAAGGAAGGAAGAGGCGAGGCTGCTTCCCGGACTCGACAGAACCGACGAGCCGGTGTTTAATGTGCCTAAACTCGGAAAGAACCAGCTGCAGGCGGGACAGGATCACAGGTTTGTGATGATACTTGCCGACGGATCCCGTGTTTATGAGTTTCATCCGTGGGAAAAGAATATCTCTCCCGTTCCCCCGTACAATTATGTTGACGTCCCTATATACGATTACCTGGAAGAGCTGGCAGCAAGAGGAGAAAACATCCGCGACTACAGGACTATCTGGTTTTATTACTAGTACTGTTTACAAAGCTGACTGCAATCCCCCGGGAGAAAGATCACTAGGCGGATACCCGTATTCTTCTTTGAAGCAGCGGGTAAAATACTGGGGACTGGAGAATCCAACTGAGTAAGCTATCTCGGAGATATTTCCTCTGCCTTCTTTTATCATTGTCCTGGCTTCCGCCAGTCTTATCGATCTTACAAAATTGCTCGCTGATTTGCCTGTTAATGCCTTAAGTTTTCTGTGCAGCTGAACCCTGCTCATTCCCACTTCTTTTCCGAACTGCTCAATGCTGAATTCTTCATCTGAGAGGTGCTTTTCTATTACCTCCATAACCTTAGCCATAAAGTGCTCTTCAATATTACTGAGATTCTTTTCTTCAGTTTTTTTAGGAGGGACGTAATTTCCATTGCTGAATTTTTCCTGCAGTTTTTGTCTTATCGTGATAAGGTTTCTTATCCGTAAATTTAATTCTTTAGTGTCGAATGGTTTTACCAGGTAATCGTCTGCACCTGTTTCGAGACCTTCAAGTCTGCTTTCCTGTTCCGACTTTGCTGTAAGCAGTATAACAGGGATATGACTTGTCTTCTCATTATTTTTCAGTTTCCCGGTAAGCTCAATACCATCCATCTTCGGCATCATAATATCGCTTATCACCAGGTCAGGTATTACCTGTTCCGCCTTCCTCAATCCCTGTTCCCCGTTCGAGGCCTCTTCAACCCGGAAATCATTCCCCAGCGAATCATTGATAAAATCCCTTACATCCGGGTTATCCTCTACTAAAAGAATTATATTTTTACTTCCTGACAGATCCTCGTTTAAAGTATCATTAACTATTTTTGTTGCAGAATATTCCTCGTTGTCTTCTACAGTACCCTCTGCCGGCGGTTCAGGTGATTCTACAATTTCAAAATTCCTTAAATGATCCCTGCCCATAAGCAGATTAATAGTAAATTCTGTACCTGCCGACGGCTCGCTCCATACGCTGATAGTTCCGTAATGAAGTTCTACCAGTTCTTTGACGAGGGCAAGGCCTATACCGGTTCCTTCGTGTTCTTTCGTCGGCGAGTTATCAACCTGGTAAAATCTGTCGAAGAGTTTCGGAAGATCCTCTTTACTGATACCGATACCAGTATCTTTTACTCTGATTTCAACCGACTCCATATCGGAATCGAGATTTTTCCTGCTGTTTCCGTCATCAGCCGGGTCGCCGGAAATACGATTACTGATCCGGGTTTCCTGAACAGCTTACAGTGATCGTTCCCCCTTCAGGCGTAAACTTAAAAGCATTCGACAGAAGGTTGGTTAATATCTTTGTCATTTTCTCATTATCAAAGTATAGCTCTATTTCATTTTTATCCGCTTCCAGTTTTAGTGCAATATCTCTCGACTCGGCAGCCGACTCAAACGACATTGCCAGTCCCTTAATAAAGGTTACTATGTTGGACCTCGATGCCCTGAGCTCAAGCTTGCCCGATTCAAGTTTGGAGAGATCAAGCAGCTGGTTTATAAGAGAAAGCAGCCGGGATGCATTTCTCTTTATGCTTTTTGCCTGCCTGAGTATCTGCTGATCTGAAGTTTCATTTATTATTCTTTCGCTCGGACCCATAATTAAGGTAAGCGGCGTTCTGAACTCGTGGGAGATGTTTGCGAAGAAATGGGACTTCATCGCACTTATTTCCTTATACCTGAATGATTCTATTGTCTCAAGTTCAAGGCTGTGTTTCCATTGCTGCCTGTTTAGTTCGTATCTTCTGACGGCATATAATAAACTGAGGATCAACAGGAAGTAAATTCCGTAAGACCACGCGCTTGCCCACCAGGGAGGAGTTATCACTATACTTAATGCTGCAGCATGTTTATTCCATATCCCATCGCTGTTTGATCCTTTTACCTTCAGAACATATTTGCCGGGATCAAGACCGGTGAATGTTACCTCTCTTTTATTACCAAGCTGTATCCAGTTGTTATTAAATCCCTCAAGTTTATAAGCAAACCGGTTTTTTACCGGCGCATAATAATCCAGTAGTGCAAAATCGAGAGAAAAATTATTTTCATTGTGGGCGAGTATTATTTTATCAGTTGCAGATATTACCCTTTTCAGAACTGAACCGGAGTCTCCTGCCGAAACTGAATTGCCGAACAGTTTGAAATCAGTAAAAACTATATTTGTATGGATATTTTTATTTGCAACATTACCGGGATAAAAATAATTGAAGCCGTTTATACCACCGAAAAACATCTCGCCCGATCTGCTCCTGAAAAACGAGCAGGTATTAAATTCATTGCTCTGTAAACCGTCATTCACATCATAATTTATGAATTGATGTGTTTTCGGAGTAAATTTTGACAGTCCCCTGTTTGTGCTCAGCCATAGGTTTCCTTCATTATCAGGCAATACGCCGTACACAACATTGTCGGGCAGACCATCTTTTTTCAAAAAATGCTTCCAGGTCCCGGTTTTCTTGTCGAACAGGTTTAAGCCGCCTCCCTTAGTGCCTACCCACAGTTTTTCATCCGGAGCAATGGGGTCCGGACAAATGCACAGCGTATTATTACAGTATAAACTGTTTTTATCTGACGGATCATTCTTATAATAAGTAAACTTTTCTGTGTTCCTGTCGAACCGGATTAATCCCAGGTTTGAGGTGAACCATATATCACCCTGCTTATCTTCGTACATACTGGTAGTTCCTCCGAGGGAGGATTTGGTATTATACTGGTATGAAGTAAACTTTCCCGTACTGATGTCCGTCAGTTTATTCAGAAAATAACTGCCGCAGAGCCAGATTATGCCGGAATGATCCTGAAGCATTCCGGAAACAGGTCTGTCTTGCCGGGTTACAGAAATAAAAGGTGCCGGTTCATCAGTCTTGATATTAATGCGGCCCACGCCCCTATGATTATCAAACCATAGATACCCGTTCCTATCCTCCATTAATGCATCGCCGCGGCCGTAACCTGTCTTATCGTCAAACGGCGGTTCGTCATAATCTTTTAACTTACCGGTCTGCATATTCCATTTGAATAGCACCGCCCCTCCAATAAACCAGAGATTTTTTTGAGAATCCTGGTAAATTGTACGTATGCTCCGGTCATTCGGGTTCAGCAATTTTTCATACGGAAAAGTTTTGAATCTTTCCGATTCAGGAAAATATATATAGATGCCGTAGGCATTTGAACCCATCCAGATATCGCCGGCCTTGTCGGCAAACAAAGGACCGATCTTTCCCGTGACCTGATAATCAGGGTATTTATAGAGGTAATCGTAAGTTTCAGTATGAACATTGAATACCACAAGTCTTCCGTAATCGCTCATCCAGAGATTACCATTCCGATCCCTGGCTGCAGAATATGTAAAACCATGTTTATCAGTCTGCCTGGGATACATTTTATATTGCCCGCTGAATCTGTTGAACAGAATTATACCCGACGAAGTAAATAACCACATAGTACTATCGTTATTATTCAGGAAGTGCTGAACTCCGGGATTTATTTTATGCGCAACGGAAGTATCCGGGAAAGTGAAATGGACCAGATCTTTTCTATTTCCCTCGGGTAGTTTGTCAAGCCCCGAATCTGTTGATAGCCAGATATTGTTGTCATTATCGACAAAAATTTCACGGATGACGTTTTTGCCTGAGCTGGCAGGCAGCTCATACCCATACCGATACCTGGTAAATTTAAAGTCGGATGCTATAATATCCCCTGCTCTTATCATAAAAAGTCCATCATATAAAGTGCCTATCCAGATGTTCGAGTCTTTATCCTCTGCAATACAATGTAAATCAGTGAATGAACGCGGGATCTTTCTGAACTTCTCAGTTCTTGTATCCATCAGGTTCAGTTCACCGGCCTGGTATGTTCCTGCCCAGAGAATGCCTCTGCTGTCTTCAAAAATCTGAGCTATTGAATTCCCGGAGATTGTGGTGGAATCATAAGGGTCATGAGTGAAAACGGTGAAGGAATAGCCATCATACTTATTTAGACCGTTCAACGTGGCGAACCACATAATTCCCTTCTTATCCTGAATAATATTAAGCGGGTAATTTTGCGACAGCCCGTCTTCGATGGTCAGATGTTTAAACACCCTCTTTGGAGATGAACCTGTTATGTTGTAATAATCCTGTGCCGGCACCTGGTAAATCATGCACAGGAGAAAGATCAGCGCGTAAAAATATTTCAAATATTATGACTCCTGACAGGATTTGGAATTTATTTTGAAAATAGAGGAATGAGGGGCCTTGATTGAAGTTAGTCATTAGAAGGGATTAAATCAAACAGAATTATTGTTTCTTTTTCAGAAGATTCTTATTATCCATGCGACAGGAATAAACTAATAATGAAAGATATAACAATCATTGGGGCCGGATTGTCCGGTACCCTGCTTGCTATGAAACTGTTCGGACGGAGGCCGGCGCAGCCGGTTCACATAAGAATGATAGACCGGGCCGGTGAAGATAATCTCGGTCCTGCCTACTCAACGGACGAAGATCACCTGCTTAACGTACCTGCTGAAATAATGGGCGTATACTCAGACCAACCGGAACATTTCCTTGAGTGGGTGAACAACAGAGGAATTCAGGCCGGCAAGGGTGATTACCTTCCAAGGAAACTTTACAGGGAATATATTCATACCATGTTCCGCGAGTCATTTGCTCAGAAAAGTGAAAACATTTTATATGAAAGAATAAAAGGCGAAGCATCCGATATGGAGATGAGAGAAGGCAGACCGGTTGTGCATATGGAAGACGGCAGAGAGTTCGTTACGGATAAAGCTGTACTTGCGCCCGGCAATTCGCTTCCACTCGATCCTGCTGTAAAGAACAGCGGCTTTGCTTCAGATAAGCGCTATATAAGAAATGCCTGGGATCCCGAAATATTTAAAGAACTTAAAGCTGATGACAGTATACTCTTTATCGGTACAGGACAGACGACTGTAGACCTTGCAGCTTCACTTTACAGAAAGAAACACAAGGGGCAGATGACGGGGATATCGCGCAGGGGACTGTTTCCGATGATGCAGAAAAGCACCGATCCCTATCCTTCTTTTTATGATGAACTGGAAGGCCTTAGAGATATACCTTCGGTTCTGAGCATCGTAAGAAAGCACGTTCGGAATGCTGAGGAAAAAGGACTCGATCCGAGATCGGTAATAGATTCATTAAGGCCTCATACAAAGGCCGTCTGGATGAACCTCCTTCCCGAAGAGAAAAGAAGATTTCTGAGGCACGTGTTCAGGTACTGGGAAAGAATAAGGAGCAGGATCCCTCCGGCCAGCGAAGAAACAATGACAAGGCTGAAAGAATCAGGACAGTTCAGGACGCTTACAGGAAGAATAACAGATATCATCCCTTCAGATACCGGAATGGAATTGAAATATACTGAGCGGGGAACAGGTGAAGAAAAAACTGTAACGGCAGATTGGGTGGTCAACTGTATTGGTCCCTGCCAGGACTACGATAAGATCGATAATAAGTTCATCAGGAACATTGTGAAGCGCGGACTGATACATGCGGACCCGGCACATCTCGGGATTAACGCGCTGCCTGAAGGTCGCGTTCTGCAGAAAGACGGCAAACCGTCAGACACTATATTTACAATTGGTATGACCCTGAAAGGCATTGTTTGGGAATCTATCGCCGCACCGGAAATAAGAGCCGAGGCGGAGCTGATGGCGGGGTACCTGGTTTAGATTTGTGCAGTCTTTACGAGGCAATAGTTTTTTGGGATTGGAAAAGATATCGGTATGAATGTCTCCAATCATACAACACCGGAGCGGGGTTGCAGGGTTAATAATTCCACAACTTTGTAGCGGCTGACGCTCGCAGAAAACCGACACAAAAAATCCTATTTCAGCAGGAGCATCTTCCGAACCTGAACGAAGCTGCCGGCACGGAGCCGGTAGAGGTAAATTCCGCTTGCCAGTTTTGATGCATCGAAGACAGCAGAATACTTCCCGGCAGGTTTAGTCTCATTAACCAGCGATGCAACTTCATTCCCAAGAACGTCATAAACTTTCAGTGATACTTGTCCCGCTTCCGGAAGCTGGTAAGAGATCGTGGTAGAAGGATTAAAAGGATTCGGGTAATTCTGCATAAGTCCGAAATCATCGACAGCAAGATCACTGTTAGAACCATCCCCGACAGAAACGGGTTCACCGCTGCCTAACTTTGCAACGAAGAGATTATAATTACCCCCGATGCCTGAGATAGTATCAAAAATGAAATCGTGAGTAACCATACCCGACAAATAAAGATCTCCTTTACTATCGCCGGTTATTCCTTTCCCCTGGTCGTATAATTCACTGCCGGCAGATTTAGCCCATTTCACATCTCCCTCAGGACTAAACCCAAGAACAAAAACATCATACCAGCCGTCAGCCGAAAGCACCACGTCGTTACCATAATTCACCTCGCCCCTGAAGAAGCCTGTAAGATAAGAACTTCCATCCTCTTTGGTATACAGGAAATTATCTGAACCCGCTGCGGCATCACCCGACAGCAAAGTATCGAGCGGAAGCTCGTGAAGCCATAGAAAATTACCATCGGGATCCATTTTGGTTAAGAAATAGTCATACACCCACTGCGGACCGTGAGCATGCAGGCTGCCGAAGTTTGTAGAATCGAAAAGACTGCCTGCAAGGTAGCCGTTACCCGATGCATCTGTTTCTATATCATAAAAACTGGCAGTAATATCGCGTATAAAGTTCACCCACTGAGCTGTGCCGGAAGGATCATACTTAACAACAAACTCATTGTAGGTGAAAGGAGCTGTTGTATCAAGTCCGTTGAAAGACACATCGCCGGCAAAAGAGAAACCGGTAACCCACAGGTTACCCGATGCATCCATCTTCATATCATTTATTAACGAAGTATTGTCCTGGTCGATTACCGATACCGGGTTTCCGTCGGGATCAAGCGTAACTATCTGTGTGCCCGGTACCCACTGGCTTGTACCAACAAGCAAATTGTCTGAATGGTAGTCATTTTCCAGGGAAGTTATCTCACCAAACCCCGTTATAAAATCAGAGCCGTCTTTAAGCCATACCAGGTTACCCGACTCATCAAGTTTAAGAATAAAATTAGCGGGATTCGGGTCTGCAGCAATTACTATTACGGTATCGATGGCAAGAGTATCCCTGAAAATCCCGGAACAAATCACATTATTATTATTGTCAACCAGCAGGTTTGTTACATCCACCTGACCATAAGCGGTCGTTTTCCACAAAGCTGAACCGGAGGAACTGAGTTTTGAAATTTCTATATCACCGAGAAACCTGGTACCGTAAGAAAGTTCCAGGTTTACCATCCGTGCGCAGACCGGGTTATCGTGATTATCCAGAACTACAGGATTGCGCAGAGGGTCGGGGTTAATCGAAATATCGAGCGGGGAAGCATCAACCCACTGAAATGTCTGGGAATGTGCAAATGTGCCGAAAAGGGCTGTAATAAGGAGAATTCTTAAAAATTTCATTGAAGACACTTTTTGTTTCTAAATAATTTGCGGGAACGACTTATAATAATAGTCAGCCGAACGGAGTATTCGGGACATTGATCCCGGTAATATCTCCTCACCGGGGCGATATTTCACATCACTACAGTGCCGCTGCAAATAAAATTTCATAACTATTGTGCTTTGGCAAATATTATAATAACTTGTCTATCATTCCAATCCAAGAAGACTTTTATAAGCGGTTATTGTGCTGTGACCGTGGTAATCCCTCTTATTATTCTTCCTGTTTCTATTGAAACTAGTTGTGATTGCGGATTTTCCTAAATAATATAATACCATCAACAAAACATAAAGGAATCTTTATGAAACACAACCTATTGTGGTTAGTGCTGTTCGCTTCGATACTTTTAATTCCGTACACAAGTTCATCTGCTCAGATGCAGGATGATATGTACGAGCCCGGTGCTGTCTGGTCAATGACATTTATCAGGACTGCCCCGAACCAGGCGGATAACTATATGAACGATCTCGCTAAAACATGGGTATCTTCAATGGAAGAAGCTAAATCGGAGGGACTTATAGAAGACTATAAAATTCTCCAGGGCAACGCGTCTAATGAAGACGATTTCAACCTCGTCCTGATGATAAAGAATAAAAACCTGGCAGCATATGATCCCGATAAGGACAAGGACGCAAAATGGGATGCTCTTGATAAGAAAGTAAGAGATAAATTAGGCGAAGAAAAATTCAAAGCGGTAGTTAAGAACTACGACGAGATCAGAGAGATGAAAGGCACGAAAATAATGAGGGAACAGCACCTGAAGAAATAAGATATTGGTGTCTTATGGAGAGTTAGATTTCAGCGTGGCGGATGAAAATACATCCGCCCGCTTTATTTTATCGATAGAATATAGTCATCCAATATTACTTCAGCAGGGTCATCTTCCGGGCGGCAGAAAAGGCGCCAGCCTGCAGGCGATAAAAATATATTCCGCTTGGCAGGTTTGAAGCGTTGAACTCAAGCCTGTAACTTCCCGCGGGTTTCTCCGCGTTGACAAGGGTCATCACCTCAAGACCGAGTGCATCATATACCTTCAGCTGTACAAAACTTCTTTCCGGAACAGAATACCTTATCGTTGTAACAGGATTGAAAGGATTGGGATAATTCTGGTAAAGCTTAAAATCTTTCAGTGATGTTACCTCTGTTTCAATTTCATCAGAGTAGCTGAAGCTTCCGTTAAAATCGATCTGTTTCAGTTTATATTTATAAACACCGGGAGCAGGATTCTCATCCGTAAACGAGTATCGGCTGATTTCATTAGTTGTTCCGTTCCCTTTAACAAATCCGATCATATTCCAGTCCTTCTCATACTGACCCATCCTGTAAACTTCATACCCGTAATTGTTAGTCTCCGTTGCGGTCTTCCAGGCCAGTCTTACCGAATTAAAAAGCACCTCTGCCGAAAACTGCGTCAGTTCAACCGGTATAACATCGTAAATATTTCCTCTCTTCATAAAGATGTCGCATATAACCGTATCGTTCCTTACATCACCCTCAGCATAGAACATCGCTATATCGCCGTTTCCCTTTGTTATCACCTGCGATGAATTCCTTGTTACATATTCGGGCGGAAGGTCCGCTATCAGTATCGTATCATTAAAAATCCCGTTCTCAGCGAACAGCAGGTAGAAGCCTTTACCTGAAGCCGACTGACTTGACTGGTAGGTAGTATAAAGTCTGTTCTGGTTATCGATCTCAAGCGACTGTATCCCTGCCGGAAGCTGTCCCGCAGGAGAAATCGCCACCGGCGAGCTAAACGAACCGCTGACGTTATTTATATAATAAAGAACTGAGCCGGACCTGTAGGTTATATGAACTTTATCATTAACATCAACTCTTATTCTCGGGTAATTTACATTAGCCGCAACGCCTGTGGGGATTTCCTGAAAAGATCCCGACACATTATTGAAATATTTGAGGGGTCCCGTAAACAGGTCGGTTCCGCTCCTGCCTACAATATGGACCTTGCCGTTGGAATCAACATCAAGAGAAGCTTCAAAGTCGCCGCCCGCTTCGCCTGCCGACAGCATAACCTCGGGTCCCAACGTACCTGTTCTCAGATCATAACTTTTGTAATAGTAATTATCAGTACCCGATGTATAAGTGTAATAGACAAAATGCATGACGCTGTCGGGACCAATTTTTCCGTAAGGAGTTCCCTTATTCTCACCGCCCTGGGTAATAGCGATAGGAGTAGAGAAGCTGCCCCCGGCATTATTCATATACATCACCTGGAAAATCAAAGGATCGCGCGATTCATAACTTATATGTACCACATCGTTCTGATCGATCGACAGAGTTGAGTAATTATCATCAACGGCATTATTGGTTAAGTTGACGGCTGTAAAATTTCCCCCGGCATCCTCTTCTACATAATAGATCTCGTTATTACTGCTTACAGTGGAAAGTCCGCTAGTATACGACAGCCTGATGAGTCCCTGCGAATCATACGCGGCAAACTCCCTGTTATTGAACCGGTTATTATAAGCGATCGTATCCTGCGGAAACTGAATCTGAGCTAACATCGGAATTGAGAAGGCAAAGAAGAGTAACAAAGCTTTCATGATAATCCCCGAAACTTTATTGTAAATATTTAACCCGGTTACAAAATCCTGATATTTCTTTTAAGTTTCAATATCCAGACAAATTAACGGCAGTGCTTCTATTCCACTTCATTATCAGGATCGGTTTTATCGGGACTGCCGAAAAGCTGAATGATTTTTCTGCCGAAAACAATGGCTATAACTACTCCTGCTGCAAGACCCATAGAAACTCCATAAGCTATGTCTATACTATCAAATACAGCTCCTGCGGCAGCTCCGAATGCAGCACCCAGACCGGCACCAAATACCAGGATCGTTTCATTTTTATTAACTGATCTGTTTTTTCCCATCCGACTTATTTCCTTTATTCATTAAATTCTACAAATTTGCCTGATCGGGTGGTTTCTTAAAGCAGCTGAAATCTGATAATAACCCCGGGTGTCATAATTATTCTTCAGAAACTTAAAGGAAATTAAACAAAGGGACAAGGATCAGTGCTGATAATTTGCAGAGGGGACCAGTTCAGGAATTTGACTTTTTACTTATTAAAGATGTAATACGCTGTATACGAAGGTGCCATTATCAATGTTTCGGGGATTGAGTAGGTCGTATAGTGCCACCAGTCTCGGATCAGTAAAGTGTAAATCAACTTTCATAATAAGTCATAACAGTATTGTTATATGCTTCTAACAAATTTAATTTTTATTGCACTGCTGAACAGCAATGTTTGTCTACAAACCTTAAGAACTACGCAAATGCCAAATAAAATAGGTGTCCGCTTGGATGGGCTGGTTATATGATCTTCTGCCACTCTGCTTATCCATATCTTCAACTTTAATCATTTCATCGGCGGATAACACGATCCTCTTCGCTTGGCAGAACTCTTAACGATGCAATTCGCCACTCGCCCTTCTCACGAACTATTATCCAGGTCGCACGGGCATACCTTATGGGCGGTGGTTCAGTATCAGCCTGTCGCACTGCTCCCGTTCCGGTGATATTTATCAGAGCGATGTCGTGAGTTATCATACGGATTTTGTTAATAATCAAGATTGTTTTCATAGATTCAAACCAGCGGTTTTGGTCGAGCCACTTAGTTCTCAGTTGGGCAAAGTAGGCACGCCACCAATTAAGGATGGCAGAACGGCCGTGTATCAAGGGTGAATTACGAACCACAATATCCGCATCGTTGGTGTAGAACGCGCTGATAGCAGAAGGATCGTGAGTATCGAATGCCTCTTCGTATGCACTGACGAAGGCACGGATCTGTGGCTTCAGAGATTCCTCCGCCTTGAGCGATCTTATCAACGCAATGCTGTCTCTTTCTTTCGGCATCGCCCGCATTGCCGAGATAAGCCAACTGCCGTTTTGACGATGCAGCAGCCAGGTACCGCGTGCTCTCCTGGTACGCAGCTTGTTCCCCAGGGAGTCCTGGCCTCCGGTTTTAGTTTCGATGTTAACCAGTGCAACATCACTTGCTAAAAACCTTATCGAATTCGGAATGATTGTCCCCTTTCGCCCCGGTTCCTGCTTATTAAATTTACTTTGCCAGACATTCCGCCACCAGTTCCCGATAGCCTGCCTTCCATGTACCCCGGGCAGATTGAACATCATTAAATCCGCATCTTCAGTGAAGAGTGCCGCAAGGGCACCAGGATCGTGGGTGTTAATTGTATGATGATACTCTTCAACAAATTCATATACCGAAGCAGAATCTTCATCTGTTTGTGCAGCAACAAGACCATTAAAAATTCCGATAATGAGACAAATAGTCATTACTCTTGTGACTGCTTTAGTGATGCTTATGTATTGAAGCACCGATGAACCTTCGTATGATTTCGTACTCATTTATTACCTCCATTCCTTCGACATTCTAACCTGAAGTTCACCATTTTCTTCATTGAAGATGAAATTTCCTTCAGAATCAAAAAATTTATCAAACACTTCAGGATGATTTAATTTTACCCATTCACGACGCGGCTTTGACCGCTGATTTAATTCCTGTATATCCCTGGATTTTTTCCAGGCTTCTTTCCTGTAAAGCAGTCCGTTTTTAAAAATAAATCGGGGAAATTGTGTTACGCCTTTCATTCCTACTGCAGTTATAATATCGTTTGTTTCATAAAGTTCAAAATCAACTGTATCCCCGCTAATCCTTACGATCTGATACTTCAGAAAAGATCCCACGCCTTTATCATATTTATTTGGTCCTAAAGCTGCCTCTTTTCCTTTCAAAGTATATGGTCCGAGTTTCCATACAATACTATCATGGGTCATTGAAAACAATGTTTCAATATCGTGATTGGTACTTGCGGTTGTGTATTTTTTAGCCAGTTCTTTAATATTACGTTCAGAATATTCATTACATGAAAACAGCATAATTATGAATAGAAGGCAAATAAGATTTTTCATCGTATTATCCTTGCCTGATGATACCGACGCTTGACGGTTTGCAGCGCGACAATATCCTGATTAGCTACTAATGTTATCACTAAGAACACATTCAAGAGTTCCTGTGTTTAAGAAAGCATTAATTCTTCCAAAAACAATACAAGAAAGGAATATTTGGCATATTGAACACGGCGTCCGGTTGATTTGACTGCATACACTTTGTTATACTCCACCAATACGACCTCTTCACTCTTTTGCCGTCTGCGCGAGTTGCTGCTGCAGACTGAGTATATCCGGCAATAGCCATTGCTCAGCAATTTTGCCATCAGCAATTCGAAAGATCGACATTTCATTGATCTGAATATGTTTTCCGGTTGGCGGATTACCCAGGAATCTACCTTCATTAGTTCCTCTGGATACAAAATGAATTACAACCAAATCTCCTTCAGCGACTATATGTTCAATCTCTTCGGTCCATTCCGGGAAAGCTTTCCGGTGGTTTCGTACATGTTCTCTTAAACTGTCAAGCCCTATAGTCTCAGAACCTGCAGGGAGGAAATGCCACACAAAGTCAGGCGAGTAAAGCTTGTCAATTATTTCAAGATTACCCTTATTCCATACTTCTTTGTTCATACGACGAACAAGATTTTTATTACGCTCCAAAATGTTCTCCTGGGTAGGTTTGCTGCAACCTGCAATTACTACCGAGGCTGCAAAGAACAATGCAGGGAAAATATTTGTGAACCCGTATGAAGTTACTTTTTTAATCATCTTTTTCTCCTCAGGTACTTGTTTTTTATAGCAGTAGCAACTTGAATGCCTCGGGGATTGAGTAGGTCGTATAGTGCCACCAGTCCTGGATCAGTATAGTGTAAAACAACTTTCATCTTAATCTTCAAACACAGTTTTGCAGGTTTATTAATTCAATGTAAAAGTATTTTCCATATTCTTAAAGAAACATATTCTGAGAGTACAAAAGCCTGTATTCCAAAAAATAATAGAACAAAAATCGGGAGGATGAATGTCATTGATATAATTCCCGAAATCAAAGCAACTATCATAATATAATAGTAGTCCGGCCAAAAGAAATTTATTGTTAACAAATCTTTATTTAATTTTTTATCGAGTTTTATCGTAAGTGTTGGGTTTGGGAAAATTGCAGATTCACCTAAGAAACCAAAAATACTAAACATTCTTAGTATCTTACATTTAAGATATGTAGAGGATTCTTTCATTACTTTTAATCGATATCTTTTTTCGATTTCTTCCTTAAGATGACTTATTGAGATATTCTCTTCGACAACGTTTATAACACCATTACCAATAAAAATATTTTTACTAATTAATTTTTTCATGGTTCTAAGCTCCCTTTCTATGCATACACTTTTTTATACTCTACCAATACGACCTCTTCACTCTTTTTCCGTCTGCGCGAGCTGCTGCTGCAGACTGAGTATATCCGGCAACAGCCATTGCTCGGCAATTTTGCCATCTGAAATTCGAAAGATCGACATTTCATTGATCCGGATATGTTTCCCGGTTGGCGGATTACCCAGGAATCTACCTTCATTAGTTCCTCTGGATACAAAATGAATTACAACCAAATCTCCTTCAGCGACGATATGTTCAATCTCTTCGGTCCAGTCCGGGAAAGCTTTCCGGTGGTTTCGTACATGTTCTCTTAAACTGTCAAGCCCTATAGTCTCAGAACCTGCAGGGAGGAAATGCCACACAAAGTCAGGCGAGTAAAGCTTGTCAATTATTTCAAGATTACCCTTATTCCATACTTCTTTGTTCATACGACGAACAAGATTTTTATTACGCTCCAAAATGTTCTCCCGGGTAGGTGTGCTGCAACCTGCAATTACTACCAAGGCTGCAAAGAACAATGCAGGGAAAATATTTGTGAACCCGTATGAAGTTACTTTTTTAATCATCGTCTTCTCCTCAGGTACTTATTTCAATTAAGCGATAAGTTCAAACTTCAGGTGATGTGAGGATCAAATTAAAAAGACCGTTTGGTTTACCGATTGATGAACCATCTGCTTTTTTCAGATAAGTTGTTTCTATTTGATCCTGATTTAAATGGCGAACTGTTTTGTGAAAGCATTCACCTAAAAAATCAGCAATATTTTCCCCGTCCATAGAAAATGTAAACGGTTCATCTTTATACTTATCGTTCATATAACGCAGCATTTTTTTTGCGCCGTGGTATTTATCCACATCCTTGTCAGAGAAAGAAACGACAAAATCAAATGCTAAAAGACTATTTGAAGTTGAACTTTGCTGAATAAAAGTCAGTGTATCTCTAACAGACTGAGCTTCAAGATACATTGAGACACCCTCCCAGATAAAAAGAGTTCGTTTTCCCTTTTGAAAGCCTGCTGAAGTCAGAACACTTCCCAATGACTGATTATTGAAATCGATAGGAGTAAACGTTAAATATTCAGGAATTTTGATCTTGTTTTTTTTCAGACATTTAATTTTCCGGTTTTGAATAGCAGCCATATCTAATTCAATAATCCGGGTGCCGTTGTTTATATGATTAAACCTGATTCCTCTTGAGTCATAGCCGGCGCCCAGAAAAACGATCTGAGGAATAGATTCTTTTAAAGCTTGGGTAAACACCTCATCCATGAAAAGAGTTCGGGCAATTATATACTCATAAATTCCAGGGGTTAATTCGTTCGTTTTTGCTTTAACTTTCTCTCTGAATTTTTTGCTTTTGCTTAATAATTTAATTGGAAAGGGTAAAAAGTCTTCAGCTATAAAATCAGGCCCCCATCTTTGATCCTGAAATTCTTTGTGAGAACATGCTCTCCACCATGCGGCACTATATGCAGTCTTTGAAGGTTTTTCTTTTGAAAATAGTTTAAACATACTGCCCTCTTATGTTTTATACTGCACTATTTATAGCGCTGGCGAAAACATAATCATATCCCCAGGTGATCCGAGTGCATTAATTAATAGGAAAATATGGGAAAATTGAGAAAGAGGCAAGGATGAATGCTGATAATATTGGGAGGGAGACGGGGTGGGGAACGATGTTGTGTGATCAATGGTCCACAATAGTATAACCTCTCCGGGGTTGATAAAAACTTAACGCATAAGCACCATCTTACGGACCTGGACGAAGCTGCCGGCGCGGAGCTCATAAAAATAAACACCGCTGGAAAGATCCGATCCGTCGAAACTGACCGTGTAGCTTCCTGCGGGTTTCTCTTCATTAACCGGCTCCGCAATCTCATTACCCAGCACATCATAAACCTTCAGCGAAACAAAACTCCTCGTTAACAATTTATAACTGATGGTGGTGGAAGGGTTAAAGGGATTTGGGTAGTTCTGATAAAGCTCAAACGATGAAGGGGAGAGATCATCATCGATGCCGGAAGGGCCAAGCTCCTTATACCACAGTCCGCTGAACGTACCCGCGTAAAGCCGGCTGCCGAACACCGTCATATCAACCGACAGGATGCCGGGAAGGTGCTCACCGGCTGTCCAGCTCAGACCGTTATCATCAGTAAAGAACAGGAAAGTACCGAACGTAGACTTAGCCGTTGTGCAGTAGAACCTGCCTCCGTATGAAGCGAAACTTCCTGTTTCAGTAAGACCCGTTCCCGGGTAGTAATAATCCCAGTTAACGCCGCCGTCAGCAGATCTGAAGAAGCCCGTATTGGCAGCACCGATAATAGTATCGCCGATACCGGCAACCGAGTGCATATTCAGTCCCGCCCCACCCGCAATCCCGAACTGGCGGTCGACCCACAGATCAGAACCCGGCTCATTGAAATAAACATAGCCGCTGGCGCCTGCCGAAAGGATGAGAGTGCCGCTATGATTATAGATCGAACTTACATCCCAGGCTCCCGTATTAAAAGGAAGACCGTTTCTGTATGCCGTCCACGAAGTACCCGAAGTAAGATCGAGAACAAAAACACCGTTGCCTGCTGTTCCTGCATAAAGCTTATCATCGCGCTGAACAAAAGAAGTAACCTGGTAGGCGTTATTCAGTCCTGTACTGCGCGAAACCCATGTAGCGCCGTCGTCGGTACTCTCAAAAATTCCGTGTCCGAACGTACCCGCAAACAGGCGCGCGCCCGACTTCAGCAGGCAGCTCACACCCGCACCCGGTTCAACGGGAAGAGGAGAGGAAACCGTCCAGTCGCCGTTCACCCTGGTCTTAACATACACCAGGCTGTCGGCCCCCGCATAGAGCTTATCCTCATACACGAACAGCGCCTCAACGTAAGGTGCATCAACCTCAGCATCCTGCTGCCACTGCGCACCTGCAGATACCACTGCCGCAAGGGCGAGCGATGCCGCCCGGGCAAAAAACATTCTCATTGACATAAACCATTCTCTGTAAAAAAAGGATGCCCAATATTCAGAAACGGCCCGAAAAAACCAAGAAGAAAATCACGAAAAAAAACCGTTTATCCTTACAGGGATTACTTCAGCAGAAGCATTTTCTTTGAGCTTACCAGGCCGTTAACGCGCAGCTGGTATATATACACTCCTCCCGCCAGCTCAGAGGCATCAAAGTCAACCTTATAACTTCCCTGATCCTTCCGCCCATTAACAAGGGAGGCAACCTCTCTGCCGAGGACATCATAAACCTTAAGCGTAACAAATCCCTCCCGGGGAAGCTGATAACTTATTACTGTCAGCGGGTTAAACGGGTTCGGGTAATTCTGCTCAAGGGAGAATTTGTCCGGTGCAGATACTTCCACATCAACCTCTTTGCTGCAGCTGAAGGTTCCGTTAAAATCTATCTGCTTCAGCCGGTATTTATATCTTCCGGGACTCACGTTTTCATCCACCCAGGAATAAGAGTGTTTTTCCGATGTAGTGCCATTCCCTTCAACAAAAGAAATTGAATTCCACTCTGATCCGCTGTCACCCGGCTGATCACCGATCTTTGAGCGCTGAACTTCAAATCCCTTATTGTTCGTTTCAGTAGCTGTTACCCAGTACAGGTTAATATCATTAACGGAACGTATCGAATAAGAAAATAAGCTGAGCTCGACAGGCGTTGGCTCAACCAATATCGTTACAACATTGCTGGTATCCGAGAAGCCGTATCGACCGCGTGTTACAACACCGTAGCTATACCTTTCATTTACAGTGACGAGACTATCCACAAAATAAGTCACCCCGCCCGGAACATTCCCGATATACTCAAAATTACCCGGATCATTTGGATACCCCATTTTTCTGATAATTTCATATTCCTGAATAAAAATCGAATAGTGTTCCCAGCTTAAGCTAACCGCGGGATCCTGATTAAAAATCAGCCCGGCATTCAGATTATAAGCGGGGTCCGGGGGACCACATGACAGGCATCCGTCCCATATATAAAATTCGTCTACATACATTTCATCAGTCTCAGCCGCACCAAAAAAGTCGACAGCCTCAACCTGCGGATCAATCTGACCTCCGCGGCTCCACTGCCAGTCTGTTATAAGGTTATTATCAAGATAGAAATATGCATGATCATCAATAAAATCCAGGGTGATATAAATAAGATGCCAGGTATCAGTGCTATAGAAGAAGGGAACGGTAGTACCATTAAGAATTCTTCCCTCACCTCCCGCATCGAAATAGCACTCCATAGCCCATTGAGCAGGATTGGGATCGAAACCACTCAGGAGATTAAAGTAGCCGGACTTACCAGCAGGGATATACACCTCTAAATAGATGGTGGCAATCATCTGCTCATCGACCGGTTTAACGAGGTCATTATCCTGCACAATTTTCAGAGCATAAGACCCGGAGTATTTATGCTCACCGGAGACATATACATCCTCCACGGAATCGCAGGGAAGGAGGTTCCATGTTGTCCAGAACTGAGGTTTCTGACAGGCCACCGGCTGATCGGGAAAATAGTATTCAAAATTATCAACAAACTGTCCCTGAGAAGACGGGTTAAAGGTAAGCAGGAAAAAAACCGTACACAGAAAGACTGTAATTATCCTGTTCATTTGTTCCTCCTTATCATTCCACTTAGTAAAGTTGCTGATATATTTCTGATATTATACTAACCGTATATTATCCTGAAGAGGCGGCGGTCCCTTATAGCGGCAAAACATAATCATATCCCCAGGCAGCCCGAGTGCATTAATCAATAGAAAAATATGGGAAATTCAGGAAAAGGGCAAGGATGACGATATTATAGGGGCAGAAGATCAGTTACTGCAGCTTATCCAAGATATATTCAAGGTGGTAATGAAGAAACTGCCAGGCTTCGAATGAAATAGATGAGGTATTATGATAATCAGATTCCACCCGGTCTAACATATCATAAACTGCATCGGAAGCCCTGCCCGTTAACCCGCGGTCAATATCTTCTGCGGCAGCCTTCAATGTGTTTTTATAGCCGTTATAAACGGCTTCAGATCTTATCCAGTGATAACTATATAAATCATCAGTAACTGAAAGCAGATTATTTATCATCTCAAGGGGTGAGACTGTCTCATCAGGTCTCTCCGGCGCAAAACCCTGAATGATATTTGTTATACCTTCGCGGACATTTTCGTCCGGTTCCCTCTTATTGTAATCAATCATAAATTGCAGATCCTCAGGTTTGTCATTTTCCTTAAGGAAAATTTCAGCATACTCTTCACGTAAAGTCCCGTTAGCGTCATTCCGGATCCGCTGTTTTAGCACATCTTTCCGATCGGGGAAATTATAATGCGGCATAGCTTCGTGACGAATATCAGGATTTACATCATCTGTAATTGAAGTCAGTATTTCATTCCGCAGATTACTTTCGCCGTACAGTTTCAGCAGGTCCTTAAAGGCTTCTCTCCTGGAGATGCTGAAACCCGCTTTATCTTTAATCATTACAAGCAGGCTTTTTACAGTATCAGAATACGCGGGAACCTTTTCCCCGATGCTGTAAAGCAGAGGAATAATACGCTGTGCATTTTCTAACGGATCGGCATTCACGAACTCAAAAGCATAACCAACAGTTGAATAATCACCAAGTTCAACCAGAATAGAAGTTGCCCTACATTTATAATACAGAGGTCCCTCTTTTGGAAAGCTGTCGCAGATTCCGATAAAATCGTGAGTATACTGGTTTATGTTATTATAGCCAAGTTCATATAATCCTTCCAAATATCTATAGCTCAAGAAAAGAAACGGCTGATTAAGTGCTCTTTCTGCCAGGGCCGGAATATACTGAACCAGGTGATTTTCAATAATTTCTCCTGCCGCCATATATCTCACATAATAATCTGATGAATCCAGTCTGGCGGTTATATCATCGGCCTTAACAATGCTGCTGAAAATGAAAATTATCAGGAGGGCGGAATACAAATTCAGTTTTTTCATTTTTTACCCTTTTCTTTTCTGAACCATACTGCTTTGCGGATACCATTAACAAATTCCCTTAGAACGCAGATGTATTTTACCAAAAAATCATTGAATTGTAAAATCCCGATTTTGATCTGCCTGCTTCAGATTAATCGGCAGGATGTTCCTTAACATTAGCACATCTTA
>CAWHTX010000015.1:0-116684 GCA_963832355.1 uncultured Bacteroidota bacterium | reverse complement strand
TCATATTCCGATGAAAACACACATACGCCTCCAACATTTTCAAATCCTAATCGCATTCCACCTATGCCGGCAAATAAATCAATAAATTTAAATTTTGGTAATTCCCTTGGATTAAAATTATTGTTTTTTCTTATAGTCGCTTTTTAAAAATTGAGGAGAAATCGACTGATCCTTTAAAATATTGGATCATACGATTTTTCATCCACACCTTTAGATTTTGCGAAGATATCGGTATTGTAAATAATTGCGGTTAGCCATTGGTGAATTACAGCCCTTATGGAAGTATCAGGGGGGGTATAACTTTTCGCATAATTATGAAGGGAGCTTTCAATGGTTTGGAATATTTCGTTCATCGATTTATTATTTTTTTCAGTTTGCGAATTATTTTATCATTATTATTACTTATCAATTCACATTCCCAAATTACGGCAGTTTTCCATCCCGATTTCCTTAATAGCATTATATTTTTTTTATCTCTTTTAACGTTTCCTTCTAATTTATTTAGCCACCACTTTGTTCTCGTTTTAGGAACTGTGGCATCTTTACAACCCCTATGCATATGCCAGAAACATCCGTGTACAAATATTACAGTTTTATATTTAGGGAGCACGATATCAGGTTTGCCGGGTAGATCCTTTTTATTCACCCTAAAACGATATCCCATTCTATGAAGCATTGAGCGTACGATAATTTCCGGTTTGGTGTCTTTGCTCTTAATCCTGCTCATGTTCCAGCTTCGATGCACCTTAGTAATAGTATCAGCCATTCCTAAAAATAAAAAAATTAGCTTAGACTATGAACTTAATTATTTCAGCTCTTTTTTTAAGATAATCATTTTGCAGATCACTTTTCATCTTCAGTTTTATGCGGCTGGCAAATTAGTCATAACTCATTATATTATAAGTACTTGTGGGTCGCTGGAATTTTGATTATCTTTGAATAAATTGTAATAACGGGTATACAAAGGGTTATTCTATTGATCATCGAACAAATTTTCGCAGCTCTCGAAAGTGATCAAATGAATTCAGGTATTGGTATTCTATGTGCAGAATTGGAGGAACAGGGCTATGAAGTTGAGATTGAGAATATCAAAGTTACTTCTGCAGAAATATTTGAAAATAAATTTCCTTCTCTGGAAGAGGTTGCCGCGCCTTTAAATTTTACATTGTTTAAAAACGGGATGGAAGAACAAAAATTTCTGATAAATTTTATTGATTATCATAATATTATTTTTAAAAAATGGGAAGGGGAAACTACCCGGCAAAGGAGGTTCAATTGAAAGAGAAAAAACTTAATATGGCAGAACCCGTGAAACTAGTTGACCCGGAACCGGGCGAAGAAAATATTATTTATAGGATTACCAATTTCAATGAAGAGACAGAAAGATGTTATATTGAGCCGGTTAACCTAGACTTAGCATATCCTCCACAGGAATTAGTTTCAATAAATGAGATTGAAAATATTCAAAGATAAAGCTTTGACGGCATTTCGCTGTAAACTTTACCTTTTAATATTCTGCCTGTTTTCTTTTTACTAGTTCCTCCCCATTGTTTGAAGAAAAAGGGAATATCTGCATCAAGGCATTTGTTATGTATGTCATAGACCCATTCTGGTTTCATCGGTCTTGGCCGCCTGCCGCTTTCACCGCCCACTATTACCCAGTCTATATTGTTCAGATTTAATCCGGGAAGAGGACCTATGAGTGGTTCACACGACAGAAATTTCACTTTTGCTTTTGTCTTTCTTAAAAAACTTACTCTGTCAAGATTATCCTCGTTCTCAACAGATACTCCCATCCAGATGTTATGCGTCCAGTTGAGATCCTTATTATACTCTAAAAGCTTATCAGCCCGTTTTGTTAGAACCTGAAATACATGCTGCGGATTATCATTCATCACCCTGAACACGCGTTTGATAAATTCCAGCGGGATGTCTTTATGAAAAAGATCGCTCATTGAATTAACAAATACAATTTTCGGCTGCTTCCAGCTATATGGATTTTAAGTGCATCCTCGTGTAAGGCTAATTCGAATCCATTACGGTATTTTTCCAAACCCATAGCTTTTAGACGGCGGGCCATTACTTCGGCATAACAAAATTTGCAGCCTTGCGATACTTTACTGCATCCGGTTGCAGGGTTCCACGTCAGCTCTGTCCATTCAATCTTTGATTTAGTCATTATAGATCCCTGCCTTGAGTTTCAGACCACCTTTTAACATTGTACTTATCATCAAGGGTTACCGCAGCAAGGAAGATTGTTTTGTTCTTGTATTTTTTTGCCAGGGCGGTTTCCTCTTTGTCTAATCTGAAGATAAGCTTTGTGCCTTCTGCAGTGTAGTCTTCCGGCATAAGGAATTCGAAGGGGGCGGTTCGCTTGCCGCGGGGGTTCCAGAGACTGAGGATCATTATGTAGGTAACCTGTGTTTCGTCTTTCTGAAGTTTTATGGGTTCGGGTGTTATTTCTATCCTGCCGGGCTTTATATTTATTTCTTCTGCTTCAAGTTTGAAGCCGCCGGGGGTTATCTGTGCTTTTTCTGTGGGATGGTCGGGTTCGCATAAATTAAAGTTGATTTTGTTGATCTTGTTGTTCGCCCTGGTGCATGGTGCTTTTTCTTTTTCCCAGATAGTATTGAGCAATGGGGCTCTTTAGTATTGCCGAACCGAATTTTCCGTTAACTTTCTGGTTTTCCCGCCTGGTTATTTCCGCGGGGAGCTGACTGGGGGTGTGCTTACCGGAGACTTTTGAAACGTGTATTTTTCCGTTAATTTTTCGGTAGAGTGTGTCTCCTACTTTCCCCCGGACTTCCCCGAGTATGTTTGCTTTTTGTACCGCCATTTGGTTTTCCCGTTTTTATTTTATCTCCAAATATGTTAAATTTTAGCCAGAATTTACAGTTTTTGGGGTTCTTCAGTCATAATTTTTCCATTTTTTCTTCGGCCTCATCCCGGCCTCATTTCGGCCTACATCCGGCCTCAAACTACGGGATAAGTACGGGATTACTGCGGGGAAGCAGAAGGAGTGCGGGATGCTTTTACTGTTCGGGAGCGGACGCTGGAGTACGGATACGAACAGTAGAAATTTTCCGGCGGGCTGTAACTGTGTGCTGTATGTTCTTTTACCGGGGTTATGACTGACCGGGCACGTTAATTGGGGTCTGATGCGCGAAAATTTTACAACCTGCTGGTCCGGCATTTAAAGAGGAGTTAATTATGCTGAGGAATTATCTTAAAATAACTTTTCGCAATCTTTTTAAAAACAAGCTTTATTCTCTTATCAATATTTTCGGTTTGTCCCTGGGGATGGCCGGAAGCCTGGTGATATTGGTTTATGTTTCTAATGAGCTGGGTTATGAATCGATGCATAAGAACGCTGATAGTATTGTGAGGGTTTCAGTAGGGTTCGACAACGGGATGACGCTGGCCGGTTCAATGCCCGGTATAGGTCCGGCGGCTGTGGATGAGATTCCCGGGGTAAATGCCTGTGTAAGGTTCAGGAAATTTTATAATGCAAAGGTTAAAGCGGGCGGCAGGGATTTTATTGAGAATAATTTCTTTTTTGCCGATTCAAATGTTTTTAATGTATTTACTTTTCCTTTTATAGCGGGCAACCCGGCAGGCGCGCTGAATAGTCCTAATTCTGTAGTGATCTCGAAGAGAACGGCGGAGAAGTATTTCGGCACTGAAAATGCGGCGGGACGGAGTTTAACGGTGGATGATAAATATGATTTTATTGTTGCCGGGGTAATTGATAACCCTCCTCAGAATACTTACCTGAAGTGCGATTTTATTGCGCCTTATTCAAAGGCAGTAGATATTTTTAATATTAACCAGGTGTGGGAGCAGTGGGGACAGGATTATACGTTCCTGTATCTGAAGAAGAAATATTCAACGGGTGAGCTGGAGGCCAGGCTTGACAGGCTGCTTACGGAACATACGAATGAAAATTTCGGGAAAATGCTGAATATTCATGTTCTCCCGCTGAGGGATATTTACCTGAAATCCGACATGCTCGGCGAGCTGGGTCCCACGGGGAATATCAAATCAATTTATATCCTGACGTCGATCTCGTTCCTGCTGCTGCTGATCGCCTGTCTTAATTTTATAAACCTCACTACTGCACGTTCGCTGCGCCGTTCAAAGGAGGCGGGATTAAGGAAGGTGCTGGGTGCGGGCAGGTTCAGACTGATAAAACAGTTCTGGGGGGAATCTGTTATTATTACGCTGCTGGCGGCTTTTATAAGTATTATCCTTTTTGAATTATTAAACCCGTTATTATTCAGATATTTCGATGTGAACATTGACAGGATAAATTATTTCGATCCGGGTTTTCTGCTGATCCTGGCCGGGGTGGTATCTTTTACGGGACTTGCGGCAGGGATATACCCGGCGGTATTTCTTTCAAAGTATAAACCGATAGATTCGCTGAGGGGAATAAAAACTCCCGGTACTTCAGCATCAAACCTGAGAAGGGTGCTTGTGGTGCTTCAGTTTTCAATATCGATCTTTCTCCTGATCGGAACGGCGGCAATTTACAAGCAGCTTAACTTTATGCGCACCAGTGATCCCGGTTTTGATAAAAAGAATGTGCTTGTTATAAGCTACCCGGTGTCGGAAAAAGGCGCAGTGGATAAGTACTATGTTCTGAGGAACGAAATAAAGACCATTCCGGGAGTTGAATATGTTTCGGGTGCTTACACACTGCCGGGCATAAACAATAAGGAACAGCAGTCGTTTAGAATAAAAGGGCGCAGCTATGACAGGCCCCCGTTTATGCAGGCTTCGGGTGTTGACTACGATCTTATTAAGACGCTCGGCATACAAATAGCGGCAGGAAGAAATTTTTCTGAAGACCATCCCACGGATGCTGAGCATTCTGTAATTATCAATGAAACGGCCGTGAAGAAACTGGGCTTAAAAGATCCTGTGGGGACTGAGGCGTACATTCCTTCGGGAGGAAAGGAGCGCCTGGTTAGAATAATAGGGGTGGTTAAAGATTTTCATATCGCATCATTCCGCAGCAAAATTGAGCCTTTGTTTCTTTATATAAATCCCGAACGGTATTACAACATTGCTGTTAAGATCGATCCGGGGAATTCCAAACGGGTAATCGCTTCATTGAAAAATAAATACGGAGAGTTATTACCCGGTAAAGAATTTAATTACAGGACCCTGACTGAAGAGTACAACAGTATGTACAGGACGGATGAAAAGACCGGGACGCTGATAATGGTTTTTGCGATGCTTTCGGTGATTGTGGCATCGCTGGGACTTTTCGGGTTATCATCGTTCGACACGGAGCTGAGGATAAAGGAGATCGGGATAAGGAAGGTACTCGGCGCCAATGTGTTTAACATTTCACTTCTTCTTTCCAAAGATTTTACGAAGTGGGTTTTGATTGCGAATGTAATAGCGTGGCCGGCGGCCTATTTTGCGGCTTCCGGGTGGCTGGAGGAGTTTGCGTATAAAACGGAGATTGGTCCTGGTGTTTATATACTGGCCGGGTTAGCCGCGCTGCTTATAGCGGTAGTTACGATAAGTTTTCAGTGTATTAAGACGGCCTCAGCAAACCCTGTTAAGAGTTTAAGGTATGAGTGAGGGATTGCTTCGCTCTGCCCGCAATGACCGGAAAAGAGATTACAGGTAGTATTCCTTAATGAAAAATATGTGGTGGAGCTCGTGGCCGGCGATGTGGTAGGCGAGGGCACGAACTGTGTCTTTGTTTCCGTCGGCTGTGCCCCTGCGGAGCAGTGCTTCGTCGTCAAGTCCGTTGAACAGCGCGATGGTCGATTTCCTTACGGCTTCGTATTCTTCAAGGATGTTCTCAAGGGGACGATCGTCTGCCTTTGATGCGGCCGCATAGTCGTCCTGCTCGAATCCCGGCAGCTCTGTGCTGTCGTTCCTCGCAAAACGGAGTGCGCGGTATGCGAAGATCCGCTCGTCGTCTGTGATGTGTACGAGTATTTCTTTTATTGACCACTTTTCGGGGGCGTACCTGTGCAGCAGTTTTTCTTCGGGGATCGATTGTATAAATTCTTTTACCATCTTCAGGTTATCTTCCATATGCTGAAGCACCATTCCGTCGTCGGGGAGAAGGTCGATGTACATTGAAGCGTATGCGGGGTATTCGCCTGTCTCAGGTTTCTGTATCGTTCTCATAGTTTTCTCCTTTCTGTCATACTAATATAATAAAAGGATGAGCGATGTGCGGGGAAGGGCAGGGTAAAGGCTGAATGTTGGGGCTTTACTCCCGGGGATTTATCCCCATATTCAGGCACATCACCATGCTAGTCATCAGAAGCGGGATCCTTCTTTTGTTCCTGAGGAAGGGCATCGGGTTTCTGTTCTGTTTCGAGGCGGACTTTCGGGAGGCACCGGGGGTAGTTCTTCTGAAGGAAATCCAGCAGCTTTTCTCTTACTTCGCAGCGGAGGTTCCACGCCGTGGGTGAGTCGGATGCGCTCATCAGCGCCCGCAGTTCTACTGTCCGCTCGGTTGCGTTGGTTACCTGCAGTACGTTCGTTTTCTTGTCCCAGTAATCGCTTGCCTCCAGTATCTTTGTGAGTTCTTCGCGTACTTTGCCTACGGGCACGGTGTAGTCGGTGTAGATGTAAACGTAGCCGAGGAGGTCGGCCGACTTCCGGGTCCAGTTCTGTATCGGGTTCTGTATAAAATAAGAGATCGGTACGATCAGCCTTCTCAGGTCCCATATGCGGACGACAACATACGTAAGTGTGATCTCTTCTATCCATCCCCATTCGCCTTCTACTACCACAACGTCTTCAAGTTTTATCGGCTGTGCGATGGCGATCTGTATGCCGGCTATCAGGTTGCCGAGTGTGCGCTGGGCGGCGAAGCCGAGGATGATGCCGATTACTCCCGCCGAGGCTAAAAGACTTACGCCAATCTCCCGTACTTTCTCAAACGTCATCAGCATAATGGATACGCCGATGATAAGTATGACAACGGATACCACTCTCTGTATTACCCTTATCTGCGTGTACATTCTTCTCGCCCTCAGGTTGTCGCGCTGGTCGAGCCTGTACCGGCTCAGTATTACATCGCGTATTATGTAAATGATCCTTACCGCCAGCCAGGTGAGCGAGGCGATGATCCAGAGGCGCAGTATGTGGTCGATGATGTCTTTTATGTCGGGACTAATATGCGCGAACGGGAGCGCGATGCTTGCGCCGATGGCCGGGAAGAGCGCTCTTAACGGGGGCCTGAGGTGCTCGAAGCGGAGTTCGATGCCCCTGATGGTTACGTTCTTCTTTACTACGTTCAGATTCAGTATGAACGATACCAGCAGGTGAAGGAGGTACCCCGCCGCAATTGCTCCCGCGAGGATGGCTGCCGGCAGGAGCCAGCTGCCCGTGAGGTATTTACTTATGTCGGCTATAATATGCACGCGTATCTTCCGCTTATGTTTGATTATCTGTATTAGTTATGAAATTCTGCACTCGGCGAGGGTGATAGGGGACAAAGAGGTCAGTGCTATCCGTTACTCCTTTTTCTTCTTTGAGTACCAGAGGAAAACGAACAGTATGCTTATTACCGCGAACGTTCCCGCAACTACTATGTAATATTCTTCGGGACTGAAAGAGGTTATCTGTATCTCGGCCCTGTTGACTCCGTTGAGGTTTAAGATATATGCCTCGATATTCGCAATCTCCTGCTGTGTTAGTGCATGCGATTTTCCGTAATCTTCCATTTTGAGCTGGGGACTTTGTCCCTGCGGTACGGATCCGTTCTGAATGATCCTGTCGATGTTGTCGGCAAATGTCTGAGGATTTTTGCTGAACAATTTTTTGCTGATGGGATTAAGTGCCGGAACGTGTCCGCTTAATGAACCCGGGTTGGGTACTCCTCCTTTGCCGTCTGTTCCATGACACGATTCACAGTCGCGCCCGAATAATAAAGCCCCGTGTACAACGTTGCCGATCATTTCTGCCGCAGGACCTGTTGTACTTTGATTTTTGCCGCCCGGTTGTGCTTCGTTATTACCGGTGCCGGCCTCTTCGGTGCCTGCAGCGGCAGCATTTCTCTCCGGTAATTCGCTGTTCTCATTTGTTGAGCGGAACTGACTGCGATTCGGCAGCTGCCGCCTTTTGGGTACCCGTTCCTGCCGATTGGGGATGAGGAGATAACAGGTAATCGGCCAGATCACTTAACTGCGTGGTGTCGAGCATTGAAAACGGCGGCATAGGCGAATGGGGGTTATGACTGCGGGGATTTGTTACCTGGGTGATTATCCAGTTTTTTGAGTGTCCTTTCTGCGATTCATTGGTAAGGTTAGGACCGATTTTACCCCCGTTTCCGCTTATTGTATGGCACGACATACAGCCGTAGGTGTTATAGATATTTTGTCCTCTCAGGGCTGCAGGCGACAGTTTCTTTACTTTCACTGCGGCCGTCTTTACTTTTGAATACGTTTCACTCTCAGATTTCTTTTCTCCGCTGCTGTAACCCATCCACGTGAGGGTGAAGAGCAGTCCCAGAAAAAACATTCCTCCCAGCATCATAAAAGGACGTTTGGCAGGATTCCTTTTCTCTTTACGGTCGAGGAAAGGAAGAAGAATAAACAGCAGCAGAACTAATGCGGGAATGCCCACCGTACCCAGTTTTTCGAGGGAACCCGGGAATAATTTAAGCGCCTGGTAAAGGAACAGGAAGTTCCACTCGGGCTTGGGCGCGAACGTGGTATCGAGGGGATCGGCGGGACCGGTAAAGGGGGGCGGACTGAATGCTGCCAGGGTTACAAGCAGTAAGAATATCAGCACGCCGACGATAATATCTTTGGTTACCTGGTCCGGCCAGAAATCACTTTTAGTTTTTCTTTTTTCTTCTTTCCAGGGACCCACGCTCCCGAATTTCCTGAATGCGGCGATATGAAAAGTAATAAACACTAACGCGATGATGGGAATGAGTGCCGTATGCAGAATGAAAAACCGTGAAAGTGTTAACTGACCGATTTTACTTCCCCCGATCAGCAAGTATTTTATGCCGGTTCCGATAACCGGTGTTGTTCCGGCAATGCTGGTGCCTACCACTGTTGCCCAGTAGCCTCTTTCGTCCCACGGCAAGGCCGCTCCCGTGAAACTCATTGTAATTGTTAACAGGAGCAGAACTACCCCGAATGTCCATGTCAGTTCACGCGGCTGTTTATAAGCACCCCAGATGAAAACTCTTAGTATATGAAGTCCGACCAGGATCACCATAGCCGTTGCGCCCCAGTAGTGGAGACCATGGATCAGCCATCCGTAGGGAACGAAAAGCCGAAAGAAATTCAGGCTGTCGTACGCATGATCCACGGTAGGCACATAATAGAACAGCTGCCAGATACCGGTAACCATCTGAAGCGTGAAAACGAATAACGTTGCGCTTCCCAGCGTGTAGAAGAAGCTTGAGCCGCCGATGATTTCCTCATCTAACCCTATCTGCAGAACTTTGGCAACCGGTATCCTGTCGTTTATCCATGTCCATATCCTATGCATATAAATCCTAAATCACTTCTTTTTCGGGTATACCGGGTTTAAATCTTTCCCACAGTACATACAGATTATCATTCTCTATTTTCTGGGGTAAGGTGTCGAGCGGTCTCGGGGCGGGACCCGATACAACGTCGCCGTCTTTTGTGAACACGCTGTGATGACAGGGACAAACAAATAAGCTGCGGCTGTCGTCCCAGTTATATCTGCAGCCCAGGTGAGGACAGATAGGGGAAAAGACCTTTACATCGGTCTCCGATTTTTTTACCACCCAGACCTGTTGAACCTTTGTATTCCTTATAAAGGCATCTTCTTCGGTCATTATCATTGATGGTTCAACAGGCTGATTCGGGGGGACAGAATTAAGTGATGTTACTTTTGAATATGCTCTTTTTTTCTTTCTGTTAATGGTTCCCGCCACGGTCCTGATCATCGGGAAGCTCAGTGAGAGAGTAATAAATCCCGCAAACACACCGCTGAGAACTTTTAGAAAGTTTCGCCGTGATAGTTGTCCGGCATCTTCTTTCAGCATAAATTTTTCCAAACCAACTCCTGCCGGTTAAAAAGCTATCCAGCTGTTAAGATAAAGTGTATTATTATCGGATGCATTTCTGCCGTAACCGTCGTAATTAGTACTTGCACCGTTGAATTTATTATAGATTACATACTGCAGGGCAAACTGCGTGTTCATCCATGGCAGGTATGTAAACTGGGCGGTAATACCGCTGCTGTTCGGATTTCCGTTATAAAATCCGTCAGTCATACTTCTTCCATAGAGCAGGGAATCTGCGGTACCCCCGGTAATAAAATAGCCGGCACTCAGTTCGTAACTTGTATTAAAAAGATAACTGAGATCGATCTTAAAGTGGTTCAGATTCTGCGAGGAGGCGGAAGCATATCCTGCGTCGTAAGCGGCATCGAGATTCCGGTTTTCGGTTATGAAGCTTGTATGAGCAAGCAGGGAACCTGAACCGAGATTATTTTCATACTGGGCATCGAATGCTATATCGACGTATTTATCGGTCATACCCGAGATACCGGTTGGATACATGTCTGCCGATGTACCAAACGTTCCTATCTCAGCGTACTGATTACCCCAGGAGTGCTGTAATGCAACCCTCCAGTAGGGCATTATTCCTTTTAATGTGTTCTCTGACGATGCATCCGCAGGGAAAGGGGGTCCCTGGTGCGTAGATCCGTAAAGGCTGAACTCACCGTAAATAAGATTGTTATATAGTGCATACGCTCCCAGTCCGGCGACGTTCATTCCTACTTTATCTTCATCGGAGAACAGGGTTTGAGCCCCGGGTGAGGGTGCGACATCGGAACCAACAAAGGGGAAGCTCCAGATAGGACCCGTCTGCCATACATCCTGCATTGTGGGACTATTATTAAGTGTTACCCCGTACAGCAGATCGTTTCCGCCCAGGGTTGTATGATCCGCAAAACGCAGGTCGGTCATATCAAGTGCGAAAACTCCCGAACCCTCCTCGTAGGATGCCTGAATAAAGGAACCGATCTTAGGAGTTATTTCTCCCGCCAGGTACAAGGCCAGCTCCTGCGGCATACTTGCGGTGCCGTTCTTCATTCCCGGCACGTCCTTCTGCGTGTAGGTGTAAGAAGCCTGGATAGCGGCCGCTACAGGAAGTACTTTCAATATTCTTAACGTGGTTTCGTCATCTTTGGATTTAGCTTCAATAGAAGCTTCGGAGACCATGGTATAGCCGTTCAGCTTAAACATTCTGCCGAAGGGCGTTAACTGGGGATATGCATAATGGCAGCTGCTGCAGGCCAGGTTTGTCTGACGCGAAAAGCTCGGGATTGCCCGTGCTTCATCCGGAATTAAAAGAAATAAAACAATTATGAACACGAGTGAGATACCTTTAATACTCATAGCTGAAATCCTTTCATATCATAAATCACTTTATATATCATTTTTTTGCGAGCTGACGAATGTAGTCGACTACCTGCCAGCGCTGTTTTTCTGTAAGCGTATATTTCCAGGAAACCATGGGCGGGTTACCCGTGGTAATTTTCCAGAAGAGTGCGCCGTCAGATTGTTTTTGAGCTTCCTTTGATGTAAGGTCTTTAGGTTTGGGATTAAGGGTTGCGGCCTGAATTCCGTTCCCCTTTCCTTTATTTCCATGGCAGGTGGCACAGTATATATTAAAAAGATTTTGTCCTTCTTTAGCTGCCTTTAAATTTCCGGCCAGTGGATTTTTTAATGTGTCGGCATAAGCCGGGGCTTCCCATTTCTTGTTTCCCTGTTTTTGCGGCTGTACCTTACGTGGATTTGAGTTCGCGTAAGCAATCATTAGAGCGCAGGAAAAAACGGTAATTATAGTTATATACATAACTTTCAGGAAACTTCTATTTTTCATTATTTTCTCCAATTAAATTATCTTTCCATCATCCAGGCATGACCGGCGGCCATGTCGATCCTCACTCCGATATATTCTTCACCAACTAATCTATGTCCCATCATTCCGCCCATCATTCCGCCGCCCATCATTCCTTTTCCGTTTGAGGGGCGTTCTTCCTTTTTAACTGAATCTATGTAATAGATCAGTGCCCAGATATCTCCAGGTTTTATGACGCCGGAGTATGCCACCATAGGGGTTCCTTCAATTCCATTATTTATTATTTTATACTTCCATTCGGGTGTGTTGCCTCTTTTCAGCGGGATTAAAGTAAGGTTAGCGGGACGAACAGATTGTCCTTTGTAATTTTGCAGCTTTCCGGCGTTCGGGCCGTCTCCTTTAAGGTCGCTTCCATGGCAGCTGACACAATTTATGCTGTATATTTTTTCCCCCTTCTTTATTAAGGCTCTTTGTCAATTCCGGCTTTGGAGGAATTGTTATTGGACTGCCTGACATTTCTCCTTTAGGCGCAAATGATAAAATATATTCTGCCACTTCATTCATCTGGTTAGTACTCAGCTGCAGCTGAGGTATCATTGCTGTTGTTCTTACTCCCAGCTCAAGGGTGCTGACGATATCTTCTTTTGTGGGAAGTGTTCCGTAAGGAGTGGATTTGAATTTGTACATACCCGAAGTGAAATCTGTGGGTTTGGTCTTCATCTCATCTGCATACTGCCCCTCACCGTTTCCGTTAACACCATGACAGGCGGAGCAGTAATTATCGTAAATCTGTTTACCGGTACTCAGGTTGAGGGACATTGATGCCTCGGCTAAACCTGATCCTTGAGTTGTGCTTTTAGTCTGTACAGAGGGGCTTTTTACCCGGGAGTTACATGAGGGGACTAACAGATAAAATCCGATCAAAAGAAAAACGAGCGCTGGAACTTTTAACCTGAACATGCTTCCTTATTTAGTTTCTGCCAATATATTTTTCAGGGTAAGATAGTCAATCACTCAGGTCACACTCACGGAGATACATAAGAGAAGTGATCGTGGGGTCACAACTTACTGATGATGTGTGTCAAAGGAGACAGCGAACCAATTATTTTTTATTGATAGCGGCCCGGGGTATTACGGCAGCATATCGGCAGCCATCGTTTCAGCTGTTAAGAGCGTAATCGACGGCGGCCTTTGCGTGGAGCTGCAATGTATTAAAGACGGGGAGGTGAGTGTCTTCCTGCTTTATCAATAAGGGGATCTCTGTGCAGCCCAGGACGATGCCCTGCGCGCCTCTCCCCTCAAGCTCTTTTATGATCTCAAGGAAGCGCTGCTTTGATTCAGGACGGAAGTTCTCTTTGAGGAGCTCGTCCATTATCACGCTGTGAATGTAGTCCCTTTCAGGTTTGTCGGGCACGAGTGAAGTGATGCCGGCTTCGCTGAGTTTCTTTGTGTAGAAATCCATTTCCATCGTGAACCTTGTGCCGAGGAGTCCTATTGTTGTAAGTTCTCTTCTTTTAATCTCTGCGGCAGCCGCATCTGCTATGTGAACTATGGGAAGCTGTATTTCTTCAGTTAACCTATCCACATACTGGTGGAGAGTATTTGCGCAGAGCACCAGGAAATCGGCGGAAGCATCTTTTAATTTCTTCGCGGCTTCAAGAACGTAGCGGTATACCTGTTCGTGATCGTCGCGTAAGTTGCACTCATTTATATCGGCGTAGTTGAAGGAGTAAAGGAGAAGGCGTGCGGAGTTCTGACCTCCCAGAAGTTTGTTGGTTTCCTTGTTGATGAGGCGGTAGTAGTCGGTAGTGGATACCCAGCCCGTGCCGCCAATAAGTCCCATTGTTTTCATTGCAAATCCCGGTTATATGATAATGGCAAAATTAAAGAAAAAGTAAGTTAAAGCCGTACTGAGTGGTGCGCAGGCCTGCGAAGATGAGCGCACCGGGAAGGAAAGATCATTACAATTTTGTGAAGAAGTAAACTTTAATTATTTGTAAATTAATAGGAACATAAATTTATCCTACTTCCACATCTAATCCGGAGAAGTACTATGATCAAAATTTCTACGGGGAAAAGATTCAGCCAAGCAGCCAGCCTATTACCAACAACAGTCCTGATTGTTCTCTTTTCATCCGGCCTGGTTTTCTCCCAGGCGAACAAACCACAGCCTCACGATCCGTCATCCCACCACGAAGTAATGGACGACGAGTATGTTCCTGTGTCGAGGGACGATATGGGAAGATCCCCCGGCTACCATTATACGATGAGCGGCATTACCACCGTTCAGGTGAATGTTGACGAGAACGGACTTAACATAACCGGCGATGCAGCCAATGAACCATCCATAGCCATCGATCCTAACGATCCAAATAAGATGACCATAGGATGGAGACAGTTCAACACAATAAGCAGCAACTTCCGCCAGGCCGGTCACGCATATACGACCGACGGCGGAATGACATGGACATTTCCGGGTGTCATCCAGCCCGGTATCTTCCGCTCCGATCCTGTCCTTGATTTCGACAAGGAGGGCAACTTTTATTACAACAGTCTTACCGACGATCCCGATTACTACTGCAAGGTATTCAAGTCGACTGACGGCGGACTGTCGTGGGATAACGGCACCGACGCGCACGGAGGCGATAAACAGTGGATGACAATAGATAAAACCGATGGTCCCGGCGCAGGTCATATCTATGCTTTCTGGACAAGCTTCTTCAGCACCTGCTATCCCGGTTTCTTCACCCGCTCAACCGACGGCTCCTATTTTGAAAACTGTGTAGTGATACCCGACGATCCTTCGTGGGGCACGCTGATGACGGATGGAAACGGCGACCTTTATGTAGGCGCATCGGGCTTATTTGATTTTGTTGTTGCCAAGTCCACTTCTGCAAAGTTTGCGGGTCAGCTGGTTACATGGAATATGTCAACTTCAGTAGACCTCGGCGGGTATATTGCTGACAGATACGGACCAAACCCCGGAGGTCTTTTAGGCCAGACATCGATCGCGATAGACACTTCCGGAGGACCCGGCGACGGCAACGTTTACCTGTTGTGTTCGGTTGAACCTTATTCCGGATCTGATCCGCTTGATGTGAGATTCTACAAGAAGCACAGACGGCGGGGTGAACTGGATTCCGTCTATCAAAATAAATGATGATATCGGCACCAACGCGTATCAGTGGTTCGGCACTATGTCGGTTGCCCCGAACGGACGTATCGACGTGATCTGGCTTGATACGAGGGATCATCCGGGAACTTACATATCTGCTTTATATTATTCCTATTCAACCGACGGAGGCCTGTCGTGGTCGGCGAACGAAAGGATGTCGGATTACTTCGATCCTCACCTCGGCTGGCCGAACCAGAATAAGATGGGGGATTACTACCATATGGTGTCCGATGAGAACGGAGCACGGCTTGCATGGGCGGCAACATTCAACGGGGAACAGGACGTTTATTACAGCTATATTACTCCCGATGTTATTCCTGTTGAACTTACATCATTCACCACTACTGCAGGGGACGGTGTTGTTACCCTGAACTGGACGACCGCGACAGAGACAAACAACAAGGGCTTCCAGATTGAGAGAAGCACCGACAGGAAAGACTGGAGTATTATCGGTTTTGTTGACGGAAACGGAACTACTGCCGAACCGCAGATATATTCATATACAGACAGGCTTGCAGGCGTATCCGTGCCGCGGCTGTATTACAGACTGAAGCAGACAGACTTCGACGGCAGCTATAATTACTCGGATATCTCTACCGCTGAAATTGCACCTGCTTCATTTGAACTTGCGCAGAACTATCCAAACCCGTTCAACCCTTCAACAGTGATAAGCTATTCTCTCCCGGAGAATGAGTTTGTTACGCTGAAGGTGTATGATGTGCTGGGGAATGAGGTCGCATCTCTTGTGAATGAGCAGAAAACAGCCGGGAAATATTCTGTTAATTTCGATGCTTCTGACCTGGGAAGCGGCGTATACTTCTACACCCTGAAGGCCGGCGCGAATGTGCAGAGCCGCAAAATGATCCTGGTTAAGTAATATCTCTTCTTAGTTGATTACATAAATTACCCCCGGCTAAAAACCGGGGGTAATGTTAAAATTCCTCTCTATAGAATCAATTAAAAATCCCTCTCTATGGAATTTTACTTGAAGGTGTCTTTGGAGTCTACAATCTTTACGCTCTTTACATTCAGCTTGAAGTCCTCGGTCGCTTTATCTTCTTTCAGGATCTCATCGGAGAGTCCTGCCTTTACCTGGTTAGAGTAGCTCATCGGCGAAGGTGTATTATTCCTGAGACTCTCAGCCAGCGGTTCTGCTTCACTCTTATCCGTTACGATCGTTACATCCATATTATCTATCTGCATATACTTCTTTATCGCATTGTTAACATCTTCAAGCGTAAGGTTTGACAGCAGAGTGCCGAGTTCCTTAATGTAATCCTTCCTTCCGTACATACGCGAATCCATCAGGTAGCCGAGCTGCTCATCGGGCGACTGGATATAAAGTTTTATATAGCTTTGCAGGAAAGCCCTTGTTGCCTCAAAATCCTTCTGCGACATACCGTTCTTTATCATCTTATCCATTTCGCGCAGAGCCATACGCAGTGCAAAATGAGCGTGACCTATGCTGACGTCTTTCAGTTCAGGGTACTGCATCTTCAGCTGTTTGGCAATCTGAACGGGACGTATCCATAACGCGAAGTAGTTTGCATGACGCGGCACTCCCGACGGCGGAAGCATATTACCGCCCCCGTTCTGGTACCATTCGATATACGAATAATCGCCGTAGTTCATTGATCGCTCCTCGCGGATCATCTGGTATAACCTGCCGTACGACTTCCTGTGCTCGCCCAAATATGAATTCGCAACCATCAAAGCGGCAAAATCATCATTTGCTCTTGTGATATCTATAGGATAGCCTGCAAATATAGCTGAACCGAATGCACCTTCTTTCGAAATTATCTCGACGTTAATACCGTCGGGCATCTTAACATCGGGAACAGCCGGTAATTCAGGTTTGGTATCGGGAAGCTTCTTCAGATCCTCTTTCAGCTTATTGAGGAAAGCATCTGTGTAGCTTCCGGCAATGCCGATCATAAGATTATTCTGTGTGAAGTATTTTTTATACTGCTCTTTTACATCGTCAAGGGTAATTGAAGAAACAGATGCCGATTTACCTTCAACCATATGCTGGTAGTCGGTTCCCCTGAAGAGAAAATCCTCGAGGGCTTTCTTGCTGTATTCTTCGTCAGATGATGCGCGGATAACCTGGTCGACATAAGCCTGCTGGTTGGTTTTAACCCTGTCGAAGTCATTCTGCGAGAATGAAGGGTTGGTGATCAGACCTATCATTATCGGGTAGAACTTATCCGCCCAGTCCTTATGAAACTCGAAAGTAAAGATCGTTACTTCCTTATCCACGGACGAGCTGTAGCGGGCAGCCATCGGGTATATCTTATCCTGTATATCGCTGAACGACATATCGCCTGTTCCGCCCTGGGTGATAAGGTTTGCCGTGGTGTAGGTTAAGCCGTCCTTACCGGCAGGATCGCAAACAGAACCGTTTTTAAACATAAGCTTAACTACTATTTTGGCCGCCGAGGGCTGCTTCAGTTCCACAACTTCCTGTGCCATAAGAAACCCTGTTAATAATAAAGAAATTATTATTGCTTTCATTATTTTACCCCTCCTTTCTCATCTGCTGAAATTGTTGCTATAGTCAGATCGCTGTTGTTGTAATATTTATTTGCAACCATCTTAACATCGTCAACCGTTACCTTGTCGTACATGGCGTACAGCCTGTTGAGCGATTCGGGATCGCCGGTGAGGTAGATATAATGACTGATAGAGTTGGCGATGGCATCGGGATTATCGATGCTCATTGCGAAGCTGTATTTCAGGTTCGACTTCGTTTCATCGAGCATCTTCTTATCGACACCGTTCTTTTTAACCGCATCAATAGCTTTGGTTATCTCATCCCTTACATACTGGAAGTCATCCTTGTTTATGAATGAAGCCTGAATGCTTATAAGATAAGGATCGCGCGAATCCATAGCACCTCCGCCGAGGAACCTCAGCTTCTGCTCTTTTACAACAAGTTTGTTGAAGAGATCTGAGTTGCGTGAGAAAAGGATCGTATTCAGTACATCAATGGCCGGCATATCAATCTTTCGATCATTGAAGGCAGGACCTTTGTAGTTCATGCTCATATATGGCGGGATAGATCCATTCTGAAGATGGACTATTTTCTCTTCAGTCTGTTTCGGTTCAACAGGAACGTCGGCAGTGTAATCGCCTCTTTTCCAGTCGCCGAAATATTTCTTTGCAAGAGCATTTACTTTTTCGGGAGTAACGTCACCTACAACAACGATGGTGGAATACTCCGGTCTGTAATAACGCTTGAAGAACTTGAGAGAATACTCATACTGGTTGGGCATATCTACTATATCCTTGAAGAAGCCCATAGTTGTATGCTTGTAAGTATGTTTCACGAAAGCAGTATCGAGAAGCGCCTCGTAAAGCTGCTGGTAGGGACTTGCATAATTCTTTGTGTACTCGCCTTTAACCGCGCCTGCCTCTGTCTTAAAATCGTGTTCTGAATAATGAAGGTTCTCAAACCTGTCGGATTCAACCGCGAACATTGTATCGAGGTAGTCAACATTCCCGGTCATATGATAGATGGTGCGGTCGAGAGAAGTATTCGCGTTTGCACTTGCCCCGGTCATCTTAAGCACTTCATTATACTTTTCGCGCGGGTATTTATCTGTTCCCTCTGAACATCATATGTTCAAAAAAGTGTGCGAAACCTGTAACGCCCTGTTCAACTTCATTCCTTGAACCGACACGCACAACAATATAAAATGCAGCGAGACCGGGACTATCGAACGGAACGGTTACAATGTTAAGTCCGTTCTCCAGTTTCTGCTGATATATTGGGTAGGGGAGGATCTTTTCCGCCTCCTGAGCATTAATATTCTGGGTAAGCAATGTTAATACTCCTATTAATAAAAAAATACTAAATCTATGCACATTACCTTCCTTTTTGTGTGAATTGATTTGGTTTTATGGGTTAATCGGGTCGTAATTTAACCGATTTAGAATAGCGAGCCAAGACAAAAAGGCATTTTGCCGCATAAAAATGATGAACGGCAGTGTGACTTGGAATAAATGCCTTCAAAATATCAAGAACCTTTAATTAATATTTATCATCAAAATGGACAGAATCCAGGTGATCAGTCCCATTTTTAATACAGTCGTTATTTTGTATCATGACTGCCGGAGCTAAATTATTTAATGTTAAACCGTATTTCTAATCGTCTATATAATCAATACTTATCGGGAGATTAACCTATGAGAATTTCCGTAAGGTTTCTCCTTATCCTGGTGATGACTGCCTTTCTGGGTAAAGGTTTCGCACAGGAGAAAGAAGATTCCCCGGCACCCGACTTCCAGGGGAAGACAATAAAGGGAAAAGAAATTAAACTTTCGGATTATAAAGGTAAAGTAGTGCTGCTCGATTTCTGGGCAAGCTGGTGCCCTCCCTGCCGTGACGAGATGCCGCAGCTGATCAAGTTCTATAATACTCACAAAAATCCCGACTTCCAGCTTATTGCCGTTAACATCGACAAAAATGCAGGGAACATGGACAGGTTCCTTGATAAACTCTTTCCTCAACCCGAATTCCCTATCGTTGCGGATGATACCCAGAAGATACCTGCGCTGTTCAATATCGAAGCTATGCCGACCACCATCTTCATTGATAAGAAAGGGAATATACGTTACAGGCACGACGGGTTTAAGGACTCGTACGTGAACAACTTTAATTTAGAATTAACACAACTATTGAAAGAGAATTAATTTGAATATTAAACTCCGTATTCTGATACTACTGGGAGCTTCCTTTCTCCTGTACGGATGCGCCACCGTGAAGCCGTGGGAAAAAGAAGGCCTTTCAGATCCAATAATGATCATTGACGAGAATCCCATTAACGCCGGTATAAGAGAACACTTCCTCGACTACAGGGAAGGTGTTGAAGGAGCCACCGGTGCTGAGAGCGGAGGCTGCGGTTGCGGCTGAAAGGATCTTTTCCATTCCTGCTGATCATTTTTAATATCACTGCCCTTACTTATGCGCAGCTTCTGCCTTCGAATGAGACCCAGGTAAACTTCAGCGGTTATTTCGACAGCTTTAATGTAACTGTGCTTTACCCCAGTATCGCTATAACCAAGAGGGTTTCGGAATCCACCAGTCTTACCGGCAGGTACCTTGTGGATATGATAACTGCCGCATCGATAAGAAGTCACAGTCCATCCTCTTCAACAACTAATTCCGGAGAGCTGGGTAAAGTTGATGCAGTAACAGCGGCATCGGGAGTGGCCGGAGGAAGCGGAGGGAGCGGCAGTCACAGCGGCCAGCCGGCTTTTGACGAGATACGTCACGAGCTCAATTTCGGGGCAGCGCATACTTTCGGAAGCGGACTGCTGACGCTTGACGGACTCTACAGCACGGAGAGCGATTACACTTCTTCCACACTGATCGGCAACTACACACAGTATTTTGCCGAAAACAATACATCGATTCAGCTGGGAGTAGTAAGGAGCTGGGATAAAGTATTCCCCAAAACAAAGAACTGGAAGAAAGATAAGAATGTAATGACTATTAACGCGAACTTTTCCCAGATCTTAAGTACCAGACTGATCTTCCAGTTTCTTTCAACATATACAGAGAACAGCGGACTCCTTTCAGACAATTATAAACTGGTACCGATTACAATTAACGGAACCGACAGTCTGTTCGATCCGGTCCATCCCGATCTTCGGATAAGACGCGCGGCAGCTGTATCATTGAAATACCGGCTGACGGATAAGTCATCCCTCCAGCTGGGCTACAGGTATTACTGGGATTCGTGGGACTTAAATGCCAATACATATTCAGCCGACTATGAGAGGTATCTGTCGAAGCATGTTATTCTCGGTCTCGGCTGGCGTACCAACATTCAGACTAAAGCTTTCTTCTTTAAGCCTGTATACCCGGCACCCGAACAGTTTATGACAACCGACATCAAGCTGGATGCCGGTTATTCAAATGAACTTCAGATGAACATGATCTTAACAGGCGGCGATCGCCAGGAATATCTTCCGTTCATTTCGGACGACAGGGTACAGTATATACTTAACCTCGATTTTTACCTGCGGCATACGAATTCACCGTACTGGTTCAATCATCTTAATAATCTTTTTGCAACTGACTTTAATATCGGCATCCGTTACCGTTACTAAATGAATATAAAGTTTAATAATTTAATTATGAGGAAATAAAAAAATGAAAAGAAGGGATTTTCTAAAGTACAGCTCTATAATTCTTCCCGCTTCGGCAGCACTCGGGATGATAAATCCTTTCGGCAGAAATACATTTGCCGCAGTTAAAGATGCGGGTCCCTTTTCCTTATCTGTGATTACAAATCAGCCGTCAAAAACAATACATACTATCGAACAGGCAATTAAGTATTCGGATTACGGTAAGAGTGATCTCGATTTTGCAGAGTACAGACTGCAGGGAAGACATATAGGCGATATAGCCTACGTGAGAGGGCAGGAGCTGATCGACTACCATAAAGGTACCGATGAATTTTCGCAGCTTCTGAGAGACAGTGCCGGTTCGTTGTCGCTGCCTGAAGCTCTTGATAATCCCGTCCTGCTGAGATTTTCATCGCGCCGGAGATCAGCACAGCCCGCAGGCATCAATATATTCAGAGGCGAGACACTGGTGAAGCATCTTTCACTTAACCACGATGTAGATTCATATCATATAGATGGAATGAAAGGTCACGTTGACATAAGCATAAAGAACCGCTCTGTGAAAGTTGTATCGGCTTCGTGCAAACATAAAACCTGTATGAATATGTCGCCGATCTCCAAACCGGGCGAGAACCTTGTCTGCGTACCGAACCAGGTGAATGTGGTCATCGCCGGTAAAAGCAGTCTTGGCGTTGACAGTATAACATTTTAGCATAATTAAATGAAAACTTTTCTCTCTTTCTGTATACTCATCCTTCTTCCGTTCACTGCCTCCCTGAAGGCTGAGGGCGACACAACAATGTACAGCCTTTCTGTTACAAAATACCTGATGGGCACTACTGTAGAAACAACAGCGCGAAGCTCCGATATTAATGAATGCAAGGCGGCGCTTGTGGCGGCATATGAAGAAATGAGCAGAGTGGAGAACCTGCTTAGCTGCGAGAAGGACAGCAGTGAGATTTCAGCGATAAACCGTGCTGCCGGTATTCATCCTGTAAAGGTCAGCTATGAAACCGTGGAAATGATGAAGCGGGCAGAAGCTTACTGCAAAAAATACAACGGGGTATTTGATGTGACGATTGGTCCGCTTTCTGATCTCTGGGGCTTCAGCAGTGATAGAGAAATTGTACTGCCCCCGGATAAAACGATAAAGAGACTGGATAGGCTTGTTGATTACAGGGATATTGAAATAAATGAGAAAGATTCTACAGTTTATCTGAAAAAGAAAGGAATGTCGTTAGACCTCGGGGGAATAGCGAAGGGTTATGCGATCGACAGGGGATCGGCTGTGCTGAAAGAACATGGTATAAATAATTTTATTATGAATGCGGGGGGCGACCTGTATGTATCGGGGACAAAAAGCGACACCACCGAATGGAGAGTGGGGATCAAACATCCGCGTAACACGAATGATCTGGCCGGCGCTTTTAATCTGGAGGATTGTGCAGTTGCTACAAGCGGCGATTATGAGAGGTTCAAAATTATTAACGGGAAGCGGTATCATCATATTCTTGATCCTGCCACAGGATATCCAGGCAGACTTTCTGAAAGCTCAACTATTATTGCCCCGACCGCAGAAGAGGCGGACGCTACGGCAACGTATGTATTTTTACTGGGATGGAAGAAAGCGCTGAATGATAAAGCGCTGGATTACCCCTGCCTTATCATTGCTTCAGACGGAAGCATTCATTATAACCAGGTCTTCAAAACAAAATACAACCTCCAGGTAATAGATTAATCCTCAAACGTCGGCTGATAAGTTCAACCTCTCCGAGGTTAATATCCCGCGGCCAGTCCGCCGCCGCGGGGATCATCAGCACCATAAATAATATTTTGTCTGCCGTCGATCAATATTCCCTCGGCAATACCAAGCACCCTGGTTTCAGGATCCTCATCGATAAAATTATATCCCATTGAGGTCAGTTCTGCACGAACACCACCGGAGATGGCGTTTTGTTCATAATAAATTGAATCAGGGATCCACTGATGATGAAACCGCGGCTTCTCAATCGCTTCCCTGATGTTCATATTAAAATCGATGCAGTTAAGAACCACCTGAAGCACGACTGTAATGATCGTTGATCCGCCGGGTGAACCGATGATCAGGTATGGTTTATTATCCCTCAGAATAATCGTGGGTGTCATTGAACTCAGCATTCTTTTTTCCGGCTGAATTGCATTCGCATCAGTTCCCAGCAGTCCGAACTGGTTCTGCGTCCCGGGCTTACTGCTGAAATCATCCATTTCATTATTAAGGAGGAAGCCTGCTCCTTCAACCACAACTCCCGACCCGAATGTAGAATTAATTGTGGTAGTAGTGCTTACGGCATTGCCTTCTTTATCGTACACAGAATAGTGAGTGGTTTCTTTGCTTTCGTAGTACTGAGTAGTATCAAGACTTTTAATTTCACCAGAGGGTACAGCCGTATTACCCGCCGCTTGTATCCTGTTGTATATTGTCGCCGCATATTCTTTGGACGTAAGCTGCTGCTGAGGCACGGGATAAAAATCGGCGTCGCCAAGGTGGTAAGTCCTGTCGGCATAAACATACTTCATAGCTTCAACGAGGTGATGGATATATTCACTGCTGTTCCAGCCTTCATTCTTCAGATCATAATTCTCAAGGATATTAAGAAGTTCAACCAGGGCGATCCCGCCTGAGCTGGGAGGAGCCATTGACACAACCTCGTATCCTCTGTAGCTGCCTTTTATTGGCTCCCTCTCTACCGGTTCATACTTTTCCAGATCTTCAGCAGTTATATATCCCCCCATCGATTTAATCTGCTTTACAATTAACTCTGCAGTCACCCCTTTATAAAATCCGTCTCTTCCTTCATCCCTTATGCGTTCAAGTGTCTGCGCAAGTTCAGGCTGAGTGAAAAGATCTCCTTCATTATAAGTGGATGTGCTGTCCTTTAAAAATATTTTAGCTGTGGAGGGATACTTTTGAAATACGGGTATCGCGTCATTGAAATAGCGGGCATCTCTTGCGTTCAGCCGCCATCCTTTTTTAGCAAGATCGATTGCGGGCTGAATAACATTTGAGAAAGGAAGTTTTCCGTATTTCTTCTGAGCATAGATAAGTCCTGCCACACTTCCCGGCACTCCCGACGATGTAGCGCCCTGCTGACTAAGTTCCGGCACGAAGTTACTGTCTTTATCAAGGTACATATCACGGTAAGCGGAGAGGGGAGCCTTCTCGCGGTAATCAACAGTAACATCCTTTCCATCCGCAAGGTGAATGACCATGAACCCGCCGCCGCCGATATTCCCGGCTGAAGGGTAAGTCACGGCCAGGGCAAAACCCACAGCCGCTGCTGCATCGACGGCATTGCCGCCCTGTTTGAGGATGTTCACTCCAGCTTCTGTTGCATATGAGCTGGCTGATACAACCATACCGTTTTTGCTGCTTACGGGTTCCGGTGCCTTGCTGCAGCCAGGACCGGTAAACAGAGGAATAAGTAAAAGAGTAAGGATAGCAGAGCTGACTTTGTAAGGTATGTGCATAGAGTTGTTTTCCGCCTGATAAAATTAAGCAAACATAATAAGCAGGAGGTTTATCCTCAATATGTGGAATGTAAAAAATAGTTCAACCTCTGCGAGGTTGTAGAATGTGTGTGTACCAGATAGATCTACAAAAATGTAACCTCTCCGAGGTTAACGAGGTCTGCCATTTTGTCATACTGTGAAATTTTTCAACAGTCGAAAATAGCCTCTTTTCGCAGTTTTAATGTGTCTCATTTTGAGTTCAAAAGGCGGATAAAAGGCGGATAAATACCAGTATAAAAATGGATAGGAAAGAGTCTGCCATTTTGTCATACTGTTAGATAATTAAACAACCTGGAAATCTTTTCGACGGGGTTATGATGGGGCTTCTCTCCCATCCCGACATCGGGAGGGATCTTTCTCTCAGAAGATTTAAGACGGGTCAGCGTCCTGTCTGCAGGCAGGCAGACCCGTCTCTAAAAACAAATAAAATCAGCGGACCAGGTTCATTTTGCCGACAGCCTGTCGTCCTGCGATCTTCAGGCGGTAGATATATATACCGCTAGCGACCTCGTTACCATAATCATTCTTCCCATACCATTTGGAGACATAACTTCCGGCAGGCAGAACCTCGTTCACAAGGTGCTTCACAACCTGTCCCTGTATATCATAAATGATCAACTCAGCGTTTTCGTTGCTGAGATCATAAGGGACTGTGAACCTTATAATTGTACTCGGGTTAAAAGGGTTAGGATAATTTGAAACAGTCAGGTAATCTGAAAGCTCATTAGAATTATCTTCACGTTTAACAGAAGTAAGGAGCTGACCTCCTTCACCTCTGCTTCCGCCTGTTGAATCGGCAAGGTAAAGGTTAACCCAGTCGGGCCTGCCGGATGAGTACAAATATTCGGAGCTCCACTCATCGTCGGTTAACCTGAGAAACCCTGTAGTAACATATTCGCGGTAGCTGAGAACCGGACCGATAAATGCGCACTCCTGTCCGCCAGGCAGTTTAGCAATAAAGACGCCGGCATCAACAGGACCGGTACCAACATGGGTTACCCATCCCATCATTATGCCGATGCAGTCGGATGGTGTAGTATGGATATCGGCAACGAGATAATCTGCTCCCATAACTCCTTCATGATCATAAGCTTCATCCTGGAAAATTAATTTGGGATACCATCCGTCGTAGGTTACGCCGGTATAAGTTGTCATCTCAAACATCATATTCTTCAGGAAATTAGTCTCTTCCGTAGAGAGTGGAATATCGGCAAGTTCCTTTTCGGATATTGATTTCAGTGTATCGCACGTAAACTGCAGGTTAGTAAAGTAATCAAGAATATGCTGTTTAAGATCGCCTTCCAGAAACGGGACATCCTGGAAATAATTATAACCGAAACTTCCCGTATTTTTCAGTGCAGCATAGAGGTCAGGGAAAGGCTCAACGTAACTGTATGGGATAAGAACAGATAGTGATGCCTGTGTATGACTGCTTTGCATAGAGTAAATTATCATGCCTCAGTTCAGCCCAAGAGGATAACTGTGTATTCAGTTTTTCCTGCCAGTACGCAGCCGTGGTCATAAAACCGGGCAGGTTGCTGCGGTCTTCGGGCGGGTTAAGAGATTTAATAAAGCCCAGCCATCTTTTATACATAGTGCTTTCCCAATACTCCGGGGGGAAGGAATCAAACAGATAGCGCAATGCTGCCAGGTTAGTTCCATAATGGTATTCATTCAGTTCGGGAATTAGGAGCTGTGCCGCCGCATTATTACCCAGTGCAAACATAGGATCGAGGGTTGAGGGGAACAGTCGGCATATCCTTTGCCCCTGGAACCATATCCTGTCGTATACCACACTTGCGGTGACATACGAATCATCAACGTATCTCTGGCCGAACAGCAGAAAAGAAGAAGCAGGAACAACGCTGTCACCCGCGATAGGATTTCCCATAAGAAGCTGGGATAAGAATCAGCTGATAGGCAAACGACTGGTTCCTGAGAGTATCCTGGAATTCCTGCACTTTAAGAGTATCAAGAAGCTGCGATGCACTTGTCAGTTGAACGGCATTCCTGAGGTAGCCCATATTATCAAGGGTAACATTATCCTGTTCACCGACGAAGAACTTAATTACATCCTCAATCTCCTCATAATCCGAAAAAACATTCGCAAGTCCGAACAGCTCATAGACGAGATTTGCATCAATGATCTGCCGCTGGATATCTGCTTTAGTCTGCGGCCAGCAGTCGGGACCGGGGAATGACGGTTTAATAAGGTATATCTCAATCCTGCCGAGCCACATCATCGTTCTGAAATAGAGACGGAGCTCGGGATTTTCATCCGAATCATAATGTCCCCGCGGTTTGAACTGACTATAGTCGTGCGCAACGCAGTTGGAAGAAAACAGCGTATCATTATAAAATGCATTAGCGTCCATTACCCGGCTGATAACAGTATCAATAAGAACGGTGTTCTCCGGGTAATAGGGACTTGTACTCTGCCCGATAAGTTTTGCACCGACCGTCAGGTAAAGATCAACATCCTTCAGCTTCTGCAGCATTTCAGGTTCAGAGGAATAAGTACTTACCAGCTGAGGGAAAGAATTACGGAGGGAACTTAGCAGCGTACTGACTTTATCGATCAGGTAGCCGAGCTCCACTTCCCGGAGTATCCTGTCGTACGATACATGATAGGCGTAAAGGATCGCATCGGTAGATACAAAAACCGGCAGATCGTTATGGTGAATATCCAGTAAAATTTCCCCGAAAGATTTCTGAGAAAGACGCTGCGTAACCATAAAACCATGGTCCTGTATCAGAGATTTCTCATAACCGGTCAGATTGTACTTTGCATCAATCGAATCGAAATAAAAAACATCCTGGTAATTAAAATTTAGGTGATCTTCAAATATGCCGGCCGGGTGCATCTGCAAAAGGTCCTGTGTCTGCATATTCTGATGGCTCTGCAGGAACTGCTGATATAGATTTAAATCGAATCCCTGCGAATATAAATTTCCGGAAAGGTAAAGAAAGAATGAAAGAAGAAGAGCAGGAAGAAAGTGTACTTTTTTCATACGGCCCCCCGTAATCAATTTAAAATATATAAAATAAAGTAACCAATAAGGCGAAGAGTAGCAACCCGCTTTTCAGACTGAAAACCAGGATTCAGCAATAATAAACCACGGGCAAAGCTGTGCCCGGAATCTATTTTAATAACTGAAAGTTCTTCCGCAGATTGTACCGGTGACTGTTGATAAAGTCTGGTTGATCGTAAACGCACAGTTTCCGTCAACCGGCGTTACCCAGTCATCTTTACCAACCGTTCCGTTGTAAGTCATCTGACTGCTTGCATAAGTCAAAGCATAGTGGGTCGTGGAAAAAGTGCCGTCTGCCGTCATCGTACCATTGAATATCAGGTTGTACTTTTCTTTAATACCTTTACAGTTGCTGAACACAAACACAAGATGCAGTGTGTTTATTCCGGTGGAAGTAGAAACAGCAGTATTGCCGGTAATGTGTATACTGCCTCCCTGCGGTCCGTTAACCGTGAGATCCTTATCCCCGGCAGGCTGTCCTGCAATATTCTGATTCCATACAAACCAGAAAACATCAACTATTCCGTATGCGGTATGCTCATCCTGGCATGCCTGATCGCACACCGGTGCGGCCGGCTGTGTAGTGGTATCCTCATCTTTATTGCAGTTGCTGAAAAGGAAGCTGAGTATTAAAGATAAGACAAAAAGAGCCGCTGTTTTTTTCATTAGTTCTCCTCTGATTGATAAGTGTAGGGGGGATTAAGCTGGATGTGTAAAGGAATTGTTTACACCCTGGAAAGACAACCGTTAATATGCTGCCGTCTGTTACGATCAACTGAATCTTTCGGTAAATAAACTCAAAATCTTTAAATGATCATTCAAAATATACTTAAATAGATAATATCGTCAAATCGGCTGATGATGCTAAGAGTTTTAGTGATGAAGAGGAATATAAAGACACCGGGCCTTTCCTCTGCCTGTGTTAATTGCAGAAGAGATGACCCGGTGCCGAATGAGGAGGTTAGTAATGAATTTTTTTGTAATTATCTAAGCGGCATCGGGAGTATCCAGTTTTCTCAGATCTGAATACAGTTCCTCGTCAGTTAATTCGTGATCAACCAGCTTACCGGCGAAGAAAGCTTCATAAGCACTCATATCGAAGTACCCGTGTCCGCAGAGGTTAAAGAGTATGGTTTTCTTGGTTCCTTCTTCTTTAGCCTTAAGTGCTTCTCTTATTACCTGCGCTATTCCATGGTTTGCCTCGGGAGCCGGGATTATTCCCTCTGCCTGAGCGAACTTAACTCCTGCCTCAAAGCATTCTATCTGCTGAAGTGCCGTGGCTTCTATTATTTTGTCTTTAAGAAGCTGACTGATTATAGCACCAGCTCCATGGTACCTTAATCCGCCTGCGTGAATGGGAGCGGGAACGAATGTATGTCCCAGCGTATACATCGGGATCAGGGGCGTGAGTCCCACCGTATCCCCGAAATCATACCTGAACTCACCTTTGGTAAGCTTGGGACAGCTAGCCGGCTCAACGGCAATGCATCTTATGTTCTTACCCTCCTGCAGGTTGTACCTGAGGAAAGGGAAAGCGATACCGGCGAAGTTTGAGCCTCCGCCGAAAGGAGCGATGACGATGTCCGGAAAGTCCCCCGCCATCTCAAGCTGCTTTACTGCTTCCTGACCTATTACGGTCTGGTGCATCAGTACGTGGTTAAGAACGCTGCCGAGTGAATACTTTGCTCCTTCAGTGGTGGCTGCACGTTCTACTGCTTCGGAAATGGCGATACCAAGACTGCCGGGCGAGTCAGGATCTTCGGAAAGTATCTTTTTACCTGAATTTGTCCTGTCACTCGGAGAAGAATATACCTCTGCCCCGAAAGTATTCATCATTATTTTCCGATAAGGCTTCTGGTCATAGCTGATCCGTACCATGTACACCTCACATCCGAGTCCGAACTGGTTGCAGGCATAGCTGAGCGCGCTGCCCCACTGACCGGCTCCCGTTTCAGTAACAAGTTTCTTAACGCCTTCTTCTTTATTATAGAAAGCCTGGGCAATCGCGGTGTTCGGCTTATGGGAACCTGCAGGACTCACACCTTCGTACTTGTAATATATCCGTGCGGGCGTGTCAAGGAGTTTTTCAAGATTGAATGCCCTGAACAGGGGTGTAGGCCTGTAAGACTTATATACCTGCCTCACTCCATCGGGAATTTCAATATATCTTTCTTTTGAAACTTCCTGTTTGATCAGTTCCATAGGAAATAAAGGTGCGAGGTCATCGGGACCTATGGGTTTTTTCGTACCGGGGTGGAGGGGCGGCAGAACGGGGTTCGGCATATCAGCCTGGATGTTATAAAAATTTTCAGGCATATCTGATTCATTAAGCAGAATCTTTTTGGGAGAACTCATGACAATACTCCTGTAATTAATGAATTAATGGAATTATTTGGTTAAAGAAAAATTATTTACGCGTGAACGTATGTATGTGGAAATATATTAGAGGCGCCAGCGCCAGATGGGGGTGCTTGATTGAGTGTGTGTTCTGTATTTTAATTCTTTGTGATTCAAAGTATTCATTCTATAAATCTGATTACAATATATTTTTTAAAACTGTACTTGTCAACACCTTTACACCAACATTTTGCTATTTATCCTTGACGTAGTGATGCCTTATATTAATGAAATCGGTTTGGATAATGATAAGAAGAAGAAATGATTAAACCGGCTGCCTGATCTCCGGGCGCCGGCTTTTTATATTAAGATTTATTTTGACACGAAAAGATGTCTGTAAATTTCGTATTATAGGCAACGAGTTTTACAAAATTTACCCCGGAGTTTATTTCATTTGACGAATTCATCTGATTCTTTGACCAATCCCCGTGTCTGGAAGAACCTTGTTTCCAGGTATCAAAAATCCCAAACCCGTAAAAGTATCTGGCAGCTTGCCAACTCTTTTATTCCCTTCATTGTAATATGGCTGTTAATGCTTTATGCATTCGAATACAGCTACTGGATTACTCTTCTGCTGGCATTTCCGGCTGCGGGATTTTCGATCCGGCTTTTTATTATTCAGCATGACTGCGGGCATGGATCGTTCTTCAAAACTCAGCGGGCAAATGATTTGTGCGGATTATTCTGCAGTATATTTACTTTTACCCCCTATCATTACTGGCGCAAGAAACATGCGATTCATCATAAGGGTGCAGGGAATCTTAAGCAGCGGGGAATAGGTGATATTTATACAATGACTGTAAATGAATATTTCGGCCTGTCCCGATGGGGTAAGCTTAAATACAGGCTATACAGGAATCCTTTTATTCTGTTGATCGTGTTTCCAACGATTTTATTTTTAATTATCTACAGGTTTCCCTGGCCAAAGTTCAAATCAGTTAAAACTTACCAGTTAAGTGTTTATATGACCAGCCTTGTGATAGGTCTGCTGATAGCCGGACTAATCTGGCTGGTAGGACTTAAAGCATTTATTTTAGTTCAGCTGCCGATATCGGTGATCAGCTCATCAGCAGGTGCCTGGCTGTTTTTTGTACAGCATCAGTTTGAGGATACTTATTGGGCGGATGCAGAAAACTGGGATTTTTCAAAAGCAGCACTGTACGGGAGTTCATACTACAAGCTGCCGAAGATTCTGCAGTGGTTTACGGGCAATATCGGTTTTCATCATATTCATCATTTGAGTCCCAGGATCCCAAATTACCTCCTTGAAAAATGTCAGAAAGAAAATCCTGAACTACAGGAACAGGCGAGGGTCCTAACTCTTCGAACGAGTCTGAAGAGTGTCCTTTTAAGTCTGTGGGATGAAAAACACAAAAAGCTTATCAGTTTCAGGCAATCAAGGAGACTTTACCTGGAGTCGGTTATTAAATGAGGGATTTACCCCTTCGGAACCTTTCCTTGTTTCACTTCTGTAAGGAACTTTCCGTTATTTAGCCTGATCATCCCCTTGTACCTTCAGCTGTATAAGAGTCTGTAAAAGGAAATGAGACAACAATTTAGTAAATTTACTCTATAAGATTTCTTTTCCATTGCGGAAGAGAATTAAGCCAGCCTGAATCAATTGATATTCTTGCCTGAATTACTTCTCTGATAAATAAACCGGATAAATAATACTTACTGATGAAAGAAAATGCCGTCCGGATGCAATACGGAATATTTTTAAAGATATATGAAAGAATTAAATGTTAACATTTAGAGAAGCAGGGCTGGAAGAAGCCCTGGTACGTGCTGTTGAGGATCTGGGTTTTGAGACTACTATGCCGATCCAGGAAAAAGTGATACCTGCCCTGATTATAGAAGATCCAACCGATATAATAGCCCTTGCACAAACCGGTACAGGAAAAACTGCAGCCTTCGGACTTCCCCTGATTCAAAAAACAAAAGCTGATCACAGGTATGCACAGCAGCTCATTCTTGCACCTACAAGGGAATTATGTCTGCAGATCGCAGATGATCTTACGGAATTTGCCAAGTACGTTCCCGGGATTAAAATCGCTGCGGTTTTCGGCGGGTCGAGCATGGAAAAACAGATTAAAAAAATAAAAGACGGCGCCCAGATTATTTCCGCCACACCGGGACGACTGCTGGATCTCTTAAAAAGAAAAAAAGTTGATCTCTCACGGGTCAGGACAGTTGTTCTTGATGAAGCAGATGAGATGCTGAGCATGGGATTTCGTGATGACCTGGAATCTATTCTAGGGGCTTCACCTGCGGAAAGGAATACACTGCTTTTCTCAGCCACAATGTCAGATGATATTAAAAAAATCGCAAACAGGTATATGAATAAGCCGATCGAGATATCGGTAGGACGAAAGAACTCGGGATCGGATGATGTCTCCCATATATGCTACATGGTGCACGCGCGGGATAAATATCCTGCCCTGAAGAGAGTAGCAGATTTTTATCCGGAGATCTATGGAATAATCTTCTGCCGAACACGAAGGGAAACACAGGAGATTGCCGATCTTTTAATGAAAGACGGCTATAATGCCGAAGCGCTGCACGGCGACCTTTCCCAGGCGCAGAGGAATGTGGTTATGAATAAGTTCAGAAACAAAAAAATAACCTTGCTTGTTGCTACGGATGTTGCCGCACGCGGAATTGATGTTGATAATCTTACCCACATCATTAACTACAGTCTCCCCGATGAATCTGAGCTTTATACTCACAGAAGCGGGCGTACGGGACGTGCAGGAAGGAAAGGAACATCCATAGTTATATCAAACCTTAAAGAGAAAATGAGACTTGAGCTTATTGAAGATCAGATAGGTAAAGAGTTTTTACACCTGCCGGTTCCAGGCGGAAGGGAGATCTGCGAAAAGCAGCTGTTCCATCTTATTGACCGTATGGAAAAGGTTGAAGTAGATAACTCGCAGATTACTTCTTACCTCCCTTCAATCTATCAGAAACTTGAATGGCTGGACAGGGAGGAGCTGATCAAGAAATTTGTTTCTCTTGAGTTCAACAGGTTCCTTGATTATTACAAAAACACCCCCGATCTGAACCCGGTTTCCGTAAAAGAAAAGATTAATGAATCAGAACAAAAATTTACCCGCTTTTTTATTAACCTGGGAGACACCCATAAACTGCAGCCCCAGAAGTTACTGCGCCTTATAAATGAATACACAGGTGATGACAGGATTGAAGTGGGCGACATCGAGATCCTGAAGAACTTTTCCTTTTTTGAAACCGATAAAATATATACTGACCTGATTCTCCGGGCTTTTACAGGAAAGCAATTTAAAGGAAGGGAAATCGGCGTCGAGGTTGCCTCCAAGAAGAAAACCGGGAGAAAATCCTCCTCCTCAAACCGGGGAAGGAGTAAATCGGCAGATAGACAGCGGAAGAACAGCAGGAAAAAATTTAAAGAGAAGAGGAAATTCTGATTACGGCAGTTTGTTATTCTTAAAGGAGATTACAGTCTTTTTCCCTGTCTCATTTTTTTGATAAGTTCATTTCCTTGATCCCATACACGAAGATCAATACTTCCTGTTTCGTGAAGTCTGAGAGCCGTTTCAAAATTATACTTGAAAGCTAAAGCACGGCAGTCGGCTGCTCTGCAGAGCGAAGGGGCGCGGTCGTGAATGCTGCAGCCCTTCTCCTCAAGATAAATACAATCGCCGTTAGGTTTATGTGCAAGCATCAGTGCCCCGGGAATAAACGAGTGCGGTTCGGTGAGATAACTGCCCGGATCATCTTCTTCAAGCAGTCTTATTGCGTCTCCCTGGCAGCAAAGGGTACATCCGCCGCAAGGTACTTCGACATATTTCTTTTTCGGCTTCACTGATTTTGCCTCCCGGAATACATATTATCTTCAGAGAACGACGACACTTTTTATCTCCCCACATCAGAAACTGTACTACTAACTTGTTAACAGTTCTACCAGGTTTTTAGATTTTCTTGAGTACCGCTGCGGTCACATCATCCGTGGGCCTGCCAGCTTTCATAAAAGAACCGTGTGCATTGAACAATTTTTCCAGTATGAGGCCGGGGGACTCCCCATTGGAATTTAAGTAGCTTTCGATCAGGCGATTTTCACCATATTCTTCTTCTCCGGAAAAGGACTCTGTTAGGCCGTCAGTATATACCAGGACGCTGTTTCCCGGCTCCATTGTATACCTGGCCACATCGTATTCCGATCCGCAGAATAAACCCACCGGGATACCGGTCGCTTTAATCCTTGTGAAATTTTTTTCTTTTAACAGGATTGGGGGATTATGACCGGCTATGCAGAATTCAATTACACCATCAGGACTGCCTTTGGCAAAAACCATTGTCGCGTAATTATTGGAAAGAATACTTTCGCAGAAAAGTCTGTTTGTTCTTCTGACAATTTCCTGGAGTGGGAGTCCGAATGTGAGGAAACTCCGGATCAGAGCATGGAGCTGCGACATCATTAGTGAGGCTGAGATTCCTTTGCCCGAAACATCACCGAGGATAAGGAAAAACGAATTATCCTCCCTCTCAATGAAATCGCAGAAATCACCGCTGACGATGCCTGCCGGGTGGTAACGGTAGCCGAATTGCCAGCCGTCGATACTAATGTTATTTTTTGGCAGCAGTCCCCGCTGTACTTTGCCTGCAAGTTCCAGATCCTGCTCAAGGGCTTTCTGCTGTTCACGACTCATATGATCAAGGCAGACGCTAATCATCGGATCAAATGCTAGTCTTTCCGGTTCAATAGGATCATGACAGACATCGCAGATCCCGAATGATCCCTTGTTAATCTTTTCAAGGGTTCTGTCGATCTGCTGCAGAAGCCGGTATATTTTTACAGGTTCAGTAAGATTCTCGGCGCTGTTTTCCAGACGCTCTTTGCGTTCTGTAAGCTGTTTCCGGAGGAAAGGGAGGTTTAAGTTTTCCATTCTTTAACCTCGTAATTAAAAATGTACTATAATATAATCTTATTTTTCAGCGAACACAATCCATCCGGGGAGATAGAATTGCTGATATTGCCAAATAATAAAAGGAAAGCTATTTTTACACTATAAGATAGAGGAGGAGATCATGAATGAGGGAAAGATGTTCCATTCTGCACTTCGCGCTTTGCGGGAAGTTCTTCATTTATCACCAGAAGATAAAGTGCTTACGCTTTACGATGTACATTCGCAAAATATAGCCGATGCTTTTATAAAAGCAGCAGAATCCGAAAACTGTGAAACTGATTCATACCTGATTGATGAAGAAAATCGTCCGCTGCAGGAAATTCCACCTGAACTTGTTGATTTGTTAGCCGGAAAGACCATAGTGCTGAACATTCTGAGAGCTTTTCCTGATGAAATAAATTTCAGGATCAGCTGGCTGTTCAGGCTGGAGGAGAATAAAAATATAAAATGTGCGCATATGCCCGGTATTACGGAAGAAATGATGACAGAAGGATCAATGGATGTTGATTATTCAGAGATGCTGGAAAAAGCATTAGTTCTGATCGATGCATTGAAAGAAGCTGTGTCACTTCATATCACTACTGAAAAGGGAACAGACCTGACCCTTGGCATTAAAAACAGGATATTCTCCCATGATGTTTTCGTTAATCCCGGTGCAAATTGCAATCTGCCCTGCGGCGAAATTTACTGTGCTCCTGAAGAAACAAAAGCTGATGGTGTGATTATTTTTGATGCCAGCATTGGAGATATAGGAACCCTCAGTTATCCTCTTAAAGTGCATCTTGAGAATGGAAAGGTTATTTCATTTGAAAGTGAAGATCCCGATCTGGTAAGCCGGATAGAAATGCTCTCTTCTGTTGATGAGGAGGCGAGGATAATCGGAGAACTCGGTATAGGAATCAACTCCGGGGCAAGGATAACAGGCAATATGCTTGAAGACGAAAAGGCGCTGCATACGGCACATATTGCATTTGGTAATAATGCTGATTTTCCCGGAGGCGGGGAGAACCATTCAGCAATTCACAGGGATTATCTCTTTTACAGACCAACTATAGAGGCATTATTTAATGATGGCTCGAAACGTTTCATTATGACCAGGGGAGAATAATATCTGGCTACGAAAAGGTAAGTAAAAATTCAGATGTTGAGATATTTTCGGGGAAACCGGAAGAATTTCTTACAGATTTACCTTTATCAATATTTTTGATCTCTGCCTGTATTATATTAGCCGCCGGAATTATTTCAGTAATTGAATGGACTCTCCCGGAAACCATCTTAAATTAGCTTTCAGGGCATTAAGCCATAAAAACTTCCGGCTGTTCGTGTCGGGACAAAGTTTGTCGCTGATAGGAACATGGATCCAGCAGGTTGCTGTAACGTGGCTTGTTTATCGTCTAACTAACTCAGCATTTATGCTGGGAATTGTGGGGTTTTCGGGACAGCTGCCGCTGTTTGTTATAGCCCCTTTTGCAGGGGTTCTGGCGGATAAATCAAACCGGCATAAACTGCTTCTTTATACCCAGTCGCTTGCACTTCTGCAGGCTCTTATACTCTCACTTCTGGTTTTCACTGAGGCTATTCAGATATGGCAGCTCATTGTTCTGAGTGTAATACTGGGAATCATAAATGCATTCGATATGCCGATCCGCCAGGCATTTGTTGTAGAAATGATAGACAATAAGAAGGAGGATCTTGGGAATGCCATAGCATTTAATTCTTCGATGGTAAATGCTGCCAGGCTGGTGGGTCCTTCTATTGCCGGTATACTGATTGCTACAGTAGGTGAGGGATGGTGTTTCCTTATAAACGCGTTAAGTTTTACGGCGGTTGTTGTATCACTGCTGAAAATGCAGGTTAAACCGATAGCGTTGAAAGCCGGGGAATCAAAGGTTCTCAAACAATTATCCGAAGGATTCAGGTATACATTCGGCTTCGCACCAATTCGCTACCTTATTGTTTTACTGAGTGTAGTTAGTCTGATGAGTACTTCGATCACCCTGCTTGCTCCGGTTATTGCGAAGGAATACCTGAAAGGCGGCGCGGATACGTTCGGCTTCCTGATGAGCGCCTACGGTTCAGGAGCTTTGCTTGGTGCTTTTTACCTGCTTAATAAAAAGACTGTACTCGGACTCGGCAAAGTTATAGGTATGGCGGTCTCTCTCTTCGGGATCAGTCTGGTTACTTTTTCATTCTCCCGTGTATTTGTTGTGTCGGTTGTTCTCATGGCAGGTGCCGGGCTGGGTATGATGCTCCAGATTGCATCGACTAATACACTTCTGCAGACACTTTCAGAAGAAAGTAAAAGAGGCAGGGTGATGAGTTTTTATTCGATGGCTTTCAGGGGGATGAGTCCTTTCGGGAGTCTTATTGCCGGAGGGCTTGGAAGCAGCATCGGCGCGCCGGCAGCAATTTTAGCAAGCGGCGGTGTGTGTCTGATGAGTGCAGTTTTCTACCTGGTAAAACTGCCGTTGATACGGAATATGGTAAGACCGATATACCGGAGTATGGGGATTCTGCCCCAGATTGCAGAAGGGGTTGAACAGGCAACTAATCCTACTGTGAAATCAGAAGATTATTGAGTATGTATATATAGAGCCTCTACGAGGCTGATATGTGATAGGTGAATCGTTTGTTTCTACAATAATAGATCCTCTACGAGGATCTTATAATGTTGTTGTAACTGGACAAAAATCGATTCCCTTCGGGGATCATTGTACTCGTAGAGGATCTACCGATTGGCGATTATTTTTTCGTAGCAGACGCTGTCGGGGTCGTCTTTGTGCTTTCCGTAAGGTTTGATTTTTGTGTACCCGAACTTCTCATACAGGTTCATTGCTTCGGGCTGCTTTAACCCGGTCTCCAGTACGATCCTGCCGTAATTCATTTTCGAAGCAGTTTCCTCGAGTTCTTTAAGAATTAACTTCGATAATCCTTTCCCCCTGTATTCATTCTTTACATACATTCTCTTTATCTCTGCAGTACTATCTCCAAAATGTTTAAGGGCACCGCATGCTGCAGTATTTCCTTCATCGTCTACAGCGGCAAAGAAAATTAACATATATTTATTTTCGTCTATAAACTCTTCTATACTTCCTTTTCCGTATCTCAGTTCGAGGTCCGCATGCAGGGAAACTGACATTTCAGAAATTACTTTGGACTCAGCCGGAAGTGTAATAATTTTATAATTCATAAGTTTTAAGAGGACTCTCCTATATCATTACAGATTGTAGTTACATAATGATGAGCCGGAAGACATCCTTTTCGGTATGCTTCGTTAAAATCCCTGCACGCATCTTCTTTATTTTCCATTTTCAGATAAGCTTTCCCTCTTTCAAAATATGCCAGTTCATATTTGGGATCAAGTTCTATCGCTCTTGTGAATTCAGCAATAGCTTCAGGCAGTTTTTCAAGTTTGCTGCGCTCAAGTACGGAGGACGGCGAAGGTTTGTCTGCACTCTTCATTCTTAAATAGTGTATAAGGACAATAACAAGAAGGACTAAGGGGATTATTATGTACATCCACATCTTTTTCTCTCCTGGTTTATTGATGCAGAATTACTTTATAAAATCTAATGATTTTTATTTATTAAATAAATAATAATTCCGAACTTAATGCTATGCCACTCCCTCCCGGGGTCTGCTGCTCCGGTCGAGTATCCATCGGTATAAGAGAAGGGCAACCGCAGCTGTTAATCCTATCACCGCAAAATAATACCAGATGTAATGTGCATGATCATATGCGTGAACCATTTGGTCCGGAGTAAGCAATTCAGGATCAGGTGCGTAAGCTGTGAGCAGGTATCCGGAAATACCAAAACCGAGTATGGAAGATAGAAATGAATGAAGATGACTGAAACCAAGGTAGAGCCCTTCTTCACCTTTAGGTGCCTGGAATGAGAAATACTCAAGGTAGCGGGGAGATATAAAACATTCAGCCAGTCCCTGCACAACAATACCCGCTATCATCATTACAGTTATGGGATGGGCTGAAACTATTCCGAAGATTGAAACTGACTGTCCGGTTAGAGATTCCAGCACAGGACTGGAAGCCATCAGCAGAGCTGAGAGCGGCATCAGGAACATCCCCACTGTCATTGAGGAAACAGCTCTCACGTTCCTCATTAGATTTGTAATAAAAACTACCGAGACCATCACTACAAACGGATTAACATTTGCTATCCACTCGGGTGAAGCATGCTCTCCCACTGTACGCAAAACGTATTTAGGCATCGTTGCGTACAGCTGATGCTGTATTATCCAGAAACCGGTAACAATAAAAATTAATATGAGAAGACGGACATTTGTTACTACTCTCAGGAATCCTCTCCAGGCTTCACCGAAAGTTTTTCCTTCACCGTCCACATTTACATTTTTATAAAATATGAATACAACGACGAGTGCAAGAAGGGTCATTACCGCGGCATAAAAATTTATTGATTCCACACCCCAGGTCAGCCGCAGAGGATAGGCAAAAGTTTTACCAAGGAAAGCACCCACATTAACCATCCCGTAAAATATTGAATAACCACGGGCTCTTGTTTCTTCATTTGTAGTCTTGGCTACCGTTCCTGTAATGATGGATTTAATGAATGATCCGCCGAACATTAAAATTACCAGGGCGGGCAGCACGGTAACTTTGTAAGGAAGGGCGCCAAGCGTAAAGTAACCTAGGGTTAAAAGACTGAATGCAAGGACGATAGCGTTCCTGAATCCGATTTTATCGGCATAAGCTCCCGTAAAAGGGGGAAGGAAATATAAACCAGCAGCAAACACACCGCCGATCCATCCCGCTTCAATATCATCAAAGCCGACTACACGCGATAAATAAAGGGTAATAGCAATGAAAACGGCATAATAAGCCGCACGTTCAAAAAGTTCTACAAGATTTGCTGTCCAGAATGCCCCCGGAAATTTCCATGATGCTTTTGTCTTCTGCTTATTTTTTTCAGCCAAACTTTATACCTGGTGTTAATTTTGTGAAAAAAATTTCCACAAAATTAAGAAATATCAGGAAAGTAAAAAGTTTTAACTGCAGAAATATTAATATTTATAAATATTTCGCATCAGAATTGATTATAACGCACTGCTAATAACTTTTTTTTTAAGGGAGTATTCATATGATAACCTGACCTGCTGCAGAACATTTCCGGCCTCAGCGAAAAACTTTTTTATTTTACCAAGCTGACTTTTGATAGATTTTGAGGTATCTATACCTTCCGCTAAAGTTCTTAAATCTACTGTATTACTGTTCTGTAATGACGTTCCAGAATCCTCGATAGAACTGATAGCTTTAACTGCGACTGAGAATGCCGGTTTAACCTGGATGAGATAATTACGTGCTGAAGTATCTATTTTAACAATAGTTCTGTCAAGAGAATCAATATCCTCATCAACCTGATAACCAGCTGTATCTTTTCTGTCTGCAATGTAACTTAATGCAGACTGCAGTTTTATTAGTCCCTCCTCTGTGTATTTTTTTGGTGTGAGATTTTGAGGTGTACTGTTTATGTATTCAACAAAGTCTCTTACTTCATTTGCAGTGTCTACCGGAGGTATATATCTTTGTATTGTATATGTACTGTCGCCTGCAAGAACTTCGCCTTGATTACCATCCGGCATGTAAACATAATTAAGCATAAACCAGACAAAACCGGCCAGAATCACAAGTCCTAATAGCCACGGCCACGGAGAACGCTCCCTCTGGAAATTTATTTCTGCCATATATATCCTCAGAATTATATTCATCAAAATGTAAATTTTATTAAAATCAAGTGATGACACTGACCACAGCAGGATATCGTAGGAAAAGGAGAGGATATTAGTCACACCATTTAATTTATTAAGGAAGCGCGAGCGGAACATGGTGCAAAGGGCAAAGCAAATTAAATACTTGCCGATTGGTGAAAAAAGAGCCGTTTTCTGCTTAAATACTTTCTTATTTGAGAGAATTGACTTTTCGAATAGAGAATCTCACTATATAAAGATTCAACACTATAAGGGACGGACACATCAGATTCAGGATTAAAATATAATTCTGTCAATAGTTGATGGTGGAACGCTTTTTGATTTCCTTATGTAAGGAGAAATTATGCGTGAAGAAAAAGATTCTTTGGGGAGAGAACTTTTACAGGAAGACGCAGTATATGGAGGTCGAAAAAAACAGATTGTTTTTGTCGGCCGGAGAAATGTAGGGAAGTCATCTCTTGTAAATATTTTCCTTGGACAAAATTTAATTGTAGTCAGTGAAATTCCCGGCACAACAACAGATCCTGTCAGGAATCCCGTCGAATTGCCTCCATTTGGTTCGGTTCTTCTCATTGATACTGCCGGAATAGATGACACCGGTGAACTTGGAGTTAAAAAGCTAAGCAGGACAATAAAAGCCATATCCGGGGCAGACTTTGCTGTAGTTGTAGTTGATGCAACCCTGAGATTATCCACCGAAGAATATGAGCTTATGAACTACCTGGATAAAATATCGGTTCCTTTCGTTATTGCCGCTAATAAAATTGAACTGGGAATAAATCCCGGTCTCCTTGAAGAAATAAAGCTGCTGAATGCCGTTCATTACGAAATATCATGTAAACTCGGGGTTGGTATTGAACCGCTGAAGAGAAAAGTTATAAGAACCCTGCCTCCGGATGATGATCCACCCCTGATAAGTGACCTTGTCAGCCGGGGCGACACTGTCGTTCTCGTTATTCCCGACAATCCCGTCGCACCAAAGAACAGGCTTGTACTGGTCCAGATGCAGACAATAAGAGAGGCTCTCGATAAGGATACCATAGTGCTTATCGTTAAAGACAGGGAACTGCGGACTGCTCTGAGTTCACTTAAATCCAGGCCCGACCTGGTTATTTCCGATAGCCGGACTTTATTAAGTGCAGCCGGATATGTTTCTGAAGATACAAGGATGACGACATTTTCAATACTAATGTCACGTCAGAAGGGAGATCTTAAAACTTTCGTTAAAGGATTAAAAAGAATTGACGAACTGAAGAACGGTGATAAGATACTTATTACCGAAGCCTGCGCGCATCATGACCAGGAAGATGATATATGGAAGAATAAAATACCTGAATGGCTCAGACACCATACAAATAAAGCCCTTATAATTGAATTTACCCAGGGAGCAGATCTTCCCGAAGACCTTTCACAATACAGACTTATCATCCATTGCGGAGCATGCCTGCTGTCGAGGAAGATGATGCAGGTACGTCTGAATGAGGCGAAGCTGATGGATGTTCCCGTCGTAAACTATGGAATTATCATTTCCTATATGCACGGTGCTATTCCTTCAGCCCTCCGGCCTTTCAATGAAGCAATCCGTGAATGGGAAAAAAATGTTCAGAAATCTTATGCTTAGTATAGTATAAGTGCCGGCAGATTCGGTTAACATCGAAATATTCCGGCGGTAAGACAAAAACTAAAACAGGACAAATAATGACGAAAATAGTAATAATAGATGATGACCCGGATATTCTGGATGTGAGTAAAATAGTTCTGAGCTCAAAAGGATACCACGTATATACTGCCCAGAATCCGGATGACGGCTACAAATTAATCAAAGATCAGAAACCTGATCTTATAATTCTCGATGTTATGATGAATGAACCGGACGACGGATTTTTCCTTGCACAAAAGCTTCGGAGGGAAAAAATTGAGACCCCGGTTATCATGTATACATCAGTGTCAAAGGCACTTGGATTCGAATTCGGAAAAAGTGAAATGGTGCCTGTAGATGAATACATAGAGAAACCTATTTCTCCCGATGAACTGATTGCAAAAGTTGAAAAGCTTCTGCACGCAAAGGTGAAGGAGTAAGATTATGCTTGTATATGAAAAAAACAAATTGTCAGAGGATATCGAATCTTTTATTAAGAAATACGGATCCGACAGATCCGCTCTGCTTCCAGTACTGCAGGCTGTCCAGAGGAAATATCATTTTATTTCGGGATTCGCACAGCAGGAGGCGGCAAGGCTGATGAATATCCATCCGGTCGAGGTGAACAGTGTAATATCTTTTTATTCCTTTCTGCATGAGACACCGCAGGGACGAAATATTGTCAGATTGTGTAAAACAATCTCCTGCGATATGGCCGGCAAAGAGGAAGTTGAAAAAGCTGTTGTAAGAGAACTCGGCATTTCATTCGGCGAAACTACTAAAGATAACCGTATTACACTTGAACACACAAACTGCCTTGGTATGTGCGATGAAGGACCGGCATTGCTGGTGAACGAAAAAGTTTACACGCATCTCGATCCTGAAACCGCAGTAAAGATACTGGCGGAAATAAAGTAGGAGAATGAAATGATTATATCTGGAACTACAAAAAAACGCCAGGGACCGGTGCTGTTTTCCGAATATAACAGGGGAGACGGCATAAGGCAGCTGCTTTCAAAATCACGCGAAGATATTTTGTTTGAATTAAAGGCTTCCGGTCTGAAAGGAAGGGGCGGTGCAGGCTTCCCCACTTCCACAAAATGGATGCTGACCGCGGCAGCGATTGCTGAGAAGAAGTTTCTTGTATGCAATGCCGATGAAGGTGAACCGGGAACATTCAAAGACCGTGTTCTGCTGCTTGAATACCCTGAACTTGTGTTCGACGGAATGGTTATCGGCGGCTACACGATGGGTGCGCAGACAGGTATAGTTTACCTTCGCGGGGAATATGAATACATGCTCGAATTTCTTGAAGAATATCTGATTAAGATGAGGGATGATAATCTTTTAGGCAATAATATACTCGGCATAAAAGACTTTAACTATGACATCAGCATAAGACTTGGCTCAGGCGCCTATGTGTGCGGTGAGGAAACTGCTCTTATTGAGTCGCTCCAGGGGAACAGGGGAGAACCCCGCAACCGTCCTCCTTATCCCGTTAATACGGGTTATATGGGATACCCGACCTCCGTTAATAACGTGGAAACTCTCGCATCGATTGCCCATATCGCTATAAAAGGCGGCGAGTGGTTCAGAACTATGGGTACCGATAAATCAACCGGGTCTAAATTATTTTCTGTCTCAGGCGACTGCGGAAGGCCGGGGGTTTATGAACTTCCCTGGGGAACTTCCATTAAGCAGCTGCTTAAGATAGTTGAAGCTAAGGATACAAAGGCTGTCCAGGTCGGCGGTGCTTCAGGAATCTGTTTACCGAAGTCACAGTTTGACCGTATCCTTGCATACGAAGATGCGGCAACCGGGGGATCAATAATGGTCTTCAATGAATCGCGTGATATGCTGAAGGTACTTAAAAACTTCCTCGAATTTTTTGTTGAAGAATCGTGCGGACAATGTACGCCCTGCAGAATAGGCAACGTAAAGCTGCTTGAGGGTGTTAAAATGATTGAAAAAGGAGAATTCACTTTTTCATACATCAATACATTGAAAGAACTCGGCAGGACTATGCAGATTGCGTCAAAATGCGGTCTCGGTCAGTCATCACCGAATTCTTTTATTTCAATTCTCGAAAACTTTAAGGATGAAATATTCCACACAAACGGAAAGGTGAGAAAAAATGGAAAAGCATAATAACAGCAGGTCGCCGGAGAGCCAGAGACCTTTTATCGTTGAAAAAACTGCAGGACAAAAAGAGAAGATCGGTGGAATGGTTTCAGTTGAAATAAACGAAAAGAAAATTTCTGTCCCGCTTGGTACAACTATCCTCGAAGCATGCAGGATGAACCAGATCCACATTCCAACTCTATGTTTTCATAAAGACTTATGTATTGCCGGCGTATGCCGTGTATGTGTTGTTGAGGTTGAAGGAATGAAGACGCTGCAGACATCCTGCTCATTCCCCGTAACAACACCGATAAAAATTCACACATCAACTCCGCAGGTAAGGAAAGCCAGGCGCCATATTATTGATCTCCTTCTGAGTGAACATTACGGCGAGTGTTATACCTGTGCAAGAAATAAGAACTGCGAACTCCAGGATCTCGCAGATGAATACGGAGTAGATGGTTTTACTTTCGGGCATTTGAAGGAACCACGTTATCCGGTTGACAGGTCTTCGCCGTCAGTGATAAGGAATATGAATAAGTGCGTTCTCTGCAAACGCTGTATAAGGACCTGCATCGATCTCCAGGAAGTAGGAGTACTTGAAGCACTTAACCGGGGACATGAAACAAAGGTCGGTACTTTCCTTGACAAGCCGCTTGCCGATGTAATTTGTATATACTGCGGTCAGTGTATTAACAGGTGTCCCACCGGTGCATTGAAAGCTAACGATCCTTCGGATGAGATCTGGAGAGCGATTGACGATCCTCAGAAACATGTTATAATACAGACCGCTCCTTCGCCCCGTGCCGCTATCGGAGAGGAATTCGGTATAGAACCGGGTCATTCTTTTACCGGTGAGCTTAATACTGCGTTAAGGAGAATAGGATTCGACAGGGTCTTCGATACAAACTTTACTGCCGATCTTACTATTATGGAAGAAGGTACTGAACTTCTTAACCGTCTTAAAAAAGCTCTCGTTGAAAAAGACGGAGCTGTCAGGCTTCCCCAGTTCACTTCCTGTTCTCCCGGATGGGTAAAGTTTATTGAACATTTTTATCCTGATTACCTCGACTATCTCTCTTCTGCCAAATCACCCCAGCAGATGTTCGGGGCGCTGATAAAAACATTTTATGCAAAGGAAGCCGGTATTGATCCTGCTGATATAGTGACTGTTGCACTTATGCCGTGCTCAGCGAAGAAGTTTGAATGCAACAGACCGGAAATGCATGATTCCGGTTTCAAGGATGTTGATTACGGACTGACCACACGTGAAATGGCTCAGATGATCAAAGAGGCGGGAATTTTCCTTCCTGAAATGCCGAAGTCTCATTTCGATGATCCTTTCGGGGATGCATCGGGTGCGGGACTTATTTTCGGTGCTACGGGAGGTGTAATGGAAGCTGCCCTGCGTACCGTTTATGAACTTGTTACAGGCAGAACCGTTCCCTTTGAGAACCTCGATATTAGTCCCTGCCGGGGATTCGAAGGTGTGAAACAGGCTTCGGTAAAACTTGAGAACTGCGTTGATGAATATAAGTTCCTTGAAGGTGTAGAGTTAAAGTTTGTTGTTGCTCATGGAACAGCTAATGCAAAAAAGGTTATGGAAATGCTCCGGAGCGGTGAGCTTGATGATGTTCACTTTGTAGAGATTATGGCCTGTCCTGGCGGATGCCTGGGAGGAGGCGGGCAGCCTATTCCCACAACTATGGAAATCAGGCAGAAACGTGCGAAAGCAATCTATGAGGAAGAAGCAACACTATCCGTCAGAAAATCTCACGAGAATCCGCATGTTCAGTATGTCTATGAAAAGTTCCTTACTGACGGGCCCTGCAGCGAATTATCTCACAAACTGCTGCATACCCATTATACCAAAAGAGGAAGATTTATTTCATAAATTATTAATTTGAGGCTGTCACGAAATTAAATTTCGTGTCAGCCTCATTTTATATGGAGTAAAATGATATCGCTTATTCCTTCCTGGGCTCATCATTATGATGAATTCTGGAAAACTCTCAGAGGCAGGAATCTCTGGTTCATCAAGCTGAGATACGGCGCCGTTGCGATGCTTCTTCTTGTGCTCTTTGCTTCCGACTTCATCATAAGTATTAAATTTTCTCCGGTTCAGCACTATGCCATTCTCCTCGTAACTTTTATCATTCTGGGCTATAACATTATACTGCATTACCTGAGAAGGTATGTTGCGCCGAAAGCCGAAAGCTTCAATCCTATTCATCATTCACTTATCCAGATGATACTGGATATCATTGCTTTGTTCATCCTGGTTTATTTTACAGGGAGTATTGAGTCGCCCCTTTTCCTCCTCTTTGCTTTTCATATGATCATCGGAAGTCTTATTCTGCCGGGGGTGGTGGTTTACAGCATCGCGTTCTGCATTGTAGCCGTTTTTACAAGTCTCGTCCTGCTTGAATACAACGGAGTGTTGTTTCATCATTCAGTGGCAGGATTTTTAAGCTTTCCTGTGTACCAGGATTTCTCCTATATAATTTCCTTTACCGTGCTCTTCGGCTTTCTGATATTCGTTATCGTGCTTCTGACGAACAGGATTGCGAGGCAGCTTTACAGGAATGAGCAGCAGCTGGTTGAAACAATAGAAAGGCTGAACAGGGCGGAGGAGGAAAAACAGAAATACATCATAGGAGTTGTGCATGAGCTTAAGTCTCCTATTGCTGCTGTGCAGTCATACATTGAAATGATCCTGCAGAAATATCTCGGGCCGCTGGATGAAAGAGTGGAGCAGAAACTTAAGTCGGCCAGGGAAAGAGCAGACGAAGCCATCGAAATGATAAATAATATTCTCAAAATTTCCCGGCTGAGACTGATGAGCGAGATGTCGGTGGAAAACATTGATATCAGCGAGATCCTCTGTTCAATTCTTGATAAACTTAAGGGAGGGATTGAGGCTAAGAAAATAAATGTAAAACTGACTGATGACAGACTGCTGAGAACACCCCTGAAGGGAGATAAATTTCTGATAGAAATGGCGATCTCAAATCTCTTATCCAATGCCGTGAAATATGTTTCCCCTGGCGGGAAGATTGATATAATTATTAATGAAAGTGAAGCCGGTATTGATCTGGATATTTCAGACAACGGTGTAGGAATACCGGCAAAAGACCAGGAAAATATATTTAAGGATTTCTTCAGGGCTTCGAATATTAAGAATAAAGGATATGAAGGAGCGGGACTGGGGTTATCGATCGTTAATCAGATAGTTATAAGACATGGGGGGAGGATATCAGTTGAAAGTCCCGGCAGAATTACTGATAATGAACTTCCGGGATGCACCTTTAAAGTGTTTATTCCTTTTCAGAAAGAGAACAATTAAGCAGGAAACTTATGGCGACTTTTATTTTATGGCTCATTCTTTTATTCTTTTGCTGGCCTCTTGCACTTATCGCCCTGATTATTTATCCGTTCGTATGGTTAATACTTCTGCCGTTCAGGCTTATAGGTATAAGTGTGGACGGAATCCTTAATCTCTTTTCGGCACTGATAAAACTGCCGTCAAGAGTTTTGGCTAAACGCTAATCTTTGGGAGCCCAGGTCTGCAGAAAAGCCATGAATTTTTCAGGATTATAATCTTTCCCCTGTTCCAGCCTGCCCGTATCCTGTGAATGCAGAAGCATGCCATCCTTATTCAGAACAAAGAAATGGGGATAACCGGAAATTTTAGGATAACCCGATAAGAAAGCTTCATTTTTATTTTCCGGACTGTAATTAACTTTCATTACTATATAATTGCTGTGCAGGAAATTATTTATTTCCTCGTGACCTTCAATGAAAGAATCGATCCTGTGGCACCATATGCACCATTCACCCCCGACATCAAGTATAATATTCTTTCCGGTTTTCTGAGCCTCGGCTATTGCAAGCTGAAGATCTTTTGAGGGATCCCTGCCGGGATCAAATTTCGTTACTGGCTGATAATCTGTCTGAGCAGTGATTTGAATGGAAAATAAAATCAATACAGCAAAAAAGAATACTGGAAATTTCATGACGCATTAATAATTAATGAAAGAATATAAAAATATAGTTACTGAAGTAATCTGAAACAATAATAAAAGGGGGAAGAGAAGTGAAATCACCATAAATAATCAGAATAAATACCTTATTACAAAGAATCCGCCTATCAGGAGAATCGTAAACGCGATTGCCAGAGAATTAAAATACTTATCGATGAAATGTTTTTATCTGTGGACCGAATTTCCAGATTAGTCCCGCTACCAGAAAAAACCTTGCTCCGCGGCTGATGAAGGATGCGATAACGAACATGGGGAAGAAGATATTAAAAGCACCCGCGGAAATAGTAAAGACTTTATAAGGGAGGGGAGTAAACCCGGCGGTAAAGATTATCCAGAAATTATATTCGTTGTAAAGATGCTGTATCCTGTAGAAGGTTTCAGTAGTGAACCCGGGTATATTTCTGAAGAAGAAATCAGCTACCGATGTAAACTCGCCGCCAGGGGTCCACCAGATATAGTGGCCTATTGCATAACCGAACAATCCTCCAACAAGCGAAGCCGCGGTACAGATAGCGGCGTATTTGAATGCCTTTCTTCTTGCACCCAGCACCAGGGCTATGAGCAGGGCATCGGGAGGGATAGGGAAGAAGGACGACTCTGCGAAAGCGAGAACAAAGAGTGCGATCCCTCCGTAGGGGGTTTCGGCCCAGCTGAGAACCCAGTCGTATAGTCGTCTAAGTAACTTCATAAATCTTTTTTTCCGGTTGTAAACATAAGGATTTTCGGGAAGTATTTAATATCAAATAGTGCAAAAAAAAATCCCTGTTTGGGCGAAAAAAGGTTTACTTTGAGAATTATTGTTAATAATTTAGCACCGAATTAAAATTCCGGAAAATTTAACAAAACGACCAAATTAACGTTCATTAATTCACAAAAACTTTAGGAGAGTCAGTATGAAAAAAGTGTTATCATTAGTTGTCGTATTGGTTATGATGTGTGCTGTCACTAACCATGCACAGGATAAATTCCATTTAGGCGTAGGTCCATTTATTGGTATACCCATGGGATCTTTTGGTGATGTTACCAGTATTGGTTTTGGCGGTTTAGCGCAGGGTGAATTAGAGTTCACTCCAAAAGTTGTTGGTACAGGACAGATTGGTTATATATTATTCAGCGGAAAAAGTGAAACTGTAGAAGGATTCAGCTATGATTACGGCGATTGGTCAGCCATCCCTGTACTGGCTGGTGTAAAATATTATTTCCAGCCGAATTTCTATGGTGAAGCTCAGCTTGGTTTAAATTTTGTATCTTACACCACCACAATTCCAACTTTTAACTTCTTCACCGGTACAACTACAACTACGGAAGTTAGTGCAAGTGAAACTGAATTCGGATATGGATTTGGTATTGGTTATGAAGTTCCTGTTGGAGCTAAAAATTCAATAGATTTCTTTGCTAAATTCGGAAGTATTGCTTCTGACGCTCAGTTTATAGGACTATCAGCGTTCTATATGTTTATGTAAGGAAATCAGGTGAGTGAATTTCAGGCTGCCTTCGGGCAGCCTTTTTTATTTTAAAGTGATGTGTTTTAGCGTTTAAGTAAATACTTCAAGGATTTATATTAGCAGAAATGAAAGATTCAGCTTTATACGTACATATTCCTTTCTGCGATCATAAGTGTATTTACTGCGACTTTTATTCGATTATCACTTCTGATAATATCGATCCTTTTCTGAGCTCGCTGAAAAAGGAGATCGATTATTATTCCGGCATTTATTCGGAAGGAAGGGAGTTCTCTTCGATATACTTCGGGGGCGGCACACCATCGTTGATGTCTCCGTCATATATTGCTGAAATTATAGATTATCTGAATCGGAAGTTTACTGTTACTCCGGGTGCCGAAATAACTCTTGAAACCAATCCCGGGACGGTTGATAAGAATAAGCTGAAGGATTTTCGGGATGCAGGTGTAAACAGGCTAAGTGTCGGGATACAGTCTTTCCATAATGATGAACTGAAGTTCCTGACGAGGATCCACGACAGTGATACAGCGATTCAGACAATTATGAATGCAGGAGATGCGGGTTTTGATAACGTGAGTCTGGATCTGATATTTAACCTGCCGGGGCAAACGAAACAGAAATGGGAAGAAAATCTTAAAAAGGCACTATCACTTCCTATTAAACATATATCGGCATATAGTCTTATCCTTGAACGGGGAACGATACTGAATAAGATGGTGCTCGATAAAAAAGTTATCCTGCAGGATGACGATTACGATGCTGATCTTTACGAGTTCACGATAGATTTTATGTCGGAGACATAATTTCACTCAATACGAGGTTTCCAATTTCTGTCTGCCCGGCTATGAATGCAGGCATAACAATGCATACTGGCGGTACAGGGATTACCTGAGTTTCGGAACGGCGGCACATTCCTTTATGAGCGGCAAGCGATGGTGGAATTTTTCCAGTCTTAAAAAATATATTCACGAAATAGAAACAAAAGGAACTGCCGGGGCGGGTTCAGAGATCGTTAACGGGAAACAGCGGGTCGATGAATACGTAATGCTTGCGCTGCGAAGTGCGGGACTTGACATAAGGGAGTTCAATGAAAGATTCAGCGGCAGTACCCGTGATCGGGAAGAGCTCCAGGGAGTCGGGGAAGAGCTTTCTTTTAATCCCGCAGATTGGATAAAACAGAAAAATGATTATTTTATTCAGTTAAAGAATCAGAATCTTTTAGAAATTGATGATCATTTTATTCGTCTTACTAAAAAAGGATACGCAGTTTGCGATGAGATCCTTGGAAACCTGCTTTAGTTTCCCTTCTTTTTTTCTGAATAAACCACACCGGTCTAATGTTTAAAATAAAACTTCACTGGCAGATATTAATCGCTCTCGGCCTTGCCGTTATTTACGCTGTATTCTTTACGGAGTATGTCTCATACGTAACCTGGATGGGAGAGCTTTTCCTCCGTGCACTTAAGATGATAATCGTTCCCCTTATTCTTACCTCGATCGTATCGGGTGTTACCAACATTGGTAATGCACAGAACCTTGGCAAGCTCGGGTTTAAGACCATCCTGTATTATTTAACCACGAGTTTGTTTGCGATCCTCGTCGGGCTAACCCTCGTTAATCTTTTCCAGCCCGGTGTAGGAGCTGACCTGGGACTCAGAAAAGAAGTAGAAGGATTAAGTGCGGCGCAGGGCGGAATCGGGAATATACTGCTGAGAATGGTGCCCACGAATTTCTTCCAGGCGCTGGTTTCTGCAGATATGCTGGCAATAATTTTCTTTGCCATACTCGTCGGTTTTTTCATTACTAAAGTTTCCGATGAATATAAAAATCCCCTCGTCAATCTCTTTAACGGTGGATTTGAAGTAATGATGAAGATTACCTCTTTCATTATAAAATTTACTCCCCTTGGAATCTTCGGAATAGTTGCCGGTGTAGTTGCGGAGCAGGCAAGCGATAGTGCAGCACTTTTTGAAATGGTTCAGCGGCTTGGAATTTATATGCTTGCTGTTCTGCTGGGACTTGCGATCCATGCAACCATAACACTTCCGCTTATATTAAGACTCTTCGGTAAAGCAAACCCATGGTCACATTTCAAGGCAATGACAACACCTTTACTTACGGCGTTCTCAACCTCTTCATCGTCTGCCACGCTCCCTCTGACTCTGGAGGCGGTTGAGCACAATGACGGCGTTTCAAACAAAATAACAAGCTTTGTTCTTCCACTGGGAGCAACAGTAAATATGGATGGAACAGCTTTGTATGAATGCGTGGCTGCTATGTTTATTGCCCAGGCCTACGGAGTAGATCTTTCTTTTGTACAGCAGATAGTTGTTGTGTTTACAGCACTGCTTGCCTCAATTGGTGCAGCGGGAATTCCTATGGCAGGACTGGTTATGATCTCGGTTATTCTCTCCGCAGTGGGTCTGCCTCTTGAAGGTGTAGGACTCATTCTTGCCGTCGATCGTATACTTGATATGTGCAGGACTTCCGTGAACGTCTGGAGCGATTCGTGCGGTGCGGTGATCATTGCCAAAACCGAGGGCGAAACCCTGAAAGTTTAACTACTCATAAATTTATTTCACCCATTATGGGTGATGTTACTCTTATACATCATCATTATTTTAAACTAAAAATTAGAGATAAAGATGAAAAGAATTACCCTACTGATGACATTATTTTTACTTCCAGCATTAATTTCTATTTATCCTCAAACACATCCACCGGAACAGTTAACAAGATTCACCTTTGCATATCCTTCAATTTCAAAAGACGGAAATAGACTGCTTTATATGTCGAATACAGACGGCGATTTTGATATTTATCTTCTCTACCTGAACGAGAGAAAACTGATACAACTTACCGACGCCAAAGGGCGTGACGGCACTCCCGTTTGGTCGCCTGATGAAAAAGAAATCGCTTTTCAATCATTCCGCGATGGTAATTCCCAGGTATATATTATGAACTCTGACGGATCAAACCAGCATAACATATCAAATAATAAATATCACGATGAACACCCAGCCTGGTCAAGTGACGGCAAGAGGGTGCTGTTTTGTTCAGATAGAACAAAGAAGGGTGAGGATTCAAATTACGACATTTATGTGATGAACAAGGACGGTTCGGATGAAAGGCAGATAACACATACACCTGAAACCGAGACTTACCCATCCTGGTCGCCTGATAATACAAAAATTGTATGCAGAAGAATTAATCCTGACGGGGATTGGGAAGTATTTCTAATGAACAGCGACGGGTCGAATGAAAGAAATTTTTCATCCCATCCAGGGATTGATGGATGGCCGGTTTGGTCTCCTGACGGGACCCGGATTGCATTTGCTTCCGAGACCGATAAAGGAACACGGATTTTTATAATGAATGCCGACGGAAAGAATAAAGTTCAGATCACTGAAAACTCATCAGGAGATGACAGACAGCCATGCTGGAACGGCGACGGCACACGGCTGTATTTTTCCCGGTATCATTGGTTCCCGGGTGCGGCCTGGTATGAAACCTCGAATATTTATTCAGTCAGGGTCGCTGAATAATCTGAAGTCAGAAGCTTAAGGTGGTATGGCTTTTTGAGACCCCCTGATTTTAAATAATAAATTATTTACCTTACTTCCAACGTTTTTCAGGGACATTTTCAGACTGTTTTCTGTCAGGCATCTCCCGGCCTACATCCGGCCTACACCCGGCCTCAAACTACGGGATAACTACGAAAACACTACTTCTGCTCGGCCTCATCTCGGCCTCTGTTCGGCCTCAAACTACGGGATAACAACGAGGATAATACTACCTTACGGCCGGGATTAATGGGAGAATCTTTTCGAATCTACTAATCATTCGCCTCGATGCAGCCATAAATGGGGTGGGCATACTGGCTTTTTGTATCCGTTGGCTAAAGCCAACGGCAAAGATGCAGGCTACAGGATCCCCCGGTTGAAACTAACGACAAAGCGGCTAAAACGAACGGCAAGATTCATTTCCAGGTTGAGTTTCTCCCGGCAGCCGTTGACCTAAAGCCAGCGGCAAAACAAGGAGTTAGAAACCAGATGCTTTGCTGATTATCGGGATGCCGATGCAGCCGGTCGGTTCGTCGATTCCCAGGAGATTACAGACAGTTGCAGCTATGTCTACTACATAAACGGGTGTATTAACTTCCTGTGCGGGAACATTCCAGCCGTAAAAAAGGAGCGGAACGTGAGTGTCATACGGAAACGCGGCCCCGTGAGTCGTGCCTTCTTTACCGTGTCCCGAGAGGTAATTCGGTCTCAGGTCGAACTCTACATTACCCGAGCGTACAGGATTAAATCCGTTCAGGATGAAATTATTTGGTACCCTTGAGGCTGAAATGTTGTGCAGGTTATGCCTGCTGAATACTTTAAAGACAGCGGGGAATTCATCCTGAAGGTATTCTGCAAAGGCATCTTCCACATCTGCTGTCTTCAGTTTTTTATCTTCCAGTATTTTCTTATTGAAATAGACCTGGTTATTGGAAAAGTTCTCAATCAGTTCATCCGTTCCGAACTTCCTTTCCGCGAAAGCTTCCAGGGAATCTTTACAGTCATCGTAATCGAATCCTCCGGCGGGAATATTAAGACTCTTAAGATACTGCACAGCTTCCGACACTGCGTGATCAGCGGTAAGGAACAGGATATAATTTCCTTTCCCTACATTTTTATCGAGCACGTTCAGAAACTCAGCTAACTCTCTGTCCATTCTTATAAATGCATCCTGTATTTCAACGGAATTAGGACCGTAGGAATGTCCTATATAATCAGTAGAAGAAAAGCTTACGGCCAGGAAATCAGTATAGCTGCCGCTTCCCGGTTTCTCATTTGCTATAAGTGCTTCGGCAAACTTCAGAAGAAGTTCGTTGCCGAAAGGGGTAGAGCGGATGAGATCGTATTTTTTATTCATAACATTACTGAACGAATGAGGGAAGCTGGTTTTGCCTTCATCAAATACATCATCCTCCCAGGGAGCCTGGTCAGGATAGCTTAAACTGTAATCTTCCTTCGGGAGAAGGAGATCCCATTCGTCCCTGAACAGCTTACTGACATAATTTTCCTGATTAAAATCTATTACCCATTGGGGAAGCGAGTTTGTGTAATAAGTTGAAGTAATAAACTTTCCGTTTTTGTCGCTGTACCAATAAACCTGGTCAGGGGAGTGACCGCCGGGGAGAACAGCAGCACGGTTTTTAAGCGAAATACTGAAGACCCTCGATTTACCGTTTGTAACTATTTTTAACTGATCTGAGATTGTGGTTGTCATAAGTCTTTTGGGTGACACGTGTCCTGCATCCCCGGTTTCGCCGATAGTTCTTACGGAATCGTCTTCAACACAGTTAACGAATGACCTGATTTTCCTGCTGTACCAGTCGTTGCTGATAATGCCGTTATAGTAAGGAGTTGTTCCTGTATAGATAGATGCGTGTCCGGGTCCTGTGTAAGTTGGTACGTAGTTATAATGTGCAAAGCTGAAGTTGCTTCCCTCCCTCAGTAATCTTTTGAATCCATCCTCGCCGAAATACTTATCATATTTCTGAAGGTAATCGTATCTCATCTGGTCAACCACAATACCTACCACAAGTTTGGGCCGGGAGGTGTCCTGTGCGTAAGAGACCGCAGTTAATAAAAACGAAATTATAAGTAAGTTTAATATATTCTTCATTAGAAGTTCTCCGTATCCTCTGAAATTTTCCCTCTTCCGTAAAATTTAATTAATCAGTGCCTAAATTTATTAAGAAAAAAACCTTAATTTATAATTACTAAATTAATAATCTTTTATAACCTAGGCGGGATCATATCGATGAAATATCTACTATCTCTTTTGATCGCCCTGTTTATAGCGGCAGGACTTCAGGCCCAGACCTGGAAAAAAGTCAAAATCCATATAAATAATTTGTCTGATGTACAGTATTTACAGCAGGCAGGACTGGAATTTGACCATGCTTCCATAACGAAAGACAACGGTTTAATAGTATTCCTTGATGATGAGGAATTTGCTAAGCTTGAAATGACAAATTACAGTTATGATGTATTGATAGACGACTGGATGGAGTACTATAACAGCCGGCCTCAGCTCACAGAGCAGGAAAAACAGGATTTTATAAGGCAAAGTAAAGAGAATTTTAATGTCGGCGGATTCGGTTTCGGATCAATGGGAGGATTTTATACACTTGCTGAGGTTACGGCAGAGCTTGATTCGATGAGAATGCTTTACCCCAACCTGATCACCGAAAAAGTATCAATCGGAAATACGGTGGAGGGAAGGCCGACCTATATGGTTAAAATCTCCGACAATCCTGATGTTAACGAAGATGAACCTGAAGTACTGTTCACCGCACTTCACCATGCCCGCGAACCCGAGGGAATGATGCAGATGATCTATTTTATGTATTACCTGCTTGAAAACTATAATACTGATGCATCGGTAAAATATCTTGTTGATCACCGCGAAATTTACTTCATCCCCGTAGTGAATCCCGACGGGTATGAGTACAACCACCAGATGACCCCCAACGGCGGTTATATGTGGAGAAAAAACAAGCAGGACAATAACGGCAACGGCACGTTCCAGGAATCATACGATGGTATAGATCTTAACAGAAATTACGGACCCTACGCCTACTGGAATTCATCGAACGGCGGTTCTAGTACATACCCCGGAGATGAAACATACCGCGGAACTGCACCTTTCTCTGCTCCTGAAACTGCGAACATAAGAGACTTTCTCGCCGCGCATAATATAAAGTGCGAACTGAACTATCATACTTACGGCAACTACCTGATCTATCCTTACGGTGCGCTGAGTATGGAAACTCCCGACTCTGCAATATTCAGGGAATACTCGTCTGATATGACAGCATACAACGGTTACTTTGCAGGATTGGATCTGGAGGCTGTCGGTTATTCCACAAGAGGCAACAGTGATGATTATGCTTATGACGGAGATACCGTTGCTAATCACGGTAAAATATTTGCGATGACCCCTGAAGTAGGCTCAACAGGCTTCTGGCCTTCTCAGTCGGAGATCTTTCCGCTGGCCGAAGAAAACCTGATGCCTAATCTTTATTATGCCTGGGCAGCAGGAGAGTTTATAAAACTGGATCATCCGAATTATGCGCAGCAGTATTTTAATCCCGGCGATGTAGTTGAAATGTCGCCTTCATTCAGGAATAAAGGACTTTCCGACGGAAATAATATTGAGATAAACCTTAGTTCTCTCAGTTCTTATGCGACTGTAAATAACGGGACGGCAAGCTTCTCTTCCATCCCCGCAAGGAGCACCGCATCTGTTTCATCACCTTTATCATTTACAATTGACGGTTCCGCACCTGTTGAAGAGAATATTAAACTGCTTGTAACAGTAAGTACAGCAGGCGTGGTTATGTCGTACGATACCCTTAATATTATTGTTGGCATACCGACTTACGCCTTTGTAGATTCTACCAACGATCCGGCGAACCTATGGACGATTACCTCAACACCTTCATATCCAAAGTGGGAAGCTACTACAACATCTTATGTATCTGCTCCTACTTCTTACACTGACAGCAAGACAGGAAACTACCTCAATAACGCAACTGTAACGATGACGCTGACTAATCCACTTGATCTGTCTTCTGTTAATAATCCAAGGTTATCTTACTGGACGAAATGGGATATAGAGACCGACTGGGATTACTGCCAGGTGAAAATATCAACCAACGGAGGATCATCCTGGACGCCGCTTGAAGGTATGTATACTAATCCCGGCACGGGCAGTTTTCAGCCTCCGGGAGAGCCGCTTTATGACGGTACGCAGACATCCTGGGTAAAAGAGGAGATACTGCTTTCCTCATTCAGCCTTACTAATGTTAAGTTTCAGTTCCAGCTTAAGTCTGACGGCTCTATCAATCGCGACGGCTGGTATCTTGATGATATAGGAGTAATCTATTATACACTTATTCCTGTTGAACTCAGCTCTTTTACCGTCACTTCAGACAAAGAGAAAGTCAGCCTCAACTGGAAAACTTCAACCGAGACGAACAATAAAGGCTTCGAACTGCAGAGAGCTTCAGGAACTGCTGCCGAAAGAACATCACAGTTCACAACTATAGGATTTATCCCCGGTCATGGTACAACAACAGAGCCGTCGTCATACAGGTTCGTTGATAATGCACCTCTTCAGGGAAACAGCATTTACCGGCTGAAGCAGATTGATTTCAACGGAACCTTCAGGATTTATGGTCCTGTTGAGGCTGCTTTTAACGGGGTAGAGGATTACTCCCTTTCGCAGAATTATCCTAATCCGTTCAACCCTTCAACTGTAATTAAATATGAATTACCCGAAGCAGGAAATGTTGAGATAAAAGTATTCAACCTTCTCGGTGCAGAAGTTACCACCCTCGTTAATGAGTATAAGGAGGCCGGGAAATATTCGGTCGAATTCTCAACTGAAAATCTTTCGTCCAATATCGGCTCAGGCGTATATTTCTATACAATAAAAGCCGGTTCGTTTGTAAAAACAATGAAAATGATCGTATTGAAGTAAAGAAGATCTTACGGTTAGTCAGTATTAATTTCAGGCCGTCTCCTTTTGGAATTAAGGAGGCGGCTGTACATTACTAACCCGGATATAGAAAATCCGGGATACCGGGCAACAGGAAAACAGAGCAGCATATATGTATTCAATTTTAATTGATGTTTTTGCAGAGACACTTCAGATAACCCTGTTTATTACGGCAATGATGATCATTGTTGATGCTGTTAATATCTGGTCGAGAGGTAAGATTGCGGGACTGCTTCAGGGTAAACACAAATCACGTCAGTATGTGATTGCATCGTTCATCGGTACGATCCCCGGATGCCTCGGGGGGTTCACCGATGTTACATTATACATGCATGGACTGATAAGCTTCGGCGCACTTGCCGGTTCGATGATCGCCTCTTCAGGGGATGAAGCATTTGTAATGCTGGCTATGTTTCCTGAAACCGCACTCTTATTATTCGCGATTCTTTTTGTATTAGGAATTATTGGCGGAATTGCGACTGATTTCATTGCAAAGAAATTCAATTTGGTAACATGTACTGATTGTCCTGAGCTTGTCGTTCACGATACGGAGCGGACCCTTAAACATTTTCTTACGGAACATGTTTACCATCATATTATTAAAAAGCATATATGGCGGATCGCGCTGTGGACATTCGGGGCACTGCTGGTTGTTCAGGTAGGATTTCATTACCTGCATATTGAAGAGATCAGCACAGGGTACAAGCTGTTATTGCTTTTGCTCGGGGCTTTGATAGGACTGATACCTGAATCAGGTCCCCATCTCATATTTGTTACGCTTTTTGCCAATGGTGTAATTCCTTTTTCTGTTCTGCTGACAAGTTCGATGGTACAGGACGGACACGGAATGCTTCCATTGCTGTCTTACTCGGTTAAGGATTCAGTAAAGATAAAAGCATTCAATTTCGTTTTCGGAATTACGCTTGGTTTAATCCTGTTTGCCCTGGGATTATAGAATTATTTAAGTTCAACAAAACGAAGGGAAGGTAGTGGAGAATAAAGCCGTACAGGATTTTTATCCTGATCAGTTAAGCTATTGTTATGGCTGCGGAAGATTAAACGAGCACGGACACCAGTTAAAGACCGTATGGGACGGAGATGAAACACTTTCCCGTTTTACTCCCCAGCCTTATCATATTGCAATTCCCGGTTATGTTTATGGAGGTCTCATTGCCTCACTGATCGACTGCCACGGAACAGGAACGGCCGCCCTTGCCGCCTACAGAACCGAGGGCAGGGAACCGGGAACCGAGCCGCCTTTCAGGTTTGTAACAGCCTCGCTTCAGGTTGATTACCTTGCACCAACCCCGCTGGGACCAGAGCTTGAGATAAGAGGCAGGGTTGCAGAAATTAAGGGGAGGAAAGTAATTTCTGAAATTACTCTGACAGCAAACGGAAATGTTACGGCAAAGGGAAGAGTTGTTGCGGTCCAGATGCCTGAGAAATATGGTAGAGTAGAAGAGATTCAAAATTGTTATAGCCACGCAGATCCTGCATACAAAAGAAAATGAAGAGCCCCATCCTGTCCGGGCTGTTTGCTTCCCGTGGGCGAAATTACCCCGCCATTTATCGCGGGGATTTATTATCTGCGTCCGGCTTCACTTCGCCCCACAGCCCGCTTCTGTTTTCCCGAAATTTATATCTTCGTGACGCCCACTGATATTCCACATCCCTGTGCCGGGCATTATTAAATTATTTTCATCAGTTCCCTGATATCGTCGATCATAAAATCCGGGGCGGCTGATTTAAGTTCCTGTTTTGATCTATATCCGTATGTCACTGCACAGCTGTATGTACCCGCATTCTTCCCGCAGTTTATATCCAGCTCGGCATCACCGACCATAATTGTATTGCTTTCTTCAATCCTTAGCTCATTGCATATTAAGTGTAATGGTTCGGGAGAAGGTTTTATGGGCAGATCCTTTCTTCTTCCTGTAACAAGAGAAAAGTATTTCCGCAATCCGAAATGATCGATTATCTTATCAGCCTGATCCTGTCCCTTTGTAGTAAGAAGCGATACTTTGATCTTCCTTTTATGCAGTTCCTTCAGCACGTCTGTTACACCGGGATAAATAACTGAGTCATCAATAAAATCGAAATAGTATCCTTTGTAGATATCAATAAATTCCTCAATATCTGTCACCGGAATATTCAGATCTTTAAAGATGTGAAGGAAATGATGACCTATCCTCTTATGAAATTCTATTTCCATTAAGGGTTCATCAATCTTCAGGTGCTGAAGAGTTTTTACGGTAGTTTTGAAGATCGTCTGATAGGAATCTATCAATGTGCCGTCAAGATCGAAACAGATATGTTTTATTTTATTCATTCTTAAAGATAATTTCCTTCCTGCTGCCGGGTTCGTGATCCATGTCCCGCATCAACAACAAAGTGACCCCGATAAATCAGGACAAACCAAACCGACTATAACGAAAATGACAGTTTACGCACACTCTCAGGGACAGGGCCTTTCTAATGTAAAACCATTAAGTCACTCTATCCGGAATGTGGCTTGGGTTAATTACAAACGGCTGTAAATGTACTATATTCTTACAGTTACAGCACAAAAATAACAATTAATGAAGCATCCTAAAATAATCTGGCAGCTGACAAAGCAAACAGGTAAGGAATGGGGAAGTCATAAACCACTGTTTGTAAGTGCAGGAATTTCATTTTATATAATTCTCTCGCTCGGGCCAATTTTAACCCTGTTAGTGCTGCTGATAGGATCATTTATGGGGAAAGCAAATACGATTCAGCATATTGTATCACAGCTGCAGAACACAGTCGGTGAAAAACCCGCACTGATTATACAGCAGATCGTACAGAAAGCTTCAAGCTCATCCGCCAGTTTTATGACAATACTAACCAGCATTCCGCTGCTCTTTTTCGGATCCACTATGATTTTCTACCAGATCAGGAATGCATTGAATACGATATGGGATATTGAAGTCGAAAAGCAGAAAGGATTGATGGGGAAAATAAAGAAATACGGTTTTTCATTTATGATGCTTTCCATCGTCGGACTGCTGTTTCTGGCGCTGGTGCTGAAAAATCCGATAATGCAGAATGTAAAGTCGCGTTTGAATGAAATTATCTCCATACCGCCTCTGATTATTAATATTGCAGATTACACAATTTCTTTCCTCCTTCTCACGGTACTATTTGCTATGATCTACAAAATACTTCCTGAAGTAGACATCAACTGGTCGGATGTATGGATAGGTGCACTTGTGACAGCATTCCTCTTTTTAATCGTTCAGATCCTTATTGCCGTCAATGTTAACAATTCAAATCTGGAAACGGCTTTTGGATCAATTGGTCTGTTTACAATTCTTTATTTATGGATTTTCTACTCCTCGCTTATTTTCATTTTCGGAGCGGAATTCACTAAGATATATGCAAAAAAATACGGCACCTTCAGGGAGAAAAAGGAAGAAAATAAAAGTAAGTAAGTATCGTGGAGTAATAAATTCTGTTTATCCTTAACTTTGCATGAAAATAAAGCCATACTATACTTTGGCCGGTGCATTATTCTAATTCATTTTACTGAGGTATGCAGATGAAGAAAATTTCCGTTCTTGGGGCAGGGATGGTCGGGAGTGCAATAGCTATTGACCTTTCAAATGACCACGAGGTAACATTATGCGATATCAATAAAGATACACTTAAAAGAGTATCATCGGGAAAAAACATTATAACCAGGCACACGGATCTGTCCGATAAAAAACAGCTGCATGATGCTGTGACCGATGCGGATATTGTTGTTGGTGCTGTACCCGGATTTATGGGATTCCAAACATTAAAAACAATCATTGAAGAAGGTAAAGATATTGTTGATATATCATTCTTCGACGAAGACCCATTTGAACTTGATGAACTAGCAAAAAATAAGGGAGTAACTGCTGTTGTCGATTGCGGGGTAGCACCCGGATTAAGCAATATCATACTCGGATATTACAATTCGCAGATGAAGATTGATTCTTTTGAATGTTACGTGGGGGGACTCCCGGTTGAGCGTAAATGGCCATATGAATACAAAGCTCCGTTTTCACCCCCTGATGTGATAGAAGAATATACCCGTCCCGCCAGGATAAAGGAGAACGGGAAGGTCATTACCAGACCGGCGCTATCCGATCCGGAACAGATTGAGACGGATGCAGGCACTCTTGAAGCATTTAATACTGATGGCTTAAGATCTTTGCTTGCCACAATAGAAATTCCTGATATGAAAGAGAAAACTCTTCGTTATCCGGGTCATATTGAACTAATGAGAGTTTTAAGAGAAACGGGATTCTTCAGCAAAGAGGAAATTGAGATTGATGGGAAGATGATAAGACCGCTGGATTTGTCATCCAGGCTGCTCTTTCCTTTATGGAAACTTGGAAAAGGGGAAGAGGAGTTCACATATCTTAAAGTAGTTATTAAAGGTGATAGTAAAGAAATTAATTATTCCCTGTTTGATAAATATGATAAAGCGACTGACACTTCATCCATGGCAAGGACCACAGGCTATACCTGCTCGGCAGCAGTTAACCTGGTATTAAAAGGGGAATACAAACGGAAAGGCATTTCACCCCCGGAATACATAGGGAGTGAGGGTAATTGTTTTGATGAAGTGCTTAAATATCTCGGCCAAAGGAATATAAAAATTAACCGGAAATAATATTAATTTTGCTCAGGTTGTTTATCCGAGCTGGTATATCCTCAGCTTAACTATCTCTGGATTATAGTTATGAAAAATGAGTTAAGTCATTTTACAATTTCCCGGAACACACAGATCGCACTGCTGGTAATCTCATTATTTACACTTATCCTTCATTTATACACAAATCTGTTTGCCAGCTATGGGATATTCAGAGATGAATTTTATTACATCGCATGCACGAATCACCTGGCTGCAGGTTACGTTGATCAGCCTCCGCTATCAATCTATTTACTGGCATTCAGCCGGCTGCTGTTCGGAGATTCTCTTTTCGCCATCAGGCTGCTTCCTGCCATAACAGCGGCCCTTACAGTTTATTTTACCGGCTTATTAACGATAAGAATAGGCGGCGGTATAACTGCTGTGATAATTGCCTGTATTACGCTTGCCTTCTCACCTATATTCCTTGCAATGAACACTATCTATTCGATGAACTCTTTCGATCATTTCTTCTGGGTTCTTTCAGCATACTTTGTCGTAAGGATAATACAGGAGGAAAAGACTTTATTGTGGATTATGCTGGGAGTGGTAATAGGACTCGGGATGCTGAATAAAATCAGTATGGCCTGGTTCGGGGCCGGTTTGATTGCAGGTATAATATTTACCCCGTTGAGAGCACAATTGAAGACGCCCCGGCCTTATATAGCAGCTGCGATCGCCCTGTTGATATTTTCTCCATTCATAATATGGAATGTAACTCATGACTTTGCCCATCTGGAATTTATGAGAAACGCTTCCCGGCTCAAGTACTCAACCCTTACCCCTCTTGATTTTATGAGCGGTCAGCTGCTCCTGGCAGGACCTTTGACAATACTTGTATGGCTTCCCGGATTGATTTTTCTTTTAGTCGGCCGAAAGGTAAAACAATACAGGATACTGGGAATTTTATTTCTCACCACCTTTCTGCTGCTTGTTATCAACTGGCACAGCAAAGCGGAATACCTCGCCGCCGCATACCCTCTCGTTTATGCAGGGGGCGGTGTTTTCTTTGAGAGAGTATTATCGGGTAAGAGTTATGAATGGTTAAAATATGGTCTTGCAGGTCTTATTGTTGTTACAGGATTAATTGCTATGCCTTTGGCTCTGCCTGTTCTCCCTGTAAAAACTTTTATATCATACTCGAAGTTTCTGGGTATGTCCCCTCAGAACTCCGAGAATAAAGAGCTTGCTGAACTCCCCCAGTTTTATGCTGATATGTTCGGGTGGGAGGAACTCGCATCAGATGTTTCAAAGGTATACGAATCGCTTCCTGATTCGGAGAAAGCCGGTACCGTTATATTTGCTCATAATTATGGCGAAGCAGGAGCCCTTGAATATTATTCTTCCAGGTATAAGCTGACTTCCGTCATCTGCCCCCACAACTCCTACTGGTACTGGGCTGATCCCGATACAAACAAAATAAAGACCGTGATAATCATTGGGGGAAACTTAGAAGATCATAAATCAGCCTGCAGGGATGTAACACTCGCCGCAGTACACAAAACCAGGTACAGTATGCCCTACGAAAATAATCTTCCGATATACATATGCAGGAATATTTACCGTTCCCTGAAAGAGGTCTGGCAGAAATCAAGATTCTTTATCTGAAAAGAACCGGGTCGGAAACCAGGCAAACAATCTCCACTGATGTCAGCATTTAATGAGCAGTATATTAAGTTTAGCGAAGCGGTGAAGCACACCTGCTATCATAAAATAATGGGGAATGGATTTTCTGAGGAGAGATAACAGAGAAAGAGTTCACAGGCACTTATTTTTACCGTAAGATCCTCTTTCTCTGTTATTTAGGGGTAGGAATTCATTAGAATTTATAATATCAATCATATTAATTTCAGATCTAAGATATGGCTTACCTTTTAATTAACCTGTGCTCTGATTACGGGATACTAAAGCTGCTTGCCGGAAGTCACCCCTGAAATAAAAATCCCGGCCGCTCCCAGAGAAAGGGCCGGGATTCAATTATATTGATAAAGAATCAGATCACATTATTTCTTGGAAAGAATTTCTTCCATCTGATCCATAACCCTATTCATTTTATTCATAGTAAGTTCGAAAGGTTCAGCAGAAAGCGGATCAATTCCGGCCTTCTTGATCAGTTCAATAGGATATTCCGAACTGCCGCCTTTCAGAATGTTGTAATATTTATCTACTGCAGGTTTTCCTTCTGTTAAAACCTTTTCTGCGATAGCCGTGGAATAAATAAGTGATGTGGAATACTGGTAAACATAATAAGTATAGTTAACGAAGTGAGGTATATACTCCCATTCATGCGCAACATAAGGATCAACGATACATATTCCTTTATCGTTTCCATAATATTCTTTAACCAGGTCATAATACATTTTGCTCAGATCCTCACCGGTAATCGGCTGCTGGTTTTCTGCCATTTCATGAACTTTCAGTTCAAATTCAGCAAACAGAGTCTGGCGGAATATTGTAAGTCTGAGAAGATCGAGATAACTGCCAAGCAGATATAATTTCTCATCATCATTTTTAGCATGATCAACCATATAATGATTGAGCAGATTCTCATTAAAAGTAGAAGCTATCTCTGCAACAAATGTCGGATAATCTGCAGTAGCAAAAGGCTGGTTCTTACTCGAAAAATAGCTGTGCATTGTATGACCAAGCTCGTGTGCAAGAGTGGAAACCGACTCATAGTCATCATTCCAGTTCAGAAGAATGTATGGATGAACGTCGTATGCACCTCCTGTAGAATATGCACCGCTTCTTTTTCCTACATTAGGCAGAAAGTCAATCCACCCGTTTCCGAATGCTTTATCAAGAGTAGCAATATAATGATCACCCATAGGGGCAAGAGCCTTCTTAATTATATCTTCACCCTGCTCTACCGTAAAGTTCATATCAACTTTTTTAACAAGGGGGGTATAAAGATCGTAATAATGAAGAGTATCTACTCCAAGCATTTTCTTTTTCAGTTCAAGGAAACGCTGAAGAGTAGGGAGACTGTTGTGTATCTGCTTGATGAGGTTAGTGTATACAGTAACAGGAATATTTGGTCCGTCAACAGAAGCAGCAAGAGACGACTCATAGTTTCTGTCTTTTGCATATACCCAGTCAGTTTTAACTTTCCCTGCATAATTTGCCCCGATTGTATTTTCGAACTGTCCGTATTTGCTGAAGAAGGCATCAAAAATTTTTGCCCTGTCATCTCTTACACCAGTTGATCTGTATTTTGTATAAGCGGAGTTAGTAAGAGTAACCTCCTCACCTGTTGATAGGGTAACTTTTGCGTAAGGCATCTCCGCATTATTGAAAATATTATACACATCAGAAGGTGTTTCAGTGATCAGTCCGAATGATGCCAGTATCTTTTCCTGGTCGGCCGAAAGCGTATGTGCTCTCATTCTCTGGATATCTTCGATATACATTTTGTATTGATCGAGCTTCGGTTCTTTGGCGAAAAAGTCCTTCACTTTAGCAGGAGCAATAGCGAGAATCTCAGGTCTCATCCAGGCCGTAGATTCGGAGAATTTAGTTCCGAGAGTAGATGCTTCCTGTCTCAAAGCCTGGTTTGAGGAAATGGAGAGATCTTCATCAGCAAGGAGTCCTGAGTAGGTAGAAAAGCGGAAGTACTCCTTCAGCGTATTGAAGAAAAGATCCGTTGCATTGAGGAGAGTTTCTGCATTCTGATCCAGTTTTCCCTTGTAGGATTCAATTTTATCTATATTGCTGCTTATTTCTGTTTTAGCGCTCTTCCAGTCGGCGACTGAAGCATAGAGGTCGGATAAGTTCCATTTATATTTTTCCGGAATTTCTTTCCTTTCTTTGGTCTGAGGGAAAGAAGTAACCACAAACATCACTGCGAGAATTACAATAAGGTAAGATTTAAGTCGTAACATTAAAAGCTCCCTGAATAATATTAAAAAATTAACAGTGTAAATTAAATAAATTAACCGATGGAAGGAAAATTAATGGGATGAAAGATAATAGGTGAGTTATGTATTTATTATACCTGGATCAATAAATATTTAGCCTTATTTGCTTAAATTTAAAGGATTCGTTAATAAAATTAGATAGATATGAACCCTGATTTTGATGTAATTATTATAGGAGCAGGGCCAATAGGCATCACCTGCGGTATCGAAGCAGTTAAAAGAAATAACAGTCATCTGATCATTGAAAAAGGCTGCCTTGTTAACTCTCTTTTCCACTATCCCACAAATATGGTTTTCTTCTCGACTTCAGAAAGACTGGAAATCGGCGAAGTTCCTTTTGTTTCTCATGGCGATAAACCCACAAGGCGTGAAGCTCTTGAATATTTCAGAAGAGTGGTAAGCAGCTGGCGATTAAATGTAAGAACATACGAGAAAGTGACCGAGTTAAATGAGTCAGGCGGTTTATACCGGGTTATTACAGATAAGGGAGAGTATACCGCAGAGAACGTCATTATAGCCACTGGATTTTACGATAAAGCCAATCTGCTTAATATCCCTGGTGAGAACCTTCCCAAGGTTAAGCATTATTTTGATGAGGCTCATCCTTATGCCTATCTTAAGCTTATCGTAATAGGAGGAGGAAATTCGGCTGTGGACGTTGCCCTGGAAACCTACCGCCGGAGATCAGATGTAACAATGGTTATCAGGGAGGACTCGTTAAAAGAGGGAGTAAAATACTGGGTAAGACCGGATATTGAGAACAGAATAAACGAAGGTTCTATTAAAGCATATTTTAATTCGAAGGTAACAGCAATAAGAGAAAATGAGGCCGACATTGAAACTCCCGAAGGCGTCCTGACAATTAAAAATGATTTTGTTTTCGCAATGACAGGCTACCATCCCGATTTTGATTTCCTTAGAAAAGCCGGAATTGAAATATCAACTGAACACTGTCCCGTTTACAATGAAGAAACCTATGAAACTAACAGGGAAAGGATTTATCTTGCAGGTGTTGTTTGCGGCGGAATGGACACCAGCCGTTTCTTTATTGAGAATTCCCGTTCACATGCGGAAGCTGTTTTCAACTCAATCGATAGTAAAAGATCACAAATCAGTGCCGAAAAGGTAAAATAGTTTCCTGTGGTTTGATGAGAAGAGTAAATAACATTATCTTATAAAAAATATGAACAGTAAATAAAGAGGAGAATATAATGGCAGATAAAATAAAAGAATTGCTCGGTAGTGAAGCAGATTCGCTTCTGAGTTACAAAGCTAAATTTCCCAAAGAGCAGCTGAACCTGCCGGGACCGGATTTTGTTGACAGGGTTTTTGCCCAGACAGACAGAAATATTAACGTACTGAAGAACCTGCAGTGGATATACAGCAGCGGACGGCTGGCCGGTACGGGTTACCTTTCGATTCTTCCGGTTGACCAGGGAATCGAACACAGTGCTGGTGCATCCTTTGCTCCGAATCCCGAATATTTTGATCCCCAGAATATAGTAAAACTGGCCGTAGAGGGAGGCTGCAACGCAGTTGCTTCAACCCTGGGCGTACTGGGGATGTGTTCAAGGAAGTATGCTCATAAAATACCTTTCATTATGAAGATAAATCATAATGAACTTTTAACCTATCCTAATCATTATGATCAAATAATGTTTGCAGGTGTAGAACAGGCCTATGATATGGGAGCTGCCGCAATCGGTGCTACTATATATTTCGGCTCTGAGGAAAGTGACAGACAAATAATAGAGGTTAGTGAAGCTTTTCAGTATGCTCACGAACTGGGACTTGCTACAATTTTGTGGTGTTATCTCCGGAACAGCGAGTTCAAAAAAGATAAGGACTATCACGTTGCCGCTGATCTGACAGGTCAGGCAAATCATCTTGGTGTAACGATTGAAGCCGATATTATTAAACAGAAACTTCCCGCGAATAACGGGGGCTTTAATGCATTAAAATTCGGTAAAACCAGCAAAAAGGTTTATGAAGATCTTACAACGGATCACCCGATAGATCTCACCCGCTACCAGGTTATAAATAACTATATGGGAAGAGCCGGATTGATCAACAGCGGCGGAGCCTCAGGAGAAAATGATTTTGCTGAAGCTGCAAAAACCGCAGTTATAAATAAGAGGGCAGGCGGAATGGGACTGATCTCAGGAAGGAAAGCTTTCCAGCGTCCTATGAAGGAAGGTATTAAACTTCTTAACACTATTCAGGATGTTTATCTAAGTAAAGAAGTAACCGTTGCCTGATCTCATCTATGATGAACTTTAAGCTGGGGCTGACTATAATCAGCCCCGGCTTCATCTCTCAAACTTCTAATTTAAGCTCGTTCATTTTTGATTCAGCAGGTACTCAGATATCTTTCCGAGTTCCTGCACATTAATATTGTTGAATGACGGCATTACCATACCCGGATACTTCTGCCGGTATTCTTTGAACCTGTCGCCATCCATAAAAGAAGAAGGGTTCCTGAGATAATTTGTTAACTGATCCTTGCTCCAGTATTGATCAAGGTTCTTCAGTGAGGGGGCCATATTTGTGCCTGCAAGATCCTTTCCGTGACAGTTCATGCAGCCCAGGTTGTTAACCAGTTCGGCAGGACTAAGATCTTCGTTTGATGCCATATTCTGCTGGGTGACGGCACCGCTCATCGGACCGGTATTCTTACTTTCCGGTTCATTGGTTACTCTTTGCAGAAGGAAAAGCAGCATAAAAAGAACGAGGAAAGCTGCCACCCATATTTGAGGTTTTGTCATTGTTCAGTTCTGTTTTTTTCGGAATATTATTTTATTTCAAAAGATGCGTTAACTACCGCCGTTATCTCTTTTTCAATAGAGCTCAGATCGTTTATACCATAATCAGATACCTGGTTGGATAATTTCGGAGTTATCTGAATAACTCCCATACGGGCGTCCCGCATCGAACCAAGCGATCGTCCCGTTGCCTTTGCTATTTTCTCCGCACGTATCATTGCATCTTTTGCTGCATCCGCCTGGATATCAATCTTTAGTTCAGCCAGTTTTGTATAATGATATTCAGGCTGTTCCACATTAAAATTCACACCTTTTTCAACTACAGACGGGATATCAAGAGATATTTCTTTTATTTTGTTCACATCTGTGGATTGTATTTCAATCCTCTGACTGTAGTTATAAGCTCTTATTACACCTGTCTGATAGCCGTTAGCACCTATTTCATATAAGGGATAACTGTTTATAGTATAAAACTCAATTTTATTTTCAGGGAATCCCTTTGATGATAGATATGATATCAGTACAGGCTTCATCTTTGAAAGCTCCCTGTATGCTTCTTCGGCAGTGGCAGCCTGTGCACTTACTGTACCTCGCAGAACCCCAAGGTCGGATGTAATATCCTTCTTTGCCGAACCGGTAACATTGATCGTCTGATTAGAGGTATAATTAGATCGCCAGGTGACAGCGAGAATAATAGCACAAATAATGAGTGCTGCAGAACCTATAACTGCAGGTATTAAAAGGTTGTTCTTGTTATTCATATGGAAATATTAATAAATGTGTGAGAAAATTATTAAAAATGTACCTTCTTAACAACTAATAAAGACAGCCGGTTCCTACGGGAAGGTAATTAAATAGTGAATTTTGCGGATATAAGGATATTAAGCAGAATTGAGGCAGTAGTCATTAACTGCCTCAATCCTCATAAAGGGGGTTATTTGAGCAGCAACATCTTCTTTACTGACAAAAATTCATCAGCGCTGAGACGGTAAATATATATTCCGCTTGCCAGGTGTGAGCCGTTGAACTCAACTTCGTAATTTCCAGCCGACTGTTCTTCATCGACCAGGGTAGTGATCAGATTTCCAAGTATGTCAAAAACCTGGAGTTTTACCATAGAGGACTTCGGAATTCTGTAGCTTATTTTGGATACAGGGTTAAAAGGATTCGGATAGTTCTGACTCAGGTTAAAATCCGTGAGTTGGTCGACTTGATTAACTTTTACATAAATAGAGTCTGTGTATCCTAATAAATGGACTACTTGAGCGATCCGATTTCCCTCTGTTTCCCATCTAAGATGAAGGTCATCCTTGAAACTACCACTTTCAGAAGGTAGAAATTTCACAGAAAGATTTATACTTGCCAGGGGAGGTACTTCAATCGGCAGCTGCTGTTGAAAAGAAAATGCCGAGTCACGGTTATAAATGGAGTTAATTTCAATCGCCTCCGTTCCATTATTGGTAAGATTAAAAGAGACGAAAGCCGAATCTCCAACAGGAACGATTCCAAATAGTAAAGAATCTTTATTGCTTGTAAATAATTCGGTATGCCATTTATATTTAAAGGCTCTGTAGCTGAATACTGTATCGGACAAAGAGAATGAAAGTTTAAGAGAACCATCTGGTCCCACTTCCGTCATTGAAATATCGGTATTACCCGCTCCCCAACCTATAAAAGTATTGTGGTTGCTCAGTCTTTGTGTGCTGCCCATTGCGGCTGAATAGGTGAGGGGATCATTACTATTTTCCCAGACTAAGTTAACGATTCTATTTCCTTCATCCATCTGGTATTCGACAGCCCGGGAATATTGGGGATCATGCAGATTTCCGTTATCAAAAATTGTATAATTCCCATTTGGTAGTCTTCTAATGCAATGCTGATGTGAAAATCCCGTAGGATCATTAATAAATGTGAATTCGTTATTTTTACAATTTATTCCACCCCAGCGCCAGATGATATCGCCTGTAATTCTGTTTATTTTTGTAATTTCATCCATGTGTCTGCAGGATAACAGGAAATTCCCATCATAGTCAATCGCAACGGCATTACCATGAACATAATCTATCAGCGAATCAGTTAAACTTATATCATAAGTGGCATCTGTGATTTTATAATGATCCCAGCTTCTCCACTGAAATACAAGGTTCTTATTTTCATCCAGTTCTTGTAATACTAAACCTGTCACAACAGCGTGAGGATTACCACCGGTTACGATCGTATCCATTCTTACAACTTGTCGATCATATGCAAACATCACAGAATGACCATTTTCCAGAATTCTGAGTTCATGAACATCAGAACTGTACCCATTTACCATCTTTAGTGTGTCAACTATCTGGTACATACTATTCATTTCATAATATGCCCCGGAGGCGCTTTCAAAATATGTCAAATTGCCATTTATTTGTTTTTGAAAATCAAAAGAAGTTGCAGGCATTTTTTGATAATATACTGGTATTCCATAATTATCGGTTATTATTAAGTAAGCCTGAACGTGCCACCCAAATGGACTAAAAAAAATGCTGCCCTCTGAGGGATCAATATTATTTACGGAATAAACCGGGAAATCAGAAGGCAGACTATCTTTTAAAAGAATTGGATTGTCAATTGAATATTTTGTATGACTTTTACCTGAAGTTAAATATTCATTTAGGAAAGTCATTTCATCCGACTTACTTTTAACCCTTTGTTCCATTATTTGAAAACTATATTTCAGGTAAGGAACATAATTGCCATTTGCTAATTTAATTCTTTTCTTAATTTCAACGGTAACTGTTTCTCCTAATTTAAAAGGTGTGAAAGGCGAGAATGATAAAATCTTATTCTCTTCAAGTAGTTTTAATTTTCCTGTATGAATACCGCTTTTTACACCCGTTACGATAATATCAGATAAATTATTGTTTGCCAGATCCTGAAAAGCTTCTCCTTTACGTATTAAAATTGAAGTGGAAGGCATCACTTTTGAAGCTCCCGGTACTGGAGAAAGATACTCATAAAGTCCTGTATTAACCGGCTGAGCCTGAGATATGGAAAATAATAAGAATATGAAAACTGTTATGAATAAGAACACGATTTCTTTGAAGTAGATTTTAGACATTTCCCCCCCAATTTTTTGGGTGAATATGAACTTTTAGTATAATTGAATTTAATTTAATGAAATAATTTTAAAAGATGAATAATTTATTTAACGAAAATAGTCCCTATCTGCTGCAGCATGCGGGTAATCCTGTTGATTGGTTTCCGTGGGGAAGTGAAGCATTTACAAAAGCTGCTGAAGAAGATAAACCTGTATTCCTTTCCATTGGATATTCAACCTGCCACTGGTGCCATGTTATGGAGAAAGAGTCTTTTGAGGATGAAGAAATCGCCGGTATGATGAATGATGTTTTTGTGTCAATTAAGGTTGACCGGGAAGAGAGACCTGACATTGACGGAATATATATGCAGGTCTGCCAGATGCTTACAGGCAGCGGGGGATGGCCGCTTACGATAATAATGACACCCGATAAGAAACCTTTTTTTGCCGGTACATATTTCCCGAAAGAATCGAGATTCGGGAGACCGGGAATGAAAGAACTCGTCTCAAGGATTAAAAATATCTGGTTAACTAAAGCGGGATGATATAAACAGATCAGCATCAGAAATTACGGAAGCTGTCAGCCGTGATGCAGGGGTCTCACAGCGACGAATTGGATAAGAATATTTTTGAGAAAGCATTTGCTGAATTCAGGGAGAGATTCGACAGTGAATACGGCGGTTTCGGGAGCGCTCCTAAATTTCCCTCACCTCACAATCTGAGTTTTCTTGTAAGATATTATAAGAGTTATAAAGATGAAGATGCCCTGATGATGGCAGCAAAAACACTTGATGAAATGAGGCAGGGAGGGATATATGATCATATAGGCTTTGGATTTCACAGGTATTCAACGGACAGGCAGTGGCTGGTGCCTCACTTTGAAAAGATGCTTTATGATCAGGCTCTGCTTACCATTTCTTATGTAGAGATGTACCAGGCAACGGGTAAGGAAATTTATAAGCAGACAGCCGAAGAAATTCTTGAATATGTATTGAGGGATATGACTTCTCCCGAAGGCGGATTTTACTCCGCTGAAGATGCCGACAGTGAAGGGGAGGAAGGGAAGTTTTACTTGTGGACGAAAGATGAATTTGAAAGAACTGCCGGAACGGATTCGGGTTTACTGGCCGGGATATTTAATGTTAAACCCGATGGAAATTATTCCGATCCTTTAAATGAAGGCAATGAACCCGGCAATATCCTGCATCTTAAAAATTCATTGACTGAGTTATCTACTGAAGCCGGACTTTCCGAAGAAGAGCTGAAGAAAAAAATAAATGAGGCTAGTAAAAAACTATTTAAGATACGTGAAAAGAGGGTTCACCCATATAAGGATGATAAGATCCTTACCGACTGGAATGGTATCATGATCTCTGCTTTTGCGAAGGCGGCTCGTGCATTCGGCAGCAGCTTGTATGAAGATACTGCTGTTAAAGCTGTAAAGTTTATAATGAATAAGCTCAGGACAAAAGAGGGGAAACTGCTTCACCGCTTCCGGAACGGAGAGGCTGGCATTACGGGGAACTTAGATGATTATGCTTTTCTGGTCTCTGCCTTGATAGATCTGTATGAAACGACTTTTAATACCAATCTTCTCAAACAGGCAATAGAACTGAACGATCATACGATTAAGCACTTTTATGATAATGAAAACGGAGGTTTTTATTTTACACCTGACTACGGTGAGGAACTGATTGCCCGTAATAAGGAAATATACGACGGCGCAATTCCGTCAGGAAATTCCATAGCAATACTAAATCTTCTTAAACTGGGAAGAATCACGGGTAACACCGATCTTGAAGATAAAGCCAATGAAACAATCCGCTTTTTTTCAGGACAGATTAACAGAATGCCTTCAGCCTTTGCTGCATCTCTTTCAGGAATAATGATGGGATACAGGGATTCTTACGAAATAGTAATTGCGGGCAACAGGAAGGATAAATCATCCAAAGAAATTCTCGAATTCTTCGGCAGAAATTTTATTCCCAATAAAGTGATATTACTGAAGGAACCTGGTGATACAGGACTGGCTGAGATTGCTCCGTTCACTGAGGAAATGGTTCAGCAGGGTGATACCGCAACAGTCTATATATGCAGGCACTATGCCTGCGAAATGCCGGTAACTTCAGTGGATGAAATTAAAAAAATACTGGGATGAATTATTTCTTACGTTTCGGCTTATACATATGGGTACTCTGACCGAAGAAAGCCTCTGCCGCTTCCATTATAGTCTCTGATAAAGTCGGATGAGGATGAATTGTAAGCTTAAGGTCAGTTACATTCGCACCCATTTCGATAGCAAGCACACCTTCAGCGATAAGCTCTCCCGCACCGGGACCGCAGATACCTACACCCAATATCCTCTGCGATTCAGGATCGAGTATAAGCTTTGTAACACCGTCGCTTCTTCCAATTGTGGTAGCTCTGCCTGACGCAGCCCAGGGAAACTTAGCGGTCTCATAATTTATATTTTTCTCTTTCGCCTGGTTTTCAGTTAAACCAGCCCATGCAATTTCAGGATCTGTGAAAACAACTGCGGGAATAGCAAGAGGTTCAAATGCAACCTTCTCGCCTGCAATTGTATCTACGGCAACTCTTGCTTCGTGCGATGCTTTGTGGGCAAGCATCGGCTCGCCGGCTATATCGCCGATTGCATATATATTATCTCCCTCTGTTTTCATCTGGGGATTAACTTTTATCCAGCCTCTTTCGTTGGTTGTTACATGAACGTTTTCCAGTCCCAGACCTTTGGTTGAAGGTTTCCTTCCAATCGACATCAGGACGTAATCATACTCAAGTTCCTCAGTCCCTTTCTCAGTATCAATCTTAACTTTAATCCCGTTTTTCGTTTCCTTCATCTCGCTAACTTTGGCATTGAGCATAATCCTTTCAAATTCATTTCCAAGTTTCTTTGCAAGGTGAGAAACAAGGTCACGGTCGGCACCGGGAAGCAGTCCCGGCATCATTTCGACAACAGAAACCTTTGTACCGAGAGCATGATATACAGATCCCAGTTCCAGTCCTATATAACCTCCGCCTATCACAAGCAATGACTTCGGTACCTCGGGGAGATCAAGTGCAGTTGTGGAATTGAGAAGACGCTTGCTGTCGATATTCAGTGCGGGAATTGTCGCGATTATCGAGCCGGTTGCTATAATAGCATTTTCGAACTGATGATTTTCCGTTGAACCATCATCTTTTTTAATTTCAAGGGTATTGGAATTTATAAAGCAAGCTGTTCCCCGGATGTAGTTAACCTTTCTTTGTTTGGCAACAAGTCCTACGCCGCCGGTTAATTTTTTAACTACTTCGTCCTTCCATTCACGGAGACGGTTTACATCGATTTTAGGCTGACCAAACTCAATTCCCCAGTTCTTTGCTTCCTGAGCCTCGTTAATAACTTTAGCTGCATGCAGTAAAGCCTTTGAAGGAATGCATCCGCGGTAAAGGCAGACTCCTCCCGGGTTAATTTCTTTATCAATTAAGGTTACATCCATTCCGAGATCAGCTGCATAAAATGCGGCAGCATATCCTCCGGGTCCCGCCCCTATAACTGTTACACTTTTATTTTGTGACGCCAATATTCACCTGAAGTATTAAATTAGATTACTTTTTTGTAAGAATAATTATTTAGAATTACCGGGTACAACCCAGATATTATTTTCAATTTCCAGTTTTACATCATCGATAAAAACCGCTTTACCTGTCCCTCCGGGTCGAAAATCTGTAACAATATCCACGTGCTGTGCCGATTCGTTGTAAATTCCTTTTGATTTCAAATCCGATATCTTTTTCCGCCCATCCTCAGAATTTTCATCCTCCACAAAGGTCTCTGCGTAGCTTTGTCCAATGGCTATATGTAAAGTTCCTCCGACTTTTTCAACAAACAAGGGGTGCTTCAGCACTTTATCCATTCCGTTGTTCATACCGAGGGCAACTTCTCCAAGTCGGTGTGAGCCTTCATCAGTTTCAATTATTTTCCTCAAAGCTTCAAAACCTTTTTCTGCTGTATATTCCTTTATTACTCCGCCTTCAAACCTTAGATAAATTCCCTGTATATCCATTCCACCCTGGAAGACAGGAAGATCTACAAAAATTTCTCCCTCAACAGAATTTGCATCGGGGCTTGTAAAAACTTCGCCGTCGGGAAAATTTCTGTCCCCGGTGCATTTTATAATATTCCTTCCGGCTATGTTTAACTTAAGCTCGAGATCTTTTTTTGTTTTAGGATGAACCGTCTGAACTCTTATCTCCGAGCTTTTTTTCATCAATTGGTAGATATCCTCTTCAACATCATCAAGATAACGGGGATCAATCGTAGATGCCTTAACAATAAAATCGGAATACTCCTTAAGCGTCATTCCTTCTATATCGGCAAAACCCTGCGTTGGAAAGAGAGTTAATACCCATGGTTTTGAAAGTCTTATATCCTTCACGGGAGCATCAACTTTCATTACTTCCTGCTGAAGATCTTCTTTTGCACCATTAAACAGATCCGGGTTTGATACTCCGAGGATCTCAATAAACTTGGTCATTGCTTTATATCTGTCGACATGCCATTGAGGAACTTTATTTATCTGTTCCTTACTTCCGAATTTTGCTATAGATGTGCCCCACACTTTTCCGCGGTCATTATCGGGTGCAACAATATTTATATCTGCAATTCCACCGGCGGCAAAGATTTTATCCTGCAGAACACTCATCAAAGGCCAGCAGATAGCTTCACCCTTTACCATTATTACATCATCTTTTTTAACTCCATCCAAGCTGTAGTCCAACAGATAATCTGCCCATTTTTCGAGATCGCTTTTTGCAATGTTATTATTCATATTATTTTTAGTATCCTTTAAATTTAGATCATCATTTTTAACGGTTGTTCAAGAGCCTCACAGACCCATCTTAAGAATCTTGCAGCATCGGCTCCATCGATGATCCTGTGATCATATGATAAAGACAACGGAAGCATAAGCCGCGGCACCAGCCTGTTATCCTTGTATACGGGTACCATCTCACCGCGCGAGACTCCCAGTATCGCCACCTCAGGAGAGTTTACAATTGGCGTAAACGATGTTCCTCCTATTCCGCCCAGGTTGGTTATGGTTATAGAGGCGCCCTGCATTTCTTCGAGGGAAATCTTTCTGTTCCTTGCCTTCTCTGCAAGCTGACTCATTTCTGAGGATATCTCTTTCAGGCTTTTACGGTCGGTATTTTTAATAACAGGAACCAGCAGACCGTTCTCAGTATCGACGGCAATCCCGATATTAAAATATTTCTTATAAATTATTTCCTGGTTCTCCATATCGATGCTGGAATTGAACTGAGGGAACTGCTTTATCGCTGCAGTAATTACTTTTACGAGAATTGAAGTTACGGTTAACTTTCCGCCGGCCTGTTCAACCTCAGGGTTAAACTGCTTTCTCAGTTTCTCAAGAGTAGTTATATCTGCCTTATCAAACTGTGTGACGTGAGGAGTAACGGCCCACGCATAGCTTAGATGCTCTGCTGTTTTTGAGCGGATCTTGCTCATCGGTTTTCGTTCGATCTCACCGTATTTTGTAAAGTCGGGAAGCTCTTCCTGTTTCACACCGACACCGATCCCGCGTGATTCAATCTCTTCGTTTATACTCTTTACAAACGCTTTGACGTCATCCATGGAAATTCTTCCATTAGGGCCCGAACCTTTAACCTTATTTATATCGACGCCAAGTTCACGCGCAATCCTTCTGACGGATGGTGCCGCCGGAGCTGCATTGGTCATAATTGGAGGCTGTTCGTCAATTTCACCTGGTCTGAACTCCTCCCGTTTACCGTCTGTAACTTTTTGAGGCTCTTCTTCTTTCCTTTCCTCTTCTTTCTCCTGGATCTCAACAGCTTCAGAAGTCTCCTCTTCAGCCTCTTCCTCTTTTCCTTCTTCCTCCTCAGGTACCCCGCTTGTTTCAACCTTAATTATCGTCTGTCCTACCTTTGCTTTATCGCCTTCTTTTACAAGAACCTCTGTTACTTTACCACTTACATCCGAAGGCACCTCAATAGTTGCCTTATCGGTTTCTATTTCCATTATTCCCTGGTCGCGTTCAATGGAATCGCCTTTGCTGACAAGAACGCTTATTATATCGGCGGAATCAATATTCTCACCAAGTTCAGGAAGCTTAAAATCGACAATCTTATTCCCGGTCTTCTTTGTCTTTACCGACTTTCCTGGTTTTCCGGTAACCCGTGCCTTTACGTCCTCTTCCTCAGCCGGTTTTTCTTTCTTTTCCTCTTTGGCCGTTTCTTTTGTTTCAGCTTTTTCCGGTTCGGACTTTTCTTTCTTACCCTTTGCAGGCTGTTTGCCATCCTCAACGCTGAAGATAACCTGTCCCACTTTAACCTTATCTCCCTCCTTAACATTAACTTCTTTTACAGTTCCTTTAAGTGTGGAGGGGACTTCAATTGTAGCCTTATCAGTTTCTATTTCTATCACGCCCTGGTCGATATCAATATCATCACCCTGCTTTATCAGCACGTTGATTATATCAGCCGAATCTATATTCTCGCCCAGTTCGGGTAATTTAAATTCTTTAGCCATTTGTAATTTCCTGATTAAGATATTTCATTCAGAATTTAGAAAATTTTAATTATGCATCTACGGGATTAGGTTTTCCCGGATCAACATCGAGCTGCTTAATTGCTTTCTCAACAGCCGGCATTTTGATCTTATCTTCTTTTGCAAGTGCATAGAGGGTAGCTACAACGATATGTTTAGCATCAACCTCGAAGAAGTCCCTCAGCTCAGCTCTTCCTTCGCTTCTGCCGAACCCGTCCGTTCCAAGCGACATAAGTATACCTGGTACCCATTTTGCGATCGAATCAGGCAGTGCTTTCACATAATCGCTGGCCGCTACATAAACGCCTTTCTCATTCTTAAGCTGCTGAGTAATGTAAGGAGTTCTCGGTTTCTCTGAGGGGTGGAGCATATTCCATCTTTCCACGTCAAGAGCGTCGCGTCTCAGTTCCTTATAGCTTGTTACACTCCATACATCAGCAGCAACCTTAAAATCTTCTTCAAGGATCTCGGCCGCTTTCAGCACCTCATTCATTATTGTTCCGCTTCCGAATAACTGTGCTTTCAGCTTCGCCTGCTTTTTACCGGAAGCTTTGAATTTATACATCCCTTTAACAATGCCTTCCTTAGCGCCTTTCGGCATAGGGGGCATCGGGTAGTTTTCATTCATAACAGTGAGGTAGTAAAAGACTTTCTCCTGGTCTTCGTACATTCTTTTTATTCCGTCGCGGATAATAACAGCGATTTCGTAAGCGAAAGCAGGATCATAAGTAATAAGATTTGGAATAGTGTAGGCAAGCAGGTGACTATTGCCGTCCTGGTGCTGAAGTCCTTCTCCGTTAAGAGTAGTTCTTCCTGCTGTTCCTCCAAGCATAAATCCTTTACACTGCATATCGCCGGCAGCCCATACCAGGTCGCCCATACGCTGGAATCCGAACATCGAGTAATAAATAAAGAATGGGATCATATTTATACCGTGGGTTGCGTATGCAGTACCCGCAGCTATAAATGATGACATTGAACCGGCCTCTGTAATACCTTCCTCGAGTATCTGGCCGTTCTGAGCTTCTTTATAATAGAGAAGACTTTCCTTATCGACCGGTTCGTACAACTGTCCTGCGTGAGAATAAATTCCGATCTGTCTGAACAGGGCTTCCATACCGAAAGTTCTTGCTTCATCAGGAACGATAGGAACGATAAGATTTCCTATCTCTTTATCCTTCAGAAGCTTCGCAAGAATTCTTACGAAAACCATAGTAGTTGAAACCTCGCGCCCTTCAGTGCCTTTATAAAACTCCTCAAAAATATCCTCGGGTGGTGTTTTAATAGGACGGATATTTGTGTTACGCTGCGGCAGATATCCTCCCAGTTCTTCTCTTCTTTCCTTCAGGTATTTTAACTCAGGACTATCCTCATCAGGTCTGTAAAACGGTGCGCTTGGGATTTCCTCGTCTGAGATCGGGATACCGAACCGTGATCTGAATTCCTTCATTTCTTCTTCATTCAGTTTTTTCTGCTGGTGCGTAATGTTCTTGCCTTCACCGCTTTCTCCGAGACCGTATCCTTTTATAGTCTTTGCAAGTATTACAGTAGGCGAGCCTTTATGTTCTACTGCAGCTTTAAATGCAGCATAAACCTTTTCGGGATCGTGACCTCCTCTTTTCATTTTCTTCAGCTGTTCATCAGATAAATTCTTAACCATGTCGAGTACGTCCTCATCAGCACCAAAGAAATGTTCGCGTATATATGCACCCGATTCAACAGAATATTTCTGATACTGTCCGTCGACAACCTCACCCATTCTCTTAACCAGCTTACCCTCGGAATCTTTTTCAAGCAGGGGATCCCAGTCGCTTCCCCAGACAACTTTAATTACATTCCAGCCTGCGCCGCGGAAGATAGCTTCAAGTTCCTGGATGATCTTGCCATTTCCTCTTACAGGTCCATCGAGTCGCTGCAAATTACAGTTGATCACAAAAATCAGGTTGTCCAGTTTCTCACGGGCAGCAAGACTAATTGCTCCGAGCGCTTCAGGCTCATCAGTCTCACCATCGCCAAGGAATGCCCATACGTGTCCTTCTCTTTTCCTCTCTATCAGGCCGCGGTCTTCAAGGTAGCGGTTAAAGCGTGCCTGGTAGATTGCCATAATGGGGCCAAGTCCCATCGAAACCGTTGGAAATTCCCAGAAATCGGGCATAAGCCAGGGGTGAGGATAAGATGATAACCCTCCGGAAGGTTTTAATTCTCTCCTGAAATTTTCAAGTTGTTCTAAAGTCAGCCGGCCTTCAAGGAAAGCACGTGCATAGATGCCGGGGGAGGCATGTCCCTGGAAAAACACCTGGTCGCCCTCATAATTTTCCTCTTTCCCGCGGAAAAAATGATTAAATCCTATTTCATATAAGGTAGCAGCAGATGCATAGGTTGATATATGGCCGCCTATTCCGCTCTCCAGCTTATTAGCTTTCACCACCATAGCCATTGCATTCCATCGGATAAGGCTCTTAATCCTTCGTTCAATTTCACGGTTGCCGGGAAACGGGGGCTGCTGTTCACGCGGAATCGTATTTATATAGGGTGTGTTGGCCGAGAAGGGTATATCCACACCCGCTTTATGCGCTCTGATCTGAAGCTGATGAAGAAGTTCTTTTACTCTTTCCGGTCCTCCATGTTCAAAAACATAATCCAGTGAATAAAGCCATTCCCGGTTTTCTATTTCATTTAACTCTTCTTTTTTTGTTTTTTCTTTAGCCATCTGAGAATTCCTCTTTCAGAATTATTCCTGAGAATATGACACCATCACGGTTAACCGGCCGTCAGCCGAAAACCTTATTCTGGTTGTTTTTAGTTAAAAAATCGATAATCCTAAAGGATAACTTAATTTATTATTCAAAAAATTACAATTATGTAAAGATATACAGTGAAATGGGATACAGATGCCTGACAGATACCTGAACGATCTGAGAAATGCTGAAATCAAGGTGTTTTTCTGTGATCAGGTGGAATTCCCTGATTACCCTGGTATGAATAGTAATTGCAGCGGTGTTAGAGCGGTGTTAGAGCGGTGATGGAGCGGTGTTGGAGTGGTGTTGGAGCGTATGTAGAGCGTAGGTGAAGCGTATCTGGAACGTTGGTGGAACGTATCTGGAACGTTTGTGAGACGTTTGTGGAGGCTATATAATTACTGTGGTAATCCTATTTTGGATGGAATTATCTCTGAATTTTGGTTAAAATATCAGCCATCCTTATCTTTGCCAACTTAATAAATTTACAGGACAAAATGAATATACCTTCAGTAATCGCTAGTGAACTCAACGTAAAAGTGCCCCAGGTTGAAGCTGTAATTAAACTATTCAGCGAAGGAGCTACAATACCCTTTATTGCAAGGTACAGAAAGGAACATACAGGAGGTCTCGATGAAGAGGTGCTTCGCCAGGTTGAAGACAGGCTGAATTACCTTACTCTCCTTGAAGAAAGAAGAGAAGCGATCCTCAAGAGCATTGAAGAGCAGGGAAAACTAACGGATGAGCTGAGACAGAAACTGAATGCCGCCGTAAAACTTCAGGAATTAGAGGATATTTACCTCCCTTATAAACCAAAAAGAAAAACCAGGGGAACAGTTGCGAAGGCGAAGGGACTTGAGCCTCTTGCATTATTTATTCTGCAGAACCCGCAGTTCAAAGGAAATTTCGGGGATAAGTTAAACGAATTTGTTAATGCCGAGCTTGGCGTTAACAATACCGAAGAAGCACTGCAGGGCGCGAAAGATATAATTGCCGAAATGATAAGCGATACCGCGGAAGTGCGTAAAGAAGTAAGAGAATACCTGCTTGCAAATTCGCTGGTTAAATCTGAGAAGGCAAAAGGAAAGGCTGAGGAAAAAACCAACGAAAAGCTTAAAGAAAGAGACAGAAAAGAAATTTACCAGATCTATTATGAATTCAGTATTGATATAAAGAAAATCAAACCTTACCAGGTACTTGCTCTCAACAGGGGTGAGAAGGAAAAAACACTGAAGGTTACTCTGAGCTTTGAGCATGATGAAGTTATCAGGATCATAAAGAATAATTATTTCGAATACAAGGAATCGGTTTTCATTGAAGTGCTGGATGAGGTTACCAAAGATTCCTTTATCAGGTTAATCTATCCTTCAATCGAAAGAGAAATAAGGAACCAGCTTACCGAAAATGCGGATCTTCATGCAATTGAAATATTTGCTGCTAACCTGAGACAGCTGCTTCTCCAGCCGCCGCTGGCAGGTAAAATGATAATGGGAATTGACCCCGGATTCTATTCCGGCTCCAAGGCTGCTGTAATTGATGAGACAGGCAGGTACCTTGAAGGAACAACCATCTATCCCTCATCCCCCGCAGAATAAAACTGAGGAAGCAAAAAAAATACTTACAGCGCTTGTTGAAAAATATAAAGTCGAAGTGATAGCTATCGGAAACGGTACGGCGAGCAGAGAGACAGAGTTCCTGGTTGCGGGACTGATCAAAGAAAAGAATTTAAACTGTCATTATATAATAGTTAATGAAGCCGGGGCATCGGTTTATTCAGCTTCTGAAACGGCGAAAAAAGAATTCCCCGACCTTGAAGCAAGTCAGCGCGGAAATATATCTATCGCGAGACGAATACTCGATCCCCTTTCAGAACTTGTAAAAATCGATCCTAAATCTATCGGCGTTGGTTTATATCAGCATGATGTCGATCAGAAGCTGCTTTCGCATAAACTGGATAATGTAGTTGAAAGCTGCGTTAACTATGTGGGAGTTGATCTGAATACTGCTTCTGGCTCGCTGCTTAATTATGTGTCGGGTTTGAATAAAAGAATTGCCGATAACATTGTAAAATATCGCGATAAGAAAGGAAGGTTTTCCAGCAGGACGGAACTTAAAGAAGTTACAGGTCTGGGCGACAAGATATTTGAACAGTCGGCCGGATTTCTGAAGATACCCGGCAGCGCTAATCCTTTTGATAATACATTTATTCACCCTGAATCTTACCAGGCGGCCGAAAAGCTGTTGAAAATGTTCAATATCCCGCTAAGCAAGGTTATTGAATCAGGCTCGCTTATTGATCTTTTTGTGAAAGCAGAAAGGAATGAAGAAGCTGGCTGAAGAAATCGGTATAGGTGAACCCACGCTCAAAGATATCATTGAAAACCTTAAAAAGCCGGGGCGCGATCCGCGTGAAGAAATGCCGAAGCCGATACTGAGGAGTGACGTATTAAAGATGGAAGACCTGCAGACGGGAATGAGACTGAAGGGAACCGTAAGAAACATTGTTGACTTTGGAGCTTTGTTGATATCGGAGTTAAGCAGGATGCGCTTCTGCATATATCCGAAATTGCAAACAAATATGTAAAAAATCCTCTCGAAGAATTAAGTGTGGGAGATATAATAAATGTGAAAGTAATTGCTGTGGATGCCGAAAGAGGCCGCATCTCACTGAGTATGAAGGATTAAGATCTGTTTCAGCACAATCTTTATTCTCTTGGGCAAAATTCATATATTCAAACACGCATTTCAGCATATTCTAAATGAAAACTTACGATCATCTGTTAAATACTATTAAGCAGAAAGGTGCCGCATACCTGATCCTGATTGATCCCGATCATTTTGATGAGGATAAGCTTTCCAGGTTTGTTAAGCACTGCAGCAGCTCGGGTGCTGATGGATTTCTTGTCGGTGGAAGTCTCCTGTTAAACGGAGATATTGAAAAATGTATAAGAATAGTTAAAGAGAATACTTCACTTCCTGCAATTATATTCCCGGGGGATGTCAACCAGGTTTACCAACCGGCGGATGCAATACTATTTCTTTCAGTGATCAGCGGAAGAAATCCTGAACACCTTATTGGTAAGCATGTACTCGCCGCTCCGCTTGTAAAAAAAACGGGTATCGAACCTATTGCCACAGGATATATGCTGATTGAGTCGGGTGCTTCTACCACAGCTCAGTATATGAGCGGAAGTCTGCCTCTGCCCAGAAACAAACCCGACATAGCTGCCGCAACTGCACTGGCTGCAGAATACCTTGGAATGAAGCTTGTCTATCTTGAGGCAGGATCCGGCGCTGAAAATGCGGTTCCCGATGAAATGATCAAAGCCGTTTCGGAGAAATGCAGTATACCTGTGATAGCAGGAGGTGGAATCCGTACACCCGCAGCAGCGAGAGGAAAAGTAAAAAGCGGAGCAAAGATAATTGTTACAGGGAATTTCTTCGAATCGGAGAACAACTGGGACCTTATAAAGGAATTTGCGGACGCTGTTCATATAAATCTTCCGGTCAGTGTATAACCATTATTTAATTTCAGAAAGAAAGCATTGGATAAAAAGAAATTTATAATCGACTCACTTAAGGAGAGTTCCGATACAAAAAAAGCAATGGAAGAAAAATGTCTTAATGACATTTTGAAAATCGCCGATATGCTTGCTGATTCATTCAAGGCAGGGAACAAACTGTTATTGTGCGGTAACGGAGGGAGCGCAGCCGACTGCCAGCATATCGCCACAGAGTTCGTAATAAGACTTAGTCACGATATTCAAAGGCCGGCACTTCCTGCTATAGCACTTACCACAGACTCTTCAAACCTTACTGCCGGCGGAAATGATATAGGTTTTGAGAATGTATTTGCCCGCTCTGTTGAAGGACTGGGGAATAAAGGAGATGTTCTACTGGCCATCTCAACCAGCGGCAACTCAGGCAATGTTATAAAAGCTGTGCACACAGCAAAGCAAAAAGGTATGAAGACTGTTTCATTCCTTGGCGGGAGCGGCGGTAAGTTAAAAACTGAAGCTGATATTTCGGTGATCATTCCTTCTTCAAATACACAGAGAATACAGGAAGGTCATATAACGGCGGCGCATATAATCTGCGAACTGGTTGAAAGAGAATTATTCGGTAAGGATCAATGAGTTTCAGTCCAGGCTACTACATCACCGCTTGAAATATTATGCCTGTCGGCAAATCCGCCCTTAACCTCAAGCACGTATTTCGCCGGTCCTTTTGATGTATATGAAATATCGGCGTAGGGAGTGGTATTTTTCGCAATGTTAAGAATAGTTTTCGAGGGACCAATAAAGATCATATCCAGCGGGATCTCAGTATTTCTCATCCAGAAACTCCTGACCTGAACATCGGGAAAAATAAAAAGCATTCCCTGGTTTTCTTCCATACTCTTCCTGTACATCAACCCAAGCTGCCTGTCGAATTCAGTTTTAGCAATCTGTATATCTATTTTAACCTGCGATCCGGAATTTGTAGAAATCACCAGTTCACCATTTTTCTTAAACATATACTCCTCGTCGGGGTTTGTCCCTTCATTTCCTGTATAAACGAAAATAAAATATACTGCCACCACGGCAATTATTACAAGTGCGGCAATTCTATAGATTGCAGGTATATTTCTTTTAACCGGTTTTGGTTCAGGTTTTTTATTTTTGGTCATCAGGTTGATCCAGCTTTTATGAGAACGATCAAAGAATTATTAAGTTGTATAAAAATAAAAATGACAATAATAAATTACTATGAGCTCAAATATAATTCATAGAGAAGAAATAAAATTAAACGAGACCCAGATCAAAATGGCGGTCAGCGGATGGGGAAAAGAAATAATTGATAACTCGGTTGTTGAAAAGATTACCTATATGTCTGACGGACTAAAAGTGAAAGGCTATCTTGCCTATCCTTCGGAAAGACCGAAAGGAAAGAAAATACCGCTGGTAATCTGGAACCGGGGCGGCTACCACGATAAAGGTGCCATTGACAGGTTTACAGCAAGGGGAATGTTCGGTCAGCTTGCGGGCTGGGGTTATGCGGTACTTGCCTCGCAGTACCGGGGAAATGACGGCGGGGAAGGAAAAGACGGACTTGGAGGGGATGAAGTAAATGATATAAAAAATCTTTTTCCCGTTGCCGAGGAATTGAAGTTTATTGATACTGCCAATGCCGCAGTAGAAGGATGGAGCAGGGGAGGGATGATGACGTTTATTCTGCTTAAAGAAAAATACGATTTCAAATGTGCTGTGCTTAGCGGAGCGATCAGCAACCTTAAAGAGCTTGCCGATTCGGGTGAGAAGGCGAAAGAATATTACAGGAAAAATATCAGCAATGGAAAATTTGACGCAGAACTTAAGAAAAGATCAGCAATAACATTCACCGATAAACTTCCCGATATTCCCTACCTGCTGATGCATGGGGGAGACGATGATATGGTACCGGTGCATCAGTCGATCGAACTGGCCCGCAAATTTTCAGAGGAGGGAAAGTATTACAGGCTGGTAATCTTTGAAGGCGGCGATCACTTCTTAAAATCCCACAGAAAAGAAGTCGACCAGCTCCGTAAATCCTGGTTTGAAAAATATCTTTCTAAATAATCAAAGGTTCTTTTAAGAAAGGAGCCCTTTCGGGCCCCTTAAACATCTGACTGTGCTTACTTGATTAATAGCATCTTACGTGCTTGTGAATAGTTTTTCGTTGTAAGTTTATATATATACACTCCACTTGCAAGAGAACTAGCATTGAAGCTGACCTCATACCTGCCCGGATTTCTTGCCTCATTATTTACCAGTGATTTTATCTTTCTGCCAAGTATATCATAAACAACCAGTTCAACATTTGTTCTTTCGGGAATATCAAACCGGATTACAGTTGTAGGATTAAAAGGGTTAGGAAAGTTATTATACAATGAATACTGTGTCGGTATTATCTGATTATCTTCTGCATCCAGGTTAACCCCAAACTTTTGATGGATCAGCTGATTGACTCTTTCCTGGTAATCTTTGAACCCTTTAACCAGGAGACCTTTTGCCAGTCCTTTGCCCAGGGTGGTATCGTTGCTGTTTCCCGCCAGAAGAGAGGTTGTCATCGCATCGATCTCAGCAAATACTGCCTCCTCTGTTTCGGGATTCTCAAGGATGATATCGACAAAACCGTTGATAGCCTCAGGATATTGTCTCTCATTGACAAGGCTAAGCAGTGAGAGCTGACTAACCACCTTCTTCATCACCGAATCAGTAATACTTCCAAGGTTAGCGGTGTACATCTCTCTTAATGCTGCCAAAGATGAGCTGTCAGCATTCTGAAGTCTTTTTGATTTATAAAGACTCAGGTATGCTCTCTGGCTGTTTACTGAACCGGGAGAATTCGAGAGAATAGTATTATATAATACGTCTGCCGATGAATAATCCCTGCTGATCATATATTCTTCTGCCTCCGAGTACTGCAGGTCGGTTTCTGTTGGAGTATGTGAGGGTGTCCCTGCAGAATAGAGTGTATCGAGGATATTGCCGTCATTATCTGAGAGAATCAGCATATCTCCGGACTCAGGCAGAGGACAGATCATATAATTATACGGAGTAAAATCAACAGTCAGGCTGCCGAATCTAACCGAGGAGACCGTATCGCCCCAGGCATTATCAGATGCCTGAATTCCGTCTGAGGTTATTTCTCCATTCATAAGATAAAGGGTAGTCAGAGAAGGTGAAGGAGTTCTGTCATCGGCGATATAATTACATCCACCGTCCATCTGGATATTGCCTTTCTCAAAGTATATCTCAGATCCGTCACCAGTACCGTAACCTCCGTTTTCCTGAATAAGATTATAGCCGGAGATGGGATATTTGTTTGGTGATGTTCCCACCAGGACTCCTCTTAGATCAGGAGAAGAGCCTGCACCCACGTAAATTCCGTTTACATAATTATCCTCAATCTGGTTGTCTCCTATCTGAGGTGATGAATTTGCCAGTGATATGCCGATACTATGACCGGATACAGTATTAGCTCTGATATTCCCTCCGCAGCTGATAAGCTGAATGCCGAGATCAGAATTAAGCCCAGAGGAAATTGTATTTCCTATTATCTGGGGAGATGACACCTGGCTTAAATTAATTGCAAGTTTATTATCAGTAAATGTGTTATGGCTTATGGTAAAGGAACTCTGACCTGCACCAAAAATCCCATAATCGGTATTTGTGAAGGTGCAGTAATTTATTCCCGGAACCCGAGTAGATGTACCCGAGAGACTTACGGCATAACCGCTGGTATTCTGAAAATCACAATAATTTATTGACATCTGAAACTGAGGCAGGTTAGAGGAGACAAGGTTAACAGCATTCTTAAGGATGCAGTAATCATGATGAGTTTTGTATTTTGAAGTAACTGAACTCCAGAGCCACTATTCTCAGAACAAAAATCGAGAGTCAGTTTATGCTCAGATGTACCAGCCAGCTGAGGATACGCTTCTGCGATAATTCCTCTCCCATTATAAAACTTTATCGTCCCTCCATTAACTGTTTTGATCTTCCCTGAACCCTTAATATAAATATTTGCATAGCAGTCATAATTAGCATCAACCGTAAGTGTCACACCACTTTCTATGATCATATCATCTCGTAGAGTTTGGGCGGTAGTAATAGTTTCATCGTAGTACAGTTTCCCGCCGTATTTGACCACGGGGGCGACCTGGAAAAGGTATCCTTCGCCAGCAGGAAAATCATAACTTGTAGTGTACGAATTATTAAAGGTCACGTCAAAATTATTCTCCTGCTCTATATTCCTAAATCTGTAATTATTATATCCAGCACATTCTTCTGGCGGGGTTACCGTTATTACAACAGATTTATTTTGAGTTGTAATAAGATTGCCAGAAGAAAATAATTATTATCAAACTGGCACTTAAAAAATCCTGTATGGAAGTTTACAATAATTCCCCGGGCAGAAGCAAGCGTGAGATAACGCTTACTATTTACAAATGGGGTTGTTTTGTCATCCATATCCATATGAGTTGAGATAGGGTATAACCTTAAATAGCCATTATCATTCCCTGTTTCATCATAAGTTAAGGTCATCAAGGTTTTGCCCAGTGTTCCATTTAATCTTGAAGCGATCTCTTGAACTTTAAACCAATTAGGTCGGCGGGCGAAGGACCCATTGACAAGAGGATCCACTAATCCCTCCACATAATATGGAGCAGTAGTATAATAAGAGTAGTATAACTCATAGAATATCCCTCTTGCACCGTGAGCCAGAGCAGCCATAGTCTCAGCATTTATCCCTGCTGATGGCGGTGTATAATAACCCTCGTATGTGTCACCATTTTTAGTGCCCCAGGTTTGCAGTGTAACAAAAAATTTCGACTTGACCTTGTGTGCTTCCTGAAGGTTATGTCTAAGCATATACAAAGTAAAGTCTCTGGAGTTTTCATTCCCATTTTGGTCTAATGAAAACGGAGCATACCAGAACATAACTTGATGCGGCTGCATCAGCGCTTCGTAATAAGGCCAGGTTGCATCTCCCTCTCTTCTGCCACCCTAGCCAGAGTACCAGTGCGTAAGCAAATCAGCACTAATATTGGTATTATTATCTAATATATCCTGGAGTTTTCTGATCGGCTCATAACAGTCGAGAGAGTGAGGCTCGTCCATCGTATTATAGTATTTTAGCCTTGAATAAAATAGTGGGTTGTCTGCCTTAAATTTATCATCATAAGTCACAATGCTGTCTATCAACCAGTCGGTATGTTGCTTGTAATATAAATTCCAAATCCCATCGAAAACTTCTATCCTGTCTACAAATAGTTTTCTGTTCCCGAGCCATTGTACCTTGAACTGCACCTTTGAGCCGAGGTTATATCCAGGACTATTTATAATTTCCGGATCTCCCGGCAAAGGAGGATAATCCTGATTCTCGGGTAAATCACTGAATAATCCTTTATAATCATATTCTAACGAGATACCGGTATATTCATTACTGAATAATTGATAAGCATACACTGTATCGATACTTGGTGAACCGTTATAAGACAAAATAGTTTCATCCCCGGTTGAATCAGTGTTCGTCACCCAAATTCGGCATACTGCAAGAGTAGAATCGTAACAAGGTGTATCTATCTTCATCCAGAAAACCAATTTATATTCGATTGGAGTCGTATTCCAGCTGACATTTGTAAATGTATATCTCGGATACTGCCAGTAATTAGGTCCTGTAATTATTGTATCTCCTTCTTGAGTGTATTCATTTGTACTATATCCTTTGATTCCATTTATATTGTATTCCTCCCCGTTATGTCTGAGGATGCCGATATGTTTGTCCTGGAATAAATCTTCAATCTCAGCTTCCCAGTTCCTGTATTTTGCCTGGGTAAAATAAGCTATCCAATCTACATTCCACCATTTTGCATTCATTCGGGGTGTATTCGATCCTGTCCCGGAATCATTTGCAGCATAAACAAATGGGAAGAGAGCAAGACTATCTAAATTTGGGTATTGCGTAAAATTATTATCCTGATGATACTTAATAGCAGTCTGGCAAACAGAATTCAAGCCACATTCCAAAACCTGCTTATAATTTGTATACTGAGTCTCCCATCTTTGTGAATCGTGCGTATTTGCCAAAAGCGATCCCACCAGGAATTTATCAGATTGTGAGGGATTCTCCTGGGAGTAAGTGCAATCATTGCAGAAGAATGCTACAAGAATAAGAAAGAAAGTAGTCCTAATTATATAATTTCCCATTTTTTCTCCCTGCATTTTATTTGATATATACCATCTTTTTTATATCTGTAAAAACTGGAATATTGTTTTCATTCCGCATCAATATTTGGTAGATATAAATGCCGGAAGAAAACCCCTGATTCTCTGAAGTATTGAATTCTACTTCGTAATATCCTCCTTCCTGGAATTGATTGACTAATGCTTTTAAAAGTTCTCCTTTAATGTCATATACATAAAGCTTAACATATCCCCTCTCCTTTAACCTGTAACCTATTCTTGTTGAAGGGTTAAAGGGATTAGGATAGTTCTGGAATAACCTGTAATCGTTAATGGTGAATTGTTCATTGTCTGTTATCCCGGTTAAAACTATATGAAGCTCCTCAGAGGGTTCGGAAGCATTTCCCTGGTTATCTTCTGCAGTAAGCTTGAAGTACAGGTTATCTATGCCCTGTGGGATTATATTCAGGTAGAATGTATCAGGTGTTGATGCAGCAAATGTCGTTGAATCTGCTGTGAAGTTCTCGGTTGTATCTCTATATAGGTTGTAGTGACTGAAATCTGCTTCTGTGTTCCTATTCCAGCTAAGAACAATATAATCAGTGTCTAAGGCAGCGGAGAGATTTACGGGTGCTCTTGGCGGAAGATCCTGATATGCATATCTTTCCCCATAAGGACCGCCGAACAGCCCTATATCACTTCTGCTGCCGTCTATGTCCGGGATATCAGGATCTCCGGCGTCAATCAAAGGAGAATACTTCTGGAGATGGAAGTCCATACTGTCAGGATTATCAAACATCGGATCAGAATATATATTGGTACTGTCACCTATAAAGTTCTGATAATCAGACTGATTGTCCCACAGATTATTATACTTAAATACCGGCGGCGGCCCTCCTGCTCCTATATCATAGTCTAATCCTACAAGTGTCTTTTCAATATGATTATTTCGGATATTAGCTGAAGCTCCCGTAATGCCTAATCCCCAGTAACTATTCTTATTATAAATAATATTATTTTCAATACTGTCACCGCTGCTGTATGTTACTATACCACCACCTGTATTTCCGCTTCCGTAAAAAAGGTTGTTTTTTACTTTTGATGAATAACTGAAAGATCCACCATATCCTTCACCGCAGGAAGAACAGATTACAGTGTTATTTATGAATGTGGCCCTGGAGTTCAATCCCGACACCAACCCGTGGCTAACCCACGCTGAATAGACAATATTATCTTCTATTATAGCTTGGGAGAAGAAATTGGATATTCCATTTTCAACATCTAGAATGATATTTTTATAGACCAATGGCTTATTTTGTATTGGACCATTTATCGTAATCCCCTCGTTCGCTTTCTGTGGCTTACAATAACTTACTACGGAAGTTTTACCTCCAGTGATGAGAATCCCTGTTCCATTTAGATTATCATAAGTATAAGTTCCAAACCCCGATAAATTACAAGTATCGAATACTTCAATTGTATAAAATGAAGATGTGAGAGTTAGTTCTCTAGTATCAACAATGCAGCTATCCATCCCTGCGCCAATAAGCGATAATCCCGGAATCATTACTACCTGTTCTGGATAAACACCATTATTCTACATAAATTGTATCACCAAAAGAGGAAATATTTATTGCACTCATTATTGAATCTGCTGCTGTCTCCCAGGTAAGGTAGGGTGGGGTATTGCTGCCGGAGTGGCTGACGTAGCGGACGGAGGCAATTGAAAATGAATAATTAACAATTAACAATAGAATGAAGAGTATCAGTTTTTTCATAAACTTACTCCCGGTTAGAACTCTTATTTCAAAAAAGGATTATGCATTGGACCCCGAAACCTTTTCATGATTCAAGCTAATGAAATTTAGCAATCCCTTTAATGGGACGCAAGAATAATACATTGATTACAGCCGAACGTAATGATTCGTTAATCTTTGACTTTCAGTAAGAAAATATTTTAAAAGATCTCTCCCTGCGGTCGGGATGACACAGGTACATAATTGCGGAAAGGATGAATTAAATAAAAAAGGCCGTCTGATGAGACGGCCTTTTTGCTGGAAGTGAGCGCAACTACTTAATTCGTTTAACCTCAATCCTTCTGTTTTCCTGTCTTCCTTCAGGAGTAGAGTTGGTTGCTACAGGATTGGATTCACCGTAACCGACTGCTTTGATTCTATCCGGATCAATTCCCTCGCGAACCAGCCAGTCTCTCACAGATTGAGCTCTTCTTTCAGAGAGTTTCTGATTTGATGACTCGCTTCCGACGTTATCGGTATAACCTGCTATCTCGACAGTGATGTCAGGATATGACTGCAGGGTTTTCAGAGTCTTTCTTAAGGTATTCTCTGATTCAGGTGTAATATTTGCTTTACCTGTTGCGAATGTGATACCTTTCAGGATCATTGGAACGCCGACTTTAACTACGTCGTCTTCAGCATCAAGAGGATTGGTTCCGCGGTTAACTTCGGTACCATCATCAATACTTCCGCCGTCGGTATCCTTAACAAGAGGATTGGTCTTGTAGGTCATTACTTCGTCATAATCCGATAATCCGTCGCCGTCAGTATCCTTGCTTAACGGGTTGGTTGAGAATGTCATAACTTCTTCGCCGTCTGTAAGTCCATCGCCGTCAGTATCAGGATTGTTAGGATCGGTCTTCCATTTAATTACTTCATCGCCGTCACTCAGACCGTCATTATCTGTATCAGGATTTAACGGATCTGTCTTATACTTGTTAACTTCTTCGCCGTCATTCAAACCATCTTTATCGGTATCAGGATTCAGAGGATCTGTCTTATATTTCTTTACTTCATCAAAATCACTTAATCCATCAAGATCGGTATCTGCCAGGAGAGGTTTGGTCTTATATACCAATACTTCTTCACCGTCTGTAAGTCCGTCACCGTCCGTATCCGGGTTACGCGGACTGGTACCGAGTTTCTCTTCCTCACATTTTCCCAAACCATCCATATCTCTGTCTGAGCTGCAGCTTTCACCTGTTATAGTCAGGCCCAGTGAAGCATTATAATAAGCATCAACAATATTACTTCCATTATCATAATTATTCAGATCAAAACCTGATGAGTATGCACCGCCGATTGCGAAGTCGACAAGAACCATATCACTCAGAGCAAATTCAGCACCTATACCGAGAGGGAATAATCCCGTCCATCCTTCGGTATTAACATCAAGCGGTGAAGGATAGAGATCCAGATTAGGAAATTTATTGCTGTAGTGTGCTACGCCGCCGCCAAGGTATAGGTAAGGATTCCATCCCTTAAGATCAAATGGTGCAATCCTGAATCTTAAACCGACAGGTATTATTTCTGATTTATAATAACCTTCATAATTAAACTGAAAGCCGGCGTAAGAACCATAACCTGCATTTATGTCAAGTTCAAGGTACGGTGTCAGCTCAAAACCAACAAAACCTTCAAGCAGGTATGACATTGTGTAATTATCAAATGAGAAATCGTCATTTTCACCGAAGCCCACATTCGGGAATTCGTTTTGAGGTAAGAGAATACTGTATCTTGCGCCGAATTTAGTTCCCCACTCCTTAAACTGGGCATTTGTTGTGATACTTACTCCGAATAGTATCAGAATTAGAAACAGGTAGATTTGTTTCATTTTTGATCCTTTAATTGTTGTTATTTTTCTTTCTAAACAAGGTTGAAGCAGTTCTGCCTCACTAATGTAATGATTTTTTTTCAAAAATAGTTCCAAAAAAATGCCCTCTAATTAAGATTTCCCTCATTACCGGAATAAAACAGCAGTATATGAACCATTTCTTCCTTTTTACTTTGTAAAATGCCCGCTAAAAATCTATTTTTAACGGGAAAATTATTGAAGATCTGAATGTATATACTAGGAATATCGGCTTTTTATCATGACAGCGCAGCGGCGCTTGTTAAAGACGGAGATGTAATTGCTGCCGCCCAGGAGGAAAGATTTACACGAAAGAAACATGATCATAACTTTCCCTCTAAATGCCATTCAATACTGTCTTGATTATGCGGGTATTAAAAGCACTGAACTTGATATTGCGGCCTTTTATGATAAACCCTTTCTGAAGTTTGAAAGATTGCTGGAAACTTACCTTGCTTATGCCCCCGTCGGGATTAAGTCTTTCATCAAAGCTATGCCTCTCTGGATTAAAGAGAAGCTATGGATGAAGGAGATGATAAAGGATAAGCTGGGTTATGATGGTAAGGTTATTTTTCCTGAACATCATGAATCTCACGCCGCTTCAGCTTTTTTCCCTTCCCCCTTTAAAGAATCTGCAATACTTACTATGGATGGGGTGGGAGAGTGGACAACCTCCAGTTACGGTACCGGTAAAGACAATCACGTTGAACTTATTGCCGATATAACTTTTCCGCATTCACTGGGACTGCTGTATTCTGCTTTTACATACTATACAGGCTTTAAAGTAAACTCCGGCGAATATAAGGTAATGGGACTTGCTCCCTACGGCGAACCAAAATACAAAGACCTTATCCTTAAGGAACTAATAGATGTTAAAGAGGACGGTTCCTTCAGGATGAATATGGATTACTTTAATTACTGTGCGGGACTAACGATGACGAATGACAGGTTCCACAAGCTGTTCGGAGGTCCCCCGAGAGAACCTGAATCGAAACTTACTCAGAAGGAAATGGACCTTGCACGTTCTGTTCAGGATGTAACAGAAGAGATCGTTCTGAAGATGGGGAATCACGTTCATAAAGAAACCGGTATGAAGAATATCTGTCTTGCCGGAGGTGTTGCGCTTAACTGTGTGGCAAATGGAAAGCTGTTACGTGAAGGTCCCTTTGAAGGGATCTGGATCCAGCCCGCTGCCGGTGATGCTGGCGGAGCACTTGGTGCCGCTCTCCTGGGATGGCATCAGTATCTTGGAAATGAACGGGTTGTTGATGAAGGTACTGATTCACAAAAAGGATCTTACCTGGGACCCGAGTATAAGGATGACGATATACTGGAATTCCTCACCGGAAATAATATTAAATATAAAAAGTTTGAGGACGGCGAGCTGCCGGAAAAAGTGGCGGCAATACTTGCAGATGAAAAGGTAGTGGGATGGTTTGAAGGCAGAATGGAATTCGGACCGAGGGCACTGGGTGCAAGGTCGATACTCGGTGATGCACGGTCTTCAAAGATGCAGTCGGTTATGAACCTGAAAATAAAATTCCGTGAAAGTTTCCGTCCCTTTGCCCCTGTGGTACTGGGAGAAAAAGTTTCGGAATATTTTGAGATTGACAGGGAATCGCCTTATATGCTGCTGGTTGCCGACGTGAAGAAGGAAAGAAGAAAAGAAATGTCGGATGAGGAGAAAAAGCTTTTCGGCATTCAGAAGCTCAATATTGTAAGGTCGGATATTCCTGCCATAACACACGTTGATTACTCGGCAAGACTCCAGACCGTGCACAAGGAAACCAATCCTCTTTTCCATAAGCTGATCTCGAAGTTTGATGAGAAATACGGAAGTGCCGTACTGATAAATACATCCTTCAATGTAAGAGGCGAACCTATTGTCTGTTCTCCTGCCGACGCGTATAAATGTTTTATGCGCACTGATATGGATTACCTTGTAATGGGAAATTACCTGCTGGACAAAGGCGAACAGGAGGAACTGGTTGGCGATACCGACTGGAAGAAAGAATTTGAACTGGACTGACTATGAAAGAGATATTCAGCGAAATAAAAAATATTAAAGAATCACGTGCCGATCTGAGGAAATTCGGATTAACGATAGGGATCGTTCTGCTAGTAATTGCGGCTATATTGCTGTTGACAGGCAAAACATCTTATCCCGTATGGGGGATTATCGGTGCGGCGTTTATTCTGGCAGGATTACTATTCCCTGTAGTCCTTAAACCCTTCAACAAAGTGTGGATGTCACTCGCAATAATCCTTGGCTGGATAATGACGCGGGTAATCCTGGCGATTCTTTTTTATATTGGTCTTACCGGTTTAAAACTTATTGCGATGATTTTTAATAAAAGATTTCTGAATTTAAAGATCGATCATTCTGCTGATTCTTACTGGGAGAAGAGAGAGAAGAAACCGTTTGATCCCACAACTTATGAAAGACAATTTTAAATGAGCAAATTATCCATACTATCAGAATTATGGCAGTTCCTGCGTGTTAGGAAAAAGTGGTGGCTTGCCCCTATTATCATATTCCTGCTGCTGCTGGGAGGGCTGATCATTCTTACACAGGGTTCGGCACTGGCTCCTTTCATCTATGCTATATTCTGACATAAGTTCTTAATTGGTTTATGGCTGAAAAAATAAAAATAGAGAAGAAGAAGAAGAGAATTCCTGTCCCGAAGAAGCCGCCTAAAGTGGAAAAAGATAAAAAAGCTTACGACAGGAAAAAAGAGAAGGATAAATTGCGCAAAAATAAAAATGCGGGTAAATAAACTTAATGTTCCACGCATCTGTAATCATCTCGGTTTATAACAGGTTCGATTTCCTCCAACTGGTGCTGGCGGGACTCGAGCGTCAGACTATGTGGGATTTTGAAGCTGTTATTGCCGATGACGGCTCGAACGATGAATTTGTAAAGAGACTGAAAAAAATCACACCGTCACTATCCTTCCCTTTAGTACACGTCAGTCACGAAGATAAGGGCTTCAGAAAAAATAAAATATTGAACAAAGCCATTGAGGCTGCCAATTCCGATTATCTCATCTTTATGGACGGTGACTGTATTCCGCATAGTAAATTTCTTGATGAACATTCGAAATACCGCAACAAGTACGTCTGCCTTACCGGCAGGAGAGTGAATCTTTCAGAAAAGATAAGCGATAAGCTGACGCCTGAAATGGTAAGGGATGGATGGCTTGAGAAGAATACAATGAAACTTGTAAAGGACGGGCTGTTCGGGAAATCGGATTACGTGGAAAAAGGATTTTACGTGAAGAACAAGACCCTGCGCGGTATTCTTAACGATAAACCACGCGGTCTCCTCGGCTGCAACTTCTCGATTAACAAAGATGATCTGCTGCGCATCAATGGATTTGATGAGAGATATGAAGCTCCTTCGATAGGGGAGGATTCTGATATCCAGTTCAGGCTGGAACTTGCGGGTATGAGAATCAGATCTTTAAATAATATAGCAGTACAATACCACCTTTATCATCCCCTCCAGGAACGTCCTCAGCAGAACATCGACCTCTTCAACAAAGTGAAAGTTGAAGGCAAAGCATTTACTCCGTATGGGATAAAGCAGGCCGATCATCAATCGAATTGATGCTTTTAGCGTTGTCAACCTGAATTTCTTTCAGGTTCTGCTTTGGTTTTGAAATCGAACTGTCCGGTTTTCAATTAAACAGGGCTACACCTTTAACCATTCTCGATTTTATTAGTCCGAAAAAAGAATACTTGCCTGTATATTTCCATCCAAGATGATTGCTGCAGCGGCTGCAGACAGCATATGACCAGGCGTGATCTTTAAACCAGGTGAATTCCATCGTAGGTTCCCCTAAAACTATGCATCCGTCTGCATTGGCGAAGGTCAAAATGTCGAAGTAATACCCGGCAGGATTGGTAAACTGGAATTCGCTTTGATTCTCATACTCAAACCTGTCTTTATCAGATGTTATTCTTTTATGGCAGACAACGCATAACCAGTCGTCTGCCTGAAGTTCTGTTTTAATATCGGTCTCCGGTTCAATTTCCGGAACAGCAATATTCCTCTGTTTAGGATTCTCAGTCTCTTCCATGATCGTTTTTCTGTTCAACTTTGATCTGCCGGTAAAATAAAAAACTTTTTTACCTCTGTCGAGAGAAATCCGGGTTACCTGTGATTGACGATCCGGGCTCTCCAAAAAATTTCGTGGATTGATTAAAAACATTTGCATAATTCCACATCTCACCTTATATTTCCAGCCATATTTTCTAAAATAACTAAATAATTAAGGTAATAAGTGATAGACGCTTTAGATATTAAGATCCTCAATACTCTTCAGAATAATGGAAGAACAAAAAGAAACCAGATAGCCGAGGAGGTAGGTTTATCTATTCCATCGGTCAGCGAGAGATTAAAGAAGCTTGAGGAAAACGGTGTAATTGAGGGTTATTATGCACGGCTTAACAAAAAGGCTTTCGGTTATGATATAATGGCATACATACTTGTAGTGATGGAATCTTCAAAGCATTATAAAACTCTGCTTAACAAAGTTGATCATATTCCGGAGATTCTCGAATGCCATTCTGTACTTGGCGAAGGGTCGCATCTGTTAAAGGCCATAACAAAGAATACTGAATCGCTGGAGAAACTGCTTGGTGAGATCCAGTCGTGGCCGGGAGTAACAGCTACAAAAACCACATTCGTATTATCGACGATAAAAGAAACAACAGTTTTAGATATAAATAAATAAAAACAAAAGGAGCATTATGGCTAAACAAACCACCCCTGTTGATGATGTATTGAAATACATAAAAGACAAGAAGATCTCATTTGTGGATCTTAAGTTTATGGATTTTCCCGGACAGTGGCAGCATTTCACTGTACCTTCTTCACAACTCGACAAAGGTTCGTTCGATGATGGTTTTGGATTTGACGGTTCATCAATAAGGGGATGGAAAGCGATAAATGAATCGGATATGCTTATTATTCCCGATCCGAATACGATGTTCCTTGATCCGTTTATTGAAGCTCCCACTATTAGTTTGATATGCGATGTTTATGAACCGGCCACTAAAGAGAAATATTCACGCTGTCCCCGCAACATAGCTCAGAAGGCGACCGCCTATTTAAATTCAACCGGTATAGCTGATACAGTTTACTACGGACCCGAAGCAGAATTCTTTGTTTTTGATGATGTGAAATTCGACTCCCAGCCGAACGGAAGTTTTTATATGGTAGACTCTGTTGAAGGCAGATGGAACAGCGGGCGTGAGGAGAATCCCAATCTTGGATATAAGCCGAGATATAAGGAAGGATATTTCCCGGTTCCCCCTACAGATGCCTTAATGGATCTGCGGAATGAGATGGTATTGAACCTGATCAACTGCGGTATTGACGTAGAAGCCCAGCATCACGAAGTTGCCAGCGGAGGACAGTGTGAAATTGATCTTCGCTTCCAGCCACTTGTAATGGCGGCCGATCAGCTGCTGATGTTTAAATATATTGTTAAGAATACCGCAAAGATGAATAACAGAACGGTTACATATATGCCGAAACCTGTATTTGGAGATAACGGAAGCGGTATGCATGTTCACACGAGTCTCTGGAAGAAAGGGAAGCCTTTGTTTGCCGGTACAGGTTATGCGGGATTGAGTGAAACCGGGTTATATTTTATAGGAGGACTCCTGAAGCACGCTGCTTCACTGCTAGCATTTACTAACCCAACAACAAATTCATATAAGAGACTTGTTCCGGGATTCGAAGCGCCTGTTAATCTTGCATACTCTCAGCGAAACAGGAGCGCGTCGATAAGGATACCGATGTATTCTACAAATCCCAAAGCAAAGAGAGTTGAGTTCCGCTGTCCCGATCCTTCCTGCAATCCGTATCTTGCTTTCTCGGCGATGCTGATGGCTGGACTTGATGGTATCATTAACCGAATAGATCCGGGTGAACCGCTCGATAAAGATATTTACGATATGCCGCCGGAAGAACTGGCAAATGTTCCTTCAACGCCCGGGAGTCTTGGTGAAGCTCTTAGAGCATTGGCGAATGATCACGAGTATCTGATGAAAGGCGATGTGTTTACCGAGGATGTTATAGAGACCTGGATAAAGTATAAGATGGACAAGGAAATACGACCGATGGCACTTCAGCCGCATCCGTATGAGTTCGCGCTGTATTATGATGTGTAAATGAGCTTAGAGCAAATTGCTCATAGGGCACTTATTACTAAACAGCGGTAAGGCAGTAATACTTTACCGCTGTTTTTGTTTAAAACTCTTTGAGGATTTGCTGGGTACGGCGGGAACGGGGGAAACGGCTTTTGATGCCGGCTTTTGAAATAATTGCTGTTCCCAGGAGAAGATCTTTGTACTTCACAGCATACTGGCCGTAACTACCGGTATCTTTTTTTATAGTGCCGCCTTCCAGGTAAACCTTAAGTTCATCCTGGCTTTCCAGCTGGTAAATACTTTTGGTTATAGAATCTTCCATTATCTGTGCTGCATTTGTATGCAGGACGATCTCATTATTCCGGTCTACAGTTCCTAATTTAATACCGATCCTTTCGAAAAGTCCGGGATTCTCATCCTGCCAGTCGGCAGTTATAAAAAAGATATCGTTCTTCCGGAAATAGTAACGATATTTTTCGAACTCATCCATATCGATCCCGAAAATTGAAGAAAGCTTTTCAAGTTTTTTAACTATATCCTTTGATTTCAGATTCAGGAACTTTAAATCACGGTGCCGCGGAGGAACCTGTTCCGGCGGCTCTGTCTCTCCGGTCTTCTTCAGCTTAATTATAAAAAATCCTTCGGAGCCCGACTGCCAGGGGAGAATACGCCTGGCTTTTTTAAGCCCGGGGTTGAGTGTGATGTCATTATAAGAAATAATGCCGTCTTCAGCTTTAAATGGCAGATTGATGTCAATTACCTCAACAGGATACTTTCTGAGAACAGTATCGAGCACCATCTCATTTTCCTCAACGGTAAGAGTGCATGTAGAATAGACTATCTCGCCGCCGGGACGGGTCATCTTCACGGCAGCAATGAGCAGCCTTAACTGAAGCTCTCCGAGACCTTCTGCTCTCTGTATCGACCACCAGTCGCCCACCTCTCCCTTTTTCTGCACTATACCGAGACCGCTGCAGGGAGCATCAACAAGAACCTTGTCAAAATGATCAGCATACACTTTGCTGAGCAGTTCTCCTTTTGAATGGATCACTCCGGTGTTAACGAGGCTCATTCTCTCGATATTATAAACGAGCATCCTCAAACGGTCATTCTGGATCTCATTTGATATCAGCATACCCCGGTTATTCATCAGTTCAGCAAGTTCAGTGGTTTTAGAGCCGGGAGCCGCGCACAGATCCAGCACGATATCGTTTTCAGTTGGATCCAGAACCAGCGGAGGAAGCATTGAAGAGAGACTCTGGATGTAATAAAGTCCGCATATGTGTTCAATAGTCTTACCAATCAGTCCGTCTTTGTCCTCCTTTATCAGCAATGCACCAGGCACATCAGGTACAATTTCAGTTTTTATCCCGTAATTTTCTTCAAGTAAAATCTTCAGCGGTTCGGGGGAGGATTTAAGACGATTAACACGGATATACTTCCTTGGTTCACTGCCGGCGAATTCATCATATTGATCTGCAGCTTCTTTACCGTAAAGGCTGCTTAAATAATTATATATATTTTCGCTAAGGTTGATCATAATCTCTTCAGGTTGAGAAGTCTGAATACTTCGTTAACCACTTTATTAGCATCTTTACTTTCGGGGAAAAGGGACCGGTATTCTTTTTCCGTCCTTTTTAAGATACTATCCAGGTATTTCTCATAGTTTTTAACTGCAGTTTCAATATCGGTATCCTGCACAGGCATACTTATCTCCCTGTCTTTTTTAAACGCGGCATACACCAGGTACTTTGCCCTTGAAAGGGAGTCGGCATGACAGAACAGGTTGCCGCCGGTTGTTAATACTTCACGGGAACCGAAAAAATCGTTGCCCATAATGAGGGTTTGAGGAGGAAGTTTGAAAGTAGTTATTTCGCAGGCAGGAAGAAAGTCATCAGGAAAAAGGGAAATGCCCTCATCTGCGATCTTCTTCACGGTCTTGGTTATGAACTCTTTTGAAGTCAAAATCAGGTCTGCTGTTTAAGGAAATTTTTAACAATTTCCTCCAGCTCTTTTTTATTGTGATAAGGCATAACGTAAAGAAGTTCCGAATCGCCGCCGGTTATCATTGCAGATACCATTTCAACTTCTGAATCATAAAGTGCCAGCACAGGTATCTCGCGCATATAGAGAGCGTATGCAATTTCAAATCCCACGCCCAGACTAGGTCCCGATATCTCTGCGATCATTAAAGTACTTTTCTCAATCCACTTTATATCGCGCTGAAAAACCTGCTTTTCGTTAAGAGGAAAGGCCGACTTAAAGTCGGGATTCAATTCAGAAAGAGCGGAATGACCATTATCCTTTACAATATTAATAATATCGAGGTAACTCTCCCGGTAGGAGGAATCTCCCTTAATAGCTCCTGCGCAGTATACTATCATTTGCTTAAAAACTTTTTGTAATATTCTTCATACTGGGGGATTACAATTTTCTTATCGAACAAAGAAACCGTCCTTTCTCTTGCGTTGTTAGAAAATAGTCTGTATTTCCTGTCGTTCGTCAAAAGATCGATCGTGTACTTTGCCATCCTGTCGATATCACCTATTTCTGCAATATATCCTGTTTCATTATGTCTTACAAGCTCGGGGAGTCCGCCCACACTTGAGCTGATCACCGGGAGTCCGCATGCCATAGCCTCCAGAGCGGCCAGTCCGAAACTTTCCGACTGAGAGGGGATAAGGAAGATATCGGAAGCATTCAGGATCTCTACCAGCCCGTCCTGCTTACCAAGGAACCTTACGTGGTCGCAGATGCCCAGCTGCCGGCATAATCTTTCACATTCAGAGCGGTCGGGACCATCACCCACCAGCACCAGTTTGGCTGGTATTTCCTCAAGGACTTTAGCGAATATCTTAAGTGTATCAGGTACTCTTTTCACCTGCCTGAAATTCGATGTATGAACAAGCACCTTTTCATTATTCGGTGCGATATGCTTTCGATAGCCGCAGCAGTCGGATGGTTTGAATGTTTCGGTATCAACGAAATTCGGAATCACCTCGATATTCTTCTTTATTTCATAATTGGTTATTGTTTTCTCTTTAAGGAATCTCGAAACTGCGGTAACCCCGTCGCTTTCTTCAATAGAGAATTTTACGAGCGGGAGAAAAGAAGGTTCAAGTCCTACCAGTGTAATATCTGTTCCGTGAAGTGTGGTTACTATTTTCAGATCGATCTTATCCTTCAGCATCTGCTTTGCAAGGTAGGCGCTGCTTGCATGGGGAATAGCATAATGCACGTGCAGCAAGTCGAGCTGCTCATACTGGGCAACCTCAACCATTTTGCTTGCAAGGGCAAGACTGTATAGAGGAAATTCAAACAACGGGTAGCTGCTCATCTCCACTTCATGAAACACAACATTTTCTACAAACTGTGTAAGCCGGAATGGCAGAGCGTAACTTATAAAATGTACTTTATGGCCTCTCAAAGCCAGTTCTTTTCCGAGTTCAGTCGCTATCACCCCGCTTCCCCCGTAGGTTGGATAACAGGTAATTCCGATCTTCATACTTTTTTTAATTTCTGTATTTGATTTGTATATCGAATTTTAGCTCAATTTATCTTATAAATATATAACAATTTTCATGAAGATTGAATTCCATTATGTGCGGTTTGTCTTTCTTCTCTTCCGGCAGGGAGTGAACTGACAGCTGAACTTCCTGACTTGCAGAAAATTAATCGCCCGGGCATGTGCTTTAAGCTTTCTCAAAAGGAAAAAAATAGGGATTTTAGCGGTATGAAATTATTATTAATAGGACAATCAGTAGAAGACCATATCTATTTTAAGTCCGGTTACGAAGTAAAGCCGGGCGGAATATTTTATTCCGTTACCGCGCTGGAGAATATTAAAGATGACGGAGATGAAATTTATCTTTGCACGGCTTATAAAAGGGGCGATGAGCTTTTCCGGGATCTTTATGACAGGGTTAACCACTCCTACCTTAATTACACAGATGTTATCCCTAAAGTGAGACTTAACATCTATGATGACAGGGAGCGTGAGGAGATATATGAAAACATTACAGGCAGACTGGATTTAGATACATCCGGCTTGCATATGTTTGACGGTATTCTGATAAATATGATAACAGGCTTTGATATCTCGCTTGAACAGCTTGAAGAAATAAGAAGTAATTACCCCGGACTGATTTATTTTGATGTGCATACTTTTTCGCGCGGACTTAATGAAAAAATGGAGCGGGAATTCAGATTGATACCCGACTTTGATAAATGGCTCCGTAACATCGATATACTTCAGGTAAACACAAGGGAATTGTTTACGATCGCGGATTCAGACAACAAAGAGGAAATTATTGAATATGTTCTCGGAACCAATGTGAAGCAGCTTCTGGAAACACAGGGAAAGAAAGGCGCTGTGTGTTACAGCATTAAAGATGGGCAAATAATTGTTAAGGAAATGCGCGCGCTCAAAGCAGATGTTAAGAACCAGGTAGGACTCGGGGACGTTTTTGGGGCAGTCTTTTTTTATACTTATATTAAAAACAGGTCGATTGATTATGCATTAAAGACTGCAGTGACCGCTTCGGGTTCTGCAGCTTCTTACAGTAAAATAAGTGATTTTAATAAATTGAAGAACGATGTTTTCTAACGACATAATTAAAAAAAGAATACTACTCTTCGGAGGAAACGGCATGCTCGGTCAGCGGCTGGCTGAATTTTACAGCAGGCAGCAGGGGATACAATTGCTTTCCTGCTCTATAGAGGATGAACCGGTATTTGATGGTGCCGAATACCAGCAGATCGATATGACAAAGCGGGAGAAAGTGAAGGATCTTGTATATGACTTTTATCCCGATGTTATAATAAATGCTGCCGCATATACTAATGTTGATCTCAGCGAGACAGAACGCGAGCAGGCATGGAAGACAAATGTTAAAGGTGTGGAATATATTGCCGAGGTATCCAGGGTAATAGACGCACACATAATTCATATCTCAACTGATTATATTTTTAACGGGCAGAAAGGGCCCTACTCTGAGAAAGATAAACCCAGTCCTCTCGGTTATTACGCAAGGACCAAGCTTGCAAGTGAAAATGTCCTGCGGATAAGCGGAACGTTTTATACCATACTAAGAACGAATGTTCTTTACGGCATTGCGCATAACAGCCGGCCCGATTTTGTAAGGTGGGTTGTGAATTCAGTCAGGAGCGGTAAACATATAAGGATAGTAACCGACCAGATAAATAATCCAACTTTTATAGACGACCTGATCCAGGCTATAAGCAAGGTAATTGAGTATAAAAAATACGGGGTATATAATATAGGCGGCAAGGAATTTCTCAGCCGCTACGATTTCACAATGAAGATTGCCGATTTCTTTCAGCTTGATAAAAGTCTTATAACGCCAATCACCACTGATGAGCTTAAACAGGCGGCTCCCCGGCCTCTGAAGTCGGGATTATTAATACTTAAAGCCCAGACCGAACTGGGATATAAACCTCATTCCATTGATGAATCTCTCGCCAAAATGAAAAAAGAACTTTCCCTATGAAAAAGTGGATGATGTTTCTGAGTTTGTTTGTGCTGCTGTTTGGCGGCGCATTAACAGCCCAGGAAAAATTTCCTGAGTGGGCGAAGGGTATTGTCTGGTACCAGATTTTCCCCGAACGGTTTGCTAACGGTGATACCACGAATGATCCTGAGGCTTCAAAGGTTTTCATAAACAGCAGGTTTGTTCCGGATGACTGGAAAGTAACTCCCTGGACAAGCAGCTGGTTTGATACATCTTCGGTACGGGATAACGATTCAGCCGCCGGGTTCAGACGTCATAATTTTGATAAAAGATACGGCGGCGATCTACAGGGGATAATCGATCACCTCGATTATCTGCAGACGCTTGGTGTAAAGGGTATTTACCTTAATCCCATTTTTGAAGCTGTATCGATGCATAAGTATGACGGATCGACATACCACCATATTGATGTGAATTTTGGACCTGATCCCGATGGTGACCGCGAAATTATTGCCTCCGAAATTCCGGATGATACCCGGACCTGGAAATGGACTTCTGCAGATAAGCTATTCCTGAAGTTAATTTCTGAAGTGCATAAAAGAGGAATGAGAATAATAATAGACGGCGTATTCAACCATACCGGTACTCAGTTCTGGGCTTTTCAGGATATTATCAGGAACGGGAAGGATTCAGAATACAAGGACTGGTACCAGGTGAAATCTTTTGATGATCCTTCAACCCCTGAGAATGAGTTTGATTACCAGGGATGGGCAAATGTAAGATCACTTCCCCAGTTCAACAGGAATGACAGCGACCTTGCGGCCGGACCGAAACAATATATCTTTCATTCCACTGCAAGATGGATGGATCCCAATAATGACGGTGATCCTGAAGATGGAATAGACGGCTGGAGACTGGATGTATCAAAGGATGTCCCGCTGGGTTTCTGGAAGGACTGGGATAAGCTGGTTAAGTCGATAAACCCCGAAGCAATAACCGTTGGGGAACTATGGCAGCTTTCTCCTGATTTTATTTCGGGACATGGTCCTTACGATGCCCTGATGAATTACAATTTTGCCTTTGCAGTTAACAGTTTTTTTGTGGCTGATACAACAAAAATACCTGCCTCGCAGTTTGTCGAGCAGTTGAAGGAAATAGATAAAAACTATCCTGAGCAGAACCTTTATCTGTTGCAGAACCTGGTTGATAGTCATGATACAGAAAGACTATCATCGATGATCAAGAATCCCGACAGAAATTATGACCGTGATGCTAACGGGAGAAATCCGGATTACGATCCCGGTAAACCGTCGCCTGCGGATTATGAGAAGCAGAAGATGATTGCGGCTTTCCAGATGACATACCGGGGCGCGCCGATGATCTATTACGGCGATGAGGCCGGTATGTGGGGTGCGGACGATCCCCACGACAGGAAGCCGATGGTATGGGCTGACCTCAAATATGATGATGAGGTAATAACTCCTGCTTCAGGATTTAAGACAGGTTTCGGCAGATATAAAGTTGCGGTAAATGAGGATCTGCTGAATTTCTATAAAAAAATAATCGCGATCCATAATTCAAGCAATGCACTCAAAAGAGGCGATCTTAAATTCCTTTATTCGAATGATGAAAAAGCATCATTTGCATTCAGCAGAAAAACCGGGAATGAATTATATATTGCTGCATTTAATACGGGGAGTGAAGCTGATGAGTTTAACGTTCCGTTAAGTTCTTCGGAAGCTTCATTTACAGAGCTTATCTCGGGTGAAGAAGGAGCAGTATCCGCGGATTCAACGCAGACTGCAAAACTTCATATCAGTATTCCGGGCGGCAAATTCCTGATTTATAAAATTTACCCCTGATTTTTTATTTGGCCATTTTATTATCAATTATGACTGATCCCGGGTTGAAACTGAGGGTAAAATACTTTATTATTTGCAATAACATCATTTATTCTTCACAATAAATGACTGTTTAATCCTTCAACAATTTCCGTTTAATAATTCTACAATTTCCCCCAAAAAAGTGAGATGAACCGTCTTTGAACCGTCTAAACTCCGGGCCTAAAAAGAGTCTATACCGAGGTTAATACCTCTAGACCCATTTATGTGATAATTGACAAGAGAACGAAGATTTCTTTTTCCGATTATCCTGAATATTCTACGCTTATCAAATGACTTTTCCCCTTTCCTCTAATATTTGGGTAATTTTCAGCGTCTGCTACCAACCTTTTCGGAAAGCTTTAGTCTAATGAAACAGATACGGATAAATAAATGACACAGCAGGAAACAGAACTAATAATAAGAGCACAGAATGGAAATGTTTCGGCTTTTGAAGAGCTCATATATAACTACGACAAAAAAGTACTGGCCCTTGCAATGAAATACGTGAAAAATGAAGACGATGCAAAGGATATCTACCAGGATGTATTTATCCGGGTATATAAAGGATTGAAGAAGTTTCAGTTCAACAGCGAGTTCTCGACGTGGCTGTACAGGATTGTAGTGAATGTTTGTCTTACGCATAAAACCAAAAGCAACAGAAGAGAGTTTGTTTCAATACATCCTGATAATGAAGACGAAAATATAAATACAGGAATTGAGATAGAGGATGATCAGCCTGTTCCTGACAGGGCAGTTACCAGTATGGAAATATCAGAGCACATAAACCAGGCGCTGGAAACATTATCACCAAGACAAAAAATGATTTTTATTCTTAAACATTATGAAGGCTACAAGCTGAGAGAAATTGCGGAGATGCTTAGCTGTGGAGAAGGTACAATTAAAAAATACCTTTTTGAGGCTGTAAGGAAGATGAGAACACAGCTGACAGATCTTTATTACGCTTAACGGAGAAAGTTATGGAACACAAAAAATATAAAAACCTGATTGATGAATATTATTTCGGGGAAATAAGCAGTCGTGAAAAAATAGAACTTGAGGAGCATTTGAAAAACTGCGATCTCTGCCGCTCAGAATTTTATTCTGCAAAGCTTCTTAAGGATTCGCTTCAGCATAACGAACTACCCGAACCAGAAACAAAACTTCTGAGTGAGGCAAGGAGTGAGCTCAGATCAAGGATAAGGATAGAAAGACAGAAAACGGGATTCTGGCAATTCTTAACCGGTAAGTTCTCCTCATCTTTCTTTCTTACACCGCAGCTGGTTACTGCAGCTTTCTCTTTTCTTATAATCGGGGTGATAGCGGGATATTTCATTTTCAATACTGCGGGAACAATCCATTATTCGATGGAAAATCCGGTTCCCGCTAATCAGAATAACCAGGTTATGCTTTCGGGTGATACCAGGATAACTGACGTTAAGTTTATCAGTAAAAATACAGAAGATGGTACAGTTGAGTTTACCTTTGATGCATTAAAACCAATGCATATAAAAGGAAAAATGAGTGATCCCCGGGTGCAGAACATTTTAACCTACTCGATGCTTAATGTGGATAATCCCGGAACCAGGCTGAATACAATAAACCTCATTAATTCAAGCGGTCAGCCGCAGCAGCCGGATCCGGAAATTAAGAATGCCCTCTTATCTGTAGTAAAATATGACAATAACCAGGGCGTAAGACTGGAAGCTATGAAGCTTCTTAAAAAGTTCAGCTTTGACGATGACGTTAAAGGTGCCATGCTTTATATATTGCAGAATGATTCGTCGTCCGGAATGCGGATCGATGCAATGAATATGCTGGTACAGGCAAATAAGAAGGGGAGTACATTCAACAATAAAGACCTTTCGGTCTTCAGACAAAAAATGCAGCAGGACGATAACAATTACATTCGCTACCAGGCGAAAACAGTTCTTAAGGAGTACAAATAAAATGAAAACGTACAGAAAAAAATTATTAATAATATTATTACTTATCCTGGCGGGAATTCTTACAGCCCAGGCACAGCAAAAAGAAAAGACCTTCAATCTAGGCAAAAACGGGAAACTTGAAGTAAAAATTGATTACGGTGATATTCAGCTTAATACCTGGAATAAAGATGAGGTTTCCGTGAAGTATGAGGAGGATGAAGATTCGGGTATCCAATCGTTCCGAATGATTCAGAGCGGGAACACACTTACTATCACATCCGGGGATTACCCCGGCGAGGATATTAATATTACTGTGCCCGCATCAATAAACCTTGAACTGAATACAAGCGGCGGCGAAATAACTATAAAAAACGATATCACCGGTAAAGTAGAATGCTCCACGGCAGGCGGTGATATTGACACAAAGAATATTAACGGTAATACAGTACTTAATACAGCCGGAGGACAAATACAGACCGGCAGGATTAACGGTGATGCTGAAATAAACAGCGGCGGCGGCGACCTTCAGATAGGAACGATTACCGGTAAGGCAGAGCTGAATACCGGGGGCGGTAATGTTCAGGTAACCAGTGTCAGTAAAGATCTTAAAGTCAGGACCGGCGGCGGTAATGTGAACTCAGGCGATGTGGGCGGAGTATTTACTGTTACGACTGGCGGCGGCAATGTGCAGGTGCAAGCAGTATCATCATCGGCTAAGGTAACAACCGGCGGCGGTAATGTATCTGTAGGCAGGGCCAGCGGAAAAACAAGCGCTAAAACAGGCGGCGGTAACCTGTCATTCAAAAATATTAAAGGCGGCATAGACTGCTACACAGGCAGCGGTGATGTGTATGTTGAACTGAATCCTGACCCTAAAGTTAACAGCGAAATTAAATCGGGATCGGGCAGCGTAACCCTCTATCTTCCTGGAAATGCAAAGGCTACAGTGGTTGCAAAGGTAAGAGGATGGGATACATGGGGAGAGGATAATACCAGTCCAATTACATCCGACTTTAAGCTTACAACAGAGGATAAAAGTCATAGCACTGTAAAAACAACATACGTAATTAACGGCGGCGGCAGTACAATTGAAGTTCAGACAACCTCAGGCGAGATACGTATTAAAAAACAGAAATAATTTTTGTATAAACCAGGCAGAGTATTTATGAAGCATTTGATATTGTTACTGGGATGTATATTAGTTTTAATAACCGGGTTCAGCTACGGAGAAAGCCAGCCGGAAGAGGCATTAACAGCAGTTAAAATAAATTCATCTGTAACAATTGACGGTCTGCTTGATGAACCGATCTGGAAAAGCACCGACTTCGTAACTGACTTTACCCAGCTTGATCCTGACGAAGGTAAAGCTCCGAGTGAAAAAACTAAAGTCTATATAGCATATGATAATGAGGCATTATACATCGGGGCAAGAATGTATGATTCCTCTCCTGATTCAATTTATGCCAATCTTGTTAGACGTGATGAAGATGGCAATTCCGACCAGTTTACAGTTTTCCTTGATCCTTATAATGATAAAAGATCGGGAAATTATTTCGGCATTACCGCAGCCGGCACTCTGAAAGACGGTGTTCTCTATAACGACGAATGGGATGATTATACCTGGGATGGTGTCTGGGAAGGTAAAGTGCATATCGACAAAGAAGGGTGGACCGCCGAAATGAAGATCCCTTTCTCTCAGCTTAAGTTTGCATCGAAGGATATCCAGACCTGGGGCATTGACTTCAAGCGGGATATAGCCCGGAAACATGAAAGAGACTACCTTGTGTATATTCCAAAGAATGAAAGTGGTTTTGTTTCGCATTTTGCGACGCTTAATGGGTTAAAGGACATAAAACCTGCAAATAACCTTGAGATACTTCCTTATGTAACTACCAAGGCTTCCTATACGGGGCATTCTCCCAACGATCCTTTTAACGACGGGTCACAATATTCTGCGGGTGTCGGAGCTGATTTTAAATACGGTATCGGATCGAACCTGACACTTAATGCTACAATAAATCCCGATTTCGGTCAGGTTGAAATAGACCCTGCGGTAATCAACCTCAGCGATGTTGAAACATTCTTTGATGAGAAAAGACCTTTCTTCATAGAAGGATCAAACATCTTCAACTTCGGCTATGGAGGCTCGCGCAGCAACTGGAGCTTTAACTGGGGGAATCCCGACTTCTTCTACAGCAGAAGGATAGGCAGAACCCCGCAGGGAAGCATTCCTGATGCTGACTATACAAGTGTACCCGATGGCACTCATATCATTGGGGCAGCAAAGCTTACGGGCAAGGTTGACGGCGATATAAATATGGGAGTAATACAGGCAGTTACCCAGAGAGAGTTTGCTGATTTATCAACGGGCGGAATAAAGTCATCCGCAGAAATAGAGCCGTTAACTTATTACGGAATATTTCGTGCACAGAAGGAAATAAATGAAGGCGCACAGGGACTCGGGTTCATTTCAACAATAACAAAGCGCTTCTTTAAGGATGCCAGGCTGAAAGATGAATTAAACGGCGAAGCCTATACCGGAGGGATTGACGGATGGACATTTCTTGATGGTGACAAGGAATGGGTCTTAACCGGATGGGGAGGTATGAGTTATGTAGGCGGCACACGGGAGCGTATCCTTGACCTGCAGCAGAACCCGCAGCATTATTTTCAGCGTCCCGATTCAAAAGTACTAAAACTGGACAGCACTGCAACTTCACTGGCCGGCTACGGAGGAAGACTTGCGATCAACAAGCAGAAGGGAAATATATTTCTGAATACTGCGCTGGGAGTAATCTCTCCGGGGTTTGATGTTAATGACCTGGGATTCTTATGGAGAACTAATCTGATTAATTATCACTTTGTAAGCGGCTATATCTGGAGGGATCCCACTGACTGGTTCCGCAGTCTTCAGCTGGGAGGTGCAGTTTTCAGAAGCTACAACTTTGACGGACAGATTAACTGGCAGGGACTCTTTGCACTTGCCAATATGACCACGCTGAATTACTACGATATCAGTATGGACGGTGCTTATAATCCCCGGACCATAAATGACCGCGGGACACGCGGAGGTCCTGTGATGCTTAACCTTCCGGGTTACCAGTTCGACATCTTTGCGAATACTGATACGCGGAAGAACTTCATCTTCAACGTTGGGTATAATTCATATATACAGGAAGGCAACTCGAAGAACTGGGGAGTTAGTGTGGGAGTGGATTACAGGCCTGCAGCTAACGTGCTTATAAGTATTAGTCCTTCCTACAGTAAAAATCTTGATAACTCACAGTACATCGATACCTTCACTGATCCGCTGGCAGAGGCAACATACGGCAAGAGATATGTATTCGGAGAACTTGATCAGAACACACTTTCTGCAGGGATAAGACTTAACTGGACCTTCACACCAAACCTGAGTCTGCAGTTCTACGCTCAGCCTTTAATTTCAACAGGGAAATATGCCAGGTATAAAGAGTTAAAAGAACCCGGAACATATACATTTAATGTTTATGGTGAAGACGGTTCAACATACAACCCTGAAACTCATATGGCTGATCCTGACGGAAGCGGACCGGCTCAGGCTGTTGACCTTGGAGAAAACGATTTCAAATTTGTTTCTTTAAGGGGTAATGCTGTGCTGAGATGGGAGTACCTTCCCGGTTCGGTTGTATATTTCGTGTGGACACAGACGAGGAGTGAAAGCTACTCAGATCCCGAATTTCAGTTTAACAGGGTGATTACAAACCTTACGGACCTTCGTCCCGACAACATCTTTCTCATCAAAATGACCTACTGGCTGAATATGTAATTATGCAGCTCATCCCGGGCCGGATGGATGTTAATACATAACTATCACCGTTTCCCCTTTTTCAGAACAGTATTCTTCAATTTTCTCTTCTCTATATTCTGCTTTACCCGCATTTTAACGATGCTTTGTATAAGCCTTTTAGGGAGTGGTTTATTAAAAGGAAGCTGTATTGTCCCCTTTGAAGTTTTATAGTCCCTGAGTTTATCCTTTGGCAGTTCACTTATTACTTTGCTTCCAGGATAGAAACCGATATGGTTCCTGTGAGCCATAAAATAAACCAGAATTCCATCCTGTTTATAAGCCGGCATATTATAGCTTATTACCTCTTCTGCCACAGGTGCAGCTTTTCTGATGATATTGCGTAGTTCTTTCAGAAGAGGTTTCTTATCACCTGGCACCGAGGCTAAGTACTCATTCACAGAAAGAAATTTTTTAGTTGACATAGTCATATCATTTTGTAAACTGTTTTAATATAGAATATTGGCAGATCTGAATCTAGATAACCAAAGTTAAAACAGGAAAACCGGGAAACAATGTTCCCGGTCATCCCGCCATAAAATAATGAGAATTATTGTGCGTATCCGAGTCCGAACGGATTCAGTCCTACAGTTATCTCACCAAGGTACATTGGAACCGGGCTTCCGTTAGATATTTCGTATACAGTTACTTTGTCCGAAGCAGCCCCGGAATGGGTGACGTATAGTTTCTTTGAATTTGTGGGAGATGCAATATTATGCGGAACAGGATACGGTGTATCAGAAGATCCTATCACCTGGTTATTCCCTGTATTTATTGCATATAATCCATTGACTCCGCCGCCGGCGATATTGGTTGTATAAAAAACTTTTCCATTCGTGATCATTCCTGCTCCGTGAGCTGCAGGGACAGAAATCGTTTCCATCAGATCCATGGTAAAGCGATTCAGCACATAAACTGCATCATTATTCTGGCAGGGGACATATAATTCATTATTGCGTGGTGTTAATGAAAGATGCGCATCTTTTCCTACCGCCGCCCTTCCGGTCTCCTCAAAAGTTCCGGTGCTGAACTGAACCACATAATCATTATTGCCTGATACCCCGATTACAGTAACGTAAGCATACCCGCCATAAAATAATGAGAATTATTGTGCGTATCCAAGTCCGAATGGATTCAGTCCTACAGTTATCTCACCAAGGTACATTGGAACCGGGCTTCCGTTAGATATTTCGTATACAGTTACTTTGTCCGAAGCAGCCCCGGAATGCGTGAGGTATAGTTTCTTTGAATTTGTCGGGAGATGCAATATTATGCGGAACAGGATACGGTGTATCAGAAGATCCTATCACCTGGTTATTCCCTGTATTTATTGCATATAATCCATTGACTCCGCCGCCGGCGATATTGGTTGTATAAAAAACTTTTCCATTTGTGATCATTCCTGCTCCGTGAGCTGCAGGGACAGAAATCGTTTCAATTAAATTCATATTAAAACGATTAAGTACATACACAGCATCATTATTCTGGCAGGGGACATATAATTCATTATTGCGTGGTGTCAAAGATAAAATGAGCATCTTTCCCTACAGCGGCCCTTCCGGTTCCCTCAAAAGCTTCCCGTTACTGAACTGAACCACATAATCATTATCGCCTGATACCCCGATTACAGTAACGTAAGCATATTTACCGGC